>DIOT01000024.1 GCA_002426195.1 Bacteroidales bacterium UBA5507 | reverse complement strand
AGGGCTTTAACTGTTTTTTTCATTTTCTAAATTATAAAATTTGATAGATAGTTCTAATGAATTAACGCTTTACATTGATCCGTAATCATACCCGGGAGGCAACATATCTTTTGTTATGTTTCTGAAATTATTGACCTGATTTTGAGGAAGAGGCTTTATATAGTGACTATCATTGACGTAGTCTTTCCATCTTTGAATATTATCAACAGTTTCTTCTCTGCTTTTAGGATTGTATTTTTTGATTCTGTCTACTAGTTTGCGTGTTCTTTTCAAAATGAAAAAGTTGTTGAACTCCATACCCAATTCTCTTTGATATTCATCTATTATAAAATCAATATCAATAACTCCTTTTTTATAAACATCAGCATCAGCCAAGTTCGTAAAGGATCTTTCCCATATAGGTTTGAGAGCAGCATAAACAGACTCATCTCCTAAGTTAAGCTTCCAGTTGCACTCTGCCACGATTAAGTGCATTTCCGGTAGTCTTATCAATATTGCATTTGCATTTCCAGTCTCCTGTTTACCCATTTCGGTCCTCGATCTGTCATAAAACTTTTTCAGGCTGTAGTATCTGCTTCTATGTTTAAGAGGACCCCCATAGTATTCGGACGAAGGATCATCCATATCAAATACTTCGTTTAATCCATCTAAAAAATAAGCATGGGGATCTCCTGAAGCCACCCAGTCGCTATATCTTTTATCTTCTTCAGCGGTAATTGCTCTTATTGGCATATAACATACTGTATCTGTAATGTTTACAGGAGGAGCCTTGTCGTCATCAATTTTTACGTACAACGTTTCAAAATTGGCAAGCTTACGTTTATCGTTATCCGCATACATGGTTATCCAATGAAAATTAGGCATTATATGCCTGTATTCTCTGCCATAAAACATTGAGTGAGAAGGCATTGAGTATTTAAGTGTTTTTCCATCAGTGTTTATTCGAGTGACAACCAGCGATTTTGTGGAGGCGGTTGTTGTTCCGTTATTGTTTATATGCATTACGGATGTTTCGCTTGTGCGACCTATCCCAGGTCTGTGAAAATATTGAGCAGGATCGTTAAACATCTTATCGGTTGTCCATTGTACAGCCCATATAATTTCATCGCTTGTTTTGTTGTATGCATTGAAAACTTCGCTATATTCATTTTCCATTTTATAGCCATAATCGCTAATTACACTTAACGCTAAATTCTTAGCCTCGGTATAAAGGCTTTCAATCGAAGCATATCCTAATTTTGAATGTAAATTGTATTCCGGTTGTGAGCTATATTCAGAGTTCGAATATCCAGAAATTGCCAATAAGAATCTTGCTTTTAGTGCTTTAGCTGCTCCTTGTGTGAGTTTTCCGATTTCTTTGACTTCCGCTTTTATTGGTAATTTCTCAATCGCATAATTTACATCTTTCAGAATTTGTGTATAGAAAAACTCAACAGACTGTTGATTTATATTAAGCATCTCCGGGTCATATTCTGTATAAACCTTATCTTGGAAATGGCCGTACTTGCCCCATACCTCTACTTGAATTTGGTAAAAGAAAGCCCTTAATAACCTTATTTCTGCCAGATAAATTTCTTTTGTTTGATTGTCCGGATTCTCACCAATAATCTTCTCAAGGCGATTAATAATCATAATACCTTTATGTAAATTCGCAAAGACATCGTTTAATGAATCCCAGCTAACGTTTGCTGCCTGATCGTAGGAATTATTCATTGATGAAGCGTTTTCAACCAAATCACCAAAGTAATTAAGACGAAACATGTGATGTTGGTATAATGCTCTGCATACAGTATATACACCACCAACTCCTTCATATAACCCCTGCTCTGTCTCATAGTAATTTTCGGTCATCTGGCTCTTGGATTCTTCTTTTAAAAAATCTTGACATCCAAAAAGAGTTAATGCAAATATAAAGAAAACTAACTTTTTCATATTTTTCTGTTTATAAAGTATTTTAAAAATTTAAATTAATACCCATCACGTAGGATGATGGAATTGTGTACATTGTGTTTGGTTGTTCCGGATTAACATCAGGAGGACAAGATTTGTAAAAGTAAAAGGGATTGCTTGCCTGGAAATAGATCCTTAGTTTTTTTAGGTCAACTTTGGAGAAAAAGCTACTAAGATCATATCCTAAGGAGATATTTTGCATTTTTATGAAATCGCCGTTAAAAATCGACAACGTGCCGTTAAATTTGTGTGACTGAGCCGTGTGCGCCCTCGGCCAATCATTTGTCGGGTTAAGTGGTGTCCACCAGTCAACAGCGTCAATCATCATTTTGTCAGCATTCCATTCTTGAGTGTAATTGCTTGCAGTGATAAGATGGCCAAATTGGCCAACGATATTGAATGAAAAGTCAATATTTTTATATTTCAAATTGTTTTGAAGAGAGGTAATCCACTTTGGTTCTTTTTGTCCCAGAATAAACCGGTCGTTATCTGTGAAAGCAAGGTCACCGTCTCTGTCGATTAATTTTATTTCCCCGGGCTACATTTTGTATTTTTTTGCTTCCTCAGCTTCTTCAATTTGCCAAATCCCCGTCTTTTTATGATCCCAGATAACACTGATCGGATGACCTATAAACCATCGATTTCCTCTGTTGTCTTTCCCATCGGCTAAATCTATGATTTTGTTCCAATTCCTTGAAGTCATGGAGCTGATGTTCCACTTGAATTCTTTTCTTGAAATCAATTCGGAAGATAAGGATATTTCGACCCCTTTATTGGATGTTTTGCCAATATTTTGCCAAATATTACTGAATCCCGTGCTCTGAGGTATTGATCGCTGCATAAGAAGATCTTCATTAATAGTGCTGTATAGTTCAATACCCCCTGATAATTTATTTTTTAAGATGTTAAAATCAAGTCCAGTATTCCATGTTTTTGAAACCTCCCATCCCAGCCTCTTGTTGGCTATTCCGCTTGGTTGCCAGGTATAAATTCCATTTCCTGCCCAACTATAAGCGCCTTGTGTTAAAGTAGTAAGTGTTTGATAAGCTGATATGGCTTGATTTCCTACTTCACCGTAGCTGCCTCTCAGCTTGAGAACCGTAAAAAGGGACTGATTTTTCATAAATTCCTCTTCAGTCAACACCCATGCCATCGACATGGATGGGAAAGTTCTCCATTTGTTACCTTCAGCCAACCGGGAAGACCCGTCTGTTCGAACTGCAAAATTGAATAAGTATTTTCCCATATATTCATATTGAGTTCTGAACATATAAGATAATAATGTGGTTTTCTCGTATCCCGACCAAATATCTCTATTTATTATTCCCGATTGAAGAAAATGATAATCCATATACTGTGCGGGAATATTTTGAGAAGAGGCACCCACCCATTCATCTTTTTCCTGAATTGCTTCCACCACAGCAGTACTCATTATCTTGTGCGTATCTCTAAATATTTTGTCAAAATTTAAGATACCGTTCCACGTATATCCAAAGTCAGAAGTCTTTTCCATACTTGCATAATTCAGCCCTAAATTTTGATAACTGGTTTTAGAATCCCTATAAATACCCCTGGACCGATCGTTATAATCAATTTTAAGATTTGTTGTTAAGGTAAGCCAATCGATTGGTTTTATATCTAATTTTAAGATCAGGTCTCCCATTTTTCCTTTATTTTCATGAACAAGATAGCCTTTTTCATAATTCCAAAGGGCATTTACATATTTTTCTTTTCCGATCGCATCTTTTAATCCTTTTGAAGAGTCATCATCAATATAGGGTGTCTCGAAAGGTGTCATACGGCGCATGTTATCCCACATATTATCCGGCCAGCCAGAATTTTCTCTGAAGACAATCCGGTTTATCATCCCCAAGCTTAACCATTTTGCTAATTTCATGTTGACATTTGAACTTAGGACATGTCGTCTAAAATTGACAGTTTTATAATATGAATTATCTTCTTGATAGTTATAGCTTAATCTGTATCCTATTTTATCGGTTTGGTTAGCAATGCTAATGTTGTGCCCTTGATTTAATGATGAGTTGTTAAATAAAGCTTCTTGCCAGTCGAAATTTATTCCATTTTCGTAATAATTTTCAGCCCAGGTTGAATTGAACATCTCCATCCCTTTTTTTGTGTCAATAAAAGTATTTTCCCATAATTCCTTATTCATAACGCCGTGTGTTTGGTACCTCATGACATCCCGAATGAGTTCTGCATATTTCTCTGCTGACTGCATTTTTATAAAATCATAAGTGTTAATGCCTATGTATGAACCCACCTCAATACTCAATTTGCCTTGAGAGGCTGATTTTGTAGTTACTAATACGACTCCATTTGCAGCACGGGAGCCGTAAATAGCTGTAGCAGCTGCATCTTTTAATATTTCCATAGATGCGATGTCCTGGCTTACTAAATTATCCCAACTACCCGGCATCCCATCAATAATTAATAAAGGGTTGTTTCCTGCCGAAAGAGACCTACTACCTCTGATTCTTATAGATGGGGATTCTCCGGGTTGACGCGATGGCGTGATAAAGATGCCGGCAGCTTGTCCTTGCATGGCATCCAAGACATTTGTACTGGGGAAGGCTTCTATTTTTTCAGCTTCAACTCTTGAAATTGAGCCTGTTAGGCTGCTTCTCCTCATCGTTCCATAACCGACTACTACCACTTCATCCAGTTGCTTGGTATCTTCCAGCAATGTGATGTTAAAGGTTGACCTGCCAGAAGTATTTATTTCCTGGTCTAAATACCCTATATAGGAAATTAATATGACAGAATTATTTCCAATCTCTAAAGCAAAGTTGCCGTCAATATCAGTTATCGTACCGTTGGTTGTGCCTTTTTCGATAATGTTAGCTCCAATTATGGGTATCTTGTTGATATCAACAATGTTGCCGGTTATTTTTTTTGTCGGCAACTGATCAGTAATCGAACTTTCATTATTTACCCAATTTCCGGATTCAGCATAAAGAATAGGTATGCCAAGAATTAGTTGAATCGTTAAAATAATAAACAAGTATAAAAATTTGTGACAATGTCTTGTATGTTCTGGATGCGCTTCTCGGTTCATAAGTTTTAATTTTTAGGTATTTAAATCAAAATATTTTGGTCTAGGCTTATTTATAAAAGTGATTTCACCTGCATTTTGTATTGATTTTTGTTAAGCTATCGTATGCAGATATTCTTAATTAATTTGTTGACAGTGATATCTGTCAAAAATTAGGATGAGTGAAATTGTGTATAAGCTACTTCTGAATCAAGTTCAGAAGTAGCTTCATCAGTGTCAGGATATTAGAATAAAAAAATCAATAAATTCTTTTCATTTGTGACTGGTTGACATAAAAAAAATGCCTCAATCCAGGGGAGATGATTTTTATTCTGCTTTTTTAATTTCAGTTATACTCTCTTGTATTCTTTTTTCGCTTGCGGTTTAATTGACGTCAAGCTCTCGATCATAACAGGTGCTCCTGCCGCAATACTTTTTCTGGCGGCGATTCCCACCAGGCAGGCAAGTGCTCCGTCTCTTATGCCGGCAGCCTGTTTGTATGGGTCTTCGGTGTTGGGAACAAAGATTTGATCTTTCAGCAAGGCATCTCCACCTCCATGTCCTGAGGTGCCGTGAGGTATTTGAATGTATTGCCTTTTGGAGAAGTTTTTAAACAGCACAATTTCATCAAAATTTACGTCCTTCGTAGGCCTTGATTCTTCGATCCATGCATCTATACGTCCTTTTGTTCCGTTAAAAGCGATTCTGTAGCCTTCATAGGGAGAATAGGTGGTCAGGGAGTAAGCAACCTGAACGCCGTTTTTATACCGGATTGTTGCTGCCATTTTATCGTAAATATCAACGTCGTTTTTAAACACACAACCATCCCTCAGATATCCATCGTATTTTTCATTATCGACATACAACCGCTTCATGTTTTCATTTTTCATTATATCAAAATAAAAACTACATTGACTGGTGTGGGGACAGGTGCGGCAGTTTACTGCCCTGAAAGGACCGTTTTTTCCATAAAAATTTAACTCTCCTAAAGCATATACGCTCTCAGGGTCACTATCAATCCACCAATTTAGAAGATCAAAATGATGGCTGGCTTTGTGAACCCATAAAGAACCGCTTTTTTCAACTAATCTGTGCCATCTCCTGAAGTAATCAGCACCATGAGACGTGTCCAGATACCAGTGGAAGTCGACGGAGGTGAGTTCCCCTATCTCTCCTGCCCGAAGGAGTTCCCACATCTTCACCCGGTGAGGAGAATAGCGGTAATTAAAAGTAACCCTGCACTTCTTCCCGGTTCTTTTTTCTGCATCGATTATAGCCTGCATTTTCTTCTCGTCGGTTGTCATCGGCTTTTCTACGATAATGTCGGCCCCTAATTCCATCCCCCTGATAATAAACTGATCGTGTGTATTATCTACCGTTGTTACAATTAACACTTCCGGTTTAGCCTCTTTCATCATTTTCTCAAAATCAGTGAATGTAGGGCACGAAACCCCCATCGTCTCTTTGGCTAAAACTACTCTCCCCGGATTGATATCGCAAAGCCCAACGAATTCAATGTAGTTGGGATAGCTTTGAACAACGCTTCTTCCCCACATGCCTGTTCCCCGAACACCCGTACCTACCATGGCTATTCGAGTTTTTTTTGCGGGTTGCAAAGTTTCTGCTGTAGATGCGTAAATTGGGGATGAAGGATTGATCAACGTTGTTCCTGCCATTGCCCCTGAGAGAGCCAGAAAATGTCTTCTGGACATTGAGTTTGATTCTTTTTTCATGTTATATCTGTTAAATCTTTTGATTCTCATGGAATTAATACTTGAATACTTTCCCT
>DIOT01000043.1:1952-7742 GCA_002426195.1 Bacteroidales bacterium UBA5507 | reverse complement strand
TTTGACGAAGAACCAATATCACCGGAATATCCACCTGTTTAAGTGATTTCCTGAGTGTTTCCAGATCTTCCACTATCACATCAAGCGTCAGACTACTTATTAGAGAATCATCTACAGGAGACAACAAACTACCCCTTTGATCAAAGAGGATAAAAGTATTTTTTTCGGAATTTTCCTTTACTGCATCAACCAGATAATTAAAATCATTACCCGGTCCCCCGTGAAGAGTCACAATTGTATCGCCTGCACCAATACTGGTAATATACAAAAGAGTGCTGGCATCAGAAGTTCGCATATACCAGACATTTTCCTGTAATTGGTCAAAAATATCAGTTTTAGATTGTCCAACAAGAACCGTGTTAAATGCTCCGACAAGCATGCATAGAAGGATAGTTTTCTTCATCTCTAATTAAATTAGTTTACATGAAGACGGATAAGTAGGCGATATAGTTACGAACCAACCAGATTCTATTAAAACGAAGTAACGGCGACGGTGTTAAGCAGAGTTCTTATCTATTGAATCTTAACCCAACTGAAAAATCAATCCGATTTAAGCTTTCATACTCACCCTTTTCTAATTTAACCGTTCCTGTCATTGTTCCATTATTCCATTCATATTGAAATAAAGTTCCTGTCAAAAATGAAATTTGAAATCCTAACGACAAATATTCTGACAATCCAATATCATATCCAACATCAACGGACAATCCCATTGTATTACCTGTCATTTTATACTTATCGATTATAACTTTATCGTTTAAATAACCCATATAACCTAATGATAAGTTCATCAGTAAAGCGTTGTTTTTATTATGATTTAAAAGTCTTGTTGAAAATGTTGGGCCAATAAACGAAATCGTTAAATCGTCGCTCATTTTACCATATGTTCTATTGCCATCACTGTCTTCGAGATAGATGTTAGCCAAACTATTTGAGGATTTAAATTGGTAGTACTTTATTCCAAACCCTAGTGGTTCAGTAAAGTAATAAGTTAAATCGCCTCCAAAGTGATAACCAGATTTCAGTCCTTTTACGTAATCCTTAAAATCACTTGGGACAATCTCTGAAACTTTGGCTGTTTGATAACTATATCCGCCATTTACTGCAAAGCTAAAATGTTGGTAATTTTCATAACCCATAACTTTTTCTTCTGGCACTTCACTAATTTGATAATAATCAGATTGATGGACTTTAACACTTGTCATTGGTAACAAAGTGCTTCTAATCTCATCTTTGTGTTTAAAAGTGAAATAGATATTGTCCTTTTTTACTTTCGTAATTTTACAATTAATCGAATCACCTTCGTTTGTTACAATTAAATCCTGAGAAAATATACTGTTTGAAACAAAGGTTAGAACAGCTAGAAATAGTAGTTTTCTCATTGATTTTTTGCTTTAAAAGATTCAAATTCTGCTTTTCCTATTTTTGGGTCAATTAGCTCCAATTTTGGATGTCCAACAAAAGCTCCCATTGTAACTCCACAACGCAAATAGTATGTTTTGCCCATTTTAACATCAATCGGCACCTCTGATTTTGCCTCTGTTCTAGCCCACAGAGTGTTTAATCCATCTTTATTTATGTGAAGTGTCATTTTAAAATTATTTTTCACTCTGCAAATTATAGAGTCACCAAGATATAAATCATAACTGATCAATGGTCCGGTACCGCTATAACGATAAACGTTTAAAATAGCATAATCAACATCTAACAATATTTCTTGCTCCACTTTTGGTGTAAAGTTCTCAACGTTTTCAACTTTTAAAATCCTGGCTGTTATTCTATGGCAAGAACTACCCATAATTGAAGGTGGTATATGCTCAATAATTTTAATTGCGTTTCCTCCAGCTTTCCTGGCTTCAAGTTTTGCTTTATCAATCGCTTCGTCGTAACCACAATTTGTACTGAATCCCGTATCACCAATTTTTACTTGTCCCAAAAACTCAGAACTATCAGGTTCTGATTGGTCTAACCCAATAACTACAACATCTTGTTTGTAGTCTAATGGAGGATACGACTTGCTTATACTTGTCGAAATTTTTGGATGGCATGAGCTGAAAAGCATCAGTGCAGAAATAATGAATAATCCATGAATTTTTTTCATTGTTAGTAAAATATTAATCTCTTTGTTATCAATAGTTTTAATGCTAGCTCCACCTGGTTTATTATCCGGTATTTAACTCCTGCAAATTAATAAATATTTGATTTGATTATAAAAAATATTGTTACTTGAAGATCAAATAAGAAAAATTAAACCAAGCGACTGTTGACGGCGGTTTCTCCGGGAGTATTATTCTATGAGAAACTTCATTTTGGTAGGAGGAATAGTTTTCAGTTATCAAGCAGTTGTGTATGGATGCATTTACGCATCACCAGGCATATAGCTTTTCGCCTGCGTTTGACTCGTTGTTTATGTGTTAATTCCCGTGATGGATAACTTCTTCAGGATATTTGTCTAAAATAAGGTTCAGGTTTACACCATATTCCAAATATGCTTTAAGTCCATCAAGTACTGTCGTAAACCCGCCAACTGAGTCCTTAATTGTAGCCAATAACTCGTCTCCAGTTTTATCAAATCCGAAATGTCTGATAGTTACATAAGTGTCACCACTTGAAAGCGTTTTAAAATAGAATTCAACAGTAGTGACAGGTGTCTGCCATTCAATAACTATTTTTTCGTTTGGTACAACTAGTTTTACATGAACCGGGACTGAAATATTATACATTTCCCAGGTCCAGGTTATATCTTTCCCTTGCTCTAATTTGCCGCTACCTTTTGTAAACCAGAAGTTTTTTGTAATCTCAGGATCAATAAAGGAATTGAAAACTTCAGATGTAGGCTTTCTGATTAGCATTGCTGCTTCAGCAAAATTTTGATCATTTTGTGATGCCATAATTTTATATGCTTCTTTCTGAAACTTTGCCTATTTGTAACTTATAATAATGTAACAAAGGGTGCTTCTTTGTTCATGTGAAAACATATCAACGATTCAATTTGTTTACAATGCCTGCGGTTCTGGTTTTGTTTAACGTTATTTGGATTTCTTTTTCATAATTGAATAGTAGATAATAAAACCAGTTGGAGTACCAATAGCCAAACCTATCCCAATACCTAATGCAACATTGTCAATAGCTGCTCCAATTCCGGCTCCAATGGCTATCCCAAAGGATACTCCTATCAAAAGCCCCTTTTTACTAAGTTCAGAATCTTCATTTTTTCCCTTTGGATTTGTTTCTTCATTCTGCATGGCTTTCACTTTTAAGATTTGTAGAAATATCAGTTTCGGCGGTTTGCACAGTACGTTAGTGCCTT
The DNA here is from genome assembly GCA_002426195.1 of Bacteroidales bacterium UBA5507. Taxonomy (GTDB): domain Bacteria; phylum Bacteroidota; class Bacteroidia; order Bacteroidales; family Lentimicrobiaceae; genus Lentimicrobium. The sequence continues at coordinate 4,432 of DIOT01000043.1, read as the reverse complement.
TATTTTGTTTTAAAATTTATCAATTCGTATTTACTGACAAATCCGCTTTTTTCAATAGCTTTCTTTGATGCTGTATTCTCTATTGCACATCCACAACTCGGGTTCATATTGTTATTAATTGCAAACTCTCTCAGGCATAATAAAATCTGAGAGCCATATGAATTTCCTCTTTTTGAAGGATGAACCCAAACCCCCAAATCGCAGTAATCCCAATCCAAATGTGTCCTGATAACCATGCCACATCCAATTAACTCATCGTTTTTGTTAAATGTAAAGACATTCTCATTGGTTATAAATTCAACTAATTGTTGTTCTGTATCAAAAAGTACCTTAATTGAATCGTCTTGTCTTTGTATTAATCCGACTGATGAGAGGCCTACCCTCTCCATGTTTATTTCCGGGTCCTTCTCAATTGCCGGTTCATCATAATCACGGTACAATAATCCAAGAACCGAATAGGGAAAAGAACACAATAAACAATTGCTCAGCAATATAGAATCAAATGATTTGCAATATACCTTCGTAACAGATAAGTCCTTCTTAACCTGTCTGAAAAACTCTTTGCCCTCATTGATAAATCTGTTAATCAAGTAATACTCTATGAGAATTCCCTCCATGTCAACAATTGCATAGCCAATCTCTTTATTATCAGACTTTAAAAGATAATAATCGGAACTATTTACCAGAATCTCTATGAATAATTCCTGAAATTCAGGCAATGAATTCAAATAATCAGTCCGATAATTTTTGATTCTGTCAATTGTCGTCTTTTCAATTATCATAATTCGTAAAGGTCAATGTTTGCAGGATCAGTTTGTAAATTAAAAAAATACTGAAAACCCAATATTAGCTGCAAAGTTGCCTTGTTTTTGTACCCAATCCGAATCATCACTGTCTTTTAAGTTAGCCATAGTATATGATAATCCAAAATTCAATGATACATAATCATTTATGAAATAAGCAGCTCCTCCTCCAAAATTTAAGGCAAGACCACTCATTTTATTCTCGTCAGTGTCACCATCATAATTTTCTTTTTCTTTTATAGACATTAGACCAGCTCCAACTTGTAAGAAAGGTTTAATTTGACCCTCTACAGGAAAATAATAGATTGCAGTTGGTAATAACATTGTAGAACTAACGGTATATTTATCTCCTTCGTCTTTTTGAGTGGTTGAAGAAATATTAGCAGATAATCCAACAGCCAAATTGTCCATTACAAAATAACCAATTGAAGGCAAAATAGAAAATGAACTTTGAGTAACATCTCCTTGTGATTTTCCGTCATACTTATAATCAATATTACTACTGACAAATTGTAATCCAGTTGCCCCCGATAATACAAATTTACCTTTTTCGGTTTGTGCAAAAATAACATTGGTAAAAGCTAGGGTAATTGCTAAAAGAAATACTTTTTTCATAATAAATTGTGATGTTTAAAATTTCCTACTCTTTGGCTTTTCGGATTACTCCCCGTTTTTTAGTAGTTTCTGGTCTCTATTTTTTATTTACTATATTTAAGTTCCCTCGTGTTTAAAGCCAACGCATTAGCATCTTATTCATTTTTTACACAAATGTATAAAGAATGTTTTAATGTAAAGAAATGTTAGGGAAGTAAATTCAAGGTGTAAAGGAAATGATGGATAAAATCGAGTTTGACTATACCGCTAAAGGAGCTCTTTTGGATCTTGCGGTTTTAAGGAGTTGGCACCATTTAATTTATTTTCAGGGTTTTGCAATTGTTGACCATTCATCAATACTCTTTTTTGTGCAATTAAAAGTGCAAAGAAGCAGTTTGCCGTCTAGGTCAGTAAAAAAAATTAAGTTGTAAATTTCAGTATCCATCGCTGATGTCAGAAATTCAAGATAACCAACTTCTTTCCCATTAATCGGTATCCCCAGCATTTTTGATTATAAATCCACTACGATACTGTCCATATGAATTAATTCCAATTAATAGCAGGATTACGATTAAGGTCAGTCGTATGTCTTTATTTGATTTCTTTTCCAATATGGTTTAATCTATTTCAGTCTAATTCATTCATCTATTTGTCTTGCCGCTACAATTTCGTTCCTCAATATTGCAGCTAAGTAGTTATTCTATTAGACACTTCATCCTGGTATAAAGAGTAATAAACTTGCTGATTGCTACCTTTCACTCAGATATTTCAGGTGCCAATTTTTTTCTATCTTTTTTAATTCTATCCAATCGAGGTTTTATTGGAACAAAATCCTGTTCATAGCATTGATATTCATTCAAGAAAACACCTTTCTCATGAGCGACTTTACGAAGTTCAGGTAATTTCTTAAATCGCTTAAATCGCAACCGATCAATTTTTCTGGAGGTCATAAAGTCATAAGTTCCATTGTATATCATAACCACTTCCACGGTATCACAATCCTGTTTTAATTTAATTGTTGTCTCTTCCATGCCAATAAAGCTCAGAATTAACTTATCTGTTTCCTGAGGAACTGTAATTTTA
>DIOT01000043.1:0-1829 GCA_002426195.1 Bacteroidales bacterium UBA5507 | reverse complement strand
ATCTATTGTTTCCTTGTCATAAAAGAAAATTTTAACCCCACCAAACATTTCAAATCGGTCTTTGCTTATTTGAATTCCTAGTCCATAAGTCTTGGCAGTTTTTGTAATAGTAGTAAAAATCATAAATCCATTTTCTGTCAATTGGTTAAAACAGTCTTGGATAAGTTTTTTCCTCTCTTTTTTATTCAATAGATAAATCAATCCATAACAAAATATTCCCTCATACAATTTGTCGTCAAAAGGCATTTCTGTTACTGTTCCGTGATGTATTGTCAAATCATTTCCAAAATACTTTCTGGCTAAATCAATGGCAGTTTGTGAAATTTCAATTCCTGTAACAGTCATTCCATTGTCCATGAAAATTTGAGCATTTCGTCCATAGCCAATTCCTGGAATAAGCACGCTTTTAATATGATGCTCAACAAAAAAATCCTTTGCCATGATCGCTGGTTTTGCAGGCTCTAATCCCCACATTTCTTGCTTGTCCTTAAATGCCTCTTCCCAAAATTCTGTCATTGTCTATAATTTTTTTAATCTAATTTTCCATGCAAAATCTAAACTTATCAAATGCTCATATTTAATATCAACCTGCGGATAAGTCATAATAAAAGTTGGTCTATAAATCAAGCCGATAAAGAAATGTTCTCCAAATTGATGATATCCGTTAAGGGTAAATCCAAATGATTCACTTGTTCTTTTTATCGGGTCACGAGTTGGCGGTGGTGGGCCAAAACGGTCATAATACCTGTGATCCCATGTGTTCCTTGAATAGTTAATCCCATAACCTAATGTAAACCTTCTAAACTTAAAATTATCCGTAAGACCCAGATAAATCGAACTCATCATATCATATTCGCCGCTAATATCAACCGCAGCCGGAACCGGAACGAAAAAATCAGATACCGCATTTGCACTTAAACTAATGAATTTGTTGTCTTGATAAAAATATTCCAATCCAACAGATAAGCCCCAAAAACCTGTATTTAGTTTAGACGTTTCATGTTGTGGCTGAAGATAAAAACTATTTACCCAAGGTAAAGAAAACACAAGATTGATTTGACCCTTATTTGTTGGATAGGTTTTCGAGAAGTAATCATAATAAAACTTTAAAACAGGTGGTCTTAAGATCCTAGCCGTATCAACAATATCCAAATATATTGATTTGCCGTAATAGAACCTTTTTGGATTAGTAAAATCAATCAAATACGCAGCGGGCGAAACTTGCATCCATAATAAATTCCCGTATAAAAATGCCGGATTTGGCGACGATATAACAGTATAGCTCCACTTTAAAGTATCCGAAATCAATCGGATATCCAAATCCTTTCCTGAACGCTCAACTCTAATCCTCGCAGGCAGATTATATGTACTATCTAAAATCTGCGCCTTAGAATTATTAGCATTTGAATAAATGACTACATCATAATTTCTCCTTGTAATTACAGTTGCACAAGAAGTCATGGTCATTATTAATACTATCAAAAAGTATCTGTGCATAATGTAGAGTGTTTGCACTAAACCGCAATTATTTTTTTACGGTGTTATGCACTGGTTTCTTTTATTCCTATAGTTAAAAGCTATTAAAAAAATAATGAAAACCCAATATTAGCTGCAATGTTGCCTTGTTCTCAAGCCAACGCAATAGCGTCTTATTCATCATTTACACAAATGTATAAAGAATGTTTTAATGTAAAAAATTTAAGTGAAGGAAATGCAAGGTGTAATTTAAATGATGTACTTATTTAGCTCAGGGCTTCTCTGTTATATTTATTCCGAAACTCCAGAGGTGTCATTCCTGTGATATTTCTGAATATTTCGGTCTAATCGGC
>DIOT01000044.1:16862-34031 GCA_002426195.1 Bacteroidales bacterium UBA5507 | reverse complement strand
ACAAAAAAAAGAAAAAGGAAATGTTAATTAACTAATTTTGTAAAACATGGTGGGTCAATTTTAATGCAATTTAGTGGGTCAAAATTGGTGCAAGGTGACATGGAAAAGCTCTACAATTGCAATACTTGAAAGAATATTTGGTCAAGAAAGCAAAAAAAATAAAGAAATTGAAAGAATAGAGCTTCGGCGTTTTGTATCACTCAAAGGGCCTGACAATTACAATATTGCAACAGTAAAGGAAATAGGAAGAGCTATCATAGATGCATGTATAGCAGAAATAAATACATTAGGAAGTCCGAATCAGATATATAATGGAGAAAAACAAGGGGTTAATTTGACAGTTCTTCAGAGCCAAGAAAGCAAGCAGACAATAAAGTTAGACATTATTGTCAACGAGCTTAGAAAAGAATTAACTGGAAGTCAACTTGATGAAATACAGCAAATTTTAGATTCAAAGGACAAATCAGTTGATAAGAAGAGCAAGACAATTGAAAAGTTAAAGGAATTCGGTATAAATACGCTATCAAATATTATTGCAGGTATCTTAACATACCCCTCAATATAGAGGGGTCAGCACAGCTAATGTAATATCAAGTAGTTTTAACGTGGATTTGGAAATAATTGAGAAAAATAACTATTCCCAACTTGTGGATATTCTGGTGATATTGCCCCAAATTTGATCTGTATGAGCTAAGTTGGGGTCAACATTCTACATGAAGGTGAACTTAAGTTTTTTAAAAAGGAGAATCACAGAGAGCCCAATAACCGGTATGATGTCTTTAAAGACATCTCTAACCTCGAACTATACAAAAGGCATGGTATTGATATTTGTTACTTTATACTTGCAACTGATCATATGCATTATATTAATCAAGACAGCTATTCAATTGATACAGCTGATTTTGATTTCCGCGATAAAAGTAAATATCAAGCTGGAACGATCTTGCAGTATAAAACACCTAAACCATATGGTGAAGATCTCTCATTGAATCAGGATTATGATTTCAATTGGAACAAGATAAAAGACCTTTACTTTTTGAAGGTAAAAGTCTAAATGGAAGTGGAGATGATTTTTCGCCCATAAGAAAGGGAAGAGGGTGTGCATCAATCACCGACGGCTGACTTATTACACCCTGATGGGTGAAATGGTTGAGCCTTCGGTACTTTCGTCATGACTGATGTCTGGAATTCTTTATTTGATTTAATTCTTATTTAGTCCTCCCAAAGAATACTCAAAGCATTGGAGCCAGATGAGATACAATATTCATAAAATTTCCTCCGATAATCATCTTTCGAATAGGTATAAAACCAATCAGAGGCAAATACTTGTTCGGTCTTGTATGTGTTATCACGATTTGTATCGGCAAAATAATCTCCCATAACTGTATTTTCTGGTACACTTTTGGCTTTAATTAGTGACTTGTATGGAAAATCGTCACTAGCTTTCCTCCACTTAATGAATCCCTTTTCAGCATAAACTACCATTATTGGATGATTTCCTATTAATGAGAATCTTATTGCACATGCCGTCTTACTGACTTGATAATTCTCACATAATTGATTTATAAGTTCAGGGCTAAATTTCTTTCTATATATATCTGAGAGAAATTTTTCCTCTGGCATCAGTAAGCATGAAGCAAAATAATCAGCTTCTTTTTCAATTCGGTCGTATTGTTCCTGGTTATAATAAGAAGGATGAGGTTTCAGTTTTCCTTTTTTCAATCCTATTCTATGCGTATCTATGAAATAATGGCCTAATTCATGTGCTAATGTAAAACGCCCCCTAACAGATGCAATTGTATTACCCCTATCAGTATTAAGATGTATGTAAAATCTCTTATTATCATAGATAGTTATTCCATCAAATGATGTCGTTTCATAAGAACCTGAATATATTTTCAATCCTTCTTCATCCGAAATTTTCAGTAATGGAGTAGCCTTAGATTCAAATTTCATTGAAATAGATTCGGCAAGTTCTTTAATATCAAATAAGGGGGTTGATTCAAGGCTCATTTCTGTGCTGTTTTTTCATTTTCTCAATCAGATGTTCTGGTAAGTCATTTCCCTTTCTTGCTGCCATACCTAAGCTGTTAATTTCTTCATCAATGCTTTCGTCGTCAATAATTCTTATTTGAGTAAGCTCTTGAGGGCCTCTTTTTATAATTGCAAGTGGATCATCCCAATCATCTGGAAGATCATTTGATACATCATATTTCGATTCGAATTCTCTAACTTCATTTTCAGTCTCAGGCATTAGTAGACCATGAGCCCTGATAATATCTATTATGGTCATTTTATCTGCCATTTTTTATTGGTTTTAGAATGTTACGTTTACTAAAATACTCGACTATTTTCTTCTCACTTCTTTCTTTAATTTTTCTAATATTGGCTTCGGTCACATTATGCATATCACATAGCAATGATATAACATCGGAAGGAGTCTTTTTGCCTTTCTCAAAATACATATAGAGAGTCATTAGAATGTGCCGATCACGGTCTGACAGTATGTTCAGCACTTTCTCCAATTCATTATGATTAACAGTTTGAATGAGTTCCTCATCTAACTCAGTTGTTGAAAACACTGTTACTGCATTGACTCTATCTAGCGAAATGAATCTTTTTTTATCATAGAATTCGTCAATTTTTGCTAGTAATTCATTTTTAGCGACTTTACATAGCCATGCTTTAAAAGTTCCATCGGTTGAAGCTCCATTAGGAAATGAAAAGACTAGAGGATTATTAAAAATTTTGAAGAATGTATTATTTACTATTGTGTTAGCGATATGATCATCACAGATACCCATATCTTTTATTGCTTTTGATAAAACACTATGTAAAAATTTGCTATATGCTCTATATAATTCCGTAAAAGCAACTTCTGCCACTCTTGAGTCGTTCTCCTTATCGGAAATGGCTAATAATAAACATTCAACTTCTTCAGTCTTCATTTATAATTACAATAATAGAATTTCGTGACAAATTACAAAAGATTCAGATACAATAATAATCACAAAGTAAAAAAATGGTGTCACGGATATTACTTTATTAAGTTGTCATGGACATCTAATCATTAAAAATCATGAATGCACTAATCACAGTTTTATCTGCAATAATTAAACCTATTCTTTCAAATGGTGTGAAGATTGTTTGGGAAAATCGAAACTTTCTATCCTTATATTTTAAAACTATGTATGGTAAGTATCGGGATAAGGATATTCGCTTCTCAATTAGTGGATTATACAAGATCCAGATCCCAGGAACAAACAAGTACCTCCTGGTATTTAATAGAAGGATTGCCAACCAGCTTCAACCGGTTGGAGGTGCTTATAAGCGTTTTGAAGATGAAAACCTCTTTAATAAGTGGTCCTATAAACCTGACAACGCAAGAAATGGCCTTGACGTTGATGAAAAAAGCTACGGTGACCTCAGATTTATGGTAAAAGGTAAAAATGTCATAAGTGTACTAACATGGTTTGCATCTGAGATGGGTAGAGAGCTTGATCCAAGAAGAGAGTTCAAAGAAGAATTAGTGGATTCAGGAATACTAAACTATGCCAACTTCAATCATTTCAATCAAAAAAAAATAAGAAGATTCTCAAAAAATCTTTCATGGAGTGATCATTTCACCTGTTTCGAGATACTTGTCTTTGAAGTATATGAGCTTATTCCAAATGACACACAAAAGAACGAACTAATAGAACTTGCTAAAAAACCATATGACCGTGCTAAGGGATACGCTATTGTAAGTTGTGATGATATAGAACAGCTAAGGTTTATGCAGGATGGAATTCAGGTTGCACGAATAGGACAACATTCAAAATTACTAATAAATAAATCCTTCTAAGATGATAGACATTTACACCAATTACAGACTACAGCGAGAAGAGTTACTTGCACGAATTGCACAAGAATTGCAACTAGATAAAACACGATTGGCTCGTATGGAATCAGCATACGAAACAGTTGCTGGAATTCTAAAAGAGGATAAGGACTTTTATGAAGGACTTACAGTTGAGGTTTATGCCCAAGGTTCAAAAAGGATTGGAACCACTGTTAAGCCGATTAATGATGAGGATTTCGATTTAGATATTGTTTTACATCTATATGACCCATATTATAAGCATACACCCTCTGAACTGTATAATAATTTGGCATCTGCCCTTGAAAGAAACCAGAATTATAAGTCGATTCTTGAAAGGAAAACAAGGTGCGTACGACTAAATTATAAAAGTGACTTCCACATGGATATATTACCGGCTTGCATGCCTCATGGGTCTGAAATGCAGGAGATTAAGATTCCAGAAAGGGAACTTAGAACCTGGTCGTCAGGCAATCCCAAAGGCTTTGCAGAATGGTTTCTACAAATAGCTAATTCAGTTAGAGATCCATTACTTAAATTATATTCTGATGCTTTGTTGGAGGCCAGAGTAGAAACTGAACCATTACCAGAAGATCTCTATCTAAAGACTCCATTACAAAGAGCTGTTCAACTCCTGAAAAGATACAGGGATATTTATTTTAAAGATAAGGATTACAAGGTATCCAGTATTGTAATTACAACACTCGCTGCATCTTTTTATAGAGGTGAGAATTCAATTTTCGATACTATCGATAACATCATTAATAGGATTAAGGAGAATTATACAGAGTTGAGGACTAAAGGTCATAGATTTAGAATTCTTAATCCTGTGAATCATGATGAAGATTTTACTGACTCATGGGATGAGGACCATTTTATCAGTTTCTTTAACTTCATAATAGATATTGAAAAAAAGTGGCATAACTTAAAAAACTCGTTTGAAACCAGTAAGGATGATTATATCAAGCTGTTTGGGGAAGGTGTATATAAAAAGACACTGAATGAGCAGTTTCGGACATTTTCTAAAGCCTCAAGAAATGATCTTGACAAAGCTACTGGTTTGATCATAAATGGCAAAGCCTTCACAAATGAGCAAGGATATATCAATGAATCAACAGGGAGAAAAAATGAATCTCATCGAAATTTTGGAGGATAAGATTCAACATCAAAACCGGTTGCAATGGTTACTTTACTTAACTAAAGAGAAATTCTTTGCCGAAAAGTATTTTAGGTGGCTTAAATTTGAAATTGATCATTCAGCTGGTATTTTAATAGGTCAAGGTAATTTGTTTTCAAATCATAAGTCATACGAGATAACGATCCGATACTCACCTTTCTATCGATATAGGTATGATAAGATCTTCATTAAAGGTATTAGTTACCATCGTGATATTCACATGTATCCGGATGCTTCACTATGCCTTTATCATCCATTTTTTGATAAGCCTGCCTTTAAACATGTCGAACTCTTCCGAATTATTCCATGGATCAGCGAATGGATTGTTTTCTATGAGCAGTGGCGGAGATATGGTGTGTGGTTAGGTAAAGAGATTAAACATAATGATGCCTAATAAGCATGTTCATTTATGATAAATTGGGTTAATTACAATTATAGAAGGAATTCTTTAGATTTACTTGCCCTATTAATTTTTTGATTCAATTGAGCCAAACAACCACTACCATGAAATAAATTACCCGTGGCATCTCTGCTGAATTTGCCGATACTTTCAAAAAAAGTGAACTCTTTGATTTCTTTAATAAGAATCAGGATGAATTAATCCTTGGAATCAGGAATGAGTATTTGAATATTTACTATGGCTGCGATAGTATAGCTAAAGTTGAATTCAAAAAAGGAAATAAACAGTTAGTGTGCGAGATTGCAGCTTATTATCTGAATGATAAGTCGTTAGTCACGAGAGATAAAAAGAAACGTGTGAAAGTTTTGCCAGAAGTAATTAAGGAAAAGTATGACTTGATTAAGTCTAATAGCTCCAAAAGAAATTCTGATGAAAAGAAAGCGCAATCCCGATTATTGTTACTGAATAACGCTAACCTTAAATCTAATTGGCATTGCATTGATGTTGAATATGTAAAGCAATTCAATGCTCTACCTGAGAAGCAAAAAGCAGGGTTCAATGCTCGTTTCGATATTATTGCCATCACGAAAAACAAGCCACACAAAGTTGCACTGATTGAATTAAAATATGGTAATAAAGCAATTGGTGGCAACAGCGGAATCTATAAACATGTAAGTGATTTTAGCAAATTTATTGAGAAAGGATATTTCGAAGGTCACCTAAAACATGAGATTATTGAAATTCTAAGAAGTCAGAAAGCTCTGGGAATGCGGGTTTCATTCGAAATTCCTAGTCCAGAAGATATTACTGATCCTGAATTTTTCTTTATTACCATGGATAATAATGCAAAGGATAAAGCAAGTTCACCCAGGCAAACAATGGCCGGTTATCTTTTTAAAAATAAAACCTGGGGTTGTAAGAAGCTAACCACAGGTAGATGCGTTGAAACTGATTTTGGAGATATTACTCTAAAATCAAATAAGTTCCATGCTACTTTTCTGTTTTCGAAGGAAACACTTGATAACCTTGCCATTGATGATATAATCGATGGTAACTATGAAAGAATGGAAGCCAAATGAAACTAACAATCCATAGGAGAACACACCAAATAGGCGGTTGTGTTACAGAAATTGAGAGTAATGGCTTCAGGGTTTTTATTGACTTTGATGAGGAACTTCCCGGAGCCCTGACGAATGATCTGAATCCCATAACCGGATTGACATCAGGGGATGTTGCCAGGAGTGCGTTGTTTATAACACACTATCATGGTGACCATATTGGAAAAATTTGTGATGCAAATCCTGAATTGCCTATATATGCAGGTGAGACGGCAACTGAAATCTTTAAAACTCTTGAGAACAGGTTATCCTATATTCCGGATCCTATTGAATCAGCAAAACGCAAGCAGATTGTTGAGCGGATAAAAACTATCAGACCTTTTCATGCATTGCAGGAAATAAAGGTCGGAGAGATATGTGTAACACCTTTGCTTGTTGATCATTCAGCATTTGATGCTTACATGTTTATTGTTGAAGCTGAGAATATAAGAATATTGCATACAGGTGATTTCAGAGGTCATGGTTTCAGAAGCAAAGGGCTGTTACCAACGCTAAGGAAGTATGCCACGGATATTGACTTTATTATTTCGGAAGGGACTAATATTTCAAAGCCTGATGCGGCATTAAAGTCGGAACATCTTTTACAGAAAGATTTTGAGGGCTACTTCAGGAAATACAAATACAACTTCGTATTGGTATCATCCACCAATATCGATAGGCTCTTTTCCTTGTATCATGCTGCGAAATTCGCACAACGATGTTTCGTCTGTGACGGATATCAGGCTGGAATTCTACGGTATGTATCATCAAGACACAAGCAATTTACGCCGTTTTATGACATAGATTTCGACCAGAAGAGTAATCCGGCAGGTCGTTTCTTCGATTTGAAGCGAAGAGGTAAGGAACCGTTGACATTTGACGGTAGATTAAAGTCCTACCTCGATAGATATGGATTTTGTATGCCCATACGCTCCACGGATCTTTTCAAGTCCATCACGGATGAATATCACAAATCAGATGAGTCGAAAGTTTATTATTCCATGTGGAATGGATATCTGGACAACACAAAAACAGCTTTCAACAAATCACTGTATGATTTCATAATGCCATACAATCCGGTATACCTTCACACAAGTGGACATACAGGCGCAGAAAAATTAGCTGCTGTATTTGATACCGTTAAACCCAAACAAGGGATCATACCCATCCATACTGAACACCCTGAAGCATTTAAGAAAAAGTTCCCTGACTATTGTGTAATTCTTCTTAAAGATAAGGAGGTTTTTGAGGTGAAGGGAGTGATGAGGCTCGGTTAAATGTAGTTCCAGTTATCCAAGTTTCATCTTAAAAGTGTACAAGCTATAGTTGGCTTGGATGATAATTTTAATGAACTTGGACATGAAGTTGGACATGCTGTCCAAGTGGGAACACTGAAAGGTTAGTTTGCTCTGGAATCTAGAATCGCATATTCTTGCATGGTAAGTAATGCTTCTCATTGTGCCTGGTAAACTGCCATTCTGTCCAATTACATAACGTGGGGACCTACTTAGTAAAAGTCTGTATGATAGTATTTTGCTATGTTATTGTTGATAAGTCATGATACTATTTAGTATATTTTTGTAAAAGGCAGAATAATATTGTAGTGGCAGTTATACACATCTAAATGTCTGTTTGAATGACATTTTGGCATGTTAATAAGTTTGTTATAAATCTAATTGCATGATATACAGGTGGTTTAATGAATGTTGAAAAATAAGTTAAAGAAATTTAACATATTAATCACAATCGGCATAATTAATGCGATGTAAAAAAGAAAACCAAGAGTTGTTGGCGCAACTCCTGGTCTAATAAATCATACTATCGTTGGAGATAGGAGTGAAATAACAATGCAAATGTAGAAATGTTTTTGAGAATGTCAATAACGATTCTGCATTAGGTAGAATACTCCTTCCTATATACTTCGAAGTATGACTGGCAGTGAAGCTTCTTGAGCCGGTCAAAATATCAGAAGCACTATTGATAATATTAAATACCTACAAGTCATGGGAGAGAATGTCCATGTAGTGCCCAATAATGGTCGTTGGGCTGTAAAAACAGAAAAAAGTGAAAGGCCAATCAAAATCGTTGACACACAAAAAGAAGCTATTGAAATAGGCCGAAAAGTGTCAATTAGTCAACAATCTGAACTGTCTATTCATGGTAAGGATGGCAAAATCCGAGAGAAGAATAGCAATGGTAATGATAATTATCCACCTAAAGGTTAATGTATGCAAGAGAAATCTACTTTCAGAATTTTATCAATTGACGGCGGAGGTATAAGAGGAATTATACCTGCAAAGGTTTTAGCAGAACTTGAACGTGAACTGGAATTATTATATCCCGGTAAAAAGCTCTATGAGCATTTTGACTTGATTTGCGGAACTTCAACCGGAGCTATTCTGGCAATTGCTATTGCACTTGGCATTCCTGCTAAAGATCTAGTGCGATTCTATAAAGAAAATGCCAAGATTATTTTCCCCAATTGGTACCTTAAGTTTATTCCAAGTAAGGCAAAAGCTATAATCACATCTATTTATAGTAACAGACAACTGGCCGCGAAACTCAAAGAAATTTATTCCTCAGCTAATGGGAATAAACCACCACTATTGAATGATCTCAAAGCAAATGTCTGCATTCCTTCATTTAATGGGGGTGTAGGTGAAATTAATGTTTTAAAGACAAAACATCATAAAGAATATAAGCGAGACTATAAATTGTTCGCACATGATGTTGCGCTTTCAAGTGCTTCTGCTCCTGTGTATTTTCCTCCGCATACTTTCTCATACAATAATGAATTCGGTAATGGGCATAACGAAAATATGATAGATGGAGGAATTTTTGCAAATAATCCATCACTTATAGGTGTGTTTGAAGCAACTGACAAACTTAAGATTGATATTGCTGATATACACTTATTGTCCTTAGGTACAGGTAAAGGAAAACATATCATAAAAAGTTCCTGGAAACCTAAGCACATCTTTTATTGGTTTTTGCCTCCAAGACTTTTAGATATTATTCTAGACAGTCAGTCTCAGATAACTGAGCAGTACCTACATTTCATGCAAAGGATATTTGGAAATAAGGATTCTTCATTCAAGTATTTGAGGATACAGCATGATATGGGGGCTGACTTAATTGAGTTAAACTCAACAAGCAAGCATTCACTCAATCGATTGGAATCTATTGGTGATGAAGTTGCAAAGAACAAAATAAATGAAATACTCACTTTTTTAAAACTCGAACAACATGTCGAATTGTCATAATTTATTTCAACAGCATAATACTAACATCTCTTTGACACAGGGTAAGAGAGATAAGATGACTGCTTCGAAAGAAGCATTAAGGGAAAAGATCAGAGTTTGGTTTAAGAAGAATCATCCAGAATACATTCCTCAGTTCTATATTCAAGGATCGTACAAGATGAAAACCGGCATACGCACAAAGGATGATATTTGCGATCTTGATGATGGAGTATACTTTTTCAGAACACCTGATGTAACAGCAACTACACTTCAAAGTTGGGTTCATCAAGCAGTTGATGGTCATACTGATACCCCTGCTCAGCATAGAAAAAAATGTATCAGGACAATTTTTGCAGGTGATTACGAGGTTGACCATCCGGTTTATATTAAGGAGGAAGGTAAAGAATATCAATTGGCAGTGAAGGATAATGGGTTTGAGAATAGCGATCCTAAAGCTATGGTAGATTGGTTTAATAGTAAAAAAGACGCTAATGGTCAATTACTCAGGATTGTAAAGTACCTTAAGAGTTGGTGCGATCACAAAAGGAATAAAATGCCAAATGGCCTGTCAATGACAATCCTTGCATCTAATGCAATTCAAAAGTTCTCTTTGAATAGCCGTGATGATATTTCATTACGTGATGTTCTTAAGGAAATTAAGAAAGCCATGGACACTAAATTTGAATGTATAGTTCCAGTTGTTCCCAAAGATGATCTCTTTATTGACTATGATTCAACCCGAAAAGCCAATTTTCTGAATGCTCTTGATGAATTTATTTCAGATGCAGATAAAGCACTTAAAGAGAATAACCAATATAGGGCTAGTTTACTTTGGAGAAAACATCTGGGTACTCGATTCCCTTTTGGCATTGACAAGGATGAAAATGCTTCGACTACTGATCAATATATTATTGGTGGTGCAAGAACTTCTAATCCATGGGGATGTTAGAAAATTATCAAAGATTTGAAATAGAGGCCAAAGAAGCGATTAAGTCTCATGAGAGTTTGAAATTAACAGAGCATGAGGGCTCACCTTGTCTTGAGGGAGAATTACTGCTAAGTTCTCATGGGATTTTAATCGATAAATACACCATCAGGATTATTCCTACAACAATATATCCAAGTAACTTTCCGCACGTATATGAGATAGGAGGAAGGATAATTCCAAATATTGACTGGCACTTTTATTCTGATGGTCATTGTTGCTTAAAAGCACCCCCTGAAGAGATCATTATTTGTCGAAAAGGCATAAACTTGCTAAGTTTTATTGACTCGATTGTAGTGCCCTATTTTTTTAATCAGAAACATAGAGAGACATTTGGATATTTCTTGACAGAAAGACCACATGGTAATAAAGGGATAGCCCATTCTTTATCAGAAATTGTTGGAAGTAGTGATCTTAATACATTACATAAAGTACTGTCATTTGCGAAAGAGAGGCAAAGAGTTGAAAGAACAGATACTTGTTTTTGTGGCAGTGGTAAGAAATTTAGGCATTGCCATAAAAAGGCAATATCTGATTTGGTTTTATTATCCGATAACGAATTAAATTATTTCCTAAATGTACTAATCAGTACTTTAGCTAGAACTGATAGAAACTAATTGAGTATTATCACACATTATTAATCTATAATTATTACATTATGCTTAACACTTTTATAAATGCAATTAACACAAGAGTAAAAATTAGATTAACTTTTTACTCAAAAGAAGATGGTCAGCACTTAACTAGATTAACAGCTCCAATGGATTACGGTCCAAGTAGGAAAGCAAAAAATCAAGATAGTAGGTTTCACTTTTGGGATTATGAAAGTGATAAAGGCAGCCATGTATTGTCTTTATTACCAAACCAAATAGTTAGTATGGAAGAAACTCATGAGAGTTTCAACCCATCTGAATTTGTGACTTGGCCACCTAATTGGTTCGTTTCAAGAGACTGGGGAATTCACAGTTAAATTGTTTAGGTATTCCATTATTCTAAAAGCTGTCTCTTGATCAACCATCTTAAAATAATCAGGAGGTTCAGGATTATATCCATTGAATGATATTCCCCATTCAACACCTGTATCTTCGTGTGTCTCAATTACTATAATTGACATAGCTCTTTTATTTTCAATATGATCTATTAAATAACAAATAGATACTGCAAAAGATTAATCAAAATAATATTGTGTTGAGGTGGGACATTATTTTTCTCTTTGCTTTATTTATTTCTTTAAAATTGCATTTAAGAAGAGATACCCTGATTATCATGGGATTCTACTCTATGATGAGGAGGTTTATGAGGTGAGTGGATTTGGACTTATAATGCTTTCTTAAATTCTTCCCAGTTTACATCTCCGCCTTCTTTCTCATAAATTTTTAACAGAGTTTCGAGGATTAATTTCCGGGTTTGCAGTCTTTTATTTATTTTAAAGTACCAGCAAACCACTTCCCTGAAAACCAGGAATATAGTAATAACTATAATTACCGGTGTGATAAGTAAGTCCTCTTAAAGTATTTCTTTCCACCTCATTGATTTCCCGTAAGTTCTCTGATGATTGCTTCTAACTCCCGGTTGTATTGATTGAGCTCATCCTTGTATTTGTCAGTATCTTCTTCGACGGCCTTGTATAAGAGTCTGTAACTTTTGATCCTGAGCTCACAGTATTTTATCAGCTTTTTGTTTCTGACTCTTACCGACCACGGCAGATCAAGTTCTTTGAAGCTGTTGAGGAGCTTAATGTTTTCTTTCCAGTAATATAGTCCCCGGTTATTAATTTCCGACAAGATTTTCTCCCTGGGGGTTTCTTCAGGTAGTTGGAAAACTTCGAGTGCCATCGACTCCATGGAGACAAACTGGGAATACTATGATTGATGAAACCAGTAAAACAATCGACAAAACCATTATTGTAGAATATTTCATCCTCGTATTTTCATACTGTTTCAAACATGGGTACCATGCATAGCCAATTATAATTCCACAAAAAAGTCCGCCAAGGTGAGTGGCATTGTCAATTCCGCTGTTTGTCCGTAGTCCGTAAAATACATTGTAAGCAATAAAGAATATAATGCCGGGTATTATGGATGTTTTTACTGATTTATCAATGAGGTTGGTGGTTAATAAAGCCAGAAAGGTTCCGTACAATCCGAATATCGCGCCCGAAGCGCCTGCACTTATAGTGGATTGAAACCACCATATACTTGTAAGATTACCGGCAATTCCCAGAATCAGATAGGTTGCCAGAAATCTTGCTTTTCCAAGATACGGTTCGAGTACTGATCCTATGAAATGCAGAGCATACATATTCAGCAGCAGGTGTAATATGCCGATATGCAGGAAACAGGCCGTTAACAATCTCCACCTTTGTCCTTCGGCCACCATAGGTCTGAGGTTAGCGCCCCAGTTTAATAAATCCTGGTTTTCGGGTTGAAGTATATTAACTCCCGATATTGCCATGGCAATAAAGACCAGCAGATTGATGTTAATGAGGATTGGTGTAATGAAATATCCTTTTGCAGGTTTGAATATAGTGAGGAAGTCAGTTGTTTTCCCTTTGAAATCAAATGCCATAATGTGCCGGAGATTAGTGATGAATGTGCATGCTTTGGAATACCATGTACGGATTATAGGGTAGCAATGTAAGCATACTTATCAATATCCCGTATAACGTTTGATAAATGGATCCATACGAATATTCAATGAAACCGTACGTTATCTATGAATAATTCTTCTTTTTGAACTCCTCTTGAAAGGTTATACATGTAAATTAACCTGTTAAGAAGAAAAATATAAAGGTCTGGTGATTCAATTTTGTCAGGAAGAATTTTATCGATACTTTCTATTAATTCCTTAATATTAAGTTCTGAATCACGTATCTTGCAGTATAAGGTATTATGTGTGATTCTTAAAAAAATCAGATAAATAAATAATTCAGGATAGATATAGTGATTCACAGGAACACTTGTAATTGCTAATCTTGCATGACCGAGTATTCTTTCTTGATTTCTTAATGAGACGTTTTTTAATGTGAATAGTGATCTTGTAAATGTATAAAAGTCATCAACTTCTTGCTTTGTTTTTGTGTTTTCCCATCTTGATTTACTATTTATGAATTCTGAGTACTTGTAATAATCCAATAGATAATTTGTGAATTCTATTGAAGCTGGGCATGGTAAACTGTATTCAATATCAATAAATCGCTTTAGATATTCTTCTGCATTAAACGAATTACACCCATAATATCCTCTGATGGCTGTGCACAATTGTTGTTTGTCAATCCCAAGTACAAATACAATCCCAGGGACAACAAACAAATGCTTAATAGTTTCAAGAACCTTAACTGCATACGATGGTTTACATCTATCTAATTCATCAACTATAAGTACAAACTTCTTCTTACTTTTGCTTTTAACATAAACTTCTAATGCTTTTTTAAAGGCTGTTACAGATTTTTTTCTTTGAGATATTTCTTTAACACGGTTCTCAATACTTATTGAAATTGAAGTACCAATTAATGAAAATAACACTCGCATAGCTTCACTATCAAATGAGCCGGAAGATATGGCATTAGAAACTTTTGCTAAACCTGACATTGATAAAGGTTCTGCACAATTTAAAAGTTTAGTAAAATATTTATTACTGGATTTGTTAATATTAATAAATTCAGAGATAAGCGAGAGTAACACATCTTCTTCTGGATCATTCTCCCAAGCATTAAAATATAGAGTCTTAAAACTCTGACTTTCAAGGTAGGCTTGCCACATTTTTAAAAAAGTAGTTTTACCAGTGCCCCATTCATTATTTAGGGCTAGAACAAAACCATCCTGCGAAATATTAAGCGAATCAGTCAAAATTTGTGCATACTTTTTTCTATTGAGTTTACAAGGTTCAAAGGGATCCTCCTTTGTTATTTTTTTTGTGATGTCGAGATGACATAATGGAATGGTCATGGTTGAGAAATGTATAATGAAGTTTGAACTGAGAAAAACTAATTCACATCAACGAGTGGCTCTAAAACTGGAATCCTAATTGGTACAAGAGGTTTAGAATTTGGGAAAGACACAATCCTTTCCTGTGCAATTACTATATTTTTAAAATGGCGAAAAATCTCAATTGTTTTATTAGTATAATCGTTTCTTTCAATATCTATTTGATGATAGAAAATTTTGATTTTTCTACAGTTAGTGTGTTCAAATATTCTGTTTAAAAGTAATCTATCAGATAATCCACATGAATGTCCCATTATGTTAACAACGAAACCATCAGACTCTAAATAACTCATTAAAGAATTGTAATTTAGTGTCTTAAAATAATTTATTGACTTCATGTGTAACATAATTTCATTATCGTTGAAATTTACCAACTTCTGGAAATTAGGCTCCATATCATCACCGTAGCCAAAAATTATGGGGTTTGATTTATCAGAAATAGAACCATGGATGTCAATCTTTTTATATACGTTTTTATGAGAAGAGTGCATGAAATATAAATCTGCAACGGAAGTATAATTAAAGTTAAGCAGTAAGATTGATCCTTTTGTTTTTAGTTGTTCTTTCTCAATGTTGGTGAAATGTTCTTGTATTGTATCTAACTTAATATTGGAACCAACAGAAATGGTCGATAAATAATTAACTAGAGATTTACTTAAATTATCCAGACAATTATTGATTTGCTTTAAGGTAGTTTTAAAATCATCAATTCTAGTCTCACTAATTCCTGGCTTTTCAATTATTTTGAAATGCCGAAGAAGTTCTTGATAATATAAGTACTCTATATCTACCCAATTGTACTTAATATTCCGGGATACGATTGTTCTAAAGAACTCTGAAATATATCGAAAATCAATTTCTTCATTACTCAGGTACTTTAAAACTTCACTGAGCTTATAAAATGATGCTTCATTAAAATGTCGTCTTTGATATATTTGATGTATGGAAACTAATGGATCTTCATAAAATCCACTTTGGTTGAATAGTGTAGCAACTTCCTTAAAATACCAAAGAATAAAATCTGAATAACTTGTTTTCAGGCCGTGTGCAAGATCAAAACCATTACCAATGAGTACAACTTGATTCATAGACATTAATATAAATATTGACAATAATTCAACATGCTAATCGCTTCATCAATTTACCAAAAGAATCAGCCAGTGGCTTTAATATGTAGATTTTAAAATGGGTGTTTAGTTTTTAGTTGACTTTCAATCCTTCTTTTCAACTGGCGGTTCTTTACGCTCAGGGTATTTCCTGATTGGTGGTGGCACAGGCGCTCTTCTTTCAGGTTCAGAAGACAATAAGTCGCATAGAAATGGAAGTTTCTTTTCCATCTTATTAATGTCGTTACGTTGATTATTGGTAACTTATTTCTTCCTCGGATCTATAATTGGGGGAGGAGTGGGTGATCCTTTTTGTTTTGGAGGCATAGGTTTGTCCTTTCTTATTGGTAAAGGAGGCGGTGGTACCTTTTGAAGGCCGTGTTCTGAAATTTTCATGTTGTTTTATTTAAAGAAGTTGATAATAAAGAATGTAACTTCAAATGCTATTCCTATTAGTAAACATGCTATTGCTATTGTTCTGATAATACTTAGCTGGGTGTCGCACTCATTATAAAGATCGAGGAGTTTAAGCTCTTGTTCTTCGTTGGCACCATCCTTGATCTCAGTCAGGTAGTTAAGCATCTTTATATCGTGCTTACTGGTAATCATTTTTCGTACAATAATCAGGATTAAAGCTGCCAGTAGTAAGATTAGACTAGCTATCAGGAATCCTTTAAAGCCGGCAGTCTTAATGATGATAAACTTGTCATTGATAGAAAGTACCAATCCAAGTGCCCCGGCTGATATGTAACTGATAGAAGAGTCGATTTCAGTGTCCTTATCCATGTATTCTTTATCAAGAATGCTTCGGTAGTCCTTTACTTCATCTTTTGTCATAACATTTATGATAGCTACACAAATATATTAAATTTTACTTGATAATTTGAATATAAATGTTCGAAATTAAGTCCAAGAAGTAGGATAATTTTACATTCACTAATGGCATCATTATCACCTTGTTGTGAAGTCTTACTCCTGAGCAGAAGAGGACGTGCAGAGTTACTTTCAGGTCAAATGCTGAAGCCATAGAACATTCTAATTTGGAGTTAAAAAGTGGGCTATAATCATGGATTTAATGAAAGCTGCCAGTAAGTTGGATCCTGATGAATGATATTAGCTATAAAAGGTTGATCGATAAAAGGCTGAAATATAGCTGAATTATCAAAGTATAACTTTAAGAGGTTATAATGCGAGATTATAACCTCTATGTGTTATAATGAGGGGAAAAATTCTAAATGATCAGCATCTAATTCCTATAGTCAACATGTTTTGAAAGCTTCGTTAGATCATGGATTGGAAAATTAATGCTGTGTACAG
>DIOT01000044.1:9894-16576 GCA_002426195.1 Bacteroidales bacterium UBA5507 | reverse complement strand
AATTTGAATAAGTTAACAACCAAAATATCTGTATTTTATGGAACTTGAAATTTGGCATATATGGATAATCGTTGCTATTATCCTGTTTATCCTGGAAATTTTTACACCGGCATTTTTTGCAGCTAGTCTGGCGATTGGTTGCATATTTGCCGGAGTCACTGCCTCAATTGATCTGAGCTTTAAAATTCAATTGTTGGCCTTTTCAATAGGGACTCTTATTGCCTTTTTTGGTGTAAGACCTTTCATCCTAAAGTATGGGCACAAAAAAAGTGGCGATCTGAAAACGAACGTTCATGCACTGGTTGGTAAAACCGGTAAGGTTACAGTTTCTATTGACAACTCTCTTAATACCGGCAGAGTTGCTGTTGAAGGTGATGACTGGAGAGCAGAATCAGAAAACAATGAAATCCTAAATGCTGGGGAAAAGGTAGAAATACTTAAAGTTGACAGCACCATATTAACAGTTAAAGCTATCAAATAGGAGATCTAAACATGGGTATTATTATCATCTTTGGAGTAATTGCGCTATTCGTAATTATTTTTGCTGCTTCTGGTTTTAAGATTGTTCAGCAATCAGAGACTGTTGTTATTGAACGACTTGGTAAATACAGTCGGACATTGCCAACCGGTATCAATATTATCTGGCCAATTATTGACAGGCCCAGGGAAATCATGTGGCGATTTGTTAAACAGGATGTTGGGATTGATGGCAGAAGTATTGTTACTACCCGAACTGTCACTAAAATTGACCTGAGAGAAACTGTTTATGAATTCCCCAAACAGAATGTTATCACCAAAGATAATGTAGGTACCGAGATTAATGCGATAATCTATTTCCAGATAACTGATCCCGTTAAAGCTATATACGAGATTTCAAACCTTCCTGATGCTATTGAAAAGCTGACTCAAACAACCCTACGAAATGTGATTGGCGAACTGGATCTGGATCAGACACTCACTTCCAGGGATACCATCAATGGTAAGTTACGTGCAGTATTGGACGAAGCGGGTCATAAATGGGGTGTTAAAGTTAACAGGGTAGAATTGCAGGATATTAATCCACCTCAGGAAATCAGGGCAGCGATGGAAAAGCAAATGAGGGCAGAGAGGGACAAGAGAGCTAAAGTGCTGGAAGCTGAAGGTGACAAACAGGCTAAGATTTTACAGTCAGAAGGTGATAAAGAATCAAAAATCAACAACGCCGAAGGAGAAAAGCAATCGCAAATCCTGAAGGCAGAAGGGGAGGCCCAGGCAAGAATAAGAACGGCACAAGGTGAAGCTGAAGCTATTCAGAAAATTACCAATGCAATTGCCGGCACCAAGGGTGATCCGGTAAATTATCTGATCGCAGTACGCTACATAGACACACTGAATGAAATGGTGAGTGGAAAAGATAACAAGATCATTTACATGCCATATGAAGCAACCGGAGTCTTGAGTTCAGTAGCAGGTATAAAGGAAATGCTGACGGCGAATACTAAGATTTACTCATAAGGAAGTGAATCAGGTGATATTAATTTTCTATAATTTATGTTGCTTTTGTAAAGTATTTATTTGGATTTTGTTAAAGATTGCAACCATTAATAATCAGTTTTAAATGCAGAAATATCTCCTGTTGATAATAGCGCCGTAGATGGTTATGAAGCAAATTTAATATAGTTATAGGCAGTACCCTGCCAAGACAGAAAGGTTCTTCTATGATAATTGAAATTAAGAACTGCAATAATATTGATTTAGCAGTGATTTCAATAGCTGAAAATCAATTAAATATAAAGTTCGCGCCCAACGGTACAGGAAAAAGTACTATAGCAAGAGCTCTCATCCTCGGTACGGCTGAGAACCCAGATCTGAAGGAACTGATGCCGTTTAAACTTAAAAAGGAAAATCCCGAGAACAAAGAGCCTGAAGTAATCGGGTTGGAAAGCATTGAACATGTGATGTGTTTCAATGAAGAGTATGTTACTCAGTTTGTATTCAAGCCTGAAGAACTCCTTAGCAATAGCTTTGACATTTTGATTAAAACCGATGTTTATCGACAAAAGGAGCAAGAGATAGAAGAACTAATTGCCAAAATCAAAAAGTTGTTTGTCGACAACGAGAATTTGGAGACATTGATTTTGACTCTTAAAGAGATGGGCAATGCTTTTAAGCTGAGCAAGTCTGGAATCTCAAAAGCATGCCCTGGAATGAAAGGACTTGCTGTAGGTAATAAAATTCAGCATATTCCAGTAGGACTTGAGTCGTTCAAACCCTTTATTCAAAGTGCGCAGAGTGTCGATTGGGTGGAATGGCAAACAAATGGTTATAATTTTGCGGAACTATCCGATAACTGTCCTTTTTGTACTTCACATGCTGCCGATAAAAAGGAACTGATAAAGAAGGTCGGCCAGGAATATGACAAAAACACCATCAAAAATCTGGTAGCCATCATTAACGTTATTCAACGTCTTGGCGACTATTTTTCGGATACCGCACGAAAAAAATTATCCATTATTACAACGTTGAAGGATGGCATAGAAAAGCAGCATGAAGATTTTCTGGTTGATGTCAAAAATCAGATTGACACTTTTGTCGGAAAGCTCGAAAGATTGCGGACGCTCAGTGGGTTTCAGTTTAAGGATGGAGAAAAGGTTGCTGAAGTACTTCCGTCCTTTAAAATAGACCTCTCTTTTCTTGAAAATCTCAATTCTGATAAAACACAAGAGGCTATTAAGCCCATAAATGAATCTATTGATGCCATGATAGAAACAGCTGGGCAGCTTCAGGGGAAAATTGCCCAGCAACGTATAGAGATACATAGGGTTGTTGAGAAGCATGAAAAAGATATCAACGCCTTCCTTGCTTATGCTGGATATCGATACGCTGTTCAGGTTGCTGGAGAAGGGGAACATTCACAACTCAAGCTTCGGCATCTTGATCATGATGAATTCCTTCGCGGTGGCAATCAGCACCTAAGTTTTGGTGAGAGAAATGCCTTCTCGCTCGTTATGTTCATGTATGAATGTCTCTCTAAAAAACCGGATTTAATCATTCTCGATGACCCGATTTCTTCATTCGATAAGAACAAAAAATACGCCATTCTGGAGATGCTGTTCCGTCGTAATGCCGATTCATGCTTTAAAAATAAAACCGTGCTGATGCTTACCCATGATGTGGAACCTATCATAGATACCGTTAAAGCATTATCTCAAAAGTTCAACAATCAGACTTCAGCATCATTTCTCAAGCTTAATACAGGTGTCCTTGTAGAATTGCCCATACAAAAAAGAGATGTCCAAACATTTGCTGAGATTTGTAATAATGCACTCAGCTCAGAGAAGGATGATATCATTAAATTGATCTACATGCGGCGACTCTTCGAGATTCTAGATGAAAAGGGTGATGCTTATCAGGTGCTATCAAACCTATTGCATAAAAGGTTCGAAAAGGAACATGGGATTGATACTCGAGAACATATGGATGCTGAAGGCAATTACCCTGAAATGGATCAGGCAAAGTTTGATAATGGTTGTATTGAAATATCAACTCGCCTTGCTGACTTTTCTTATAGTGAACTTTTAGAACGCGTTTGCAATGTTACTGAGATGAAGAAAGTCTATGCAGCATGCACAAATGGGTACGAAAAACTTCAAATATGTCGGCTTATTGATCATGAAGAGAAGGATGCTGTCATCGAAAAGTTCATTAAACAGACATATCACATTGAAAACGAATTTATCTGCCAACTTGATCCCGCTATATTCGACACCATTCCAGAATATGTTGTTGCGGAATGCGATAGGATCGTTGAGGGAACATCATTATGATTAATACAGATAAACCGATAAACTTTAGAACTTATTGAAATGATACTTACACCTATTGCAAAGATTTTTCATGACTTTGATTCAAGTACTTTTATTACCGTTTCAGAACTGCTAAGTATTATAGAAGAAAGCCCTTTTAGAGAAGAATTAATCGCCACGTTTAATATAAACAACACTGGAAATGACATTATACAGGTGGGTAATGCTAACATTCTACTTGAATCAATTGAGGCGCTTGATAGTCGATGTAAAAAAGTTGATGTACTAGGTATTGACTTTAAGAACATCTATCTAGATAAACTTCTAACAGCTGTAGTCGGAGAGTTTTTGGGAGTGGTGGAGTAGATATAGAGATTAAAAAGATGGATAGCATAGTTAGCCACTCAATCAAATTGCTTCTCATACATGAGTAAAGAATCAAGCTATGATGAGTTTGTTTAGTATAAATCAAACACAACTAGTATCCATTATTTTGAATGCAGTAATGCATAAAACTAATTCGGACATTACCGGGATTCTCATTCGAAATGATTACTAAAATTGGGTGTAATTTATAAAAATCTAATAGATAATAATGGTAATGTAATATTTTATATCTTTGCTTTATGGGAATAAATCTTGAGATAGGAGCTCATATTCAAATTGGTGGTGAATTAGGTAGATATAATTCGTTGCCTATTGATACTCTTATTAAGATAGGTCAAGATTTTCAGCAGTTGATTTTTACAATTGCAAAGTTTGATTTATCTGATACAGAGACAATTGATTTAAATAACTTTCGACTAGAATTGGTTGGTTTCCATGCAGGAAGCGCAATTCCTGAATTTGCTTATTCGAATAGATCTGAGAATAAAAGTGGTTTTAATTGGCAGCAACAAAGGTCCATTGTTAATGATAAGTTTGAAAGGTTGCTTCAGATTTCAAATTCAGGCGAATACGGAAAATTGATTGAACTCTATCCTGAACCAAGCAAACGAAATCCGGTAGTTGAAAATTTATACTCATTTGTAAATTCATTTGGAACGGCTCCTGTAAGTTTTGTAGATGTTGAAAATGATAAAGTAGTTCCCATATACAAGCTCAATAGATTTAAACCTGAACTTAAGAATAAATTGTTAACACGTATAATTAATCAAGAAGAGCAACCAAGTGAGTTAAATCTTGCGGTTGGTAAAATTAAAATTTTCAGTAATAAAGGCAGGACAAAGAGACGAATTATTGATACTTACCCTGGTGAAAAATACTCTTTAGAATATGCACCAGTTGTAATATCGGCTGATTCGAGAACATATATTTTGAAATTCCCTCTTAGATGTTATTTTGCTAAAGAGGAGGATTATTATATTATTCAGTCGGAAATATTGAATATAATTGGCACCGGAAAAACAATTGATGAAGCAGAGGCCTCATTTTCGGAAGAGTTTGATTTTGTTTATCAAAAGTTATCTACTTTGAGTGAATTAAAACTGACACGTCACAATCTGCTTATTAAAAATTTGTTGAATCAGATAATTGAAAAAATTGAAGAATGAGTGTCTTGGATTCTAGAAAAGCGTTTACAAATTTACGAAAGAAAGGATTTATTGAATCTTCTACTAAAAGTAACGATCACAAGTGGCTTGAACTATATTATCAGGGGAAATTTATTCTTCATACTAAATTGAGCCATAATAACCATGATTTAGGTGATTATTTAATCAAACAAATGTCGTATCAGTGTCATCTACAAAAAGATGACTTTATTGATCTGGTTAATTGTCCACTCAGTAAAGAGGAATTTTTTAAAATCCTTGATCGGCAAGGCCTCTTGGATTAATACTTTGGTTATAGTCAAATGCCATTTTAAATTAGACACACATTCGATCTTCTCCTTGAACGGAAATAAATATGTATGCCTTTTATCACAGGCTGATAAAACAGGGGCCTTAAATGGAAGAGATTAGACAGTTTAATGTGTTTCCCATCATTACTTTCTGTCATTGATTTCCTGTCAGTTCCCTGATGATTGCTTCTAACTCACGGTTGTATTGGTTGAGCTCATCCTTGTATTTGTCAGTGTCTTCTTGAACAGCCTTATATAAGAGTCTGTAACTTTTGATCCTGAGTTCACAATATTTTATCAGCTTTTTGTTTCTGACTCTTACCGACCACGGCAGATCAAGATCTTTGAAGCTGTTGAGGAGCTTAATGTTTTCTTTCCAGTAATATAGCCCCCGGTTATTAATTTCCGATAAGATTTTCTCCCTGGGCGTTTCTTCGGGTAGTTGGAAAACTTCGAGTGCCATCGACTCCATGGAGACAAACTGGTACATTTGTTTTTCATATTTCGCGATATCATTCGGCAGATACCTGAATATTATGATTGATGAAACCAGTAAAACAATCGACAAAACAGTTATTGTAGAATATTTCATCCTCGTATTTTCATACTGTTTCAAACATGGGTACCATGCATAGCCAACTATAATTCCACAAAAGAGTCCGCCAAGGTGAGCAGCATTGTCAATTCCGCTGTTTGGCCGTAGTCCGTAAAATACGTTGTAAGCAATAAAGAATATAATGCCGGGTATTATCGATGTTTTTACTGATTTATCAATGAGGTTGGTGGTTAATAAAGCCAGAAAGGTTCCGTATAATCCGAATATCGCGCCCGAAGCGCCTGCACTTATAGTGGATTGAAACCACCATATACTTGTCAGATTACCGGCAATTCCCAGAATCAGATAGGTTGCCAGGAATCTTGCTTTTCCAAGATACGGTTCGAGTACTGATCCTTTGAAATGCAGAGCATACATATTCAGCAGCAAGTGTAATATGCCGATATGCAGGAAACAGGCAGTTAACAATCTCCACCTTTGTCCTTCAGCAACCATAGG
>DIOT01000044.1:3955-9547 GCA_002426195.1 Bacteroidales bacterium UBA5507 | reverse complement strand
GGGTAGCAATGTAAGCATTCTTATCAATATTCCGTATAACGTTTGATAAATGAATCCATACGAATATTCAATGAAACCGTACGTTTATCCTGAAACTCTTATCACTCCCCCAAAATCCTCTTCACATCTTCCTCATAGAGTATCTGTCGCTGGCAGTCGCATTCAATGTTTTGCAGCATCTTCTGTATTTTGGCAGGTCCGGCACCTGCGCCTGCTATAAGGATCTGGGTTCTTGATGTGACTCCGCTATCTATATCTGCTCCCATCGATTTGATGATTCCGGCAAGCTCGCGCCGGTCGGGCCATTGGTTGTAGGTCCCGGTGATGACTACCTTTTTGTTGAAGAAGTGGTTTTGCTTGTTCTGAACATTTTCGGGCTCGTGCTTCAGCAGGTCGCCGCCAATTGAATCATGCCCCCAAAAGTTGGCTTTTGCATCGCCCTTGCCGGGGACAATCTCTTTGCATGTGCAGTTGTGATACCTGAGGAAGATTCTGGCACAGGCTTCGGCATCCGACAGGGGGTCGTGGTGTGTTAACTCTATTCCGCATTCTTCACAACAGACATTCAGGGATTTGCGGCCATATAATATCATGGTGTCGGACACATCGAACTTCAGGTCATCGGCATTGATGCAATAGTGCTCAATGCAGCTTTTCAGGACACTGATATCAAAAGCCGCATTATGACACACTACGTTGTTTTTGTTGATCATTAGCCTGATGTATGGATAGATTTCGGTGAAGGTTGGTGCATTTACCGTGTGATCCGGATTCATTCCATGAACAGCCATGGTATGTATGTCGTATTCGTTTAACGGGGGCTTGATGAGTGAATAGAACTTCTGAACGATGACCCCCTTAACCACTTTCACAATTCCAACGGCACAAGCTGTATGCCGGGCTTGTTTGGCAGTTTCAAAATCAAGTGCTACGAATGTATCCATGATGGTAATACGGTTTATGCCCGGTAATTTACGTCATCTTTTTAGAAAAAAAAAGCTGCTCCTTATAAAGAAGCAGCTTTTAGTGTGGTTTAATGGTTGTGCCGTATTATTTCCTGTATGGATTTATTGTTTGATGAATTGTCTTGTCAGTTCACTGTCAACACTCTGCAGTTTCAATATATAGAATCCCTTAGCCAGATTATCTGTGGAAACAGGGGTAACACCCGGTGTAATAGCATCGTGCAAAAGTACCCTTCCCGAAAGGTCAAGAATACTGTACTTATTGAAGGTTGTATTCGCCGGCAAATCAATATTAAGCACTGAGTTTGCAGGGTTGGGATAAATGTTGGCTCTTTCCGGGTCTATAACCGGCACATCAACCAACATTTCCACAGTAAGAGGTATAGAATAAGTAATGCTGCCCGGACAGAATGATGGAGCTGCAGAGCATGTGTAAACGCCGGCTTTCGTTATATCATAAACGGTTCCATTGGCCCCTTCAATCGGCTGATCATTGCGGTACCATTGTATCAGTGTATCGTAAGGTGGATTATCGATAGCAGGGCTGAATACAGCACCCTGTTCGAGGAAGAAGGTTTCAGTTTCCCAATCAAAGGTAACTCCCGGTGTTAGTTCCCATATAAAATAGAATGCCGCCCATGCCCAACTGTCAATCTGTATAGTGTCTGATTCATAGGATTGTCCGCCAACGGTGGCAACCACTTTCAGTAAGGCCTGATCATAGGTGAACCAGTCGTACGTAAATGTAGCTTCTGTAGCACCTTCTATGGCTACGAACTCGTCAGATACAAACCAGTACTTATAGTACCACTGATAGGTATCGAACGTTGGATTGGTAACATAGGCCGTTCCATCTGTCCATGGACATAACATAAGGTCACCTTCAATGTCAGGATTTGTCTGTGCGTACATTGTAACAGAACTAATGGTCAATAGTAAGAGTAGAAGTTTTGTTTTCATTTTTATGTTTTTATTGGTTTGTAATTGAGATGTAAATAAAACCATAAGTTTGTTGTTATGTGCTGTTTAAGCTCCAACAAAACGTGACAACAGCTGTGACATTCCGTGACAGGGAGGTGGTTTACCTGTTGTTACTCATTAAATGAACGGTAAGATATTCATACAGAGAGATACTCTTGTCGAGGTTCAGCTTGGCTGTAACGCGTTCTTTGCGCTTTCTGCAACCTTCGGCACTGATATTAAGGAGTGAAGCAATTTCCTTATTACTGAGATTAAGGTAGATGAACGACAAAAACCTGGTTTCATTGGCATTCAGGTCGGGGTGTTTCTTCTTAAGGGCCATCAGGAAATCATTGTTCAGGCTCTCAAAGTGGTCAGTGATCTCACCCCATTTAGAATCCTCCTTCAGATGGCTCTTTAGTTCGCGGATAGTCTTGTACAGTTCATTGTTGTCACGAAACTCACTGCTTTTGGAAATCTCTCCGATTATTTCCTCAATCAGCTCATTACGGGTAGACTGGAAGAGTATCTTATCTGACAATTGCTTATTTTTCTGCTCTATCTCATTGCTGAGAAGTGCGGTTTGAATGTGGGCATTGGTGAGTTCCAATTCCTTGATCTTAAGACTGTTTTCGGCTATAACCCTCTTTTGCTTATCAACAAGTGCCTTTTTATGAAAAGCCCATACCACGGCAATGACCATTGGAATAAGCAATAGTATAATCACCAGGTAGATACTCCTGATATTCTGGGCTTTTGTTTGACTGATTTCAAGGGCATGCTGTGACGAGGAGAGCTCAAAGCGCAGCTTCGAATACTCCAGTAACTCCCTGTTCTTGGTATTATTTATTGTATTGGTTAGGGCAATGATGGAATCCTTAACAGAGACAGCCAGATGGATATCATGCTTTTCAACAGCCACATCGGCCAACTGGTTATAGATCTTTATTCGGAGGTCATTATCATTGCAGGCCTTTAAAGCCTCCATGGCATGAAATTCAGCTTTGTTAAGGGAGTTTATCCGGCTATAGGTTTTCGATAACAAGAGGTGAATTTCGGGTATCTCTTCCCGGTATTTCTTATTCTTTGCCTCACTGAGCAAAGGGGTGACATTATCAATAACTTCAGCCGGATTGCCCTCTTCAAGTATCAGCATATTCTGTACCAGTTTGGCATACAGCAATGTTTTGGGATCTTCATCAAGATTTTTAAGAGCAATTGTAATAGATTGATTGGCTGAATCATAATCGCCCATGTCAAAGTAAAGCTGCGCAAGATTAGTTGCATAAAGGCCGATTTTTGAGCGAATATTGCTTTTGATTGCCAACTCATACGATTTAAGGAGATAACCCAATGCTTGTTTTGGGTTATTATCCCTGATATAGACTATGGCAATATTATTAAGCACAATCATCTCATCTATAGGAGCTTTGTTGCTGATGGCAAGTTCATAGGCACTTAAGTAACAGGATACCGCATTCCCGTAATCCAACATTTTGAAATAGGTAAGTCCTATGTTGTTCAGAGCCAGGAATTGCTGCCTGTACCATCCGTTTTTCTGAGCAATTTCCTTCGCTTTGTTCAGATTTTCAAATGCCAATGCATATTCCCGTCCAAACATATTATCCACCCCCTCTAAAATCAGGGAATCGCAGGTTGCCTTATCCTGTGCCGGCGACTTAAAGGAAATGGCTGTGAAAAGCAACAGAAACATCGTTAACCGCGCTACCAGCCATTTCAAATTGCCGGATGGCACTTGCAATATTGTCCTGTATTGGCGACTACTACGAATATATGCCGGATGATTTAACATGAATGCTTTTAGAAATTCCCTTCAAATGTAATAAAAGGAATTATATTATCCTACAGCGAACACTAATTCAAGGGTTATGGCGGGTTTGGTTCACCATTTAGCGCTTAATGAATTTGCTTGTACTTTCTCCTTTGTTGTCCTGAAGTCTGACATAATATATCCCTTTCGGGAATGTGCCTATGTATACAGGTGTTGCCTGATTGCTGTTGGTGGTTCGTAGCATCAGTTGTCCGTGGCTATTGTAAATCGCTATATGGTGTTCACCCGGATTTGGTGTTGTTACTGTTAGTTGGTCGGTAGCAGGGTTTGGATAGATATTGATCCGCTGAGTCTTAATATCTTCTATTCCAACATTATACTCACAGGCGTCCCAGTAAAAGTAGTCAGGTCTGTTGATAAAGATTGTTGGCCCATTGTCCTTGCTGAAACAGGTGGTATAATATTGCCATTCAAATTCGTATGTATAAACGGAGAATAATTCCTTGTTGCTTCCAATCCCTTCAATCCAATATTCACGTGTAAATGAATTTCCGGTTCCGTCAACCTCATAACGCCTTCTTTGCTGGCCTTCTATTTCAATTGAATCGATAGCCTGGATGCTAATCGACTTGTCATTGATATGCAACACTTTCCCAACATACAAATCGTTAAAGTCGTACAACATGTACTCCTGATCATTTGTGGGAAAGCTAACATTGAAGCTGAAAACTGCTACCTTTGGATAAAAAAATATTCTGCGGTTCTCATCTTCTCTGATTGCACCAATATAAGTGGTGTCTCCATACCTTATGCCGACCATTTTATGATAAGATTGACTGCCGATTATGGTATCACCTGTTTGTACATAAGCGTAATTGTCCAGATAATATTCATCCGGCATAAACTGGCCCCACACCAGTACGTTCCATGAGGCTTCACCTGCAGGGAATGGTTCGTATTGCTGACTAAAGCTGCCGGTGCTTATCAAACCGGTTAAAATAAGGAGTAAGTATAGTTTACGCATACCTGGATTTGTTTATCGCAAATATAAAATAATATTTCACTTTGTCAACCGACAACGAGAATGAGATTAATAATATTATTTTTGTTTTTGTAACAATACTTTGGTGCATCACTAGCCTGGTTAAATAAATGAATCCTATATTTGCAAGTAATAGAGTTTAAAATGAAACACGCAACTCTTCGGAGAATCATTAGAGTCCTTATAGGGACAGTAATCGGGTCGATAGTCTTCTTTCTCTTTGAATATTACGATAAAGGCAATCATGATGTTACGAATGCCCTTGTTCATGCAATATCCACCGGGCTATGGTTTGGAGGCGGACTAATATTAATTGACATTACCAGGTATGCCCGAAAAGTCAGGACTTGAGTTAATTCCAACAGTCAGTGTGTTTTGAAAGACTTCGCTTAATCATGAATCGGCTATCGTGTATCAGGCAAGGACGTAATCCCTGTTATGGTAATTGAATATTGAATTTTCAATATTTTTTTGCTAGTGTAAAGTATTTATTTGATTTTTGTTGGAGATTGGTGTCAAAACTTAAATGATGAAAAGAACATTAGCAGTTATATTTTTGGTGATTTCCTGCATCTGTACTTATGGACAGAGCGCTGAGGTAAAAAGAATGCTGAAGGAGATTGAAGGTCAATGGTCATTAGACGACAATGGCAATGTGACTTACCAGCGAATTGTGGAAGTTCCGGAAATGAAAAAGGATGATATTTATAACCGGGTATTGAATTATTTCATTTACAATTATGGTAGCGGGAAGTCGGTAATTCAGACACAAGACAAGGAAGCGGGGTTGATTGTCGGGAAGGGGCTGTATGAGGAAGTGCATGTTGGAATTT
>DIOT01000044.1:0-3670 GCA_002426195.1 Bacteroidales bacterium UBA5507 | reverse complement strand
TTAGGGTTCTTTGTTTGACTTTCTTTAAATGTGATATTTATATTTTTTTTAAAAGTTTTATTTGTTTCTCATTTTTTTCTTTTTACATTTGCCTAATGTCTAGTTTAATTTAATATGGATTTAGACATTTCTACATATATATAGGATTGCATATTTCTCAAGTTTATTGCATTATTTGATTAGCGATTGCGTTTAACATAGTCTTCTTATTGTAAGCTAGGTATAGTCAATATATCATCCAAATATTATATAAGGTAGGTTAGTAATTTTTCCGAGAGTTTTTTGCGATAGCTCATTTTCCATCTTAAGAATTAAAGTCTTATAATAAACTCAGGCTTAAGGCCATATTATTAACCTAAATCAAGTTTTATGTTTACACAAAAACCAGTGTTTAAATCCCATTTTAGAAAATTTAAGATAGGATTTGCTTTGTTATTAAGCTTAACATCAATTAGTTCATTAGCTCAATTGAGTTCATTGATTCATGACATGCCAAACAATTCTAATTACATGACTTTAAGGCAGAAAGAAATGAATTTTGTTGATAGTATTCAACGTACACTCAAAGGAGCAGATAGTCTGGAATTTTATTCAGGTTGCGGTGAATTTAAAGCTATGAAAAAGTTCACACAACAATGGGATACAAGACTCTATCCCTCAGGTTCATTTGAAGACTATTTTGGTGCTTTAAGAACTTTTTATGACAGCAGTTTAAGTAATTATGATTACATAACAGAAGAGAGTTGGCGCGAACTTGGTCCTAATAAACCAAGTATAGCCGGCGATAAAGGAGTTGGTCCGGTTGAATTTATAACTATCTATGATGACGGTACTCCTCAATCAACACGTTACATGTTAACAGGGTCGTTATTAGGAGGTCTTTTCTATTCTGAAGATTATGGTGAAACATGGAATAGCACTGGAACTGATACTTATTGGGCTCAGTCCGGGGTTTCCTCTGCAGTCTATGATCCACTCGACCATACAAAGTGGTATGCTGCTTCAAGTGGCAATGACTTGTCAGGTTCTAGTAGCTGGGTAGGTCTGACTGGAGGGGTATACAGAACAGATGATAATGGAAGTTCATGGGTTCAAATTGCTGATCATACCGATCTTGCTGGCAGATACACTGTCATTTACAAACTTGTTATAGTCCCAAAAAGTAACCAAAATGATCCTACTGTGCTCTTTGCTGCTACTTCACATGGTATCTATAGAACTAACAATGCTGATGTTGAAAATCCGATATGGGCACAAGTATACGATTCGTTTGCTTATGATCTCGAAATAAAACCTGATAATAGTCAGTACTTATATGCAACTGGAAAATCTGGTAATTACTGGAAAGTTCTTGAATCAAATAATTCCGGTCTCTCATTTACAGCAATGTCTACTCAACCAATACAATTGGGATTCCCAACAAAGTTTGATGCACAAATGGGTATGCTGAGGAATATTCATTTGACAATTGAAGTGACAAAGGCTCGTAAAAATTATTTATATTGCCATTCTAGAGATACTATTTCAGATGATGATAATAAGAGATTCTACACCAAAGACATTTCTAACCCTAATAGCTCTTGGGCTGAATTCGCAAGTTATTCAGATAAGTCTACCTTTGGATGGGGCCATGGTTTTGGAGTTGAACAAAAATCTAATGGACTTGAAGTTTTATCCTCGATGGGAACTAAGATGGCCAGAATAGATCTCATCAATGGATCAGTAACTGAAGTTGATCCAGTTCATGTTGATTTGGAAGATTTTGTTTACCATCCATACAATATAGGCGAAGTTTGGTCCGCAACTCATGGAGGTGTTGAAAAAAGAGCACATTACACCCAACCCTGGGTCGCAAAGTATGAAGGGTTGGGAGTAGCTCAAGTACAAAAATTTACTAATTCCTATACTGATCCCAAGTATATTATAGCTGGATTATACCATGATGGTAGTCAAATTACCAGATCTGAATATTCGGCTGTAAATTGGGACCCAACTGGGCTCATGTTAAGGGTGGTGATGGTCAACAACCACTTGTTGATAACAAAGAACCAAATAATATGTGGTGCTCCGCACAACAAGGTACCAGGCATTTTTCGGCAAATTACTTGTTAGATTCAATAAAAAATCTTGGGTTAGGTTCCACATTTTTTTCATCAAATTGGGTTTTAAACAAAGTTAATCCTAAAACAATCTTCATGAATTTATATGTTCATGTTAAAGATAGTCTCGAAGAAGTATACAGATGCACGAATAGAGGACTTCCAAACGGAAATAATACATTTATCTCAAATTTCGGCACACTTTTCCCGGGTAATAAGTTAAACCTCATTATGGGTCTCTACACCATTGACAACAATGCAGATTACTTGTATGTGATATTATTAACAAGGGATACAGCTAATATTAATACTTTCCATTTGATGAGAACGATGAATGCAAACGGCTCATCAGTAGTCTGGCAGGAATGTTCATTGCCAAGAAATGATGGTACCTATGTTGTCGGTTTGACCATAGATAATCATAATCCGAGTATAGTATATCTAACTTACGGTAATCCTAAAAACGATCTAGGAGAACCAATGGAGGGACTTGTATACAAGTTAGATTATACTGCATCTGTATCAAATCCTGTTGTCACTGATTTAACGAAGAATTTGCCATACACATACATAAGAGATAATTCAATCACTTTAGAAAAGAGTCTTAATAATGGGATTTACTTAGCAACCGAATTTGGAGTTTTCTATACTGATGATATTTTACTGGCAGAAACTGATTGGTCATGGAAATTAGTTGGAAAAAATTTACCTCATACAGGTGCAAACGGAATTGAAATAAATTATCCTTCCAATACAATCAGGGTTGGTACCTGGGGTAGAGGTGTATGGGATATACCACTACCTTGTTTGACAACTCCAACATCACTACAAATTCAGACAAATACAATCATTGACTCTGATATAAGATATGATAGAGACATCATTGTTAAATCTGGGAAAACTCTTACTATCACCAATGGAGCACATGTGTATATGCCTGAAAGTGGAAAAATTATTGTTGAGCCTGGTGCAAAGCTCTACGTTAATAACGGTACAATAACTAGCGGATGCCAAGGCATGTGGGAAGGTGTGCAGGTATGGGGAAACAGCAATAACCATCAATGGCCGGATAGCCATGGTAATTTTGCTCAGGGATATGTTAGTCTGGAAGATGCAACTATCTCAAATGCAAAATTCGCATTGAATCTTTATAATCCCGCAAATCGAGCAAGCTCAGGCGGAATTGTTATTGCAAACAATTCTCATTTCCTTAATAATACTCAATCGGTTCATATACTGAATTATCGTAATTTTCATCCGGTTACTGGTGTTGAAATGGATTATCAAGCCATTTTTAGTAATTGCGACTTTAGAATAGACGGCGAATATTGGGGAACTTACGAATTCTTTAAGCATGTAGATTTATTAAATGTCAGAGGAATAAAATTCAAAGGAAGTGATTTTTATCTTGATCCGGAAGCAACAAATGTCAATAAGTTTAATCATGGTATCGCCGCTTATTCTGCTGGATTTACTGTCGGACCTATGTGTGCCAGTCAGATTGATCCTTGTCCAGCATATGATAAATGCACATTTTCTGGCTTAAGAAGTGGTATTACTGTCCGAAACAC
>DIOT01000037.1 GCA_002426195.1 Bacteroidales bacterium UBA5507 | reverse complement strand
GATGATGATGACATAGTCTGTGACTTAGCCCCCGGAACTGCAGGGACACTATACCCGCTTGACATCCTTGATTACATCTATGCAGTACTTCACAGTCCCACTTACCGTGAAAAATACAAAGAGTTTTTAAAGATTGATTTTCCGCGGGTACCTTATCCAAAAGACCTTGAAACCTTCTGGAAATTGGTAGAACTGGGTGGACAGATCAGGCAGATTCACCTGTTGGAGAGTCCGGTTGTTGAAAAATACATTACACAGTATCCTGTTGACGGCACTAATGAGGTTGAAAAGTTAAGGTATGATGGCAATAGGGTTTATATTAACGAAAGCCAGTATTTCAGTAATGTACCTGAGGTTGCCTGGAATTTCTATATCGGCGGATACCAGCCAGCCCAAAAGTGGCTGAAAGACCGTAAAGGTCGCAAACTGGAATTTGAAGACATCCAGCACTATCAGAAAATCATTATGGCATTAACTGAGACCGACAGGTTGATGAAGGAGATTGATAAGGTGGAGATTGAGTGAACATTTGACTTCTTTCCTAAAAAGATTTAATATTGCATTAATAAAACTTAGTATTTCTATTATGGCGTTCGAGAGTTTGACCGATGAAAAAATACAGCAATTGATAGAATGTCCAAAGAGGGTGACAAATGCTCAAGCCAGAACTAAATTAAAAGAAGGACACGAGCAGACTAATTATAAAGTTACCAGTATTGATGGTAGCAATTTAGAATTTGAATTATATAAACGACGTAATCTCAGAGAAGGTATGAGTGATGACTTCTCATGTGGAATTGCATGGATAGCTCCAAATGGGGAATTAGTTACTCTTGCAAGATATAATGGATCAAGTCATACCCACTGCAACCAACTAGAAAGAGGAAAGCTTGGTTATAATACCCACATCCATAAAGCGACAGAAAGATATTTAAGAGCCAACAAAAAAGCTGAAGGATTTGCCGAAATTACTGCAAGATACAACACGCTAAATGGTGCTTTACATTGTTTAGTTGTTGATTGTAATATATCAGGGATTACTACAACGTCAGATGTTACAAATCAGATAAACTTATTCAACAATGAGCCTTGATATTGAAAGGTTAAAAAATTCACTGTGTCAGTTATTATGTGCAGATGTTAATATAGTCTCACGTAACGAGAATCTGCATATTGTTGAAACTCCATTTACATTTTCTGATGGTGATCCATATCAATTCTATATAAAAGAACTATCAGGAGGACTCATTAAACTAACAGACATGGGACATACACTGATGCATCTTAGTTACGAGAATGATCTTGATAAATTTCGGGATGGTACGAGAGGTAAGCTTTTTGAGCAAATTAAAAGTGAAACTAATGTTGAAGAATCTAATGGGGAATTTTATATTGAAACTCCAATGGAAAGCCTGGGATACAATATCTTTAGATTTGGTCAGGCTCTAACGAAAATAAATGATCTTACTTTTTTAAACAGAGCAAGAACTGAATCAACTTTTTATGAGGATTTGCATGAGCAATTATTGAGAACAATAAGTGAAGAAAAAATTTACAGAGATTATTATTTTGAAAACATTGAAAATGCAACGGATTACCCAATAGATTATATGATTCAAGGCAAATCTTCTCCTTTGTTACTTTTTGGTATACCGGGCAGAGACAAAGCAAGATTAACCACAATTATTTTAGAACGTCTACTTAGGGCACATGTTGATTTTGATAGCTTATTAGTTTTTGCTGATCAGGGTTCCATACCTAAAGCTGATTTGGCTCGATTATCAAATGCAGGAGGTGAAATGATTGCGTCATTGGATGCAGATTCTGATTTATCAAGAAAACTGTTAAAAAAGGTCAGCTAAAATACCGGCTTTTTAATGTCACTGAACCAGAGATATTTAGGTTACTGAATGCTAATCGCTGAATCCCAAACATTGAACGCTGAACGCAATGCATTGAATGCTGACTGCTATTGCAACTTCTCGGAAATTATTTTGGCTAAGTTACGGATTTAAGTTTCATCGATGTCTGCAAAACAGCTCCTACAGATGTCAGGTTTCTGCATACACTTGTCAGGAAATTGTTGAATTTTTTCGCCAGAAATTATCTGATATGTGCTGAAAATTTGTTTGCATAGGAGTATTCATCCACGACGCTTTTTTTACCCAATTTTGCTGTCCGTTGTATAATCGTCCGGGATGAATGAATATTCGTATGGTTTCATTTATCAAACGTTATATGGAAATCAAATCAGAAAGCCTAAATTGGCGGATGCAACTAACCATCGTCTTATATGATAAACAGAAACATTAAAACTTTGTACAATGCTAAAGCAAATGATAGTTTCCGGACGAAACTGAATTTGTTTCTCTTTGACTCGGTAATGAATGGTGAGAGCCGGTTCGACCTGGAAGGGTTTACAACTTTTGAAATAACGAAGCAACTGGTTGATCTGTATACAACTGTGTATTGGCAGCAGGAGGCTCAACAGATTATTGAACCGAGCTCCATGTCGTGCAATGAAATTTACATCAGGATTTGCGATTTGATCAGGAATCATCCTGGGGAAATTAAAGAGTTTAAAGCCGATTATGTTATTAACCGGTTCCCGGAGATCTTCGACTAT
Organism: Bacteroidales bacterium UBA5507; assembly: GCA_002426195.1. Lineage (GTDB taxonomy): Bacteria > Bacteroidota > Bacteroidia > Bacteroidales > Lentimicrobiaceae > Lentimicrobium. The sequence goes on along the minus strand of DIOT01000037.1, from coordinate 1,603 downwards.
GATGATTTTGTGATGTTGGTGATGAATGACCACTGCGATTACTGCGGTATAACGAATGATGAAATAAATGCTCTGGCCGATAAGCATCAGTTGAGAAAGAAGAATTTCCGCGGATGGACATTGGAAATTGACCGGTTAGATTCAAATCTCGAGTACTCAAAAGATAATTGTGTATTGGCTTGTTATTGGTGCAATAATGCCAAAACTGACGAATTTACCTTTGAGGAGTTTAAAGAAGTGGGAAAGGTAATCAGGAAAATCTGGGATAAAAGATTGAAAGGCTAACCGGTCTGCTCCGGATTCCTGTTCTCTGAATATCCGTAAGTAAGGTATATTAGCTCAAATGAAGCTGATTCAGCTTTATATGTATCGGCTTTTGGATTTTTATACATAATTTTAGGATATCAAATCCCGGTGCATTGTGAAGCTACTTTTGACTGTCGTTTTATTTCTGTGTGCATTTTATGATAGTGTTGTAGCACAGATGGTGGTTTCGCCACAGTCAGTAAACGATTTTAAAGTTGTGGATTCTAGTATATATGTCATTGAATATTCGCTTGATTTTGTCATTAATCCTGATAGCCCCGATAAGAAAGAATCGGACATAATAGTTCTTGAAATAGGGAAAAACGTTTCTAAAAGCTACAGCTACAATTTGCTCAAATACGATTCAATTTATACGAACGGGAAAACCCGGGGAGTAGAGTCAGTACCACTTCTACAATTACCTGTACCTCCGGTGGAGGTTTTTAAAAACTATCCAAAAGGGAAAATGTCGGTTGTATACAGGTCTCCCTTCGAGGGCCCGGTATTTACGTATGCGGAAGATGCAATAAATTATAATTGGACAATTCATTCAGAAAAAAAGAACATTTTAGGCTATCCATGTCAAAAAGCAAGTACAGTTTTCAGAGGCAGGGTTTGGACTGCCTGGTTTTCATTTGGGATCCCGATTTCGGATGGACCCTGGAAGTTTTCCGGTCTTCCCGGTCTGATACTCAGTGTTGCTGACGATAAAGAGCACTATTCTTTCAATTGTGTAAGCATCAATAACAAGAAGTCGCCAATTAAATTCTGGGATTGGGATTACGAAAACACAACACGAGACAAGCTGTATTCATTTCTGAAAAAAGCCCATGAGAATCCGGTAGATTATATGAAGGCTCTTGGTTCGGAAATCATTATCATTTATGAATCGGAAACAGCACCAAAGAAATCGTCATTCCCATTTAACCCTATTGAACTTGAATAAACATTCCAAACACGTTCAGCGTTCAGGGTTCAGCGTTCTCAGAGTTTCAGGGTTTCAAAGTTAAGAAACTGTTCTTTGTTTTTGGTTCTTTGTTCTTTGTTATACATTCTACGCAATTATCGTTCAGCATTCAGGGTTCAGCGTTCTCAGAGTTTCAGGGTTTCAAAGTTAAGAAACTGTTCTTTGTTTTTGGTTCTTTGTTCTTTGTTATACGTTCCACGCAATTATCGTTCAGCGTTCAGCGGTTTCAAAGTTTCAGAGTTAAGAGACTGTTCTTGGTTTTTTGTTTTTGGTTCTTTGTTATACATTCCACGGAATTATCGTTCAGCGTTCAGCGTTCAGTTATACCGT
>DIOT01000003.1:4698-8230 GCA_002426195.1 Bacteroidales bacterium UBA5507 | reverse complement strand
ACCCCTGAATTGATTTGGTCTAAAACCTACAATGGCATTTATTCTGATGTGAATCGCCTCATTGCTGCCACTTCCGACGGCGGTTTTATACTGGTGGGCGACAGCGAATCATACGGACCTGGCATTTTATCAGCTCTTCTTATCAAATGTAACTCAAACGGTGATGTCGAGTGGCAGAAGACTTATGGCGGAAGTAATTTCGACCTACCAATGGCTGTTGCACAAACATCTGATGGTGGTTATGCCATAGCTACTTATTCCAACTCATTCCCTCCCGAAGGTATGAATATGCGTATTATCAAAACAGATGCTTTAGGTGAAACTCAGTGGGCTTCTGTTGTCCCTGGAACCAATGGCATTGCTATGCAGGTGAGAGGTTGTCTGTTGCCTACTCCTGACAATGGCTTCCTTGTAACAGGTAATAAATGGAGCCCACCTAACGCTAATCAGATAATCCTATGCAAACTGGATAATGCAGGTGAACTGCTTTGGACAAAGGAATTCGGGGGCTCTTCCGATGAATATGGTGCCACTATCCAGGCTACAGCCGATGGCAATTTTGTACTGGGAGGTTACACTTATACCTTCGGCAATGGTATGTGTGATGGTTATATGATAAAGATAAATCCTGACGGTGAAGAAATATGGAACAGTGTGGTAGGTGGTACCGATTATGATTCTTATCACTTCATTAGAACTGTAAGCGACGGATACATCGGTGTGGGATCAGCTCAGTCATACGGAAATTCTGAACAGGGCTTTATAGTTAAGCTCGACAATAATGGCCAGCTTGTTTGGCTGAAGGATTTCGGCGGAATTAACAACGAATCTTTCGATGGAATCATTGAAACGGTCAACCATGAGTATCTCGTATCGGGAACCACTAATAGTTATGGTAATGGAATGCACGACTATTTAATCATGAGAATCAGCAATTCAGGCGAACTTATTGCCATGGAAACATATGGTGGTGCTGATGAAGACTTTGGAACAAACATAGAAGAAATTCACGGCCTTGGCTATATCTCAGGTGGCAGTTTTACAGATTCCTACCTCGATTTTCAGGCGATACTGTTTCAAGCTGATTCTATTTCCACTAATGTGGGACAATTACCATTCGTTTCATCTGCAATTAGCATCAATGCCAGCCCCAATCCATTCAGTGAAACACTTCATTTTGGCTTCAGTTTACGAGAGTCGACCGAACTGACTATTTCATTGATAACAATGGAGGGAAAATCAATCGATGTGATATACGAAGGCAACCTTAGTGCCGGTGAACATGAAATGAATTACAAAAATAACAATTTAGAACCGGGCATGTATCTTCTTAGCATCCAATCATCTAAACAAAGTGTGATGAAAAAAATTATCAGAATTCAATAAAACACAACTGAGAAGGGGAAGTTTTTGCAATTACCCGGAGAAGACTTAACTTTGTGCTTTTCCGGGTTTTATATGTCAAAGTTTTTGAATTTAGTGCTTTGTCTACTCTGGCTTTCATTTTCATCAGACATTTTAGCCTCAGGCAGCAATATGTCAGCGGAAGCATCTGAGAATAAAAGTGCAATAGATTCCTTGCTGAAAAAGACTGATAATATTAGCCTCAGCGCTGAATACAGACTGCAGTTGTCAGAAAAAGCCCTGAACCTGTCAAGAAAATCCTCCTATACATATGGCATTCTGCATGCAACCTATAATATCGGCAGGACCAAATTTTACCAGGGCAATCTGAATGAATCCTTTCACATACTCGACTCACTGCTGAATTTCATGTCGGAAGATTCCGTAACCATAAGTAAGGTGGTCGACTACAACGTTACCCGCTCAAAGATTTTATCAATGATTGCAATAATATTCCAGGATCTCGACGATTACAAAAGAGCCATGGAATACTACTTTAATGCTCTGAAACTTATTGAGAACACCGGCAATAATTACGACAAAGCCCTTATTTTTAAAGGACTTGGGGGTCTGAATATCAAAGCCGGAAACTTGACAAAAGCGCAGGAGTATTTCGACAAGGCTATTACATTGTCAAATTCCACGGGTAATCACAAAATAATGTTTGACATTAATCAGGAACAATATGCATACCATCTGAATAAAGGCGAGTATAGCAAGGCATTGGAAAAATGCATTCAACTGCAAAATCTGGCAAAACAGGATAAAACGCCATACATGAATGCCATTGCCTTCAGAAATATGGGTGAAATATATTACCGGTTAAATGAACTTACCATCTCAAGATCATATCTCAACAGTGTCATAAATAATGAAGCCTACGCTGAATTCACCAATGTGTTATCTTATTGCTATACACTACTTTCAAGAATCTCCCGTAAGGAAAACAATTTTAGCCAAAGCGTTAAATATGCTACCAGTGCTCTTGAGTATGCTGATAAAACCACTGTGCTTTCGGTTAAAGCAGATGCATTACATGAATTGGCAACAGCCCGGCAACTAACAGGTAATTACGTTGAAGCATATAAAAATCTAAATCTGCATCTCCTGATAAAAGATTCGATAAATGCCATTAACAATGCTCAGCAGATGCTGATGTTACAATCGAGGTATGACATCAGCAAGGTACTTAACGAGAAGAGCCTGGTTGAAAACCGACTCACTATACAAACTCTAATGAATTCGCGTAAGAACTTCCTCCTTATAGGATCCCTTACGATCATATTATTGATGGGAATTCTAATGATCATGCTAATCAAGAAAAGGCAGACAGAAATCAGATTAAGCAGAGAACTTCAGCAAAAGCAAAAAGTCATTAGTGAACAAGAAGAGATCATCAGGAAGGAAAAAGAAGATCACCTTAAATTTGAGCTGGAACATAAAAACAGAGAGCTCATAACCAGGGCAATGACGCTCACCCAAAATCAGGAAGACAAGCTCAGGCTGATTGATGATTTGAAAGAAATGCAGAATAAAATAGATGATTACGATAGCGAGCTATATAAACTGCATGACTCATTAATCCGCCGATTGAACAACAATCTTACTGCCAATACATGGGAAGATTTCAAAGTATATTTTGAAAACGTATATTCCGACTTTTACGATAACTTACTAAAAGCCTACCCAGACCTTACAACAAATGAATTAAAGTTGTGTGCATTATTGAAATTAAACTTCAATACCAAGGAAATAGCATCGCTCACCTGTCGTGAAGTACGTAGCATAGAATCAGCCAGGAACAGGTTACGCAAACACCTCAAATTGCCGCCCGACATAAACCTTGTGCAGCATTTGAATAAGTATTAGTTTTCTTCAAAACCTTAAAAGAGTTTCTTGGTTCCTGGATACCCGTAGTACTCTTAATTAAACTTCTTTTTCTTCAACATCTTTCTTCTTTGTACTTTTCCCTTGATNNGTTCTTTGTTCTTTGTTACCCATCCCACGAACCAGAATTTTTCATAATCAATGTTCGATACTCTTAACATCGAACCAAGAACTAAGAACTAAGAACATCTTTTTCTTCTTCTTCTACTTTTTTGCTAGATCAAAAAAGTAGCAAAAAAAT
>DIOT01000003.1:0-4551 GCA_002426195.1 Bacteroidales bacterium UBA5507 | reverse complement strand
CTTGGGTCTTCGGGCTAAATTTTATCGTCTCAGCCTAAAAAATCTAACTTGCCTTCGATCTGTTAAACTACTTTCAATTATTCTTAACTGTTAACCAACTATTAACTTTATGGCGCTTCGAACAGCAGATTTTTTTTAACGGCTGCTCCTCAAAATTCTTAACGCCCTACAACCCTAGGCCGGTCCTTTAATTTGTTCGTTGTTTTTTGTTCTTTGTTCTTTGTTATTTCCATTCCGCGCATTAAAACTGTACTCAAGCAATTCACATAACTTTTAACATCGAACCAAGAACTAAGAACTAAGAATAATTCTGAATACTACGGGTAACAAAGAACCAAAAACTAAGAACCAAGAACAACAATGGAACTCTGAAACACTGAAACTGTGAAACGCTGAACTGCTGAACGCTGAACCATGAACAAAGAACTAAGAACCAAGAACAGTTTCACAGGATATTCCTTGCATATAGATCTACATTAACACAGCCCTTGAAAGGGTACAGATCTACATAGGATCTACATTTTTTGCAGATCTGTACCAAACCGGATGCGGCTTAAAACCAGAGCCAGATCCAGTTTATATTCAATCAATATCCTATCAAGATAGGGTATTGGAACTAGAAAGCTTAGTAATTGGAGCAGAGGAGTTGTTGACTAGCTTATAATAAAGAATAACACTTACAATTTGAGAAGTTTCGAAGTGCCAACAAAATCTTCATCAATAATAAATGTGATGTAATATATACCAGTCGAGAGGTGTGCTATATCTAAAGTAACTTCCTCAGAAAGACCACAGATGTAGCTTTCTATAAAATTTCCGCTCCTTGTATAAACGGAAGCCTTTACTTTTGTGTGCTTATCACCTTTTTTACCTGGTTGTGGTATTTTAAATGTAACCAATCTGCTTGCCGGATTAGGGTAGCAGCTTACATTTAATACCACGTTATCTTTTACGCCAACGAAAGGATTGCATTCAGGAGTTTGACATCCTAGACTATCAAGGTGCATAATCCATATCGCTTGCGCGACTCCGGGTTCACCTGGATCATAGTTTGCTCCAATGGTCATAAAACCATTCTCATCTGATTCACGAAAATGTGTTATCTCATTGATTGAACCTATACTATCTTTATGAATATAATATCTTAGCCAAATGCTATCACCGACTGAAGATGTTTTTAATAAAGCTGCCGCTTCACAGTCACCAAGACTTGTATGAAAGTTTACCAGACTCTCATTCGATCTTGTAGTCAACATATTGTTAACCCAATGGTGAATGCTTGATGTTCCAAAGAAACGGCTCCATTGTTCTTGCCCGTTATTATCCAATTTTACCAGTCTGATTCTTTTTTTTGAAGGAAGAGGAGGCCATTGAGTCGATTGATAAATACCATGAGCATAGCTAATAAAATAACCACCATTTTGATCTATTGAGATTGCAGCAGGGCCGTCATCATAAATAGCGGACCCATCATCCCATGACCACTGTTCTATTCCATTGTTATCTGTCTTAATAACTAATGGATCCATTGAAAACGTCATACCATCACTTTTCATACCTGAGATCAAAAAACCGTTGTCAGGAGTATTCAAAAGATTAAATGAGTAGTTTTTTACAGATGGTTTATATATTCTTGTCCATAATAAATTTAAGTTAGAATCAATTTTGTATAAAATAATGCCTCTATTTTCAGATGGCGGGGATACTAAATAACCGCATAATGCAAAACAGCTATCAAGTGTTTTTACCATTGAAAATATTTGAACATAAAAATTATCATGAGCAAGGTATAAACTATCAATGATATTAAAGCTTTCATCTAAAACATATAGATATCCAAATATACCATCTTGACGACAAACAATTCCTGAAGTAAAAAGTCCCTGGCTTGTCTTGATTAATCCCCCTCTTGCAGAGTAATATACATTAGGAAATATTTGGATTTTTCTAATAGAACTGAATTGCCCGGAAGTATCAAGTTTTGCAATAAATAGATCGCGGTAATCAATTGTTTGCCCTCCTTCACCTTGTATATATACTGTATCATTGTACTCCATAATCGCAGTTCCAAGCGACCCATAATCAAAGGATCTTAAAATGTAATTTGAGTATATAGATTGCCCCTTGACTATGAATGATAAAAACAATATTAGAAAGATTATGAGAAACCTCATGGCGTTAATTATTGAAGTTGAATAATTAAAAAATCTCATTAGCAGTTAGTAAATTATCAGTTTTACTCCTTGAAAAGAATTTGCTACCTTACAATAATAAGCTCCCTTCGTCAGAGAGCTAATGTTGATATTCATATGATTGTTATTTATTTCAACACTCTTTACTAATCTTCCTGTATTATAGAAGTATTTCCTGGTTTTTGATGCCATGCGGATTATTAACCAAGATATCTCTGATCATAGTGTTAAGGTCAGTGCTCCTGGTTATTTTTTCAAATATAAGAAGAAATTTTGAAATTATCAAGCATCAATCCTTTATCTATCTGAAGATCAATATTAATGTCAATGACTTTAAGTTCTCTACATGTAACCAGAACCCGGTATATCTATTCTATTTAATGATTCTTCCCTGAAAAATTTTTCCTTCGGTATTGATTTTAATTATATAACCTTGTTTTTCCTGGTTGAAATCTACCCGTGTTATATCGCTTTTTATTGATATCATCATGATTAAGCGTCCATCGGGTGAATATACCGAAAGTTCTGCATTTGACATAGGATCAGCTAGTTCAACTATGAAATAATCTGTTATGGGGTTTGGATAAACTTTTAACAGGTGAGAATAGTTTATGTCTATTACTCCAACGCCATATTCATAGGTGCAACTGTCAGCGACATTTGTGCTATAAAAACCGAACTGGGAATCCTCATAACATCTTAATTCACTTACGCAATCGACATCTGCCCCACAGATTTTTTCTGTAAACATGTAACCAAGGCTTCCTATAGTCTGATATATCTTATATGATTCCCCAAAAATATCGCAATTCTGAAACCCCCAATAAAACTCAGGAGTGTGAACAATCATATATTTTAGGTTTATCCCATTGACCAATTCATAACCTACACTATCAACAACTATCATGGTAGTTACCACCCCGGTGTAAATGCATTCTCGATATGTTCGATTTTGGGCTGCTCCGGTGATAGGATTACAGATATTATATCAAAACGTACTTCCTGTTGAATCCTGAACCTTGTTGTATAGTGCTGCGCTGCCTTTATTAAGATTGACAGAACCGAACGCTGAACGCGAAACTCTGAAACTGTGTCAATGCCTGAAATACGTTGACCAAAAAAACGGTTAATTATGGCAAACACAAACTATTTTCAACAGGAGGAACTCCTGTTCATTCGTTGTTCTTTGTTCTTTGTTCTTTGTTATTCCCATTCCGCGCAATTGGCATCCCCAAATAATTTCCCAATTGCATGCACAACAAGTGACTAATGGTCAGAATTGTCCAATGATGTTCAATGTTGTTCAAGCAACAAAAACTAATAGCCATAAGCCATCAGATAAAACCTAATTCTTATATTTGTATTAATTCCAAACTACAATGATTAACAATTACATCAATAATATCAGCCAACGCTATAAACTTGGCTTTGCTACAGAACATACTTTCAGGGGCGACTTACAGCAACTTATTGAAATAATGGTGCCCGGCATAAGGGCAACGAATGAACCAAAGCGCCAGAAGTGCGGTGCTCCTGATTATATCCTTACGCGTAAAGATATTCCTGTCGGATTTATTGAAGCTAAGGATATAGGCGATACTGATCTTGACGGACTGAAAAAGACAGGTAATAGAGAGCAGTTCGACCGTTATAAGGAGTCGTTGAGTAACCTGATGTTTACTGATTACCTTAACTTTCATTTTTACAGGGATGGTCAGCTTGTTAATAAAGTTACTATAGGAGAGGTGACACCCAAAGGCATAAAGCCAATGCCGGCTAATTATGAGAAATTCGAGCGACTGATAACGGACTTTTGCAATAACATAGGCCAGACTATTAAAAGCTCAAAGAAGCTTGCCGGAATGATGGCCGGTAAAGCAAGGTTGCTATCTGATGTTGTTGAGAAATCGCTCACCAGTGATGAAACCAATAACGACGATAGTACTCTAAAAGACCAGATGACTGCCTTTAAGCAGATACTCATCCATGATATCACCCCCAAAGCTTTTGCTGATGTTTACGCCCAAACCATCGCCTATGGTTTATTTGCCGCCCGCAGCCATGACCCTTCACTGCCTACTTTTAGTCGTGAAGAAGCCTATAACCTCATTCCTCGTTCCAATCCTTTCCTTAAAAAACTCTTCGGGTATATTGCAGGACTGGAAGTTGACGACCGTATCAAGTGGATAGTTGATGACCTTGTGCAGATATTCCTTGCCTGTGATGTGGCTTACCTACTTAAGGATTATGGTAAAGGAACAAAGATGGAAGATCCTATCATCCATTTCTACGAAGACTTCCTGAGTGCTTACGACCCTGCATTACGCAAAGCAAGGGGTGTTTGGTACACGCCTCAGCC
>DIOT01000015.1 GCA_002426195.1 Bacteroidales bacterium UBA5507 | reverse complement strand
AAAACGATGCGTATTGATTTGCTCACAAAAAACATTAAAGTTACACAAGTGGCACCCGGTGCTGTCGAAACTGAGTTTTCACTTGTTAGGTTTTCGGGCGATAACGAAGCTGCAAGTAAAGTTTATCAGGGTTTTGAACCATTGCGACCTGATGATGTGGCTGATGTTGTGCACTATTGTACTACACTACCTGCTCATGTAAATATTAATGATATTTTAATAATGCCTGCTGCTCAGGCATCTGCATCAATATTTAACAAAAAATGAAAGAACATGGCAATAGAACGGTTGTTTGATCTGCTCCCTCATTATGCCAACTCATTTGATCCTAAAGATGATGTGCTGGCGTATAAAGAAGATGGTATTTGGAAGAAAATCGACATTCAGAAGTACAAGAGAAATGTTGATTTACTGAGTTATGGTCTTCTGAAACTAGGAATTAAAAAGGGTGACAAAGTTGCCACTATAATGAATAACAGGCCTGAATGGAATTACCTGGACTTTGCCATTATGCATACAGGCGCAATACATGTTCCTATTTATCCCACAATTAGTAAATCGGATTATCAATATATTTTCTGTCACTCTGAGATCAGATTTGTTTTTGTTGCAGGTGATGAAATGGCAAAGAAGATTCGTGAGATCGTTGATCTTTGTCCAAGTGTTGAGGAGGTATTCACCATTAAAGGTAAGAATGGTGAAAGAACAATCAACGATGTCATGACGTTAGGAGATGCAAATGTAGACCCGGAAAAGATTGATGAAATAAAATCCCAAATCAAGGGGTCGGATGTCGTAACTATTATCTATACATCCGGAACAACGGGGAATCCCAAAGGTGTAATGTTGTCGCATGCAAACATTATATCAAACTTTGTTGGAGTATCATACATTCCAACATTCGGGCAAGAAGGTAAAGCATTGAGTTTTCTTCCACTGTGTCATGTATATGAGAGGATGCTGAATTATATGTATCAATACCTCGGGATCTCCATATATTATGCTGAAAGTCTGGCTACTATTACAGATAATATCAAGGAAATACATCCCGATATGATGTGTTGTGTTCCTCGTTTGTTGGAAAAGATTTATGATAAGATTATTGCAACAGGCAGGAAGCTCAAAGGTGTAAAGAGAATGATATTCTTCTGGTCGTTGAATCTGGCCGACAGGTACGATGTCAATGGTAATAATTCACTCTGGTATAAATTCTGGCAGGCAATTGCCGATAAACTGGTATACGTTAAATGGCGTGAAGCTCTTGGCGGAAAATTTAAAATAATCGTTTCAGGCGGTGCTGCAATACAACCAAGAATAATAAGGACTTTCAGAGCAGCCGGACTTCCAATATACGAAGGGTATGGATTGACAGAAACTTCTCCTGTTGTAGCATGTACCAGTATTATTAAAAATGGTATTAAGATAGGGACCGTTGGGCCTCCATTAGTAGGTGTCAGTGTTAAGATTTCTGATGATGGTGAAATACTTGTAAAAGGTCCGAATATCATGTTAGGCTATTACAAAGATCCGGAACTGACAGCTCAGGTAATTGATAAAGATGGATGGTTTCATACCGGAGACGTTGGAGTCATAGAACCTGAAGGACAGCTTAGAATAACAGGGAGGAAAAAGGAGATTTTCAAGACTTCATTAGGTAAGTACATTGCACCCGAATTGCTTGAGAATAAGATAAAAGAATCTCCATTTATCGACAATGTAATGGTGGTTGGCGAAAATCAAAAATTTGCTGCTGCACTTATTGTTCCTGATTTCAATTTCCTGAAATCATGGTGTAAGAAAAAGGGACATGAGTATACTACCGACGAGGAGATGGTGGTTAATCCTGTTATCAGACAGAGAATCAGCAAAGTGATAGATAATGCAAATGTCCACTTTGGAAGTTCTGAACAGATTAAGAAGTTCGATCTCCTTTCAAAAGAGTGGAGTACACAAAGCGGTGATCTAACACCTACTTTAAAACTCAGGAGATCATATATGTATGAGAAGTATTCTGCAGCAATAGAGAAAATGTTTACAAGTAACAATGTCAAGGTTTAATTGATTGGTTATCTAATAAACCTGACCATTTACCGGTTGATAGGTTAATGAAGGATTTTAAAGACCATTTCTCTCATCAGGTCGGGACCAGTTGCATTACCCGAATCCACACCTTTACTTTTCAGATCAAACTCCCTGAGGGTTGATATAATTTTGGCCAGTTGAGGGTATGAGTACTGATTTACAGCCTTAATGTAGTCGCTCGTAAGGAAAGGTGCAATTTTTAGAGCAGATGCAACTGAAGGTTTTGATTTATCAGTCAGCGTGTAGCACAATAAGACCTTTGAAAAGAATGAATAAGTCATTGGGACTATCCTGGCCAATGGATTTTCCTTTGGATTGGAATTGAAATAGTTAACTATCCTATTGGCTTTTTCAACATTTCTTGAAGCTAGTGCCTCCTGAAATTCAAAGAAATTGTAATCCTTGCTGATTCCAATGTTTTTCTCAATTATTTCTTCAGTTATTGCACTTCCGGAAGGCAACAAAATAAAAAGCTTGTTGAGCTCATTTGCTACTTTCGATAAGTCAGTTCCAAGGAAATCTGACAGAAGGATAGCCGCTTTTTGGTTTATGTTATAACCATTACTTTTTGCATAATCGGTAATCCAGGCCGGAATTTTATCCTGATATAATCGCGCAGATTCAAAATAGACTCCAACCTTAGCTACCAATCCGCTTAAAGATTTGCGCTTATCATATTTTTTATGCTTATGGCAAATAACCAGAATTGTTGAGGACAATGGTTTTTTAACATACTCTGAAAGCTCATCAAGAGTTTTCATATCCTGTGCCTCCTTCAGTATCAATAATTGGTACTGCGACATCAGTGGATATCTTTTTGCCTGTTCTATAACCTTACCGGCATCAACATCACGGCCATAAAGCACAGTAAGATTGAATTCCTTTTCTCCATCATCAAGTATTTTGTTCTCCAAGTAATCGCTTATTACATCAATGTAATAAGACTCTTCTCCGCAAAGAAGATAAACCGGTGAATACTTTTTTTGCTTAAGATTCGCAATTATACTTGAATAATCTGCAGCCATGCTATAAATGAAATAAATTAGAACCTCAAGTGTTTAACTGTAAGGCCATTGTTGATAAGCTGCTTCAACGCTTCAATGCCTATTTTGAGATGGGTTTCAACAAAACTCTCAGTAACAAGATTATCACTTGTTTCAGTTTTAACTCCTGTTGAGATCATTGGTTGGTCGGAGACCAGAAGCAGAGCACCCGACGGGATTTCATTATGAAAACCAACGGTAAAAAGTGTTGCCGTTTCCATATCAATAGCAATAGCTCTTATTTGACGCAGATACTCTTTAAAAACATCATCATGCTCCCACACCCTCCTGTTGGTAGAGTAAACAGTTCCTGTCCAGTAGTCTCTTCCTGCATCACGGATAGCGGTAGAAGTGGCTTTTTGAAGACTAAATGCAGGTAGAGCAGGCACCTCTGCAGGGAAGTAGTCATTTGATGTTCCATCGCCCCTTATTGCTGCAATAGGTAAAATCAGATCGCCCAGTTGGGCTTTCTTCTTCAACCCTCCACATTTTCCAAGAAACAACGCAGCCTTTGGTTTAATGCTGGATAATAAATCCATGACTGTTGCAGCATTAGGACTTCCCATACCGAAATTAATCATGGTAATATCGCCAGCAGTTGCACTTGGCATTGATCTGGAATGACCTTTTATCACCACGTTGTGCCATGATGCAAAGAGATCAAGGTAATGGCTGAAGTTTGTCAGTAAAATATACTCTCCAAATTCCTCTATTTTGGTGCCCGTGTATCTTGGCAACCAATTCTCGGTAATCTCTTGTTTTGTTCTCATAGCTTCTAATATATAATGCGGAATTATAAGGCAAAATTAAAGAAATATGGTTATTAATGCCTGTTTTGTTTTTTAGTACTTTTACGGGAGAAGAACAAATAATCAAAATGGTAAGACTCAATTTCCCTGACGTTGAAGTAAAGATCAGGAATGTGAATGAAGTGTTGGAAGTTTTTGATCCTCTTAGAAAACGCTTCGTTAGTCTTACTCCTGAAGAGTGGGTTCGTCAGCATCTGATATCTTATCTGATAAATCATCTTGAAGTGCCGGTACACATGATGGCATCCGAGAGGGGATTAGTTGTAAACACACTTAAAAAGCGTTTTGACCTTGTAATTTATCACCCTAATGGAAATCCTTTGATGATTGCTGAGTGCAAGGCCCCATCTGTAAAGCTGACTGAGGATACGTTTTATCAGGCAGCAGGATATAATTTAGCACTAAAGGTCAAATACCTGCTGATTACCAATGGTTTGGTCCATCATTGTATTCAGGTTGAAGAAAATACCCCTAATTTTCAGTTTCTTAACAGTATACCTTCTTATTCTGAAATGAAAAGGTAATGATTCTCAAGAACTTATAATGGCAGGTTGGTGTTTTATTTATACTAAATATCTATGAAAAAAGCTGGTGCCCAACGACTTCTTCAAATTTTACTGATCATAGCCATTGTTGTAACAGCGATCTGGCTTTTGGCTTCCGTATATTTAGACAGATTTGCCAAAGAGCAGTTACAAAACGCTTTTAATGAGGAATCTGCCGGAAAATATACTTTAACTATCAGTAAATTAAGGCTGGGATTATTCACAGGATCTCTCACTGTTACAGATTTCTCAATTAAGCCCGGCAGAAACGCTGAAAATGAAATTATTATTAACACCCATGCTAAGCAGCTTTCTTTCCATGGCATTCATATCCTCAGGTATTTTTTTGGAAAAGGTGCTTTAGTAGATGAAATCAGGCTCACAGAACCTACCGTAATAATTTATGGACGAAAAGATTTGCAGACTGAGAACTTAAATGACACTACAGATTTTTCATTGTATGGATTTATCAGAAAATTTGCCAGGTCAGTTACCATTAAAAGGTTGGCTGTAAATAATTTTGATTTTGAATACTTTCATGAAATCAACGACAGTGTTCCTTCCTTAAAAAGCAAGGAGAATGATTTTCTGGCTGTGAATCTTAGGGTTGGCCCTGAGACTGAAAAACTACCGGGAATGTTTTCAGCTGATTCAGTATCTTTTTCTGTAAGCAATTTCGCATATACAACAGCCGATAGCCTTTATACTTTTAACGTAGGTAAAATGAATGTAATTTATTCAGATTCTGCTCTTGTGATTGACTCGGTTAAAGTTGTGCCCAATTATAGTAAGAGAAGGTTCGCAGAGATTGCCGGGAAGCAAACTGATCGGTTTGATATTTCTGCAAGGAAGCTTTATTTTCATTCAGTTGACTTGAAGACTTTTATTGAATATCATGGTTTTGACTGTAAGAAGCTTGAAATTCAGAGATTTAATTTGAGAGCTTTCAGGGATAAAAATGATACCAGGCATTTCGCTGTTCCAATGTCAGTTCAACAGCTACTAAGGGAGTCTCCTGTTTTTGTCAACATAGACACGATTGAGCTAAAGCAATCTAATATTATCTATGAGGAAGTAGCACCCGGAAAGAAAGCTCCCGGAGTTATCTCCTTTGATAATATTGAGGCCAGCCTGACAGGAATAACGAATGACTCAGTCAGGATTCAGGAAAACAGTAAAATTGTGGTTGAAGCTGTTTCCAAATTATCGGGGGAAGGTACAGTAAAAGCATTGTTTATAATTCCAATGAAAGCTACAGGGATGGAATTCTTCTGCGGTGGTTTGATTACAGGTGTTCCATTGAAAACACTCAATAAGATGGTTGAACCTACTGCAGGGATTAGTTTTTCATCGGGTTTTATTGATTCTATTGATTTCGAATTCAATGCCGGTGATGTAGAATCAAGAGGATGGATGAAGTTCAGGTATAAAGATCTGCAGATTGAACTTCCTGAATCAGGCAAAAACAATACATTCGGCGAAAAACTGATGGTTTTCCTTGCAAACAATCTGATTATCAAAAAGAATAATCCTTCAGGTGAGGGTTATGCCTCAAAAGTTCCTCTTCATTATGAGAGGAACAGACAAAGATTTATGTTCAATTATACCTGGAAGACCTTATATTCGGGGATAAAAGAAACAGTTGGAGTGCCTGAGATAAAGCCTTAATTTTATTTGTCAATATCAACACTAAGAATAATATGGAAGAAACAAACAAAATCATTTATAACATAACAATAAGGCTGTTATTACTTGCATTGATAATTGCTATGTTGAAGTTGGCGCAGCCTGTGTTGCTTCCTCTCGCTGTCGCAATATTGTTTTCATTCCTGCTTCTCCCAATTTCACAAAAACTTGAAGATTGGGGATTGCATAGAGGGTTTGCCATTGTTTTAAGTCTGTTGCTAGCCGCATTGGTAGTGGCGGGCGTTTTGTATTTCTTTTACTCACAGGTGCTGATGTTTGTAAACGACTGGCCCCAATTGAGTCAGCAGATGTCAGCTAAAATTGATAAAATGTTCGTGTGGGTGAGTGATAATTTTAATTACTCTGAAGTTGAGCAAAAGAACTGGATAAATGAGAGATTACAATCGGCCGGGTCTTCTGCTGCCACATATGCTTTGGGTGTATTTTCAGCAACCGGCTCCTTTATTGCTTCTGTTGCATTGCTGCCGATTTTCATTTTCTTTATCACATATTATCGCGACAAGTATAAACATTTCGTTGAGTTAATGGCCGGTAATGAGGTAAAGGCAAGGAATACATTAAGGATTATCAGAAAGATAGCTCATGTTTCTCAAGGCTACCTTAAAGGTCTCTTTTTTGTCATAGTTATCTTATCTGTACTTAATTCTACAGGTTTTTTCATTCTCGGGCTTAGGCATGCTTTCCTTTTCGGTGTATTGCTGGCTTTTCTGAATATCATACCTTACATTGGGGTCCTAATTGGTAGTATTCTTCCTGTTGCAATGGCGTTAATTACTGAAGACCAAATAGGTATTGCCATTGGTGTGCTGGCAGTTTGCATTTTCGTGCAATTTCTTGAAAACAATTTTATTACCCCCAATGTAGTGGGGTCGAGTGTTAGTATCAATCCATTTACAGCAATATTGGGTCTGACAACAACTGCCCTGATATGGGGCATTGTAGGAATGATAATCGCTCTGCCTTTCATTGGAATGATCAAAGTTGCATTTGATAACATAGGACCACTGAAACCCTGGGGATACCTTTTAGGAGAAGAAAAGAGTTTCAGGAATTCTGCTAAGGACAGCAGAAGGAAATTCCAGTTCCGAAAACGTTATAATAAGTAAAGCAAGGGTAGTTAATACATTCAACTTCAGCTGCGCTGGAATTGTTAAATTATTTCATGCATTCTCGTTGTGATGGGAGCTCGTTTTCAAGTTGAGAGGATGCACTTATGAGAAACGAAATAATGCACTTGGTAAACAAGACGAAGGAAAAATAGATGAAGGATGAGAACACCGGGAATAAGTGGTTAAGAATTATACTTAAAGCACTGTTGTGGATTCTAGCCGGACTTATTGGTTTGGTTTTAATCCTGATCCTGATTGTTCAACTTCCTCCTGTTCAGAATTTTGCAGCTAAGAAAGCAGTTAGTTTCCTGAGTGAAAAATTGCAAACTGTTGTAAGACTTGAGTCCATAAGCATAGGGATTCCGAAAACAATTAACCTCCAAGGCCTTTACCTTGAAGATATGCAGCATGATACTCTGCTTTATGTGGCAAGAGTAAATGTTGGTGTTGATATGTTTGGCCTTCTGAAAAACAAATTAAATATAAGATCAGTCAGGATTGAAGGATTAACAGCTAATGTATATGGTTTGTATCCTGACACTACTTTCAATTATAACTTTATAATAGATGCATTTTCCACAACAGATGAGGAGGTCGTTGAGCAATCTGACTCTGAAGGAATTGCAATAGTATTCAATGAAATTGATCTGCAAAATATAGACCTTAGGTATAGTGATACATTAAGCGGTCTTGATGCCAGAGCTAATATTGGGAGTTTTGCAACCTCGTTTGAAGAGTTTGACCTTGCAGAAATGGTGCTGAGAGTGAGTGATGTGGCATTGACAAATTCAGTGGTTTCTTATTCTCAGACTCCGCCACTC
Organism: Bacteroidales bacterium UBA5507; assembly: GCA_002426195.1. Lineage (GTDB taxonomy): Bacteria > Bacteroidota > Bacteroidia > Bacteroidales > Lentimicrobiaceae > Lentimicrobium. Next base: position 24,670 of record DIOT01000015.1, on the reverse strand, counting down.
AGAAATCAGACAATTGATACAACCGGTGGCGAGTTGCCGGTACTTGGTTTCAGAAATTTTATTCTTGAAAATGTCACATTGAAATACGATAGTCCTTCAAGTGGTTCCAGACTCGTAGCTACAATTGGAAACTTTGGAATTGAAGCTGATACAATTGATCTGAAGGCTCAAAGATTGGTTTTGGAGAACCTGGTAATGGCTGAATCACAAATTGATTTTCAGCAGTTTGAACCATCTCTGAAGGATACTGCTATTTTGATTTCTGAAGTCAATCCTGATACTGTAATAGCGACCGGGACTAATGGTTGGTATCTGAATTTAAAGAATCTGGATTTCTCAAATAACTTATTGTCATACAGAAACCTTAAGGAGAAAGCTGTTGAGGGTCGTCTGGATTTCAATAACCTTAAAGTAAGCAATCTTAATCTTGGGATAAGGGATGTGATATACAGCCCTGAAAGTTTATCTGCAAATTTGAATAATTTGAGTTTTAAAGAACAGAGTGGTTTTACACTTAATGAATTTTCATCGCTTATTTATTATGACAGTTCAACTGCAATACTTGATAACCTGATTATCAAAACTCCTGAGAGTAGTTTGGAAAATCATATTGAACTTACCTACAATTCTATTGATGATTTTACTAATTCTATTGATAATGTCGGGCTACTTATCAATCTGGAGGATGCAAGAATTTCATTTGAGGATGTTTTGATGGTCTTGCCTGAATTAGAAGAAAATCAGCAGTTTTCAATTAGCAGAGAAGATGTGGTTTCGTTTAATGGTGCAATCTCGGGGACACTGGCAGATTTGTTGATTGAAGACTTTCAACTGACAAACAACAAGTCGACGTCTTTGAGTTTATCAGCTAACTTGCAGAATGTCACAGATCCTGATCTTTTATATGCCAGGGTACAGGATTTTTCATTTAAAACAAGTGCAGAGGATATTCATTCTTATACAAAGGAAGGTACAATCCCTGGTTCCATTACTATTCCAACTGAGATTGCTGTTGATGCTTTGTTTGAAGGGTTTTTGAAGAACTTCAACGCAGGACTTGAATTGGCAACCTCTTTTGGCTCGGTGAACGCTCATATTGAGATGAATCCGGAGGAAGGAAACCATGAAGTTCCTTATGACTTAACCTTAAATTTAAATGACCTTGATGCAGGTAAAATTCTTAACAAACAGGATACATTAGGACCTGTTACTTTGGCCCTGAATCTTAATGGGTATGGAATGAATCCTGATAGTATGAATGTACTTGTGGATGCCGTTGTTCAGGAAGCGTTCTATAATGGGTATACATATAAGGATTTAAATATAGACGGTCGGATTATAAACCGTTCATTCAATGGTGAAATTGTAATGAATGATCCTAATCTCGATTTCGATTATAATGGTTATGTGAATGCTAATCCCGACAGTCTGGCTCTCAGGTTTGATTTAAATCTTCGGAATGCTGATTTGACCAATTTGAAATTATCGGAGAACACATTTCAGATTAAAGGTAATATTAGCTCTGATCTCTCTGTTAAAAGCGGACCTAATCCTGTTGGTTTCATAAAATTATATAGTATCGGTTTAAAGACAGATAGCATAGACTGTCCGATTGATTCCTTAATAGTGAGGTCGGAATATATGAATGATTCATCGCTGATTACTATAAATTCGAAGATTATTGATGCTAGATTATCAGGAGATATTGTATTGGCTGAACTTCCTGCATTAATAAGTCAGAACCTTAATGACTATTTTGAGTTCACTGAACCTGATACACTATCGATTGATACGACAAGAATGAATCCCAGGGATCAGAAATTTAATTATAGCCTCACTTTTAATGATCCTAATTATGTATGCAATAATTTACTTCCGGGGCTGAAAGAATTCAATCCTGTTACACTGAAAGGAAGTTATTCAAGTTTTGATAGCCAAATATTTGCTCAACTGTCAATTCCCGGATTAAATTATAATGGAATAGAATTAGATACTCTTTTATTCGACATTAGTTCAAATGAAGATAGGCTGGATTACTCGCTGAGTATTGAAAGAGTTCACAATCCGACAGTTCAGCTTGAGAATTTTGACTTTAACGGAGCTATAGCAGAGAATACTATTAAGTACAGATTATCAGCTGCTAAAAGTGATACATTCAATGTACTGCAAACGAGTGGTGCGTTAACAAAAACTGATAGCCTGTACAGATTAATTATAAACGAACCAATTACCCTTAATAACACCAACTGGCGGGTAGATCCCGATAATGTTCTGACGTTCTCTGACGAAGGGATGAAAGCAGAAAAGGTTATTCTTTCAGGCGAAAATCAGTTATTGTCAATAATAACAGAGCCGGCAGAAAACACACCTTTAAAAATAACCTTTGAGAACTTTAATTTAGGGAATCTTTCTACAATTATTGAAAAAGAAGAGGAATTGGTCAGAGGCAGACTGAATGGTCACTTTACATTATTTGAAATTAATGGTTCGCAGGCTTTTACTTCAGACCTCAATATTGACACTCTCAGCTTTATGGAAATACCGGTTGGGAGTATATCCCTTTTGGCTGAAAACACTAATGTGGAGGACCGGTTTGACGTCAACATGGAGTTATCAGGTTTTGGAAATGACCTGTTAATAGACGGCAACTACCTTGCAAGAGATAGCCTGCAATTATTAGATATGGTTATGAACATCAATCGGCTTAGTCTGGAGGCCGTTGAGCCATTTACATTCGGTCAGGTGAGTAGAATGACAGGTTATTTAAGTGGGGATATGGAAATTAATGGTACTGCAGATGATCCTGATTTAGAGGGGAATATCTCGTTTAATGGAGTTGGATTTGAAGCAGCAGCGACAGGATCATTTCTCAAATTGCTTGACAATACGTTAGTTATCAGAAACAAGCAATTCATAATAAACGACCTGACGCTGGCTGACTCGCTTAATAATGAAGCAGTAATAAGTGGTAATATTGGCTTTAGTGATCTTTCAAATCCAAGCCTTGATCTCAGACTGAGGACTAATGATTTCCTCGCCATGAACTCAACAAGTGGTAATAATGGAGTTCCTATCTATGGGAAGGTTCTGCTTGATAGCGATGTTCGTGTTAAAGGTTCAGCAATAAGCCCGGTAGTTGACATGAAGGTTACATTGCAGGATGACTCTGAATTGACTTTTGTTATGCCTGATTCGGAGATAGTACCCGACGAAGGGGAAGGGGTTGTTATTTTCTCTGATTCCTTATACAAAATGCCAGAAAGGGAACAAAGAGCAGATACCGTTAACTATAATAAGTCCACCATCGAAGGGATCAAGCTAAATGCCTCAATAACACTTGAACCTAAAGCCATTTTAAAAATGATGGTTGACCCTGTGGCCGGAGATTCTTTGTTTGTAAGTGGAGATGCAAATCTGAATTTTTCTCTCACACCTGGTGGTCAAATGAATCTAACCGGCACTTTTGAAGTTAATGACGGGGGATATAATATTACTCTAAACCAGTTTATCAAACGTCAATTCAGAATTCAGGAAGGGAGCCTGCTTTCATGGTCGGGCGATATTATGGATGCAGATGTGGATCTGAGTGCAATCTATAAAATAGAAACTTCACCTTTGCTATTGCTGGAAGACCAGGTTGATGGGGCTGAAGAGATACAACAAAACCAATTCAGAAATAATCTTACTTTCCTGGTGCTGTTAAATCTCAAGGGTGAACTGATGAAGCCGGAAATCACTTTTGACATTCAGCAGCCTGAGGATGAAAGGGGAGCCCTTAACGGAATGGTTGATGCTAAGCTTAATCAGCTGCGAACCGACGAATCACAGATGAATAAGCAGGTATTTGCTTTATTGGCTTTAAATAGATTTCTGGGGCAGGATCCATTTGAATCCGGGGGAGCTCCTTTAACAGTGGAGTCTGCCGCCCGGTCAAGTGCAAGTAAATTACTAACTCAGCAATTCAGTTCATTGTCAGAGAAGTATATCAAAGGTGTTAATCTCGACATTGGTGTTAAGTCCTTTGAGGAATATAACGAGGAAGGTATTGAAGAAGGAAGGACACAATTACAACTTGGTGTATCAAAAGAATTCCTCAATGACCGGATAATTGTGCAGGTAGGTGGCAATGTTGAGCTTGAAGGTGAAAGGGCCCGACAAAATCAGGCAAGTGACATTGCAGGGAATGTCAACGTTGAGTATAAACTTACTCCCAATGGCAGATACCGGCTTAAAGGTTTCAGAAGAATTGAATACGAGGATCCAATTGAAGGAGAGCTCATTAATACAGGTATTGGAGTTTCGTACAACAGAGAGTTCAGAACATTCAGGCAACTGTTTTGGTCAAAGAAGCGAATTGAAGAATGGAGAAAGAACCGGCAGTTGAATGAAGGTGTTAAAACTAATGATACTAATAAATAACCAAAAGTCATGCAGTTAGTAAAGTGCTTAAGGATATTTACCATGATTCTGGTGTTGGCTTTCATCACCTCATGCAGTAATCTTAAGTACCTGCCTGAAAATGATGCGCTCTATACAGGGGCAGAAATAAATGTTCTTCCTGAAGGTACCAGGGGAGATAAGAATATTAAGAATGAACTTGAGGAAGTAGTGAGACCGCAACCAAACTCATCCTTTTTGGGACTACGTCCTTCTCTTTGGTTTTACAATATTGCAGGTGAAAATGCAGACAAGGGCATAAGAAAATGGATTAAAGATAAGTTGGGTGAGGAACCTGTACTCTTGAGTCAGGTTGATCAGTCAATTATTGAAAGCCTGATGGTAAACCGGTTGCAAAATTTAGGTTATTTTAATTCTTCTGCAACAAGTGAAGTTAAACAAGACGGAAAGAAAGCTGAGGTAGAATACACTGTTACAGTAAGAGAACCGTATATTTTTAACGAAATAAATTATCCCGGTGAAACCGATAGCCTGAGCGTTGCAATCAGGGCTACGCAAGCTAATTCCCTCATTTATACGGGACTTCAGTATAATCTTGATATTCTTAAGGAAGAAAGAGTCCGCATTGATAGTGAATTGAAAAACAAGGGGTATTATTTCTTCAACCCTGATTTTTTGGTCTTTGTTGCAGATTCTTCGGTCGGTGACAGAAAAGTAGATGTTGCACTTAGAGTAAAACCAGAAACGCCCCGTAAAGGATTAATCACTTACAACTTTAATAATATTTATGTCGTGCCTCAATATTCACTTGGAAGAGAGAGAGCTCAACGGCGCATTTTGTACGACACTATATATGAGCACAAGTATTATTTTGTTGAAAGGGTACAGAACTTCAATCACAAAATATTAAGCAGGTACATCAAAATTGAAGAAGGTAATTTATACAGCAAACGCGACCATGACCTCACAATAAGCCGATTGATGTCGATGGGAACATTCAAATTTGTGAATATTGAATACAAGGACTCAGTGATTGATGATAAAGGATATCTTCAGGCAGAAATAAATCTTACGCAATTATTACCGAAAAAGTTAAAAGTTGACTTTGAAGTTGGATCAAAGGACAACAACTACACCGGACCATCTATTATTGCCGGTTTCACAAACCGAAATACATGGAAGGGAGGTGAACTTTTGAGATTCAGTATTAACGGGGCATATGAAGCACAGTTAAGCGGAGATCAAAAGGGATTTAATTCATGGGAATTAGGTGCGGGACTTCAACTCATAACACCCAGGTTTATTGCGCCTTTCAGAGTGACAGGTGAATCGTCAGTCCATATTCCAAAAACAAAATTCGATCTCCAGTTCAAGACATTACACAGAGTTGAGTATTTTGATATGGACGGTCTCAATTTCACTGCAGGTTATATATGGAGAAGCACAAATACCCAGGAATTTGAAGTTAATCCTATAGCTATTAATTACTCTAAGCTCAGAAATACTACCAAAGTTTTCGACAACCTTTTAGATAGGAATCCATACCTGAGAAGGACGTTTCAGGAGCAGTTTACTTTAGGATCTACAGCTTCATATACACTGAACACCATTTTAGGAAATCGTGAAAGGAATCAGTACTTTTTCAATGCGCTGTTGGATGTTTCAGGAAATCTGGCTTCCCTGATTCATAGTGTTGCAACCGGTGAAAGATCGTCGGATGAAAGTCCCTACACGATATTTAATTCGAGATATAGCCAGTATTCAAAACTTTCGACTGATTTCAGGTATTACTTAAATTTTGATGAAAATAATACATTAGCATCGCGTTTAATGATAGGTGCCGGCATTCCATACGGCAATTCGACAGTGATTCCATATACCAAGCAGTTTTTTAGCGGAGGTTCAAACAGCATAAGAGCATTTCTGCCGAGATCTTTAGGACCGGGATCATATTTAGCAGATAAGGAAGAACAGGGAGGTTATTTTGATCAGTCAGGTGATATCAAACTTGAGTTAAATGCCGAGTACCGTTTTTCAATAATTAGTGTTTTAAAAGGTGCGCTGTTTACTGATATTGGGAATGTTTGGCTGACAAGGGCAAATGAATTCTTACCAGGGGCTGAAATTGAAAAGGACTTTTTGAAAGAACTTGCAGTCGGTGCAGGTGTTGGCTTAAGAATAGACTTATCATTCTTTTTAATAAGGTTTGATTTAGGAATTCCTTTGAGGAAGCCATTCTTACCTGAGAATCAAAGATGGGTGGTAGATAAAATAGATTTCGGCAACAGGGAGTGGCGTCGTGATAACATGGTATTAAACATTGCGGTTGGTTACCCATTTTAACAAGACATAAAAAAAGCTCCGGTTAAGGAGCTTTTTAGTTTTTTATAATCAATCAATTAACTGCATTTCAAAACAGTCTTGATTTGATAGTTTGCTGATTCAGCTAGTTTACCAACTGCAGCTTTCTTATATGAATCGCATGCTGCAGCATTATCACCTTTTCCGAGTTGGGCATTACCCATTTCGAAGTAGAAACGTGCTTTCTTTTCTGCGTCGCTTTGTTCAACTTCCAGTCCCTTCTGACTTTGAGCTAAAGCTTCGTCGAATTTTGAAAGTTTATTAAGGGTGACAGCGTACAAGTAATAAATTTCGGGATTGTTATCTGAATAAGTCAATGCTTTCTCCAAACTGGAAGCTGTAGCCTGCAAATTATTTCCTTTAAAAGAAGAGTTTGCGGTTATCAGGAGGTCGTCGCCCATAGTTTTTCTTGCAGATTCCACAGTTTTTTCATCATTGGTTTTAGTACCAATCCTGATTGCATTATCCATAGCAGTGCGCATTTCGGCGTCCTTGTCGAGTTTCTTATAAGCCAGGCCCATGTTAAGCCATGCACGTGCCATTGTGCTGTCGAGTTCTACGGTTTTCTGGTAGCTTGCAATTGCGGCATCAAACTGACCGGCTTTATATTCATTTATCCCTTTTGAAAGATATAATTTGGGTAGAAGCTCATTAGTTTTTTCAGCTGTTGAGTTATCATTGTACTTAACTGCAAAGTCACGAGCCAAAATGTAACCTTCAATTGCTTCATCCATCTTTTTTTCTTTATACAGAGCAGTAGCGTAATTATATTGCATTACCGGAATCTGTTGTTCGGCCATCTGACGAATTGTGTCGGCATCTGCAGCTTTTGAAGCAATATCGGCAGCTTCCAACATAGCTTTCACTGCTTGTTGCGGGTCGGAAGAAACAAGTGTTGCGGCACGATTATAAGCATTCACAGCGTCGTCTTTAGTTTGGGCAAAAGAATTCGTGCTAAACAGCATTACAATGGCAATAGTGATTAATTTGATCGAAGTTTTCATCTTGTTTTTTAAAAATTTTTTGAAATTAAAGTTGTACTGTGGGCAAATATAACTAATAACGTGCCAAAAATTGGAAGGCATTTTAATTATTTAACAATAAAATATACTTTTAGCCTTCAACTTCTGATTATTAATAATTTTTGAGGGCCAAATTGGATTATTACTTGCAAAAAATATTATACATTTGCATTGGCAAAAAAAAACTTTTATGAAAGGCACAATTTTAAAAATAACCTTAGGCGTAGTCATTGTAGTAATGGCATATTTTCTATACGCATCGATTATGAGACCTGTTCGTTTTACCGAAGAAGTTAGCAGAAGAAATGAGGCAATTGCTAATAGAATTAAAGATATCAGAACTGCGGAAAATCTGTATAAGCAATTCAATAATTCTTATACATCAAGTTTTGATACATTGATTAACTTCCTTCAAACCGGTGAAATACCTGTAGTTAAGATTGTTCCTGATCCAAACGATACAACTTTTACAAGGACAATCAATGATACCGTTGGATATATTAATATTGCCGATTCACTGTATGGTAGCAGACCAAACTTTAATATACAGAATCTTGCCGTTATTCCTCACTCAGATGGAAGACGTTTTGAGGTAGAGACTGGTAAAATTGATAAAGGTGGGGTTATGGTAAGTGTTATTGAAATTCTTGTTCCTTACGAGTATTATCTTTATGATCTCGATAAACAGGATGTGCTTAACCTTACTGAAAGAATGAAGGGCCTTAACCGCTTCCCGGGAATTAAAATGGGTTCTCTTACTGAAGCATCCACTGACGGTAACTGGGAATAATTCTTATTGCATGACCGGCAACCGTTCATCAATAAGTTATTTTGACCGAATATTCAATAAGGTTAATTCCGAAAATTATAATCTGTCCATCCGGTTTCGTCCGGATGGGCTTTTTTATTCTTTCTACGATACCCTTGCAGGGAAATATATAGGCTTTGAATCAGTGCTTATTCCTACAGTATCGGAAATGTATGATTATATCAACACCCATTCTCTGCTTCAACTCAAATTCAATAAGTGCAAGTGCATTGTCCCGGCATCGCATTATACACTTGTTCCCACTTCTCTCTTTATCAAAGAAAGTGCAAAAGAGTATCTTCAGTTTTTAAATCATACAGACCCGACAGAAGAAGTAAAAACCTTTTCAGTTTACACGGAAAGTGCTGAGCTTGTTTATAGTACCAACCTCGCTTTTGTTCAGTTCGTTGATGAATTATTTAAAAATGCCTGCTTTGTACCTGAAGTTGCTGCATTTATTGATTTGATCTCTTTTCGCTTTAAAAGTGTTACCCCGACAGGCTTGTTTCTTAATCTTTACATCGATACATTCGACTTGCTGATAATGGGGCAGGGGAGAATAAAATTCTGTAATAATTTCACGTATAAATCTGCCGAGGATCTGGCTTATTATACAATCTTTGTGATCGACCAACTGCAACTGGATGTTGAGACTTCCAGGTTGTATTTATTCGGAAACATCACTACAAAGTCAGAAATCATTAAGTTACTCAGGAAATACATTAAAACAGTAAAAGTGTTAACAGAGGACGGGGATACCATGATGAGTTATGCGTTAAGTGAAATTCATCAATATCAATATCCTGATTTGTTTAACCCACGACTATGCGAATTATAAGTGGCTCACATAAAAGCCGGATAATCAGAACACCCAAAAACCTGCCTGTAAGACCAACCACTGATATGGCAAAGGAGGCATTGTTTAATATCCTGGTAAATCATTTTGACCTGGAGGATATTACAGTGCTCGACCTTTTTGCAGGCACAGGAAACATAACCTATGAATTTGCTTCAAGGGGAGCTATCGGGGTCACATCAGTTGATACAGAATTACGCTGTGTGGATTTTATAAGGACCACTGCAAGGAACCTGGGATTTGAAGCTGTACTCTCTTTTCGTTCCGACGCTTTCAAATATCTTCAGAATACACAGAATCGGTATGATATAATCTTTTGCGATCCACCATATGATATGCAGGGCATTGAATTGATACCGGGGCTGGTGTTGGATAAAATGTTATTAAAAGAAGGCGGATGGTTGATAATTGAGCATTCAAAACGCACCGATCTTAGCGCAATTAAAGGATTCTGGCAAAAAAGGTCATATGGTAATGTCAACTTCAGTATCTTTACATTAAATCTTTCGTCAAATGATTAAGAAAGCTGTTTTCCCCGGTTCTTTCGATCCTATTACATTAGGTCATGAAAATATTATCAGAAGAGCTTTGTCGATTTTTGATGAAATTATTATCGCTGTTGGACAGAATATTGAAAAGAAAAGTCAGTTTTCACTTGAAGATAGGGTAAAGTGGATAAAGCAAACTTTTGCTGATTCCCCTCAAATAACGGTTGATTTTTACACAGGACTAACAGTCGACTATTGCCGGAAAGTCGGAGCTACATTTATACTCAGGGGTTTGCGGACATCTGCCGACTTTGAATTTGAAAGAACAGTAGGGCAGGTTAACAAGCGGCTATATAATTCAGTTGAAACAGTATTCTTACTTTCTTTCCCCGAATATACTTCTATAAATTCCTCAATCGTGCGTGATGTATACAGGAATGGGGGAGATGTTAGCATATTTATTCCTAAAGGAATAGTTCTGCCCTGAAAAATTTTTGAAATTCAGTAGATTACAAATCGTTAAGCAGCACTCTTAGCGAACTGTAAGTATTGGAAAGAATACCATCCATTTCATCGTGCTTTATCCACTTAGCCTCAAGAATGTCTTCTTCCGATTGTGGTTTCGGTGGTTGTGTGCCGGTGTATGACATCTCGAACCAATATGTGCGCTTAAGCACTTTCTTTCCCTTATAATCAAAGATATGGAACGTAGACGGTAACTCTTTAATGATTTTTACTTCTAACAGTCCTGTTTCTTCCTGCACTTCTCTTATAGCCGCATCTTCCCTGGTTTCATTTCTCTCTATTTTGCCTTTCGGAAGATCCCATTTTCCAAATCGATATATGAAGAGTTGTTCGTCTTTATCATTGATTACCAGGCCTCCCGCAGCCTCGATGTACCAGAATAAAGAAATAAAATCATCAAGCAATCTTTTTGCGTCTGAGTTGTTATATAGTATAAGTTTACGATCGCTCCCATTATTTATAAAAGCTGAATAGGCATCTTTGATTTCTTTTTTCGTACTAACAAGAATCGAAGTAGTACCTGCGAAACTTTTATCGTTTTGAGGGTTATCAGTTAGTAGTATAAGTTTGTCGAAAATAAAAACTTTGTACATTTGTTGCATGAGTATAAATGAATCAATAGCGCTTGAAACAGCGGAATTCTTATTGCAAATAAAGGCAATAAAGTTAGACAATAATAATCCATTTACATGGAGCTCCGGAATTAAATCTCCAATATATTGCGACAATCGGAAGATTTTGTCATATCCTAAGATCCGGACTTACATCCGTCAGGAATTCTCAAAATTGATCCGTGATGAATTCGGTGAACTTGACTTAATTGCCGGAGTTGCTACCGGCGCTATAGCTCATGGGGTTCTCGTAGCCCAGGAGCTTGGGCTTCCTTTTGCTTATGTAAGGGAAAGCAAGAAGGATCATGGGATGACAAATCAGATTGAAGGAGTGGTTGAATCCGGTCAGTCGGTTGTTGTTGTTGAAGATTTAGTATCAACGGGACAAAGTAGCTTAAAGGCAGTTAAGGCTCTCAGAGATGCCGGTTGCAACGTTAAAGGTATGGTTGCCATATTTACATACGGTCTTGAATCTGCTACAAAGAGTTTTAAAGAAGAAAACGTAACATTGCATACTCTCACCGATTATAATCATCTGATAAAGTATGCTTTAGAGATGAAATACATAAAAGAAGCCGATAAAATGTCGCTAGTGAGTTGGAGGGAGAATCCACAAGGATGGGGACAGTAAACATAATCAAATAGAGCATGACAACATTCGATAGCGAAGAGGTAACAATTGAGCGCAGTGACAGGCAGGTATTTGAATTCCTTTCTGATTTTAACAACTTCCAATCATTAATGCCGCCTCAGGTTACTGACTGGCAATCTGATAGTGAGCACTGTTCTTTTACTATACAGAATATGGCGACTCTGGGAATGAGATATGAGAAAAAGGAACCTTTCAATCATATAGTCATTGCTTCTGAAGGCAAATCTCCTTTCAAATTCGACTTACAGTGTTTCTTAAACACTGCTGGTACTGAAAGGACAACTGTGAGGCTTCAATTAAATGCCGATTTGAATATGATGCTAAAGATGGTAGCATCAAAGCCTTTGTCGAATTTCATAAATATCCTTGCACTTAAGTTAAAGGAAGTTTGTGAAGAAAGACTACCCGGGCAGGCTGTTTAATTCTTAAGGATTCATACGAATTTAAAAGGTCGGGAAAACAATTTCCTTCATTCCGCATATATAATTATTTCCACTTCTGTCTTCCAAAAGCAGTTGTCCATATTCATCCACACCTGTAATGCACGCCTCAACATTTTGGTTTGCTATTTCATATGTGGCAAAGACGTCCTTCAGATACATCCGTGAATAGTATAAATTCAACAATCCGGAGTTGTCATTCTTAAGTAACGAATAATAGTTGGCGAAAAAAGTATGCCATTTTGACAGAACTTCTCTTATATCAAAAGTTACATTTGAAATAATTTTTAAGGAACTTGCGTTAGGGGCAGAATTAAAGTGAGTTTGATTAATATTCAGACCGACTCCCACTATAGTCTGATCGATGGATGTTCCTAAGACACTGTTTTTTATAAGTATTCCTGCAACTTTGCGATGATGGTAATAAATATCGTTTGGCCATTTAATTTTTGCATCATTATTCTTAAGAAAGAAGTCGAGCACAGTGCAGGTTGCAAGAGAGGTAATAATTGTTAGAAAGAACTGACCGGAGGCATGAAGGAAGTTAGGATAAAGAACTGTGGTCAGAGTTAAATTCTTGCCTGCTTCACTTTCCCATTTATTTTCCTGTTGTCCAATGCCGGCGGTCTGATTTAGTGTATAAATCACAGAACCCTCAGCAACGTCAGAGGTTTTTAACAGATTTTCAACATAAATATTTGTTGAGCCGGTTTCGGGAAGTTCAGTGATTGAATAATCAGGGAATATGTTGGCAGTGGTCATAGCTAACAATAAATCGGTATAATTGTTGATACACAATTAATGCGGCTTGGATTTCTAAATTTTACAAGCCGTATTAAAATGATTAACTTTGCAAAAATATAACAATCTGCCTATGGTTTCAAAGAAAGAAAAGACTGCTTCGGAAATGCTTGCATCAATAGCCGCGGAAGGCATATTTGAGAAAAAAGGTGAAAATGTGGTGCAGATAGATTTGCGGAGCATCAAAAATGCAGTGGCTGATTTCTTTATAGTTTGTCATGGAACCAGTCGCATGCAGGTTGAAGCTCTGGCAGATTCAGTGCAGCAAGAGATAAAGAAGGCAGTTGGGCTGAATGTATGGAAGAAAGAAGGTTTTGAGAATGCCGAATGGGTTCTGTTGGATTATGTTGACGTTGTAATTCACATATTCCAGGAAGAGACCCGTAAGTATTATCGCCTCGAAGATTTGTGGGCTGATGCCGGTATCAAAGAACTTTCACCTACTATTCAAAAGACTAAGCGTACTAAGAAAAATTTATCAGCGGAAGCTTCATAAGTAAATATGGACTCAAATAATAATTCAAAGCCATCAAATGGCAATAATAAACCTAAAGGAATAAAACCAAAATTCAGCTTTTATTGGATATATGCCATTTTGGCAATTTTCATCATTGGAATGCAAATGATGAGTTGGAATGACTCTGTTAAAGAAATAGGATGGGGTGAAGTTAAAAGAATGCTTCAGTCAGGCCATGTTAGTAAGGTCATTCTGGTAAATAAAGAATATGCTGAAATTTACATTAAGCCGGATACTCTGAAAAAGCCGGAATACAAAGATGTACGACCAAAAGGAACATTCGGATCTTCTGATGGTCCCCAATACTCATATAAGATAGGATCGGTTGAGAATTTTGAAAGGGATTTTGCTGAAGCACAAGTAGAATCCACTGAGCCTGTTTATATAACTAACGAAACGAGAAGAAGCTGGGGGGATGCCTTTACGTGGCTGCTCCCATTGCTTATTTTAGTTGTTGCATGGTTCTTCCTCATGCGAATGATGAGCCGAGGCGGCGGAGGTGGCGGACAGATTTTCAATATTGGCAAATCTAAGGCCCAGTTGTTTGATAAGGACACTCACGTTAATATCAACTTTAACGATGTTGCCGGATTGGAGGAGGCTAAGGTGGAAATTATGGAAATAGTTGATTTCCTTAAAAATCCGAAAAAGTACACCAATCTTGGTGGAAAAATACCTAAGGGAGCTTTACTGGTTGGCCCTCCGGGAACAGGTAAAACTTTACTTGCAAAAGCAGTGGCCGGAGAAGCAAAGGTGCCTTTCTTTTCACTGTCAGGCTCTGATTTTGTCGAAATGTTTGTTGGTGTTGGTGCTTCTCGTGTCAGAGATTTATTCAAACAAGCAAAGGAAAAAGCTCCATGCATAATCTTTATTGATGAAATAGATGCAATAGGACGGGCAAGAGGTCGGAACCAGATTACAGGTGCAAATGATGAGAGAGAAAATACACTAAATCAGCTGCTGACTGAAATGGATGGTTTTGGCACTAATGCAGGAGTTATTATTCTGGCTGCCACAAACCGAGCTGATATTCTCGACAGAGCACTTTTGCGTGCCGGACGTTTCGACCGACAGATAAACGTTGAGTTGCCTGACCTTGAAGAAAGAAAGGCAATCTTTAAGGTTCATATGAAACCTCTCAAGACCGACGAATCAATTAATAATGAGTTTCTTGCAAAACAAACTCCCGGATTCTCGGGTGCTGATATTGCCAATGTATGCAACGAAGCGGCTTTGATCGCAGCCCGAAGGAATAAAAATACAGTGGAACGCCAGGATTTCCTTGATGCTATTGACAGGATTGTTGGTGGTTTGGAGAAGAGAAACAAGATTATCTCAAAGAATGAAAAGAAAGTAATTGCCTTTCATGAAGCAGGTCATGCAACAGTTAGCTGGTTACTTGAACATGCCCATCCACTTATTAAGGTTACCATAGTACCACGTGGAAAAGCACTTGGAGCTGCCTGGTATTTGCCCGAGGAGCGACAGCTTACCAATTACGATCAGATGTTTGATGAACTAACTGCCACATTGGGAGGTAGGGCATCAGAGGAAGTAATGTTTGGGAAAATCTCAACAGGTGCACTAAACGACCTTGAGAAAGTGACTAAGCAGGCTTATTCCATGGTAGTTTATTATGGACTGAATAAGAAAATAGGCAATGTAAGCTATTACGATTCAACGGGTCAGCAGGAGTATGCCTTTACCAAACCTTACAGTGAAGCAACTGCTGAGTCAATTGATGAAGAGGTTAAAAAGATAATTGAAGAAGCTTATGAGAGAGCTAAGAAGATATTGGCTGATAACAAGGATAAATTAATTCAGTTGGCTGAAATCTTGCTTAAAAAAGAAGTTATCTTTAGAGAGGATTTGGAGAATATTTTTGGTAAACGCGCATTTGAAGATACTCACGAACTTTTGCCAAATGGATCAGAGAGTGAGGAAATTGATTCAACTACCGAATCAAAAGTAAATTCAGAGGAAACAAATCCTCCTGTTGAGAAAGAGTTATGACAAAAAATTCTTCGCAGACTGTTTCGTTGAAGGAGAGCACCACAAGGGAGAAGGTGCTCAAAAAAGTTAGGAACGCCCTTATAGAGCCATCAGATAATTACTTCAAGGATATTGATATGGACTCTTCTGTGTATGTGCCAATGCAGGAAGAGCCGGATGTACAGTTTGCGTATGAACTTACAGCATCAGGTGCGAAATTCATTTACTGTAATTCGCCATTTGATATGCTCAATAAAGTAAAAGCACTTTTTGCAGAAAATGACTGGAGTGAGGCATGTTGCAATGAAGAACTGATTAAAGGTTTATTAGATCATGCCGGGATTAAAAATTTCAAATCCAAACCCGATTCTCCCTTCAACCAAATTGCAGTCACTACATGTGAATGTCTAATTGCCCGAACGGGAAGCATTGTTGTAAGTTCAGCAATTGACTCGGGACGTAAATTACCTTTCACTTGCGATATCCACGTGGTAATTGCGTTTACTTCACAGGTAGTTGAAGATATCAAACAAGCAATGGACTTCATCAGAAATAAATACAGGCAGAGACTGCCTTCATTTTTATCTATAATAACCGGTACAAGTCGTTGCGATGATATTGAAAAAGTAATGGTACCATCGGGTTTGGGAGCAAAAGAGATTTATGTTTTTATGGCTGACGAGAACAGCACAGATAATGAATAACTATGGAAGGATGGACACTGGTTTATTCAGGAAATCGAATCCAGGAAGTTGAGTTTATTAAAGAGTTACTGGAAGAAAATGATATTCTTTCAGTGATTGTTAACAAGCATGATTCCGTATATCTTATTGGTGACATAGAACTTTATGTTCCTTTTGATGATGCATTCGGTGCCAGTCAGCTAATTAATTCTTTGGAAAGTGAATAATTTTACGTTGCGCACTATTACCGGGGCAATATTTGTTATTGTTATTATTGGATCTGTATTATTAAACCATTGGGTTTTTGCTGTTTTATTCTGGTTGGTATCTTTGGCCGGATATTATGAATTTACCAGGATTGCAAGATCATTAAATTCATCCCCTTCGTTAATCGAGGGGTTTATAATTTCAACTGTAACTTATTTTCTGATAGTTTGCTGGAATTTCGGCATTATAGGCGAAAAGTATCTGTATACCTTGCTACTAATACCTTTACTGGTGACAGCTTATGAATTAAAACGTATATCATCAACTCCGCTTACAAATATAGCCACAGGTATTTTCGGAATTGTCTGGATTGTAATTCCTCTGGCTCTTTTATCAGGCTTCTTTAACCTTGCTGAAGAACACAAATGGCGTGAAACCGGTCTTTTACTTGGTTTCTTTCTTATTTTATGGATTTATGATTCGGGTGCTTATATATTCGGGTCAATCTTTGGTAAACATCGCATGCTTGAGAGAATAAGTCCAAAGAAATCATGGGAAGGATTTTTTGGAGGAGCTTTATCAGGACTGCTGATTGCGTATATAATATCAGCTTCTTTCACTGAGTTTAAGCCTCTTGAATGGGTTTTAATAGGGGTAGTGATAATTATCGGAGGAACGTTTGGTGATTTGGTAGAATCAATGCTAAAGAGAAATGCAGGTGTAAAAGATTCAGGCAACATCCTCCCGGGGCATGGAGGCATTCTCGATCGCTTTGATGCTGTTCTTCTTGCAGCACCGGCTGTATATGTTCTCATAAGGTTGCTTCGCTTAATAAATTAGCTTACTTTTGCGCCGATGAGAATTCATAAGGAAGGTTTTTGGATAATACTTATCTCCTTTATAGCATTGGGCATTATTTCTCCGCTTACCGGCTTAATCCCAATGCCTCTTTATCTGCACTATATTATATGGAGCCTTTTGGTGCTTATGTTTCTTTGGATTGTTAAATTTTTCCGATATCCTAACCGTTTTTTCGCACCAAATGAGTCTATCGTTCTCTGTCCTGCCGATGGAAAGATAGTAGCTATTGAAGAGGTCTTTGAACCCGAACACTTTAAGGATACCAGAATCCAGGTTTCTGTCTTTATGTCACCCAATAATGTTCATGTAAACTGGGCACCTATTTCGGGTGTAGTCAGGTTTATGAAGTATCATCCGGGAAAGTACCTTGTAGCATGGCATCCTAAATCCTCAACCGATAATGAAAGAACTTCTGTTGTTATTGAAAATCACAATGGAGTCCAGATACTTGTCCGACAAATTGCAGGTGCAATGGCGCGCAGAATAGTTTGCTATGCCAGAGAAGGAAATAACATCCGACAGGGAGATGAGATTGGATTTATCAAGTTTGGTTCAAGAGTTGATGTTTTCTTACCGGTGGGTAGTGATATTCAAGTGACTATTGGACAAAAAGTTTCAGGCAAACAGACAATTCTTGCAGTTCTCTAGTAAAATATTTTTAATTCTATATCAGAGGCTTTTAAGGAATACTCCCTCTCACTGTCAAACTCAGATTTAAGTGCATCATACATGTTATTAACATTACTTTAACACTTTAAAGTGGCCAATATTTTAAATACTGCAGTATCTTTGTGGTTGTTAATGTAATTTAATCCCTAACTCTAAACAGAAATGAAAAAGTTATCAATGATTTTTGCAGTTGCAGCTCTTATTTTTGCCTATACAACTGTAACTGTTTCTGCACAAAATGCACCTACAAAAGCCAAGACTGATAAAGTATCAGAACAGAAAGCTGTAAAAGCAGATAATACCAAAGCCACAAATGCTGCTAGTACAGATAATGCAAAGGCTGGCTGTTCAGACAAAGCTAAATCAGGTTGCACAGAAGCTCAGAAGGCTAAATGTGGAAGTGCTGAAGGTAAATCAGGTTGCTGCAGTTCAAAAGCCGCTGCTAAACCAGTTCCGGCACCTACTAAAAAGTAAGGATATACCAGTGAATTAAGAAAGGCCATCTTTATGATGGCCTTTTTGCTTTATGGATTATAGCATTGTAGCTAATTCAAATAATGACCTGACGTAATAAGTGGCTTCACCTTTCTCAAGAATTCCATCATGATCTACAAGTACCTGGTCAATCCCTACTTCTTTTGCTCCTTTTATATCAATCTCGGGATCATCTCCAATCATGAGTGACTCATTGTTCGTGGCACCCGTTAGCTCCAGACTGTATTCAAAGATGCGATGATCAGGTTTTTTGTATCCGGCTTCATCGGAGGTTATAGTATGTGTGAAAAACCTGCTGAGACCCGATAATGCAACTTTCTTATGCTGGACCTCCTCGAACCCATTGGTAATTATGTGAAGCATGTATTTGCTTTTTAAATAATCAAGTATCTCGATTGTACCGGGGAAGAGGTTTTTCTTTGTTGGACTCAGATCAATATAATCGGTTGCAATATTCCTGCTCAGCGCATTATCTTTAATACCAAAAGAACTTAATGTCAATGAAAATCGTTCCACACTGAGCACTTCCTTTTCAATGCCACCTTTACGATACATTTCCCACAAATCAGTATTGATTTTGTGGTAGATGTCCATAAACTTGTCAAAGTTGGATACTCCTTTTCCTGAAAGATCATATTTATTATGTATCTCCTTAAAGGTTTCAATTGAGTTTTTATCAAAGTCCCATAGAGTTCTGTCGAGATCAAAGAACAGATGTTTGTATTTTAAAGATGGCATTGAATAATTAATTTGGGCAAAATTACTTGTTTCTGAAATACTTTCCCTGCCATGTATTCCTTTTGGTCATCTCTTCAATAATTAAATTAAGAACCTGGTCTGACCTAAGGTTTCCCCAGGGAGGGGTAACAAGGAATCTGGGTGGAACTTCTCCGGTAAAGCGTTCAATAATAAACTGCGAATTGAGCTTTTCAACGAATCTGATTATAAAATCAATGTATTCTTCAAGTTTAAACAGATGAAAATTATCAGGGTTAACAAGATACTGATCCGCCATAACTGTGTTCCTGACAATCTGTAATTGATGAAATTTGATAGTTGTTAGCGGGAGAGAGGAAATTTCATCAGCTCTTTCAAGCATCTCTTCAATAGATTCACCGGGCAAGCCAAATATCAGATGTGCACCTGTTCTTATTCCTTTAGAGGCTGTGGAATCAATTGCTTTTTTTGCCTGTTCGTAAGTATGTCCGCGATTAATTGCCTTTAGTGTGTTTTCATTTGTTGATTCAACACCGTATTCTACCATCACATAGTGAGTCTTAGCCAGACGGGCAATGTAATCCAGCTTATCATCATCAACGCAATCAGGTCTTGTGCCAATTATCAGACCTACAACATCAGGGTGCGTGATAGCTTGTGAAAATATCCTTTCAAGTTCAGATAATGATGCATGAGTATTTGAAAATGCCTGAAAATAAGCAAGATACTTCAGCGCTCTTCTGTATCTGAACTTGTGAAACTCAATACCTTCAACAATTTGTTGGGTTACTGACTTATAAGGGTGACAATACGAGGGATTAAAGGCATCGTTATTACAGTAAGTGCATCCACCTGATGAAACTGTACCATCACGGTTTGGACAGGTAAAACCTGCATCAATACTTACTTTTTGAACACGGGTGCCGAAAGTTCTCCTGAAGTACTCATTGTAAGAATTGAATGGTAGATTCATGGCGTAAAGTTAGTTATCTTCTGCCTTTTGGTCGAAAACGCAATCGTGATTTTTAGTGAATTTTAATATTGGAGGTCTTAATAAATTTTAGTGACCTTCTGTCTTATAAATTGATGTAATTGGTGCTGTTAACTTCTCAAATAAGCGTAAATCTTCAATTATTATTTCTACCATTCCGTTAATTTCTTTTGATCGTGAAAGGTATTTCCCAATGGTTGTGCTCGTTATTTTTGTTAATTCTATCTCAATATAATAGATCTCCTCTTCGGAAAAAAATTTTATTAATTTCACCTTACCTTCTAAAACTTCATGCTCACTAGTTTGAAAGTCCGAAAGTTTAATGACTGCTCTTTGGCCAATCTTAATCTTACTTGCATTGTTGGAAGAAAGGGATGCTGCAATTTTTTTAATAGAATTGGTGGGATTTGAGCTTATAATCGTTACAGGTGCAGAAACTAATTCAGTATAATGGATGTGCCAGCTTATTATAAAAAGGGAGCAAATAAGCATACTTATAATTATTATTCCATAGCGAACTATCCAAGAAGGAGATTGACTCATTATTTCTATAAATTCATCACTATGGATTTGACCACGATTATCCCCTAATTCGTTTTTCATTTTATATATCAAAACTCTAGTTGATTTTTAACTAACTGATAATATGCCCCTTTTTTCTGAGAAAGTTCATCATGTGTTCCGATCTGAATTATCTTTCCTTTTTCAAGAACAATTATTTGGTCTGCATTTTTAACAGTACTTAGACGATGTGCTACTACAACAACTGTTTTTGGATCTCCCTGTTTAAAATAGTTTTCCAAATTTTTCATTATTTCGTTCTCGTTATTGGCATCTAATGAATTTGTTGCTTCATCAAAAAAAATGTACTCTGGACTTTTGTAGATTGCTCTTGCGATTAGCAATCTCTGACGTTGGCCTTGACTTATTCCATTGCCTTCTTGTCCTATTTTTGTATTTAATCCTAATGGTAAACAATCTATAAAACTTGATAAATTTGCAATTTCAATCGCCATATGAAGCTTTTTTATATTAATAATTTCATCTCCTGGTGCAATATTACCTCTTATAGTATCAGAAAATATGAAACCATCTTGCATAACAACTCCACATTGAGAACGCCAAAAATTACCATCATAATTTTTTAATGATTCACCCCCAATTGTAATATCCCCTTTTACTGGTGGATAAAAACCTAGAAGCAATTTAAGAAGAGTCGTTTTTCCACTTCCACTAGTGCCAACTATAGCAGTCGTTTTACCATACGGAATAACAAAATTGATTTTTTTTAATACCATTTCACTATTTGGTCCATCGTAATGAAAAGAAAGATCGTTCACTGAAATACTCTTATCATTCGGAAACTCTATTTTTTTTGGTTCCTTTTCGTAATTTTCATCTTGGTTATTATGAATTTCACCTATTCTCTCGATGCTCATTTTTGCATCTTGAGCATCTTGTATAAAGTTAATTAATTGCTCAATTGGTGCATTTAATTGCCCAATAATATATTGAATTGACATCATCATCCCCAATGAAATGTCGCCTTTAATTACAGAGGAGGCAGAAAGAAAGGTAATCAAAATATTTTTACTTTCATTAAAAAAGATAGCCCCAGCTTGTTGCCATTGATTAAGTTCAAGTCTTTGAATATTTACATGAAAAAGCTTTGTTTGGATACGTTCCCAACTCCAGCGTTTCTGACGTTCACAATTATTCAGTTTTATTTCTTGCATTCCTGTTATTAGTTGAAATAAATTACTTTGATTTTCAGCCATAAATGCGAAACGTTTAAAATCGAGGTGTCTTCTCTTTTTGAGGAAAAACCATATCCAAAAAAAATAGCAAAGACTTCCAAAAAGAAAGACATTCAGTACTTTTGAATCGTATATACCCAATACAATACTGAAAATGACTAGATTTATTAAAGAAAACATTGTGTAAAGAGATGACCCTGTTAAGAAGCTCTGAATTCGTGAATGATCACCGATTCGCTGAATAAGATCTCCTACCATTTTTGTTTCAAAGAAACTAATTGGCAATTTCATCAATTTAATGAGAAAGTCGGAAATAAGTGAAATATCAAGACGGGCACTTATTTGAAGTAATAACCAATTACGAATAAAATCTACCGATGTCTTACTGATTATTAAAATTAATTGGGCAATAAGAATAAGCTTTACAAAATCGATATCTTGGAAACCTATGCCTCGATCAACAACTGATTGAGTAAGAAATGGCGCAATCAATTGTATTAAGCTGCCTAATACTAATGCAAGTATCACTTGAGAAAAATTTCTCTTTTGTGGCTTCAAATATTTAAATAAGAATTTAAAATTTAATTTTTCACTCTTCTCTTTGTTATTCTTATAAAATTCCTTTCGTGGCTCAAGAAATAGAATAATTCCTTTAGTTTCTCCTCCTTGAAATGAATTCAACCAACTTTGCTTGAATTCTTCATATGAGTACCGTATAGTACCTTGAGCTGGATCGGAAATAATTAAATTTTTCTTACTGATTTTTTGTAGAACGACATAATGATTTTGATTCCAGTGTAGTATAGCTGGTAGTTTCGCTTCTTCAACTAGTTGTCTAAATGAAATCTTTTTTGCTTGTGTTTTAAACCCTATAGATTCAGCTGTATTACTTAAAGCTAATAAACTAACACCTTGTTTTGACAGGTAGCTTTTTGCTCTTATCATTGGTAGAGAAAAGCTCCGTCCATAATAATTTGCAACTATGCATAAACAGGCTGGCCCGCAATCACGCGCTTCTAATTGCCTTTTGGATGTAAAAATCAATCTTAAATTGCTAATAAATAATGTTGAAAAAATGCTTAAAGATATGAGACTACCTTGTAATTAAAAGTAGTCTCATAAAACTTAAATAATTCTTTTATCCTATAAAGATATAAAGTATTTAAATACTCCCCATGGGCATACATAACCACAATCCTCTCCTGATAATGTCATTCCAATAGCAAAACCAGGACCTCCATCCTCATATGTACATATTCCACATCCGCATTTGCATGATGGTTCTGGTCCTTTAGCACCACCAAAAATTTGAGATTTTTCATTGGATGTCAATGTGACATCATCAATTCGCAAAATTTTCTTTTTCATGATTTTGAATTTTAGAGATTGTTATTATTTGTGAACTAAGGAAAGCTTCCTTTAGTGACTCGGATTTTAGCTTGTTATAAAAATCAACATCTTCTGATAAGTAGAAAAATTTTCGAATCATAGACTCAGTAACTGTCCTAAGATAATTACATTCGATTTCTGTTGGTAGATGGAAGATTCCATCTCTTAAACTAACAGCTGGGCAGATATTGCAAAAAGCATGATTCCAGCATTTTCTACATCGTTCGTCATTAAAAATTAGTGAGAAATTTTTCAAAATATCCAACATTTTTTGTTGGTTAAATCCATCATGCACATCACCAATACTAATTGTTCCATCTGTTTTATTACAAATATGGTAGCAACCTTTATAGTCGACTAGTAAATTGTCAAAACCTGTTGGGCATGCAGCTATATTGTCAAAACGATCTTTCCCATAAGGATTGTCAATTGTAATTTTATCGTATGTGAATAAGTCTTGAATCTCTTGGTATAATTGTGTGTGATTCGTCTTAAGCTCAGAAAGACTTAGATCCTTGACATCTTTAATTGAATCAATAAATCGTAAAATCCTATTTTTCCAGTTCTTTTGTATTTTTAAAGACCGAGATATTGCGTTAGGAAAGAATTCAGTCTTGCTTGTATAGTCTAAGATATTTACTAACATTGCTTCATAAGGTGAATTTTTACCAAACAAGGAATTCAAATATTTCTCTGTATTGAGTATTTCTGCTCCTGGTGAATTTACAGCTTGTATAGTAACATATTTTTTAAAATAATCTGGATCAGCATTGTGGAGCAAGAGAATATGTCTTAAAACGATTTCATGAGAACCTTCCCCATTACAAAATACTCTATTTCGGTCATGCTCCACTTTGGGCCCGTCAAAGCTGATAAATAGATATACTTTGTTCTTGATTAAGAAATCAATAATTTTTTTATTGCAAATTGTAAAATTGGAAGTTATTGAAAACCGATAATTTTGATCATCTCGTAGCTTTGGCCATTTCAAGCTGGTAAAATATTTTAAAGAATCTTCAATCAGTTTAAATTCGAGAAATGGTTCTCCACCGTACCAATTTAGATTTGGAGAAAGAAATTCTTTTGCAATATCCTCTCGCACAGGACCGGTGTTATTTACCAAATCAGTAAAACGTGAAAAATAATTATCGATAGCCTTTTTTGCGATTTCAAGACTCATCGACTTTTTCTGATGTCTTCTATTTTTTGTTTCATTTGTATATGGACAGTATTTGCATCTAAGATTACAGTCTTGGGTGACTTCAAGAACAAATTTTCTATTATATATTGTATTACCCCAATTAGTTAGTATTTTTTTTAACTTAGTGTCATCTATGCACATCCTATTCTCTAGAATTCCACCACAAAAGACTCTTCTTTTTTGAAAAGTGGATAATCCGGAGCATGCTGGTTCTTCGTCAAATTTGATG
>DIOT01000046.1 GCA_002426195.1 Bacteroidales bacterium UBA5507 | reverse complement strand
TGCCAATTGTTGTTTATTCATATCTTATGTTATTTAACTAAACCCTTAGCCACTCCTTTTATTCGTGTGTTTGTCATCGGTTTTTACAATTCGTATCTGCACAATTACGTTTTAATAATTGCGTGTTACAAAAATAAGCCGAAAAGGTCAATAAAAAAAAGAAATAAACGGAAACAGGAGATAGTGGCATGAAGTGCAAATGCTCTAAACTTATCTTCTATTATTCAAAATAAGTTCAAAACGAGTTTGAGGAGTGTGGATGCTCTATGCCATTCTAATTGTCATTTTAAAACTATTTCTACTGATTCTTCAGGCATGTTGAACTTGTTCATGATATTTGAAATTCGGGTCATGCAGTTAGACGCAGAGATATTGATATGTATAAAGAATGTATCATCCGTCAAGTTCTTTGCTTTTTCCCAATTCTTACCCTCAAATGTTTTGTATCTCCAGGTCAAATCAATATTTTCTTCAATTCTCGGCTTCAATATATGCCATTTAACGATTACATCTTTTCCGAACAGTTCAAACTGATTGTCCAGAATTGCATCAAAATCATATTCGGGACTTTTCTTTAAATAGTCCAGGAAAGCAATGAACACGGTTTGCCAGTATGTTGCTTTAAAAGTAAACCCATCAATGATAATCTCTGTAGGCCTATTACCCTCGGCTAGATTACCGGCATCGGTATCCAACGGTGAGAATCGCATACTCTCAACAATTTTCACATTCCAATTGTCTTTGTCTTTATAATCATCCGGTAGAGGGAAAGTATTCAGAAACCATGAGATCATATTTTTTTGATGATCCTCGATGCTGGTTTCATTCCAAATATCTCTGTTGATTACATCCAATCTATAGTTTAAGGATGAAGTTGATAGTTTTTCTTTTTTTGTAATGAAAGACTTATTTCCTATTTCACTATTAAATTCTGTCAGAATTAAATTTCCAATGTTGTGCAAATATCTTTTATGAACTTCATTATAATTTTCGCCCAAGTCATTTATCCAATCTTCATTTAAATTCTGGGGCATGATATGTTCAATCGTTATCTTTGGATTACGAAAATCTACCGCAACCTTTGTGTTATTTTCTTCAATCTTGCCTAAAACAAATTTCGAGTACTTCTTCAATCCCTCATAGAAATTCATTAAAAGCAAGGTATTCCTTATTTCATAGTTGTTCGGGAATCTCAATCTGTAGAACATATTTGTAAGTAAATCGATTATTGAAACATTGCCAAGAGCAAGGTTTTCGATATGCTTACTCAAAAGAACCATATTTTTATTTTCACCCTGGGTGAGACCTAATATTCTTCTTCGAATCAGATAGGTACGTATGGTCTCCAATATTGAAATCAAGAGATCATCACTCAAGTGCACATTCTTACGCTTATCCTGATTGTATTCCAGCAGGCCTAACACAAACGGTTTAAAAGCTTCTGCTTTGATGTCGTGGAAAATATTTCTCAGAAGCTCTTTAACTTCTTTATCTCTCGTTGAATCCGTATAAATACAGTCTGTAACAACTTCTGTTATAATCCATTTATACCAACCAACGAAACGTACAATATCATTAATGAAGTCGTTGTGGTTAGTAAACTCCTCTTCAACAAAATCTTTAAATAGTTGATAAATCTCTTTTGTATTGTTGTCGCTAACTACTTTGATAGAGGTTCTTGTTTTGTACTGAAGATAATCACGAAAATATTTTGAAGTATTGTCGTTCAGGATTAACTCAATTTTGGGATGCCATACTTTTTCGTAAATTTCTGATTGATTAGAACTTTCCATGTTTAAAAGGACAAAGTTCCTGACCAAATCAGACAATGTAAGGGGTTTACCTAGCGAGTTTAACGTTTCAAAAATAATTTGTGGATCCTCACCTTTAAAAGGACGCTCATCCAAAAAGATTACAGCTACATTGATTCTCTGGATTGCTATTAGATAGTGCTCTAATTTTATTTCAGGATTGGTACGCTTGACATCCTCAATCAATTTAAAAAAAAGCTTGTAAGCATTAAAAACGATACCCGGGTCAGGTTGATTTTTTGTAACCAGCGCCCTGTATGATTCCCAATCTTTTGTTACTTGTTTAAGCTTGATTTTGTCTTGAAAACTCGATGTGGTATTTGTAAGATAGTTATGGGTTATGAAATCCTGATTTGCCTCTTCAATTTCTAAATCTCGTAATGCAATAAGAAACAACAATGTGGTTGTAAGACGTTGTTGTCCATCCACAACTACAGATTTATTCGCGAAACCGGACTTTTCCTCTTTAATGACAAGTGTCCCGAAGAAGTGCTCCAGCTTATCATGCTGCTTGGGATCAAGTTCTGAATTCACTATACGCAATATATCGTTAAAAAAACGCTCAATTTCCGGTCTTCCCCATGCATATGCTCTTTGGAACGGCGGTATAAAGAATGAGGTTGCATTCTTTGCTAAAACATCATTAATGGAATGACTTTCAGTTTTCATATTATTGTATGCTATTGATTTATCAGAACATCAGAAGATCTATATATCGGATTTAAAAGGTTATTAATTGATCAATTCCAAATTGAATAATTATCAAAGTGTATCATGCTGATGAGTTATGAAAAACAAAAATACAAAAAAACATTCATAATCAACCACAAAGAATGTAATAGGAAATTGGGCAAAATTAAAAAGAGATATTGACATCTTGTGTCAATAGATGAAATATGTTGCATTATTGTTTGTTGTTTCTTACGTTACTTCGTATATTTTAGTTGTTCGATGACATAGTCGGCAAGGTCGTAGCCGTGGTGGATTTGTTGAGGGGTTGCGAAATGCTCCAGTAAATCGGAGACGGAAAGATTTAGGGAGAGCTCGATGTTTATTTGTTCAGCTTTCCTGAGCCACCGGTCATAGCATCCGGAGTCGGGATAGAGGATGACGGTTTTATTGCGGAGGACTCTTGACTTTTCGATGTTGAGACCGTTGAGGTTTCCAGCTGCAAGCCAGTTGTAGTTGTGGTAGATCATACTTGCTATTACTGCGGTTTTCTCAGCCTCAACGATCGCTACCGGTTTATCGGGGTAGAGACGGAGGAGGTGCTCACCAAAGTAGCACTGAGAGAGGTTAAAGTCGGAGAATGAAGGGTTGGATTTCTTCAGCTTGTGGTGAACCCAGTTAATACCACCATACCCAGTTTTGATGCGTCGGCCGGTTTGTGGGTTGTACTGCATGATTTTACCGGTCCGGACTTTCCCATCGATATCAATTTGCCAGAATATTACTTCCTTCTTTCTCGTGGCACCCAACAGATAGTTGTTGGCTGCCTCTGCAATCTGCAGATCAGAGAAATGTTTGCGAAGG
This sequence comes from Bacteroidales bacterium UBA5507, assembly GCA_002426195.1. GTDB lineage: Bacteria > Bacteroidota > Bacteroidia > Bacteroidales > Lentimicrobiaceae > Lentimicrobium. Next base: position 440 of record DIOT01000046.1, on the reverse strand, counting down.
AATCGGACGAAGTTTGAGTTGAGGGAGAGTGAACGTTTCAGGTATTTGTGTGGAATAAAGTCGGGATGTTTTTTTGGTTGGTTGGGTTGAGGTACAGAAAATAGTTCACTGGGTTCAGGGTAGGTGTGTAAGAGATGGGGACCTGTTGGTTCTTTCTGATTTGTGGTAAAATGATTGGAGACCTTGGATATCGGTTTCTGATGTTGAGATAAATTTGAGGGTGACGTGATGGTATCTGAAATGGTTTGCGGTGGTGCAGGTTGTGATGAGGCATTTGGATTCCAATTAGCATCACCATGGTTATGTGAGACTGGTGAATGGAGATCCCAATGAGGAGATCCATGGTGTTGTGTAATTGAGAAGTGAGGATCCTGGCGTTTGAGATCTGAGAAATATTGCCGGGGTGTATAATGGTAACCGCATTTGATTTCGCGGTTGCA
>DIOT01000019.1 GCA_002426195.1 Bacteroidales bacterium UBA5507 | reverse complement strand
CCAAATTTGACGAAGAACCAATTACATTGCAATTTGACATTTCCATGCTTCAACTCCGAATGACCACTCAGAAACCGTATATGGATTTGTTCCTATCTTTTCAAGTTCTATCAGTTGTCTATTTAATAATTCAATATATTTTCCGTTCATGAAATTGATTGTTGCTCGTTTTTGTTTTGTTAAAGTTATGCACATATCGTTTTACATCTGCACAGAGGTGGCTATATTGAATCTCTTTATTGTGAACCAAACAAAAAATTTGATAGATTTTCAAAGCTTGATTAACCTCTGAATCACCATTTTATGTGTAGGGCATTTTATATGGCATTAGTCTTCAGATTTGGGTTTCCATACAAATGTAAACAGGCCCAAGCCGCTGGCGTAGGATATTTCTCATTTACTTTCATGTTAGCATTGAACATTGTCTGCGAAATAGTTAACCCAGCATCAAGCGATTTTAAAAACTCCGGTAGCCAATACCGAGGAATGGTAACATCTAAAGCCCAATAAGGCGCAACAACCGCCTCATAACCCTGAGCAATAAATCTCTTGACAATTGAAGTAACATTGTTCCTAAAAAACTCTGTTTTCATTGAACCTGAATAGCACACAAAGAAGATGAGGATTTTTCCTTTTCTAATTCTACCTGCTTGAACACTTCAAATGTATTCTCCTGTAATGTATTCTCAATACCACTATACAACCAGTTTAATTCAAAATCTTCGCTTTCAACAGGAATCCAAATGGATTTACTGTAAGCTACAGGTAATGGAGCTGCACCATTTGTTTGGAGTAACCATTCTGTTGAAAGAACGTTTGTGACTGGAACATGCTTGGCTATTAATTCACCATCTTCATTCAGAAATAAATTGTGGGGATATTTGGATAACTCCATATCCTTCACAATGTATACTTCTTCTGCTTTTTTAGCAACTGATAATTTTGCTATATTTAATTTCCTCGCAACCTTTTTCTCCTCTTCTTCAAATTCTTCTGGTGATATCTGTCTTATTTCTCCTTTATCTTTTACTGTATCATCAAAGGTAAGATCAACGAAATAATTGTTATTAACTAATTCTCTGAACATATCATAATTCCAGTTGCTTAATAATGAAAAGGAATATTCTCTGTTCAATAGTTGGAGCTGAAACAATTTTCCTTCTGAAAATGCTAGCCAGTTCATAGATATATTTGGGCCGACAGGCAATTCATTTAAAAATTCGACATTGTCCTCGTAAAGTGTTTCGAAGCTGTCAACATTTACTTCTGGCAATATAAGTGGTGCAAGCTCCTTCGACTCCTTTTCCTTTAATAATATACTATAATCGGACTTTAGCATCATTGAAAGTAGGAATCCAGACGCATCCTTTGTCTTTATACTATTTTCAATTAAGCGGCTGGAAATCCTGATAGCACTTTTATTATCATAAACAAAATCAGCAACATTTCGTGTTTCATTCAATTTAATCAGTGATTGTTTCAAGTGACTTTTCAGGTCTTTGGAATCTGCTTCTATAATATCCTTATAATTTTTCACTATACCTGCTGGAACGATCATTTCAAAAATATTAAGAAAAAAACCAAAGCCTGCTATACTATAATCTGCAGTTGGATAATACCTTCTTAGATTGTACAATGTCACGAGCCACGGTAATACTTCACTTACTCCTCCAGCCAGTATTTCTTCTCTTTCTTTGTACAGATAATCCAAAAGCTTCGATGGCAAAGAAGGTTCCATCATCGCTAATAATACAGTAAAATAGCTGTGGTCAAGTGTTCTCCTTTCACGGCCGAGGAATTTTAGTTCAACAGGTACTTCACAATAAATCTTTGCCGCCCATGGACATAGTCCTACATTTCTAAAAAATTTTATGCATTGGCAAACTATTTCCTTAACCAACTTTTCGGAATACGGAGGTTGCTTTTTTCAGAATGCATGTTAAACTAAGATTAGCATACATTAATGAAGCATGGATACTCCCAATATTTGAATACAAGCGAAACGAATTGAAATAACCAACTTCTGAAATGCCGTCCTTATATGAAGATAAAATTACTTCTTCTGCTATATCACGTCCTGCCTGATAATATTCCGAAGAGGTTAATCTATCAATAAACATTCCTGCTGCATGATAAAATAATTCTGCATTGTTAATTGAACCTAATATTTGTCGTAGAAAAATTAACAGCATCATGGTAACATCAACTATATCTTTACTCCAATTCAATTGCTTGGAATATGCTTGAAGGTGCCTAATAATATATGCTGCCATCTCTCTTTTGTCAATGTCTGAAAGCGTTGAAATATCAAAGTTATCTTCAGACAATCTTTGTTGATTATTTTTCGAATATGAGGCTTTAAGAATCGGCTTCATCTTTTCAAATATATCATCATCCGCATCATTATCCATTATGGATACGTCGAAGAAACGAAACTCCCTTGTTGCCATAAGTTGCTCATACAACTCAAAGAATATAAGGATGGAATAAGAAACAGAATGTTCGCTATTGGTTTCCAGACTCGACAAGAACTCTGGTGCATATTCCCTATACATTGTATATTCAGCAGCCATCTCGGATAGTATCTTACGATATAATCCTTTTAGGTCACTTTCATAGTTGTGATGACCGTTAAGCCTCTCATCTGTCATCTTCTGATGAAAGTCGTATATTATTGTCTCCTCCATTACTTGGTCTTAATCTAGAGGGTTTTGATGGATTTGATTGTTAACTTATTCAATTTCAAGTAACAGGAGTAAAATCAGTTAAAATAGTACCTACAGCCAATCGAAAGGGAAATTACTAATGGTTGTAATTTCACACAAAATTCAGATAAATACCTTACAAAAACAAAATAATATTGAAAATTCAATTTACAATTATTTTGATAATTACCCTTACACGTTAGCATTTTTAAATAGATCATAATTCCTCATTATCACCTAGAGGCTATAATGTGAGATTATAACTTCTTAAGGTTAAACTTTGATAATTCAGCTATCATCCTGCCGTATATCCATTCGTTCTTTAAAGTCAGTCAAGAATTATTCTTCAGGATCCAACGTACCGGCAGCTTTCATTAAATCCATGATTATAGACCAATTTTTCACTTTTAAATTAGAAGCGTTCTATTACACCCTGCTTTTCTTATGCTGCTTATTTTGAAATACATTGCCTTTTGCACTAGAAAACCTTACAACAAGAATTGATGAGAAATTTATATAGACGACTTTCTAACTATTTAGTATAAATCATCATCTAAAACTTTGCCTTCCCGGTTAATCAATATGTGTGTACACCTCGCTTGATGCTTTCTTGTCATTAATCCAACTACTGCGGCTGGTTCTTTAACACCAGCAAAGATTTGAAAATCCTCCAATATGTATTCATACTTAAATCCAACAACTAGTTTGTCAAATTTATTTATAAATCCCCAAGCATCATATAGTCTTACGCCAGCGAGGCCTTGACTAAACTTAGATACGTCAAAATACTTAAATTGTATCATTACATACCCAAGTTCATCTATAAACCCCCACTTCCCATTTAATCTACATGCAGCTAAGCCTTCAGAAAATCCTTTACAATTATCATAGATTGGCTGTATTAAAACTCTGCCATTTTCATCTTTAAACCCAAATTTATAAGTATTCGGATCTTGAAATACTAAAAATGAATTGCTCATAGTGTATATATTTAAATTTTACCAAGTCGATATTTCAAGTATTTATCTAAAAAAGTCTGCAATGTTATTATATAATCAATAGCATTGCTATAAATGCCGCATATACAAAATACATTGCAGTAATTTATTCTCTATTATTTGATGGATTGTCAAACCAACAGTCTTTAGACTCTGAATCAAAGTAAAAATCTTCACTAAGGTATAACTATAAATCTATATTCCAAAAAAAATCGCGAAACCACTAGAAAGTCACTTTATTTTAGGTGTCTTGTCATTCCGGCATACTGACCCCTCTGGATTTGGTTAGTTAGGTTATAGATCAATGATTCTGACATAACAGATGTCTGTAAAAAAATAATTGTTTTTGAACTAGCACCATCCTTTTCTTCGAAAGATTTTCCATTTGACATTTCATTCAACTTCTGATCCATCTCCATCAGCATTCTCAATGATTGTCATTTCATCCTCCGGGATTGCCTGATCACGTGGAATAGGCTTGCCGGTTGCGTTTTCAATGCGGGTAAGAATCTTTTCCTTGCGGTCGGCAAAAAAGCCATAGAAGTTATCACTATAAAGAAATTCAGGGCTGATTAGATGTGATCTCAAAATGTCATCTACAACATCATCAGGCACGCTAATTTTCGCTTTAAGGCGGGACAGATACTTGCTGGGTGCATCTCCACTTACAAAGCGATTTGTAGGACCTGAAAGCGGTGTTTTATTAATAATACTATCGAAATCACTCCGTGGAATATTATTTTCTCTTTTCTCACACCATGCTACAGGGAAAATATGATGTATATCGATGGATTCAGAAAAATAAGTACTAAAATCAATCTTAGTTGCTGAAAGCCAATCTTTTGTATTATCCTCCATCAGTAAAGCATATACACCTTTATAGGCTGCACTATTTCTGGTACGAAGTGTATTAAGGCGTGAAGGTGAGAAATTAGCATCATATATAGTCTTAGGCTCAGGTCCATTGTTCTCAATCCAGTCTATCACCTGAACTACATCCAAGGCATACCTGGTTTCATTGGCTGATCCATACAACTCCCCAAAAACTCCGCACCAGAACCAACGCATAAGCTTACTCTTGTTCCCAACATTGTCAATCATTGAGCCAAGTTTTGCCAGGATCACAGACATCGGAACCAATTGAGTACTGTAAGGCAGATCACGAGCAGTATAGATATGGTTTTCAACCAAGATTTTAGAAGCTTTTATAAATCCACTTGCAATATCATGACGATATTTCTCATAATCAACCAAGGATAAGTTAAGCATTTCCTTCCTTTTTGCACTTACAACGGGTATATCTTCCTTACTGCCTTCAGCCAAGAATTTGCATCTTTTTAAATAGGTAGAATAAAGGGTGATTGCCTGAATAATATCTGTGTTGCTAGTATTTCTAAGCACTTTGTATTCGTTGAATCTCTTTTTTATACTGTCCCAATCATCTTTCAGGTAGAAATTATCCGTAGCATATGTGGCTGTTAGTAATTCAAACACCGTTAAAGAGACACCACCCGTATTTACTTTCTCAAAAACCTGGCACACAGCTTCTTTGGGGTTCTCCTTTTTCATAACTATTACAGGAAGATTATAGCTGTTAAATCCCTTAATTATTGTCTTTTCAAACTCATTCCAGAATTTAATCTTATCCCTATCGTAATCCCAGTATTCAATGAATTTTGTGCGCCATATATCATACTCATCAACCATACTCACAGGATACATTAAATTCTCAAATTCCTTATCATCATTAGTAAGGTCAAGAACTATTTCCCTACCAATATTTCCGGTAATAATTTTCTTTTCATTAATTGAAAAAATTGCTTCTTCCAAATCAGTACCAGGATCCAGAGCTTTCTCCATATTTATATAATACCACCGCTTAATTTCATAACCTTTGGCATTTCGGGTATTAACAACTTTATTTGTAATGATTGCCTGAAAAAGTGATGTAATTCTTTGCTGCCCATCAAGTATTAGCATCTCAGGTTTATAACCGTTAATATTTGTAGCCCCTTCGACAGGTTTTGTCTTGAAACGGATATTTTCGTTCCCCGTTTCAAGGAGCATAATAGCACCGATTGGAAATGATTTAGCCACGCTTGCAAGGATACCCTTAATCCGGTTATCGTCCCATACCCACCCACGTTGGAAATCGGGCAATTGAATTTTGCCGGAATTTACATCTTTTAAAATTTCGTAAAGACTTCTTTTAGTTGAGTCAAATGATTCCATTATGTAAATATTTTAGTTAAGTACTACTTAATTTATTGCAACCAATTTCTAGCTTTCAAAATAATATTCCGGATTTTTCGTCAGTTACACCTATGACATTTTCACTAATGAAAGACGCATCATACGGTTGAATTAGTTTTTTATCAACCATTTCTTTTAGCACTTTTGGATTATTAAGGTCATCCCACGTTATATCATAAAATGAATGTGTAAAGCTTATTCCTTCCAGAAGCTTTGAAGCTAACGGGAAATGTATATTGCCGACAATTTGTCTAGCTGTGTACTCTATCTCTTTTTTCAAGGTTTCACCTTCTAATCCAATTAAATTATCAACCTGGTTAACCTGCAAGAACTCTGCAAGATTTCCTATTATACTATCTCTTGACTTGCCAATTTCAGCCTGCAACTTGTTTAACAGGGCTTTTTTGACTTCTTCCACTTTCTTCTGAATAAGAATTAGCTCTTTTTCAAATTCTACTTTCTTTTCTCTCTTTATAAGATTCTTATCCCTTTCTTTCAGATATACCAAATACTTATCACGAAGTATTTCTACTTCAATTTTCAGGTCAAAGAAAGGTTTCATAAATTCCTGTTCAGGCAATTCTGTGAACATTCTAAGGTTGGCTTCCACAGCTTTCTTAAGTTTTGCATCTCTAAATGGCAATGCATTAGATGGAAGTTTTATCTTTTTGACATGTAGGTTTGCCCCCTTGAATTTGAGTTCAACAAATTGAAACTTAGCTGTGTATACACTCAGTTTCCTATTGTATTCAGGTTTTAAGGGGGGATCATTAGTGATAGTAGTAATCAGTTCCCGGATAGTGTCCTTATCCGGTGTTTTAATGCTGCCAGTAATAGTTTGTATTACGTTAAGATCAATATGCTCAATTATCTCATCTTCTATTTCATCTTCTTCATCCAGAACGACAAAAAGAAATTTCAGGGCTTTCACCTGATTTGGTTCCATTGGGAAGAGATCATAGGCAATACCTTCTTCTTCAGTAAACCGACTCTTGGGAAAATGGAAATAGCCGATGCTATCCACTATAATAAAGTATAGGTTAACATTTTTCTTATCACTTACTGTTACATTAGCAGCAGTAAGCTTTTTTAGTGCTTCAATCTCACCATAACCAGTGCGATAGGATTGCTCGTCAATCTCAATGAAGACCGTAATCTGCAGCCCCTTTGTTTTTAAATCAATTATTGTATCTGCCAATTCAGTATTGATATTCGGCAGGGATAATACTACTTGTTTCTTAGCCTTGAATAAAATATCAACTAACGTTTTGAAATTACTTTTAAGAATGTCCATTTCAATAAGGTTTTATTTGTGTACAATAATTCATTTTGTCATTTCAACCGGCATCTCTGTCTTCCCTTAAATAAACCTTCATGCTCAAAGGCTCTATGTCAAAATAGCTGAGCAATTCCCTTATATTGTTCCTGATCATGTTGGCTGATAAATTAACTTCAACAAAAAGTCCCTCATTCAATTTTTCAGCTACCCGTAAATCTTTACCAGTTTTCGAGAAAAGAGGGTTACCACGTTTGCTAATAAACTTCTCATCTTTCGGTAATACTGAAAATTTATTTGAATCCTTAACTCTCAACAAATTAAGGACATGCAAATACATATTTTTCCATGTCTTCAAGCCTTTAATTGCCGAGTCCTGCAAGATAAAACCAAAAGGCCGCTTATACGTAAAATCTTCATCAAGCGTATGAGGGCTGGTTTTGTCAAGTTCTTTGATAATTCGGTCCCTCTTAATCCTATTGTTTGATTCTTGTTCCAATTCATCCTCTTCAGGATTTATGCCAAGGTAAGTCTTTACCTGTTCTGCCAGCTTGGTGGAACTGACAGTAAATTGGTTCAAATTCTCATTATAGCTTTTGATAAAATTCAAGCCCTGCTCCAGAGATTCATTATCTCGAGGGTCAATGCTTAAGAGCATATCATCAGGTAACGAGAGCAGTTGCTCCTGCAAGGTATCAATTCTGTCCAGGATAGCTTTGATTTTTTCTTTGGTCATTAGACTTTCTTTTTTTGAACAACATTATCTATTTTTAAACATTGAAAATGTAACCAGAAAGCATTATAGATCTTCAAATAACAACTCTAATCCACTCTCAAGAGAGCGATCAAATATATGGATTATACATAATATAAGCAATGGATAATAAAAGGCACTTTTTTTTTCTTGACTAAAGGTTGTTGACTGCTGGCTGGTTGCCTTTTAAAATATTTAATCAAGTGGTAATTTCCTTGCTTTTACAAAACTTGAAACAGTAAGTCTGTGTACATTTAAAATCCTACCAATAGCTGAATATGAAACCTTTCTATCCAGTAATTCTTGAATCTTTTTCTCTTGACCTGTTAATTTGGTCTTGGATGATTTCCTACCAATTGGTCTACCTAGGATTATTCCTTCAGCTTTCTTTCGTGCAAGTGCTTCTTTGGTTCGTTGAGATATGAGATTACGTTCAATTTCCGAAGATAATCCAAATGCAAACGCTAGAACTTTTGAATTAATGTCGCTTCCGAGTCGATAATTATCTTTTATAGTCCAGACTTGGATGTCTCGATTCATGCATTCATTAAGAACCCCCATGATCATTAAAAGGTTTCTACCTAATCGACTAAGCTCAGAGCAAATTAGAATATCACTTTTTTTCATTCTTTTTAAAAGTATGCCGAGACGACGATCTTCAATTTTCTTTGTTCCTGAAATAGTTTCTTCGATCCATTTATTTACAACAATTTCCTGTCTCTTGCAGTACTGGCTAATTTCAAACCTTTGGTTTTCTACTGTTTGCTTGTCTGTACTTACACGAATATAACCGTAAATCATTTTTTAGTTGTTTAAGTTTATCAATTATAGTATAATTTAAAGATGATCGTCTAAAATATAAATATCTAGTAAATGTATCATTAAAATCAGCGAATATTTTAGACAAAATTCACATCTTACACCATATACTAATTCGGAAAGCTGGATTATTACAGCCCCAATAGAGCAACGTATAAAAAGAAAAATTGAAATGAATGGAGTGCCATTATTTGAATGGGATATTCGGATTAATTATGGTATCAAAACTGGTTATAATGAAGCGTTCATTATTAATAATAATAAACGGAATGAATTGATTGAAGAAGATTCTAAAAGTGAAGAAATTATACGACCGATTTTAAGAGGCAGGGATATTAAAAGATATAGTGTAGACTTTGCAGATATGTGGATAATTAATACACACAATGGAATTAAGGAAAAGAGTATAGAACCAGTAAATGTAGATGATTATCCGGCTATCAAGAAGCACCTTAATATGTTCCATTCAAAACTTGAACAACGTGCTGATAAAGGCGATACGATATACAATTTGAGAAACTGTGCTTATATTGAGGATTTCTTTAAACCAAAAATAATATTTCCCAATATGACAAAATACCTACCATTTGTATATGATGACGAGGGCTTTCTGACGAATCAGAAATGCTTTATAATAACAGGTGAGTGCATTGAATTTCTAACTGCATTTTTAAATTCTTCAATTTTCAAATATTGTTTTCGCGAAAATTTCCCTGAATTACAGGGTGGAACGAGAGAGCTGAGCAAAATATTCTTTGATAAAATTCCTGTTATCAAAATTTCAGAACTACAAAATTTGAAGTTTAAAGAAATAATAATTCAAATTAAAGAATTGATAAAAAAGCACCAACCAATAGTAGAATTAGAGCATAAGATAGATGAAATTATCTTCGATCTATATGATTTAGATCTTCATGAGAGGAAAACTATTGGTTATATAAACATTCAATAAAATCGATTTCCTCTTCATCAAAATCGTAATACTTATAAAGCATTTGACATGTTTCTTTCTCCAAACGAACGATACTTCTGCCTGCTTTATTTTCATTCATAATTTCGTCTGCTAACCTTTCAAATGATATTTCTGTAATTGAATCAGGAATTGGTATTTTAAGTGGTTCTATTGCTTGAACACTTATCAATAAGTCTCCTGTCCCTGTTTGTGGTGAATCTTTCAATAAGTACTTGCCAATTTTGGAATTCAGAACAATAAGCAAAAATTTTAAATGCTGCCCGGTCGCGAAACACGTACTATCCAATGCTAATGCTCCACTTTCATCGTAAGCAAATCGTAGAATTGAACCAACGCGTTTCCAAACTATTTTTGGTTTAAAGAAATCCTCCCAATAGTTTATACTATCTTGTGTCTCAAACCATTTATTATTGGTCTTTTTTCTAGAACCCAATTCTCCAGTTTGTTGAAGTCTATCATAGCCAAAGCTGAGTAGTGAGTATTTCGGTGAAACGGC
>DIOT01000005.1 GCA_002426195.1 Bacteroidales bacterium UBA5507 | reverse complement strand
GTGGAGCTGGCGGGAGTCGAACCCGCGTCCAAACAAGCAGCAATAGTGCTTTCTACATGTTTAGCTTTTAGTTGTTTGTAGGGAACCAGTTGGGAAAAAGCAGCCCTGCAGGTTCCTTAGCTCTTTTGGTTTTCGTACAGACATCAGAGCTCTACCTGTCTTATCGCGACTTTTATGATGCTCTTAACGGGACGCTGTCGCGCAAAGCTTCCCGGAGAGCAGTAGGCGTCTTAATCCTTGATTAAGCGGCGTACGCGTAATTGTAATCGTTGCCAGTTATTGGCTCTGTGAATTGGGATTAACGGGTCACTCTCACAACACCCGACATGCTTACATTACCACTTCCTTGCTGTCAAAACCAGTCAGCCCCATAGGTATGTATATGGTGCAAAAATACAAAAAATATGCCATAGTCAACTTATACCAAATATCGATTTGGGTATTTCAGATCACTTCCCTTAGGAATATAAATAGTAGATGTGCTGAATTAACTGTACTTTCTTACAGCTTCGTCTGTTATTACATTATCACAAAGAATAGCCAATCTTTCTACAACATTTCTCAACTGCCTTATATTACCGGTCCACTCCTTATTTTTTAATTCCTCATAAGCTTCATCAGTGAATGTCATCAGAGGTTTCCCATTATTATCGCATATTTCAGCAATAAAGTGGTCTGCCAGTAATGGTATGTCATCCGGTCGTTCATTCAGTGTAGGCACATGTATAAGTATCACACTCAAACGATGGTAAAGGTCTTCTCTGAAATTTTTATTCTCAATTTCCTTTTTCAGATCTTTATTCGTAGCTGCTATTACTCTAACATCAACAGCTATGTCCTTTTCACCACCTACACGCATAATCTTATTTTCCTGAAGTGCTCTTAATACCTTTGCCTGAGCAGCCAGACTCATATCGCCTATTTCGTCAAGGAATAGTGTACCACCACTAGCTTGCTCGAAGTCTCCTTTTCGTTGTTTAATTGCAGAAGTAAAGGACCCTTTTTCATGCCCAAATAATACACTCTCAATCAGTTCTCCTGGAATTGCAGCACAATTTACCTCCACAAAAGGACCCGTAGAGCGGTTGCTCAATTCATGCAGCCATCTTGCTACAAGTTCCTTTCCAGTTCCATTGCTTCCGGTTATAAGAACTCTTGCATCTGTAGGTGCAACACGATCAATCATAGCTCTTATTTGCTGCATAGGCTCTGATTCTCCAATCATGTCATATGTCTTACTGACCTTGCGTTTGAGAACTTTTGTTTCCTTCACAAGGCTGGTTCTTTCCATTGCATTTCTGATGGTAACCAACAGTCTGTTGAGGTCAAGGGGTTTTGAGATGTAGTCATAAGCACCTCTTTTAATGGCATCAACAGCTGTCTCAATATTACCATGCCCTGAAATCATGATTACCGGTATATCGTATAATGACAAAAGTTTATCGAGAACTTCTATGCCATCCATTTGCGGCATCTTAATATCACATAATATGATGTCATATTTTTCGGTCAGTACCATTTGAAACGCTGTCGGGCCATCAGGAGAGTCATCAACCTGATATCCTTCATACTCAAGTATTTCACGTAGAGTGCTTCTTATTGCACGCTCATCATCGATCACCAGGATTTTTGCCATGATATGGAATCGTTAAATCTATCAATCAAATATATATCATCCTTTATAAAAAAGCCACTTCCATAACTCACCATATGTTACTTTCTTGCCATACATAAGGATTCCCGTCCTGTAAATACGACCGGCCATCCATACGGCTATTACAAAAGAAACAGTTAAAATTGCCATCGAAAGGGCTAATTCCCAATAAGGAACTCCAAATGGAATTCTTATCATCATAATGATCGGTGATGTAAATGGAATCATTGAAAACCAGAATGATATTGGCCCATCCGGATTACGTAGTATAAATTGAGCCATAACTATTGCCAGAATTAAAGGAACAGTTATAGGCATCATAAACTGCTGTGTGTCTGTCTCATTATCAACGGCAGCACCAATGGCTGCAAACATAGCTCCATAAAGCAGGTAGCCCCCGATGAAATAAAACAGGAATGAAAAAATCATTACCCCGTAATTTATCGTTCCCAATGCTTCTGTAACTATTGATAAAGTTCCGGCTGGTGCTTCCTCCTCAGGTATTTGATCAGCACTGACACCTTCGGGCAACATGGTATCGCCTTTGAATACCTCAGTATTTTGTTTTTGGTTAAATGCTTCGGGCATCGCAGCCTGGAATACAGTTACTATTAACAATGTTAAAACCACCCACAACAGAAACTGAGTCAAACCGACAAGTGCCACTCCGACTATTTTTCCCATCATCAACTGGAAAGGTTTAACAGATGAAACGATAACCTCAACAATCCTGCTAACTTTTTCTTCAATTACCCCTCTCATCACCTGAGCACCAAAGAGGAAAATAAAGAAATAAATCAGGACACCGGCAAACATGCCTATACCCATACTTGCTTCTGCATAGCTTTTTTGCTCTTTTCCTTCTTCTTTTATCTGTATTGAAGTAATTTGGATTTCAGTTTTGATATTTTTAAAGATTTCATTGCTCCTTATGCTTTCAGGGGTGACTGAATCAGCATGTATAGCAAGAGCTTCGGGATTATTCTTATTTATCTCTTTGTATATTTCGGCACTTAACTTTTGACGTTCAACCTCTTTTGTCATCACATTATTTACATAACTTTTGAGGTCGATACTTACTTGCCGTTTGCTGTACACAATTGCTGATGAGGGTACAGATACAGCCGGTTTGGGAATATAGACCAGGGCATAGCCGTCAAGTTCGCCTAAGCTAATCTTTGCAGCCTCTATGTCAGTGTTTAATTGCGTAAATTCAAAAATATCGGAATTCTCAAACTTTCCTTCAAACCATCCTGTTTCATCAAGTACAAGAACTTTCTTTGTTTCGTCAGACATCTGTGCAAGTACAACAGGTACAATAAATAACGCAGCCATAAGAATTGGGCCAAGAATTGTCATTACAATAAATGACTTCTTTTGCACTCTGGATAGGTATTCTCTCTTTATAACCAGTAAGACTTTGTTCATGGCATCAGTGTTTAGTTTGCATTAGTGGTATTTATTTCTGCACCCATGGCGGCTCCTTTAACTGTCTGAATAAAGATATCATTCATTGTAGGAACAATCTCATTTAGTCCATATATAGTAACATGGGGTAGCAGTGCGGATATTAATTCGTTGGGATTTGATCCTGCCTGAAGCCTTACTATGCTCTGATAGCCGTGGTCTGCTTCTTCATTACTTACCAGTGTTGCACCAAATGGTAACCATGGCAATACTGATCCATTTGTCCCTTCGTGCAGTACTGCATAAGTGTTTGTCTTATATTGATTCTTGATATCCTTAACACTTCCATCAAGTATTTTTCGTGAGTTGTTGATTAATGCAATATTGTCGCATAATTCTTCAACTGATGCCATGTTATGTGTGGAAAATATTACAGTACTTCCATTTTTTTGAAGTTCAAGTATCTCTTCTTTTAACAGATTTACATTTATTGGGTCAAATCCGCTGAATGGTTCATCAAATATTAGCAGATCAGGTTCATGTATGATTGTCACAATAAACTGCACTTTCTGTTGCATTCCTTTAGAAAGTTCTTCAACTTTCCTGTTCCACCAGCCCTGTATTTCAAATTTCTCGAATAGGATTTTCAGTTTACGTAAAGCGTCATGTTTGTGAACACCTTTTAGCTGTGCCAAATAGAGAGCCTGTTCACCGACTTTCATTTTTTTGTATAAACCTCTCTCTTCGGGCAGATATCCAATTTGCTCAATATGTCTTGGTGTTAGCCTTTGATTGTTGAAGTATAATTCACCTTCATCCGGTCCAGTTATCTGATTAATTATTCTGATTAACGAGGTTTTTCCAGCACCATTAGGGCCAAGCAAACCGAAGATGCTTTGTCTCGGAATGTCAATACTTACTTTATCCAGTGCCACATGGTTGGCGTACCGTTTTGTAACATTCCTTGCCGAAAATATTATCATAATTTAGGAATTGTGGGTAAAATTAAGGGGTATAGTATTTAACATACCTACCCCTTTCTTTATTATATAGTGAATATGAATTGTTTGTTCATCCTATTGAAAGTATTCCTTCATCCTGTCGAAAAATGACCTGTCTTTACTTGTTGGATTTGGTTTGAAATTTTCTGAACTTTTTAACTTTTCAAGCAACTCCTCTTCCTGCCGTGAAAGGTTTTTAGGAGTCCAAACATTGACATTAATCAATTGATCTCCTCTCTCATAACCGTTGAGTGATGGAATGCCCTTTCCTTTAAGACGCAGTACCTTTCCACTCTGAGTGCCGGGTTCTATTTTTATTCTTGCCCTACCTTCAATTGTAGGTACTTCAATTGAAGTTCCCAAAGCGGCGTCAGGGAAGCTTATATAATGCTCATATAGAATATTGGTTCCATCCCGCACAAGTTCAGGATCAGGAATCTCTTCAATCTGAACAATAAGATTACCCGAAACCCCGCCACGTGGAGCAGCATTTCCTTTTCCACCAACTGAAAGCTGAATTCCATCAGTAACTCCTGCCGGAATATTTATACTAATTACTTCCTCCTCCTTAACAGTTCCACTTCCGCCACAAGTTTCGCATTTTCTTGAAATTGTACGACCCTCTCCATTACAATACGGACAGGTTGAAGATGTTTGCATCTGTCCGAGAAAGGTGCTGGTAACTCGTGTTATCTGACCAGTTCCATGACAATGTTGACAGGTGTTGAAGGATGAACTGTCAGCTGCACCAAGTCCATTACATGTTTTGCACGAAGTGAGCTTATTTACCTTAAGCTTCTTTTCGGTTCCATTAGCTATGTCTTTCAGCGACAATTTCACTTTTACCCTAAGGTCGGTGCCTTTATTTACTCTACGGCGCGAGCCACCTGAGCTGAATCCGCTAAATCCACCCCCAAATGCACTTCCGAAGATATCGCCAAACTGACTGAAGATATCATCCATACTCATGCCACCTCCAAATCCACCGGCGCCCGGACCACCTCTTACGCCTTCGTGACCGAATTGGTCGTATCTGGATCTCTTCTCAGAATTGCTCAGCACTTCATATGCTTCAGCAGCTTCTTTAAACTTCTCTTCGGCGTCCTTGTTGCCTGGATTTTTATCAGGATGGAACTGTATAGCCTTCTTCCTGTATGCTTTCTTTATGTCGGCTTCACTTGCATTCCTGTCAACTTCCAATATTTCGTAATAATCTCTTTTAGCCACAGTGTCTGTTCTCATGATTGTTAAGAGTGACCGCTAATCTGTCACATTAATTACCTACTACAACTTTGGCAAATCTAATGACTTTACCATTTAAAGTGTATCCTTTTTGAGCAACATCTATCACTTTACCCTTGTTTTCTTCCGATGGCGCAGGTACATTAGCAACCGCTTCATGGAAGTCGGTGTCGAACGCACTTCCCATTGCCTCAATCTCACTCAATCCTTTTTGCACAAGGTTATTCCTGAACTTATTATAAATTAATACGGTACCTTCCTTCACGGGTTCAACTGCCTCAACATTTCCAAATGAAACGATTGCTCGTTCAAAATCATCAAGTATCGTTAGCAGGTCAATAATTACCTGCTCGGAAGCCGTTTTGCTCAATTCAATGCGTTCTTTTAAAGCCCTTTTTCTAAAGTTATCAAACTCAGAATACAAGCGTAGATACTTATCGTTTGCTTCATCCAGTTTCTTTTGCAATGAAACCAGTTCAGTGTTTAAATCAGTTTCACTTTCAGCTGCCACGCTTTTATTCTCTTCTGCCTCATTGATTTCTTTGTTAGTGACTTCCGACTTATTTACATTGTCGTTCTGCTCCATATCGGTTTCTTGCTTTTTACGCTGTTTCATTATAGAATAAATATTAGTCCCATCTTAAATAAAATGGGTTATTTCAATTTACAACAATACTTTATACAAATAATCTGCCATTGCATAATTACCGACAAATTGTCAGTTTTACCGGTAAATGATATATGCCGGTGATTTAATTAGTCCTCTCAATAGAGGCACCCAATGCATTTAATCGTGTATCAATATTCTGATAACCTCGGTCAATTTGTTCAATATTGTCGATTCTGCTTTTACCTTTAGCTGATAAAGCTGCGATAAGAAGAGCAACACCGGCTCGTATATCAGGAGAAGCCATTGTAATTCCCCTTAAACTTATTTGCCGGTTTAAACCGATAACAGTAGCACGGTGTGGATCGCACAGGATTATCTGAGCTCCCATTTCAATAAGTTTATCGACAAAAAACAAACGACTTTCGAACATTTTTTGATGAATAAGAACGCTGCCCTTTGCCTGTGTCGCGACAACGAGTGCAATACTTACAAGGTCAGGAGTAAAACCCGGCCATGGAGCATCGGAAATCGTCATTATTGAACCATCCATGAATGTTTCTACTTCATAGCAATCCTGTCCGGTTATAACTATATCATCATCCCTGAGCTGTAATTTGATACCTAGTCGTTTAAACACATCCGGAATGATTCCGAGCTCTTGATAATGAACATTTTTTATCACCAGGTTTGATTGAGTCATGGCAGCCATTCCGATAAAACTACCAATTTCAATCATATCAGGCAACATAGTGTGCTCAGTACCTTTAAGGCTGTCAACACCCTCTATAGTTAATAAATTTGATCCAACACCAGAAATTCTTGCTCCCATTCTGTTAAGCATTTTACAAAGCTGTACAAGGTAGGGCTCGCAAGCAGCATTAAATATGGTAGTTTTGCCTTTTGCAAGAACGGCAGCCATTAGTATATTGGCAGTACCAGTTACAGAGGCTTCATCAAGAAGCATATAACAACCTTTTAATTCCTTAGCAGTAACACTATAAAAAGTGTTAACATTTTCAAAATCAAATTGAGCTCCAAGTTTCTGTAAACCAAATATATGCGTATCGAGACGACGTCGACCAATTTTATCACCTCCGGGTTGAGGCATATAAGCTTTACCAAATCTTCCCAGCATTGGTCCAATTAGCATAACAGATCCGCGGAGACTTCCTCCTTTTTTTCTGAATTGTGAGGATTTTAAGTACTCAAGATTTACCTCTTCAGCTTTAAACGTATAGCTGCCCGGCCCTTTCCTGTTTACCTTAATACCCATATCGGCCAACAACTCAATCAATTTGTTGACATCAAGAATTTCAGGAATGTTGTTAATTGTTACGGTTTCGGAGGTAAGCAATACTGCGCAAAGGATTTGTAATGCTTCATTTTTAGCACCCTGTGGAATGATCTCGCCTGAGAGCTTGCAACTCCCATCAATTATAAATGAACCCATAAATCAGCTTTTTAATGCTTTAATTTAAGGGAGCAAGTTAACTCTTTTTACGATTACGCATGTCACGGAAATTGCTATTCTTATCTCTGGGAATGAATTTCTTTTTCCGGTTCTGACCCTGTGAAGAATTCCCAGGTTGCCCGCCATTACGTGATAAAAGCTCATTAGTGTGGGCTAAACGAAGGTCATCACTTAATTTTAGTTTTCCACCGGAGAGTTCAATCAGGTGGTTTGTAATCAGTTCATCATTTACTGAGTCACGATTCCAGTTAAGGTAAGATTTCTTTAGGTGGTTGGCTATATTTTTGACAAGTGCATCTTTTTCAGGACCTTCTTCAAATGTGGTTGCCTTCTCTATTATTTTGGCTATATTCTTACCGTAAGGGCGGAATTTAATGTTCTCCTGAGGATATGGAATCCTTCCCAGACTACCTAGTCTTTCTTCCGGTGAAGGAGCGGGAAATGGGCCATCAACATCAAGTTGAAATCCGGAAATTATATAGAGGTGATCCCACAATTTATGCCTGTAATCGGCTGTGTCTCTTTGCTCAGGATGTATCTGAGCCATAATATTTACCAGTGCTTTACAAAGATTGGTCCTTTTTTCACGATCTTCAATCGTCATTACATAAGCAACCATTTTTTGTACATTGCGACCATACTCGGGAATAATGAGTTTTTCGCGCGTGCTGTTATAATCCATAAATTAATTTTAATCAGGCTTTTTAGCCCCTATTTTGTTTTTTGGTTTAAGCAGTGTGGTTCAGTTATTTACTGGCGTTAAACTATAGTAAATGAGGATAATTCAATCTGCAGGGAGATAATTCAAAACAGACACTGCAAATATAATGCTAAAAATTAAATAAAGTTCAACCAACAAATAAATTATGGAGTGCTTCCTAAACAACTTTTAATTTGGCAAATTTGAGCAACAGTTGTTTCTGTCCCACCTGCGCAAAAAAGACAGTGGCCTTGGTATTAGGTCCTGATCCTTCAATTGAAAGCACTTTACCTTTACCAAAACGTTCATGAATCACCGATACTCCCGGTTGGATTTCATCGACCGGTGTGACGTAATTAGGCGGAAACATGCTGCTTTCGGATGTTGCAGGTGTATTAAGCGGCTTCTTCATATATGCAGGCATCTGCTTCATTACAGGTGAACTACCCGGTTTTTCTGAAGGAACTCTCCTGAGACTTTTTTCGAGATATTGTTCATCTATTTCTACAAGAAACCGGCTTGGTTCATTAGCTGTAAGATTGCCCCATCTGTATCGTGTTTCGGCATATGAGAGTACAACTTTCTTCTCTGCCCGAGTGAGTGCAACATAAAACAACCTTCTTTCTTCTTCTATTTCTGCTCGTGTTGTGAGTGACATATTAGAAGGGAAAAGATTCTCTTCTAAACCTACAATGTATACAAATGGGAATTCCAGACCTTTCGCGGCATGAATGGTCATCAGGACTACCTTATTATTATTCCCGTCTTTGTCATCATCTGCGTCAGTCATCAGAGCTATGTCCTGCATAAAAACGTCGAGCGATCTTTTACTGCCTTCTGTATCACTATCAATCGGAATATCTATCTCTTCTCTTTCTGTGAATTCTTTTATTGCATTTATAAGCTCCTCACTATTCTGAAATTTAGATAATCCTTCTTCTGACTTGTCCGACATCAATTCCATCATCAACCCTGAGCTTACTGAAATTTTCTGAGCAAGTTCATATGCATCCAGCTTTTGGAGCTGATAATGAAGACCTTGAATCATCGTTGCAAACTGTTCTAATTTAGCAACTGTACCCGATGGTAAACCGGAAATATATCTTGCAGGTTCCAGAGCAATCTGCATGTTGCTCAATTTAGTCTGTACTGCAGCGAGTTCTATTTTTTCAAGTGTTGTTTTTCCAATTCCGCGTGCAGGGTAGTTAACAATTCTTTTGAAAGCTTCATCATCGAGTGGATTTACCACAAGTCTGAAATATGCCAGTAAATCTTTGATTTCAGCTCTTTTATAGAATGAAACACCTCCATAAATTCTATAGGGTATATTTAGTTTCCTTAAAGCTTCTTCAATAGCCCTTGATTGTGCATTTGTTCTGTATAAGACTGCAAATGAACTATTAGGTTGCTGTTGATTCATCTTTATTTCGAAGATGCTGTTAGCTACCTTTTGCCCTTCCTCGATTTCAGAAGCTGCCTTTAGAACCTGAATAGGATGCCCCGGTTCATTTTCAGTCCATACTTGTTTGAATATCTGATCTTTATTACGGGCAATCAGACTGTTAGCGGCATTAACAATTGTTTGTGTTGAGCGGTAATTCTGTTCAAGTTTAAATGTCTTCAGATCAGGATAATCATTCTTGAAGTTAAGTATATTCTGTATGTTGGCACCCCTGAATGAATAAATGCTCTGAGCATCATCACCAACTACACAGATATTTTCATGCCGTGCAGCAAGTTGCTTAATAATTAAGTACTGAGCATGATTTGTATCCTGATACTCATCTACCAGAATGTATTTAAATTTATTCTGGTATTTATAGAGAATCTCGGGGAAATTGTGCAGCAGAACATTCATTTTAAAGAGTAAGTCATCGAAGTCCATTGCTCCGGCTTTGAAACACCGGATTTCATAATTGGTGTAGATTTCACCAATCATGGGCTTTTGGGCTCTATTATCATCTGCAACAATCTCTGCTGTATGGTTATACTCTTCTGCAGAAGTCAGATTCGATTTAGCAGAAGAAATTCTATTATATACAATTCCTGGAGTATACTGCTTTGGATCAAGATTCAGCTCTTTTATTATTGACTTGATTACATTTTTCGAGTCATCAGTATCATAAATTGTGAAATTTGAAGGATATCCCAGCAAATGCCCTTCCACCCTGAGAATTCTGGCAAAAATAGAATGGAATGTTCCCATCCATACATTCCTGGCATCTGAGGAACCAACAAGTTGCGTAATTCTTTCCTTCATTTCCCGCGCAGCTTTGTTGGTAAAAGTGAGCGCAAGAATATTAAACGGATCAATTCCGTTGCGGAGCATAACAGCTATACGGTATGTGAGTACCCTGGTTTTCCCCGAGCCGGCACCAGCTATTACCATTACCGGTCCATCGGTACAGGTAACCGCATGTCGTTGAGCGTCATTAAGTTGTTCAAGTATTTCAGTCACAGGTGAGAATGTTATTCTGCTGCAAAATTATGCATTTTAACTTTACGCACTCTGTAGAACTCATTCCCGGTCTGTACTACTTATTAACATAGCCTCACTTTTTTAATCGCACTAGTTACTTTTTGATGAAATAGCTATTAACGATACTGTAGAGAAGATATGAAAAACAGGGAAACACTTAAGTATATACTGTCACAGATTATCGAACGAAAGCTTGAAAGTAATCAACCCCCCGAGATCACACAAGCCTATTACCGATTAACTGAAACAGAAGCATTCACTGATGAAGAAGCGAGAATGCTTATTTCAAGAGCTTTAGAAATAGAGCTATTTAAGTTAATGAGATTCGCCGAACCTTTTAATATGTTCAGGTTCAAACGAAATCTTAAAAGATTGCCGGAGTTGCCTGCCTTGGATTAATTTTTAATTTCTCCTCCTCCTAAAATACTTACTCCCCTGATAATTAGTGTTTTTGAAGGGTCAACTTTAGTATTGTAGCGCTTATCGGAAAAACCGCCCAGTATACTTGTTACATCAATTACTACATTCCAGTCGGTTGGAATCCTTAGCGTTGAACCACCCATTATAGAAGTCATTTCAACAATCACAGTTGTGCCCGGTTCAAGGGTGCAGTTTGTAACATCTATATCTGAGCCACCTAGAATTGATACGATTGTGCCACCTTTAAAATTACTTGTGTGCATTATTCGCTCATTACCTCCTAAGATTGCAGTTTCGTTAATATAAGTACCATCACTCATACCGGCTTCAGATACGTCCTGTCTTAATTGATTTCCTTTACTCCACCTGAAGTTTCCCGGTCGGTAAAAAATTATAACCAAGCCTGCTGCAATTATGATAACAGGCCATATGAAATCTAACAAATGTCCTGTATAACGAGTATACATAAATAGACCGCCCACAACAATTAAAAGTGTTCCCCAGGCATATTGTCGTTCTGAAAGACTGAGAAATCCCAATGCAATCAATAGCATTTGCCATGAAAAAATCACTCTCCATATGGCAGGATCAAGTATTCCGGCCTGTTTTGCTAAATACAAACCGCCAAAAATTATCAGAATAACACCTAAAACTGTTGCTCTTTGCGACTGCGGCTTTCTGTTATTTGTCATTGAGGAATTGTTCTCCATTTTTTTGGTTTTAGTTATGTAATCAGGCAAATGTAATAATTAAGTATTAAAGAAACAATCATTATTAAAACTCATCTGTTTAATGAACCAATTAATTTTAAGATAATGAATGCAAGAAGTAAAATTATAGTTGTAGGTGCTGGCTTTGCCGGTCTTCAGTTGCTTAAACACATTGATGAAAATGCTTTTGATGTCTTGTTAATAGATAAACTTAATCATCACCAGTTTCAACCTCTGTTTTATCAAGTTGCGACTTCTCAAATAGAACCGGGAAGTATCTCATTCCCATTAAGGAAAATACTGCAGAGCAGAAGAAATACGCAGATTCGGATGGCGGAAGTGAAGCGAATTGATAGTGATAATAAGGTTGTTGAAACAGAAATAGGTAACTTCAGTTACGATGTCCTTATAATAGCAACTGGTTGTAAAACAAATTTTTTCAATAATGATTTGATTGAGCAGAATTCTTTTTCATTGAAATCTACATACGATGCTATTAAGATTCGTAATAGTATATTGCAGAATTTTGAGAGTCTCATCTCAATACCTGAGGAAGAAAGAGAATACCTTCTTAACCTTGTAATAATTGGGGCCGGCCCAACAGGTGTAGAGCTTGCAGGAGCGTTTGCAGAAATCAGAAATAATATACTTCCAAAAGATTATCCACGCTTCGATTTCAGTAGATTGCGTATCATGTTGATAGAAGGTAGCGCGTATACTTTAAATTCTATGAGTGATATGGCAAAAGCGGCTTCCGAAAAGTATCTTAGAGCAATGGGTGTTGAAATCATAACTAATGTAATGGTTAAGAATTATGATGGGAATACCGTAGAACTTAATAATGGTACCCAAATAAAAAGCAGGCAGGTGATTTGGACAGCAGGAGTTAAAGGCAATATAGTAAAGGGACTGAAGGATGATGTAATTTTCAGGAACAGATATCGGGTTGACCGTTATAACCGGATTATAGGATATGATGACATCTATGCGGTAGGGGATGTAGCATACATGGAAACGCCTAAGTATCCACAAGGACATCCTCAGGTGGCTAACGTTGCTATAAATCAAGCCCGAGACCTTGCCCGTAACATTAAAAATGTTCTTTTGGGCAAAAAGTTAAAGGAGTTCGAATATCGTGACAAAGGGACTATGGCAACAATAGGTAAAAAGAAAGCTGTTGTCGATCTTCCCTATTTGAAATTCAAAGGCTTTTTTGCATGGATAATATGGATGTTCCTCCATTTAATGCTGATATTGAGTGTAAGAAATAAACTGGTAATATTTATTAATTGGTCATGGTTGTTTTTTACAAGGGATACCTCATTGAGGCTAATCCTTAAGGAGCAGCATTAGAAGGATTAGAAAAAATTAAGAGACTGCCACCCGTAGACAGTCTCTTATCACCACAAATCACACAAAAATTTAATTTTTCACATTCAAATGTTTCATTCGGCAGTAACCGAATGAGCTATTTCTGAATAACCTTCAGTTCAATAGCACACCCTCCTCCCGGAGCTAACTTAACCGGAAGAATCTTGGATGAAGTAATTTCCATTTCAGTTATTTCAACCGGAGTGGGATTTGTTTTCCAGTCAGCACTCTTACCATCAGCATAGATAGTAGCTTTGTATGTACTGCCCTTTGGCAGGAACGAAAAGTCTATAAGTAATTCTCTCGGGCTTTCATCAGTAATTGCACCTATATACCAATTCTCACAATCTCTTTGCTGGCGTGCATATATTGCGTAATCGCCAATCCTGGCATCGACTACATATGTGCGTTCCCAGTCAGCCGGAACCGATTTTATAAAGTTGAAAGCTTTTACACCATTATAGTTTTGGGGTGCATCGGAAGCCATCTGTAGCGGACTGTATACAACTACATAAAGTGCCAGTTGTTTGGCAATGGTAGTCTGTACTCTGGTGCCCGGATTCACAGGATTCTCAAAATTAAATGTTCCGGGAGTGAAATCCATCGGACCGGCAAGTCCTCTTACAAATGGGAATATTGTTGTGTGTTCAGGTGGATTACCCCCATCAGTTGACCATGCATCATATTCTTGCCCTCTGATTCCTTCCTGAGTCATCAGATTTGGCCAGGTTCTTTGTAATCCGGTAGGCATTACCGGTTCATGATTGTCAATTGTGATGCCGTATTTAGCAGCAGTCTCAATGACTTTACGATAATGTCTGACTGCGAATTGTCCGTCATGGAGTTCTTTATTATCGAGTAATGGATTTACATATCCGGTCTTTACAACTTTTACACCAAATTGTTTGTAAAAATCATAAGCCTTGTCTAGCTGATTCTCATAATTTGAGGCCATTCCGGCAGTTTCGTGATGCCCTATAAGTTCAACACCTTTTGACTTGGCATAGTTTGTTATTTTAGCAATGTCAAAATCAGGATATGGTTTCGTAAAATCGAGAGTTGCTCCATTTTGGGTCCAATCTCCGTCCCATCCAACATTCCATCCTTCAACCAAAACACCATCAAATCCATGTTCAGCTGCAAAATCTATATAAGCCATCGTGTTTTCTGTCGTAGCACCATGCTTTTCACCACTCGACCAGGTATACTTTCCTAAATGTATTTCCCACCAGATTCCAATATATTTACCTGGTTTTATCCAGGAAACATCTTCAATTTTTGAAGGCTCATTGAGATTGAGCATTATGTTCGAGGTTACCAGCTCATTTATATTTTCAGCGATAATCATTGTGCGCCAAGGGCTTACAAAGGGAGTGGAAGCATATACTTTAACACCATTGCTCCAGGGGGATAAATCACATTTTAGTGTTAAGGAATCAACAGGATAAAGATTCATCTTGGCATATTCAGTTAGATTGGCTTCATGTATGGCAAGGTATCTTCCATCAATGGTTTCTATTGTAACCGGCGTGCTAACTGTATCCATTTTGCCAATGGATGTGTGACGTGCATAGTTTTCATAGTATTGATCGCCATATGCAGGTATCGACCAAGTCATGACTTTCTCAGTGAACTGAAATTCAGTAATTTCAGCAGCAATTTCAAAATCTTTCAAATTTGGCTGTTCAGGGAATTCATATCTGAACCCGTAACCATCATTGAAAACTCTGAAATACAAATTAAGCAGGCGTTCTTGCCCTGATAATTCCTGTAATTGAACTTTAAGTTCAGTGCATTTATTTATAACAGTTTTTGATTCTCCCCATGGTTGTTCCCATTGTTCATCAATATAGGATGTGTCGACTTTAATTATTTGAAAGTTTCCATAGAAGTCATCATCTGTATTCAGGACAAATCCGAGTTGTGAGTCGTTAAGTACAGGTTTGTCATGTTTCGTAACTGAGTAGAAAATTTTCTTGTTTTCCTGTTTAACAGCAACTTTGACATTACCATCAGGTGAAGAAACAACAAAGTGCTGAGGTTTGGGAGTACATGAAGTAACAAGCATAAGCAGAAATATTGGCAATATTAACCAATTTATGTATCTTTTCATTATAAGTTTTTTATTTTGAGAGGTTGTCTAAACTATCAATTATGTTTTTTGCTTTAGTGTCTTGCAGCGATACCCAGTAATAAAATGCCTGGTCTAATTCCTGCTGTGATTCTTTATCAGAATTAAATTT
This sequence comes from Bacteroidales bacterium UBA5507, assembly GCA_002426195.1. Classification (GTDB taxonomy): domain Bacteria; phylum Bacteroidota; class Bacteroidia; order Bacteroidales; family Lentimicrobiaceae; genus Lentimicrobium. The sequence continues at coordinate 144,855 of DIOT01000005.1, read as the reverse complement.
TTTGCGAAGGTTATATTGCGTAGTAATTGACTTGAGTTGTGAAATATCATATTTCAATCCGGTAAAATTTTGTAGGTCCATGAGATAAGAATATCCAAATTCTATAGTAGGCTCAATTATAGTTCCTTCGCCAAAGTCATTCCAGGTTATTAATTGAAGAAAATCAATGTTTTGCTTGTTTTCATTAGCTTTCTGCAATAGATTACGCCATACGCTACCATTGGAATGGTCGATATAAAAGTAGCCATCTCCTGCACCACCTTCTTTGTAAAAGTCATGGAAACCGGGCCAGGCTCCACCACCAAAGGTTTCATGTGACGTGGCTGTCGCATATTTTTCATCCACATCCACAAGGTCCACCCATATGTATTCGCCTCCGGTATTAGTGCCTGTTTCATCGCTTCTTCCCCAAAGCGGCATTAGGCAGGGCTTTTTTGTTAGTACACTCATGACAAAATCCCAATCTGTGGGTTGGGTAAAGTAATTGGGCCCAAAGACCAGCAACAAGGGCTTGTTATCAATAGTGATATATGATTTTTTAGAGAAGAATTTTTCTTGCATGTAGAGCATATCCATGCGGGCAACCAAACGACCATCATCTTCACTCGTTTGCTCAAGCACATTTCTTATTGTAGCATCTTCATAAACGATTGCAAATTTTAATCCTACTTCTTCAATTTTATCTAGCAGAGCTTCTGTATTACGCTTATTCAAAGCGTAGTCAAACACATCATATGTCCCATACCAGTCAATCAGTATTCCGTCAATACCTGAATATTTCATCAGAAGAAGATGATATTCAATAAGATCCGGATCGCTCGAGGCATATGGCCCTATTATAGGGTAGTAGTGTGAAGCGATTTGTCTCTGATTGTTTTCCAGAATTATGTCAGGATTCTGATTACTCATTGTCCAATGCCATCCCCAATTTCCATTGCCTGAAGTGCTTTTATCCTCAAACCATGGCATATAGTGAGCAAATAATTGTAAGTCATTGGTTTTGGTAACCGGCAAAGGATTGAACTCTTTGATAGTTTTCCTTGCGGATGGTTGCTCTTCTTTCGCACAGGAATGCAATGTTGTAGCAAGAATAATGATTACATAAATTGCTTTTTTCATTCCTTCAGTAGTTCCGGTTATCTTCACATGTTAAGGCATTTTGATCATGCCCCGGCCGGTCTGTACCGACCGGGTTAGATCTGTTTTTTAGCACTACTAGTAACCTGAGTTTTGTTTTAAATTAGTGTTTTTCTGCAACTCATAAGAAGGGATAGGGAATATGCTTCTATATGATGGAGTTGTTGATTTGTTCCACCAGGGTTCAAAGAATGTTCCGAAACGGATATTGTCAGTCCTTCTGTGACTTTCGAAAAGAAACTCTTTCTTAAGTTCTGAATTTAAAAATTCAAGTGTTATGTCATCAGGTGTTGATAAACCTGCACGACTTCTGACAAGCTCTACCAAAGGTCTGGCAGCAGCCGGAGATCCGGTTCTAACATAGCATTCAGCCTTCATCAAAAGGACTTCAGCATACCTCATAATTACAAGGTCATGATCTCTTTCCCATGCATCATCAGCTCTTACCTCATATTTGAATAGTCTACCACCTTCATTTTGTTTTGCATTGGTTATATCTGTAATAGTATCAGTATACGTTAAAGGTTCGCCCGATGCAGGCATAATTATAACTGATCCTGTTGAGAGATTAATCTGGTCACCGATAAGAACTGACTTGCGACGAATGTCGTTTTCATCAAACATCCTATAAATACCGGGTTTTGCAGTCATGCCATTACCACACCACTGATATGAACCTGTTGGTGAAAATGCCCATTTCTGCTCATAATGGAAAGTCATAGAATGCATGTAATTGCCAACAGTCCCTGCTTTATGATCGTAAGGTATTGCAAAGATGATTTCTCTGGATACTTCATTATTTGTCTGGAAGTTAGCAAAATAATCTGTTTCTAAAACTCCATCAATTTTGTCGGTTACATTAATACAGTCTTGCCAGCGTGCCTCTCCAATGAACACTTCTGAATTTAGATAAAGTCTTGCCAAAAGCATGTTACCTGCATTCTGAGTCATTCTTCCATACCCTGTTACAGGGAGAAGGTTTATAATGTCAAGTAGTTCACTTTCAATAAAGTTGTAGACTTGTTCACGTGTTGAATTAGCCGGAAGATCGGTTACATTATAATCGGTTATGATAGGAACATTGCCAAAAAGATCAAGTAGGTTGTAGTAATAGTAAGCCCGTACAGCTCTCAGTTCGGCAAATATTTTGCTCTTTTCGTCATCTGTTAATCCTGATTGGTCCACCTGGTACATCACTGCATTAACTGAGGATATACCTGCATAATTGTACTTCCAGGCGCTCCATATAACCTTGTTATCAGGTGTCCATGTGTGATATTGTAAATCGAGATATTGGCCTCCATCATACCAGTCACCACCAACGCGTGTTGGTAATACAGCCTCATCAGAAGTGAGTGCTGTTAAGAAATAAACATATTCTGAAGCTGGATAAGCGTGTGTACCTCCTGAGGATGCGTCACTAAATCCACGTAGTGAGGCATATGCACGACCTACAATGGTCTCGATTTCACCTGCTGATTTGCCGTAATTGCCGGCTTCAACCTTGTCGTAAAGGTTCTCATCAAGATCGGTACATGCTGTTGTAAACAACATTGCCAAACTTAACGCTATTATAGATTTAACTTTCATGAGTTTTCTTTTTTGTAATTCATGGATGGATTTTAGAAGTTGACTTTGAGGCCAAGCATAATTGTGCGTGCTTTTGGATAATAGTTAAGCATATCGATACCCGGTGATGCCAGTCCGTCAATGCTAACCTCAGGATCAATACCTTCATATTTTGTCAGTACAAAGAGGTTCTCGCCTGTGATATAGCAATTTATGCTATTTATTCCTATCACATTTACCGGGAAGTTATATCCCAGGGTCGCACTTTGTAGTCTGAAAAATGATGCATCCTGTATCCAGTAGCTAGAGTATAATGGATCTGATTTTATTCCGGATTCAAGGAAAGAATCAGTCACATTGTATGCGGGGAGTCTGCCGGGATAGCTAATTTCCATAGCTGTTGCATTAAGGACATCCTGACCGAACATTCCATATCCGAAGAAATTAAAGTACCAATCGCGGAATGTGAAATCCATTCCAAAACCCATTGTGAAATCGGGTTGAGCGTTTCCTATTACCTGTGCTCCACCTTCAGCAAGAATGAAGTTCCCATTCTCATCCAGTCCCTCGTATTTTGGTCCCCAGAATGTTCCAACTGCATATCCTTCTTTCAGGATTTGTGAAAAAGTGTTTGACATGCCGGTTAGATTATGTAATGATCCGGAATAAACTACGTCAGTCTGGTAAACTTCGTTTGAAAGCTTATCAACTTTTTGGCGGTTGGTTGCAAAGGTTAGATTTGCACCCGCGGTGAAATCGTTTGTGCGATAAAAAGTGCTGTTAAGTGACAGTTCTATTCCTTCGTTTGTAAGATTTCCAACATTTGCCAGCATGGTTCCGTATAAGTAAGGTGGCTGCGGTACCTGATATGTATATAGCAGATCACTAGTCTTCTTAGAATAAGCTTCTATAGTACCATTCAGTACATTAAACAGTATAAAGTCGAGACCTATATTTGCCTGTGCAGTCGATTCCCATTTCAAATCGGGATTTGGATTCTGAATTGCACCATATGATTGCTTCCAGGTTCCGGTGACTGCATCAAAATAAGATGCTCCTCCGGCTCCTAAAAGGAATAGTGATTTGTATTCTCCAATTCCATCCTGATTACCGGTAACACCATATCCTGCTCTCAATTTCAGGTATGATAACCAATTTTTGGCACCTTCCATAAAAGCCTCTTCGCTTATACGCCATCCGGCTGAAACTGATGGGAATAAGCCCCATTTGTTGTTAGATCCAAACCTGGAAGAACCATCCTGACGGAGAGTTGCGGTAAGCATATACTTTTCGTATGCGTTTAAGTTTACACGTCCAAAGAAGGAAATAAGTTTGGCTTGTCCTTTATAAGAATAAACATCACCTGCACGATAATCCTGACCGGCACCCAGGTTGTCAGAGCCGAATGCATCAGTGTCAAAACCACGCCTTTCAGAACCAAAACCCGAGTACACATTTTCAAGATATGAGTAACCTCCTAATGCATTAATTTTCAGGTGTTCAGTTATTTCTGTGTCGTAATTAATGTATGCTTCAAGTTGCTTAGTATAATATTCTGCATTATTACGACGTGCATAACCTTTATCTGTAATACCATAGAATGCATAGGAAGGGAGATAGAAGCTCCCGTTGGCAGCATTATACTCGTATGAAACATTAGCTATTGCTTTTAAACCTTTTAAAAGTTCAAGTTCTGCTTTACCAAAACCTAATATTCTACGTCGTGTATTTTCGTCAGAACGATTTTCAAGAATTTCGACCGGGTTATTATTATTAGTACCACCTATTTGTGTGTACTTGCCATTTTGTGTAACCGGTAATGTTGGATTCAAATTGTAGGCACGCTGAAATATTGTGTTGTCGATGTTTGACCACTTGTCGGTATTTGCATGGAGATTGAATTCGAGTTTTAGCCTGTCATCAAGACCATATTGATAAGCTGAAAGGCCCACACCCATTCGATTCATGAAACTTTTCTTAATAACTCCTTCATTATCCAAATAGTTGAAAGAAGCTCTGTAACCGCTGTTTTCGCTACCTGAACTAAAGCTAATTGTATGAGTTTGAGTGAATGCGGTACGCTGCAGTTCATCTTGCCAGTCAGTATCTCCACCATAATCTACAGCATTTAGAACATTGTTAGTTCTAACGTAATTGCGCCATTGATTTGCAGATAGTAGGTCAAGATTATTAGCTGCCTTTCCAAATGCAAACGATGTGCTGTATTCCATAGCTTTACCTTTGCGTTCCCGGTTTGTGGTTACTATGATAACTCCATTGGCTCCACGAGAACCATAGATAGCAGCAGCTGACGCATCTTTAAGTACGTCGATTGAAACGATTTCACTTGATTGGATAGTGTTGAAATCAGCACCCGGAACACCGTCAATAACTACCAACGGGCCATTGTTTGCGGAAAGTGATGTACCCCCTCTTAATCTCATAGATGAACCTGAAGCAGGATTCCCACCACCAGAAATTACTGTCAATCCGGCAACTCGCCCTTGCAGTAGTTGCTCATTGGATGTTACAATTCCTTTTTTGAAATCTTCGGCACCAATTGATGTGATAGCACCTGTGAGGTCGGTTTTACGCATTGTACCATATCCTACGCCAACTACTTCTGCTCCGGTAAGCGAAATTTCATCGGGCACCAGTTGTATGTTCATAACAGGCTTGGCTGGAAGGTTTTGTGTTTTATATCCAACGAATGAGATACGCATCATTGCACCTTGTTCGCACTTCAAAGAAAAATTCCCGTTTAGGTCAGTAACCGTACCTGTTTGATTTTCCAACACCATGATAGTAACACCTGGCAGAGGTTCGTTATTGGTGTTGGTTATTTTACCGGTGGCAGTTATACTCTGAGCCGTTGCTCCCAAACCCGTTATGGCTATAACCAGCAGGGTTAGGAATATATGTTTGTTTATAAAAGTTTTGAAATTCATACTGGAAGTTATTTTCTGTTTGTTTTGAGTTGGTTGACTAATCTTTTTTTACAAGTGGTAGGTCACCTTCAAAAATTACGTTATTTAGCTGGTCCTTTATGGAAACTGATAGCTTGGTAATGTCCATAGAACCAAAGTTTCCTAAAAGGTTGATAAATGCTTTCTGACTTTCCATATTTCCTGTAAATTCTCCTGTAATATTAGTAGAGCCGCCCGTGAGCGAATAACTGAGTCGCTGGCCCGGTAAGTTATTTAGTCGTGTGATTATAAGAAAATCATTAACACTCACCTTAAGAGGAAAGAAGCTCAACACAGGGTCAGGAGGAATGGGAACATCAGGTGCATAAAGAATATAGTCAGGTGATGTAGCAGCCCAGTCATCTTTAACAAACAGGAAGTTTATCACGTTCATAACATAGCCTTCAGGCGCATTGAAGTATTCAGCAGGTATAATGTCTTTACGATAAATTCCATTACCTATATCAACAAGTTTAGTTTTCTCAACTATTTCAGGAAGCCATGCCTGATATTCCTGCTGTATTTCCCAATTGTTAAGACCTGCATGCATATGGACACTGGTAGCTCCTTCGAAGTTCTCTAATAACTTTGAGTTAAAGAGGATACTCATAGGCTCGTTTATGTAGAACTTTTCAGGGTATTGTTTGAATTGTTCTCCTGAACCGGCGAATCCGGAAAAATCAGTGATGGGTACGTTAGATACACCCGATTGAAGTGTTCCTGCTTTATCTTTCAGTCGAAGCCAGAACCCTGCACTTGCCGCAATTTGATCAGGCGTTTGATTAAAGTATAGAGTAGGAGTGAGGTCAAATCGCCAAATCATTTCTTCAACATAAGTTAATTTTGCGAAATCTGACGAGTTCTCCCAGTTTCCTGCATCAGGTTCAGTGGGCGACCATATCCAGATATAAATATCCTGACCTTGAGTGAAAGTAGTTCCTGTGAGATCAAAATACCAGGAAACTTGTTCATCGAAATTATAAACTACCGGATTGGTCCATATCTTATAAATATCGCCGGCTTCCTGAGTTTGTGCCAAAGCACTGAAGGGAAGGATCAAAGCGATCAATAGGGAATATATTATTTTCTTCATTACGGTTTACATTTAGTTGGCTGTCACAAGTGTATATAGGTAAGTCACATAAGTTACACCCTCACTTGAATGGGTTAATCTTAATTCCATCTGAGAAGTGGCTCCTGGCATTGAAGTTATCCGAAGCTGATTGGCAATCACTGTTTTTTCTGCATCAGTGTAAAGGGAAATTACAATTGGTGTTCCATCGGCAGCGGGAAATGCCTTATCAAGATTCCAGTAACCTTCAATTGGTAATAAGTCCGGGGCATTGCCCGAGACAAGAAATGTTGTTGGGTTGTTATTCTCATCCAGGTTAAGAGTAAGAGCGAAACTTCCAAAATTGAATTGATCGGTGATAACCATCTCTTCCGGTTTGATTCCTGCTGTTTTGGCGGTTTCATCAATCATTTTCAAAGAAAGCATGTTCCAGGTACCACCGATCTTCTCGTAAACGGTAATCGGAGCTGTATCCTCACCATCGTCCTGTTTATTGCAACCCGACCAGATTGCAGGTAGTAAGAACATAAGGCAAAGGAGCACCTTTGTTTTTAAGTTTTTATTCATAATGAGTTGATTGTTTTGGTTGTTATTGTGTTAACGAAGGCAAAGCTATCCCCCGTTAATTCTTAAAGCAAAAGTTCATGTACAAATATGGACGGTTAAAATCTTGATAGAGCTGAAATGTCATCCAGGCAAGCGGTCCAGATATTTCATCAAGAAAAAAATATAGACAGTATATTGAAGTTGAACACGACTCTAACTGTCAATCTTCATCAAATACTCCTCAAATTCGTTGTTTGAAACTTTTGATTTATTCCTGATTCTGGTCTTATAGGTATAGATTGTGTTAACCGAATAATTTAAAATTCTTGCTATTTTTTCATTATCAGAAATACCCATCCGTATCAGTGCAAAAATTCTAAGTTCGTTATTTAGAAGTTCACCTTCTTTGAGAACAATCTTATCTTCGGGATCAAACAGTTTGTTAAAATCGGTAACAAAGTGAGGAAACAAGCTAAGTACAATTTTGTCGAAATTAGCATTCAACTCTTGTGTTTCCTTTTTTAAATTAAGATCATGATTGACAAATTCCGCAAGCGATTCATATTGCTTAAGCGAGAGCTTTCGCTGTATAGTACTTTGTATTCGGCCAATTCGCTCAATATGACCTGCATTTATGTTAAAATAATATGCAATGTATTTTTCTTTGATTCGGTTGGATTCATGCAACAATTTATTGCTCTCAACTAAATCATGATTTGACTTTACCAGCAGCTCCTTTACTCTTCTCAATTTGCGGTATTGACCAACTGTTATAACCAAAAGTACAATAGCGGTAATTACCAGGATTGAGATACCGGCAAGAAAATACCACAACTGTTGTTTTTGATTTTCTGTCCTTGATAAAAGCTGACCTTCAATTATCGGTAAAACATTACCCACTTCCAGTTTGCGATGCTGGGCATTATAAAAATCAGCATCTTCAAGTGCAATTTTTACATATCGGTAAGCCCTTTCGTCATCTCCTCTGCTGTATAAGAGGTTGGCAAGATTGCGTAATGCCACAGTCTCTCTTGTTGTTGACCTTATGTCATATATTGCAGCAACGGCAAGATAGAAAATAGCAGGGTCGTCTTTCTTCATGCATGAGTATATATAAGCAAGAGTGGATGCTGCAATGGCCCGCTGATGGTCAGTTAAGGAATGATTTTCATAAACCTTGTGAAAAGTTTTACGAGCACTCTCAAACTGCTCCGACTTAACTTGCTCTGCCCCTCGTAACATCAGGTATTTTACAGATCCCGGCTCAATTAGCTGAATTGCCTTTTCAAGATACTCATTGCCCTTATGATTGTAGATGGGTGTATAATATGACGATTTATTGTAATCGGCCAGATCATGGAACATTCTACCCAGATTTGAATAATATTCTAATCTGAGAGCTTCGCTTGTGGATTTAAGATCCACTGTCAACATAGTGTCAATAGCTTCCTTAAAAAGGCCAGAAGAAAGAAGGATAAATCCCATCCTGATTTTTGAAAAAGCTATTTTCTCAGGATCTCTACTCTCAAACGCAAGATCTTTAAGAATCAAAGCATAATGAAAAGCTGAATCAAAATGATAAGATTTGTACTCTTCGTAAAGGATTTCGGCTTGTTTGTATTTGAAAGATTTATCCGATTCATTTAATTGATAGAATTTAATTCTCTCATCATTTATTTTATTCAACTTCACTTTTTCAAATGTATTTTTAAGTGCTAGTGAAGTCTCAAGAGTGGAGATGACAGAATCAATATTCCATGGTTGTGCTTTTGCACTGAAGCATGTAACAACAAATAAAAGTAAAACGAGGTTTTTAACAGAAGCAATAGTTTTTTTCATCAATGAATCTCCAAAGTGCTCAAAATTAGGGAAAAAAGGAATATCATTTATTTGTTGAGGAGCTAAATCCCCTTCTGACTAATTGCCATCCTGATCTGAAAAAGTAAGCAATTGGTGCTACCCACATGTGCATTAACTTGGTGTAAGGGAAAACCATAAAAATAAACAATCCAGTAATTATATGGAGCTTATAAGTAAGCCCATGGCCTGCAATAACTTCACCTGCATCAGGTTGAAAAGTTACAATTTTCTGCGCCCACTCGCCCAAAGCAGCATAGTTCTCAACCGAAGAGCCTGCTGTGGTGAAAATTGAAAATATTCCCAGGACCATTTCGGTCAGAAGTAATAAAAGGAGTAACAGGTCCTGAGGACTACTGTTCTTTCTGATACGTGCAACACTAACTCTTCTGTAAATGAGAATAATAATACCTACTAGTGCAGCAGTACCAAAGACTGAACCCATACCCACCGCCAGAATACGCTTAACCTCAGTAGTCATTACTATATGGTAAAGTTCAGGCGGTGTAAACAAACCGGTGAAGTGACCAATAAAAACTAAAATTATTCCATAGTGAAAAAGATTACCACCAATTCGCTGGCCACTCTTTTTGAGAAATTGACTTGACTCAGCCTGAATCGAGCGGGATGTTTTTACTATTCGTGTAATTACCCCAAACCAAAAGAGTGTCATGGCAATGTGAGGTAAGTAAGTGAAAAACAGATTGTTGAAAAAGTGATCCATACTTTATCTTGTTTCTTGTTTATACTCGGGTGAATTTTGGCAACCAAATGTTACCGGTTCCTCTTCTTCATATGCTTCATCAAGATTAACTTCAGTTAACCTGGATGAGATCATTGCAATCTTCTGTTCATTGGGTTTTATAGCCGACAGATTAATTAAGGCATAAAGTAAGTGCCTGAAAGGATTATCTTTAGCAACTAACTTATGATGTATCACTCCTAAAATGTCAATCACATCAGCAAGCATTTTTGATCCATTTTCAGGTGTGCCAAGCGAAAGAAATTCCAAAAATACCGGTAGGTAATCGGGGAGTTCCGGTTTTACCATACTAAATCCCGCTGATTCATAAAAGTGAATCAGATCGACCATTGCCTGGCCTCTGTCTTTTGAGTCCCCATGCAAGTGTTCAAACAAATGCAGTGATACGCTTCTTGAGTAATCGAAAAGCTGAACATAATGTTCCTGCCATTCAATTAAATTGCGTGAAGAAAAGAATTTACAGAATTCAGATACGCCTTCTACTGCATCGATGCTTAATAATTGATCCTCCTTAAGCACTGACTCGGCTTCGAATGTTAGTTTATATATCTCCTCATCGGGATAACTCAACAAAAGCGAAAGTAGCTTATATGTATTAATCATATTAAATTCCTCCAAACAAATCTTTTAAACGAACTTCCATACTGCCACATCCTTCACCATCAGAAAATCCACAACCCGACTTATCACCAAATGCATCATATGCATATTCACGGTGAGATACCGGAATTACAAACCTATCCTCATAATCTGCAATAGCCATATATCTGTACATTTCTTCAGTTACTTCAGGTGTAAGTCCAGTCCCTTCAAGTACATCAGTATTAATTTTATTGTTAACTGTTTTCTCACGCATATATGCTCGCATGGCTAGCATCTTAACCAAGGCTTCACGCACTGGTGTTACATCTCCGGCAGTAAACATATTGGCCAGGTACTTAAGGGGAATTCGCATATCGTCTACATCCGGAATCATTCCGTTCATACCCAAATTTCCACTTTGCGCCTGTTCCTGAATCGGAGATAGAGGAGGAGTATACCAAACCATCGGCAAAGTCCTGTATTCAGGATGCAATGGAAAGGCTACTTTCCACTCAACTGCCATCTTGTAGATTGGTGAATTTTGTGCTGCTATTATAAAATTGTGAGGAATTCCCTGACGCTCAGCTTCAGCAACAATTGCTTCATCATGGGGATCAAGGAACAGATCAAGGTGTGATTGATACAAATCAACCGGAGATTCAACAGATGCATGCTTAGCAATCTTTTCTGCATCATAAAGTATTACGCCAATGTACCTGATTCTACCTACACAGGTTTCACTGCATATAGTTGGTTCGCCATTCTCCACTTTCGGATAACAGAAAGTGCATTTCTCCGATCTTTTTGTTTTCCAGTTAAAGTACACCTTCTTATAAGGGCACCCACTCACGCACATACGCCATCCGCGGCATCTATTCTGATCTATCAGTACAATACCATCGTCTTCTCGTTTATATATAGCTCCTGATGGACAAGAGGCAACGCATGAAGCATTCAGGCAATGTTCACATAAGCGTGGAAGGTAAATCATAAAAGCATTTTCAAACTTGCCATAAATTTCCTTATCAACATTGTCAAAGTTCTTCTCTTTGCTTCTCTCTTTAAAAGTGCCACCAAGATCATCTTCCCAGTTTGGGCCTTTTTCTATCTTCTCCATAGGCTCACCGGTAAGCATTGAATAAGGCCGGGCAGATGGAGGTGTAGTGAATCTTGAAGAAGAATGTAATACACTATAATTGAAAGTAAAAGGTTCGTAATAATCATCAATAGTTGGAAGGAACGGATTTGAAAAAATATTCTTCATTACCCCAACCTTCGATCCTATTTGTAGTTTTAGACGTGAGGCATCAAGAGTCCATCCCCCTTTATATCTTTCCTGATTCTCCCAATCGGTGGGGTAACCGCTTCCCGGTTTGGTTTCCACATTGTTAAACCAAACATACTCAACTCCTTTTCGGGTTGTCCAGACATTTTTACAAGTTACAGAACAAGTATGACAACCTATACACTTGTCGAGGTTGAGTATCATTGATATTTGTGCTTGTATTTTCATTGCTTGCCTGATTTGATTGTTAACTGGTTTACTGCCTCATCCTTCCATTCAACTTTCGATAGTTTTCTCACTATGACGAATTCATCACGGTTTGAACCGATAGTGCCATAATAATTGAACGAATATGCCAGCTGAGCATAGCCTCCTATCATGTGTGTGGGTTTTATGCATAAGCGTTCTATTGAATTGTGAACACCACCCCTGTGACCTGACAATTGACTAATTGGCATATTAACTGTACGCTCCTGATTATGATACATTATAAGTGCACCTTTTGGTATTCTTTGTGAAACTATAAGACGGGCTACTGATACTCCGTTGCTATTGAATACTTCTATCCAGTCGTTATCGACCAATCCTGTAGCATTTGCGTCATCTTCACTCATCCATGCAACAGGGCCTCCTCTTCCAAGTGTGAGCATGACAAGGTTATCTGACCATGATGAATGAATAGTCCATTTATTATGGGGAGTCATCACATTTATAATAATGTACTTCTCGTCTTTGCCCATCGAGCCAATAACTTCCTGAATAGTTTTGGTGTCGATAGGAGGTTTGTATGTAACCAGATTTTCACCAAATGCAATCATCCAGGAGTGATCCTGATAAAGCGATTGTCGTCCGGTTATAGTGCGCCACGGTATCAACTCATGCACATTTGTATATCCGGCATTGTATGATACATTTTCCGATTCGATTCCACTCCAGATTGGGGAAGTTATTATTTTACGAGGCTGAGACAACAAATCATGGTATCTGATTTTCTCATCCTCTCTTGATAAAGCCAAATGTGAATGCTGCCTTCCGGTAAATGATTCCAGGGATTTCCATGCTTTAACGGCTACATGACCATTGGTTTCGGGAGCCAGTGATAAAATTACTTCGGCAGCTTGTATATCGGAGAAAATTTGAGGCAAACCTTTTGTTTCGCCTTCATCTTTGACGATACCATTGAATTTGGCAAGAAAATCAACTTCATCATCAGTATTCCAACTCATTCCTTTTCCGCCATTACCCAAAGACTTCATAAGAGGCCCCAAAGAAGTGAATCTTTTATATACAGAAGTATAGTTACGCTCAACAGTTATGATCTTTGGGAAATTGACACCCGGTTTAATTTCAATGCCGGTATTTTTCCAGTCAAGGCCATCGGTTGTTTCAGAGAGTTCCATTGGAGAGTCGTGGTTCAATGGCTGTAAAACCATATCGGTTTCTGTTCCAAGATGCCCTTTGGCAAGTTTTGAGAACTCTTCGGCAAATCCCCTGAATATTTCCCAGTCACTTCTCGATTCCCAAACCGGATCGACGGCTTTGGAGAATGGGTGAATGAATGGATGCATATCAGTTGTGCTCAAATCGTTTTTCTCGTACCATGATGCAGCGGGCAGAAGGATGTCGCTATGCAAACCAGTCGTTGTCATTCGATAATCGATTGTCACCAGCAAGTCGATCTTACCAACCGGGGATTGATCATGCCACTTAACCTCTTTTGGCATCGGTAGCCCGAGTGATTTGAGGTCATTACCCTGTAAACTATTCTGGGTACCCAGCATGTACTTCATAAAATACTCCATTCCTTTAGAACTTGAACCTATAAGGTTTGAGCGCCAAACGAACAAATTGCGTGGGAAATTCTGTGGACTATCGGGATCTTCGGCGGCAAAAGCCAGTTCTCCACTCTTCATTCCTTTTGTTATGTATTCTTCAGGAGTTATGCCTTCCTGTTTCGCCTTAGCAGCAATGTTAATTGGATTAGTATTTAGCTGGGGAGCCGAAGGAAGCCATCCCATACGTTCTGATCTCACATTGCAATCAATTAACGACAAGTTCTCCCACTCATTTTTATCTGCAAGAGGTGAGAGTATTTCTCTCATTCTGAGTTTTTCGTATTTCCATTGATCGGTATGCATGTACATAAATGAAGTGGTATTCATTTGGCGAGGAGGTCTGTTCCAGTCTAATGCAAATGCTAACGGTAACCAGCCTGTTTGTGGTCTTAATTTCTCCTGTCCAACATAATGTGACCAGCCTCCTCCCGATTGCCCAACACAACCACAGAAAACAAGCATATTTATCGCACTACGGTATATCATATCAGTGTGGTACCAATGGTTAACCCCGGCACCGATTATGATCATTGATTTGCCCTGTGTTGCTGCAGCATTTTCAGCAAACTGCCTTGCAGTGCTTATTACATGGTCCATAGGAACACCGGTAATTAGTTCCTGCCATTTGGGAGTATATGGTAAATCATCATTATAGCTTTTTGCAGCATTCTCATCATTGATACCCCGCTCGATACCATAATTTGCAAGCATAAGGTCGAATACTGTACATACGGGTGTTATGCCGTTTTGAGTTTTGATATATCTTACAGGTACTTTTCTGGTGATAATGTCGGGATGTTGAGAAGCATTAAAATGCTTATGTTTAAAACTATCGCCTCCGAAGTAAGGGAAATGAACATCCAATACATCGTCATACTTATCAATAACAGAAAGTTGTGGATAGATATTCTCACCTGTATTACTGTCTTTTAGTTCCAGATTCCATTTCTGTTTCTTTGCCCAACGCGAACCTATTGTGCCATTTGGAACCACATAATCGGCTAAGAACTCATCGAATAAAACTGGCTTCCATTTAGCATTATCTGTTTCTTTAAGTGTACCACTCATATCACTTGCACGAAGAAGTGCGCCCGCTGTATTCCTGCCATCCTTTTGCTCAATCTTAACCATAAATGGAAGATCTGAGTATTGGCGTGCATATTGCTCGAAGTAAGGGATCTTCTGATCAACATAGAATTCTTTGAGAATAACATGACCCATTGCCATTCCGAGTGCTGCATCTGTTCCTTGTTTTGACTTTATCCACAAGTCGGCATACTTTGAAGCCTCACTGAAATCAGGAGTGATAACAATACTCTTAGTGCCTTTATATCTTACTTGAGTGAAGAAGGGAGCATCGGGAGTGCGGGTTAATGGTACATTAGAACCCCATAGCATAAGGAAAGAAGAATTATACCAGTCGGCGCTTTCCGGTACATCTGTCTGTTCACCCCATGTTTGTGGGGAAGCCGGAGGCAAATCGCAATAGAAATCGTAAAAGCTAAGAACTGTTCCACCTAACAAACTAAGGTATCTTGTGCCGGCTGCATACGAAACCATTGACATGGCGGGGATTGGCGAAAAGCCGGCCACTCTGTCAGGACCATACTTTTTAATTGTATACACATTAGAAGCCGCAATTATTTCGGTAACTTCACTCCAGGATACTCTTATGAAGCCACCAAGGCCTCTAACTTTCTTGTATGAATTTGCTATATCCTGATCTTCAACAACTTTTGCCCATGCAGTTACCGGGTCTTTTGCTGACAGCTTTGCCTGCCTGTATGCAATAATCAATTCACTACGTACCATAGGGTGTTTTACCCTATTAGCGCTATATAGATACCAGGAATAACTAGCACCTCTTGGACAACCTCGTGGCTCATGATTTGGAAGCCCTTTTCTTGTACGGGGGTAGTCAGTTTGTTGAGTCTCCCATGTGACAAGTCCATTCTTTATGAAAATCTTCCAGGAGCAGGAACCCGTACAATTGACCCCATGAGTTGATCTGACAATCTTATCATGTTGCCATCTGTTCCGATACATCCGTTCCCAGTCACGATCTTCATCAGTAAATGCCACATGATTATCGGCAGTTTTCCTAACCGATTTACTGAAATACAAAAGTTGATTTAGCAAACCCATATTTTCTGTCCTTTGTTAATTGTTCGTTATTCTTTGTATTGACTCGAAGAACCAATATTACATCCTCGAAACTTATTATTTCATTCGTCACTTATCGATAGCAGTTACCGGTTAGGTAGACTACATTACAAGCCATAGTGTGATCAATCAACCGATTAATTAGGGAAGATAGTTCACCTTCGTTGTTTCATCAGTAAGGCAATAATGATGATGCTGATTACAGACATAATCGCAAACACCAGAAAGCCATGTGCATAACCGATTTCACCCTGCATTCCTGCAATTGCTCCCATAATTGGTGGAATTGCGAACCCACCAAAAGCACCTAATCCACCAATCCAACCTGAAGCACCACCAACTGCCTTTGGGACATAATCAGGCACAAGCTTGAATACTGCAGCGTTGTTTATACCCATGCCCAGTGCCATTATAATGGCTAGTATAAGGCCGATTTCCACTGACTGAACAAATGATAGACAAAGAGAAGAGCCAAGCACCACAAACATGGCGATTAGACTGGTTTTTTCACCACCTAACTTATCAGAAAGAGTGCCGCCGTATACCCTTATCAAGGATGCTGTTATTGAGAAAATAGCTGTAAACAATCCAGCTTTTACAACTGTAAAATCATGTAATTGGTTCCAGTATATGGGAAACCAGGCGGTAAGACCAATAAATCCACCGAAAGTAGTAAAGTATAGAGCAACCAAAGCCCAGGTATTTCGGACTTTTGCTGAGTTTACCAAACTATCTTTTACATTTCCGGAAGGAAACATTTCCTGACCAAGTTTAGCTGCCATCTCTTTACTCTCTGGGACTGAAAACCCGGCCTTCTTATATTGAAAGTAGAATGTATTCTTTGCAATTAAGGCATATAATATTGTGCCTGTAACCAGGAAAAGAAACCATGCAAAATACGCAGATATAAAACCATACGCTTGCAGATAGAATGGTAGAATTATTGAAAAAATGCCTGGGGCGAGATTTCCTAAACCCGCGTATGTTCCCAAAGCCCAACCTTGTTTCTTTCTGGGAAACCAGTATGATGTTTGTGCAATACCCACTGAGAAAGTTGCGATTCCGGCACCACTAAGAAATCCCAGGAATAAAATAAGAGGAAACAGTCCAGTCATATTATCGGGGTAAGCAGTATTAAGAAGATAAGTAACTCCCCCTAATCCTATAATTGATAAAATCAATAGAATCATAAATGGCCTCTTACCTCCGGTTGTATCAACCCATGCTCCAAAGGGGATACGTAAGAGAGACCCTGAAAGCGTTGGAATGGCTACGAGAAGCCCCATCATGGCTGGCGTCAACCCCATGGCTTCTTTAAATTTTATGGCTGTGGGACCATACAGTGAAACTGCTGCAAAACCAAAAAAGAAGCCCAGAGTAGTGCCAAGCAAGGCTCTGTTAGGAGAACCTTGTAATGCGATTTTACCACTTTTCATATAGGTGGAGTGTGTTAATAAAAATTGTATTAGTCAAATGTAATAATAGTTTTCATTAATCCACTATTTATTGGTGGCATAATTCGCCAAATATATAAAAACTATGTATATGAGCCACATCATTTTCAAGAACTGAATTGTGTTAGCACGGTGATAAGTAGGGATTCATAAAAGCGGCAATAAGTGAGCTTGTATACAAAGAGTGTAATATTTAATTTTGTCCAATGAAAATTGAGTATTTCTCCGTTAATACATCTTCCTCTTGGTGGCCTCAGTCCAGAGATCTTTATATGGAAGCTTTCCCTTGTGATGAACGAAGGGAACCTGATGAATTGAAAGCTCTTGCAGGGACCCCCGGTTATGAGTTTTATGCTATAGTTAAAGGTGGCGAATTTATTGGAATACTCGAAGTTTGGGAGTTTAGTAACTTTAGATTTCTAGAACATCTTGCAATTATTCCCGCACTTCAGGGTAGGGGCTTTGGAACCATTATAATAAATGATTTTGTTGGAAAATCAGATAAACCTGTCTATCTGGAAGCTGAGTATCCAACTACTCCTATCGCTAAGAGACGTGTTCAATTCTATTTAAATTCAGGCTTTGTTATTGCACCTTTTGAATATATCCAGCCCCCGTATTATCCGAATAAGAATTCTGTTCCTATGGTTTTATTTGTAAGTAATAACTCAGGTATTGCAAATATTGAACAAGTGGTTAGTACGATCAAAGAAAACGTGTATTTTCATTCTTAAACTTAAGTATTTCCACGTATTTTACTTAGCTGGGATAACTATTGTGATCAAGTTATTGTGAATGCTTGTGTATCTATGTCCCTTTTCCATAACAGGGGATTGATTGAATATTAATTGGATTCAGATCTGGTTTTTATTCGCTCTTTGCGAGGTACAGATCTGCATAGTAAGTAGATTTCATGTAGATCTATACCTGCTAAACAGTAGATGAGATGTAGATCAATGTAAAAGGGATCTCAACTCAAACACCGGTTCGTTTTAAGAAGCATACGTTAGTGATTTAAGATAAAAAAAAGAGATCCCTTTCCGGGATCTCTTTCTGGGGGCATACTTCAATCAACTTAACAATCTTACTTTTCTGGTTTGTTACTAATTCCACAGTAAGTCAATTGATGAGATACAAATAGTATGCCAAACAATAAAAAGTGAAGCATATCAAGTATATGGCAATTTCTTAGCATATTTTTTATTATTAGTAAAGTTCCATTTTCGTAAATATTTATTACGGATATATCATTTAAAGTATATCTTTGCTTGCATAACATAATCGTATGGACGTTATTAAAGTTTTAGTGATTGATGATGAAAAGTCCATTCTGGATGTGATAAGTACCTATTTATCGGGTTTTGATGAATTGGAAGTTTATAAGGCAGATAATCATAAGGATGCATTCGATATTCTTTCGCATAATAGCTTTGAAATAGCCATTATTGACATAAAACTACCGGATATTTCGGGAATTGAAATTCTCAGGTACATAAAGGAGAAATATAACCAAACTGAAGTAATCATGATTTCAGGGCATGGTGATATGGAAACTGTGATAGAATGTATGAGGGGAGGTGCTATTGATTATTTTTCAAAGCCATTTGAACTCAGGGCACTCTATTTGAGCATTGTTCGTACCTGTCAGTTCATCTCTTTAAAGAGAGAACTGAAGCACGCAGATATCCTTATTAATGAGCTTTCAAAAAATACACAGGACAATCCCGGCCAGTTTTTATCCGGTTCCGGTAAATTAATGCAGAAGGTACTCTCTGATGTTACAAATTACGCAAAGTCTGATAATGGACCTGTATTAATAACAGGCGGAACTGGAACGGGTAAAGAGGTTGCTGCCCGTCATATACATAATCTAAGTAAAAGAAATGATAAGGGCTTTTTTGCTTTTAATTGTGCTGCAGTACCTGAACAACTTTTTGAGAGTGAGCTATTTGGATATAGAAAAGGAGCATTTTCGGGTGCCGACCAGGATAAAGCCGGTTGGTTTGAGATTGCTAATAGGGGTACTCTCTTTTTAGATGAGATTGCAGAAATGCCAATAATGATGCAAACTAAATTACTGAGGGTAATTGAAGAGCAAAAGATTTGGAAGTTAGGCGCAATTGCCCCTGTCCATGTCGATGTTAGGATTATTGCAGCCACAAACCACAACATTGGTGATGCTATTGCCAAGGGCAGATTCAGGAGTGATCTCTTTTACAGGTTGAATGTTTTTGAAATATCGATGCCTTTACTTAAGGATAGGCCTGAAGACATTCCGGAACTGATAACAACGTTCCTTCGTCATTTTGCATTGTCAATGGGTAAAAAAATCCCGGTTGTTGCTCAGGAAGTTATTGATATGCTTAAGAATTATGATTTTCCGGGTAATGTCCGACAATTACGCAATATGATTGAAAGAGCTGTTATCTTATGCTCATCAGGGAAAATAACGCATAAACATATCTCTATCCCAAATTCTGATCTTATGTATTCTGAGGATTCAGACAAAATCGCAAAGACTCTGGATCTGGAGAGTAACGAAAAACTTTTAATAGAGATGGCATTGGCCACTTCGGGTTATAATAAATCAAAAGCAGCATCTAAATTAGGAATCACTATACAGTCGTTGCTGCGAAGAATTGAAAAGTATCATATCAATGTATAAAAATAGTATGAGCGAGATACAGTTTGAAAAAATACAACTTGCTTTTGAATATGCTAAAGATGGTTGGTGGGAAATTGATATTCCGGCAGATAGAATTACACTGAGCAACAGATGGTTTGAGATTCTTGGTTTACCTTATGACGAAAAGCGAAATTCTTTCTCCGAGTGGATTAGTCTGGTTCATCCTGATGATATTGATTTAACAATGATGAGTTATAATAATTGTTTGTCAGGGGAAATTGATCAGTTTAATGCTGTGTACAGAATGGCTCATAAGGATGGACATTATGTATCTATGTATTGCCGGGGTAAAATTTCGGAAAGAGACTCGAATGGATCCCCTGTTAAAATACTTGGCCTCACATCCGATGTTACGACACTATCGCAATTGAACAGCCAGATTCTCGAAAGTAAGAAGGAATTGGAGTACAGAGTATTACTTGAGGATACTTTAAACGAAATATCTGTAGGATTTATCAACATAAATTACAGAGATATTGATGCAGCTATTGTGAAGTCAATGGCAAAAATTGGGGAAATTCTTTTCGTTGACCGCATGTTCATCTATTTGATAGCAAAGTCAGGCGAAGTGATGAGTAATACTCATGAATGGTGTAATGAAGGTGTTGAGTCGGAGAAGCATAATTTTGTTGATACTCCTTTAGAGGCCTTAACATGGTGGATGGAGCAGCTATCGCTCGACAAATCCATTGTTTATGATAGAGTTATCGATTTTCCCGATGATGCAACAATTGAAAAAGAAGCCCTGATCTCCCAAAGTATACAATCAGTGATAGCGGTACCAATGTTCAGAGGGAAAATTCTGATGGGATTTATTGGTTTTGACGCTGTTAAGCAAGAAAGAAAATGGAAAAGTATTGATGAACTGATACTTAGGTCATTGGCAGCAACATATGCTAATGCTTTAATTTATAAAGAAACAACAACAGAACTTGAGAATTTTAATTTTGACCTGCAGAATAAATTGAATCAGCAGGTTGTAGAATTACAAAGAAAGGATGATATTTTAGTTAAACATGAGCAGGAGTTGGCATCACTGTGGTATGCAGTTCATAATTCAGCTAATGGAATATTAATTACTGACCCTGACAGAAAGATTATTTATTACAATAAAGCCTTTAGTAAGTTCTCAGGATACAATGATGAAGAACTCATTGGTAAGACACCCTCAGCTATAGGCTCTGCATTGACAAACAGAAAATTGTACGAGGATTTAAATATTGCTCTTTCTTCGGGAAAGACCTGGAAAGGCACTTTTATAAATCAACGAAAGGATGGTCAGAATTATATTGAGGAGAATGTTATTACCCCGATCTATAACTACCTTGGAGAATTGGTCAACTATATATCAATCAAACAGGATGTTACTAAAGAAAAGAATCTGGAAAACGAACTGCAACGCGATAAACAGCTGAGAGCTTTGGGAACACTGGCAGGGGGAATTGCTCATGATTTTAATAATATTTTACAAATCATTCAGAGTTATGCAGAGATAATAGCTTTTGGTAATTCGAAAGAGTCGAATATTGATGAGTATGTCAACAATATTCTGCATGCAAGCCTAAAGGGCAAAAAGCTGGTCAGAAATATTTTAACTTTTAGTCGTCAGGAAAATCTTCCTCTTGAAAACACTGATATAAGTAATCTAACACGTAAAACAATAAAATTAGTAAGTCCTATTTATTCCAATAAAATCAAATTCAGGCTCAATATTGATGAATGTGGGCTAGTTCCTCTTAATGAGTTACAATATCAGCAGCTTCTGATTAATTTAATTGATAATGCAAAAGATGCTGTTTATGAAAATAATGAAGTAACTCTTAATTTGAGACGCAGACTTGTAAAATGGGATGGTAGCAATTTGCCAAAAAACGTTATAGAATTAGAAGTAAGCGACAATGGATTCGGCATGTCAAAGCAAACTGTTGAGAGAGTGTTTGAACCATTTTTTACATCTAAAGGAGTTGGGAAGGGGACGGGACTTGGATTGCCAATGGTTAAAGGAATCGTTGATAATCATTCAGGAAAAATCTTTGTCAATTCAAAACCCGGAGTAGGAACAAAAATCATTGTTCATTTCCCATGTTTTAAAGAGCTTACAACCTGACCTGAATATAAAGGTCGAATTGAATAAGAATATCGTTATTTACCTTAATAAGCCCAAGTGCAGCGGTTGGTGCTTCAATTCCAAAATCTGTCATATTGAGTTTTTTCTCACCTGTGAAACGATAAAGGTTGGTGTCTTCTTTATGCCAGGTTACTATAATTTTTTCTGATTTACTGGTGCCATTCAGACTTATTGCAACATCTGTGTTAAATTTTCCACTGTTTGAGGTTAAAATCCTACCATGAGTTAGTGGTGTGGCATTGAGCAATTCAATATCGATAGTTGGTGTTTCTTTGGCATTCAGGGTGTTGTAAAAGTCTTTGTTCAACATCGGATTTTTGCAGTCGAACGATTTAATGTTAATAGTTAGTACAGCATTATTAAATGAAACATAGTCACCATTCTCTTCTGCTTTAATAAAGATAATTCCGCTCGAAAGATTATCGTAAGTGGTGCAGGAAAATTTGTTGACATTGCTTGATCCGGTTAGCGTTAGGGAGCTCTTTTCAGTGACGGTATAATTCACTCTCGATACTTTGACAGCCGGACTAAATAAGCCTATAATGTTAAGCAGGGTTAGAATTAATACGTTTACTAACATAGTTTTTATTTTTAAAAGGGAGGCCCCACAAAATGAGGGACCTCCCATAATAAGTTAGAATGATATTGCTGCTTCAAGCATCAAACCATTGAACTCTAAACCATTGCGATAGTCGGATGCTCTGAAATCATTATATTTTTGTGATACATACTCAAGTTTAACCAGCAGATTACGTGTAGTAAACCAACCAACCGATACCTGGGTACGATTTATGGAGATGTCATCAGTATATCCTTGAAGCTGACCTGATACAGTGTTGTATCTTGCTCCGATGAAAACTTGCTCACGAGGGAGGAAACGATATACAACTTCACCTGCCAGTTGTGTAAATTGACGTGTTTCAGGATCAGGAGTAACTGCTGTAGATGCTTCACTACCTTTGGCAATTTCGTATGTTCCAAATAGTTCAAGTCCTTTGTACTTTACAAATGGATTGATGGAAATAGAAGTGACTTTTTTAGTAAGGTTTGGATTTAAGCGACCTGAAGTGAACTGAGCTGCAGTTGTAGAGGCAACAAATGCTCCGTTTGAGAGAGCTCCTTCAGGTTCTCCAGCCATATAATAACGAGATCCGGTTCTGTCACCTGCATAAAGTGTGTTACGTGTAGTTCCAGGATTAGTATACATACTGGCTGATAATCTCAACCTTAGGTCGTCGCTAACTTGCTTGTCAAAACCTGCTTTTAAAAGTATTGATGGATTCTTCTTTAATACTGATCCATCAGGTAAATAGGCCTCTTTGACGTCACCATTAATAAGTCCACCTGTCATTCCGGCCATTACAAAGAGTCCATCAACAGGATAAACGTATACTTCTGCCCCAATTTCTGTTGCGAAAGCATCAAGTATATAGTTACCTACGAAAGGATTATAAATAGTATTGCCATTGTCGCTTCTGCGGAATTGCTGATCACCATAGTTTACTCCAAAGTGTCCAAGTTTAACTGTGACATAGCGAGAGAACCATTCAGGATTGCCAAACATTGGCAGTTTGTCAATCTGAATATAACCACCCTTTACCCAGAATTCGGAATGATGGCGTGATGACATATAGTTTTCAAGTGTAAGACTTATCCCGTCTTCTAACTGAACATCAATGCGTAGATTAGCCGTGGCAAGGTTAAAGCCGGGTGCAAGTGGATAAAGTTTATTGAGATTATATGGGCGTCCTCCTATTGTGTCATTTGTAGGAGTAGCTGTATTACTGTGACTCAATGCCTGGAATTGTTGGGTAAAAGCACCTCCAATTTTAACTTTAAGTCCATCAAAAGGTACAGTATCAACCTTGCTTGTTTCAAATTTGCTAACACCTCGTTGGTCCGCCGGCTTCCTGAAGTTAATATTTTGTGAATAGCCGTTGATTACCAGCAATGTTAATGCTGCAATAGTAAGTCTGATTTTATTGTTCATACTAGTTTAATTTATTTGTTATTGGTTAAGTTGTGGTTTAATTATTCTGAGCAGTAGATTCATCAGATTTCAATGTAAGCTTGAAATTCAGAGTGACTTCGTCGCCCGTTGTCAAAGTTCCTAACATTGCTGTTGGGGGATCTATGTTATAGTCGGTCATTTTGAGTTTGCGGGCTCCGGAGAATTCTATATCTCCGTTAGGTAACATTTTGCCTTGTGCTTCAACAATCACATTTTGCGATTTGCCGGCAATTGTAAGGATACCATTGACTGATATTTTATATACACCTGACTTCTCATTTAAGTTTCCACCGGTTGACTTAAAAGTGATGTATGGGTTCTTTTTAGCTTTAAGTGCATCGATTATTTTAGAATTCATAATACTTCCTTTTGAGCCCTTAAGAGAATTGGCATCAACCTTTAATTCGAAAGCATTAACTGAAGCCATCTTCTTCTCGTTGAACTTAATATTAAACATACCGCTGGCTTTTTCGGCTGTGGCAGTCCAATCATGCAAATTGGATGTTCCCGATATGATTAGGTTATGCGATTTGATTTTATAAGATTGCTGGGCTTGACTTAGGAAAGGAATTAGTGTTCCTGCCAGTAATAAAATAAGTGCTAATTTTTTCATTTTGTGGTATTTTATTAGTGATTTCAATGATAATGTCAAAAATTATTCCATTTATGGTTACATCTAAATAGGTGTATATCAAAAAGGCGGTATATCAAGGGTTTGATTGATTTTCTTATGATTACTGTTAGCTATTTTGATAGAAAATAAACACGAAAATTCGTCGATATCGACGAATTTTCAGCTATCTGAAAAGTCAGATGAAGAGTTCTTTGCTATTCAAGTCCTAATTTCTCAATTCTGGACTTAAGGGTGGATGCGGGTACCTGAAGAATGGTAGCAGCTTTAGCTTTATTACCGCCTGAACGTATCAAGGCATCACGTATGGCATTTGATTCTACTTCACGTACAATCTCATCGAGCGATTTACTTCCAAAGAAAAAGCAGTTATGTGTGCGACCAGGGAAACGTACTTCTATAGGGAGCAGATTTTTTGTAATCATTCCGTCTCGCGCAAGTAATACCAATCGCTCCATTAGATTCTTGATTTCACGCACATTTCCCGGAAACGGATATCTCTTAAGGTATTCCAGCGATTCTTCATCAATGATGGTTTTACCGGATTCGGAAAATTCCTTAACGAAGTGACGGGCTAAAAGAACAATATCACCGGGTCTTTCGCGTAGGGGAGGGAGATGAATTGGGAAAACATTTAACCGGTAGTATAGGTCTTCACGGAATTTTCCATCATCTACCATATCTTTCAGATTTTTCTTGGTTGACGCAATCACTCTGACGTCAATTTTTATTGTTTCAGCCCCACCAACTCTCTCAATTTCGCCTTCTTCGAGTACACGTAGGAGTTTTACCTGCAAATCAAGAGGTATGTCGTCTATATCATCCAGATAGATTGTCCCTCCATTTGCCATCTCAAATCTTCCTATTTTTTGTTTATCTGCTCCGGTAAAGGCTCCCTTTTCATGTCCAAACAATTCACTTTCAAAAATTTCGCGTGACAGGATAGCGCAACTAACTTTGATAAAAGGGGCTCTTTTTCGGTTACTGTTGAAATGAATGATGTTGGTGAGAAGTTCTTTACCAGTACCTGTTTCGCCAACAATAAGAACAGTTGTACTTTTTGCTGCAATTATCTTGACATGGTCAAATACCTGGTTTATAACGGTGTTCATACCAACAAACGAGGAGAAATCAAATTTCTTATCAACTTGCACCCTTAATTGCCTGTTCTCAGCTTTTATCTCTTTAAGCTCTTTTATCCTATTGATAATGAGCATTAACTCATCGATGTTGAATGGTTTTGCCAGATAATCATAAGCACCCAGTTGCATTGCTTTTACTGCCGTTTGAATAGAACCATGGGCAGTCATAAGGAGTACATATATTTCAGGGTTTATCTGTTTCACTTTCTCAAGAAATTCGAGGCCATCCATGCCTGGCATCTTAAGATCGGTAATGATTATGTCGACATTTGAGTCGTTTTCTACCAGATGCTGCAGTGCGGAAGCAGCTGTTGAAAACTCTCTGACATTAAAACCTGCATCTTTCAAATCGTCGGCAATTGTTACTCTCACGATTCGTTCGTCATCAACAACAAATATCTTTAACATTTTGTGGTTTATAATTAAAATGCTCCCGTAGCATCATTATTGTTTGTGTTTTCTTGTTTGTCAGGTTGAGGCAGTATAATAGTAATTCTAAAACCGCCATCGTCTTCATTGGCTCCGGTTATTTGCCCATTATGATTCCTGATTATATCATAACTTACTGTGAGACCTAATCCTGTTCCCGGCCGGGCTTTCTTTTCAGTAAAGAACGGCTCAAAGATTAGCTTGATTTTATCGGGTGATAATCCAATTCCATTGTCAATGAATTCAATTTTAACAGATTGACCTTCTGTTTTAAGCTTAATAGTTATTTTACCTTTAAAGGAAGGATCTGTGGCTTTCTTTTCCTGAATTGAATCAACACTGTTGAGTAATAAGTTAATGAATACCTGCTCAAGGTGATTAGGGCTGCCATTAATGTAAATCTCATTAAGTTCATAATCACGTTTAAGGATTATTCCTGCTTGCTGTACCTGGAAATTAATGAGTGACAAGCTGTTTTCAATATGTCTTATTATATTAATCCGGCTGAAGTTCATCTCATGCTTGCGTGAGAAGTCGAGTAATCCTTTAACTACTTTGCTGATCTTGCTTATAGCTTCGTTCATCATGTTAAAGTATTCCCTATTTTGCTCTATGTTTTCGGGTTTATCGGATATCCTTCTGATACAGTTGCTTATTCCTGTCAAAGGATTATTGATTTCATGTGCAAGCCCAGCTGCTAGTGTTCCCACAGATGCCAATTTCTCAGTATGCGAAAGTGATTCTCTCGTTCTTTCAAGTTCAATGTATGCTAAGTTAAGTCTGAATAGCATCTGATTGAAAGAGTTCCCGAGTACATCAATTTCATCAGTCATATTGAACAGATTTTTGAGCTTAAGTAATTTGTTATTTGTGTCAAGATCTATTCCATAGTCTCGTGATTCCAAAGAACTAAGGTTTATTTTTGATACCTGATAACTCATCTTTTTTAGCGGTTCTGAAATAATATATGAGAGAAAAAATGCCGCAATTAGTCCAAATATCAATAGACCGAAAACTAAGAATATAAACATTCGTGAAGCTTCTTCGAGTCGCTGCTGTATAGTGTGCTCACTAAAGCCAATTCTTAGAGTGCCTAAGCGTTTTTCGAGAATAGGTGTTGCGAAATCCCTTATAATAGTGTCGTTTCGGGATAGGCTGTGAATAATTTTTATGCCGGAAGTGAGGCCTCCGTTAAGCTGGTTGGCATTAATAAGGCTTTGAGGCGGATCAGAGTTAAATGTGTGGGCAATCACCTGGTTGTCGGGTGATATCACCATTAAGTATTTAATATCATGGACTACCGATTTGGTCTTTTGAAGGTGATTATTTAAAGCAGCTATTTCATTATATAGAAGATGATCAGTAATCTGTTCTGCGGTAATAGAGGCAATACTTAATCCGTTTCTTTCAATCTGAGCTTCGAACGTCCTATAAACCTGATGTCGGATAAAAAGCAGATTGAGTGTGCCAAACAAAAGCACTGTCAGCGAAATTGCAATAGCGAACTTCCAGAAAAGTGGAAGTTTGACTTTATTTATGGGAAAGGCTTTTATTGTTACCATTGGCAATTGAAGTTGGATAGCCTATTTGAGTGCACATTTTACGAATGCTGTTATATTCATCATCAGAAGTCTGAATGTACTTGTCAATCATGAGTCCGCGTAAAATTTGATTACCTTCAGGATCATGGTTCATATTTGTAAGGATATTGTATAATGAATCGCGTAAAGCTGGATTTATATTTTTAGAGACAACAATAGGCGGCATTCCGAATGGTTCGCTTTTTTCAATGATTTTTATGTTTGAAACCTTTTCAGGATAAACGCTTTTCGTATATTCATAAATAAGGCTGTTGACAGATGCAGCATCAACTATACCACGTCTTACAAGCTCAATGGAATTGTCATGCGCATTAGACATATAAACGTTTGAAAAGAAATCATCAGGATTAGCTTTAAGATCACTCAATCGTTTCAGGGGATAAAACATTCCTGTATTAGAGATTGAGTCGGAGAATACAAACCGTTTGCCTCTCAGATCATTGAAGCTTTTATATGGAGCTTCGGCTTTTGCTATTAAATAAGCATGATAGTGAGTTTCATTATAATGTTTTGGTATGAGAAAGAGGTTAAAGGCTGAATCAGCATACCCTGTAACATAAGCTCCGGAGCAAATAAAGGCAAATTGCAGGTAGTTATTTTTTAAAAGGTTATTAACCTCTTTATAAGTCTTGCGTTGAACCAGGACTATCTTCTTGTTTAATCGTGTTTCGAGGTATTTAAAAAGCTGATCATACTGATTCATTGTCTCGGCAGGGGTAGTCATAGAAGCTACTGCTACCCTAATAATATTAGATGAATCGGGTGCAGATTTTGAAGTAGTTGAAGCCGTGTCCTGAAGGTTAATCCAGACATCTTTATCAGGGTCAGTCCATGCATTCCGGCAACCCGATAAAAATAAGAGTAAGATAAGGGGCAAAAGTTTCATTT
This sequence comes from Bacteroidales bacterium UBA5507, assembly GCA_002426195.1. Classification (GTDB taxonomy): domain Bacteria; phylum Bacteroidota; class Bacteroidia; order Bacteroidales; family Lentimicrobiaceae; genus Lentimicrobium. The sequence continues at coordinate 116,110 of DIOT01000005.1, read as the reverse complement.
TTGGTTATCTGAAGTTGCATTTTGCAATGAACCATCTGAGAGGCAAAAAGTTTGTGCAATATTTTTTGGCAAAATGTTGTTTGTGTGAAATTAATTGTTAATTTTGCACCCTCAAATCAAAAGAGTGTTAGTGATAATACCCAATTGAATTGCAGAAAATTCTGAGATTTTTACGAATCAAGGGAACCTGATAATTAAGACAACTATAGGTTTCGATCAGATTAGGCAGGAGTGCCACTCAAGGAAAGAGAATCTGATTTCGTCTAAAAGGTGTAAGCCTTGTGTCTATCCGGTATCAATTCCCTCCCGTATAAATCCGGATGCTGAGAAAAGTTTGTAATTTACAATTATAGTAGTACTTTTGCAGACCCCAAAAAAAGGGGAAGCAGCAACAAATAAAAATTAAAAGTATTGATATGCCTACAATTTCGCAATTGGTTCGTAAAGGCCGTAAAAAGTTTACCTACAAGAGTAAATCACCTGCTCTGGATGGTTGCCCACAGCGAAGAGGAGTTTGTGTAAGGGTTTATACCACCACACCAAAGAAACCTAACTCAGCTATGCGGAAGGTTGCCAGGGTTCGTCTCACCAATAGTAAAGAAGTTAATGCTTACATTCCGGGTGAAGGTCACAACCTTCAGGAACACTCAATCGTAATGATTCGTGGTGGTAGGGTAAAAGACCTTCCGGGTGTTAGATATCACATCATAAGGGGAGCCCTTGATACTTCAGGAGTTGATGGTCGCAACCAACGTCGTTCAAAGTACGGCACAAAGCGCCCAAAAGGTGGAAAAGCAGCAGCTCCGGCAAAAGGTAAAAAATAATAATTCCGGTTTCAGGTAACCGTAAAGAATAGAAACAATGAGGAAATCAAAACCAAAAAAGAGAATAATTCTTCCTGATCCGAAGTTTGGTGACGTTCTTGTAACTAAGTTCGTTAACAACCTGATGTACACAGGTAAGAAAAACCTTGCTTTCCAGATTTTTTATGAAGCTATTGAAACAGTTTCAGAAAAAACTAATGAAGACGGTTTAGAAGTATGGAAGAAAGCACTTAACAACGTTACTCCTAATGTTGAGGTTCGTAGCCGTCGTATAGGTGGTGCTACTTTCCAGATTCCTTCTGAAATCCGCCCTGCCCGTAAAAGCTCTATCGGTATGAAGAATCTTATCCTCTTCTCACGTAAACGTCATGAAAAAACAATGGCTGCTAAACTAGCCGGTGAAATTATGGCTGCTTATAAAGAGGAAGGTGCCGCTTTCAAAAAGAAAGAAGATACTCACCGTATGGCCGATGCTAATAAGGCGTTCTCACATTTCAGATTCTAATTCAATCTACTAACAATTTATAGCAAATAAAGTAAAGTACAAACAAGAATGTCGGAAAAATTAGCACATACACGCAACATCGGCATTATGGCGCACATCGACGCGGGTAAAACCACGACGACTGAGCGTATTTTGTACTATACAGGACAAAACTATAAAATTGGTGAAGTACATGAAGGTACTGCAACGATGGACTGGATGATCCAGGAACAGGAACGCGGTATCACAATAACTTCAGCTGCTACAACCGTATTTTGGAACTTTAGTGGCGAAAAATATAAGATTAATATTATTGATACTCCCGGTCACGTTGATTTTACTGTGGAAGTTGAGCGCTCATTAAGAGTCCTGGATGGTGCGGTTGCAATATTCAGTGCTGTTGATGGTGTTGAGCCTCAAAGTGAAACAGTTTGGAAACAGGCCGATAAGTATCATGTTCCACGCATCAGTTTTGTCAACAAAATGGACAGAGCCGGTGCTGATTTTTTTGAAGTAATTAATCAAATAAAAGATAAACTGGGCGCTAATCCTGTTGTTCTTCAAATCCCTGTTGGTGATGAAGAGAACTTTACCGGGGTTGTTGATCTGGTTACTAATAAAGCAATTATTTGGGATGATAACAATGGGTCGCTGGGCGCTGAATATTCAGTTACCGAGGTTCCAGGCGAACTTAAAGAGATCGTTGATGAATATCGTCTTAAATTAATTGAAGGTGTGGCTGAAGAAGAGGAATCACTCTTTGAAAAATTTCTGGTTGACCCAAATTTACTTACTCCTGAAGAAATTCGTCGTGTAATTCGCAAAGCTACAATAGAGCATAGAATAACACCGGTCCTTTGTGGAGCATCTTTCAGAAATAAAGGGGTACAACCATTGATCGATGCTGTTGTAGCATATCTTCCAAATCCTTCTGAAATTGCTTCAGTTATGGGTCTTAATCCAAAGACAGAAACTGAAGAGGAAAGAAAAACTGATGTTAGCGAACCTTTTGCTGGTCTTGTATTTAAGATAGCAACAGATCCTTATGTTGGTAGGCTAGCCTTTGTAAAAGTTTATTCAGGTGTGCTTTCTGCCGGAAGTTATGTTCTGAACACTGGTACTCAGAAGAAAGAGCGAATTTCAAGAATAATGCAGATGAATGCTAACAAACAGAATCCTCTTGAATCAATTGAAGCAGGAGATATTGCTGCACTTGTTGGCTTTAAAGAGTTGCGTACAGGTGATACTATTTGCGATGAAAAACACCCTATAGTACTTGAAGCAATCAAATTCCCCGAACCAGTTATTAATTTAGCAGTTGAGCCAAAGACTCAGGATGATGTTGAAAAACTCGAAGCTTCTTTGATTAAGCTAGCTGAAGAAGATCCTACATTTAATGTTAAGATTGATGAGGAAACAGGTCAAACCGTAATTAGCGGTATGGGAGAACTTCATTTAGAAATCATCACTGATCGTTTAAGAAGAGAATTTAAGATAGAAATTAATAAGGGTAATCCTCAGGTAGCATATAAAGAAGCAATTACATCAACTATTGAGCATCGTGAAGTATATAAAAGACAGCATGGTGGTCGTGGTAAGTTTGCCGATATACTCTTTGAAATGGGTCCGGCTGATGAAGGTTTCAGAGGATTGCAATTTATTAATGATGTTAAAGGTGGAAATATTCCTAAGGAATATATGCCGGCTATTGAAAAGGGATTTAAGATTGCAATGCAGAATGGCGTTCTGGCCGGCTTTAGTCTCGAAAGTCTTAAAGTTAGAGTTATTGACGGATCGTTCCATCAGGTAGATTCAGATGCTTTAGCTTTTGAGATTTGTGCAAAGGTTGGGTTTAAGGAAGCAGCACGCAAAGCAAAATCCGTACTTATGGAGCCTGTGATGCGTTTGGAGGTAAATGTTCCTGATGAATATGTAGGTGACATAACCAGTGATCTTAATAAGCGCAGAGCCAGTGTAGAGGGAATTGAACACAAGAATCGTTATCAGATAGTTAAAGCACACGTTCCTTTAGCTGAGATGTTTGGATATGTAACAAGTTTACGTACAATAACGTCGGGGCGTGGTAATTCAAGTATGGAGTTTTCACATTATGCCGAATTACCGAAGTCAATGACTGACGATATAATATACAAGATTAAAGGATATCTTATAAAATAAAGTAAAGATTAAATCAATAAACTCAAAGTAAAGTGAGCCAAAGGATCAGAATTAAACTGAAATCGTACGATCACAGCCTGGTTGATAAATCAGCAGAAAAGATCGTTAAGACCGTAAAATCAACCGGTGCAGTGGTAAACGGACCTATTCCATTACCAACCAATAAGAAGATCTACACTGTGTTGAGGTCAACCTTTGTCAATAAGAAATCGAGAGAGCAGTTCGAGCTAAATTCATACAAACGCTTACTCGATATTTATAGTACCACAAGTAAGACAATCGATGCTTTGATGAAGCTCGAGTTACCAAGTGGTGTAGAAGTTGAGATTAAGGTCTGATACAAATCAGTGAATAACACCGAGTGCTGTTTGAAAAAAGAATCATCAAATTAAACATGATACTGCAATGTCAGGAATTATAGGAAAAAAAATCGGAATGACCAGTGTATTCGATGCAAATGGCAAGAATATACCAGTAACGGTCATAGAAGCCGGCCCTTGTTTTGTCACACAGATCAGGACAAAAGAAGTTGATGGATATGATGCCATTCAGCTTGCTTACGAGGAAAAGAAGGAAAAGCATACAAATAAAGCCGAGAAAGGCCATTTTGAGAAAGCTGGAGTTACACCAAAGAGAAAGCTTGTAGAGTTTACACGTTTTGAAGCAGGTCACCAGAAAAAATTTGGTGAAATGGTTGGTGTTGATGTATTCGTTGAAGGTGAGTATATTGATGTTGTTGGAACTACCAAGGGTAAAGGATTCCAGGGTGTAGTTCGTCGCCATAATTTTAATGGTGTTGGTGGTAAAACTCACGGACAGCACAACAGGCTCAGAGCACCCGGATCAGTTGGTGCATCCTCATGGCCATCACGAGTATTTAAAGGAATAAGAATGGCAGGCCAGATGGGCAACAAGAGAAGAAAGTTGATTAATCTTCAGATAGTAAAAATAGTAAAGGACAAGAATCTGTTATTGGTAAAGGGAGGTGTTCCCGGAGCTAATGGATCATATGTAATTATTGAAAGATGGAGCTAGAAGTTTATAATATAAAGGGAGAAAAAACTGCCAAGACAGTAACCCTTAGCGATTCGATCTTTAACATCGAGCCCAACGATCACGCCATCTATCTTGATGCAAAGCAATATCTTGCTAACCAACGTCAGGGTACGCACAGTTCGAAGGAAAAATCTACAGTTTCAGGAAGTACCCGAAAACTGAAAAAGCAAAAAGGAACCGGCGGAGCAAGAGCAGGTAGTATAAAGTCTCCTCTTATGAGAGGTGGTGCCAGAGTATTTGGCCCTCGCCCAAGAGATTATAGCTTTAAACTCAATCATAAACTGAAACAATTGGCCCGTATGTCGGCTCTGAGCTATAAAGCTAAAAATAATAGCATAGTTGTTTTGGAAGACATAACCATAGAGAAGCCAAAGACAAAACAGTTTCTTGAAATACTTGAAAACCTGAAACTCAATGGCAAAAAGACCCTTATGGTGTTGAGGGAGAGCAATAAAGCCATATATTTGTCGGCTCGTAACCTAAAACAGGCTAGAGTACTAAGAGCCTCTGATTTAAATACATACGAAATTCTTCGTGCTCATAATCTGATTATTCTCGAAGGGTCGGTTGCAGAAATAGAAAAAGTTTTTCAAATTTAATTCACCGCAATAAGCGCTGAGATTAACAACCATTAATAGAAAGAACGATGGGAATCATAATTAAGCCGGTAGTTACGGAAAAGATGACAGCCTTGGGTGATAAGCTCCACCGTTATGGGTTCATCGTAAAGAGGGACTCAAATAAGCTGCAGATAAAGAAAGCAGTAGAGGAATTATACGGGGTTGATGTTAGGGAAGTAAAAACTATGAACTACGACGGCAAATTTAAAAGCCGTTATACCAAAACCGGTATCGTAAAAGGAACCTCTGGTTCATATAAGAAAGCTATCGTAACATTAGCTGAAGGTGAAACAATTGATTTTTATAGCAATATTTAAAGATAATGGCTTTAAAGAAATTCAAACCGACCACTTCAAGTCAGCGCTTCAAATTGATTAGCGCCCTGGATGACATAACAGCCACCAGTCCGGAGAAAAGCCTGCTGGTTTCTCAGAAGAAATCAGGTGGGAGAAATAATGATGGTAAAATGACCGTAAGGTCGATAGGTGGCGGTCACAAACAGAAATATCGTATCATCGATTTCAAACGTGATAAAGAAAATATTCCGGCAACTGTTCAGAGTATTGAATACGATCCTAATCGCACAGCCCGCATAGCTTTACTATTCTATGCCGATGGCGAGAAGAGATATATTGTTGCACCTAACGGCCTTAAAGTTGGTCAACAAATTGTATCAGGAAAAGGAGCGCAACCCGAAATAGGCAATACACTTTATCTAAGTGAAATTCCTTTCGGTACAGTGATTCACAATATTGAACTACGCCCGGGTCAGGGTGCAAAGATGGCACGCAGTGCAGGTTCTTCAGCACAACTTATGTCGCGCGATGGTAAATTTGCAATCATTAAACTGCCTTCAGGTGAAACCAGGATGATACTGCAGGCATGTAGAGCTACAATCGGAATGGTTTCAAATACAGAGCATAACCTTGAAGTTTCCGGTAAGGCCGGTCGCTCACGCTGGTTTGGACGTCGTCCACGCACACGTGCAGTTGTTATGAACCCTGTTGATCACCCGATGGGTGGTGGTGAAGGAAGAGCTTCAGGAGGACATCCAAGATCACGTAAGGGTATCCCGGCTAAGGGTTACAAGACTCGTTATCCGAAGAAAGCTTCCAATAAGTATATCATTGAAAGAAGGAAGAAATAATTGATCATAAACAGTATTTTAATATGAGCCGTTCGTTAAAAAAAGGTCCTTATATAGACTATAAACTTGAGAAAAAAGTATTGGACGCTGTTGCATCCAATAAGAAGGTTGTTATTAAAACCTGGTCACGCGCATCAATGATTTCTCCTGATTTTGTAGGGCAAACAATTGCAGTGCACAATGGTAACAAGTTCATTCCGGTGTATGTTACTGAAAATATGGTTGGTCACAAGTTTGGTGAATTTTCTCCAACCCGTATATTCAGAGGTCACGCCGGTAGTAAAGATAAAGGTAAAAAATAAAGAAAGAATATAGCAATGGGATCACGTAAACACAATAGAGCCGAAATGATCAAAGAGGCTAAGAAGAAGGAAACTTTTGCAAAATTGAACAATGTTCCTACTTCACCACGTAAGATGCGCCTTGTTGCCGATATGGTACGCGGAATGAAAGTTGAGCTTGCATTACATGTACTTCACATGGCACCTCAGGAAGCTAGCAAGCGTATGCACAAGCTTGTTCTTTCAGCACTTGCTAATTGGCAGGCCAAAAATGAAGGTATCCGCATGGAAAACGCTAATCTGTATATTAAATCAGTTGGTGTTGACGGAGGCCGTTCACTCAAGAGAATCAGGACTGCACCACAAGGTAGAGCACACCGCATTCGCAAACGCTCAAATCATGTTAGTATTGTAATTGATAACAGAGTAACCGAATAATTGAATATCTGCATAGCAGGCTTTAAACAACTAAATAATATTTTGTTGAATGGGACAAAAAACAAATCCAATAGGTAACAGGTTAGGCATCATCAGAGGATGGGATTCCAACTGGTATGGTGGAAAAAGTTTCGAAAACAAACTGGTAGAAGACGATCAGATTCGTAATTATCTTAATGCTCGTTTATCGAAGGCCGGTGTTTCAAAGATTGTTATTGAACGCACCCTCAAACTGGTTACCGTAACTATACATACTGCCCGTCCGGGAATCATTATTGGAAAAGGCGGCCAGGAAGTTGATAAGCTTAAAGAAGAGCTGAAAAAGATCACTAAAAAAGAAATCCAAATCAACATTTCTGAGATTAAGCGCCCCGAAATGGATGCAGCTATTGTTGCCAGTACAATTGCCCGTCAGATTGAAGGTCGTATTTCCTATCGCAGGGCAATAAAGACTGCAATTGCAGGAACCATGCGTATTGGAGCAGAAGGTATTAAGGTTCACATATCAGGTCGATTGGCAGGTGCTGAAATGGCCCGTCGTGAGATGATTAAAGAAGGTCGTACTCCTCTGCACACACTGAGAGCCGATATCGACTACGCTTTAGCCGAAGCTCATACTACATATGGACGTATAGGTATAAAAGTGTGGATTTGTAAAGGTGAGATTTACGGAAAACCCGAACTGGTACCTAGTGTTGAAAGCGCTAACGTTGCAGGAATGGGTCGTGGTGATAAACCTATGGGTCAGAGACGTGAAGGTGGAAGACCATCTCGTTCAGGTAGGCCGGGTGGTAACCGTGAAGGTGGAAGAGACCGTTCTAAAAAGTAAAGTAATAGATTAAGTAACAATCCGATCAATATTTTGTAATAATGTTACAGCCAAAGAAAACTAAGTACAGGAAAATGCAGAAGGGCAAAATGAAAGGCAACACTAAACGTGGAGCAGAACTTTCATTTGGATCTTTTGGAATCAAAACCCTGGAAGAAGCCTGGATTACCGGCAGACAGATAGAGGCAGCACGTCAGGCGGTTAGCCGTCATATGAAACGTGAGGGACAGATATGGATTCGTATATTTCCGGATAAACCCGTAACGAAGAAACCTGCCGAAGTACGTATGGGTAAAGGTAAAGGTGCACCCGAATATTTTGTAGCACGTGTAAGCCCGGGACGTATATTGTTTGAAGCAGAAGGAGTTCCTGAAGAAGTAGCAAAAGAAGCTTTACGTTTGGCTGCTCAGAAATTACCGGTTGCTACCAAATTTATTGTAAGAAGAGATTACGTAGAAGAATCAATATAAAGCAACGATGAAACAAGAAGTCATTAGAGAGCTTTCAAAAGCTGAGCTGATTGAGCGGCTCGAAGAACAACGCAAACAGCTCGATAAGCTAAGACTAAACCATGCTGTGTCTCCTCTTGAGAACCCAAATAAGATTAAGTCATACCGTAGAACAGTTGCCCGTATGCTTACAGAATTGCATAAACGCAATGCTAATGAAGCAACACAGGCTCAGTCAAATGCTACTGTAAATAAATAATCGGGAGAAAGATCTATGGAAACAAGAAATCTTAGAAAAGAAAGAATTGGCGTGGTGGTAAGCAATAAAATGGAAAAAACCATCACCGTACAGGTTGAGCGCCGCGAAAAACACGCAAAATATGGTAAGTTTGTAAAGAAAACCTCCAAATTTGCTGCTCACGATGAGAAAAACGACTGCAATATAGGCGACACTGTTCGTATAGCCGAAACACGTCCCCTGAGCAAGAATAAATGCTGGAGATTAGTTGAAATAATTGAAAGAGCTAAGTAATTATGATACAACAGGAATCACGTCTTACGGTTGCAGATAATAGCGGAGCTAAAGAAGTTCTGTGCATCCGGGTACTGGGTGGAACCCGTAAAAAATATGCCTCTATCGGCGATAAAATAGTAGTTACCGTGAAAAATGCTCTCCCATCAGGAAACATTAAAAAAGGTACTGTTGCTAAAGCTGTGGTGGTAAGAACCAAAAAGGAAATCCGTCGTAATGATGGATCTTATATCCGGTTTGATGACAACGCTGTAGTGTTGCTTAACAATGCCGGCGAAATGACAGGAACCCGTATCTTTGGTCCGGTGGCCCGTGAACTTCGCGAAAAACAATACATGAAGATTGTTTCATTAGCACCTGAGGTGCTTTAATTGACCAAACTATGAGCACAAAGTTAAATATAAAGAAAGGCGACACCGTGAAGGTTATAGCCGGTGACTCAAAAGGCAAGCAGGGTAAAGTCCTTGAAGTAGATACTGAAAAATTGTATGCTATTGTTGAAGGAGTAAACATGATGTCGAAAAGTACCAAGCCCAATGCTAAAAATACTCAGGGTGGTATTGTAAAGAAAGAGGCCGGTATTCATATATCAAATCTTATGGTTGTTGATAATACCGGTAAACCAACAAGAGTTGGCCGTAAAGTTGACACCAAGACCAATAAATCAGTACGTTATTCAAAAAAGTCGGGGGAGGTAATTAAGTAATGAACTATTCACCACGCTTAAAAGATAAATATACTAAAGAAATTGTTCCCGCTTTGACCGAACAGTTCAAGTATAAAACAATTATGGAAGTTCCCAGGTTACTCAAGATTTGTGTAAACCAGGGCTTAGGTACCGCAATAGCCGATAAAAAGCTTATTGATGCCGGAGTAACTGAACTCACTTCAATAACCGGACAAAGGGCTGTTGCTACGAAATCAAAGAAGGATATTTCTAACTTCAAACTCCGCCGTGGTATGCCTATCGGAGTTAGGGTTACACTACGTGGCGATAGAATGTACGAATTTCTTGACAGACTTGTTTCTGTTGCTATTCCTCGTATCAGAGACTTCCGTGGGATTAATGAGAAGGGTTTTGATGGCCGTGGTAACTACACTTTAGGGGTTACAGAGCAAATTATATTCCCGGAAATCCAAATGGACAAGGTTGCGAAAATCAACGGTATGGATATTACTTTCGTAACTACCGCACGTAACGATCAGGAGTGTCTTGCACTGATGAAAGAATTTGGTTTACCATTTAAAAATCAGAATAAACAATAATATGGCAAAAGAATCTATCAAAGCAAGAGAACGTAAAAGAGAACGTCTTGTTGCCAAATACGCTGCCAAACGTGCAGAACTGAAAGCAGCCGGTGATTATATCGGATTGCAGAAACTTCCAAAGAATGCATCACCGGTACGTTTACACAATCGTTGCAAAATGACTGGTCGTCCTAAAGGATATATGCGTCAGTTTGGTATTTCACGTATTAATTTCAGGTTTATGGCTTTAAATGGCGCAATCCCTGGCATTAAGAAATCAAGCTGGTAAGAAAAAACATTATAACAAACAATAATATTAGAGGATAAAATGGTAACAGATCCTATTGCAGATTACCTGACCCGGTTAAGGAACGCCGTGATGGCTAACCACCGTATCGTGGAAATTCCTTCTTCAAGAATTAAGAAGGAGATCACCAAGATACTCTTTGATAAGGGTTATATATTAAACTACAAGTTTGAGGATGAAAACTTCCCCGGAATCATAAAGATAGCTTTGAAATATCATCCTGTCAGTAAGGTGCCGGCTATTAGCAAACTTGAAAGAGTAAGCAAACCAGGTTTACGTCGTTATGCTGGAACTGATGAGCTTCCACGTGTACTTAACGGACTCGGTATTGCTATATTATCAACTAGCCGTGGTTTAATGACCGACAAGGAAGCAAGAACGCTTCATATTGGTGGCGAGGTTTTATGTTACATTAGCTAAACAAAGGAGAACGTACGATGTCAAGAATAGGAAAAATGCCAATCGTTATCCCTGCAGGTGTTCAGATCTCTATAGCAGACGATAATGTAATTACTGTTAAAGGCAAGCTTGGAACTCTTACTCAGAAAGTTGATCCTAATGTTATGCTTAAGGTAGAGGATAACCACCTCACTCTGAAAAGAGCAAATGAAGAACAGGATATAAGATCAAAGCATGGTCTTTATCGCTCACTTTTAGCAAATATGGTTAAAGGTGTATCTGAAGGTTTTACTATTACCCAGGAACTGGTAGGTGTTGGTTATAAAGCAACTGTAGTAAATAATGTACTCGAACTTGCTTTAGGATACTCACACGCTATATTTTTTGAAATGCCGGCCGAAGTTACAGTAACTACTGCAGCAGAAAGAGGTAAAAACCCAACTATTACTCTTACTTCTTTTGACAAGCAATTATTAGGACAAGTAGCTGCTAAGATCAGGTCGATGCGTAAACCTGAACCATATAAAGGCAAGGGTATTCGCTTCATGGGTGAAGTAGTTAAGAAGAAAGCAGGAAAATCAGCATCTGATAAATAATATTAAATAACCCGTTCCGGGTATTCCGGAACAAAATTCCTTAAAGCAGGATGGCTATTAAGAACAGAAAAGAATACAGAAGGCACAGGATTAAACTCAGAATACGTAAGGTAGTTTACGGAAGCCCTGAGCAGCCAAGGTTGACAGTGTTCAGAAGCAATAAACAGATCTATGCACAGATTATAAATGATCTGGAAGGAAGAACTATTGTTTCAGCATCGTCACTCGTTCCTGAAATTGCAGGAAACACCGTTGCTAAAATTGAGCAAGCTAAGCTGGTTGGTCAGCTTATCGCCAAGAAAGCAGTCGAGGCCGGAATCGAAAAAGTGGTATTTGACCGCAACGGATATTTGTACCATGGTAGAATCAAATCATTAGCTGAAGCGGCCAGAGAAGGAGGCCTTAAATTTTAACGCAAATGGCAAACACAAATATTAAAAGAGTAAAATCCAGCGAGATAGAATTTAAAGACCGCCTGGTGAGTATTCAAAGAGTTACCAAAGTAACCAAAGGAGGTAGAACCTTTAGCTTCTCAGCTATTGTTGTAGTTGGAAATGAAAATGGAGTGGTTGGTTATGGCTTGGGTAAAGCAAAAGAAGTAACTGCAGCAATTGCAAAGGGCGTTGATGATGCAAAAAAGAACTTGGTAAAAGTTCCGGTACTGAAAGGTACTATCCCTCACGAACAGCTTGGTAAGTATGGTGGAGCGTTAGTATTTGTGAAACCTGCTACTCCTGGTACTGGTGTAATTGCTGGTGGTGCTATGCGTGCTGTTTTGGAAAGTGTGGGTGTTAAGGACGTACTTGCTAAGTCAAAGGGTTCATCGAATCCACATAGCGTAGTGAAAGCAACTATCGATGCTCTCGTGAATATGCGTGATGCTTACGCTGTTGCTCAACTCCGTGGCGTTGATCTGAATAAAGTGTTCAACGGTTAATATAACCGCTAAAAATAATACCAACATGAAAAAATTGAGAGTTACACAGATAAAAAGTGGTATAAAGCAGCCCGAACGCCAGAAAAGAACTTTGAAAGCTCTGGGTATTTCAAGGATGGGAAGGCCTGTTGATGTGGTTGCAACACCTCAGATCGAAGGCATGATTGCAAAAATCAATCACTTGCTCAAAGTGGAAGAAATTTAATTAACAACTAAGTTAACGATAAGATATTATGGATTTAAGTAATCTTAAACCAGCTGCAGGTTCAACTAAGAATAGTAAACGAATCGGACGAGGTCAGGGCTCAGGTCGCGGAGGTACATCTACACGTGGTCACAAAGGTGCTAAGTCTCGCTCAGGTTATAGCAGAAAAGTGGGTTTTGAAGGCGGTCAGATGCCTATATACAGACGGTTGCCAAAATACGGTTTCAGAAATATAAACCGTGTTGAATACCGTAGTATTAACCTCGATGTTATCCAGGAATTAGCTACTTCTCTTAATGTTGAAGTAATAGATATTAATACCTTAATAGAGAGTGGTATTGCATCTAAAAACGATAGAATTAAAATACTTGGCAGAGGTGAATTCACCGCTAAGGTAGAAGTTAAAGCTCATGCTTTTTCTGCCAATGCTGCTAAAGCAATTGAATCTAACGGAGGTCAGGCCACTAAAATCTAAACCTTAGATGAAAAGATTAATTCAAACAATAAGAAACATTTATAAGATCGAGGATCTTCGTAAACGTATATTCTATACTCTTGGTATAATACTTATTTACAGGTTTGGATCTTATGTTACACTGCCGGGAATTGATCCCAATCAATTGGCTTCTCTCCAAGATCAGACTGAAGGTGGTTTGCTTGGATTGCTCAATATGTTTTCGGGTGGCGCTTTCTCTAATGCTTCTATTTTTGCTCTTGGTATCATGCCTTACATCTCTGCATCTATCGTGGTGCAATTGTTAGGTATGGCTATTCCATATTTCCAGAAGCTTCAAAAAGAAGGTGAAAGTGGTAGAAAGAAAATCAATCAGATTACCAGATATTTGACTGTGATAATAACAGGTTTCCAAGCTCCGGCTTATATTGCTAACCTTATTTCACAATTACCAACTCAAGCTATTGCTCCTTTTGATCCGGCTGTCACATCACCGGGAACATTTTTCTGGGTTTCATCTGTCGTAATTCTTATTGCAGGAACTCTTTTCATTATGTGGCTTGGTGAAAGAATCACTGATAAAGGTATAGGTAATGGTATTTCTCTGATCATTATGATCGGTATTATTGCTCGTCTCCCATTTGCACTCTTTGGTGAACTTGTTTCACGTATGGAACAGCAGGGTGGAGGTTTGGTTATCTTTATCATTGAGTTGGCTGTTCTTGTAGCTGTTATACTCGTCTGTATCCTGCTTGTTCAGGGAACACGTAAAATTCCAGTACAATATGCCAAGAGAATAGTTGGAAATAAACAATATGGCGGAGTTCGTCAGTATATTCCTTTAAAGGTAAATGCTGCCGGAGTTATGCCTATTATTTTTGCTCAGGCAATTATGTTCTTACCCTTAACATTGGCAGGCTTTGCACAATCTGAATCATTATCGGGATTTGCAGCCACTTTTACGAATGTTAATGGTTTTTGGTATAATTTTGTATTCGCTATTTTAATTATTGCGTTTACTTATTTCTATACAGCTATCACAATTAATCCTAATCAGATGGCTGAGGATATGAAGAAAAATAATGGCTTTATACCTGGAGTAAAACCAGGAAAAAAGACTGCTGAATTTATCGATCAGATTATGTCGCGTATTACTCTTCCCGGATCAATATTCCTGGCATTTGTTGCAATAATGCCGGCATTAGTTGGCCAGATTGGAGTAACATCGCAATTTGCTAATTTTTATGGTGGAACTTCATTACTTATTCTTGTTGGTGTAGTTCTTGATACTCTACAGCAGATTGAAAGTCACCTCTTAATGCGTCATTACGATGGATTAACAAAATCGGGTCGTATTAAGGGTCGTTCATCGATCAGTATGTAATTCACAGAAGATGATTTATTATAAATCGAACGAAGAAATAGAATTAATACAACAGAGTTCTTTGCTTGTTGGAAAAACCCTGGCAGAAGTAGCCAAAGTTATTCAACCCGGAATTAAAACAAAGGAATTGGATAGGATTGCAGAGACATTTATCCGCGATCATAATGCAGTTCCGGCATTCAAGGGATATAATGGCTTCCCCTCCGCACTTTGCATTTCTGTTAATGATGTGGTGGTTCATGGATTCCCCGGTGATCAGATTTTGCAGGAAGGTGACATAGTGTCAGTGGATTGTGGTACTGTAATGAATGGCTTTTACGGTGATTCGGCTTATACATTTGCAGTTGGTGAGGTTTCGGAAGAAAAGTTATTACTGATGCAACGTACTAAAGAATCCCTATATCTTGGTATTAGTGTTGCTAAGGCAGGTAGTAGAATTGGAAACATTGGTTATGAAATTCAAACTTATGTGGAAGGTTTTGGTTATGGTGTGGTAAGAGATTTGGTTGGACATGGAATAGGTAAGAACTTACACGAAAGACCGGAAGTACCTAATTATGGGAAAAGAGGTGAGGGAATCATGTTAAAACCAGGCTTAGTTATTTGTATAGAGCCTATGATTAACATGGGGACAAAGAATGTAACACAAGACAGGGATGGATGGACAATAAGAACGGCAGACAGAAAGCCGTCAGCGCATTATGAGCACCAGATAGCCATCACCGACAACGGGACTAAAATATTATCATCATTTGATGAAATAGAAGAGGTTTTAAAAGAAAAAGTAAATTAAATAATAATAAATGGCGAAGCAAATTTCAATAGAACAAGATGGAACAGTTACTGAATCATTAGGTAACGCAATGTTTCGTGTTGAACTTGAGAACGGGCACATTATCACTGCTCACATTTCGGGTAAGATGAGGATGCACTACATCAAAATCCTCCCAGGTGATAAAGTAAAGCTCGAAATGTCGCCTTATGATTTGAGTAAAGGAAGAATTATATTCCGATATAAATAAACAAACCATCTTATTATAAAATGAAAGTAAGAGCATCCGTTAAGAAAAGAACACCTGACTGTAAGATAGTCAGAAGAAAGGGAAGGTTGTACATTATCAACAAAAAGAACCCTAAATACAAACAAAGACAAGGATAATTAACGTTACAACAAATAACAATATATGGCACGTATTGCTGGTATTGATATACCCAAGAACAAAAGAGGCGAAATAGGATTAACCTACATTTATGGCATTGGACGCAGCACTGCTCAGAGAATATTGCACACTGCAGGTATCGATGTTAATAAAAAAGTTCAGGACTGGAATGACGACGAGCAGAATGCTATTCGTACAATTATTTCTGATGAGATAAAAGTAGAAGGAGCATTGCGCACTGAAGTGCAAACCAATATTAAGAGGTTAATGGACATTGGTTGCTATCGTGGTATTCGTCATCGTTTAGGACTTCCTCTTCGCGGACAGAGTACAAAGAATAATGCCCGTACTCGTAAAGGCAAGAAAAAAACCGTTGCAAACAAGAAGAAAGCAACGAAGGGTTAATGGTTAATCCCTTGATCAGTATTTAACTTTAGAAAGAGAAAACAAACTGTTATGGCAAAAACTGCTAAAACATCAAAGAAAAAAGTAGTTAAAGTTGATCCGATAGGTCATGCATATGTAACGGCCTCATTCAACAATATTATTATCTCACTGACTAATAATTCAGGACAGGTTATTAGTTGGGCATCAGCAGGTAAAATGGGATTCAGAGGTTCAAAGAAGAACACTCCATATGCTGCTCAGATGGCTGCAACCGACTGTTCGAAGGTGGCATTTGATGCCGGTCTTCGTAAGGTTAAGGTTTTTGTAAAAGGACCGGGATCGGGACGTGAATCAGCTATCCGTACAATACATTCTTCAGGGATTGAAGTAACCGAAATTATGGATGTAACTCCTATGCCACATAATGGCTGTCGTCCTCCAAAAAGACGTAGAGTATAATATTAAGATGTCGGGCTACATCGGTTGCTTTTACATAGATGGTTTGACGATGAGCCTCTCAATATTTAGAAACAATAGAAAATAAAATAATAAAGTAATTATGGCCAGGTACACAGGTCCAAAAACCAAAATTGCACGTAAGTTTAAAGAACCTATTTACGGTCCGGATAAATATTTCGAAAAGAAGAATTATGCTCCCGGGATGCATGGTAACAATAAAAGGCGTAAAAAACTTTCTGAGTACGGCACTCAGCTTCAGGAAAAGCAGAAAGCAAAATACACTTATGGTATATTGGAAAAACAATTTAAAAATATTTTCCATAAAGCTACCCGTAAAAAAGGTATTACCGGTGAAATCCTTCTCCAGTTAATTGAATTAAGACTTGATAATGTTGTTTATCGTTTAGGTATTGCGCCTACTCGTAATGCAGCTCGCCAATTAGTTACACATTGCCACATCGTAGTCAATGGTTCAGTTGTTAATGTTCCTTCTTATGAACTTAAGGTAGGTGACCTAATAGCTGTTAGAGAAAGAGCTAAATCTCTTGAAGTGATTCAGAATTCATTAGCAGGCAAACGTAATAGTTATCCATGGTTGGAATGGGATGGAAATCTGTTAACAGGAAAGTTGACAGGATTACCTGCCCGTGAAGATATTCCTGAAACTATTAAAGAGCAATTCATCGTTGAGTTGTATTCAAAATAATGATTTTAAGGTTAATTAATTTATTACTCAAGAGGAAGAAAATATGGCAATATTAGCATTTCAAAAACCTGAGAAGGTTATTATGATCGAAGCTGATGATTCTAAAGGTATTTTCGAATTCAGACCTTTGGAACCTGGTTTCGGTATCACTATCGGTAATGCCCTGCGGAGAATACTCCTCTCCTCACTTGAGGGATTTGCAATCACCTCCATACGGATTGAAGGAGTTGATATGGAATTTTCTTCTATCAAGGGAGTAGTGGAAGATGTAACTGATATCATTCTTAATCTGAAGAAAATTCGCTTTAAACGACTTTTAGAGTCTGAAACCAGTGAAAATATAAGAGTGGTTATCTCCGGTCAGGATACTTTTAAAGCCGGCGATATTAACAAATTCTTGTCGGTATTCCAGGTATTGAATCCGGACGTTGAAATCTGCCACATGGAACCTTCTGTTAAGTTGATAATTGATATGTCAATTGATAAAGGTCGTGGATACGTTCCTGCTGAAGAGAATAAAGTAGCTAATGCACCAGTTGGGACTATAGCTATCGATTCAATTCACACTCCGATAAAGAATGTAAAATATACAATCGAAAATTTCCGCGTCGAACAGAAGACTGACTATGAAAAGCTGGTATTGGAGATAGCTTCGGATGGCTCTATTATGCCAAAAGATGCGCTTAAAGAGGCTGCACGTATCCTTATTCATCACTTTATGTTGTTCTCCGATGAAAAGATCACCATCGATGCTGAAGAGAAGACTGTTAATGATGAGTTTGATGAAACTTCATTACATATTCGCCAGCTGCTTAAGACCAAGTTGGTTGATATGGACCTCTCTGTGAGAGCACTTAACTGCCTGAAAGCTGCTGATGTTGAAACATTAGGCGAACTGGTATCTTATAATAAAAATGATTTGTTGAAGTTCAGGAACTTTGGTAAGAAATCACTTACTGAGCTGGAAGACCTAGTTAAATCAAAGAACCTGGAATTCGGTATGAATGTCGCAAAATATAAACTTGATAAGGATTAATTGAACAATGAGACACGGAAAGAAAGTCAATCACCTTGGTAGGACCAGCGCCCATCGTAAAGCTATGTTGTCGAATATGGCTACCTCGCTTATTCTTCACAAACGCATAAATACAACGCTTGCCAAGGCTAAAGCCCTGAGATCATATATTGAGCCACTTATTACCCGCTCAAAGACTGACTCAACTCACTCACGCCGTATGGTATTCTCATACCTGCAATCAAAAGAAGCTGTTTCTGCTTTATTCAGAGATGTTGCTGTTAAGGTTGCTACTCGTCCTGGTGGATATACCCGTATCTTAAAAACTGGTACACGACTAGGTGATAATGCTGATATGTGTATGATGGAGCTAGTTGATTTTAACGAAAACTTGCTTGCTGCTAAAGAAGCTCCTAAAGTTAAAACAACACGTAGAAGCCGCGCTAAAGTTAAGGGCCCAAAAACTGATGTTCCAGTTGCTGAGGATAAACCATCTGCTGAAATATCAAATGATAATAATGCTGAAAATAAGGATTAATATAATCTTTTAAGAAAGAATGAGGATGAAGTTTAATAGCTTTGTCCTCTTTTTTGTTTATTATTTTCAGTTCAACGAAATAACAATTTAATAAAATATTAAGTATGAGTACAATTTCAAACATTGTTGCCCGTCAAATCTTAGATTCACGAGGCAATCCTACTATTGAAGTAGATGTTTACACAACAAGTGGAATACTTGGAAGGGCTGCTGTTCCGTCCGGAGCTTCAACCGGCGTGCACGAAGCTGTTGAACTACGTGATGGTGATGCTAAAGTTTATATGGGAAAGGGTGTATTACAGGCTGTAAAGAACGTCAACAGCATCCTTGCAGAAGAGCTTAAGGGCTACTCTGTTTTTGAACAAAATGAGATTGATGCCCGAATGATCGAACTAGATGGAACACCAAATAAGGGCAATTTGGGTGCCAATGCTATTCTTGGTATTTCTCTTGCAGTAGCTCATGCTGCAGCTCAACTCTCCGGTCAGTTTCTCTACAGATATATTGGAGGCGTAAATGCCAATACTCTTCCAATACCTATGATGAATATCATCAATGGAGGATCACATGCCGATAATGCAATTGACTTCCAGGAATTCATGATTATGCCGGTTGGTGCTAACAATTTCACTGAAGCTCTTCGCATGGGTGCAGAAGTGTTCCATAACCTGAAATCAGTACTCAAGAAAAGTGGTTATTCTACAAATGTGGGCGACGAAGGCGGTTTTGCTCCAAACCTTAAATCTAACGAGGAAGCGGTAAAGGTTATTCTTCAGGCTATTGAGAAAGCAGGTTATAAACCTGGACAAGATATCTACTTAGCACTTGATCCTGCATCGTCAGAATATTATCTTCCTGAAGAAAAAGTTTATCACCTGCACAAATCAACCGGTGATAAGCTGACTCCAGCTCAAATGGTTGATTACTGGAAGAATTGGGTGAATAATTATCCTATCATTTCCATTGAAGATGGTATGGCTGAGGATGACTGGGACGGCTGGAAACTCATGACTGATACAATGGGAAGTAAAGTTCAACTTGTTGGTGATGATCTTTTTGTTACTAACTCTGAAAGACTTAAACTTGGTATTGAGCGTGGAGTGGCTAACTCGATCCTGGTTAAAGTAAATCAGATTGGAACTCTTACCGAAACTATTGATGCAGTTAATATGGCATACAGAAATGGATATACTGCTGTTATGAGTCATAGATCGGGTGAAACTGAGGATACTACAATTGCTGACCTTGCTGTAGCTTTGAATACAGGGTTAATTAAAACCGGATCAGCAAGTCGTACAGACAGGATAGCAAAGTATAATCAGTTGCTTAGAATAGAAGAAGCTATTGGTTCAACAGCCAGGTACTTAGGAAAGTCGTTTAAGTACGCCAGATAAAAAATCAGCGTTTTATGATAATTTCATAAAACACACCTGATTATTAATTCTTTTTGGATGTTCTCTTAGTGAAATATGAGAACATCCTTTTTTTTTAGAAGGTGTTTTCTGCTATATATGGCTTAATGTAAATGTAATCTCAAAGAATTGTATTTTTACAAAGTATAGTTAAATCAACCTTCTGAAACCCTCAATCTATAGTATGACGGAAATTAACTTCATTGGCGAAGATCTCCTGGTTGGTAATCTTGGAAAATTCTTTATTTATCTGGCAATTATTGCAGGTATAGCATCATTGATATTTTATATCTTGTGCCATCGCTCTGCAAATGAAGGTAATATAAAATTCAAGAATTTTGGAAGAGCATCGTACTATATCCAGACTATGTCGGTTTTACTAACCGGCGCGATCTTATTCTATCTGATAATAAACCACAACTTTGAATATGCCTATGTATATAAGCATAGTTCATTATTTATGCCTGCGAAATTTATAATATCGTGTTTCTGGGCCGGACAAGAAGGGAGCTTTCTGCTTTGGGCAATATTTATATCACTATTTGGTATTGCAGCCCTTCATACGTCTAAGAAGCTTGAGGGTGGTGTAATGATTGTTGTGAGTACAACGATCATGTTCTTAATGTCGATGGTTCTGGGATTAAATGTATTCGGAATTCAATTAGGTAATGATCCTTTTATTCTCCTTAGAGAGATTGATAATAATGCTTCAAATGAATTTTTTAAAAATCCGGACTATCTTAGGTTTATCAGTGATGGTGTTGGATTGAATCCATTGCTTGAGAATCCCTGGATGGTCATTCATCCACCAGTTTTATTTATGGGATATGCATCAACTCTATTTCCGTTTGCATATGCTTTTTCTTCATTGCTGCAGAATGACCGCAGATATTGGTTGAAACTGACAATCCCATGGGTTTTGATATCTATGTGTTTTTTAGGTGCCGGCCTAATTTTAGGAGGTGCATGGGCATATCAATCACTCACTTTTGGAGGCTTTTGGGCTTGGGATCCTGTTGAAAACGCTTCCCTCGTGCCTTGGCTGGTACTTGTGGCCGCTCTACATTTTATGTTACTCTCCTATAAGAGAGATAAGTTTTACAGAGGTACTTATTTGTTGTCGTTCTTATCATTTGTGATGGTAATTTATGCAAGCTATCTTACCAGATCGGGAGTACTGGGTGAAACTTCAGTACATGCATTTGGCGATAATGGACTAAATATTCAGCTACTAATATACATGTCTGTATTTATAATAGGTCCTGCCTGGCTTTTTATCAAACGAAGGAAAGATATCCAATCCAGCGATCTGAATGGTATCTTTAGTCGTGAATTTCTAATGTTATATGGAGCTATTATAATTCTTTTGTCTGCTTTTCAAGTTATTAGCACAACGTCACTTCCGGTGTTCAACAAGATATTTGTAACTAAAGCAGCTCTCGATTCAGATGTTGTTGGCTTTTATAATAACTGGCAGCTTCCCTTTGCTATGATAATAGCTTTTTTTATCGCGCTGGGGCATTATGTTAAATTCGACAAAAATAACATGAAATCCTTCTTTGGAAATATAAGCTGGCCTGCTATACTGGCTCTTATTATTACCTACGTTGGTTATTTTATTGATGGAAGTATGAAAGCAGTGCATGTAATATTTCTATTCTTCATCATTTTTGCGATTTTATCATCCATAGCATACATCTTCAGGTTTACTATCAGCAAAAGCAATATCAGTGCCGGTATAACTCATCTTGGATTTAGCTTATTCCTATTAGGTGTGTTAGTGACATTCTCTAACACTGAAACACTTTCTAGTGAAAAATCAGGGACAACTTCAGGTAATAATGTGATTTTATACAAAGGTCAAGTTAAACAGATTGGAAACCATCTGGTGAATTTCAGTAATAGTAGGATTGAGAGAGATGAAATTTTCTATCAGGTGGACTTTCTTGAAAAGGATTCGTCAAATAAGTACTATTTGAAATATTCGGTTTACCCTTCAGTAAAGTACAATGAGAGAATGGGTAATGTGCATAATCCCGATACCAGAAATCTGCTAAAGGGAGATATTTTTATGTATCTGACTTTCGCTGAAGATTTTTCAATGAGAACTACTGATGGTTACTCAATTTCACAAACTTCAAATATTACGTTGAAAGACACAATAGAGATACAAAATGTTAAACTTAGCTTTGATTCATTGAATATAAAGGTTCTAGATCCTCAGAATGAGCATATTCTTATTACGGCTCTGCTTTCTGCAAGGGATAGTGCCAATGTATGGCATCCTCTTGACATAAGTTATCTTGTAAGAGGTAATATGGCGGAGAGTGGAGTGACCCCAATTCCCGAAAGTCCACTAAAATTGAGATTTGATAGGGTAGGAGAAGTAGCCCAGACTATTCAGCTGTCAACTCTTGAAAAACAAACTGAATTCATTGTACTGAAGATAATGTTTTTCCCATGGATTATACTTGTATGGACTGGAGCTATTGTTATGTTCATTGGAATTTTGATTGGTATAAAGAAAAGAGTCGGAAAAGCTAAACTGGTGGTTTAATTATGGTACATGGAAATAGTCTTTACCTCAGTATTGCGGGTGCAGGAAATGTGGGAAGCTATCTTGCAATTGAGTTATTTAAAGCAGGATGTACAATAAGGCAAGTACTAAACCGGACAATTGAAAAAGCGGAAAAATTAGCGCAAAAAGTTGATGCCAATGCAATTGATAATCCAGAATCAATTAATCCCGATATAGATGTTTTAATTTTGGCTCTTCCTGACAGGGAGATCGTAGAGTTCTGCAGAAAGGCTGCAATAATATTTCCAGATGTTATTCTGGCCTCGACCGCAGGATCAGTTGAAATAAGCCAGTTGATTGAGGTTAATTCTAATTGCGGTGTACTATATCCTCTTCAATCATTTACAGTTAAAACTCATCCTACTCCTTCAATTATCCCATTTTGCATTGAAGGCGCAACAACTGAGATTGCTAATAAGCTTACTAAAATTGCTTCACTCATAAGTAATGATGTACGGGAAATAAGCTCTGATAAAAGATTATTATTGCATTTATCAGCTGTTTTTGCCAGTAATTTTAGCAACCATATGATGGCTAAAGCCTATGAAATTATTAGGCGTTCCGGGCTTGAATTTGATATCTTGTGGCCTCTGGTAAATGAAACAGTGTCAAGATTAAGGAGTTACGAGCCTTTGGAGATGCAAACGGGGCCAGCTATCAGGAATGATAGGATTACAATTGAAAAGCATCTCGACATGCTTAAAAGCTACGATGATGAGATGATGTGCAAGCTTTATTCTTTAATAAGCGAAAGTATAAACGGCACAAAGAGTTAAATTTGCATTCAGAAATTTATTTTATGGCTAATTATAAAGAAGATCTGGTTAAGATCAAAACATTGGTATTTGATTACGACGGTGTTTTAACTGATGGAATTGTTTTAATCACCAATTCGGGCGAACAACTTCGTACCGGACATGTTAAGGACGGGTATGCATTGCAACTTGCTATAAAGGCCGGCTTTAGGGTAGTTGTTCTATCAGGAGGATTCTCAGAGTCAGTCAAACACAGATGTCGCGCTTTAAACTTGACTGATGTTTTTTTAGGCATTGAAAACAAGCTTGCTGCTTTTAACGAATATATCAAAACTCATAAGCTTGATCCATCAGAAATATTATATATGGGCGACGATATACCTGATTACCAGGTAATGCAGATTGTTGGAATGCCTGTATGCCCTGCTGATGCAGCACAAGAAATAAAAAATATTTCCAGGTATATCTCTCATTTTAAAGGTGGTGAAGGTTGCGTAAGAGATGTAATTGAACAAGTGCTTAAAGTTCAGGGAAAATGGCTAAATGGAAACGCATTTCACTGGTAGGAAGTCTTACAATTAATTTATTGTAAATTGAAACACATTAATAAGTCTATCGTATTGGATAGAATTTTTAAAACATCAGGTTATTTTTTAAGACTTGTCAGATGGCCAAACCTTTTGATGATTATTGTTATTCAGATCGCATTATATTATGTCCTGATTGAAAGAGTTTATAATAGCATTGGATTAACAGGTGCTATGGGAGTTTTTGATTTGTCAATACTGGTACTCTCTACTGTTTTCGTTGCTGCAGCAGGCTATATTATTAATGACTATTACGATATTGACACAGACACAATAAACAAACCGGACAAACAGCTGATTGGTTTAAAAATAGCACCTCGCACAGCCATAATTTCTTATTACACACTTAATTTCTTAGCAATTGTGGGAGGATTTTATTTAGCCATTAAGGCTGGTTCCTGGAGAATTGGTTTACTTTCCGCAATGTTAATCATATTGTTGTGGTTATATTCAACGAAATATAAAAGAACTGTTTTGGTGGGTAACTTTGCAGTAGCATTTATGGCTGCAATGTCAATAATTGTAATATGGTTGTTTGAATTCTTCATATTAAGAAAGCAACCTGCTGATTTTGTATCAGTTTCTCCATACCTAAAAATGATTACATGGTACTTCACTGGTTATTCTGTTTTTTCATTTTTATTGACATTGTGCAGAGAAGTAATTAAAGATGCGGAGGATATTCAAGGCGATGGACAATCCGGGATGAACACTCTTGCTGTAAGGTATGGGATTAAAGCTTCGAAATATGTGGCTTCAATTATTACTGTAATTACAATAATTTTGGGAATAGTTGCAGCAGTAAGCTTCCTAAACAATAATATGTCACTTGTTGGAGTTTATTTTATGATTGCTGTTGTTGCTCCGCTTTTTTATCTTGTATTTAGGATACTTACTGCCAAAGAGAAGTCGGATTTTCACACTATTAGTTTGATAGTAAAGGTAATTATGATTGCAGGGATATTAGCGCTCCAACCAATTGCAATGTCATATTTCCTATAAATTATGTAACCAAACAGAATGATTAATATAAATAATTCAGGATATAAAATTATTCTTGCATCTCAATCTCCAAGAAGGCATTTTCTTTTAAAGGAAACCGGAATTAATTTTGATGTAATGGTAAAGTCAACAGACGAAGAATATCCATTACACCTTGAAGCTGAGGAAATAGCATTATGGATTTCTGAGCATAAAGCTAAAGCATTTAATTTTGTAGAATTGCCGATAAATGCATTATTAATTACTGCCGACACAATTGTCTGGGTAGAAGGGCAAATCATTGGGAAGCCTGAAAGCCATGAGGATGCCAGGAGGATGTTGAGACTGTTATCAGGAAAACCTCATACAGTTATAACAGGAGTTACATTCAGGACAGCACAGAAAATCCACTCTTTTAACGTCAATACGACAGTGTGGTTCAGAGAGCTCGGCGAGGATGAGATTGATTACTACATTGATAAGTGTAAACCATATGATAAAGCCGGAGCATACGGAATTCAGGAATGGATTGGCTATATTGGAGTAGAGAAGATTGATGGTTCCTTTTATAATGTAATGGGATTGCCGGTTCAAAAGGTTTATACTGAGTTGCAGAAATTCATCACTCAATAAGAAAAATGATGAAGACAAAGAAACGATCGCAAATATTATCATGGTTTCTTCAGGGACTATTATTCATAGCTCCTGTTTCATTAACTGTTTATGTGATTTACATCTCATTCAAATTTGTTGATGGAATATTAAGGGATATACTAGAGCAAGTGACAGGTTATCACATACCCGGACTTGGCATTCTTGTGATTCTGGCGGCCATTACTTTTATTGGATTCCTGGGGTCATCAATTATCTTCAGTAGGTATTTTAAGTTCTTCGACAAATTGATTAGTCAAGCTCCACTCGTTAAAGTAATTTATACTTCCATTAAAGATTTTATTTCTGCATTTGTTGGTAAAGACAGACGTTTTACTGAGCCGGTTCTGGTTAAAGTTAATCGGCAATCGGATATAGAGAAGCTTGGATTTATAACGCAAAAAGACTTATCAAACATTGGCATTCCACAGGGAAGAGTAGCAGTGTATTTACCCCATTCTTACAATTTTTCGGGTAATTTGTTTATAGTACCGACAGAGAATGTCACTCCATTAAACGCTCCTCCCGCCGAAGTGATGAAATTTATTGTTACAGCCGGAGTTACTAGTATAGATAATAAGACTTCTGGATTGGAAGCAACAGAATTGCAAGATGATTTAAAATAATTATAAGAAAATGATTGAGAAAAAGCCTGTAATATTGGTTACGAATGACGATGGAATAAATGCCCCCGGACTAAGAACGTTAATAGGAATCGTTAGACAAATTGGAGATGTTTTGGTAGTTGCGCCTGATAAACCTATGTCAGCTATGGGACATGCAGTTACTATAAGTGCTCCTTTGAGAGTTGCAAAAATTAAAGAAGAAGAAGGATACCTTGAGTATTCGTGCAATGGGACTCCTGCCGATTGCGTAAAATTAGGACAGAAAGTAATACTTGGTCATGCGCCAGATTTGATTGTATCGGGAATTAACCACGGATCAAATGCTTCAATAAATATAATTTATTCGGGTACAATGGCAGCTGTCCTGGAAGGATCATTTGAGAATATTCCATCAGTGGGATTTTCATTAAATGATTACAGATATACTGCAGATTTTACTCATTGTGAGCCATTTGTTTTATCTATATGCAATAATATTCTGACAAAAGGTTTGCCGAATTATACATGCCTGAATGTGAATATACCGGCTTTAAATGGATCTCCAATAAAGGGGATTAAAATAGTTAGACAGGCACATGCTTTCTGGGACGAAAAATACGATCACAGGAAAGATCCTCAGGAAAGAGATTATTTTTGGCTTACCGGCAAGTTTGTTAGTCTTGACAAGGGAGAAGATACTGATGAATGGGCGCTTCTTAACAATTATGTATCAGTTGTCCCGGTACATTTTGACCTGACTTCTCATAATACAATACCCATTTTGCGCGAATGGGAAAGGGATAATTTAAGCAACCAATAATATGTTTAAAAAGGATAATTATTTTGCAGGAATGACAGTGACAATTTTAGTCAGTGTCGTTACACTTATATTGATAATCTTATTTGTGCCTCTGATTTATAGTAGTCTGAATATTGGTGAACCAGGCACCAAACTCCTGTTATTAACAGGAATACCCGGTCTTATACTCGTAAGATATTATCTGAAAAACCTGCACTTTGAAAAATCTGGTCAAGGAGCCTTGCTAGTTGTTTTTGTAATGCTCATTCTCTGGTTTGCTTATTTTAACAGCAGAATTGCGAACTTTCCAACCTTCTGAAAAAGTTATAATGAGATATTATATCATAGCGGGTGAGGCCTCTGGTGATTTACATGCTTCAAATCTTTTAAAAGCAATAAAAAAAGAGGATCCTAATGCTGAATTTAGAGGTTGGGGTGGTGACAGAATGGAAGAACAGGGAGCTGTTATAGTGAAGCACTACAGGGACCTTGCATTCATGGGATTTGTTGAAGTGGTTATGAATCTTAAGCAAATTCTGAGAAATCTTAGTATTTGCAAGACAGATATAATGCGGAATAAGCCGGATGTGGTAATACTTATTGATTATCCCGGCTTCAATTTACGAATTGCAAAGTTTCTGAAAAAGCAAGGAATTAAGGTAGTTTACTATATATCTCCACAAATTTGGGCATGGAAAAAGTCGAGGGTATATACTATTAAGAAGGTTGTAAATAAAGTTCTGGTTATCCTTCCTTTTGAGAAACAATTTTATGATAATTATGGAGTAGATTCTGAATTTGTTGGGCATCCATTGCTTGATGAAATTACAAATGAACATTATAATTCCAATTTTGCTGCTGAAGAAAGGAGTGTTGTTGCATTATTACCTGGCAGCAGAAAGCAAGAGATAAAGAGTGTTTTGCCAATAATGCTATCGATTGTTGATGATTTTCCTGATGTTGATTTTGTTATTGCAGGCGTTAATACATTGGGCCTTAAGTTTTATGAATCATTCACAAGGGGTCATAATGTAAGAACTGTTTTTAATCGTACCTACGATCTGCTATCAAGTGCACGAGCCGCACTTGTTACTTCGGGTACTGCCACTCTGGAAACAGCAATTATTGGAACTCCTGAAGCAGTTTGTTATAGAGCTGGGTGGATTTCATACTCTATCGCGAAACGGCTTATAAAGGTCAGGTTTATTTCTCTTGTGAATTTAATAATGGATAAGCTTGTTGTGAGAGAGCTAATACAAAGTGACCTGAATCAGGTTACATTACGTGAGGAGCTCAACGCATTGTTATATGATGAGAAATATCGTGGAAAAATGCTCTCTGATTACAATGAACTTCGGCTTAAACTTGGCGGTGATGGAGCTTCATCCAGGGCTGCCCAGGTTATTTATTCCCTTGTAAATACATAAGTTTCATTTTAATATTATAAATTTGGTGCGTTCAAAGCCATTGAAAGATGAACGCCTGGTCCAAATATCCTTTCATCAGGATTGTAATTCCTTTTGTTCTTGGTATTATATTGTATGAAGAAAGGAGACTTCCCGGGATTTTATTTTTTACCATACTGGCAATGTGGATGGCTCTTCTTATTGGTTGGAACTATTTTTTACCTTTTCCTGGATTTAAACGAAGGTGGATTATAGGTTTCCTTATAAACATTGCTATTATGGGAGTGTCATATGGCCATTCATGGATAATGGACGAACGTTATAGTCCTACACATTTTATGGTTCATGATTCTGATTCTATTTCATTGTTTTCGGCAACAATAATGGATCATCCGACTGAAAGAGAAAGTTCTTACAGAGTAATCTTAAAAGTAAACGCTGTGGGATTTAGTTCAATTGGTCATAAATTAATCAATGCTGAGGGTAAGATAATTTGCTATATTGGGAAGGGGACTAAGATCCCGGAATACGGAGATGTAATAGTTTTCTCAAAAACTCCTTTGAGTCCATTACCACCCGGAAATCCTGGAGAATTTGACTATGCGAAGTATCTAAGACACAGGGGTATTTTCCACACACTATACCTAAGAAATGATGAGTTTGCCATTACTGGTTATAACAATGGATATGTATTAAAAGCCTGGGCAATTAACCTTCGTGGTAAATTTCACAACATTCTTATTAATGGGAAACTCGGTAAAGAAGAACTTGCCGTGGCTGCTGCAATGTTGACTGGGGATGACGATTTACTTGACTCACAGCAAAGGCAGGAATATTCCAACACTGGAGTGATTCATATACTTTGCGTTTCGGGACTGCATGTTGGCATTATTTTTTTATTAGCTGAAGCAGTATTTAGTCTGATAAAGAACAGAAGGTTCACCAAGGTTGCCAAACCAGTATTTACTTTGTTGATTATTTGGTTCTATGCTTTATTGACAGGGATGGCAGCTCCGGTTATAAGAGCTTCATTTATGTTTTCGCTAATTTTAGTCGGTAGATCGTTTCAAAAGCAGCTGCAAACACTAAATACATTGGGAGCCGCAGCATTTGTACTACTTTTTGTTGATCCGGGTGTATTGTACAAAGTGGGCTTTCAGCTTTCATTTAGTGCAGTAGCCGGTATTGTTTTATTTCAACAATTTATAAAAAAGTTATGGCAACCTACTAATATATTATTAAGCAAAAGCTGGGATCTAATTGCAGTTTCCATTGCCGCACAAGTCTTTACTTTGCCACTTATTCTTTATTATTTTGGACAATTCCCAGTCTATTTCTTAATTGCAAACCTGATAGCTATTCCTATTTCGGGAATAATAATCTATACAGGCATCGCAGAAGCTATGCTTTCATTAATCCCGTTTTTGCAGAGGATAGTTATACTTCTACTATCAATTGAGTTGAAGATACTAAATGAATCAGTCTCTCGTATTGAAAACCTTCCGGGGTCTGTTATTAGTCAGATATTTTTGTCTCCTTTGGGAGTCACATTGATGGTTCTGATTCTTAGTACATTCATTGTCTTTCTAATGCGAAAAGAAAAGTCATGGTTATACTTTTCTCTGGTTTCTTTAGCTGGATTATCACTGTTATCAGCAACCAGGAACTACCATTTAATAACTAATGAGTTAATTGTTTTTCACAAAATGAAAGGGCATACTCTTATTAGTTTGGTAGATGGCAGAAAGCATATGATTGTAACTGACTCAATAATTGGAGCAAACAATTATAAGTGTGAGTATCAGATAAAGGGATTTAGCCGAATGTATGGACTCAGAAAACCAGTATTTAGAAATCTGCAAGAAAGTAATGGCGGGTATAGTGTTCCTGATTTCTTTAACTACAAAGGTAAGAGAATTGTAATAATATCAGGGAATTGCTTATTACCTGACAGTACGTATGAATTTAAGGCTGATTATGTTTTGCTTAGGAACAATCCAAAGGTAAATGCGGATCAGTTGAATGAGTGCTTTCCAGACGCAAAGATTTTATTAGATTGTACTTGTTTTAAAAGTTATAGGAGAAAGTTTTTTGAAAGTGAAACTGCGAGGAAAATTTCATGGATGGATTTAGAAGATGGAGCAGTGGTAGTTGAAATATAATCTTTAATTAATAAAGTGATAAAGTGAGTAATATGGGCAAATGGTCACTAAATCCTCCTTGGTATTGCATGCCGTGGTAAGTTCTGTAAGGCACTGTTCCTGAATACTTTTCATCTGTCTGTATAAGAAATGGGAATCTTAATATTTCAGCTGATTTTACTCTTAGCATAGGATAATTTGTATCGCTACTATCTCGTATTAGTGATTCAGATACAATAAACATATCAATAAGGCCCCACTGATTCCTGAATTTATTTGTTCCAGTATCATAAAGATTGAGGTACTTAGTCATTAGGTTATACAAATCAGCCCCGAATACTGAAGTGTCCTTTTCAGTACCAAGGTGGATTTGTACACTCTCATCAATAGGCTCGTCGTTAAAATCACCTGTTAGAATAATATGTGAATCAGGATTCAGGCTTATGAGGGAATCTATTTGGTGCCGAAGAGTAAGGGCGGCCTTTTCTCGTCGATGCATTGTTTGCGCAGGTCCTCCTGTACGCGATGGCCAATGGTTAATAAACAAATGAATTGTGTCGGAATAAAAACCTGTTTCCTCATTAATAAACTGACCTTTTACATAAAGGATACATCTTGTTTTAATTGAATCAGGTAAATTGATATTTATTGTATGATGCTCAAACTCTCTGAATTTGTCAGGACGATAGATCATTGCAACATCAATACCTCTTTCATCTGGTGACTCTTCATGAATAATTCGGTAGTTAAACCTCTCGAGTGGTGTTCTTTTAAGCATCTGAGCAATTACGAATCGGTTCTCGACCTCGCTGAATGCTACAATTTCGGGTGGTTGCCAACCTCCTGCGGTAATTACTACTTTAGAAATGTTTTGAATTTTCTTTATGAATTTATTCCAGTTCCAACCCCTTGCTCCACCAGCAACAAACTCATAATCATTCTTTAAGGTATCATGAAAAGGATCGAAAAGATTCTCAACATTGTAAAACATGATACGGTAGTCATTTTTGGCGACCGAATCTTTGACCTCATTCAGAGCAGCGTAGGATTGAAACGATACCAGCAACAGTATGAATGAGATTTCCACACAGTAATTCCTTGCTTTTTCCACCCAACAAATATGGCAAAAACAATCGGAAAACTCACCATTTTTTTCCTTGTATAATATAAATATCGACTTATCGTTTGTATATAAAATCAGTGTAACCATGAACAAAATTAAGTACCTGCTTCCTATTGTTTTAGGGGCTATTTTTCCAATGTTGTTGCATCGTCAGCAAGCCGGCTTAAATATTCTGATTCTTAACTTTCTTATTGTTTTGTCATTGTATTATACTGGACGACTAAATTTCAGAAATCGAAATGTGATAATCGTTTCTATTGGGGTACTGTTGACCGGGCTGGCTTGTCTCATTCATGGTTCAGGTCACACAGTCGTGATAAGTTCTTTGAGTATTGTTATCTTGTCGGGGCTTACCATTTCGCCGGAAATCAACATACTGCCAAATAGCTTTTTTGCCAGCTTTATGGGATTATTTACAGCTCCTTACCATTATCTTAAAGGCGTTTTTAATAATGATTTAGGGATTGCGTTCAGGCGTGTACTTTATTACCTTGCAATAGTTGTTTTTCCATTAGTAATTGTTGTGATATTTATATCAATATACTCAGCTGCCAGTTCTTATTATAATGACCTTACAGCGGGATTCATCAGCTTTTTGAATGATCTTGCGACCTGGTTTTTCCAGGTTATCTCTCCACCGGTATTTGGACTGGGAATAGTTGGGATAATTGTAGGATTGATTTTGTATTTTGGCAAAATGACGTCTTTTTTCACATTGCCATTTGAAAACGGAAGCAACATGATGCAGCGGCGCAGAAAAAGATTTTTCGGTTCAAACATTGCTCTCAGAAATGAATTAAAAATGGCTGTGGTTATAATGGTGATGCTTAATCTTGTCATTGGACTTATGAATGCTCTGGATATTTTCTATATCTGGTTTAATTTCAAGTGGGATGGAGGTCTATTAAAGCAATTTGTTCATGAAGGGACATGGCTCCTCATTTTTTCAATTTTTATTTCCATAATCATTGTGTTGTGGTTTTTCAGAGGCAATCTTAACTTTTTTAGCCAAAACAGATTGTTGTTGATTTTGACCAAAATTTGGCTAATCCAAAATTTTATACTTGCTATTTCAGTGGGAATCAGAAATTTCTGGTATCTGTATTACTTTAATCTTGCATACAAGAGAATTGGTGTTTATGCTTTTTTGGTTCTTGTATTTGTGGGATTAATAACTGTTCTTATTAAAGTAAGTAGAAAAAAGTCGCTCAGATATCTTATACAGATTAATAGTATGGCTGCATATCTTGTTTTACTCAGCATTTCATTGATTAACTGGGACAGGGTAATTGCAAAATTTAATACCGATAGAGCTGATAAAGCCCTATTTCACTATGACTTTATGGTTGACCTTGATTCGAGTGCATTGCCGATACTCCTGGATGCGAAACCGCAGATTGCAAGTTTAGATGGTAACCAGGCTCAAATGTTTCAATATAAAACATCCGATCTGACTTTTGAGGATTATTCGAATCGAATTGAGTACCGAAAGACTCTTTTCGTAGCAGGTTATCCGTCAATGCATTGGTTGTGCTGGAATTATGCTGATTGGATCACCTATAAATCTTTGAGTTTTTAGTTCCTCTTTAGAACGATTCTGAAATAGATCATTTTATTGCCATTACTTGAGAAGTTTATAAATTTGAAGCTTAAGTATTAGCAATATGGCAAAACGAGTAAAACTAAATCCCTATCGTCTTATTCTTCAATGGACTATTTTATCACTTTTAGCTTATATGGTGATTAGACCATTTGTAGATAAATCTTATGTAGCTGATATTGAAGCTTATTGCCCTTTTGGTGGAATTCAGGCATTTTCTTCCTTTTTAGCTAATAATTCATTGGCATGTTCAATGACTACCACTCAAATCTTTATGGGATTAGCTTTAGTACTTGGGGTCATATTAGTTAGTAAATTGTTTTGCAGCCATATTTGTCCTATTGGAAGTCTTACTGAATGGCTGAGTAGAGTTGGTAAGAGATTAAAATTAAACTTCGAGATCAAGGGCTTTACTGACAGAGCTTTAAGGGTACTAAAGTACTCTCTTTTATTTGTAACGTTTTACTTCACAGTTACAAGTAGTGAGCTTTTTTGCCGAACTTTTGATCCTTATTATGCCGTATTCAGTGGATTCAGTAGCGATGTTGTACTGTCTTATGCAATTATGGCCCTATTTCTTGCAATTCCAGGTTCATTCTTTGTGAGGCAGTTTTGGTGCAGATATGTTTGTCCCCTAAGTGCTATTTCAAATATCTTCTCACATAGCTTTATTTTTATCGGAATAACTTTAATCTATTTCTTATTGGTGATGGTTCTAAAGGTTCCAATTCACTGGGTCTGGTTATTAGGAACGCTAACAGTTGCTGGTTTGTTTCTTGAAGTTTTTAAAGTTCAGGTTAAAGGTTTTTCTGTATTTAGAATTACCAGAAATCCAGAAACTTGTACAAGTTGTAAGCTTTGCGATAAAGCATGTCCGATGTCACTATCAATATCCAAATCAGAGAGTGTAAAAGATGTTGATTGTCATTTATGTGGTGATTGTGTTGCAAGTTGTCCGGAAGCAAACACCCTTAGAATTGTTCGGTTAAAATCCGGTAAAACAGATGAGCACACACCGAAAAGGCGAACATTTTTATGGATTCCTTCAGCTGTTACCATAATTTTGATCATTTTGGGGCTTGGCTTTGCAGAGAAAATACAGATACCAACAATCAGTGTAATGTGGGGAAGCAATAAACAGATTGAAGAAGCTGCCATTTTTGAACAAAGCGGACTGGCGAGTATAAAGTGTTTTGGTAGCTCCATGTCATTTGCCAATCACATGAAGGAACTTCATGGAATACTTGGTGTTGAAACTTATGTATCTGATAAAAGCGTCAGGATCTTTTATGATGACAATGTGTTAACAGAGGAAGATATAAGAAGGGCGATGTTTACGCCTGTAAAAAAACTATATGCTTCTCCAATACCTACGTTTGATTCTATAGCAATATGTGAAACTGCAATTGATCAATTTTTTGATCCAAATGATGCAATGCTACTAGGAATTCGTTTTTCTCAGACTGATGGTATTCTTAGCATGGAAACTTCATTTGGGGAACCGGTCCGGGCATTAATTTACTATCTACCAAGCAAAGCAAACATTGATTTAATTAAGAGCCTAATTGAAGAAGAAAGTGCTGAGTGGGAGGAAGAAGGTGAGTATTATTCAATGAAAACGGATTTTAGGGTAGCTACAATTGATGAAATTGGCAGAATGTCATTAAAAGAATATTTGTCAAAGATGTATGAACCTGTTAGCCTAACTTTTAATGACTTTGAAAGCTATTCAGCGAAAGAGTTAGATACATTGGTTCTTAGTTTTCCTCAAGCAGCAGATCCCAAATTGACAGATATGCCTTGGTATTTGTTGAGCCATATTAGTCTTGACAGGGGAGTGGTTAGCTTTGATATCATCCCTGGAGATACCGGATTTGAATTGTCACTAAAATTTGTAAAAGGTCGTACTGATTATCAAACAATTAAGCGAGAACTTAACAAGGAAAAGCTAACAGTTTACTTGAATGATGGTACCGTAGATTCGATTTCTAATCCATTTAGATTCGAATGACCTACTGCATTATAAAGAACTAACAGAATCTTTATAATTTGCTAATGGGGCTGAGCAGAAGTCTGCATAAGTGAATCGCGGAAGATGATTCTTACCTGTATAAAAAAAAGAGGTTGTGTGTTTAACAACCTCTTTTTTTGTGGGATGTACTGGACTCGAACCAGTGACCCCCGCCCTGTCAAGGCGATGCTCTGAACCAACTGAGCTAACATCCCTTTAAAGTTGGGCAAAGATAAGAGATTTTCTATACACCTTTTGGAAAAATTAGCGACTCTTGATGTTTTTTGAGACATGGAATTAAAATCCAGTGTTCCAAAGTGCAATTTTCATTGTAGGGAAGTATTATCGAAAATGAAGGATCATACGGAAAGGCATTAGTGTATAAATAATCTGCAAAGAGATCTTTCATTCAAACTTTAAATTTAGGAGATAGTTACTGAAGTATTTTAATACTTTTGCTTAATTTCAGAAATAACAACAAAATGAAAAGACAGCTATCAATTACTCTTATTGCAATTCTGGCAGCAATCACCTATTCTGTGCACGCTCAAAATGGCAACAAACGCTTTGATCTTAATGATTTGATGCGTAAAGGTACATTCAGGACTTCGGGAATATATGAGATAAGATCAATGAATGATGGAGCTAGTTACAGCACACTATCAGATGACAATACATACATAACCCTATTCTCTTATGAAACAGGGGATAGCATCAGAGAAATAGTGGATATTAAAGATTCTGGAATTGAAGGACTGAAATACATAGTGGATTATCAGTTTTCTGAAGATGAAACGTCACTTCTTATTCAATCTGATTATGAGCCAATTTATAGAAGGTCTTTTAAAGCCGACTATTACATTTATGATATAAAGGGAAGAAGTTATACAAAGCTATCGGAGAATGGAAAGCAGCAACTTGCAACTTTTTCACCTGATGGGAAAAAGGTGGCTTTTGTAAGAGATAATAATTTGTTCGTCAAGGATTTGGCAAGGAATGAGGAAATTCAGATAACCAATGATGGAAAACAAAATGAAATAATAAATGGGGCTCCCGATTGGGTTTATGAAGAAGAATTCCAATTTAACAAGGCTTTTGCATGGTCGCCCGATAGTAGAAATATAGCATACATGCGATTTGATGAGCGAGGTGTGAAAATGTTTAACATGACAATGTTCATGGGGGAGAAGCCTTCTCTAAGAGAAAATGAACTTTATCCAGCTAATGTCCAATTTAAATACCCCAAAGCAGGTGAGGATAACTCTATTGTTACAGTGAGTATTTACAATTTGGAAACTGAACAAACTCAGATGGTTGATTTAGGGCCCGAGACAGACCAATATATTCCACGTATTATGTTTGGTCAGGATGCTGAGATGCTTGTTCTGTTGAGGCTTAATCGACTTCAGAATAAATTAGAAATTTTAGGTGCTAATGTAAACAACGGACAATCGAAGGTAATCTATTCCGAAGAGAATAAGTACTTCATTGATGAAGGTAATTTTGATCGAATTCATTTTATTCCACAAACAACATCTTTCGTAATAACCAGTGAAATAGGTGGTTGGACACATTTGTACATTCATGATTATATTACTGGTAAATCAAATCAAATAACATCAGGTGAATTTGACGTTATTGATTATTATGGATACGATTTGAAACGAAAACTCCATTATTTTCAGGCCGCAGCTACTAGTCCTATGCAACGTGAAGTCTACTCGATTAAGAATGATGGGAAAGGGATGAAAAAGTTATCAGAAGGGTTGGGTACAAACACTGCAACATTCAGTAAATCGTATAAATATTTCATTAACAGTTTCTCGAATACTCATACACCACCTATCTACTCAATCAATGAATCCTCCGGTAAAGTTAAAAGAGTATTGGAAGAAAATAATGGCTTGAATGAAATTTTAAAGGAGTATAATTTTAATTTCAAAGCTTTTATTACCGTCCCAAATGAAGATGGTGATTTGCTGAATGCCTCAATAATATATCCACCTGATTTCGATAGTACTAAGAAATATCCAGTTATATTTAATCAGTATAGTGGTCCCAATTCACAAGAGGTGTTGGATCAATGGACGTTTGGAATAGATGACTATATGGCTCAGGAAGGATATGTGATAGTATCAATTGACCCGCGTGGTACTGGAGCCAGAGGAGAAGCATTTAGGAAAGTAACTTATATGCAGCTTGGAAAATATGAGACAATCGACCAAATTGCCGGAGCGAAGTATTTAGGTACAATAAGTTGGGTTGATAAAGACAGGATTGGTATTTGGGGATGGAGCTATGGCGGTTTCATTTCATCATCCTGCATGCTGAAAGGTGATGGGGCTTTTAAAGCGGGTGTTGCTGTAGCTCCGGTTACAAACTGGAGGTATTATGATAATATATATACTGAGAGATACATGCGTACTCCCCAGGAAAATCCTGAAGGGTACGACAATAATTCACCATTATTCTTCGCTGACGGTCTTGAAGGAAAACTTATGCTTATCCATGGTACCGCGGATGACAATGTTCATGTTCAGAATACGATGGAATTATCTGAGAGGTTAGTTCAGGCAGGAAAAGAATTCGACCAAATGATTTACACAAATCGAAATCACTCAATTTATGGTGGTTACACACGGATTCATCTTTTCACCAAGATTATGAATTTTTTCAAAGAGAATCTATAAGGGAATCTCCAAAGATAGATACATTTGTTTCCGAAAAGACTATACCTAGGTATTGAAAGGTAGCATGCACTTTAACCAATCCTCTGATAATAAAAAACTTGTAATTTGTTGAAATAAGTGTATTGTTTGTATTATTTTTTGTATCTTTGCCACCTTTTAAAGAAAATTGAATTCAATTAACAACATTAAAAGAAAGAGAGAGTATTTAACATGATCATCGTACCCGTTAAAGAAGGCGAAAACATCGACAGAGCCTTAAAGAAACTGAAAAGGAAATTTGAAAAAACAGGAGTTGTAAAAGAGCTTCGTGAAAGACAGAAGTTTTCAAAGCCTTCAGTTATAAAACGTGAACAATTACTTCACGCTATTTATGTTCAGAAACTCCAACAGGAAGCTGATCAATAGGCCTTCTTTTTAAGTGCGATTTAACGAAGAAAGTTTTGCTTTCTTGTAATAAAGTATTATATTTATACGTTATTACAAGAAAGCTGAATTTTCTTTTTTTTTTTACTACATGATAAGAGAGAATTTCTTAGATCACCTGGAATACGAAAAGCGCTACTCTTCGCATACAATTGAAGCATACAGAAATGATTTAAATCAATTTGCTTCATATCTCACTGAAAATTATGATGTTATTAATCTTGCTGAAGCAACTGGTATCATGGTGCGATCATGGCTCGCTTCACTTCTTGAACATGGACTATCACCAAGGAGTACAAATCGTAAGCTTTCATCGCTCAAGACCTTTTATAAGTTTCTTTTAAGAAATGGTATTGTAAAGACCAGTCCGGTTAGAATGTCAACTACCCTAAAGGTGCCACAAAGATTACCCTCATTTGTAACTGAAAAAGAGATGTTAAAATCACTGGAAGATACTGGTGATTTGACATTCCATCGATTGAGAGATCTTACGATTCTACATATTTTCTATCATACCGGAATAAGAGTATCGGAATTAATAGGATTAAAAACCCAGGATGTAGATCCATACAATCTATCAATTAAAGTCATAGGCAAACGAAACAAAGAGCGAATCATACCTGTTAGCGGTATATTGTTGGGGAAGATAAATGACTATTTGTCAAAAAGAGGGGAAATAGCTTTACCAGGTACCAATTCACTCATTATTGATGATGATGGACTACCCATTACAGGTGCTTACATTTCGGAGATGGTTAAAGATGCTTTGACGAAGGCGGGAGTGACAGGTAAGAAAAGTCCTCATGTCCTACGACATACATTTGCTACTTTAATGCTTAATGAAGGAGCTGACTTAAATGCCATTAAGGAAATTCTTGGTCATTCAAGTCTGGCATCTACTCAAATATATACTCATACGAGCGTAGAAAAACTTAAAACTGTATATAATCAAGCCCACCCATGGGCACAAAAAAGGAGGAAAATATGAAAGTTAACATTACATCGGTAAAGTTTAAGACCGACAGAAAGTTGGAAGAGTTTATTAGTACCAAAGTTGAAAAGCTTTCGGGAGTGTATGAAGGAATAATCGGCAGTGATGTCACACTGAGATTGGAAAACAATGAGGACCAGAACAATAAGGTTGCAGAAATAAGATTACTGATCAAAGGGAATGATTTGTTTGCCCGGAAACAATCTAATACATTTGAAGAGGCAACGGATACAGCTGTAGATGCTCTACGTAAGCAACTTGACAAACACAAAGATAGATTCAGGAAATAAAATTTATGATCGACACAAAAAAAAACAAAAAAGTTTTTGTTGGTGTCAAAATAGTTTATACATTTGCAGTCCTTTTGAAAGAAGGACTGCACTTTTAAAGAGCAGTTACGAATTACAAAAAGGAACAAGAAAGAGCACTTGGTTAGCGTAAAGAAACCAAGTTAAAAACAGTATGCCGATGTAGCTCAGTTGGCCAGAGCAGCTGATTTGTAATCAGCTGGTCGGGGGTTCGAATCCCTCCATCGGCTCAGTTCTTTGAATGCGTACAATAAAATGGGGAGATTCCAGAGCGGTCAAATGGGGCAGACTGTAAATCTGTTGGCACAGCCTTCGGAGGTTCGAATCCTCCTCTCCCCACACAATGACAGATGGTAAGAATACTTCTTAGCATCACAGGTAATGCGGAAATAGCTCATTTGGTAGAGCGACAGCCTTCCAAGCTGTAGGTGGCGGGTTCGAGCCCCGTTTTCCGCTCAATCTGAAGTTCCATTGTTTAAATCAAGAAACAATGGAATTTCAGCATTAGCCGATGTAGCTCAGTGGTAGAGCACTTCCTTGGTAAGGAAGGGGTCACGAGTTCAAGTCTCGTCATTGGCTCCGATTCTTTTTGTATAATCGTAAGTTTTAAAGAATTTACAAAAATTAACACAACTATTTAATATGGCAAAAGAAAAATTCGATCGTTCCAAACCGCACGTTAACGTTGGTACCATCGGTCACGTTGACCATGGAAAGACTACTTTAACTGCTGCTATTACTTTGTGCTTAGCCGATAGAGGCTGGTCAGAGTTCAGGTCATTTGACTCAATTGACAATGCTCCTGAAGAAAAAGAGAGAGGTATTACTATTAATACAGCTCATATTGAATACCAAACAGCTACACGTCACTATGCACACGTTGACTGTCCTGGTCACGCTGACTATGTTAAGAACATGGTTACTGGTGCAGCTCAGATGGATGGAGCTATTTTAGTAGTGGCTGCAACCGACGGTCCTATGCCTCAAACTCGTGAGCATATTCTTTTAGCTCGCCAGGTTGGTGTTCCCCGCCTAGTTGTATTTATGAACAAAGTTGACCTTGTAGACGATCCGGAACTTCTCGAACTCGTTGAGATGGAAATTCGTGATCTTCTTACTTTCTACGGTTTTGACGGTGACGCTACTCCTGTTATTCGTGGTTCAGCTCTTGGTGGATTAAATAAAGAACCAGTTTGGGTTGATAAAGTTATCGAACTCATGGACGCGGTTGACGCATGGATTCCATTGCCTCCACGTGATGTTGATAAGGATTTCTTAATGCCTGTTGAAGACGTATTTTCAATTACCGGTCGTGGTACTGTTGCTACTGGTCGTATTGAAACAGGTGTTATCCACACAGGTGATCCTGTAGAAATTATCGGACTTGACGCTGAAAAACTGAAATCAGTTGTTACAGGTGTTGAAATGTTCCGTAAAATTCTTGATACAGGTGAAGCTGGAGATAATGCAGGTCTATTACTCCGTGGTATTGATAAAGATGAAATCCGTCGTGGTATGGTTATTGCTAAGCCGGGTTCAGTTAAACCTCATAAAGATTTTAAAGCTGAAGTCTATATTCTTAAAAAAGAAGAAGGTGGACGTCACACTCCATTCCATAACAAGTATCGTCCTCAATTCTACTTCAGAACAACTGACGTTACTGGTGAGGTAATTCTTCCTGAAGGAGTTGAAATGGTAATGCCTGGTGATAACCTTACAATTACTGTTAAACTGATTCAGCCAATTGCTATGTCTAAAAACCTCCGTTTCGCTATCCGTGAAGGTGGTAGAACAGTTGGTGCAGGACAGGTAACTGAAATTTTTGATTAATTATTAAACTGAGATAAGGGCATCTGTTTAGATGATGCCTTTATCTCTGCCATATTAAATAGCAGATTATGGCAGAGAGGAAATCTCTGAGAGTATAAAACTCAAACGGGTGTAGCTCAATTGGTAGAGTAGCGGTCTCCAAAACCGTTGGTTGGGAGTTCGAGTCTCTCCACCCGTGCAATAAAAATAATGGTTAAATGGCAAAGACTAAAATTCAGGAATACATCAATGAGAGTTACGACGAGTTGGTGCATAAAACATCCTGGCCCACATGGAGTGATCTCCAAAATAGTGCAATAGTAGTATCCGTCGCTTCCCTTATAATCGCTTTAGTCGTTTATTTGATGGATATGTCTTTCCAAACTTTATTGAAGCAGTTCTACCTGCTGTTTTAATAATTAACCTGCTTTTTCTACTAATATTTCATCATGAAATATGCAATCTTAACCATGTGACTTTATGAGCGATCAAGTAAAAAAGTGGTATGTAATCAGAGCGATAAACGGTAATGAGAAAAAGGTAAAGCAATACCTTGAAAGCGAAATTAACCGTTTAGGGCTTCATGATGCTATATCTCAGGTACTGATCCCGACTGAGAAAGTCTATCAGGTACACAAGGGAAAGAAAATCAGTAAAGAGAGGAGTTACCTTCCTGGCTATATACTGATAGAAGCAATCTTGACTGGTGAAATTCCGCACATTATAAAAAATGTGCCTGGAGTATTAGGCTTCCTTGGTTCGAAGGGTGAACCCGTTCCTCTACGACCAGCAGAAGTAAACCGCATTCTCGGTAAAGTCGACGAACTATCGGAACAAGGCGAAGAAGTCAGCGTTCCTTTCATTGTCGGTGAAACCGTAACTGTAATCGACGGACCATTTAACAGTTTTACCGGAGTTATCGAAGAGATTAACGAAGAAAAGAAAAAACTGAAAGTAATGGTTAAAATTTTTGGTCGCAAGACACCGCTCGAATTAGGGTTTATGCAGGTGGAAAAAGATTAAAGAACGGGAAGTGTGATAAATAACTTCACTAATAATCAACAATGGCAAAAGAAATA
Source organism: Bacteroidales bacterium UBA5507 (assembly GCA_002426195.1). GTDB lineage: Bacteria > Bacteroidota > Bacteroidia > Bacteroidales > Lentimicrobiaceae > Lentimicrobium. The sequence continues at coordinate 73,528 of DIOT01000005.1, read as the reverse complement.
AGCGGTTTAATTAAACTGCAAATTAAAGGTGCTGCAGCCAATCCTTCACCACCTGTCGGACCTGCTTTAGGTTCTAAGGGGGTGAATATCATGGAGTTTTGTAAGCAATTTAATGCTCGTACACAAGATCAGGCAGGTAAAATTTTACCTGTTATCATTACTGTGTATAAGGACAAATCTTTTGATTTTGTCATCAAAACGCCTCCGGTAGCAGTTCAGTTGTTGGAAGTTAGCAAATTGAAGAGTGGCTCAGCCGAACCTAACCGTAAAAAGGTTGCTTCGGTAAGTTGGGAGCAGATTCAGGCTATAGCCGAATCAAAAATGGTTGACCTTAATGCTTTTGCATTGAAATCTGCAATGACTATGGTTGCAGGGACCGCTAGAAGTATGGGTATTACTGTTTCCGGAACTCCTCCATTTGCTATAGAAAATAACTAACTGTAGGAATACGGTTGTAAATTGTTAAAAACAAATTCTTAACAATGGCTAAATTAACAAAAAAAAGGAAAGAGGCACTTGCAAAGTTCGATAAGAATGGCACTTATAGTCTCAGTGAAGCCATTAAAGTGGTAAAGCAAATAACTAACACTAAGTTCGATAGCTCTGTAGATATAGATGTTCGCTTAGGTGTTGATCCTCGTAAAGCCAATCAAATGGTGAGAGGAACTGTTATGCTTCCCCATGGAACTGGTAAAACTGTAAGAGTCTTAGTTCTCTGCACACCTGAGAAGGAAGCAGAAGCTCAGGCAGCCGGTGCAGATTATTATGGGCTGGATGAATATATCCAAAAAATTAAAGAAGGTTGGACTGATGTTGATGTTGTAATCACAATGCCCAGCATTATGCCTAAGGTAGGTGCACTTGGTAAAATATTAGGTCCTCGCGGCTTGATGCCAAATCCCAAGACAGGAACTGTAACCATGGAAGTGGGCAAGGCAGTAACTGAAGCAAAAGCCGGTAAAATTGATTTTAAGGTAGATAAGTTCGGTATAATTCATGCTGCAATCGGAAAGTCTTCTTTTGACGATGCTAAGTTAATGGATAATGCTAAGGAACTCCTTCAAACAATATTGAAACTAAAACCGGCCGCTGCTAAAGGTACTTACATGAAATCTTTATTTATGTCGAGTACCATGAGTCCGGGTGTTCGTGTTGATCAAAAATCAATAACAGCGTAAGTTTAATCTGTGGACTTTCCTCTAAAAAAGTAGATGAAATCATGAGAAAAGAAGAAAAGAGTCAACTGATCGATAACCTGACTGAGCAGCTGCAAAATAACCCCAACCTCTATATTACTGATATTTCAGACTTGAACTCTGAATCTACCAGTAAGTTGAGAAGGTTATGTTTTAAGAAGGATGTTAAGTTAATCGTGGTTAAAAATACATTGTTACGTAAAGCTATGGAGCGTACCGAAAGGAACTACTCAGAACTTTATGAAACTCTGAAAGGAGCAACCTCCATTATGCTATCGGAGGTTAACAATGAACCCGCAAAACTTATCAAGGAATTCCGTAAAACCAGCGATAAGCCCATTTTAAAAGGTGCTTTCGTTGAAGAAATGGCATTCGTAGGTGATAAAAGCCTCGATACTCTTATCAGCATCAAATCGAAAAACGAACTTATCGGAGACATCATTCTTGCGCTTAAATCACCTGCAAATAATGTTATTTCAGCATTACAGTCGGGTGGACATAAATTGAGTGGTGTACTTAAAACCCTATCTGAAAGGGAAGCCTAATCTTCATTATGAAGGTATAAATCATAAAAACGACAAAGTAACTTTCATTGTAAACATTTAAAACATTAATAAAAATGGCAGACTTAAAAGCTTTTGCAGAACAATTGGTTAACCTGACTGTTAAAGAAGTTAATGAATTAGCCCAAATCTTAAAAGACGAGTATGGTATTGAGCCTGCAGCTGCAGCTCCAGTAATGGTAGCCGGTGGTGCTGCTGGTGGAGATGCCCCTGCTGCTGAAGAAAAAACCGCATTCGACGTAATCCTGAAATCTGCTGGTCAGGCTAAACTTGCAGTTGTGAAGTTGGTTAAAGAACTTACAAGCCTTGGCCTGAAAGAAGCTAAAGAACTTGTAGATGCTGCACCAAAACCAATCAAAGAAGGCGTATCAAAAGATGAGGCCGAAGCTTTGAGAAAACAACTTGAGGAAGCTGGCGCAGAGGTTGAAGTAAAATAAGTAGACGGGATTAGCTCGCAATTATACACTCCAGGTTCTGTTGCTAAGCTTATGCATAGCAGCAGAACTTGTTGTTCCCCGATTAGAAATCGGGTTTAATTGTTTTAAATCTTGAGTTTATTTACTTAAAATTTCACACCATTGGCTTCAAAAAAAATAGATCGTATAAGTTTCGGAACCGCTAAAGTACAAACAGATTATCCTGATTTCCTTGATATTCAAATCAAGTCATTTCAGGATTTTTTCCAGTTAGAAACTAACCCTGAAAATAGGGCCTCGGAAGGTTTGTATAAGGTTTTCGCTGAAAATTTCCCTATTACTGACGCTAGGAACAATTTTGTTCTCGAATTTCTCGACTACTTTATTGATCCACCTAGATATTCGATAGAGGAATGCATTGAAAGAGGACTTACTTATAGTGTACCTCTGAAGGCAAAATTAAAATTGTATTGTACTGACCCAGAGCATGAGGATTTTGAAACAATCATTCAGGACGTATATCTTGGTATGATTCCTTACATGACTCCTAAAGGTACTTTTGTTGTGAATGGAGCTGAGCGTGTGGTTGTTTCGCAGTTACACCGCTCTCCAGGTGTTTTCTTTGGAACTAGTTTCCATGCTAATGGATCACAGTTGTTCTCCGCTAGAATTATCCCATTTAAGGGATCATGGATGGAGTTCACTACCGATATCAATAATGTGATGTATGCCTATATTGACAGGAAGAAAAAATTACCTGTTACTACGCTTTTGCGCGCTATAGGTTATGAAACAGATAAGGATATCCTTGAAATTTTTGATCTTGCAGAAGAAATTAAAGTTTCAAAAGCCGGTTTAAAGAAAGTAGTTGGTCGTAAACTAGCTGCTCGTGTTCTTAAAAACTGGGTTGAAGATTTTGTAGATGAGGACACCGGTGAGGTTGTCTCAATTGAGCGTACTGAGGTTGTTGTCGAACGTGAAGTAGCTATTGAAAATCAGCATATTGATCTTATTGTGGATTCAGGAGCAAAGACTATTCTCCTACATAAAGAAGATCCTGATAATATTGACTATTCTATTATTTTCAATACACTTCAAAAAGATACTGCTAACTCTGAAAAGGAAGCCGTTGAATATATTTATCGTCAGTTGCGTAACGCAGAACCTCCTGACGAGGAAACAGCGCGTGGCATTATCGAGAAATTGTTCTTCTCCGACAAACGTTACGACTTAGGTGATGTTGGAAGATATAGAATCAACAAGAAGTTAAATCTTGATACTTCTATTGATACTAAGGTTCTTACAAAGCAAGACATCATCTCGATCATCAAATACTTGATAAATTTGATAAATCTCCGAACAGAAGTTGATGATATTGATCACTTGAGTAACCGTAGGGTTCGTACTGTAGGAGAACAATTATATAATCAGTTTGGAGTTGGGTTGGCCCGTATGGCACGTACTATTCGCGAACGTATGAATGTGCGCGATAATGAAGTGTTTACTCCAATGGATCTGATCAATGCCAAAACATTGTCTTCGGTTATTAATTCCTTCTTTGGAACTAATCAACTTTCACAATTCATGGATCAAACTAATCCATTGGCTGAGCTTACACATAAGAGAAGGGTTTCGGCTTTAGGTCCAGGAGGTTTATCTCGTGAACGAGCCGGTTTTGAGGTACGTGACGTCCATTATACTCATTACGGTCGTTTATGTACTATTGAGACACCCGAAGGCCCGAATATTGGTCTTATTTCTTCTTTATGCGTTTATGCTAAGATTAACAGGCTTGGATTTATCGAAACACCATACAAGCGAGTTGTTGAAGGTAAGGTAGATCCTAGTGAAGAACCATTGTACCTGAGTGCTGAGGAGGAAGAGAATAAGATCATTGCGCAGGCAACTACTGAAATGGACGATCAGGGTAACTTTATAAATGAAAGAATTAAAGTTAGATACCTTGCTGATTATCCTATTATCGAGAAAGAAAAAGTCGATCTTATTGATATTGCACCAAATCAAATTGCATCAATAGCCGCTTCATTGATTCCTTTCCTTGAACATGATGACGCAAACAGGGCGTTGATGGGATCAAACATGATGAGGCAAGCTGTGCCTCTCCTCAATCCTGAAGCCCCTATCGTTGGAACAGGTATTGAGCGTAATGTTGCTTTAGATTCCAGGGTACTGATTACTGCCGAATCTGATGGATTGGTTGAGTTTGTTGATGCTACACAAATAATAATTCGTCATACTCGATTAGAGGATGAGAAACTCGTTAGTTTTGATGATGATGTTAAGACTTATCCTTTAACTAAATTTTCAAGAACAAACCAGAATACATGTGTCAACTTGCGTCCGATAGTTCGTAAGGGTGATAAGGTGAAAAAAGGTGAAGTACTTTGTGAAGGTTATGGAACCAGCTTAGGGGATCTTGCTTTGGGAAGAAACCTCATGGTGGCTTTCATGCCATGGAAAGGATACAACTTTGAGGATGCTATAGTTATTTCTGAAAAGGTTGTAAAAGAAGATATTTTCACTTCGATTCACATTGAAGAGTTTATTCTGGAAGTACGTGACACAAAACGAGGTGTTGAAGAACTTACCAATGATATACCTAACGTAAGCGCTGAAGCTACTAAGGACCTTGATGAAAATGGACTTATTAGAATTGGTGCTGAAGTAAATGAAGGAGATATTCTTATTGGTAAAATTACCCCTAAAGGTGAAAGTGATCCAACTCCTGAAGAAAAGTTGTTACGTGCCATATTCGGTGATAAAGCCGGTGATGTAAAGGACGCTTCATTAAAAGCACCTCCTTCAATGAAAGGTGTTGTTGTGGACAAGAAGTTGTTCTCGCGTATGATCAAGGACAGAAAAGTTAAAGCCAAGGAAAAAGACATGGTTAAAGTTTTGGATGATGAATTCACCAAGAACTCCCATGACTTGAAAACTAAATTGGTTGATAAACTTACCATTCTTGTATCGGGCAAGACTTCACAAGGCGTTTATAATAACTTTAAAGAAGAGCTAATACCCAAAAAGGTTAAGTTCACCCAGAAGATGTTGATGGGTATTGACTATCTTAATGTTAATCCAAGCAAATGGACAACTGACAAAGAGGTAAATGATTCTATAAAGACCCTGATTAACAATTACATAATAAAATACAAGGAAATACTTGGGGTATATAACCGCAAGAAGTTTGTTGCTACTGTAGGTGATGATCTTCCAAACGGAATTGTTCAGATGGCAAAGGTTTATGTTGCCAAGAAACGTAAACTAAAGGTTGGTGATAAAATGGCTGGTCGACATGGTAACAAGGGTATCGTTGCCCGTATTGTCAGGGAAGAAGATATGCCATTCCTATCAGATGGAACACCAGTTGACATCGTGCTAAACCCATTAGGTGTACCTTCTCGTATGAACCTTGGACAGATTTATGAAACTGTTTTAGGTTGGGCAGGTAAGAAGCTGGGACTTAGTTTCTCAACTCCTATTTTTGATGGAGCTACTGATGAAAAGATTAATGAATACATGAAGCAGGCCGGGTTACCGGAAAATGGCAGAGTCTATTTGCATGATGGTGGTACCGGCGAACGGTTTGACCAACCAGCAACTGTTGGTTACATCTATATGCTGAAACTTCATCATATGGTTGATGACAAGATGCATGCACGTTCAATTGGGCCTTATTCATTAATCACTCAGCAACCTCTTGGTGGTAAAGCACAATTCGGAGGTCAAAGGTTTGGAGAAATGGAGGTATGGGCTCTTGAAGCATTCGGAGCATCCCATATTCTACAAGAGATTCTAACTGTCAAATCAGATGATGTTATGGGTCGTGCAAAAGCTTATGAAGCAATTGTAAAAGGTGAGAATATGCCAATACCTGGAATTCCCGAATCCTTTAATGTACTTGTACACGAGTTGAGAGGCCTTGGCCTTAATATTACTTTCGATTAATAAAGTGATTTACAGCTGGTAGAAGTCTTCTTCTGGAGACGCTACCCGCTGTAAATATTATTTACGTTGTACTTAAGATAATACTTTATTCAAAACATATGGCTTTCAGAAAAGACAGCACTATTTCAAGCAATTTTTCCAAAATAACTATCAGTTTGGCCTCACCGGAGATGATTCTGGAAAGGTCAAGTGGTGAAGTTTTGAAACCAGAGACTATCAATTACAGAACTTATAAGCCCGAAAGGGATGGTTTGTTCTGCGAAAGAATTTTCGGCCCGGTTAAAGATTGGGAATGTCATTGCGGGAAATACAAAAGAATCAGGTATAAAGGTATAGTTTGTGACCGATGTGGTGTTGAAGTGACCGAGAAAAAGGTCAGAAGGGAAAGGATGGGACATATACAACTGGTTGTTCCGGTTGCCCATATTTGGTTTTTCCGTTCACTACCTAATAAGATTGGTGCATTACTTAACCTGAATACCAAAAAACTCGACTCAATCATTTATTACGAGCGCTATGTTGTTGTTCAGCCAGGAATAGTTGATGGCGTTATGCTCAAAGAGGATGTTATAGTTGAGAAAATGGCATTATTGACAGAAGAACAATATTTTGAAGTTCTCGACTCTCTTCCTAAAGAAAATCAATATCTCGATGATTCAGATCCTGAAAAGTTTGTCGCAAAGATGGGAGCAGAAGCGTTATTTGATCTGCTCAGAACACTCGATTTGGATCGTGAATCTTTCGATTTAAGGCATAAGGCAAACAACGAAACTTCACAACAGCGTAAAGCTGACGCCTTGAAACGTTTACAGGTGTTCGAAGCTTTCCGTGATGCACAAAAGCGTATTGAGAACCGTCCAGAGTGGATGATCGTTAAGGTGGTTCCGGTAATTCCTCCTGAACTCCGTCCTCTTGTACCTCTTGATGGTGGTAGATTCGCAACCAGTGACCTCAATGACCTTTATAGAAGGGTAATTATTCGTAATAACAGATTGAAACGCCTCATAGAGATCAAAGCTCCTGATGTAATTATGCGTAATGAAAAACGTATGTTGCAGGAAGCTGTTGATTCTCTATTTGATAATTCAAGGAAGGCAAATTCAGTTAAAACTGAATCCAACCGTGCACTCAAATCTTTGAGTGATAGCTTGAAAGGAAAGCAAGGACGTTTCCGTCAGAACCTTCTTGGTAAACGTGTTGACTATTCAGGTCGTTCAGTTATTGTTGTTGGTCCAGAACTTAAACTCAATGAGTGTGGGTTGCCAAAGGATATGGCATCTGAACTGTTCAAACCTTTTATCATCAGGAAGATGTTAGAAAGGGGAATAGTGAAAACTGTAAAATCAGCAAAGAAGATTGTTGACAGAAAAGAACCGGTTGTTTGGGATATTCTGGAGAATATCTTAAAAGGACATCCTGTACTACTAAACCGTGCACCAACTCTTCACAGGCTAGGTATTCAGGCCTTCCAGCCAAAGTTGATTGAAGGAAAGGCAATTCAATTGCATCCTTTGGTATGTACAGCTTTTAACGCTGACTTTGATGGTGACCAAATGGCTGTTCATGTGCCATTAGGAAATGCTGCAGTTCTTGAAGCTCAACTATTAATGCTGGCTTCTCACAATGTGTTAAATCCGGCAAATGGTGCACCTATTACTGTTCCTTCGCAGGACATGGTACTAGGCTTATATTATATGACCAAAGGTCGTAAATCAATACCAGGTAATCCTGTTAAAGGTGAAGGAATGGTATTCTATTCACCAGAAGAACTCATAATTGCTTATAATGAGAAAGTTGTTGATTTACATGCATTTATAAAAGTTAAATTATCTGTAATTGAGAATAATTCAAGAGTTGAGAAACTTGTTGACACGACTGTTGGACGTGTTATTTTCAATCAGGTAGTTCCAACTGAATATGGATATATTAATCAGTTACTTACAAAGAAATCTCTCCGGGATATTATCGGCGATGTCTTAAAGAAAACTGGAACGGCCAATACCGCACAATTCCTTGATGATATCAAGAATTTAGGATATACAATGGCTTTCCGTGGAGGTTTATCTTTTACTTTAAGTGATGTTATCGTTCCGGAAGTGAAGGAAACACTAGTTTCTCAAGCTAATGAGGAAGTTGAAGAAGTGATGAATAACTACAATATGGGATTCATTACCAATAACGAGAGGTATAATCAGATTATTGACATCTGGACACACACAAATTCCAGATTGACCTATACTCTGATGGAGAACTTATCGAAAGACAAACAGGGATTTAACCCTGTTTACATGATGCTTGATTCAGGAGCCCGTGGTTCTAAAGAGCAGATTCGTCAGCTTTCGGGAATGAGAGGTCTTATGGCTAAACCGCAGAAATCAGGAGCCACAGGAGGTGAAATTATTGAGAATCCAATTCTTTCTAACTTTAAAGAAGGGTTGTCAGTTCTTGAGTACTTCATTTCTACTCACGGTGCTCGTAAAGGTTTGGCCGATACTGCTCTGAAAACTGCCGATGCCGGTTATCTAACACGTCGTCTGGTCGATGTAGCTCAGGACGTTGTAATAACTGAACACGACTGTGGAACACTCAGGGGATTGACCACAACTGCGTTGAAGAAGAATGAAGAAACAGTTGAAACACTATATGATAGAATTCTGGGTAGAGTATCACTGCATGATATTTATCATCCACAAACTGGTGAGTTAATTGTTGCTGCAAGTAAAGAAATAACAGAAGAAGTAGCAAAAACCATCGAAGATTCACCAATTGAAGGTGTTGAAATCAGATCGGTTCTAACGTGTGAATCAAAACAAGGAGTTTGTGCTTTATGTTATGGCCGAAATCTTGCAACGGCAAGAATGGTTCAGAAAGGTGAATCAGTAGGTGTAATAGCAGCTCAGTCGATTGGTGAACCAGGTACACAGCTTACTCTTCGTACATTCCATGTTGGGGGTATTGCATCTAACCTTGCAATATCATCCAGAATTGAAGCCAAGTATGATGGAGTTCTTGAAATTGATGAACTTCGTTTCGTTGAGTATGAGAATGTTGATGGTAAGAAATATGATATTGTAATAGGTCGTTCGGCCGAAATGCGTATCGTTGATAAGAATACAGGGATTGTACTTACATCATCACATATTCCTTATGGAGCAAATCTATATTTCCGTCAGGGTGCTGAACTTAAAAAAGGTGATTTAGTAAGTGAATGGGATCCATACAATGCCGTAATTCTTTCTGAAGTAAGTGGAAAGGTAGTGTTTGATAATATAATTGAAGGCACAACATTCCGCGTTGAATCTGACGAACAAACCGGTTATCACGACAAAGTTATTATTGAGAGTCGTCAGAAAGTCAAGAATCCAAGCATCAGAATTATTGGTGCTGATAATTCAGACTTAAGAGTTTATGATATTCCGGTAGGTGCTCATATCGTTATCGAAGAGGGCAAGAAAATTAAGGCTGGTGAGATTATCGTGAAAATTCCTAGAGCAATAGGTAAATCAGGTGACATCACTGGTGGTCTGCCTCGTGTAACTGAGTTATTTGAGGCTCGTAACCCATCCGATCCTGCGATTGTTGCTGAAATTGACGGTGTTGTATCCTTTGGTAAAAAATTAAAGAGAGGCAACCGTGAAGTAATAATCCGTTCAAAAACTGGTGAAGAAAAGAGTTATCTTATTCCAACTTCAAAACAGATATTAGCACAGGAAAACGACTATATCAAGGCTGGTACTCCACTATCTGAAGGTGCAATGACTCCTAGTGATATCCTTGCAATTAAAGGACCTATGAAAGTCCAGGAATATATAGTGAATGAAATCCAGGAGGTATATCGTCTTCAGGGTGTTAAAATCAACGATAAGCATTATGAAGTGATTGTTCGCCAAATGATGCGTAAAGTTGAAGTCGCTGATCCGGGAGATACCAAATTCCTTGAAGGTGAATTGGTTAATAAGATCGATTTCCATGAAGAAAATGATGGTATCTATGGTAAAAAGGTAGTTGTTGATCCAGGAGATTCGAGTAATGTAAAACCTGGACAAATTATAACTGCCAGAAAACTCAGAGATGAAAACTCAATGCTCAAGAGACGCGATCAAAAGCTGGTTGAAGCTCGTGAAGCACAACCTGCAACAGCAAAGCAAATACTGCAGGGTATTACTAGAGCGTCATTACAGACAAAGAGCTTTATCTCGGCTGCTTCATTCCAGGAAACGACAAAAGTTCTTACTGTTGCGGCAATTAATGCTAAATCTGACGATTTATTAGGCTTGAAAGAGAATGTGATCGTAGGGCATTTAATTCCTGCAGGGACTGGGCTTCGTGAATATGATGATCTTATTGTTGGGTCCAAAGAAGAGTTCGAAAGACTTCAGGCCTCAAAAGTTGAGGAATACTAACAGTAAGTTCTTTGTAATATGAATTATAAAGCAACAGAACCATCTGGTTCTGTTGCTTTAATTTATAAATACTAACAATCAAATACCATGAGCGAAAACAAACAAAACCAAATCAATATCGAATTAAGTGATGAAGTAGCAGAAGGCATTTATTCAAATCTGGCTATTATTACACATTCTAATGCTGAGTTCATAATCGATTTTGTAAAAATGATGCCTGGGTCGCCTAAAGCAAAAGTCAAATCAAGAATTATCTTGACTCCCCAACACGCTAAGAGGTTAATGAATGCAATGCGTGAAAACATTGCCAAATTTGAATCAGTGCATGGTCCGATCAAAGAAACCGAATCTACTATTCCTTTTACTTTAGGAGGTCCAACAGCTCAGGCATAAGCATAGTGCGGATTAGCAGATAATCTGTTTAAATACCTAAGAAATTAATAGTTAAGAGGCTGCATTCATTTATACAGCCTCTTAATTTTTGACTTCTTTTAAAGGGAAAATTCTACTATAACCTATTTAGTAATCGTTCATCATATCTGTATTCATCATCCCCATAAAAGCAGCTCCAAACACAGCAAAAAGAATAATGTACAACACAATGATAATCAGAACTAAAATCAGCATTGCTTTTGCCCAGTTAGCTTTTGTTGGATGTGTACCTGAGCTAAACCCCCATACAAACAGCATTATTATTCCAACCAAAGGAATTGCCGTTACAATGAGTGTTATTAACCAATCTCCAATTTTGATAGTGTCATTTTTAGTTGGTTCCATTGTTTCCATAATGCATTTTTTTTTGTTTAACTTAACTTGATTGAAAATTACCTTACGAATAAGTAAATATACAAAATCGGTTACTTGTTCGAATAATTGATTAATGTTTAATATAATTTTTACACTAAAAATATTTTTTATGGAATTACTTTCAATTTTTAATAGTGATTCAGAAATTTTCCAATGGGTTGTTTTACCAATACTTATTTTTCTTGCAAGAATAAGTGACCAAACAATAGGTACTGTAAGGCTAATTTTTCTTGGAAAGGGTTATAAGCACTTGGCACCTATACTGGGATTTTTTGAAGTTATTATTTGGTTATTGGCTGTTGGCCAGATAATGAAACATTTAGATAATGTTCTTGCCTATGTAGCCTACGGTGGTGGTTTTGCGATGGGAAATTATATTGGGATGACAATAGAGGAAAGATTATCAATTGGAAATGTTATGATAAGAGTAATTCCTAAATACAATTCGAAGCAACTGATTTCCAGGTTAAGAGAGAATAATTATGGAGTAACTTCTGTTGAAGCAGAAGGTTCTCAAGGTAAAGTGGACATAATCTTCACAATAATAAAGCGCAAAGATGTTGAACACGCGGTGTCTATCATCAATGAAATGAACCCTGCCGCTTTTTATACTATCGAAGAGATCAAATCTATCAAGGAAGGAATCTTCAGGCAAACGAAAAACACTTCAATTTTCGATCAATTTACATTCAGTGTTAAGAAGAACAAGTGATTCCTTGTTTTCCCAATTTAGTCTTACCTTTGTATTTCTTATACTAACCATTTATCTCCTTAATCAGCATTAGGATTGATAAGGAAAATTAACTATTACTATCATGAAAAATAAAAAATTGGGTATCAATTCAAGAATGATTCACAGTGGTGACTTTGTAAATCCACTAGGCAGTGCAACAGTTCCTATTTATCAAACATCTACTTTCCTTTTTGAAAATGCTGATCATGGAGCGAAGTGCTTTTCAGGTGAAAGCGATGGCTATATCTATACCCGAATAGCTAATCCAACTATTAATGCATTAGAGACTTTAGTGGCAGATCTGGAATCGGGAGAAGCTGGAATTGCAACCAGTTCGGGAATGGCAGCTGTTAATACGGTATATATGTCATTACTCAGCAAGGGTGATCATATGGTAAGTTCTGCTGCTGTTTACGGACCTTCCAGAGTCGTTATGGAACAACACTGGTCGAGATTCGGTGTTGAATCTTCATTTGTTGACACAAGTAATATTAACGAGGTGAAGGCTGCAATCAGACCTGAGACTAAAATGCTATATATTGAAACACCGGCAAATCCTACAATGGATGTAACTGATATTAAGGCCTGTGTTGAAATAGCTCATGAAAAGAATATTCTTGTCGTAATAGATAATACTTTCTGTAGCCCCTATATACAAAGACCATTAGAATTGGGTGCAGATGTGGTTCTGCATTCTATGACCAAATTTCTCAATGGGCATGCCGATATCGTAGCAGGTATGATTGTCACTCGTGATAAGGCATTAGGTGCAAAATTGAGAAGTATGATGGTAACACTCGGATGTAATATGGATCCCCATCAGGCTTATTTGGTCATTAGAGGTATTAAAACACTGGGAATTAGAATTGAACGAGCTGAACAGAGTGCAATGAAAATAGCACGCTATCTCGAAAACCATCCAAAAATTGAATGGGTAAAGTATCCGGGTTTGGAATCTCATCCGCAGTATGAACTTGCTAAGAAGCAAATGAGCGGGTTTGGCTCAATGATAAGCTTTGAATTAAAAGGTGGAACAGATGCCGGTAAGGTTTTAATGGATAATGTTAAGCTTTGTATTTTGGCTGTTTCATTAGGAGGTGTTGAAACTCTGATCCAGCATCCGGCTTCGATGACACATTCAAAAGTATCTCATGAAGCTAAATTAAAAGCTGGGATAACTGATGGTTTAGTAAGGTTTTCAGTTGGAATTGAAGACGTTGATGACCTAATAGAAGATCTTGATCAGGCACTCGCGAAAGTATAAATTGTTAAGGTGATTGCATTATAAACAAAGTATCATGTACCGCCGATTAGTTGTACTTATTACCATTATCCTCTTAAGCCATGGGTTGAATGCCCAGCGAGTAGGACTCGTGTTAAGCGGAGGAGGCTCGAAAGGAGTTACCCACATTGGCGTAATTCGCGCTCTTGAAGAAGCTGAAATTCCTATCGACTATATAACTGGTACTTCAATGGGTGCAATTATCGGTGGTTTATATGCAGCCGGCTATTCTCCTGATGATATGGAGATGATTATCGGATCAAGAGAATTTCAGTATTGGATTACCGGAGCAATTGATCCCAGGTATAAATACTTTTTTAACTCTCCATCACCTAACGCGTCCTGGGCTGATTTTAATTTTTACAACGACTCAATCTTAAGACCGAACCTCCCAACGAATTTGATATCTCCAATGTCGATGGATTTTGCCTTTATGGAGATATTTTCTTCTGCCAGCGCTGTAGCTAATTATAATTTCGATAGTTTGATGGTTCCTTTCAGATGCATGGCTGCTGATATCTCTAAAGCTGAGCAAGTTATTCTCTCAGGTGGCGACTTAGGCCATGCTATCCGGGCATCAAGCACATTCCCGTTTGTGTTTAAACCAATCAAAATTGATGATATCCTTTTGTTCGACGGAGGGATGTACAACAATTTTCCTGCTGATGTAATGCTTAATGATTTCTTCCCTGACATCATAATTGGCAGTCAGGCAGCAGCTGAACAGACAGATCCGAATCCTGATAATGTACTTTCTCAAATACAGACTATGATCATGACAAAGACAGATTTTAATGTCTTTTGTGATAATAGTGTGTTGATAAAACCAGCTCTCAAGGACGTTCCTGTAATTGACTTTTCTCATACTAAAGCATTCATAGATAGCGGTTATTATGCAGCAAAGCGAACAGTGCCATTTATCAGAGAATTTGTTACAAACAAGCGCACAAAACAACAAGCGGATTCAATAAGAGAGGCATTCAATTCAAGAAAACCAGAATTAGTAATTAATAAAATTAACTTTAATGGACTAAATAAACGTCAGGAGCATTATCTAAACCAACTCCTCAGCAAAGAATCAAAAGGTCCATCGTACAATGATTATAACAAGGTGCCTTTAACATTGAGTATGGTCAAGCCTCAGTATTTTAGGTTTATTGCTGAAGGCAAGGCGAATCATATCTTTCCCAGGCTATTATACAATAAGGATAATGGGCTTTATGATATGACACTGGATATTGAAAAGCACAATCAGTTGGTAACTGAAATAGGAGGGGCAATAACTTCCAGCTCAGTTAATGAGCTGTTTTTAGAACTTAAATATATTTTATGGTCAAAAAGATCACTTCAGTTTAAGGCAAACTCATATTTTGGACGTTTTTACAATTCTGCTATGGCAGAAACCCGTATTGACTTTCCGAAATTCAATCCATATTACTTTAGCGCCGGTTTTGTTTTTAATAAGTTTAATTACTTTAAAACTTCATCTACATTCTTTTATGCTGATGAGGATCCATTCTTCCAAATTCAGCAAGAGATTTTTGGATATTTAAATCTGGCATTTCCATATAAAAATACAGGTAAGTTTACAATAGATGTTCCATTTGGAAGCACACTTGATAAATACTATCAGACTAACCAGTTTAAAAAAGGCGATATTACAGATAAGACTGTTTTTAGATTTTTCGCACCAGGATTTAGCTTCGAGATTAATACACTTAACAGAAAGGAATATGCTAATTCCGGATCAAATCTCAAACTACAATTCAATCTGGTGAACGGAAATGAGGAATATACTCCGGGAACTGTTTCCATCCTCAATAGGGAGCAGAAAATACCTCATACATGGATTCAGGGCCAATTTACTTTTGAGAACTACTTTGCTCAGTATAAAAAGTTAAGCTTTGGTATTTATAATCAAATAAGTTTTTCAACACAGGCATTCTTTTCTAATTATAGTTCATCTCTGCTTTCTTCATTCTCCTTTTCTCCGGTTCCACAAAGTGAAATATTGTATATGCCGGAATACAGATCAACTCAATTCGTTGCTTTAGGATCCAAAAACGTATATTCCTTTTCAAAGAATTTCAACTTTAGGTTAGATGGATATGTTCAAGTTGCAAGAGGTATTCAAAAGGATCCTGTAACTGAGAAACTAAAGGTGTCTCCTGAATTGAAAGTAAACCCAATAGTATCATCAGCATTGTTATTTTACACACCTTTGGGGCCACTCAGTGTTGAACTTGCATATTTCAGCAAAGAGGATAAACCATTGAATTTCCTGGTTAAATTCGGCTATCTTATTTTTAATCGAAGAGCATTTTAAAATTTATAGGATTCTCTGAAGAAGGTATTGATTCAAAAGAAGTTGCAACTCATACTTCCTGATACAATTGCAAACGAACTATTCCTTAAATAATGAGTTATAATATGACTTAATGCGATGTTTTCCATTAAAATATTCTTATTTTTGCAACCCTGAAAATATAAGATCCTTAAACTGAAAGAGATTAACAGTTAATTACACAACATTCCGAAAGGAAGTGATATTAAACCAAGTACTAATCATTCATTTGAATTCTTAATGGAAACCAAAGATCAACACAATCAGAATCCTGAAGAGATAAATAACAATCAGGAGGAGAACTCTCTCAACCAAATTGAGGAACAGAAAGCTAATGAAGAAAATCAGGATGCTAACATCGTTGCTGAACAATCACAGTCAGTTGCATCAGAGCCGATTGACTCTACTATTTCACAAGAACCACTTCCGGTTACTTTAGAAGAGGAAGTTGCTGATTCTCAGAATGCAGAAACTGAAAACGGTCTTATCCCTGAACAGGATGCAACTCAACCTATAGAGGAACAAATGCCTGTTACCATCCAGGAAAGTGCAACTGTTGAAGAACCTGCCCTGTCAAACGCAGATGAGCAAATCATTGACCTCAATACAAATCAGATTGAAGAAGATGTTCTTGCAACTGATGACGAAGATCATGAAGATGTAGAAGATCATGAGGATATCGACTTTTCTCAAGTGGATGCAAGTGATGCTTATGAAGGCCTTACAAGAGAGCAGTTAGTTGAGAAATTAGAAGAGCTGGTAAAGGATTCCGATGTAAATGCCATTAAGAGTTCGGTCTCTTTAGTCAAAGTTGCTTTCCTGAAAATAAACAAGGAATTTAAACAGGAAGAGTATAAAAAACTAGTAGAGCAGACAGAAGATACGGATGCTGAAAATCCGGCCGAAGCGATTACTATTGCTGACGATCCTATTGAAGAAAGGTTTAAAGCTGCTTTTAACATCTACAAGCAGAATAAAGCCAAATATAACGAAGAACAAGAGAAAATAAAGGTTCAGAACCTTGAAGCTAAGAATAAAATTCTTGAAGAACTGAAGGAACTCATTAATTCAGAAGAAACTCTTAAGAAAACATACGATGAGTTTAAGAACCTTCAGGAAAGATGGAAAACAATTGGAATGGTGCCAAAGAATGATATAAATACTCTCTGGCAGAACTATCATTTCCTTGTAGAAAAATTCTTTGATAAGGTAAAAATTAACAAGGAGCTTAAAGACCTTGATTTAAAAAAGAACCTTGAGGCAAAAATTCGACTTTGTGAAAAAGCCGAGGAGCTATTGCTTGAAACCTCAATCATTAAGTCCTTTAAGCAGTTGCAGCAATATCATGAAGAATGGAAAGAAATTGGTCCCGTTCCTCAGGATAAGAAAGATGAATTATGGGATCGCTTTAAGAGTGCAACTGAAAAGATAAACGATCGAAGAAGAGAATACTATAGTGAGATTCAAGATGGTCAGGAGCAGAATCTTGCTGCCAAACATATCCTTTGCGAAAAAGCTGAGCAAGTTCTTTCACAGGAAATAGATTCGTTAAAGGGCTGGCAGGATGCTTCTAATCAAATAACTGAATTGCTTAACATCTGGAAAACCATAGGACCTGCTCCTAAAAAGCAAAACAATGAGATATGGGCCAGATTTAAGAGTTCTCTTGACAATTTCTTTAATGCTAAGAAAGAGTTCTTTAATAAGCTCAAAGAACAGCAGATGCACAATTATAATCTTAAGCTCGATTTGTGTTTGCAGGCTGAGGCATTAAAGAACAGTACCGACTGGAAGAATACAACCAAGGAGTTAATAAATCTTCAATCGGAGTGGAAAGGTATTGGTCCGGTTCCCAGAAAGCAGAGTGACAGAATATGGAAAAGATTCAGAGCTGCTTGTGATGAATTCTTTGCCAAGAAGACCGAGTACTTTAAGAATATTCAGTCACATGAGGATGAAAATCTCAAGTTGAAGCTCGAATTAATTGAAAGAGTTAAAACTTTTGAGATTGGTGATGACAGAAATCAGGCAATTGAGGCTCTGAAGGACTTTCAGCGTCAATGGATGGATATCGGATTTATTCCAATCAAGGAGAAGGAACGGCTGCAAAATGAGTTTAGAGGGGCTATAAACAAGCATTTCGAGAAGCTCAAGATGGATTCAGTTGCTATTGGTGCCCAAAATTATAGGAGTCGACTTGAGAAAATCAACAAAGATTCTCCTGATGCAGGAAGAATTATTAGTAAAGAAAGAAACTTCCTCCTTGGGAAAATCCAGCAACTTAATGAAGATATTAAACTGTGGGAAAACAATATCGGCTTCTTCGCAGCATCAAAAACTGCTACACTTCTTAAGAGTGAATTTGAAAAGAAGATTAACAAAGCCAAAGAAGAAGTGGCTATGCTTGAGGCTAAATTAAAGATGCTTCGTGAGTCAAATCAATAATTTATTCGTTAATAGAAATTTCAGAGAGAAACTTACCCGGAAAGGGTGAGTTTCTCTTTTTTATGGTGAACTGATAATTGCTTAAATTAGCACCATGGCAGGAAACATAATCGGCAGAATGCTGCGATTAACTTCTTTCGGAGAGTCGCACGGTAAAATGATAGGCGGAGTTCTTGATGGATTCCCTTCAGGAGTTTCTCTAGATATGGTTAAAATAAACCAGGTTATGCAGAAAAGAGCTCCCGGAGCAGGTGATTACTCTTCTCCAAGAAAAGAAACCGACAATGTTGAGATATTATCAGGCGTTTTTGAAAACAGAACAACCGGTGCTCCAATAGCATTTTTTATAGCAAATACTTCACAGAAACCTGAAGATTACAATCATCTGAAAGACATTTACCGACCATCTCATTCCTCTTTTTCATATGAGCAGAAGTATGGTCATTATGACTACAGAGGTGGTGGAAGATCATCAGCAAGAGAAACGGCAGTAAGAGTTGCTGCAGGAGCTATTTGTTATCAATTGCTCGAAAGATATGGTATTTCAATTCAAGGTTATGTTTCTCAAATAGGACCTGTGAAACTTGGTAAACCATATACACAACTTGATCTCAACAGAGCATCACTTTCATCTTTAAGATGTCCCGATGAACCAACAGAAAAGGAAATGCTCACTTTCCTTGAAGAAGTAAAACAACAGGGAGACTCGGCAGGAGGAGTCGTTACATGTGTTATCAGGGGCGTTCCTCCCGGCATCGGAGAACCGGTGTATGATAGGTTACAAGCTATTTTGGCCATGTATATGTTGAGTATAAATGCAGCTAAAGGATTTGATTACGGTGAAGGATTTAAGTCTGCCGAGATGAAAGGTTCAGAGCATAATGATGCATTTATTTCTGGAGTTGACAAAATTCGTCCTTCTTCAAATAATGCAGGTGGAATACTTGCCGGTATTTCAACAGGTGAGGATATATATTTCAGAGTGGCATTTAAACCTGTTTCTTCAATTAGAAAGCCAATTGATACTATTGATAAGGAAGGGAATCCAATTATATTAGAGATCGGTGGTCGGCACGATGTGTGTATTGTTCCCAGAGCTGTAGCTGTTGTTGAAGCAATGGCTAGTTTGGCAATTACCGATTGTATGCTTATGGCAGGTAAAATTCAAGGCAACTTTTCAAATTAAAAAGCGTTGAATGTTTCGTATAAGGAAAAACTTTCCAATCGTTTAAATCAAAAAACAACAGCATTATGAAAAAAGTCATCAAAGTATTTGCTATCGTCATCATAATTGTGCTGGCTTTGCTAATTATTCTTCCATTTGCATTCAAGGGAAAAATAATGACAGCTGCCAAAAAGGCAATTAATGAAAATCTTAATGCTAAAGTGGAGTTTACCGATTTGGGAATTTCATTGATCCGTAACTTTCCCAATGTAACTGTAACAGTGGAGTCGTTAAGTGTTGCCGGTATAGACAAATTTGAGAAGGATACATTGTTTTCGGCACCTGACTTAAGATTGACACTTGACCTTATGAGTGTTATAAGAGGAAAAGCTTATGAAGTACGCAAAATTTCAGCAAATGATTCGAGAGTTAAACTTAGGGTACTTGAAGATGGGACTGCAAACTGGGATATCGTTAAAAGTGACACGACAGCAGTTGTGGACACTATCTCTGAACCAAGTGACTTTAAAGTCTCCCTGAAGAAGCTTACTATGAACAATGCATTTTTGATATATGATGACGCCTCAATCCCATTTTATACGAAGGCTGATGGTATTGATTTGGCGTTAAGAGGTGACTTGAGCCAGGTACAGAGTGACCTGGACACAAAAGTAACAATCAATAGTCTTATGGTGAACTATGATGGAGTGAGATACCTGAATAGAGCCACAGCCTCGCTTGACTCAAAAATCGGAGTTAATCTCGATACATATACATTTACCTTTCCTGATGCTAAATTGATAGTGAATGACCTGGAAGTTTTAGCCCAGGGATTCTTTGCGATGCCCGAAGAAGGTTATGATATGGATATAAAATTTAATGCAGTGCGGAATGAATTTAAAAGTTTTCTATCTCTAATTCCTGCAGTGTATGCAAAGGATTTTAATCAGGTTGAGACTGCCGGTACGCTTGCTTTTGCAGGATTCGTTAAAGGCTTGTACAGTGAAACAACTATGCCTTCTTATGGGGTAAACCTCGATATTAAGGACGGTATGTTCAAATATCCCTCTCTTCCTGGATCTGTTGATAATATAAATATACAAGCCAAGATTGATAATAAAACCGGAGATACTGATGCTACAATAATAGATGTTCCAATCCTTCATGTAGAAATGCTTGGAAATCCGGTAGATGCTGTAATTCATGCCCGGACGCCGATAAGTGATCCCTATCTTGATGTCACAATGAAAGGAAAGGTATCACTTGATGATGTTTCGAAGATTTATCCGCTTGAAGAAGGCGATAATCTCAAAGGGCTAATTGATGCGGACTTTGCTGTCAAAGGCAACCAATCTGCTGCGGAAAACCGCGATTTTAACAATTTCAAAGCGAATGGTTTTATTAACATATCCGATCTCATTTACAATACTGCTTCAATACCTGATGCAGTTTCAATATCCAGGGCAAGGATTGATATCTCACCGGACGTGATAAATATGCCATATATGTCAGCGAAGGTTGGTCGTAATGATTTCTCCGCCGACGGAAATATTTTTAATTATCTACCTTTTATTTTTGACAATGGAGAATTGGGTGGATCTCTGAACCTCGTGTCAAATTATTTCAATTTAAATGATCTCATGCCAGAAGCCAGTGAAACAGAATCAGACACATCTTCGAGTCAACTGAGTATCATAAAAGTGCCTAAAAACATAACATTTTCAATCAATTCTACTTTTAATAGAATCATCTACGGTGATCTGGAGGCCACAAATATTAAAGGCGTATTAAGGATAAAAGATGAAGTCCTGTCACTTGAAAACCTCCGTTTAAATGCGCTTGATGGTATGATGGCCTTAAGTGGAAGTTATTCAACAAAGTCAGAAGTGCCGGAGGTTGATATGACTATGAACCTTCAGGATATATCTATGAGAGAGGCTTTTAAAAGTTTCCTGACAGTAAGAAAACTAGCGCCGATAGCTGAACAGACAGAAGGGAAAATAAGCTCTACTCTTAGTTTCAACACTCAGCTTGATGATGGAATGATGCCAATACCTGCTTCATTACAGGGAAATGGACGTCTTACATCTCCTGCAATAACTGTTACTAATGTAAAAGCGTTTAACAGAATGGCGGATGCATTGAAACTTGATCAGTTCAAGCAATTTGCAGTTAACAAGATTAACCTGTCGTTTGACATTGAAGATGGTAAAGTGTTTGTAAAACCATTTGATGTGAAAATGGGAAATATAAACACCAGTATTTCGGGATGGAATTCATTCGACCAGACGCTTGAATACATACTGGCCATGGAAATCCCAAGAAGCACATTTGGCGGAGCTGCTAATAATGTGCTTGAAGGACTGGTTAGTAAAGTTAACAAAGCTGGTGCAAATTTTAGCTTGGGTCAAACTGTGCCTATATCTGCCAGTATAAAAGGTTTAGTAACCGATCCCAAAGTTTCTTTAAATCTGGCTGAGTCCACTACCGATCTTAAACAAGGTTTAAAGGAAGTGGTCCAGCAAAAGAAAGAAGAAGTGGTAACGAAAGTTAAGGAAGAAGCTAATAAGTATATTGATGAGGCAAATGTTCAGGCGCAAAAGATATTAAAAGAAGCTCAGGTTAAGGCAGATAAGCTTATTGCAACTGCTGAAGAGTCAGCTCAAAAGCTTCGGAAGGAAGCTAATGACCAGGCTAATAATCTTATTGCTGAAGGAAGTAAGAAGGGACCCATAGCAAAAATAGCTGCTGAGAAAGCTGCTGATCAGGTGAAGAAAGAGGCTGACAAGAAAGCTACAGCACTAACTGACGCAGCAAAGAAACAAGCTGATGGAATTATGAATGCTGCGAGACAACAGGCTGACAAGATTATAGCAGATGCCAAGTCCAGGGCTCAATAGCTGTTCCTGGATCTATGTTTTTGGTTCTTTGTTGACCTGATTTGTCAGGTTTCAAGGTTCAGGAGTTTCGAGATTGTCGGTACTCACGAATGGCGCTTCTGGTAATGAACCCGGCTTGTTATTCAATCTTTCCCGGGAGTCATTTATAAATTGCGCTCTTTTATGCTGATCTTCCCAACTCATTTCCTGATTGATGTTAGGATCGTTAATCGGTAGAATGTAATATTGCCTTTTGTTATTTTCTGTTGGAGTATAAACCCATGTCAAATGATAAACCGGGTCGGTTAAAGTAGTACGGTTCCATGTTTTGCTGAGTTTAAAGCCTACCATAGCACCTCCGTCTCTATTGCGGTCTCGCTGGTTTGAAACGAAATTCCCTAGAGAATATACAACAAGGTTGTTTCTTCCAAGCGAATCTGTTGATGCCGTGTAAACAAAAGGTTGGATAACATGAGGGTGTGAACCTATTACTGCATCAGCTCCATTTTCAATACTCAATCTGGCTAGTTCTTCCTGATGAGTGTTCTGTTGGGTTTCATACTCATTTCCCCAGTGGTAATATATTATAATGAAATCAGGATTAAGACTTTTGCAATATGCAAGGTCTGCAACTATTTTATCTCTATCAATCAGGTTAACCATTGCAGGATAATTAAATGGCAAACCGTTTGTCCCATATGTGTAATTCAATAAAGCAATAGTAATTTCATTAGATTCTATCATCAGTGGATGTCGTGATTTGTAGTCAGTACTGTCGTAGAAGGTACCTGTTCGCATTATTGCAAGACTATCAATAACATGAGCTGTTCTGATAATGCCTTTATCACCGCTGTCGCAACTATGATTGTTTGCTGTCGCCAGAATATCAAATCCTGCATTTTTCACTGCAACAGCAAGTTCATCCGGTGCACTGAATTGTGGATAACCGGTATAAGGTTCACCTGCTAATGTAAGTTCAAGATTTGCGATTGCAATATCATAACCACTAACAATATCAGTCACATACTGAAAGCAACTGCTATAATCATATTCTTTGAGCGAGTCGTTCCATGCAGCAGTTATTTGAGGTCCATGTTGCATAATGTCACCTGCAAATAAGACTGTCACTTCCTTGTCAGCCGGGGCCTTGATATCTTGAATATTTTCAGAATCACTAACCTTTGAAGCGGAAAGCAAACATGCGACCAGAAATCCTGTACGAGCAATATTTAGTAACATAGTAAATATTTAATAACCTATTTTAATACCGATTTGTCCCCAGAAATGGCTCTTTCCACTTTTGAATTCTGGAGTTAGAAAAAACTGACTAAGGCTTAATGAGACTTGTCTGTATCTAATGGTGAAGCTTAATGAACCAAGAAAAGTCAGACGCTCCATTTCATTCTGTTTAATAATAAAAGCATGCCCTCTGTTAAATAATCCTCCATTCAGCGTTGAATTATAACCAACCAAATTGGCTGTCAATGTGGCTGCCGCAGAATATGTAATACCTGAACCGTTTGTTATGTATTTGTTTGGCTTATCAGAAGATGACGAATGAACACCCGGTTTCCTGAAGTCGGAATCGTCACTAACTTCAAGTTTTTTAGCTGACTTTTTGGAATCAAAGCAAAAAATTATCCCTGAATTCAGGGCTGTTAGTCTTGATCCAAGAGAAGCTGATCCTGTATATGCTGCATCAAATATCCCCGCTGAAGCTATCTTGTTTTGTAATTGAAGACTATAATTCAGTAATATGTCATTGGGTATTTGAGTTTCCCACCCAATCGGAAGGTCATTTGAAGACACTGAAGCGTGAACCCCTTTCTGTAAAAGGCTGCCAAGTGCGATTTCTCCAGTTACACCAATGTCAAGCGACGATTTAAGAGATATACCTCTGTCAGGATTGTCTGTTCTCCGGGTGAATGTGATAAACAAAGCGGATGCATAAGGTCTGTCATTAACCAGCGTTGGTGGCTTTTTAGTCGTGTATGGAGTAAACATTTCATGCTGTAAAGAAATGCTGTTATACTCAATACTTTGTTTCGACAAAAACGGGAATATACTGTTGATTCTCCAGAAGGCCAGTGCGGGGGAATTAAAAGTTAACCTTACACCATTTGTATAATACCGGTCAGTATTATTGAACATGTCATTGTCGAATAATACTTCGAAGGATTGATAAGGCCAAATGTAAGAGTTAGTGACTGGATTTTTAACTATAAGAGGCTTTGGTGCATAAAGTTTTGAAGTGTCGTGGAGGGATATGTTTTGAAACTTTTGCTTAAGCTGTTCAATTGAAGGATACTTAATATTCTCAAGGTTCTCATCATGTAAAGTAATCTCAATTTTTTCTGTCTTAACTAAGTTAATACTTGAATCAGGTTCATTAGATATTAGTGACTTTGCGAGAGCTTCTTTGGACGCATCATGCTGTTGGTCTGCATCGTTAGCAACAGAATCCGGAAGTTGTGCTCTCTTACACCCTATGAGTAACAGGGTAATAAGAATAAGCCATAATTTCCGTTTACTAACTTTCATCCGTTTATGTATGAAGTCTTTTTACGATAGGATTTGAAACCTCAGCTGGAATGAAATTTATCACAAATACCATCAACTTATTCAACAATCCATGAACCACTCTGCCTTTTCCTTTCATCATGCTATGATATCCATAATATGCAACGCTTTTTGGTTCAGCCGGTTTCATCATTGTGTTTAATCTGGATTCTGAAGCACCTGCAAAATTAAAAAAGTTAGTTTGCACAGGTCCCGGGCATAACGCGGTCACAGTGACACCAGTGTTTTTTAATTCTTCCCTGAGAGCTGCTGAAAAGGATATTACATAGGATTTGCTGGCATAATAAACCGACATATTCGGACCGGGTAAAAATCCTGCAATCGATGCAATATTAAGAATTCTACCATATCCTGCATCTATCATCGCGGGAAGCAACTCTCGTGTTAAATGAGTTAATGCCGTTATGTTCAATTGAATCATCCGGTCAGTTTTTGTCCAATCTACTTCTGCAAAACAACCCGCATCTCCAAATCCTGCATTATTAATCAGAATGCTTACATGGTATTTATTATCTCTGAGATTGTTAATAAAAGCAGTCCTTTCTTCTTCGGAAGTTAAATCAACCTTAAAAGGAATTACCTCAACATTGTACTTCTTATTAAGATCGCGGGATAGTTCATTTAGCTTTTCGATATTACGTGCAGCAAGGATTAGATTGTGCCCATCTTTAGCCATTAACTCAGATAATTCATAACCAATTCCACCTGAAGCACCTGTAATCAGAGCATATTGCTTTATTTGTGATTCCACCTGTAATGTCATATAACTAAAAGGTTTTAAGAGACTAAGATATGAAAAATGTGTATTACATAAATGAAAAAGCCCCAAACGGGGCTTTTTCAAATCTTAAAGTCAAATGTAAGATTAGAAAGTATAACGCAATCCAATCTGTGCTCCCCAGGTGCTGAATATTGAAAGAACATCAACATAAGTGCTGGTTGGGAATTCTCCACCTGCTTTATTTAGTTGATAAACTGGTTCGCCTTCATCATTTGCACCTGTATATCTCAGGAGAGTGATGTCGTAATTTCCAAGAACCTGACGTTTCTGGACACCCCAGTTTTTATTAATAAGATTACCAACATTCAGGATGTCGAGACTTAATTGAAGAGTGTGGGTGCGGTTTCCGTGAGGAATTACAGCCAGGTCTTGTAAAAGTCTGAAATCAAATTTGTGATACCATGGCATGAGAGCACCGTATCTTTCAGAGTAGCTACCTTTGTTTTCACTCAGGTAATCATCTTGTTCAACGAAAGCCCAGAAAGCAGCTCTTTGTTCAGCAGCAGTATTAACAACTGCATCACCGCTCATGATATCAGTAAAGTTGATTTCATCATCGTTAGCAGGTATGTACATAAGGTCAGCATTATTACCATCACCATTCATATCAGTGCTGTATACAAATGAGAGACGACCCTGGTTGCTTCCTTCATAGAATAACGAAACGGTAGTATTCTTTAAAGCACCATTCATAAAATTAAGCCCTTCGAAGTTGTATGATAATGCACCAACTATACGGTGAGGAACTGCAAATTGTGAGAAGCTGAGTCCTGGATCATTCTGATGGCGTACAGTTGGATTACTTTGCCATGCTGAAGCTGCAGCAGAACCCGGATTGGATGTAAGATCTTTAGACATAGTGTAGGTATAAGCAAGAGTACCAAACAGTCCCTTAGCGAAAGGTCTCGAAAGTTGAACTGTTAGCATTGTTGCATGTCCTCCTTCTGCATTGTCAAGAACCATAGCAGAGGCTATACCAGAGTTTAAGCGGCCTCTGTTGAAGAAACGAGGACGATTGTCAACACCCTGGAATGTAGAGTCAGATATGACTTGATTTGCATTGCGCTGGATAAGAGCATTTATGTCTTTTGAATAGAGAGCTTCGAGAGTTAATACCATATCATAGAAAGGTAATTTTATATCAGCTGCGAGGTTTGATCTCCAGATTTGTGGCATCTTGAAATCGTCATCTACTTTAGCTATTGCTCCCGGTGCTCTATCGCCTGGCTCAGCACCAAATTTGCTTGCATGGTAGAATGGGTCAGCATTGAAATACAGGTCAAGAGCTGTGATGTCTTCTGCTTTAGTAACTTCTACAGTATTCTGTAACACACCACTGTTTGTTGGTTGGTTAGTGAACCATACAAATGGCAGACGTCCTGTGAAGATACCTGTACCTCCACGTAATTGTACAGTGCGATCACCTTTAACGTCCCAGTTAAATCCTAAACGTGGAGAAATCAAAAGTTTACTGTCCGGCCATGTTCCTATGTCCAGTTTTTCTTCGTTACCATCCAGATCGTTAAATGTTAAACTGTCAGTAACTGAAGGATTCTGAATAAGGTCATCAAGATAGAATGGAAGTTCAAATCTGATACCACCGGTTAATTTGAAATTAGGAGTAACCTGGAATTCATCCTGAGCATAGATGCTACCAAACCCAAAATTCAGTTCAGCATAACCATCACCAGCATTAGCATAAGGATAAGTTAAACCGAATGTAGTTGGTAAAGCATTGTTCATGAAGTCTTCCATTGAAGCATAACGATAGTAGCTGGTACCATAACGTTTGTAGCTGTTACCAAAATACAGATAATCATAGGAAGCTCCAAAAGTAAGTGTATGAGCACCAAGGAAAAGGTTGAAGTTGTCAGTGAATGTCAGAACATTATTTTTAACATCATTCTGATATGTAAACAACTCATAACCAAAGCTCATATAAGGATCACCATCCTCATAGATATCAACATATGGGAAAATGTCGCTGTCGCTGTCTCTGGTGTCTCTGATTCTGGTATAAGTAACCAGGAATTTGTTAGCAGCATTGTTACCGAAAATTGAGTTCAATTCAGCTGCAAATGAACTAACAGTATTTAAGAATCCATAATTGGCATCTTCAAAAGCCATTGATTTTTCACCGATACGACCAAAAGTTGAGCGGGTACCAGGAGCACTTGTAGCATTAGTTTCCTGATCGTTTGATGACTCAACATAATTATATCTGAAAGTGAATTTATTATCGCGGTTGATATTCCAGTCCAGACGTCCGAGAAGTTTGTAATTCTTACTCTCGAAATTTCCCAATCCTGTGTAATTTCCCGGATCATAACCATAATTGCTGGTAAGGAACTGACGCATAGTCTCCATATCCTGAACGGTTGTACGTGAAATATAACCGGCAGGGTCAGGATCAATACCGTTTTCAGGATCAGCTGGTCTCCATTGAATGCCAGGATAACTCTGTTTTTCTCTTTCTGCATTTGCAAAAATGAAAAGCTTATCCTTAATGATAGGAGCTCCAATGCGTGCACCATATGTTGTGGTTGATCTATCTGTCAAAGTAATGATTTCATCACCAACGTTTTCACCATTATAATTCTTGCCTCTGTAAAATGTATAAGCAGAAACCTTCAGCTGGTTATCTCCACTGCGGGTTACAGCATTGATATTGGCACCGGTGAAGTTTGACTGTTTAACATCGAATGGTGCAACATTTACACTTATTTCTTCAATAGCATCCAAACTGATAGGTTGAGCATCACCACCGGGAAGGTTTGTTGAACTTAAACCGAAGTTATTGTTGAAGTTAGCACCGTCTATAGTGATGTTATTGTAACGAGCGTCACGAGATGCAAAACTTTTACCAACGCTTGCCTGAGGAGTTAGACGGGTGTAGTCATTAATACTCCTGGTAATGGTAGGCAATGCATTGATGGTTTGGTTATTGAAATTAGCTTCAGCACCGGTACGGTTACCGTCAAATAAATCACTTCTTGAACTAACC
The DNA here is from genome assembly GCA_002426195.1 of Bacteroidales bacterium UBA5507. GTDB lineage: Bacteria > Bacteroidota > Bacteroidia > Bacteroidales > Lentimicrobiaceae > Lentimicrobium. Next base: position 44,961 of record DIOT01000005.1, on the reverse strand, counting down.
ACTTCAATTCCACTAATGGTTGATGTTTCTTCGTTCAAAGTAGGACTATAATTGAAAGTCTGTCCAAGTGTTAATGTAACTTCTGTAAGAGTTGCACTCTTGTATCCGATATAACTAACAGTTATGGAATAAGGACCACCAATTCTCATGTTTGGAATCCGATAGAATCCTGATGCATCAGTAATTGTTCCATACTGAGTTCCGGAAGGGGTGTGGATGGCGATCACTGTTGCGCCTGGCAAACTTTCACCATTACTTGCTGAAACACGTCCATTCAAACCTGCAGTAGTTACCTGAGCGAAGGTAGCTGTGCTGATGAAAAGAAACGAAACAACAAATAAAAGATGCCTGATTGTTTTGCTAACAAAATGGTCTTCTTTTTTCATTTGATTTGGGCTTAATTGGTTGTTAATTGTGTTAATCAATATAAAATTTGTCTAGTTAATTTAAGGTTGCAAAATTACTTAGTGTCATTAACTCTCAAAAGCTTCCACTGTTAACTTTACGTTAACAGTGCATTAAATAAATCTTTTAACCCATCTTAAGCGATGTGAATATGTCCCTGATTTTTTATTAAAAATTCCGTAATGATCTATAGGATCAATCTTTACTTTGCCACTGGCATGGACTATTTGTCCTTGCCCTGTCAAGATCCCTGTATGTATTATTTTCCCTTCATCATTGTCAAAGAAAGCAACATCACCCGGTCGCGCTTCACCAATAAGATCTACAAAATTATTGGTAAACTCTGCTTGTTGCCAGGCATCGCGAGGTAAATCCATTCCCACCATCTTAAAAGCTATCTGAACAAGACCCGAGCAGTCAATTCCGAAAGGTGACCGGCCACCCCAAAGATAAGGGACCCCTATTAATTTCATTGCAGAAGCCACGACATTAGATCCTTTAAGGTCAAATGCTTTTCTTATTTCTCCTTCGATATGGAAATAATTTTCGTTATTGAAAGAGATCAGTCTTTTCTCATCATTACTAAAAAGCATTGAACTGCCATAAACAACCGTGATATCACTATCAGGTCCCTTTAAAGTAGCAGTAATGTCATTAACAAGGTGGGGATTTGACTTGGTAAGAGGACTTTCAAGCCGGACAACCTGGGATGATTCGCACCAGCCTTCGTAACTATCCGCAAAACCCGAGATTTTAAGCCAATCATTATATTCTTCAAGTATTGCAACGGTGTCACCAAACAGTAATTGATTAACCATTGTTGATTTACCGGAAGGCTCTTGGCGAACCGGAACTATTGAAAGACAGATAATTCCCTCTGGCATCTCGCTGAAATACATCGTGGGCAAATATATGCATTATGAATTACGAAATGGGGAGGTTTTCAACCATTGTTAATAACTTTTTGAATTTTAATATCTTTGTATTTTTGCGTGTTTTACACTTATAGGCAGGAGAGAATATGAGAAAGGCTCTGATATGGCTTCGTAATAACTACAATCTTCTTGAAAAAGCTTCATTGTTTTTGCTGGTAGTGTGGTTGTTAATAATGGTTTTCCCCCGCGAAGGAAAGTTCAAGTATGAATACCAGAAGGGGAAACCATGGCAGCATGATGACCTCATTGCTCCGGTTGACTTTGCCGTCTTAAAACCCATAGATGTATATAAGCAAGAACAACAGGCTGCTCTGAATCAGTTGCGGCCACATTTTATAAGAAATAATGCCGTATCGGATGCTCAGGTAAATAATGCTGTAAATGAGTATAATACTTTCTGGAAAGCCAGATATGGCAGCCTCGGGCAGAATACACAAGATCAAAAACTTGGTTTAAATCTGATTCTTTCGGTTCTTGATACTCTCTATTCGAATGGTATTGTTAGTCTTACAAGCGACATTACCGATAGGCCTGCCGATTATCAAATCTGGATTATTAATGGAAATACCGCCGCTCAGGTTCCTTTAGGGAAGTTGTTTACAATTAAAAGTGCCGAAAAGTATATTAGAAATATTGTGGATAAGACTTCTTTTGAGGAAAAAGAACTTGTTTACGATATCCTCATAAATTCTATTCAGCAGAACATTGTTTTCGATGAAGTAACTACAAATAAAGCTCGTGAAAGTATTCTTTCAGAAATACCCAACTCCAGAGGTGTAGTTCAAAAAGGAGAAAGGATAATCTCGAGGGGTGAACTAGTAAACACAGAGAAGTTTCAAATACTTGAATCATTGCGACAGGACTATGAAACAAGGCTTGGATCAACATTTAAGTACTTTAACATACTGGTTGGCCAAACTTTGCTCATTTCTTTAACAATGCTGGCCTTTATTCTCTTTATGATTTCTTTTAGGAAAGATTTATTTGCAGAGAATAAGAAATTGGTACTGATGCTCATACTTATACTATTGATGGTTTCAGTAGCCAGTGTGACAGTTAAAAGTAATAGTACTCTGATAAGCCTGTTGCCTTTTTGTCTTGTGCCTATAATTATCAGAGTGTTTTTTGATACTCGCCTGGCTTATTTTGTACATGTTGTTACAATAATTCTCACAGGATTTATGGTTCCCAATGCTTTTGAATTTATTTTCATGCAGCTCATTGCCGGAATCATTGCAATTATTAGCGTTGCAGAGCTACGCAGAAGGTCCCAGTTCTTCATAACTGCCCTTGCTATCTTTTTGTCATACAGTGCCATTTATATGGGGATGTTGCTGATTCAGGATGGCAGTCTTGAGGATATTTCGCAACGGCCTTTTGCCCTGTTTGCCGGTAATGCCCTATTTACGCTATTCTCTTATCCTTTGATTTTTATTTTTGAGAAGACATTTGGACTTGTTACAGATGTGACTCTGATGGAACTGTCCGATACAAATAGCCACCTATTGAGGAAGTTATCACAGTATGCTCCCGGTACATTTCAGCATTCATTGCAAGTGGCAAATATAGCTGAAGAGGCCACTTATGCAATTGGCGGAAACACCCTGTTAGTAAGGGCCGGGGCTCTTTACCATGATATAGGTAAAATGGAAATGCCAATGTACTTTATTGAAAATCAAACTTCCTCAATGAATCCTCATGATGAATTGGGCTATGAGGAAAGCGGAAGGATTATTATAAGTCATGTTTATAAGGGAATAGAATTAGCCAAGAAGTATAAACTCCCTGATGTACTTACAGATTTTATCAGAACACATCATGGCACCCGAAGAGCTGAGTATTTCTATAACTTGAAAAAGATTGAATTCCCCGAAGAAGAATTCAGCGATAAACCTTTTAAATATCCCGGCCCGGTTCCATTCTCAAAAGAAACTTCTGTTCTTATGATGGCTGATTCTGTTGAAGCAGCATCCAGAAGTATATCCAGACCTACAGTGGAATCAATTTCTCAATTGGTTGATAAGATTATTGATGGGCAAATAAATGATAACCAGTTTGTAAATTCAGATCTTACTTTTCAGGATATCACTAAAATCAAAAAGATTCTAAAAAAGCGTCTCATGAGCATTTATCATATTCGTATTGAATATCCATCAGTCTAATCTGTTGGTTTGCAGCTTTTAAGATACCTTTCAGCCATAGGGCCTTCATTAAATAGTAAGTCTAAAATGCTCAGATTCTTTTGGAAAGGAAACCTGTTACAGAATACCTGTGTGTAAGGCTTCAAATTGAAGTATGTTACTGAAATGTCTTTAGAGCAAAGTCGCCTGTCAAGTATTGCATGATACTCTTTAAAATACTCAGTAGTCAATTCAAACTGCGTTGATATTCTCATAAACTTGTTCAGTAACTGAATCAACTCTAAGTTAAAATCAACCAGCAAGTCATACCTGCTTCCAAACAATCTTTCCAGATCATCACGAAAATATAGGAAGTAAGGTGACTTGTTATATGCTGCAGTGATAGCTTTCCAATGTATTTTATTCCATGGCGTTGTATAATCGATTGTTATATCAATTGTCTTTGACCTGTTGCCAAGCGGCTTATTCACTGGTATGGACAATGTGAGCAATCCATTTGCTGTAGATATTACTGTCCTGCTTCTGCATGTTTGTTTTGGGAATGTTTCAAAAATCTCAAATAACACATTAGAGCTTTGAGCAATTGCACAATATTGGTCTACTGATGGTAAATATGATAAAGGTAAGATGGTGACCATTTATTAGTTGTTTGAGATAACTCTTTGAATTACAATAGTATCATTAGCCATGTGGGATAGCTTCCATGCAGGGCGTTTATAACCTGACTGATAGAATGTGGCTTCGTGCCTTGTGGAAAAGAACGAAAGCAAGCCGGGAGTGTCCCAAAGCTTCTTAATAGTTTCTACCTCAACACCTTCACATATAGCCTGTCTCGGCACTTCAACAGGAAAGACTATCAAATCGCCAGGTTTTAACTCAGAATTACAGGAACTATATATCTCCATTCCATTTTCTTTTGAATAGTGTTGCCATCCCCAAAGACCCAGAGAGTAGATCTTATTATTCTCCGGTTCACTACTATATTCATGAGCAATTCTGTCAGCTTGTATCTTATAGAATCGGGCATACCTGTAATCTGATATACTAAGAGCTATTCCTAATATTGCAGTGATAACTACAGATGTAATTTTTAACGACCGACTGAAACTGCTTTTTGTTGCTGGAAATAACAACAGAAATGGAGGGAGAGTTAGTAGAAGATGCCTTGTGGCCATGAAGGGTGCGAATAGAATTACAAACAAAGCAAGTGCTCCGAACCACAATACAAGAAAGGCCTTTTTCTCCCATTTGGTCTCCGGAATTTCATTTTCCGAATTCTTCCTGATGAATGACATTATAAACACAACCGCACCAAACAAGCCGGTCAATAAGAATAGATATCGAATAATTTCTTTCGAAAGTTCAGCGGATATAATATTACCAAACGACAAAAGAACAAACAAAACGAATAGACTTCCAATAGAATAAATAGTAATCAGATACCGTTTTCCGGTGTTCAGAACAGTTGCTGCAAGTGCAGGAATGAATGGAGCGATAGCTCCATAATTTGAAATAAAATTGAGGATATTGTCCGGCGCGCCTTTTAATCCATCACGTCCACTATTTCTGGTTAAAACCTGAGTACTTCCATAATCAAAATAATTCCATACTGACCAAAGGGTAAGCATACCCAGAGGTATCAGAACAGCTATAACATGATTGTACTTTTTTCGGGCTATTAGGGGGAGAATGAAAATCACTAATAGAGGAAGGACTGTATATTTAATAAGTAAAGCCAATCCCAGAAATAATCCTCCAAAAATCAGGAATTTTAACTTTGGATCATCATAATATTTCAACAGAAAGAAGCCAAATGCTAAAGACATAGATAGTACCGGGATGTCAACCATAATATTCTGGTTCACCAGAAAAGCAGGGCCAAGACCAAACAGTAACGTTAGCCATAAGGCGTCACGTGGTTTTAATAATCTGGCAGTTAAGTAAAAGAAGTAAATTGCCAGGAAGGTAAATACCGAAGTTAACAGGTGGAGCGATAATTCAGAAAAATTGACCCAATTGCCTACGAGAGCAAGCAAGTAGAAAAATAGCGGGGGTTGATTAAAACTGAGTAGGGGCTCAGGATTCTGATCCCAGTTAATCATTCCTCTGGAAGGGTTACATGGGTTGTCAGCCAGATATTTCGCGGCCTCCAGATGAAACGTATCATCAATATGAAAAGGTTTTGTTACGTTTATGATAGTTGCAACCAGCCAAACAGAAATCAGAAGTAAAAATTCTTTCCTTGATAAAGACAAACTCATCTGGTGACCTACTAAAAATTGGCTTCAAATGTACAAAATAAAAAAGGTTAGTGTTTACGCACTAACCCTCTGAATCCTTATATTGTATTGAAGCCTACTTACTTTGTGGCTGCAATAGGATATCGTCAATTGCCTGAATAAGTGATGGTTTTGGCAAAGCTCCTGTAGCCATTCTTGGTTGTCCTTCCATAGGGCAGAAGAGCATACTTGGAATGCTTCTGATTCCAAACACTGCTGATAGTTCCTGTTCTACCTCTGTATCAACTTTATAAATATTTACTTTGCCATCGTATTCTTTTGACAACTCATCGAGGATAGGGGCTACCATTTTGCAGGGTCCACACCAATCAGCGTAAAAATCAATTATACATGGAAGTTTTCCTTCATATTTCCACTCCTGGTTTTTCTCATAATCAAAAACCTTCTCTTTAAAAGTCTGTGCTGTTAAATGTTCCATTATGGTTTAATCAATGTTAATATTCTGTTTAATTCTGACTAACAGGTTTGTTTAAAAGCAATTCCTTGATCATTTTTTCAAATTCGGCCTTTGGTAATGCCCCCATTGTCATGGTTGGCTGACCTTCTTTTGGAATGTAAAGTATTGAAGGAATGCTTCTGATTTGAAATACCTGCGCGAGTTCTTTCTCTTTGTCGGTGTTAATCTTATAAATTACAATATCGTCCTTGTATTGCGTGGCAAGTTCTGACATAATTGGGGCAACTTTCTTACATGGACCACACCAGTCAGCATAAAAGTCAATAATTGCAGGTTTGTCACCTTTGTATATCCACTTGTCGGGATTTGCCTGATAATTGAATACTTTATCAAGAAACATTGCTTTATCCATCTGAATGACCTTTCCGGTTTGATCAGAATTTACACTTACTGAATTAGTTGCTTCTTTCTCATTAGTTTGAGTACAGGCAATCAGGCTAACGCCGAAAACCAATACTATTGCAAGGGCTATTTGTTTCATTGTTGGATACTTAATTTGATTCAAAGTTTTCATGGTACAAAAATAATGCAAATTTTTAATATAGCGCATTAATATCACTAATTTTTTTTAATTTTGCCGATAGATTGATTTATAAGCTTTTTTTTCAGGCAGTTAACAATCATTCTAAATTAAAGTTTATTTGGAATACAAACCTATGGATTTGAAAGAAGTTTTTGGCAAAATTGAAAACCTTGATGAGTTCAGACGACATTACAATACTGCTGAGTCATGTTTAAAGGAAATAGCCGCAAATAAGTGGAGGATGGGTTTTGAGTGCAAAAAATGTGGTCACATTCATTTCTGCGAAGGTAAAAGCCCATATTCACGACGTTGCACAAAATGTAAGACGGATGAATCAGCAACTGCGCACACTTTATTCCATCATTGCAGGATGAATATAGTTGATGCTTTTGAGATGGCTTATTTAATATGCTGTGCTCCTGATATATCGAGTTACGAGCTTTCCCGTAAAACGCAAACCCGTCAAATGACATGCTGGAAGTTTAAGAAAAAACTTAACGACTATATGTCTGTCTGAATTATAAAGCACTAAAATTCCTGTACTTTTGTCAAAAAAATGTAATTATGATGATTGATTTGCGGAGTGACACAGTTACCCGGCCAACACCGGCAATGTTAGATGCAATGTTTAGTGCAAAGGTTGGCGACGATGTATTTGGTGAAGATCCTACAGTTGCTGAACTCGAAAATAAAGCAGCCGCCTTATTTGGAAAGGAGGCAGGTTTATATTGTCCGTCAGGTACAATGACAAATCAAATTGCCGTTAAAGCACACACTCAGCCAGGTGATGAAATTATCCTGCATAAGCTGGCTCATGTATACTACTATGAAGGTGGAGGTATTATGATGAACTCCGGTGTGTCAGTATGTCTCTTAGAAGGTGCGAGAGGTCAAATAAATGCAAAAGATGTTTTAGATCACATTAACCCTGATGATATTCATCGTCCTCCAACTGTGATGGTGGAGGTGGAGAATACTATGAATAAAGGTGGAGGATCTGTTTACAGCAATTCAAACCTCCTCGAAATTTCGCAGGTATGTAAGGACAACAATCTGAAATTCCATCTTGATGGTGCCAGAATATTCAATGCGTTAACTTATTCGGGACAATCTCCACTTGATTGCGGAAAGATGTTTGACACTATCTCAATATGTTTGTCGAAAGGTTTAGGAGCACCGGTAGGTTCAGTTCTAATAGGACCGCGGGAATTTATTAATAAAGCCCGAAGGATTCGCAAAATATTTGGGGGAGGAATGCGCCAGGCAGGTTATTTGGCTGCAGCAGGAATATACGCTCTTGAGAACAATATTGACCGTCTTAAGGATGACCATTACAGAGCCTCACAAATTAGTAAGGTATTAGCTACTTTGCCATGGGTTTCAAATGTTCAGACCTGTGAAACTAATATTGTACTATTCTCGGTAAAAGAGCCTTTACTGGCAGTGCCGGTAATTAAGCAACTTGAGGAACATGGGCTTTATGGGATAGATTTCGACAAACGAACTGTCAGATTCGTGACGCATCTTGATTTTAATGACCTGATGCTTGAAAAGACAATCGAAATTCTTAAATCCTTTAGACCTTCTGCAAATTAGCCGTTAATAAATACCTCAGCAGGGGATACCTTTTTTGCTAGTCTTTGCAATGCATCACAGCCATATTCAAATAACTGATTATTGTTGTCATGATCATGAACTCTGAACATTAACTTGCTACTTGTACAGAATTTTGGCAATAGACCTGCAATCTCAAATGTAATGTCGATAACGTTCTCAAACTGTGGGAATCCGTTTCTGACAAGAATTTCATTAATCTGTTGCCATGAATTGTATTCAAGTGGGCTATTTAGGCTTTTAGCAACTTGCTGAATTACTCTTTGACAATTTGTAAATGTGCCACCTGTTTCAAAAGCTAAGGAAGCCGGCAATACCAGGTCTGCCATTTGTGCTGTAGGCGTCAGAAAATAATCCTGCACCATTATAAAATCAACCTTTGAAAGATTATCAATTATCGGTTCGCTGTTGATGGCACAACCAACCGGGTCTTCACCGAAAATGAACAAATATTTATACTCACCGCTTTCAAGCTTCTCTTTAATGTCAGGAATATAAGAAGGCAAATCTTTCGATCCCCATCCGATTTGAACTGAATTGCGCTGAAAGGGGTCATCCCATGATGTTGCCCCTGTACTCAGGTTGCTCATTACACCCATATCATGTAATCCATGAGAATTATTTTTCTCCTTTAGAAGACATAAACCTGCTCCTGTGCGACCATGCTTTCCGGTAATTAGAGCCAGATTGAATATTTCGCCACAAGTATTTGACGACAGTGTATTTTCTGAGAAAATGATTACAGCATTAGGCTCATGCAAATACCTTAATGCGAATTCCTCAATTGCTTCTTTAGTCAATCCTGATTTTTTAACCAGTTGGTCATAATCCATGGACAACATTCCTGTCTTAAACTCATTAAAATTATCAATGAGATTACTTATATAGACATTGTCCTGCAAATCATTTTTTAGCAAATAGCAGTTAACAGCCTTGATGAAATAAAAATAGGAATTGACAACTAAATGTTTACCGGCGTGGGCAACCAAACCATCAGTACTATTTTCAGTAATTACTTCTATATCAATTCCTGCCTCTTTCTTATTTCTAAGGATAATATCACCAATCACAGGATAATCAGAAGTCACATCAGCTCCAATCACAAAAATCCTTTTAGCATCGGATAATTCGAAGAAAGGGATATTTGCTTTGGATAATTTGGTGTACCCTGTACCACGCCCAAGGTAATGGAAACTTCCTATGTCATTTGACAGAGCTCCTGCTCTGGCTAGCTTCTGAACGAGATACTGCTCTTCATTTGTTAATCTGGCTCCGGCAAAGAAAGCTTTTTCTACAGGATTTCCTGTTGTTACCCGGTTGTGTAGTATGTTGAAAGCCTCGTTCCAGGAAATATTTTTAAAACTATTACCTTCCTTTAAAAGAGGAGATGTGATTCGTTCTTTTAAGCTAAAATTATGAAATGCAGTTAATGGATACTCACAACACGCACCATCGGCATTCACTAATCCCTGTTTGCCCTTCACTGAATAGTTATTTGCTTTATCACAAGATACTTCCATAGAACAACCTATTGAACAAAGGTTGCAAACAGTTCCAAAATTATCCATATTCAAAATTTAAGTGGGGATTTAGTTAACCTTCAATCCCAATTTGTGATCGTTAATTTGAGAGTGCGAAATTATTGACTTTTTGAATTGGTTTGTCTACCAAAGAGTTAAATAACAGTCTATTGAAATAACAATAATCTCTTTCTCAGTAAATCGAGAGCCGCTAAAGCACTTCTGCGGATATTCCTTTCCCTGTTGTCACCAAAAAGAAATTTCTTAGCTATTGTTTTCTCAAAAGGAGTAGATATGGCTACCCAAACTGTGCCAACTGGTTTTTCCGGAGTACCTCCATCAGGTCCGGCAATTCCAGAAATAGCAATTGAACAGTCAGTCTTTAAGGACCTTTTAACACCCTCTGCCATTTCAATCACAGTTTCCCTACTAACAGCTCCGTATGTATTAATGGTCTCATTTTTAACACCTAAAGTACTTATTTTCACATCATTGTCGTAAGAAACTACAGAGCCTTTGAAATATGCAGAGCTTCCCGCTACTGATGTTATAAGATGCGCAACATATCCCCCCGTGCAGCTCTCGGCAGTTGAAAGAGAGAGGTGCAATTGGTTTAATAATTTTCCAACAATTACTTCCAGTGCATCATCGTCTTCACCAAATATATACTCTGAAACAAGAGAATACAAATTTCTAACTTGTTCATCCATCTCAAGTTGAATACTTTCCCGTGATTTGCCAACTGCCGAAAGTCGTAATCTAACAATTCCGGGCTGGGGTAAGTATGCTAACTTAAACCCTGAAGGCAAATTTTCTTCCCAGTCCTTGATTTTATCAGCAAGAAATGACTCACCAACGCCATTCGTTAAAATAGTTTTATGAATTATTACATTATTGCTGAGAGGCCTAAGCATTGGGATTACGTGTGAAGTCATCAAACCTTTCATTTCGAAAGGAACGCCAGGTAATGAAAAATAGATTTTTCCATTCTTATGGAAACACATCCCGGGAGCAGTGCCATTTATATTGAGAAGTGGCTGACAACAGGCAGGGACTTCAGCCTGCTTTCTGTTCGTTTCGCTCATAATATAACCCCTTTCAGCAAAAATTCTCTCAATATTGGCGTACGACTCATTGTCGAAAATCAGAGGTGTTTTAAAAAAATCACAGAAGGCCAGTTTGGTGATGTCGTCTTTAGTAGGTCCTAAACCACCTGTGGTAATAATTACATCGGCTCTGCCCGATGCCTCATTCAGTGCATTAATAATCTTATTATGCTCATCACCAATTGAAGTCATTTGTATGACTGATATTCCAATATTATTCAGTTCATGAGCAATCCATCCCGAGTTAGTGTCAGTGATCTGACCTATAAGAATTTCGTCACCTATTGTGACAATTTCGGCTTTCATTGGTGTTTCCTATTAGAGATACAAAAGATAAAAATCATTATTCTTGTGGGATTATCGAAATAACCGGTATTTCTGAGCTTCTGATAAATTCCTGAGCGTGTGAACCGACAAAAAAATCAAGTACAGGATGTTCCTGCTGGGTCATTATCATTATTAGGTCAACATCGTTCTTTTCTCTTGCATAATTTAAGATTGCAGGCACAATAGCTTTCTCCCCGTCAACCGTTTTAATGATTTCAGCTTCGCATTTTACATTTTCAGCAGTAATAATATTCTTTACAAGGTTCATCTGCTCATTAAGTCTTTCTATTGCCTCTTTATCAGACTCCCTGACGGCTGATACCGCTCTAATTTGAGCATCATATAACTTGGCAAACTCGATTGCTCTTTGCACCTTTTGTTTTGTTTCCTTGGTCAGATCCATTGGAAGCAAGATAGACCTGCAACCATTGTAATGAGATGAACCACTGATCGTTATGACGGGACAATTAGCTGAGCGAATAACTCGGGAGGTGTTGGCGCCCATCATCCTTTTTCTCTCGGGATCGATGCCATCACTACTTCTGGTACCCATTACAATAAACTTTGAATTCATCTCATCCGCAGTCTTCACAATTGTAGTATATATGCGGCCGTTTTGCAATGAAGCTTCAACATAAACTGATTCGCGAAGACTGATTCTGGCAGCAACTGAATCGAGATGATCGTTAATCTTCTCAATCATCTCATCACTTAATTTAGTACCGAATAAGGCAGATATTATGCCGGGTGTTTCATTCACATAAAGTAAGACTATCCTGCTGCTAATTCGGCGGGCCAGGTTAACTGCTTGTTGCAAAGCGAACTCCGACTGTTTGCTGAAGTCATAAGGAACCAGTATGTTGTCCATTTACAGATATTAAAGATTATATTTGCAGATTTCTTACAAAAGTATAATAACACCTTGTTATAACAAACTAATAACGCAAAATGAATACTATTGGAGCATCCGAACTTATATTAAATCCTGATGGAAGTGTATATCACCTTGCATTGAAACCTGAAGAGCTTGCGAAGAATGTTATCCTTGTTGGCGACCCTGGAAGAGTAGCCCTGGTATCTTCATTTTTTGATGATATTGAAGTAAAGAAACAGAACAGAGAAATAATTTCCCACACAGGTACTTACAAAGGAATGCGTGTTTCAGTTATTTCAACCGGAATGGGAACTGATAATATTGATATCGTCTTAAACGAACTCGATGCATTAGTTAATCTGGACCTTGAAAAAAGGACCATAAGAGAAAAACATTTATCACTGAACCTTGTCAGGATAGGAACATCCGGTGCCTTGCATTCCGGTATAGAACCCGACACTACAATCGCTTCATCACATGGAGTTGGATTGGATGGGATGTTATATTATTACAGAAATCTCGATAAAGTAATTGACAATGAGATGACTGAGGAATTCATTTCAGGAACTTCATGGCCATCGGTTCTTCCACGGCCATATATTGTAGCTGCTGATTCAAAGCTTTTGAAAGCACTTGGCAATGGGAACGTTACCGGTATGACCGCTACAGCACCGGGCTTTTATGGTCCTCAGGGCCGTGTTTTGCGACTTGAAACATTCCTGCCCGATATTAATGAAATGCTTGCGTCCTTTAATTATAAAGGTATGAGAATAACAAATTTTGAGATGGAAACATCGGCATTATACGGGTTGAGTAAGATGATGGGACATTCGGCATGTACTGTAACAAATATTGTTGCTAACCGTGTAGATAAAACACACTCCTCTTTATATAAGGAAGCTATGAGTAGATTAGTACAGGATGTACTTAACCGACTTGTCAAATTATAAAAAGAGATTTGAATAATGCTTTCTGAAGAAAATCTCATGTTTCAATTGTTAAATAGAATATGGCAGCAAGTATGGAATCTCAGTCTGACGATGTAAATAAGCTACAGGCATTAATTAGTTTAATTGATGAGCCTGACACAGCTTCTTTTGCAAAGGTAAGAGAGCAGATATTTAATATCGGTATACCGGCGGTGCCATTTCTTGAGAATGCCTGGGAGAATACTTTCGATAGCGGAATTCAACAACGCATAGAAGATATCATTCATAATATTCAGTTTAACCAGCTACATTTTGATCTCGTGAAGTGGGCCGGTTCCAAGAATATTGATTTGCTGGAGGGTTATATTCTCTTCACAAAATATTTATACCCAAGCCTGAATGTTGCCAGGATAAGGGATCAAATATTAAGGTTAAGAAAGGATATTTGGATCGAGCTAAATGAAAATCTAACTCCACTTGAAAAAATAAAGGTTGTTAATCATATTTTCTACGATCATTATAAATTTAGCTTACCTGACAAGCAGGAGGCAGATCCTAAATATTTGTTTATCAATAACTTGCTTGACAGTAGTACAGGATATTCAATATCAATAGGAATTTTGTACACAATATTAGCGCAAAGTTTAGGTATACCTCTTTTTGGGATTTTACTACCCGGTGAAAGGTATTTTATGGCTTGGATTGAGCCAGATCTATCTTTAAACGTAAAAGTGAAATTCTGCATCAATCCCGAAAACAGGGGAGGTGTATTCACAAAAGAAGAATTGGTGCTACTGATGCGAAAACTGCGGCTTCCGGCTCAGGAAGACTACTTTATACCCTTAAAACCAATTGCCACTATTGATAAGATGTTTGAAATCCTTTCCTATCTTTTTATTGCATCAGGTGATAACTCACGAATTGATGAAATTAGTCGTCTGAGGGAGGCATTCAGCGAATTCTAATCAAGGCTTTAATATTACCCCCTGATTTTTGGCTCCATCAATCATTACTGTACACTGTCTTTCAAATCTGACATGCCTTATCAACTCGTTTTCAAACAATGCAGGTTGGCTGTTAAGAAAATCCAGGTCATAAAATCCATCATTTAAAAAAGGATTAATTGTAAAATACCCAACTCTGAATGCCGTCATGTTCTGAAAGAAATGGGTGCCTTGACTGGGATCGATTCTAAAGCCCTTTAATCCTGATTCTATTATAACTCTGGCGGCTGAAATGTGCGCCCATTTTACCGGTATTCCAAGCCATGGATCACTAGATCCCCATCTTCCCGGCCCGATTAAAATGTAATTATTATTCGATTCAAGCATTTCTTTATTTATCTCCTCAACCATTCTGGCGATTTTATGATTGTTTGTTGGTGAGAAGTTTTCAGGTTTAACATAAACGAAATCTCTAATGCCCTTCACAATCCCGTTTCCTAAGGCATTTTCGGCAAAAATTACAGTGTCCTCTTTTTTTATTTCACTCAGGGTTATATCCAATTCTTCCCTTGGATCAACGATTGGTCGTATTTGAAGGAGGTTAAATACATAGTGATTATTCTCCTTCATGTTAAGATCAATTGCAAATTCAATCTCAACCGGTTTACCCATTTCTTTTTGCCCTGTATTTAACACACTCACCAGTATATCAGCCAAAGGAATAATGTTGTGGTTTAGTATATTGGAGAATGAGATAATTCTTTTTCCCTCGGTTATCATACCGTCGGTTATAACCTGGTTTTCGAAATCATAAGTACTTACGAGGTTTCTTAGTGCATTATCTTTTTCGGCTTCTTTTAAGTCCAGCTTCAACAGATTAAAACCGTCATCAGTCGATATTCCAAAGCTCCCGGGCCTGAGATCTAAAGCATAAAAGTGGTTCTGCGTCTCTTTTAACGCCATTTGAGGATTTGAGAGTTGTAGTACTTTACGTGGATATTTGGGAGAAAACCGTAATGCAAGTCCTCCGTCGACAATATATTTACCGAGTCCTAATGCCAGCGTAGCGGTTCCATCAGTAGGTTTTTCCGGTTCTACCGGATAAAAATTAATTGATCTGGCAACACCCGAGATAGATGGATAGAAACGTCCTTCATATTCCGTACCGGTGACTTCCTGGAGGACAATAGCCATTTTTTCTTCATCAATTACATGAGTTGTACTCTTCATGTATGATTTCGACTCGTGGAAAAATGCTGAAGCGTAAACACTTTTGATTGCAATACCCAGATTTCTCAAAGTGTCCTCTTTATTTCCGGGATAATTCGGAACCATGTAGGTTGAGTAAATTCCTGCAAATGGCTGATAATAACTATCCTCCAGCATGCTCGAAGACCTGACTGCAATTGGTTTTTTAATTACACTTATAAAAGTGAGCAAGTCTTCATTAAGCTTCTCAGGGAGTTTGGCTTCAACGAATATCTTTAGTAACTCATCATCGGGAATACCTGATAAAGCTACATTATACAAATTGTTTATTTCAAGAAACTCGTCAAATATATCAGTTCCAAGCACCACCGTTCGGGGGATTATTACTAGTATACCCGGCCACTTGTCAATCATCCGGTTCCTTTTCAGGAGGGCATCAAGAAATGCCAATCCTCTTGCTTTGCCACCGATTGAACCATGTCCCACTCTTGTAAAGCTCAGATATTCATCAAAACTTTCTCTGTTAAACTCAGCAATTATGCCTCTTGCTTTATTGAGGCGGAATGTTGCAATTGCTTCAAAAACGAACTGCTTAATTTCCTGAAGGCTCTCAAAGTTATCAGGGCGAAGGTCCCTGAATAATTCAGCAAGCGGGAATAACGCACGGGCATACAACCATTTAGAAATGTGATTTCTTAGAACATGGTACTCAAAAGAATCATCGGGTATTTCAAATATTATCTGTTGAAGTGTCTTTAAATCAGTTGCACGATGTACTTCCTGTTTAGTATGTGGGTCAACAAAAACAAAATCACCAAAGGCAAAAAACTGGATAATAAAATTCCTTAGATCTGGTAGAAGGGTAGGAGATAGTTTATGAAGGAATCCAACTTTTAGATCCCTGGCAACTGAACCCCAACTTTGGTCGGAAGACTGGATAAGCATTGGCATAAACTCGTCTTCTTCTTTAACTCTTTTTATGAGTCTTATTCCTGCCTGAGGGTCTTCCTCACCTCTTGATTTGTAGGATACATCGGTTATAATACCCAACAAATTGTTTTTGTACTTTTCGTAATATTCTAAAGCTTGTTCGTAGTTATTGGCGAGAAGAATTTTAGGTCTTCCCCTCATTCTTAACATCATCTGGTGCTCATTCAAGCCTTCGGTCATGAAACTTTTTGACTGTTTAAAAATGATCTTGTACATATTAGGCAAATAGCTCGAATAGAATCTAATGGAATCCTCGACTAGTAAAATTGCCTGTACGCCAACACTGTTAATATCATCCTCAACATTCATCTGATCTTCAATCAGTTTTATAATGGCAAGAAGCAGATCAGCATTTCCCAACCAACAGAAAACATAATTAATAAAAGAAAGATCTTCACTCGCAAGAGTGTTTGTAACCTCTCTCGAAAATGAGGTTAATACTACTAAAGGAATTTGAGCAAAGCGACTCTTGATTTTTCGTGCAAGGTCAAAAGTTTCTCTTTTTCCCATGCTAACCATAGTAATCACAAGATCAATTTTTTCAGTCTGGAGCATCTGTATAGCTTCTTCTTCTGATGAAACCTGCAGAAACTGAGGAGGGTAGCGAAGGTTTAGAGATACGTATTCATTAAATATCTGCTCATCTATCCTGCCGTCTCCCTCCAGAATGAAGGAATCGTAGTTACTTGCTACCAATAAGACTTTGTAAATCCGCTTTCGCATGAGACGGTGAAAAGCAGTGTCATCGAAATAGAAGCGTGATAATAGTGAATAGGGCGAAACCTTCATAAAGGGAGTGTTTTGTACAAATTTAATTTAATTCGGGATGAATTAGTCAATTTTAAAGAACTTTGCGTTGTTACTATAACAATAAAATGACAGTTATGAAATATAACTTTGATGAAATAATAGATAGATCCAATACTGCAAGTGTAAAGTATGACCTGCGAAAGATGATTTTTGGTACTGAACAAGTCATACCAATGTGGGTTGCCGATATGGATTTCAGGACACCTCCATTTATACTCGAAGCAATAAAAAAGAGAGCAGAACATCCGGTACTTGGTTATTCAGTAAGGCCTGATAGTTATTATGAATCAATACAATCATGGTTGTTGCGACATCATGACTGGTCCATTGAGAAGGATTGGATATGTTTTTCACCTGGCATTGTAGCTGCTCTAAACATGGCAGTTCTGGCTTTTACAAAACCTGCCGACTGTATAATTATCCAACCCCCTGTTTATTTCCCATTTTATGGAGCTGTTAAGGACAATGGTCGTAAATTGCTATTAAATTCTCTAAAGATTGTAAATGGTAGGTATGAAATGGATTTACAAGACTTTGAACAGTTATGTAAGAAGGGCGCAAAAATGGTATTGATAAGCAACCCTCATAATCCGGGGGGCAATGCATGGACAAAAGATGAACTCAAGGCACTTGCTGACATCTGCATTAAATACGATGTACTTATGGTATCTGATGAGATTCATTGCGACCTTGTAAATATGGGATACCGCCACACTATTTTAGCGTCCCTGAGTAAAAAGATTGCTTCCAAAACCATTACTATGATGGCACCAAGTAAAACTTTTAACATCGCAGCTTTAAGTACTTCATCTGTTATTATTTCAAACACTAAATTAAGATTAAAATACAATGAACTTGTGCAGGGATTGCATATTGACATGGGTAATGTTTTTGGTGCTGTAGCTTCAATAGCAGCCTATGAGCAGGGAGATGAATGGTTGAGTCAGTTACTGGTTTATATCAATTCAAATATTGACTTTCTTGAGAAATTTCTCCGAGAGAAAGTTCCACAGATTAAAATGATGAGACCTGAAGCAACATACATGGCATGGCTTGATTGTTCAGGCCTTGGTATGGATCATCAGGAACTCAATGAATTCATGATAAATAAAGCGGGTATAGGCTTAAATCCGGGAATCCAATTCGGAAAGGAAGGTGCGTACTTTATGAGAATAAATCTGGCTTGTCCTTTATCAACTCTCAAAGCATCATTATCTCAGCTTGAAAAAGCTGTAAAGGAATATAATTACCAAGTGCAAAAGTCAGATTCTACAGTTGCTTAAATAACTTCACCTATAAAAACGGTGTAGTTTTTGCCATATTTTATGGCACATTTAGGACATGTAGTATACCACATATAGCATTTGCCGATATTGATATTTTTTGATTTAACAGTACTTTGGAAGTCAGTACCCCATTTCCCTGTATCTTTGAAAGGACCTTCATAAACTTTGCAGTAGTAATTGCCATTTAGCTGAACGTTAACTGCGCCTTCAACTACTTTGTCCACAGCGAGATAAACATCCATATTCCATTTACTCGTATGGTCTGATAGACATAGCCAGTCTGGCATTACGGCATTGTTTTCAACTACAAGTTTGTTTAACCGTTTCATAACACCTCCAAAATTCAGGGGCATAAAAAAGAAAGTTTTTACACTGTCCTTTATGAAGGGTTTATTGTCCCATGAGAGGAGTTTGTCGTCCCATAAAGCAGGATCGAAAGGTGGGCAGCACATGTCTTCCTGAGTTTTAGCTGCCTTAGGTAAAGTTTCAGTTTCCATTTGAATGATTTTTTGAAAAAGCAACTGACTAAGTTATGGAAAATTTATTTAATACGATGGCTGAAATGACATTGAAGATTGATTGAATATAAAGTGGATACCGAGAGGGGGTTGAGAGGGGGTTGAGAGAGGGTTGAGCCGCTATGGATGCAGATCAACCCCCTCCTCGCCCCCTCTCAACCCCCTGTCAATGGTAGTTTAATATCCTCTTTAGCATTACTTTATATCCAATGTGAATGCTTGATAAGCGACAGGCGGATAAGTGTTATTCAGGATGCGTAATTGCTCAATAGCTTTTTAGAGGTTATTTAATGCAATGTCTGGATAAATCACGCAAGCTGCCGTTAAATACATTCAAATCTACAGGTTTGCTAATGCCGGTTATAGTTGCCCTGTCAGTATGCTGCCAGAAAATCCAATCGCGATGGTGCATACGGGGTAATTCTTTATGATAATGTGCAATCCATAGAGGATAATCCTCAAAATCATCCTTAAGGTATTTATCATAAAAAGTAGGGTTGGTATATATTATTGGCTTTACTCCATAATGTTCTTCAATTGTATTACACCATTCACGGCACCCTTTCACAATATCATCTTTTGACTTCCCTTTGGAAAGTTCAATATCCAGCACCGGTGGCAGGTCCCCAGGTTCAAGTTTTACATGATTTATGAAATTATTTGCCTGCTTTACAGCATCCCGGGTAGGATAATAAAAATGGTATGCACCCCTCATAATGCCTGCTTTCTTACTGTTTTTCCAGTTTATTGTGAAATTATTGTCATGCCTGGTTATTCCTTCTGTCGCTTTAATAAAAGCAAAACATATTTTAGTTCCGTTTACATCTATTGAGGCTACATCAGACCATTTAATGTGTTTTTGGTGATGTGAGATATCAATTCCATGAACTTTATATCCTGATGGCAGAGGGACTCCGAAGTTCAGGAGATTTTCGGTTTGAACAACCTCATTAAACTCAAAACCTTCTTTGATGAATAGCTTTATTGACCTAATAATCGACTGACTTAAAATTGCCAAAACCAACACAATAATCCCTGTAGACGCAATTTTCCTTATGGAGTATTTTCTTTTTACTCTCTTCCTTTTCTTTGACGCTTGTGCCATTACTCAATAATTCTCACAAAAATTTCAGCTTAACCCGGTTAATTATTCAACTCGATTACCAGCGATTCACGAGGAGCAAGTAATATTGAATTTCTGAACGTAAATTTATTTCCTGTCATTACATTAGTTCCGTATAAGGTGTTTCTCAGGCTTTCCTGAAATCTGCTTGTTTCAATTGACTGTGCTTCTTTACTGTTATTAAGAATTACCATCACTCGCTGGTCGCCATATTCTCTGAAATAAACATATACTCCGTTTTGTGGAATGTAGTGCTTTAAGTTGCCTTTACTGACTGCTTCATTGGTTTGTCGCCAATTAAGAAGAACCTGCAAATGTTTGAAAGCTTCCTGCTGCTCTATGGTTTTACCTTTTCCGGTAAAAAAATCCAGAGAATCAGTTGCCCATCCACCCGGGAAATCTTTACGGATTTCGCCGTGTCCTTTCGGTTCCTCACCTTCCATCAAAAACTCTGTGCCGTAATATATAGTTGGTATTCCCCTGGTTGTTAAAAGAAAAGTCATAGCAAGTTTATATGCATCAAGGTCTTTATTAATTGAAGTGTAGAAGCGATTAAGGTCATGATTATCAGCAAAAATGAGGTTGTAGGATGGATTCGAAAAAAGGAAATCCTGTGCCAATACATAATAAATACGGGCCATTCCTTCTGACCAGCCCTCTGGTTCGGAAAATGCTTTTGTAATAGCATTATACATTGGAAAGTCTGTAATACTTGACACTCCTGAGTTATAACCATTTCCTAATTTCGAATCTTTCTGGTAATAGGATGTCATGCTTTCTCGTTGCATCCATGCTTCTCCGACAATGTTGAAATCAGGATATTCTGAGAATACGTGTTTTGTCCATTCGGTCATGATCTCTTTATACGGATATGGCTGGGTATCCATTCTTATCCCATCAATACCCGCATATTCAATCCACCAGATGCTGTTTTGAATCAGGTACTTACTTACCAGTGGGTTTCTTTGGTCAAAGTCGGGCATATTGTTGTCAAACCATCCTTGCTGCATTTGATTTTTATCATATTCCGAAGCATAAGGGTCGGATAATGACTCAGCTCTGAAATTTGAACGTGTAAAAGTTGGGAATTCGTGTATCCAACCTTTACCGGGCAGGTCTTTAATAAACCAGTGGTTGATTCCACAATGGTTGAATATCATATCCATTATAACCTTAAGACCTTTGTTATGAGCTGAGTTAACCAGATCTCTGTAATCTTCATTAGTTCCGAAACGCGGGTCAACTTTATAGAAATCAGTAATAGCATATCCATGATATGAATATACAGGTTGATTGTTCTCAAGTAATGGATTTATCCAAACTGCTGTAAATCCAAGATCTTTAATGTAATCGAGATTCTGTTTAATACCGGCTATATCTCCACCGTGCCTTCCGGAAGGGTTGCTTCTGTCGGCTTTTTCCAGCATTTCAGGGTGACTGTCATTCCCTGGATCACCATTCGCAAATCTGTCGGGCATAAGCAGATAAATTACATCTGAGGGCCCAAACCCTTTCCTTTGAGATGAATTCGGCTCTCTTTCAAGCAGTTTATAATTATAGGATAAATGAGTTTTGTTGTCTTTTGTAAAATTTATTTTAAAGTCACCTGGTTTTGTGTCTTTTTCAATGATAAGGTCAAGGAAGAGGTAATTTGAATTATCAACCTTATTTATTTTTGAGAGTGTGATTCCCGGATGTTTAATTTCGACGTCACAAAGAGCTATATCATCAGCATAGACCAACAACTGAAGCTCAGATACATTCATACCAGCCCACCAAAATGGTGGTTCAATACGAATATTATTTTGAGCACAGGAAGATTGTATATTGAAAATAAGCAGAATAGATAGTGCCTGCCAGTAATAATGCCCGGTAAAAGTGCCTTTCATAATTAATGAATTATTTGAAGTTCAAAATTAGGTATTTACCGGCAGATAGGACAGGGGAATAGCAGTTAGCTGTATAAAATTAATTTAATCAGATTAATCTTTCCAATTTAAATTTGAAATTCATTGGTTTGCCATCACGGTTCATAATCAACGATATAAGAGTCCCGGGGTTTCGATTGAGCATTCCGTTTAATTCGGCAAGTGAAAGTTCGAACACGGGTTTATCGTTGATGCCAATTAAGAGATCTCCTGCTTCTATTCCTGCATGGTAAGCAGGTGAATCTTTAATTACTTCGCTTACTTTGAATAGGTTGAAATCAGTACTTGCACTTTCAAATATAATACCACTCATATTATATTCAAAAGGTTGATTGAATTTTCTGCCTTTCTCAAGAATCATCCTATTATTAGAGTAATCAAACGTAACATTAAACCTTGATAGTGCTCCGGCTCCCAATGTTCCATTACGGTGATCCCTGATTGATGGGCTTCCAATAAAGTAATCCGATGAGAGCGAAGTTATTATGTTGTCTAGTCGGTAATTGCCCAACATAATCCAACCTGAGCGAACGAACTCTCCGTTAATGTTTCCACCTAATCCTCGTCCAATTGTTCCTTCAAGAGAGTTGAGGGGTTGGTAGGTGTCTGTTGAGTCGGTTTCAATTAAAAGAGGATGATTAGCTCCCGAATCAATCATAAGCCATAAGTCGCGGATTTCCTTTGTATCAAGTTCAACCCTTGCAGTCATAAATGGCCGTCCGCGCAATAGATGCAGGGGAATCACTTCCGCCATAAACGGAACTTTATAATCCTGTGGTCGGGTAAATCGGATTTGATTTTTGTAATAATTGATTGTGACAGCAAGCTGCTTAAACTTGTCAATCCCTATTAATCCATGCACTTTAGCCCCAATGAATGAATCGAGAGAAAAAATCTCTTCCTGCAGAAGAATCATGTTGCCGAACATTGGTTCCAGATTTCCAAAACTTACCTTAACGACCGGTGTGACACATGCATCCAGAGATACTGAATTCCCTGGCGCTGTAAGCTTGAATTTTCTTAGACAATAAGGCTCAAATGCAGAAACCAACTGTGGATCGGTAATTATTAGTCCTTCAATTCCGCTATCGAGTATAAGTTTTATCGGAATTGTATCTTGCAACAAGACGTTAATTATGACGAGGTTATCGTAGTTTTCGAAACTTCTTATTTCCTTTTTTTTCTTTTCTGATAACCTGAAAGTGTTGATCTGGGCACTAACATTTAAGCCCCCGATTAAGATAAACACCAAAAGCAATCTGAGATGAAGCATATTAAAATTAATAACCCTTTATTGCCTTCATTTAATAAAGTAAATTTGCAGAAAATATTTCAATGATTGACAAATTATTTAAAAGTTTATGGATAAGCACGTTATTGATAAGATTACCCATGAGTGGAACCAGATATATTCACCTTCAGAACAAGGGAAATTAGAGTATTTGCTAGAACTGGTTGAGAAGACCAGGCAAAATTATAAATATCCTCCTCAGCCAAATGGGTGGTATAAGGATGCTGTAGTTTATTCGCTTTATGTAGATCTTTTCAATACTACATTTAAGGGTCTTGAAGATAAGCTAGATCATTTAAAAGAGCTTGGAGTAACCTGTTTGTGGCTGTTGCCGATTCTCGATTCTCCAATGCGCGACGCCGGTTTTGATATTCGTGATTACAGGAACATTCGCCCCGAATTACTTGGCTTGCCAGCTGATACGCCTGCTGAAGTGAAGCAGGAAGAGTTCAGGAAGTTTCTTCACAAAGCTCATGAACATGGTATCAGGGTAATTTTTGATATTGCAATGAATCATACCAGTGAAGAGCATCCGTGGTTTATTGAATCACGCAAAGGTCCTGACAATCCATACCGCAATTATTATATCTGGGAAAAAGACACAGATAAGTATAAGGAAACACGAATCATTTTCAAGGGAATGGTACCGAGTAACTGGCAGAAAGATGGTGACTATTATTTCTTCCACAGATTTTTTGAGTTTCAACCCGATTTGAACTACAGAAACCCTGATGTAATAATAGAAGTCATTAAAATTCTGATGTTCTGGCTGGAGCAGGGTCTTGATGGCTTCAGGGCTGATGCCATACCTTACATATGGAAGGAAGATGGAACAGACTGCGAGAATCTGCCACAGGCTCATAACATACTTAAGATTTTCAGGGCTGTTCTCGATTATGTTCGGCCTAACACATTGCTCCTTGCTGAAGCTTGTCAACCACCGGTTGAAGTGGTAAGATACTTCGGACAAGGAGATGAATGCCATGCGGGTTACCATTTCCCACTCATGCCTATGATCTTTAAGTCGCTGGCAATTCAAAAGCCCGAACCAATTGAGAACATACTTCATCCTTCAATTACTCCTGAGATAGAATATGAAAATCAATGGTTTACTTTTCTGCGACTACATGATGAGCTAACACTTGAAATGGTAAATGCTGAAGATCGCGAAATAATACACTCACACTATTGCAAGTATCCACTCTGGGATTTCCGGCTTGGGGAAGGTGTTGCTTCAAGATTATCAGAATTGCTTGACCGAGACGACAGAAAGATTGCATTGGCATACAGTATTATGCTGACTTTGCCGGGTACTCCCATTATATATTATGGTGACGAATTTGCAAAGCTGAATGATCTGGAGTTTTACAATTCATATAGCAAAATGACAGGAAAAGAAGACTCCCGGTATCTTGCAAGAGGTTATATGGATTGGGATGGGATTAAGAATGAAATTATGAACCCTGATTCACTCACAAGTCCCACCTATGCCAACATTAAGCATTTGATTGCTGTAAGATCAAAAAATTCTGTTTTTGGCCGGGGAAAAATAGTATGGTTAAAGCCAGAAAAGTCTGCTGACAGAAAATTGCTGGCTTATAGGCGGGAATACGATAATAATGTTATTACTGTTGTGCAGAATTTATCGGAACATGAAGTGACAATTGATGATAACTCTATGCTGCATGATAACAATCAGGTTGATCTGCTCACAGGTAATAAGCTTACTTTCCCATATGTAATGAAGCCATACGAATTCGTTTGGCTTGGATAACAAATTTTGAATCTAAATAAAAGTGTAAAACCAATAAACCTAACCTTATGCCGAATGCAGTTGTAAAGACAAATTTTAATTTTCCCGGACAAACTAACCTTTATATTGGGAAAGTACGTGATGTATATCACATTAAAGATGAATTGCTTATCATGGTAACAACTGACCGTATATCAGCGTTTGATGTTGTATTACCAAAGGGAATACCCTATAAAGGCCAGGTTTTAAATCAGATAGCTTCGAGGTTTCTTGATGACACTTCAGATATTGTACCTAATTGGAAGATTGCCACTCCCGATCCTATGGTTACTGTTGGAAGGCTTTGTGAACCATTTAAAGTCGAAATGGTAATCAGGGGATATTTATCGGGTCACGCCTGGAGAGAGTATAAAAGTGGTAAGCGCACTCTTTGCGGTGTAGCAATGCCTGAAGGTATGAAAGAGAATGATAAATTTCCACAACCAATAATTACTCCAACTACAAAGGCCATGATTGGCCACGATGAAGATATTTCACGAGAAGAAATTTTACAATCGGGTCTGGTTTCAGAGGAAGATTATACGAAGTTGGAAAATTATACAAGACAGATTTTTGCAAGGGGGACAGAAATAGCCGCGAAGATGGGACTTATTTTAGTTGATACTAAATACGAGTTTGGCAAGGATGGGAGCGATATTTACCTGATCGACGAGATACATACACCCGATTCGTCAAGATATTTTTATCTGGAGGGATATGAAGAAAGACAGAATAAGGGTGAATCACAGAAACAATTGTCAAAAGAATTTGTAAGGGAGTGGCTCATTGCAAATGGATTTCAGGGTAAGGAAGGTCAACAAGTTCCTGAAATGTCAGAAGAGTTCGTTACCCAGGTATCAGAGAGATATATTGAATTATATGAAAGTATAACCGGCGTAAAGTTTGAAAGAGCCGATATCTCCAATGTACTGAAAAGAGTTGAAAGTAATATCAACAACTTTATTACCGCATATTACAGATAAAATAAATCCTGTCAGGTTTGATTACATTCCTGACAGGATTTTTAATAGTTCAGAAGCGTTTTAGCCCTGGCTCTTCATTGCTTTAGGTCCTAACATGTTAATTGGGTTCAATGCTTCGTCGAGGTCTTCCTTCGATAAAATATTATTTTCAAGAACGAGGTCATAAACCCTCTTTCCAGTCTCAAGAGCTTGTTTAGCAAGCATTGTTGAAGCTTCGTAACCAATAATTGGATTCAGTGCAGTAACAAGGCCAATGCTATTGTAAACCATATTCCGGCATACCTCTTCATTTGCAGTAATTCCTGAAATACAACGGTGATTAAGAGTGCTCATGCCATTCTTAAGCATTTCAATAGATTCAAACAGGCAATGAGTAATAATAGGTTCCATAACATTAAGCTCCAATTGTCCGGCTTCAGCAGCCATAGTAATAGTTAAGTCATTTCCTATTACCCTGAAAGCAATTTGGTTAACGACTTCGGGAATTACAGGGTTTACTTTTCCCGGCATAATTGTACTTCCGGGTTGCATTGGAGGAAGATTTATTTCATTAAAGCCGGCTCTTGGTCCTGATGATAACAGGCGGAGGTCGTTTGAAATCTTTGAAAGCTTAACAGCAAGTCTCTTTATTGCAGATGAATACATAATGAAAGCACCTGTATCCTGTGTAGCTTCGACGAGGTCGGCAGCAAGGACGACAGGATAACCGCTGATTTCAGCCAGATGGCGGGTTACAATTTCACTGTACCGGGGATCAGCATTAATACCTGTACCAATTGCAGTCCCACCCATATTAATTTCAAGGAATAGTTGAACGTTCTGATTTAAGCGGGCTATTTCCTCCTCAAGCATGGTAGCATAAGCCGAGAATTCTTGTCCTAAGGTCATTGGTACAGCGTCCTGTAATTGAGTTCTACCCATTTTAATGACATTTGTAAATTCGGCAGCTTTTTTACGGAATGCTTCAATCAGGTCTTTTAAAACAGCAATAAGCTTCTTGTTATTTTTCAGAAGCGCAATCTTGATGGCTGTTGGGTAAGCATCATTGGTTGACTGAGATAAATTAACATGATTATTTGGGTGGCAGAATTCATACTGACCTTTCTCGTAACCCATAATTTCAAGTGCCCGGTTGGCAATAACCTCATTAGCATTCATATTGGTTGAGGTACCAGCGCCTCCCTGAATCATATCGACAACAAAGTGGTAGGTGTATTTTCCGTGCATAACTTCCTCGCATGCTTGTATCATTGCATTTGCAAGTGGTTCGCTGAGTAGTCCGAGGTCATAGTTTGCTTTGGCTGATGCCATTTTGACCATTGCAAGGGCTTCAATAAACACCGGATGGAAGTTAAGCTGGACACCCGAGATATTGAAATTTTCAATAGCTCTGAGGGTCTGAATACCATAATAATTTTCATAAGGTACTTCGCGGTAACCCAACAGATCATGCTCCGTACGCGTTCTGCCTGATTCGTATTGGGCAGCCGAGCTAACCATACGGGCATTAGTTTGTCGCATTCTACGTGAGATAACCCTTGCAACATTAGAGAATATTTTAAGCGAGATGGCTCCGTTTGCCTCAAAAAAGTTGCGATAGAGTAGCAGGGCCGTTACTTCTGTTTTTGCGCGGGCGTTGGTTGAATGTTCTGACTCTTCAGTAAGTGAACCTTCTCCAAGAAAGTCTAATTTACTGAAATAGGTTAGCTTCTGTTCTCTTCCTATCGCTGTTGTTTTAGTGAGTTCTACTGTTCCATCATAGATAAGGAAGATTTTTTCGCGCTTGTCATTTTCGCGGAAAAGGAAATCGCCTTCAGCAATTTTAGTTGTTTCGATTGCTTCTGAAACTGTGTTAAGTTCAACTTCATTCAGTCCTTTGAATAATTCAATTTTCTGAATGAAACTTAGGATCTCTTTGCGTTCCATATTGTTAAAAATTAAGTTTAAAATGCTTTTTTTAGTGATTTTTAGATAGTATAATTGTTATCGCGCATTGGGAAATGCAATGTTAAAATCAGGCTGGATATTGTCGCGGCAATATTGACTAATGGCTGAATTGGCAGGTGAGAATCTCAATTGAGAAGCTTTAGTCCAGTCGCTGCATGCCTGTTGCTGCTGACCTCCCTGGTAATATGCCACTCCTCTGTTATAATATGCTTCGGCATAATCCGGCTTAAGCGTAATTGCTTGTGAGAAGTCGGATACAGCACCCGGGATGTTCATTAATTTACCCTTAAGTATACCCCTGTTATTTAATGCCAGGAGGTGTTTGGGATTTCTGGTTAAAGCCAGATCGTAATACTTCATTGCATCTTTATCACGACTCTGCAAATCGTTATAATTGCCGAGATAGAAGTATGCATGTGCCAAATCGGCGTCTGATCGTCTATTCTCTACTACATTACCCAGTAGTGTTGGTATGTCGTGCCATACTTTGGCTCTACTGAAAGTTGCAACACACATTGCAGCAGCACCCAGGATAAGTAAGAATTTAGCCATGTTCCAGGATGAAGAACTGATAGTTTGTCTCTTCTCAATAAGATTGGTAACAAGCACTGCTATAATTACAAATAATCCTATGTATGGCAGATAGGTGTATCTGTCGGCTGTTATAAAGATTCTTGACCAGAACAAAGGAAGAACCATTCCAATATGAATCACAAAAAAGAGGAATCCGAAGATAAATATCCGCCTGTTTTTTTTAGCATACCATATTATAAGGACTGCGAATACCAGTGCAACTATTGAACCATATACCCATGTAGGAAATACGTTAGATGTAATTTCAGGAAAAGAATAAATAGCTGAAAGATTTAAAGGCAATACAAGTTTTATCAGGTAAAATGAAATACCATACAGTATTAAAATGATTCTGTTTAAAAATGAATAGTCTTGTTCCAGAACCGTAATGTGTCCGAAGGATTCCGAGGCTTTTATAGATATTATTCCGAAAATAACAGAGAAAGCAAGGAATGGTATTTTTTCAAGAATAGCTTTCTTATTGATCGGTCTTCGGGTGAAATAATCAATGAGCAGAAGAATTAAAGGAAAAGTTGCAGCCATTGATTTGCTCAGTAGTGACAATAGAAACCATAAACCGGTAAGTGCCAGGTCTTTTACTTTAAATCCATTCAGATATTTGTGGTATTGTAGCAGGCCGGTTAAAAAGAATAAAGAATACAGTAATGAACTTCTTGTCGAAATCCATACAACCCCTTCAACATGCATGGGATGGAGTGCAAATAGGAAAGCTACAATCAATGATGCTTCAAATTTCAGCGACCACCGTTTCATCAATTTAAAGACCAGGAATGTGTTGATTAAGTGAATCAGAATGTTTGTAATTATATGTAACCAGGCTAAATCACCCCATATATTGTAGCATATCTTGAAGGTTAGAATTGCCAGAGGCTGATACATTCCCAGATAGAATGTGCTGAAAATATTCTGCCCATCTTGCGGATTGCCTGTTACCGTAGGATTTGTAAAGTATTCTCCATCGTCCCAGCCAATTAGTATTTCATTCCTAAGAGCGACAGCAAAGATTAAAAATGTGATAAACAAAAGTGCAACTATTGCCGCATATTCACGCCTGATCATCATACCTCCGGCCAGATTAACTTTTTCAGAGTAATCCCGATGCTGAATAACAGATTTAGCAGGCTTTGTCATTTTTTTTTCATTCATTCAAATTCTTTGCAAAGGTAGTCTTTCGGTTTCTAATTTTGTATCTTTGATCAACTATAAAAACATAACCATATGAAGAGGGCTGTTGAGCTTGTTTTTGTTCTATTGATAGCTATTTTTATTAGTTCTTGCAGTAGCAAGGGTGATAAGCTGACTGACAGGATACAGTACGACGTAACAATTATTTCCCCGGAGACTGACCTTGACTGGTGGGTCCAGAATTTAGAAAATAATAAGCGCGAAACCCTTGTTAAATCATTAATGGCTGCTGCAAAGTCGGGTGATCATAAAGTTTATGATGTGCTCACTTTTAAAGAGATGACACAAGAAGAGATTGCTGAAAAGGGCATACGTAGAGACTTGATGACTTTACTCAGGGAGTATCCGCCGTATGCCGAATATGACACGCTCATAGTTAGTGAGATTGATTTATCAGACATATCGAAAGTGAGATTTCTTGAAGAATGGTATCTGAATGAAGAAACCGGAAAGATCACTAAAAAAGTTGTTGCCATGTGCCCGATGCTTGAAAGCTACACTGAGTCAGGTGAATTGAGGGGCCATCTGCCACTTTACTGGGTTTCGTTTGTCAGGAAATTCCCGCTCGCCCGCTAATAGCTAAAATTAATAGGTAACAAATTGAATAGCAATGTGTGAACGCATTGCAGCGAGTTGGTGGTAATGACTTATTTCGTACTTTTGCCCCCTTAATTCCAAAAATGGTATATCAGTTTCATACTCTGCCAAATGGCATAAGATTAGTGCATCGACAAGTGGGCAATGTGGTTGCTCATCTGGCTGTTATGATAAATACAGGTACCCGTGATGAGGAGCCAAATGAAGGTGGGCTGGCTCATTTTATTGAGCATATGATTTTTAAGGGAACTCAGAAAAGGAAATTATACCATGTGCTGGGTTACCTGGAAAATGTTGGAGCAGACCTAAATGCCTATACTACCAAAGAAGAGACTTGTATACATGCCTCATTTCCTGTTCAGCATTATAAAAGAGCATTCGATTTGTTTTCAGATATCATTACTAACTCAACATTTCCCGTTAAAGAAATTGAAAAGGAAAAAGACGTGGTAATTGATGAAATTAACGGCTACAAAGATTCGCCATCAGAACTTATTTTTGATGAGTTTGAAGAAATGTTGTTTAAACAGCATCCATTGGGCAAACCGATACTGGCTACTCCTGCAATTGTCAAGAAGATCAATCGGAAGAAAATAATAGACTTTATTTCAAAGCATTACAATACTGATCAGATTGTGATCAGCTCGGTTGGCAATATAAGTTTTGCAAAGCTTGTAAACCTGGCCCAACAATATTTCGGGAATATCCCTGCTAATATGAGAAAGTCGCAAAGGATCCCATTTGTTAATTATAAGCCTGAACAGAAGGTAGTTAAGAAATCAGGTTTTCAGACTCATTGTATACTGGGGAGTCCTGCATACAGTTATGTCGACAACAGACGCACTACATTGGCATTACTTTCAAATATTCTTGGGGGACCAGCTATGAATTCCAGACTTAGTATGGCTTTAAGGGAAAAAAGCGGTATCTCATACAATGTCGAAGCGAACTATACACCTTATGGTGATACAGGGTCCTTTATGATTTACCTCGGGATTGATAATGGCTCGCTCGACAAAGCTCTTAGTATAGTTACCAAAGAGTTGCAGAAGCTTAAAAAGGTTAAGCTTGGAAGTATGCAGATAAATATGGCAAAGCAGCAATTCGCAGGGCAATTAGCCATATCCTTTGAGTCAAATCTGAATGACGCGCTTTCTATGGCAAAGAGTGTTTTAGCCTACAATACTGTTGACACACTGGAAATATTAATAAATAGGATTAATGCAATTACCTGCGATGAATTACTAGCTGTTTCGAATGAGATTCTTGATGAAGAGAGAATAAGCAGACTGGTTTATAGCAATAAGAAAATCTGAGAGCTAAAGGGAATAGATATATGGACGAGTTATTCGAGAAGCAACAATATTCCACTACCAGGCGCGAGTATGAAGAATATGCAATTCAACATACCTTGTCTGATGATGATTTGATGAGCGAACTGGTGAGAAGAACCCATTTATCATTTACGACTGCTGGGATGCTTTCGGGAGTTTTGCAGGGCCGATTATTAGAGAACCTGGTAAGAATGATGAATGCACGGACAATTGTTGAAATAGGAACTTATACCGGATATTCAGCAATCTATATGGCCAGGGGACTCAGGGAAAATGGCGTTTTGCATACAATTGACAATAATCCGGAGATAGAAGACCTTGCTAACGAGTTTATTGAAAGAGCAGGACTGAGTGACAAAATAACTACTTATCAGGGTGATGCATTAAAAGTATTGACAGATACTATTTTTCCTCTTACCGGAGATAACATCGACCTTGTATTTATTGATGCCGACAAGGAAAACTATGTGAACTATTTTAATATTTGCATCGATAAGGTAAGGCAAGGTGGGTATATTATTGCTGATAACGTACTATGGTACGGTCGTGTGTTTGATTCACAGCAATACAATGACAAGGAAACCAAAGGAATCATTGCTTTCAATGAAATGGTTATAAACGACAATAGGGTTGAACCTTTACTTCTGCCAATCAGAGACGGACTAATGATTCTAAGAAAGTTGTAATTATAGTGAAAATACCGGTAAAATTGCAACTATCAAGTTAAACCATTACTCTGTAATCATATTTTACGAGGTTTAACTCTTCATTAGCCTTGACAATCTTTTTCTTAAGATCTTCTTTGAACTCCTTTAGCTTTAGATGAAGTTGTGTATCGTCAACTGCGAGTATTTGAACGGCGAGGATTCCTGCATTGCGGGCACCATTTATAGCAACAGTTGCTACAGGAATTCCCGGAGGCATTTGCACCATAGCAAGCAATGAGTCCATACCATCGAGAGAAGCTTTGATGGGTACACCAATAACCGGCAGTGGTGTCATTGCTGCAATAACTCCAGCTAAATGGGCGGCCATACCTGCACCGGCAATGATAACCCTTATACCTTTATCATATGCACCCTTACTAAATTTTTCAACTTCATCCGGAGTGCGGTGTGCTGACAAAGCATTTATTTCAAAAGGAATCTGAAAGTCGTTGAGTATTTCAGCGGCTTCTTTCATGACAGGCAGGTCGGATGTACTGCCCATTATTATACTTACTTTAGGTTTCATAGTCGGCTCTTTTTGGGATTACAAACATAAACAATTCGTTAACATGCTTTGTTGGTCGGCATGTTTTTGTTTGGTTATCCATAATTAGCTGGCTAATTTTGATACCTTTGTTGAATTAAAATCATGAGATTATGGAGAGTACCATAAAAGTTAAAGATAAAGAATTTGAGGTTTTTATTCCTTATGAAAAAATTGATGCAGCGATTTCTGTAGTTGCTGAAAACATAAACAAAGATCTTAATGGGAAAGACCCTCTTTTCCTGATTATTCTTAATGGAGCCTTTATGTTTGCTGCTGATTTGCTCAAAAAAGTCAAGATTGAATGCAGTCTTTCGTTTGTGAAGCTGGCATCATATGAGGGTACTAAAAGTTCAAATGTTGTCAGGGAGTTAATTGGTCTGAATGAGAAAATTGAAGGACGAAACGTTATAGTGATTGAAGATATAATAGATACAGGCAAGACACTTGAAGTATTGCTTGAAATGCTCCAAAAATACAATGCTGCTTCAGTACAGATTGCTACTTTATTGTTTAAACCTGATGCATTTAAAGGTAATTATGGCATTGATTATATCGGGATGGAAATACCTAACGACTTTATTATCGGTTATGGTTTGGATTACGACGGATATGCAAGGAATTTGCCTGATATATATAAAATAGTGGAGTAAGGATTAGACGTATTGATTATAAATCAGCTTTAATAAAATCTTTTAGAACATGCTTAATATTGCCCTATTTGGACCTCCGGGTGCCGGTAAAGGAACACAGTCGGCTTTGCTGATAGAGAAATACAAACTAATATATATTTCTACAGGAGATTTGCTCAGGCAGGAGATAAGTGAAGGAACTGAACTTGGTAAAAAAGCGGCCGACATTATAAACAGAGGGCAGCTTGTATCAGATGAGATGATAGTTGAGCTGATTGAAAAGAGGATTATGCTTAGTGCGGGCAATAATGGGATTTTGTTTGATGGATTCCCTCGTACTATGGTACAGGCATACATTCTTGAAGGATTACTACTCAAGCTGAATACCTCACTGGCATGCATGCTGAGTTTGGAAGTTCCCCGTGAAGAACTTATAAGTCGTTTAATTGAAAGAGGAAAATCATCCGGACGAAGTGATGATACTGCCGATGTAATTGAATTCCGTTTGCAGGAATATGATAACAAAACCAAGCCTGTAATTGAGTTTTATCAGTTCAGGGATAAGTATATTCCCATAAATGGGGTAGGGCCAATTCATGAGGTATTTAAGCGGCTTACAGAATCGATTGATAAGACATTATCTAATGTTTGGTTTAATTTGGTTCTGACAGGGGCGCCCGGTTCAGGAAAAGGTACTCAGGGCAGATTACTTGCCAAAAAGTATAATCTCTACTACATTTCAACAGGTTCGCTTTTAAGGAAAGAAGTCCGGGCTAATACTGAAATTGGAGAAATTGTTAAGAGTGTGATGGACAGGGGAGACCTTGTATCAGATGAGATCGTAATAAGGCTTATTGAGAGGGAGATTAAGCAGCATAACAATGTGAGGGGATTTATTTTCAAAGGATTCCCCAGAACTGTTGTTCAGGCATATATTCTCGATGGGCTTTTGCGCCGGCTTGACTCAACAGTGTCCTTCTGCATCGAACTCAGTGCATCGACACTTGAATCAATAAAGCGATTGAGTGCGAGAGCCAAGACATCTCATGCCCGAGCTTATGATGTTAATACTGACCTTATCGTACACCGTTTGGAAGAGTATAACGAAAAGACAGTGGCAGTTGGTAACTTCTACGATAAGCAGAACAAATTCACTGCTGTTGATGCAAGTGGTGAAGAAAGTGTTGTATTTGACCGATTATGTGATAAGGTTGAGAAGGCAATGCGGATTTTACGTTAAATATTATAGTTTTCAATTAAATTCCTTATTAATAATGGCGTCTTCAAATTTTGTGGATTATGTGAAACTCTATCTCCGGTCAGGGGACGGAGGTGCCGGGTCAGCACATTTATTGCGCACCAGAGGTAATCCCAGAGGAGGCCCGGATGGTGGAGATGGAGGTCGCGGAGGTCATATTATCCTTAAAGGTAATGCACAATTATGGACTCTTCTGCATCTGAAATATACCAAACATATAAAGGCCGGAGATGGTGTTAGTGGAAGCAATAACCGGAAGACTGGTGCAAATGGTAAGGATATATTTATAGAAGTACCATTAGGAACTGTTGTAAGAGACTCTGAAACGATGGAACAAGTAGCGGAAGTTACAAATGATGGAGAAACAGTCATTATTGTTCCTGGTGGTCGGGGAGGTTTAGGTAATGATCATTTTAAGACAGCAACACATCAGACACCCAGATATGCTCAACCCGGAGAACCGGGAATTGAGACCTGGATGGTTCTTGAATTAAAGATTCTTGCTGATGTGGGCCTGGTAGGATTTCCCAATGCCGGCAAATCGACACTCCTTGCTGCCATATCGGCTGCAAAACCTGAGATCGCTGATTATCCATTCACCACACTGCGGCCTAATCTTGGGATTGTTCCTTATCGCGATAATCAGTCATTTGTTATGGCCGACATACCGGGAATTATTGAAGGGGCTTCCGAAGGCAAGGGCTTGGGATTAAGGTTTCTTCGTCATATAGAAAGAAATTCTGTACTACTTTTTATGGTGCCGGCTACCGCCTCAAGTATAAAAAAGGAGTATGATGTTTTATTGAACGAGCTTGAACAGTATAACCCTGAGTTGCTTGATAAAAAGCGTTTATTGGCAGTAACTAAGTGCGATCTTATTGATGAGGAAGGCATGAAGAAACTTAAACGCAGAAAAATGCCCGAAATACCTGTTGTTTTTATATCTTCGCACACAGGCTCAAATCTTGTTGCTCTAAAAGATATGATCATGAGGGCTTTATCAGAATCGTTTTAGAGTAAGTTATTAATTATCCATTCTCTAACTGAATGATAGAATTTCTAATTAACCTCGACAAGCAAATATTCCTTGCCATAAATGGCTTTCATAGCCCCTTCTTTGACCATGTTATGTACTTTTTAAGCATGAAGCTGGTTTGGGCTCCATTATATATAGCCCTGATTGCTTTGATGTGGTCATCTTACAGGCGAAAATTCCTGGTGATTCTTCCTTTAATAATCCTGATGGTGACACTTACCGATCAGGTATCGGTTGTTCTTTTTAAAGATGTTTTCCTAAGACTACGGCCTTGTCACGATCCATCTCTTGAAGGACTGGTAAGAATTCTGCATGACCATTGTGGCGGCCAATATGGTTTTATTTCTTCGCATGCTTCAAATACTTTTGGAGTTGCAGTCTTTTCAGGTCTGGTATTAAGACATCGTTATGGGTGGGTATTACCTCTCCTGATATTCTGGGCTGCAGCCGTTTCATACAGCAGAATATATCTGGGTGTTCATTTCCCTGCTGATGTTCTGGTTGGTGCTGTGGTTGGAGCTTTCATAGGATGGCTTATTTATGCTCTTATGAAGTGGCTGTTCAAAAAATGGAAGAAGTATAGGGTTTCTTCTTTATCTTAGCACGAATAATTTTGCGAATATGAAAGCCAGAATGATTACTGACAATAGTCTGATTGATGAGGTTATTGCCGCTTGTGAGGTTTGCTATGTGGGCATGGTAGATCAGAATAATATGCCCTATACCCTGGGTTTTAACTTTGGTTACTTCGATAAAGTGTTGTATCTGCACGGAGGACCAAAAGGAACAAAAATTGATGTTTTAAGAAGCAATCCGAATGTATGCATTATTATGAGTACTGCTCATCAAATGTATCATCAATCGGAGAATGTTGCCTGTAGTTTTGGTATGAAATACAAAAGCGTACTTATCAGAGGCAAGGTTGAATTTATTGAAGATCTTGAGGAAAAGGCCCTGGCTCTTACACATGTAATGCGGCAATACACAAATAGGGAAGACTTTAGGTATGGAGTGCCATCGCTGAAAAATGTTACAGTTATGAAAGTGGTTCCTGAGAAAATTGAGTGTAAGTATTTTGGATATTAATATCCTGAAAGGTCATAACTAAGAATCAGTGATGGTTGTATTGTCTCTCTCTGGCTCAGATACGACACTCTTATTCCTGCGCTAATAGGATAAGGGAGTGTGAATAAGTGAAAGTCAGCAATTGCGTCAGCTCCGATTGTAGTATAACTCTTATCATCACCAACCGCGATATCATAAAAAGCGTTTGCTCTTATTCTTTTCAAATAGAATACGGTTCCAATTGACAGGTCGGGATACATCACCGGTAATGAGTATGATGGTCTGAATCTGACGAGAGATGATGGTGTTCGTTCGCTAAATCCTGCAGGGATTCCAATATCGCCCGAGAATCTATACCCGGTTGAAGATACCTGTAATTTCTGGAATGCACCGAATAGTTGTAAGGAATGGTTTCTGACAAAGCCTGGTAAATATGCTCTTGCCTGAAATGAAATCAAGTCTCCGGCTTTTATACTTCCATATAGTGATTTCTTAAAATGAAAGTCAAGCCTCAAACCAGTTCTTGGAGCCAGATCTCTTAGTGCCGTTTTCTCATAAAAGAATCCGCCGAGCCTTAAATCTCCGCTTCCGATCCTTCCTCCTGTAAAATTATCAGGAGTCTCATTATTTCTGCTTGTTTGTATTAGTTGATGGTT
The DNA here is from genome assembly GCA_002426195.1 of Bacteroidales bacterium UBA5507. Taxonomy (GTDB): domain Bacteria; phylum Bacteroidota; class Bacteroidia; order Bacteroidales; family Lentimicrobiaceae; genus Lentimicrobium. The sequence continues at coordinate 7,401 of DIOT01000005.1, read as the reverse complement.
CAGATTGACGAAACCACCTACGCTATATTTACCAGCCAGGGTTTGGAGTATCTGTGTTATGCCAATATTCCAGGTTGTCTCATTCCATGAAAGTCGGAATGTTGAATCTTTGCTCCCTGCAATTGCAGATCTGCCACCATAGGAGACAGACGATGAAATTGTTGGAAACCATCCTTCCCAACTTATATTTGCTTTCATAAGGCCGGATTCTTCTTCAGTATTGTATTCATAACCTGCTGTCATAAACAATGTACTAAGCAGATTCTGTGACATTAGAGAGACTCCGGGATAGAACTCCTGGTCATCAATGTTAATATATAATGGTGCCCAGCTATGTATATTCACCAGCCCTGACATGCGGGAATAGTTTTTGATTTCAGAAATGTCTTTATTCGGTGATTGAATTTTGGAAACCGGATCACTTGCCTTAAGTCTTAGTTCTTCATCTTGAAGTGCTTTAGCCATAGGCCAGTTATTGAGAAGAATTTTGGTATCAGTTACAGATATGTTTTCTGAGAGTTTTGAATGCTTTATTCTGTAACCATTGGGGGTGTAATCCTGATAAACCAATTCATTACCTGTGCTAAAAGGTTGACCAGTACCGTAGTTAGAGAATGTTTGTCTGTAAAGCTCACGATTAGTAATATCTAATAGAAAGACTTCACTTCGTTCATTTATATCCATACTAAACAGCACCCCCCGATCAGAATAATAAGGGCTGGAGATTTCAGTAAAAGAATAATCTGAAAGTTCTGTAAATAAGCTGCTTAAATTATTATAGTTCACGATTTGCTTTCCTTTATTTGACGTTGAAACACAAACAATGTTATTTCCATCTGAGGACCATGCGGGAGAGGACAGAAAAGCATCCGTTGGTGTTTTGGTCCTTTTGATAACATTACCATTGAAATCAAGGATAGTTATATAAAAATCACCATTATCAGAGACTTCTGACACTGCTATTAAGGAGTTGGTAGGGTTAACAGCTGGCGCATATACTTTTAGAGTGGTCTTGATCCTATTAATCTCATTAGTTGAAGGATTTAACAAAACAATGGTTGAAAATCCAACGTTTTCCCAGCGTACATGTGGTCGCTGCTCAATCCAACTTAGCCATGTTCCATTGAATGAAATGTCGGAGGTTAAAAGATATCCCGGTGTGTGAATTATTTTTTCATTGCCGAGACTATCAATTCTTACAAATCGTGGGATATCTGAAAGTGAGCTTCTTAATGCAATAATATTTTTTTGGAAAAGAAATGGATGAGAATAATTAGTGTAAACTCCAGTTTCTTTAACAGGAAAAGCTATGCCGGTTTCTTCCGTTACAGTTTTGTTGGTCCATAAGCTATCAAGTCTTTTAGTTGCCTCATTGTAAAGGTTTTTTTTATTAAGGGTAGTGATATCTTTAATTCCTTTGGAAAAAGGATTTAGTCTGTATGGACTTCTTCCGGTGAGGTTTAATGCTGAGTTCCATACAGCATTGCTGTATTTTTGGCGTGAGGAAGCAACAATGTGATAACCGAGCACATATTCATCAGGGATGAAATCACGATATGAACCGAGAACAGCCTTTGAGTAGGAATACTTTCCGATTTCTTTGATTTGGGCTCTCAAAGGCATTGCAAAATTAGCGATTCTGCCTCTGCCTGATTGAGAAAGAGCTGTTTCAGTGGCAACGGCATCTCCTTCCATAAACCATGGTGGAATAAACAAACCAAGAACTGCCGGAGCTGCTTGCTGTCCAAAAATATACCCCAGCACTTTTGTAAAGCCTTGATTCACTTTAGAAATTTGAGCTATATGCCTGAATTCATGTAGGACTAATTGGTCTATCCATGGTTGAGCATAAGTGTTCTGAGGAGGTACGGTTAAAAATTCAAGTCTTCTGGGTGCCCATATTGCATATGCGTTTGAATAGACATTTCCCGTGTGAAGAATTACCGGTGTAAAGGGTGCGCTGATATTTAATGATCTTGAAACAGATAATCTGGATTCTTTCAGTAATTCAGACGTCTTAACCGCTTTTTCTCTGAATTGTCGTGGGTAAATTACTTTAAAATCTTGAGAGACAATTTGTTCCCATTTAACGCTCCATGGCTCTTGTCCAATATTATAATATTGGGCCTCGGCTGATTGTCCGAGCAACACGATTAAGAACACTATCAGGCACCTGACCATGACGAGAATGCATTCCATTCGGGAGTTTTAGGAGGGGCAGCGATGATGAGAATCTCTTTTCCCCCGACCGGGTGTTTGAAAATCAGTTTATATGCATGGAGACTAATGGATCCGTCCTTGTTTGCTCTTTTAGCCCCATATTTCACATCACCTCTTATTGGTAGTCCGGCTGCAGCCAGTTGAGCTCTTATTTGGTGATGCCGACCGGTATGAAGGTTAACTTCCAGAAGATGAATTGTATTCCCTGAGGCTCTGTGAATGAAGGTAAGTTCTGCCAGTTTACCTCCATCTGATTCCGACCTGACAACAACTGACTTATTCGCAGCTTCATTTTTTTTCAGATAGTTTTTCAGAAGTTGTTCACCTACAGGAGGCAAATTATCAGTAATTGCAAGGTAAATTTTGACGAAGTCCCTGTTCTTAATCAGTTGGGTCATTCTGCTCAGTGCCTTGGAAGTTTTGGCAAAAATTACAGCACCACTAACCGGGCGATCAATTCGGTGCACAAGACCTAAGAATACTTCACCCGGTTTCTGGTACTTAATTTTGATGTAATTTTTAACAAGATCTAACAGTGGTTGGTCGCCTGTTTTATCACCCTGCACTATTTCTCCGGCAAGTTTATTAATTATGATAAGATGGTTATCCTCGAACAATATCCTTGAACTTATACTATCAATAGACTGCACCGACATTTTCTGATTTATTTCTATCTATATTCTAATATTGTTCTTTTTCATTCGGGAAGTCTTTGCTTTTAACATCGTTAATGTAAAGACTTACAGAGTTTTTGATCTGGGTGCTCAAGTCATTATATCTGCGAAGAAACCTTGGAGAGAATTCCTGTGTTATACCCAACATATCATGAATTACTAATACTTGTCCATCGACACCTGAGCCGGCTCCAATTCCTATGATGGGTATTTTTAGTTCCTGTGCGACACGGGTTCCCAGAGTAGTGGGTATTTTTTCTAGAACAATACTAAAACACCCAATATCCTCGAGTAAATGCGAATCAACGAGTAATTTTGTTGCTTCTTTTTCTTCAGTTGCACGAACTACATAAGTACCGAATTTATGAATAGACTGTGGCATTAAACCAAGATGCCCCATAACCGGAATACCAGCGGAAAGAATTCTTTCTACGGATTCTTTTATCTCAGTTCCACCTTCCATTTTGACTGCATCAGCGCCCGATTCCTTCATTATTCGTATAGCTGAAAGCAGTGCTTCTTTTGAATTACCCTGATAAGTCCCAAATGGAAGATCGACAACCACCAATGCTCTTTTAACTGCTCTAACAACCGAAGATGCGTGATAAATCATCTCATTGAGGGTAATAGGCAAAGTTGAGGTATGCCCGGCCATAACATTTGAAGCTGAATCTCCGACAAGAATTACATCAAGTCCTGCCTGGTCGAGTAGTCGGGCCATTGAAAAATCGTATGCTGTGAGCATTGCAATTTTTTCGTCATTATTCTTCATCTCTTGAAGAACATGTGTAGTTACCTTAGAAACAGAGGCGAATTTTGATTTTTTTAGTTCCATTTTTTATGAGGATTTTCCCGTTTGGGTATTAATTGCAATTTGCAAATCTATGAAAAGAACACATACCGACCGGCTATATCGAAAACCATAAATTCCGGTCATCAATTGATAATAAACACATGTAAGAGTGCTCTGTTTTTTATTTGCGAAAGTATTTGGCAATACAATTTGAAGTTTTTGGTGTTTAATTGATATAGACATTAAAACACTCTTGTAATATGCAGACATTCAAATTAATACGAAATACACAGACTCCTGAACCCATAAACCCAGATACTATAAATCCGACAACGATACCCGATGCTCCATATCCGGTAACACCTACACCAGAATTTCCAGATCCCAATAATCCGGCAATCAATAATCCTACGAAGATACCGGAAATTGAGAGGCCCGGATCGCCTGATGTAGAACCTTCATCTCCTGAAACTCCGGTACCGCCTCCTGCCGGTAGTTATTAATTCTCACAATATTTTTTCAGCTATTTTGAAATTAAATGTACTTTTGTAGCTAACAGACCCATTGTGGTTAGATTTCAAAAGTACATTTTCAATGAAAAGAATTAGCCTTCTATTTATTTCAGTTTCTCTTATCTTGACCGGTCTACTATCATCGTGTGAAACAGATATCGATGTTACCGCAGAATACAAGGATATCACTGTAGTTTATGGTATTCTAAGCAGAAACGACTCAATTCATTATTTCAGAATAAATAAGGCATTTCTTGGAGATGGAAACGTTTTAGAATATGTTACCAATGCTGACTCCTCCAGCTATTATGATAATCTGGAAGTAACACTTACAGAATCAAATTCATCAGGTCCAACAAGAACACTGCAGTTTGATACAATTCAGATTGATAATAAGGAAGATGGGACATTTTATGGGCCAAAACAGGTAGCTTATAAGTCTGAATTTAAAATTCCGACTGGTGATCAGGAATATACTTATAGCCTTAAAGTTCGTAATAAGATTACCGGTAAAGAGATAACATCCAAGACTTCAGTTGTTAAGAATTTTGATATCACATCCCCCAGATTTGGACAGCCAACAATTGACTTCCTAACTGACAATAATTTCGTTATGAAATGGAGAAGCGGAAAGAATGGACGTCGTTATGAACCATTTATTCGCTTCTGGTTCCAGGAAGTTTTTGTTGGAAACGATACAATTGACAGATATATCGATTGGCGTCTTGGATCTGCAAAATCTAAAAATCTTAATGGTGGAGAAGAAATGACAATGCCTTACAAGCCTACCGGTATCTATGAAATCTCAAAATCACTTATTCCTTATAAGGATGGTAGAGAAGCTCAGGTTATTGCAAGGTATGTTGACAGATGTGATTTTACTATTGCAGTAGCCGGGGATGAACTTAACACATATATGGAAGTTAACGGTCCAACTTCAGGTATAACACAAGATAGGCCTGAGTATTCTAATATTGACAATGGATTAGGATTATTCTCAAGCAGATATACCAAAATGATTTCAATTCCCGTAGGAGCACCTACCGAAGCCCGCTTTATGCAAATTGAAGGATTGAAATTTAAAGATAAGTTAGGTAACTAATCTGACGAAATGTCAGTTTACTGCCACCTTATTTTTGAGGGTGTCAATTTGTTCCAAGATTTACTATTTTATTCCGAAAGTCCTAGTTATCAAGGATTTCTGATTGTTTTTTTCTGGTTGTATATAAAAGCATGGCCATAAAATGATTATTGGCATAATCATTGAAATGCACATTGCAACTAAAGAAACAATCTAAAATATTAAAAAAGATATGGGTAAGATTATAGGAATTGACCTTGGTACTACCAATTCGTGTGTTGCAGTAATGGAAGGGAACGAACCGGTTGTTATCCCTAACAGCGAAGGCAGACGTACTACACCATCAATAGTTGCATTTACAAGCAACGGTGAAAGAAAAGTTGGTGATCCTGCAAAACGTCAGGCAATTACCAATCCTGAAAAAACGGTGTTCTCTATAAAAAGATTTATGGGTGAAACATTTGATCGGGTAACAAAAGAAACTGGCAGAGTTCCTTATAAAGTTGTAAAAGGAGATAACAACACACCGCGTGTTCAAATTGATGATCGTACATATACTCCACAGGAGATTTCAGCAATGGTTCTTCAAAAAATGAAGAAAACAGCTGAGGATTATCTCGGACAGACTGTAACTGAAGCAGTTATCACCGTTCCGGCATATTTTAGTGATTCACAACGTCAGGCTACAAAAGAAGCCGGTGAAATCGCAGGTTTAACTGTAAGAAGAATTATTAATGAGCCGACAGCTGCTGCACTTGCATACGGACTTGATAAGAAGAGTACCGACCTTAAAGTAGCTGTATTTGACCTTGGTGGTGGTACATTTGATATTTCAATTCTTGAACTTGGTGAGGGAGTTTTTGAAGTAAAGTCAACAAATGGTGATACCCATTTAGGTGGAGACGATTTTGACCATAAGATTATAGACTGGTTAGCCGAAGAATTTTTGAATGACGAAAGAATAGATCTCAGAAAAGATCCTATGGCATTACAGCGTCTGAAAGAAGCTGCTGAGAAGGCTAAGATTGAGTTGTCGAGCTCAACTTCTACAGAAATTAACCTGCCATATATTATGCCGGTTGATGGTATTCCAAAACACCTTGTGCGCACTTTATCACGTGCGAAATTTGAGCAACTGAATGATTCTTTAATCAGGGCAACTATTGAACCTTGTAAACAAGCATTAAAAGATGCAGGACTTACAGTTAATGATATCAATGAAGTAATTCTGGTAGGTGGATCAACAAGGATTCCTGCTATCCAGAAAGTGGTTGAAGATTTCTTCGGAAGGACTCCTTCAAAAGGTGTAAATCCTGACGAGGTTGTTGCAGTTGGTGCTGCCATCCAGGGTGGTGTTCTTACAGGAGAAGTAAAAGATGTATTATTACTTGATGTAACACCACTGTCACTTGGTATAGAAACTTTAGGCGGAGTTATGACCAAGTTAATTGAGTCGAATACAACTATTCCAACCCGTAAATCAGAAGTTTTCTCAACTGCGAGTGATTCTCAACCTTCAGTTGAAATACATGTTCTGCAAGGCGAGAGATCGATGGCCAGAGATAATAAGAGTATAGGACGTTTTCATCTCGATGGAATACCACCTGCACCAAGGGGTATACCACAAATTGAAGTAACTTTCGATATTGATGCCAACGGAATTCTTAATGTTTCAGCAAAAGATAAAGGAACCGGAAAATCACAGCAGATTAGAATTGAAGCATCTTCAGGGTTATCTGAATCAGAAATCAAACGAATGAAGGATGAAGCTACTGCTAACGCAGAAGCTGACAAGAGAGCTAAAGAGGAGATTGATAAACTCAATAGTGCCGATGGTATGATATTCCAGACCGAAAAACAGCTGAAAGAGTTTGGTGATAAGATACCCGGTGAGAAGAAAGCTCCTATAGAAAAAGCACTGGCTGACCTCAAAGAAGCACATAAAAATAAGAATGTACAAGCAATTGACAGTGCTCTTGCTAACCTGAATACAGCATGGCAGGCTGCAAGTGAGGACATATATAAAGCAACTCAGGATGCTCAGAGTCAGGGGACACCTCCACCTCAGGGCGATCAGCCAAATAATAATCCTGACTCAGAAGTCACAGATGTTGATTTTGA
>DIOT01000028.1:16378-19365 GCA_002426195.1 Bacteroidales bacterium UBA5507 | reverse complement strand
GCGCCGTTTCACCGAAATACTCAGATATTTCTAAATACCTCTCTGAATGCTTTCTCATCGTTGTAGCCTACCTCGTACATTACTTCATTGATGGTTTTGCGATTGGTTTCAAAAGCCTTTTTCGCAATTTCCACCTTAACCCTTTGGGTATATTCTATAGGCGTGTTTCCGGTAGCTTTAATAAATCTACAATCAAAATTTCGTCTGCCGGGTTGTTTTCAATATAAGCTTGTGCTTTCAGAATGTATTTTTGTATCAAACAAATTAGTAAGATGGAAAAAGTAGATTTTACAATTGCAATTTTGAGCAACAAAACACCAGAAGTAATTTATCAAACATTACTTGATGTCCGCTCGTGGTGGTGGGGTTTGTATGGTGTAGAATTCACAGGAAACTCGGAGAATGCTGATGATGTATTCACAATCAAAGCCGGAGATGGGGCTCATTACAGTGAGCATAAACTAGTAGAATTAATCCCCGGTAAAAAGATTGTGTGGTTAGTTACTGAAGCGAATCTGGCTTTTCTTGAAAACAAAAAAGAATGGGTTGGAACAAAATTGATTTTTGAAATTTCTGAAAAAGGAGAAAGAAGCGAAGTGAAGTTTATTCACGAAGGACTTACCCCAGCTTCAGAATGCTATGACAGTTGTGCTCCTACCTGGACACAATATTTGCAAACCAAGTTGTTTCCCCTATTGAATGATAAAAGAGATTCTTAAATAGCTCAATAATTATAAAAGTTAGGTAAATTTCCCATCATTTTGAGAATACCATTTTTACAACTGCATGATAATTGTCTGCACTAATTTCATAAAAATAAATACCGGCCGGAAGTTCATCAGGGCACCACTTAATTGATTGCCCTATCTCCCAAAAAGCAGGAAGCATGATATTCTGTACTATAATACCTTGTGAATTACAGATGTTAATCTGGGCTCCCTTCTGATAATTTATTGGCAGTTCATAATAGATAGTAGTTTCCCATGAAAAGGGATTTGGGTAATTGAAGGTAAAAATGCTATCTTCAACAAAATAGTCCGGCAATGATGTTATTGTAGAATTAAAACTTCTATATAATGGTGTTGGAGATTGATATTCAATGGCAAAAAGATACTCCTCAGAGTTAAGAGCAAGGCCTTCAATATCGCGGCTAGTCATTGATTCCAAAGATATGTCTTCCCATGTTTGCCCATTATCTTTTGAACAGCGTATACCTCCGGAATATCCATCAAGAGATGAACAGCCTATATATACATCATCTTCCGAATTTATTATAATAGAGGTAACCAATTCCATGCTTTTCACTTTTATCCATTCATCTGTTCCTTTTGGCATAAGAAAGACACCGCCTTCGTATTGAGAGAAATGCCCTCTTGTTGTTGCGAACAAATCGCCTAAAGAATTCATTGCAAGCGATGAAACATAATGATCAGTCAATCCAATATGTTCCCAGCTATTCCCCCCATCCACTGATCGATATACACCACCACCTCCTGTCCAGTTTGTCGTTCCCACGTAAATAGTATCTACGCTCTGGATTAGAATGCCAAAGGGATATTCTGTATTGGATGGGAATGTAAGTACTTCTTCCCAGGTATTCCCATAATCTTTTGATCTTATAATATTTACATATTGGCCGGTACCACCTGAGGCAAACATTAAACCACCAGGGAAGGAAGCCATTGAATAGCCTCCCTGAATACTCTGATAAATTAATTCCCAGCTTAGCCCATTATCTGTTGACCTGCTTATTGCATTACCATTTGCCCCCGCATCCACATAAATATATCCCAATTCATTTATTTCAATTAAGCCAACACTCACAGAATCAAACCCTATTAAATTCCATGAAGCACCATTATCACATGAACTATAAAGCCCGCCACCCGTAACGTAATTCGCTCCAATAAAAATCTCCCCATCCAAATTGTTATCCATTGAAAGAATGACTACACCTGGCGGAGTATTGACTATTTCCCAAAAATCCTGAGCAAGAACAGAACTGTTTAGCAAGAAAAGCTGAAACACAACAATGATGAATTGCTTTTTCATGTTTCTATAATTTTCACTTTCTTCATATAGCAGCCAACTAATTATAAGTATGAACGCCAGTTATTTGTCTGTGCAAAACTGTCTGGTTATTTCGTCGTCTCGCTCCCTAGATCCTTGCCTAATTTTTCATACTCGATGTCGTTGGGTTGCCATAATTCAATTTTGTTGCCTTCTATGTCGAGGATGTGCACGAATTTGCCGTAATCGTAGGTTTCTATGGTGTCTAATATGGTTACGCCGCTTGCTTTTAGTTCTTCAACCAGCGACTCTATGTTATCAACCCGGTAGTTTATCATGAATTCCTTTGTGGAAGGCTCAAAATACGTTGTTTTCTCATTGAACGGTCCCCAGGTCGTGAAGCCTTTTTTCGTGCTGTCAGCGCCCTGATACCACTCAAAAACAGCCCCATACTGGTTGGTATTGATCCCAAGATTCTTCTTATACCACTCTTTCATCTTGTCGGGATTCTTGCATTTGAAGAAAACGCCTCCTATTCCTGTTACCTTTTTCATATTTTCCGCTCCATTTTTACTTGTTATCAATGAATTTGTCGCGAAACCGCAGAGAAATGCGGCCACACAAACCGGAATTATTAACAATTTATTTCTCATTTCGCATTACTGTTTAACCAGGTTTCAATTCACATCAATCAACCAATCCATCATCCGTCCAACCAATCAACAAATCAATCAACCAACCAATTCATAATCCGACCAACCAAATCAACCGAGCTACCAAACCAACCGATCAACCAATTAATCAATCAACCAACCAATTCATAAACCAACCAACCAATTCATCAACCGACTAACCAATTACCCAACCGACCTATCAATTAACCAACAAACCAACCAATTAACCAACCGACCAACCAATTAACCAACCGACCAACCAAATCAGCCAATCAACCAGCCAACCAACCAACCAACCAACCA
>DIOT01000028.1:10770-16258 GCA_002426195.1 Bacteroidales bacterium UBA5507 | reverse complement strand
AACCAACCAACCAACCAACCAACGCAGCTCCCACTATATCACACCAGCCAAGCACTTCCCGGTGTACGACTTTTCGCAGCGCACCAGGTCTTCGGGCACACCCTCAAACAGCACCTCTCCCCCATTCTTGCCACCTTCAGGCCCCAGGTCTATCACCCAGTCGGCGTACTTTATTATGTCGAGATTGTGCTCTATCACCACCACCGTGTTGTTGTTGCCGACCAGCGACTTTATTATCCTGTGGAAGTTGTCAATATCCGACAGGTGCAAACCTGTAGTCGGCTCGTCCATCACATACACATTGCTCTCTTTATGCAACTCGGTGGCAATCTTCAGCCTCTGCGACTCCCCTCCCGACAAGGTGCTTGTAGACTGCCCCAGCTTCAGGTATCCCAGCCCCACATCCTCCAGGGTCTTCAGCATCTTCAGCAGCTTCTTCTCTTCAAAGAAATCCAGCGCCTGCAACACCGACATGTCAAGCACATCGGCAATGCTCTTCCCCTTGTATTTCAGTTCAAGTATCTCCGCGCGATACCGCTTGCCCTCGCATTCATCGCACACCGTCTTAACCGAATCCAGAAAGAACATTTCAAACGAAAGTGTACCCTGCCCCTTGCATTTCGGACAAGCCCCACTGGAGTTAAAGCTAAACAGCGACGCATCGCTGCCCGTGTGCCTTGCAAACTCCTTCCTTATCAGATCAAATGCCCCCATGTATGTCATGGAATTGGCCCTCGATGACCGGCCAATCGACGACTGGTCAATCACTATCGCCTCAGGATGCTGCCGGGCAAAGCACTCGTATATAAGGCTGCTCTTGCCGCTTCCCGCGACTCCCGTAATGCATGTTAATACGCCTTTCGGGATGTTCACCGTAACGTTTTTCAGGTTATTCGCCGTGGCATTGCTTATCGTGTAGAAATCGTGTGCCTTTTTCCTGATGTACTGCGGCTTTGGCAAATTAAACAGGTACCTGCTGGTAAGACTCCCCGACTTCACGAAATCGCGGAACTCACCATTATAAACCACCTCCCCGCCCGATGCTCCGGCTTTTGGCCCTATATCAACAATCCACTCGGCCGCCTTAATCACTTCGGGGTCATGCTCAACCACGAAAACACTGTTACCCATGTTTTTAAGCTGATTGAGAATGGCCAGCAGCTTCCGGGTATCGCGGGGATGCAGGCCTATCGTCGGCTCATCAAGCACATACAGCAAATCAACAAGATTACAATCGAGCTGCCGCGCCATCTTAACCCTCTGCGACTCACCGCCCGAAAGCGTCGACACAGGCCTGTCGAGCGACAAATATCCCACACCTATCTCAATCAGCTGTTCCAGCACCAATCGGGCCTTCCGCAAAACGGGAGTCGCCAGATCATCGTTAATGCCGGCAATAAATGCCAGCACGTCACTAAGTTCCATCGCGCAAAGCTGCCCGATAGAAACACCATTTAATTTCACCGACTCAGCCCTTTCATTTATCCTTGTCCCGTTGCACCTGTCGCAGGTCGAATAAATAAAAAACCGCGTGTACGAATTCTTATCATCAGCATCAGCTTCATCATCAGCCCTTCCGGAGACGGCATTCTCCAGTTTCCTCACAATCCCCTCAAAATTGCGGTTATACGACAACTTATGTTTCGCGCCCTTAATGGGGAACGGCTCCGAGTACAGCAGTTTATGCAGGTCATCGGCATCAAAATCCTTGATTTTCTTATAATTATCGAATAACTCCGTCGCGATAAGCTCCTTCCACAGGAACCCGCCCGGCTTATAATGCGGATGCGCTATAGCCCCTTCAATCAGCGACTTATCCTTATCGAGAAACATATCCAGGTCAACCCTGATCTGCTTGCCCAGCCCCTTGCAATGCGGGCACATACCCTCGGGGTGATTAAATGAAAAATAGAACGACGGACCGATAAAAGGCTTTGCCACGCGCGAATACAGCAGCCTCAGGTAGGTGTTGATTTCAGTTGCCGTGCCCACGGTACTGCGCAGGTTATTGCCCATTCTCTTCTGGTCGATAACCATTGCCGTGGAAAGGTTAAAAATATCATCCACATCGGGCCTCGACAGCTTGGGCATACGTGCACGCGCGAAGGTTGAGAAAGTCTCAATCAACTGACGCTGAGCCTCGGTATAAATTGTATCGAAGAGCAGCGACGATTTCCCCGAACCCGAAACCCCGGTAAACACAACCAGTTTATTCTTCGGAATTTCAACCGATATATTTTTCAGATTGTTGGTATGAGCGTTTTGAATAATTATAGGATTCTTTTCCATGCTTCCATTCAGGCACTTCTAATTTATAATAAATTTTTGTCTGGTCACCCAACTGTTTGATTTAATTTCTGCTATGTATAATCCTTTTTCAAGATTTGAAACATCAACTCTTTCAGAGGTTAGTTCTGTTTTTCCGGTTATTAGTCCCAACTGGTTAAAGAAGGTAACGCAAATTTTATTGTTCAGGCCAATTCCGCTAATGCTTATAAAGTCTGATGCCGGATTGGGGTAAATGCTTACAGCCGGTGTATCACTTAATTCCGGAACACCGACCTGACATGCTGCTTCAATTTCTGCCAGGTTGTTGCATCCCGGAGCGTTATTATTTACACTCGCAGAATTAGATGGGTCGGAAATAAATTCACAAACACTTTCAGCATCGCAAATACTTAGTAGAGGATTAAATAAAATAAATAAGGCTGATAATGAGCCTGTGTCAATATTATTTAATCCTTCCAGGCTCAGGAGATTATCATTATCAACAATTCCAATAACCTGGATATTGACAAGGTTATCCAATGCATTCAAATCTAACAGCGCGTCATTTTTACTGATTACCATATCCTGACCCACTGAACGAAGATTGTTCAATCCTTCAAGGCGCAATAAGGAACTATTTCCATAAATGCTAACGCCCACTCCAACAGTAGATACGTTCATTCCTGAAAAGTCCTGTAATGAAGCATTTGTAGTAAATTTTAGCTGCTCTCCAATTGAATCTATACTTGCAAAACCAGAAACATCTGTCAGAACAGGATTAAACTCAATCCACAGAGAACCATAAACGGAAGAAAGATTGCTGAACCCTCTTATACTTTTGAGATTATTGTTATCCCCGAACCTTAGATATCCTCCAACAGTGGCAAGTGAGTTTAGCCCTTCAAAATTCTCTAACAGGGGGTTCTGTAAGATATACATCTCCTGTCCAACAAATTTAAGATTGTCCAATCCTTCGGCACTGATAAGATTGTTGTTCAACGCAATGTAGAAGGATCCCGAAATTGAATCAAGGCCCTCTAAGCCTTCAAGGCTCGATATGCCTGTTTCAAAAATATTCAGCTGTCCTTTAATTGAGGTAATCTGGTTTAACCCATTCAGGCTGATAAGAGAATCGCAATAAGAAATATCTAAGTTGCCACCAACTGACTCAAGAACAATTAATCCCGATAAATTTGTGATATCTACACCCCTAATGTAAACACTGCCTTCAATTTCAGTACATCCGGGAAAATTAGTCTGAAAATTATCAATATCCTCCTGTGATAAAAGATTTATCCCTTCGGGCAGACACCCTTGCGAGAATCCAGAAGTAGTGAAAAGCAACACCACTGCGAATAAAAGAGTAAGATTTTTCATAATATTTCATTTTAACACACTTTCTGCATCCTGCATTTAGCTTTGGTTATGAGCACATGCACTATTACTCAAATATCGTATCCATGACATCACGTTATAACTAGTTGAATCTATGGAATTTGTAATAATTAAAATCATCTCATTTCAGATAAATTGACAATAAAATTATTGAATTCTGTAAGATTGTTACATGAATAAGTAATCATATGCCCTTCCGAGAAAATAAAATCAGGATTGGAAATATTGAATAGTACTTTCTTTCGTGCTTCTTCTATTGAATCAAGTCCAATTGATATTCGCTGAAAGTTGATTTTGTTAAATGATTTATCAGATAAGTTAAAAAATCCAGTCTTGTAGTAACAAGTATCAACGCCTTTATATTCAACTTTAACACAGCCAACTACTCCGGTTCCGAAGATTTCTTTTCCAATACTTTGTTCCAAATAGTTTGCAGCTTTTGGTATTCTAATCAAACCTTGCTCCATAGCATCCCAAATTACATTACTGAAATCTACTCGCTTGTCGCAAAATGGTTTAACGTGATTATGAATTACAATTAATTCCCACGGCAAGACTGCTAAAAGATTATAAGACACTCCTACTAATTCTTGGGAGGGAAATCCATGGCGTTTAATCAGAACATTCATAAAACTCCCGTTAGAAAAATCAGTTTTACACAAGGTATCTCTATTTGTAATCCAATACAGCGAATCTTTCCTGAATAATTGGTCTACTAAATATAGAGAATCGTATAGATTTTTTATCTCATTGTTGATTTCAACTGAACATTGTTCAAGCATATGAAAAAGATCAGACCGATAATTCGAATCAAGTAAATTAATTATCTTGTTACTATTAAGATTTTTGTAATCATAGCCTCTTTTTACTATATATTCCAGATAGCTTTCACCTTTATCAAAATCATCTGTTTTGAAAGCACACATTGCTGCATTATATTTGTCTATTGCAAAAGGTTCATTTAATAATTTAAATGCTTTTTCGTAATAATATAGAGCATCTGAAAACATTGAATCGCAGATCAGTAATTCTGCATTATTTATATATTTATTATACTGAAGGATATTGTCACTCGAAATACTATATGTCTGAGCAAAAGAGGTCTTCACTATTAAAATCAAAAGTGAAAGAAAAAATATTCTAATTGTTTTCATTATAATTATTGACTCTTTATTTTTTGAACTTTGAACCACCAAACCGGTATTTTATACTAAGTCTGAATGCAATGAACTGTAACTTAAAGCTTAAACACCACTCCTCCCAGTACGAATAATGAGGGCATGGCGTAAATATTATCAATATTGTTAACCGGATATTCAAACTCCGATCTTATTGCCACACTGAAGATGTGAGTTATGTTAAGCTGATATTGCAAGCCTGCCCGCACTCCCATTTCCAGATCCTTATTCCGCGAGAGCACAGGAGATCTTGATAGCGGGAATGATGCATAAGCTCCAATAATTGTGCTTAGCCCCACTTTCCTTAATGGTTGATAAAGTATATTAAAAGGCAACTGAAAAAAAGTATGACCGGCTTCCTTTACATTTTCACCATTATAGATGGCATTATGAAGATAATACAAGCTGTTGAAATCCATCGAGAACCACCTTTGATAAAATGTGAGTCCGGTCTGCACTTTGATCCGGTCTTTCTCAATAAGATATAACTGAAGTGCAACTGCCGGATTAATCCTCCCTTCTGAATGGTACATGTAATGGCGTAACGGATAATTTTTCAGTCCTCCAAACATTAATGCTATCCGCATTGATTTATCCGCATCAGCGCCTATAGTGTCATTATTATCTGCAATTTCCTGCTGATGAAC
>DIOT01000028.1:0-10592 GCA_002426195.1 Bacteroidales bacterium UBA5507 | reverse complement strand
ACAAATATACTTTTCACAATATGTTTTTTAGGTTAAAAAACAAATGTATAAAAAAATACAATTAATAACAGCAGCACTTTTTATGCATCAGCAAACGAATAACCGACACTCGAATTATTGATTTAAAAAATTTCTAATCGTAGTAATATAAATTTCCGGTTGCTCAAAAGCGATGGAATGTCCCGCATCAGGAATTATTCTCAAAGTATGGTTAGAAAAGAGTTCTAAATATTCATTTACAAAACCCCAGGGCTGACTATCGCATTGTCCTTTCATAATTAAGGTAGGAATTCTACAGTTTCTTAATTTCGTTCTTGGGTCTTTTATTTCACTGAAACTTTTTACAGTCATTATCTGAGCATAAAATCCTCCACTGCCTTCCGCTTCCAATGCTCTAAGAGTATCACAAACTGTTGCCTTGTTCAATTCCTGGTTACGATATGTTTGAAAGTCATCAACTTCTTTGTCAGGTGCAAGCTTCATACCGAAAGCCCTAGCACAAAATGCAGTCGCACTTGACCTTATGTTTCGTGTTTTCTCGTTGGCTTCTCTGTTTGAGTATGGAGGTTTCTTTAAATGTAAACTATCAGGTGCTTTAATGTCAAGTAATTCTTTTCTGATGGGTTGGATTGATGGTACTCCTGTTAAAATTATTTTCTCAACCCTGTTGGGATTGTCAGCGATAAACAATGTAGCAAGTATAGCCCCCCACGATTGCCCAATGAGAATTACTTTTTCTGAACCTATCAACTTACATATTTCCTCTAAATCTTGTTTATGCCTTTCAGCGGTATATTCTGAAATGTTAGATAATCTTGCAGATTGACCACTGCCGATCTGGTCGTATAAATAAATATCATAGCCATCGTCAGACAAAGAAGTGAATGTTTTAATGTTATAGTCGGAAATAAAACCACCAGGACCTCCTTGTAAATAGATTATCGGAAACGGTTTTTTCGTACCTTTTGCAGTGATATGAAAATACGCAATTTTAGAACCTGTGTGAAGTTCCCAGAACTTTGTACCCTGTCTTAGATATGCTTGGGGCATATCATAAGTTCTCGGAATGAAAATCAAGAGAAGACAAATCGTTATACTTGTCAATACAAGATATTTCAGATACTTCAAAAGGTTTCTTCTCATTATTCAGGTCAATAACATGTATGTGTTAAAGCAACATTTTGTATATATGCATTACAATTACTTCCACTATTCCCTACCCTACCACGAAAAGTAAAATAATCTTCAAAATTTTAAGATACAAATAATCTATCATCTAACAACTAGTTTTTGACTGGTTAACACCACATCCTTACTATAGTAATTAATAAAATACAATCCGGTGGATAAATTTCCAATATCAATGACTACGGTTTCATCTTGTGCACTAATGCGTTTCCTTATCACAGTTTGACCTTGAATATTCATGATCACAATTTCTCCAGCTGATTTCTTCTCCCAAAATGATACATTTAATATCTGATCGGCTGGCGATGGATAAAACTGTAGAGTAGTCTCATTATGATTTATTTCAGTTATAGAAACGACCAGATCACACGAGGCTTCCCGGCAGTAATAATAGAGAAACGTATTTTGGGTATATTTTTGCTGACTTGATTTAACAGGTGTGAACATTTCCTCGAACAATCCATAGTAAGACCCCATACCCTCGTAATAATAATAAGGTTCAATTCCGTTTGAAAATTTCCTTGTTTCAAATCCAAGATGAACGTCAGGAGTTATTGAAGCCAGAACATATTCCATAAAACCGGGTATCAGACAAAATCTGGCGGTGTCTCCAACCTGAAGTGAAAAATCATATAGGAGAAAATCCTCATTTACCGGACAATAATTGTTATTGTACAAAAGATATGCATAAACTTTTTTATTGGAACTATCATCCCTGAGAAATCCGTAGAGTTCATATTCCCCGTTTGGTACAAATGGAGGTGGGTCATCAGTCGGCACTAATGCACGTCTGAATACTTTCATGTAATCGGAATTTTCAATAGTAGTATCGCCAGAAATATAATATTCCCAGAGGTCATCAACAGTTTGGGGAGTATCAATGTCATCGTATCTTATTACCCATTGAACGCCTTCTAATGACATAGGTATATATTCCTGACATCTCAACATATTTTCAAAAACTATGAAGAGTAAAATTACCAACAGTGAAGTCTTATATTTCATATGCATCTATTTGCTATAACTACTGATTCCTGGTGCCACATTGTCAATATGTCATCTACAACTTAAACGCCACTCCTCCCAGTACAAATAAAGAGGGCATGCTATTGCAAAACTTCGGGTATTTGTGAATTTTATAGTTTGTCATATATGTTGGGTCATTTCAGAATGCCCACAACTAGTTTAAAAGTACGAACTTCTCATACAATACTGAGCATTTTGTTATTAATTTTTACTCTTTTTGAAACTGACCGAGAACACTAATCCAAGGTAATTCCCTGATAAATCATAATACCCCCGGGTATCGGGTGAAGTAAAGAGGTTAGCAAACTGATACTCCCCCGAAATTGTATTCTGGAAATTCATTACATAAATCAGATTAGCTTTTAATAATGCCTTTTTCAATAAGTATGAAAACCCGGTCCCTATCATAAAACTACCCTGTAATGAGTTCTCCGGACTTTCAAGCTTTAGTCCGAAGATTTCGCGATGATCTGACAACACCTTGTCTGATATTGAATAAACATATTCTGACTCTCCTTGAGGGAAATACATCACTTTTAATCCAGTTGTAAAAGATGCGAAAGCTTTTTTCCCTGTTTGCAAATTCAGTCGTAGAAGAAAAGGAAATGAGAATGTACATAGAGCGTAAGATTTGTATTCATCTATCAAGTCGCCAGGGTAAGTTTCATAGAGGTCATTATGTAAGATTTTGTAGCGTACTGAATAAATTGGTTCCTTTGCCACTAACAACCCGGTTTGAAAAGACCACTTCCTTTCGGGATGAAAATCATAAAGAATGCCTGCATTAAATCCCAACATTGGCCTGTTTTCAAAAGTAAGATCACCATATTGAGGTCTCAGTTTTGCTCTGTCATAAACTACAGGACCAGCAGTAAAGCTCCATTTGGAAAACTTATAGAGTTCTGAATACTCCTTATATTCCTGAGAAAATGACATTTTCAGGAAAGCAGTGCTGAACAATATGCACAGCACTGCAATTTTTATAAGACATCTTACCATGTGAGGCAATTCATATTTGAAATCCCTGCATAATTAAATTGTCCAATTACAGAAACAGCCTTTTGAGCTCTATATTGTGGGTAAGCCCCCCAGGAAGGATTGTTTCTCTCAATGCTTTTTGCTTTTTTATACTTCCAGCCTGACCACTTCAGAAGTGTATTAGTGCAATTATTGTTTCTGAAATCTGTTTGGACTGCAACTCCTAAATTCATCTTATACTTTTTCCATCTGTTTCCTTGTTTTTTATAAGAAGTTATTTCAACTGAACCAACTCCTTTCCAGGGATAACTGTGAAAATGTACATGCTTAATAACCTTGCGACTTCCTGTAACATATTCATCTGGAATATCTTTACCTTTCCAATTGGTACATTCTCCTTTACCTCCATCATCTTCAATACTCGTAGTAACAGAAGGCTCTTGTAATGCAGTCATATCTCCGTTTTTAATTCTAATAACGGTTGCAATATCCAGATTTGCAATCTGAATAAAACCTCTTTTCGTTAATTGTATGATATTGTCTCCTATCTTAACCATACCATCAGTGTTAAGCAAGGTTAATTCTGCCATGCCAAATGGGTATGCTATTGAAGGTGAGTTTTCAACAACTAAATCATTATTGTTCAGCCATTGTTGCTCTGCTGCGACGAATACCTGCCTTAGCGTAGACGGAATATTGTATTCGTTCTCAAAGTCAATTAAAGGCTGATGGTCAACAAAGCCGATTTCGTCTTCTTTTGCATTCAAGTCATCATCACTTAAGCTGCTCCAGGCAGCTAAAAATGCATCTTCATGTTGTTCCATTTGGGTCTGAAGAGTGGAAATAGTTGCTTCATAATGCTCAACACTACTAAACTCTAATAAGGTTACACCAGTTTTACTTCCATCTGTCAAAGTTACAAGTCTAATCTCATTCTTGTTGTCACTTGATTGTTGCTCTACTACTTTATCTTTAGAACAACTTGCCAAGATTATGGCCATTACAAATAGATAAACTAAATTTTTCATTTTTATGATTGATTAATTGCGCCCTACCTTGCTATGCAGTTTTCGGGTCATATTCTTCTGCCGTTAATCGCATTTGCTTTCTCGACTTTTTTCGGTTGACTTTTTTTCTTTTACCATAAAGTGGTTTTCTTTAACCGTTGTTTGTCTTATTCAAATTACTCATAACTTGTTTTTAAGTACGAGTTTCTCATACAATACTTCCAATTCAACCCAGGATGTATGAGGTTAGATCATCTGGTTTCAGTCCTGCAATTTAATAAAATATCTATTTGATATTAAATTTTTATTACTTGGTGATTGTTACTATAGATCCCACAGCTTTTATACCTATGTTTACAGCTGGCTTCTATTAAATGAATAATCTATAGTCATATGTCCGCCCTTCAAATCGAGATAAAAGCTTTCCAATTCTAGCAATCTGATTTGATGAATCAATTGTAGATGGAAGTTTTGAATATAAATCCAAGGAATTCCAATTCATTTTTGTTAGTCCAAGTATTTCAGTCGCAATTAGATCAATATTTGATTCACCGTAATGTTTTGTTATTTTAATGGGTGCTGGAATGCTTCTTCCTCCTAAATAGAACCTATAGTTGTTTTGTCTAACAGATGGCACTATTCCATGTGTCCAAAGAAGAGCGGTATCATTATTTATTACAATACAAGTTCCTCTAGAGATAGGAAATGTATCAACTTGTAATTCGTTTTTATAAACACTCATAGCGACAAACCTTGCATCAACCTCAAAATTTATCTCAATTAAATCTATTTTCTTTATTCCAGCTTTGTTTAAACTCGCTTTAATTCCATTAATTTCATCTTCAGTAAATCGCGTTCTTTTGTGAATTACAACTCTTTCAGGAAGTTTATCAAGTGATTGATAAAACAACTCTCTTATTGAAACACCAAACTGAAAGGCATCTTTGAAAGATAAATATGGATTAAGTCGTTTATCCAAAAAATAATTATCGATTTTTGACAACTTATATTTTAGCCCTTGTCCATTTGAATCATAAATATGACTACAGCCGATTACGATTTCAGATTTGTCTTTAATTTTAGAAACGCAATATCCAATCCCTGCGTAAGCTGTACTTTTTTCATGGTTGTTTAATATCCACGGTGTTCTTAATGATTTTACATAAAAAGAAAGAGATAACCACCAATAAATCTGACACTTTAAAGTATCATACAAGGTATCTTCTCTTATTAGCTGGGTTGAAATTCCCTTTGAAGCTGAAAATGCCTTAATATAGTCATGTAAGTCAAAACTCTCTCCTTTATCTATATAGTTTTCATAAACCTGCCATTCAGTTGGTATGAATATTACAATTGTACTTTGCCCCTGTGTATTTGATATTTGTTCAATTTTTGAAGTAATTAGTCTTGCTAGCTTAACAGCATTTGCAGGTAATTCCAAAGAGTTATCGGCTTTGAAATCAATATCTAACCATTTCTCGCTATTTTCAAAGTAGGGGATATTAATTGGAACATCATAAACAGTTGAAAAACCAGGATAGTCAATTAAATAGTCAGGATTAATATTATCAGCTGGATGTCTTGATTGAATTTTAGAGAGAAAATTATAAAAACTGATTGAATAAATTTTGCCACAAATTACAGATAAGTTTATTTCATTTGATAGTATAATACCATTGAGATTTACATCAAAGGGCCTATTATTAACTAAGCCTCTCATTGGATGATAATCTCTAAATTCCTTCTCCGAAGAAATGTTTCTAAAAACTAATTGAGGCTCTAAAAATTGAACGCCTTTAAATTGGGTTCTTTTTTTGTTGTATGTTTTTGGATAATATGTTCTATAGTTAGGATCTAAAACATTTATCTCCCCAAATGCTGTATTTGCTGAAATTTTAAATTCAAAACCACTTCCTGATTCTGATGGATATTCAAAGCATAATTGTTGAGACTTAAATAATATTTTATTCCAAAATTCTAAAATGTCATCATACTTGTTGTTGTAGAGTTTTTCTAAATTTAATTTGCTAATAGTTTGTTTCTGATGTTTTGATATTTCCTCGGATGATGTTAAGTATACAGTTGGTGTAAATGTTAAGTATCCAAAGTTTTTATTATCATCAAAATATAAAGAAACATATATTGACTTATGAACTTTAATATTGTTATAATCACTTCCTGTAGAGTTAAGCCAAAGTCTATCTTTGTAATTAGTTGAAATTGCTGAATTTAAGGTGAAATGCTTTAATATAGCCTGAAGCATTAAAGACCTAAACGCAGATACGTTTTCTACATCAGATTTCGAAATTGGCTCTCTTTTTATTTCACTTTTTATGTATGGTTTAAATAAGTTGGATATATCAGACAATGTTCCAAGTGCAAATACTTTTTTCTTAAAAGGAATTGCACAAACATCGCTTTCCTTGGTAAGAGTTTTTAGAAATTTCCATGGTTTCTCATCATTATAATTCACTTCAAATTGGAAAATTTCCTTTGGAAATACTACTGGATGAAGATTGCTTTTTATGTATTTATCAGTTTTTTGAAAATTAATACTGAAATCAGTTTTCAAATACTCATTATTCTCAGTTATTTCCAAAGCGTCTTGAATTTCTTTTGAAACCTCAGTATTATCCTCAAAAGCTGATTTTGCCAAATGAATAATTGTTTTATCAAATCCATCAGTAGAAACAAAATACGCTTCTCTACCAGCTTTTCTAATTTGAGTAATTAATTCAGAAACTTCGAAATTTATGTCAGCTCCATATCCACACCAGTATAATCTGCCACAACCCTTTCTCGAAAATGCTTTCTGAATTGCAGCCATTAATGATTTATCTCGACCACTATAACCAATCACTATCATATTTTTATCAACATGATAATTGGTCAAATAATCGACGAAAGTTGTATCCTGAGAATCAAGTTCATTCGCTGTATTTTTTAAAGAACTAAACTTATAGTCACCATGAAGGGCTATAGTAAGTAACTCTTTACTACTTTGGTTTCTATATATCATTTCAGCATTATCCAAGGTAATTTCTATTGGAATTAGTTTATTTTGATATGAAGAACGCACAACTAAACCATCAAAATTAGTGGTCCAAACTGATTTGACAATTCCTTTAGAGGCGAGTATACAAAGCAGTTTATAGCCAATATATGGTTCTTTATTTTCAATAAGATTTAAGAAATACTTTCTTCTATCTTCACTAATTGGATAAGCTTTTTCTGCATAAAAAGAATATTCTTCAAATGAATGAAGTTCGGGATAATCTCCTTGATTGTCAATCCATTTTTGAATACTTTTTCTAACAGGTTCTTCTTTGAAATTTTTATAGTATTCTGATGCATTAATATTCTTTGACAGAAAAATATCTTTCTTCCATTCCCAAATACAATCATAAGCTGACTGTATCCCTGAACTAATAGAAGCACCTGCACCTAATAAAAATGAATGAGGAACATCAAGATTTCTCTTAAATGACCGTAAAAAAGCATCGTAATCAAGCTGTAAGTCAGGTTTCATTTGTTAATATTATCTTGGTTTTAGCTATTACAACTTTATAACTTGTCCTTTATTTATTTGTATATCCAATCTTGCGATACATTTGACTGGCAAGTTTGCTTACAATTGCTCGATTCTTTTCTTTTGTAAAACGTAATAGATTTATGACATCTTTTTCTTGGATTTCTGGAATTATTTTATCAATCAAAATATTAGAAAATAAATTTATCCATCTTTCAAGGGGACTTGATTGAGTTAGTTTGTATAGCAATTTGTCATTTGTCTGAACGCATTCTTTAAAGAAATAAATCCACCTGTCCTCAGTTGTGCTTTTTAGTATTTCGTTTGCTGGTCCTTGTGCTGCAATAGAAATCCCATAAAAATTACCCAGCTTTACACAAAGAGCCGCTGTCATGCAAACAGGAAATGCAGGTATTGGAATCACACTACCCATACTATACAAAGTACTAATAGGCTTAGGTTCATTATAGAAATTATTCATCCCATAATGTGCTGTCAATACTTCATTTGCAATTTTAATAAATGAGGATGAACGAAGGTCTTCTGGTACAAAATCAAATCCTTTAACTTTTAGCAAAACTTTTTTTACTCCGCTTGCCGCTTTTGTTTGTCCATCAGTAAATAGTTCAGAATAAGTTCTACCTATATGCCATTTCTCTGGATGCTTCAAACTGTTCCAAATTAAAGGAATTATTGTATTTGAATTGGCAAGCGCATTCTCTAACTGAGCACCAGAAGATGTTTTAATAATTGACAATAAAATACGAATTACAGTTCTATGAAAAAAGTATGGACTTTGAATTAGTTTTATAATATACTGGTTGTCATCATTTAAAGTTCTCTCCTCAAGTTCACTTCTGAAATTTTTAAAATCAATTGCAGCCTCAATTTTACTATAACCCAATATTCCCTGAATACATGACCGAACAATTGTTTTAGCTTCATCTTCAGTCATTTCATTTTCGCTATCTTCTTCTAAATCTGTTTGGTTAAAATGAATAACAGTTTCCATCGCTTGTTTTAACCTGAATGCAGATGTACCACTAATCACACCAAGTTCTTCCGCTAATCTGATTGCTTCGAAATCAGAGATAGCTTGCTGCAAATTTGAGTGTTCGTTAATATCTGGTCGATCTAGCATTTCAGCAATGAAGGAAATTCCCATCATGCTAAGCTGATTCTTAAGAGATGTTATTGCTTTTGTCCAGGTATAAGTTGAAACCATTTCATATGCTTCATTATTAAAAGCTGAAATAATTTGCCGTTTATCTTTTTCTTGAAGTTGAATACCATATGTTACCATTTCTTCAATCTTCTTTACCTTTCTTGGCAACTCAGGCAAAGTGTTATTCTGCCATATTACAATTTCATTATTGCTCATTGCTTTTTATTTCAATTTTACCATCTTGTGATTGAATATATGCCGCCTCAATACCGTTTCCTATCATGTTGCAGAGAGTCAAAAAAGTTCTGCTGCGAGCTCCACCTGAAGTATTAGTTTTTGCAATACTGGCAGGATGCTTTACAAATACGTTATAGGCAGCAATTTCTCCTTTATCTGTAAACACCGTGATACCATCACTTTGCATCATTCCACTAATTATTGAATATGAACCATTTAAAGATGAATTTGCCTGTAAGTCGTTTCTGTTCAACAAATCACTAATTTGTTCTGGAATATTTATACGTTTATCTAATATTATTCCATCAGATAACTTCTTTGGTAATTCTTTCTTTGTATTGCTTATTATGCAAGCTAATGTTCCGTGTCCAACTTTTAATACTTCGTTGAATATTTTTTTATAAAAGTTAACTGTTGGTTCTTTTATTTCAGATGGAACATACTTTACAATAGATTTAATAAATTCTTGTTGATTTTCAATTGGGGATTTTGACGATTCCTCACTACCACCAAAATTGATTATTAATGAATCGTTTACTACTCCCCTTACTTCAATCAATTTATCGGAGATTTGATGTAAAAGAATTGCTTTAATTTCTTTAGACCCATTGTTTATAAGTGTTTCTTCAATTGAAACTGATAATAACGAAGTTCCAGCTCTAAAAACTCCATATTCGAAACTATCTTCATTTCTTTGAATGTAAAGGGCCCACTCATCATCAGTTAGAGGTGCACACTTTTTTAGTGCTCTTAGCATTGTTTCTTTAGTCTTTTCACCTTTCCCAATAAAACAGTGTTGTGAAGTAGGAAGCGATTTCAATATTAGCATTATATCATCAACGATATATATTTGAGGAAACAAATCTTTCCCCTCTTCCCTATAGTTAACTAATTGATTTATTAGTTCAACAATCCCTTTTTGCGTAATTATACATTGCATTTCTTCATTTTCAAGAAATGTAACGGATTCACCTAAAATTACCGATCTTAAAGATATTGGTTTACTATTATTCATCCATTTCAATTTTATTATTTAAGCTTGCCGTCAACTAGTTATTAAGTATGAATTTTTTAAGCAACAAATCCATTTCAACCCAGGAATACATGATTGTAGATTCTTAACTGATTTTAACCCTGCAATTTAATAATTATTTGATTTGATTTTGAAGAAATTTTATACAATAGTAGTGACTGCAAGGAACTGTAATCTATAGCTTAAACGCCACTCCTCCCAGCACGAATAATGAGGGCATGGTGTAAATATTTCCAAAATCGTTAATTGGATATTCAAATTCCGATCTTATTGCAAAACTTATATGGTGAGTCAAAACAAGCTCATATTGCAGACCTGCCCTGACTCCCATTTCCAGCACCCTATCATTATAAACCTCATGGGATGCTGATATCGGATATGATGAATAAACACCAAAAATTGCACTAAGCCCAACTTTTCTTATAGACT
>DIOT01000039.1:16875-57058 GCA_002426195.1 Bacteroidales bacterium UBA5507 | reverse complement strand
GATTGCAAAAGTACACCCTTTTGTAACATCTCCAAACGTTTTTCTAAAAAAATTTGAAGATTTTTTCAAAAGCTAGCTACTGTGTTTGTACAATTGTTGATTTCTAGCAAGTTACATGCCAGAGTAATCACTCCCTCATTTTAATAATCCGATTCACTTTAATCAATATAGTGCTTATTCCACAATGAATCTTCTTTACTTATACTATACTATAGTTGCTCAATCCATTCCGATTATCAAATCTAAAGCACTAATTGTCTTCTGATTTACAACATTTTATATTCCTAAAGGTTTAATCACTGTGTAATATTGAGAAGATTTCCACTCACTCACTTGCTTCTTAAACTCCCATACGCTAATTTTATCATGAAAATAATGCCAAGCTATGAGAACCCATTACTGCACATTGCTATTATTACTGTCATTGCTACTAAGTAGTACCACATTTGCTCAAAAAAACAGCGATCAATCCGAGGTTAAGGACAAACCATTTAAAGAAAGGCTGGTTTTTGGCGGTGGTCTTGGACTGCAATTTGGCACTGTTACGTTTATTGAAGTTTCACCTGTAGTTGGTTATCGTGTAACCGACAGACTTGAAGCCGGAATTGGCCTTACCTATAAATACTACAAGTACAAGGACTTTTACTTCGACCAAACTACAAATAATCGGTTCGATTTAAAAAGCAATATTTACGGTGCTAGTCTATATACCCGATTCAGTATTTTTGAAAATATCTTCCTACACGCAGAGTATGAGAGATTACGATATAATTATGATGATATCCGAATAATTGGAGGACAGTTTATAAGAGAACCGACCCATGCAAATGTTGACGGTCTGTTCCTTGGAGGAGGATATAAACAACGCATCTCTTCAGGAGCTTATTTTTATATAATGGCACTTTGGGATGTTATCGAAGATCCTCTGTCGCCATATAAGAACCCGATACTGAGGATGGGGGTATTACTTGGAATATAATGTCCTATTATAATAATTGCGTTGCCTCCATATAAGACAACGCAATCATAATAACCAGGCTTTCAATCATCTATGAATATTTCTGTGCATTTCTGTAAAGCAGCCCCGCAGATGTCCAGAGAACTATAAAGAAACCATTCAGCATTATTATCTGCAAAGTAGCACTCTCACCCGAGTAATGGTCGTTTCCAACAACTACAATTAGCGCTATTATCGTATTTAGTAAAGCCATTACAAATAAAGTCATCGCCATACCCAATGGTTTGAATTTCACTGATATAGCACCAATAAGTCCAATTACCGGTATTGCTCCGTATAATAAGTTAGGAATATTCATGCCGCTTCCAACAAGTCCAACACCCAAATTTACCCAAATAAGGAAAAGTGCTGTTAATACAGTGATTGCCGTAGCTATTTTATACATCATGTTTGATTTCAGAGCTATCACCTTATAAGTAAAAAATGAAATAAACAAGAGCAAACCAGCTATTATAAAATCGGCTGCATCCCACCGCATCCCATCAATTATTATGGTCGCCAACAGAGGCACCATTAAAACTATAAGAGAAAGAATTACTGTATCAATTGCTAGTTGTAGCAATGTTTTTGGCGATTTGTCTGCATTGTATAATCTGATTATTGAATTCATACTATTGAAGTTTTAAGGTTAGACATTATTTTTTGATTTTAGGATATTTCGCATTTTATTATCAATCTCTCACTGCGCTTAGATCATACCAGTTTATCTTTCTGGTTATATACATAGTCAAGGCAAGGATACTGGTCAAGCCCAGGCTACCTATTAGTAAGGCATAATCCTGGAGCTGAATTGTGATATACACAAATAAATATGTAAGTGCCATAACTCCCACAAACACAATAGTTTGCTTAATGCTTTCAAGAATTGCTTTTGCATATAAGCCTATCAGGGTTATGACCGACAAACTGGAAATTAAGTACGCAATGTCAAAGTTTGTATGCTCTGAAATCGAAATCAGCAGCGTATAGAACATGCACATCGCAAGACCAATTAGAATATATTGAAATGGATGTACTTTCTTCCTGTTAAAAATCTCAACCAAAAAGAAAGTTAGAAAAGTAAGAGCAATCGCCAACAAAGCGTATTTGACAGAGCGGGTTGACTTTTGGTAATCATTCATTGGCAATAATAAGTTAACTCCAAAATCGCTTTCGCGGATATTCTCTATGTTCATGTCACCTATCCAGAATTGCGGGTAATTCCTGTTCAACTCAAGAATCTTATAGAATGCGTTAAACCCATTCTTTGTTACCGTGCGGTCATCAGGTAGAAAAGAGCCAGTGAAACTCGGATCAGGCCATGTAGAAGATAGTTTCACATTCGTTTCTTTCCCCATTGGCAGGAAACCCAGATACCGGCTTCCATGCAAGTGCAGATCAAATGAGAAATTCAGCATAGATGTGTCTGATACACCAAGATTAAGATTGTCTGCAGTTACGCCTGAGCCAATCAGTGCAGGAATCCTTGAACCCGGCTCAACATAAATTTCTCTTCCATTCCAATTAATCTGTACTTTATCTTTGATTCCACGTAAATCACTGATATTCACGGTAAGGAAAGCCTCATCCCATAATAACTCATACCCTTTTAATTCTTTCAGGTACTTTTGTATCCCTTTATAACTTCCGGTAAATGAAATCTTTGAATCGTAAACCACAACCTCGTATATTCCACGCTTTAACGACTTGGGCTCTATGTTTCCCTCAATATTGAGTAGTGAGGGCAGTAAGTGAACCTGTTCTCTTACTATTTTAGCCTTATCGTCAATAATCACCTGCTTTTGAATCGGAATCGTTAAAACAGGCCCATAAAGGTGCTGCTCATTTGCCCATTCATTGCTAACCTCTGCTATTGCGGTCTGACGGTATGTCTCCCTCTCATATATCAGACTCCTCACAAATTCCATCGGTATCATTAGCAGTAACATTAGAACAAAGATTGATAATAGTTTCAAGGTCACCGATTTACGGATAAACTGACCCACATTTTCGATAATAGATTTTTCTTGTGTTTCCATTTGATTGAGATGTTAAAAGTACTTTGAATTGCAAAGTAAACAGATAAAAAAATATTCAACGCTGTGATTTTATTAATTTTTCCAATGCTTTCAAGTGATCTTCAAATGCCTTCTTCCCTCTTATTGTAATTGCATATTTTGTGTTAGGCTTCTTACCTATAAAGCTCTTTTCGACTGCGATATATTCTTCTTTTTCTAATGCTTTCAAATGACTGGCTAAATTGCCATCTGTCACATCAAGAAACTCCTTCAATGAATTAAAATCTATCATGTCATTCACTGAGAGTGCTGACATAATCCCGAGCCTTATCCGACTTTCGAAGATTTTATTTAATCCGTTGATACTTGAAAATTTCACTGCTCAAACCTAAACATGTAAATACCATAAATTATATGACTTAAACCAAAGCCAATTGCCCAAAAGAGCAGACCAAACTCAATAAAAACGCAATTAATTAAACCTATAGTAATTTGTACCAATCCCAATACTCTTATAATTTTAAAAGTATAGTTACCGGCATTGTATAGCGAAATTCCATAAAATATCAATGTTAGAGGTGCAATTAAGCCCGATAGTCCATTAATGACAAGAATCACAATCAGTATCCCGGCAGTAGTAAGTGGAATCAGCATATTGATTAACATCCTTTTGGAAGTAGTATTCCAGGCCCTCTCCCCTTTCCCTGAGGCTTTGCGATAAGAATCAAAAAAAGCAGACACCAGTGCCAATCCAAGTACTGAAATTGCCAGTAGAAAAACTTTGGTCAAGCCTGAACTATCCGGCGAATTATAGGTATAAGTAAAGCTGTCAGGGTTGAAATCAAGAACCTTCCAGGCAATAAAAGCGCCAGCCAGTGCGATTATTCCGGCAAATATCCCCGCCCATCCTGAAAGAGAAAGAAACTTTGAAGATCGCTCCATCATAGAACGGATCTCTGCCAAATCACGTAGGTAATCTTTTTCTTCTTTCATCGAAAAGTACTTTGTTCTGCAAAGTTAACGAATATTCTTATATAATTGTTGCATAATCCCAAATAAAATTTTGCAAAAGCTTTGGGTCTTCAAATATAAATGAACCGTTTATGGCAAATAAAAACTCAATTTACCTCTTCGCCTTCATTGCTTCCTCCAATGTCTTATCAGATCCTGCTTCCATCTCTTGTATAGTGTTTTTGATATAAACATCAGGTGCAAGCCCGATTCCTTCATAGGAGTTTCCATCAGGCATCAACACTTTTTGAGGTACAATTGAATAGAACCATCCATTCGCCAGTTCTCTGCCAACCATTGTTCCATGGGCGCCACTTGTCGTATCTCCTATTACCTTTACATTTGGCATTGCCATGAATGCCATTACTGCTCTCTCCCCTGCACTGATTGTATACCGATCGGTAAGAACTATTACCGGTATACTTATAAAATCTCCCGATGGTTCAACATACCATTCGTACCAATCAGTATAATCATTAACGCCGGTGCCATTTTTAGTACGGCTGCTGAATATCAGTCGCTTCTTATCGACTAATCTGCCTATCTCCGAATAGCAATAGGTAAAATCGCCACCATCATTGTGCCTCAAATCAATAATCAGACTTTCGCTGTTACTGAACTTATCGAGGAAATCATTCATCTCGTAAAAATTTTGGCCAACATTACTAAAATGTATATAGCCAATGTTTCTACCCTTAATCTTACCATAGAGGTAACTGTCCTCTTCATAATGATATCCCGGCTCCAAATATTCAGTTTTTACCAACTCAAGATTGAATAACTCATCGTCAATCTTCTCTCTCCTTATCCTATTTGAATTATATATCTCTTTCCCCGGAACCGTGAGAGTCACATGTCCATCATCCAAAACTGACAGCATAGTGGCAATAGTCTGATACAATTCCTCCTCAGAAGAATTTGCACTAACCAATGGTCTGAAATCGTCATAAACCTCATGCCAGTCCACATTTCTTTCGTCAAAAGGAGCATACTCCTCATTAAAAGTATTCCAAATATTCTCAAATATTGCTTCCGGATTATTTGCCGGCTCCTCTTCAAAACTTTGTTCACATGAAGTTAGTAGTAGCGCTACAAATAGTATTAAAAGTACTCTCATCTTGAATCTCTTTTTAGAAAACATAAATCACTTTACCCACCAATGTATTCTGGTACGACACCAAATTTCTCGGTCTGGATGTATGAATAAAACCAAAGCTCCATTCTCCTCCCACTGCCCAGTGATTACTTAATATGTGGCTTCCTTCTATAGCTGTTGACAATCGTTGAAGTCTATTCAGAGTGACTAACCTTCCATCACCTAAAAAATCTATAAACGTTGGTATACCCTTATGGGAAGAAATATTCTCAATAAACTCATCATCATTTACCAGATACGGCGACCGGGCAATCCACGATACCAAAGGAATCTGAATATTGGCAGAGACTTTGGTCGATTCAGATAAAAACCATTCATATTTGCCGAACACTCCTATTCCTGTACCTGAATAATAGCCAACACTACCTATACGACCATATGAATAATTCAGCGAATGAATATCCCACGATAACGACAACCCACCTATCATCCTGTGTTTCTCTGTCAAATGTAAAGGCAACCCAGCATTGTAGCCCAGATTAATATTTGTAAATGAATGAGGTGTCGTTGTCTCTTCCTCACCATCCTCAAAATATTCATAAGACTCATTTAGTACAGTACAAAAAGAAGCGTATCTCAAACTTATCTTGTGAATTAATCTGCCTTGTGCCTCGTAACCTATCATAGCAGAGGGAAAAGCCAAATCGCGATGAATGAATGGTGAGAAAACCAAATCCTGGTTAACTAAATGACCAAATCCAAATCCCAGTTCAAGACTATGTTTCGGTGAAAAATGCTTCTGACCAGGTTCATCTGACAATTCAGTTTGAGCAAGAAGCGTTCCGGTAAAAGCAAACAAGTAAAGTAACAGTAAATATAGCTTCATAAGTATATTGTTAGACTTTAAAATAAAAATAACAACAAAATCCAAATTAAGATTGAGTAACGACAAATGACACCAATATCGAAAGTAGAATTCTCTACCCTACATATAATAAGCCACTTAGTAAATAGTGTGAAAAAGTACTTTATCACCTACTTATAAAAAGCAAATACAATCACTATCTGGTTATCATTTAACAACCGGATTGCCATGCTTATAATACCTTATCCTGATTTTGCCCCAAAACTTAAATTTCGTGAGCGACGTGTAAACCATCATTCTTTCAATCCACTTAAAACGCATCAGGTAATGCATAATCCGATATGCCACTCCCAGTAAAAAGATGAGGATAGCACTTTCAATAATCCATTTCACTAACCCGCTTTCAAGTGAAAGAACATACTTCTCAAACAAGAGCAAAAGTGACCCTGTAATAGCAGATGCAAGGGATATATATCCAATGACAAATCCATGAGCTGTCTCAATTGCCTGTTTGGGGCAATTGGCAATACACTTCATACAGCTTTCACAACGAAAAGTCCAGTACATTCTGTTGTCAATCTTTATAATTGCTTTCGCAGGACAAGCCTTAAGGCAAATATCACAGTCATC
This sequence comes from Bacteroidales bacterium UBA5507, assembly GCA_002426195.1. GTDB lineage: Bacteria > Bacteroidota > Bacteroidia > Bacteroidales > Lentimicrobiaceae > Lentimicrobium. Next base: position 50,441 of record DIOT01000039.1, on the reverse strand, counting down.
ACAGTCTCTTGACGCATACAGAGTTTTGGCCAAAAAGAACCTGCCAACAAGGTAATAGGCAGGAGAAATCGGTATCACAATTATATCCTGTATGATATCGCGTAGCCCTCTCCAAACATTTTTGCCCGCAAAAATCCTTTCAGCCAGTATTTGAACTTTCTTTTTATTCTTCTGATAAAGCACGTCGACAGTAGGACGATTCAATCCCGGATGAAATGATATCCAGTTTGAAGGTAGATCAACAGGTATCATTCCTGATATCTTGTGCCCTTTCAGTGTCAGGATTAAAGATGAAAAATAGAAAGTCAAGCCACTTACGCCTGGGAGATTATACTTCCCAATGAGCAGCCCTGCCCTGGTACACATTAATACGATTCTGTTTTTCCCTTTTGGAAATCGAGTAATGAATTTTAAAACTAATGGTGGATAATTAAAACCGTGTACAGGAGAAATAATAATAACCTGAGTATCTTCCGGGGGCTTTTCTATTGGATATTCCAGATTGGAAATACTTACCAAATCACATTTTGCTCCTATGCTGGTGGCATTTTCATATAGCCAACCGGCAACATTTTTTGAGTTACCCGTTCCTGAAAAATAGTATATTATTACGCTTTCAGTCATTGAGCAATTAAATTATCTGTCCTTTCTTTTTGTATCCGAGGGCACAAGATTCCACTTGAATTCGTGCTCACATGACTTCACTGCCACCTATCCTTAAGCAGTATCACCAAAGTAAAATTAAAGGTTTATTTGAAAACGGAAAATAAAAAAGGATAAATTATATTTACAGATACGGTTCACTTACGGTAAAATTACGGTAAACTTACTCTTAACTTAGGCTTATCGTAAGTGTACTCTTAGTTAATTTTAATGTATTCCTAACTTTACTATTAACTTATATCAGACCAAAAATACTAAAAACTACTAAACCTGTGCACTTGATACCTGAGCTTGAGAATTTCTTCCGGCGATAATCTCCGATAGGCTAACCTTCTTTATTATAGCTTCAACCCATGCAGTAAAATCAAAGATGTGAAGTACTTGCTGTTCATAGACATCGTGTTGCAATGCACTAAAATCGGCATTGTACTTTTCCCATAGTAGCTCACGCTTTCTATATGATGAAGGCAACTCTCTCAACAGGAACTTCAAAAAAATCTTTTCTATTTTATATCCCTTAACAGAACCCGAGAGATCTCGTTTAATCGATCTGATTTCATAGTGAATAAGTTCAAAATCTCCCAACTTATATAGTATCATGAGGTTCACAAGCCTTATTGTTCGGTATAAAGGCAGGTAATAATAGTTCTTCCCACGTATAATTATTTGACTTAGAAATTTATAAGCTTTAGAATATTGCTTATTACCAAAATGTATGAGGGCAGTGTACAAACTTATCTCTGCTTGCCTGGCTAAACTTAACGATTGAAAGTTGTTGTAAATATTTGTGCGGTTGTCTTCCATGTGTTGAGCTGCAGCCAAATAATTTCCTTTATCAAGCAGAGGAAACAACTCGTACAAATACACAATGCATTGTACATGCAGATCGAAATCAATGGAATTGCTTTCAATTTTCTTCAACTGGTTTATGAAATGCGGCATACTCTCATAGTTACGGATACTTCTCAGGCTTTCGAGAACACCTTCAAGTGACTGAACATAATAAACCGGAGGACTGCTCCATAAGTGCTTGTTTTGCTCAAAAAGATTGTTCAATTCGGCGTAAGACCGCAGAGCTGATTCATAATCACCCACACTGATAAGGTAATTCGACTGGAAGAGTTGGTGCAACTTGGATATCTCAAAATTCTCCGGACCAAATGATGCCACTATACTTAGTTCGCTATACACCAGATCATTCAGCTCATCCTTTTCTTTTTGCGATCTGGCATATCCTTTTGTTGCTATACGGTGTTTCAATATCTCGTATAACGAAGACTGCTCATTTATCTTTCTTAAATACTTGAGTGATTCATTTACATCGAATTGCTTTTTCAGAAGCGTTTTTTCGTCGGTATCTGGAAAATTAAGTATAAGTAAATACTCAAGTTCTATTCTTCCGGCTAGAAGTAATGCGTAATAATTCTCAAATTTAGTAGCCTGCCTTTTGACATTATGAAGCAATTCAAAACTCTCTTCGAATAAGGACTTCTCAAATAGTACCCTAGCCTTAAGTATTTTATTAAAGAGTGAATAAAAACTATCCTGCTCTTTTCGGAGATCCAACAAAATATCCAGCAACAGACTCATTAGATATTTAACTGTGGTTTCAAAATTTGCGCTCTTTCCTCTGATTGAATATGAGCTCCTTATTTCCGAAGGTGTTTGTCCGGCACCTTCCTCTATAGCATTATATAATAGGACATACTCAGTGGTCACCTTTTTCTTACAGACTTTACTTGTGAATGCTTTTTTCTCTGCCTGACTCATTGAGTGTATCAGGTTTATAAGGGCTTCAAACTTGGTCATATTTTATACTATTCAGCTACTTATTATTAATGTGTCGGTTCAATAAACGTAATCTGACTTTTATTAATCCTTTTGCAAAAAATATACTTTGTGGATTGCTGCATTTCTGTTTAGGTTAGCAATTGATGCCTGTATGAGCTCTATGAAAAGGTTTTCCATATATAGTAGAAGGATTTATGCAGATGATTTTTTATTTCCCGCCCAAAGATAATGTTATAATTCTATAAACTTAGCACAAATTGAATTATTTAATCATTTGATTTAGTGCTTTCTAAGACTATTCATCTAAGCAAATACCCATTTTAGAATTACAGATTGACATAACTTTTTGGCTTTTTTTAACAATACCATGCTTTAGCTTTGTAACTCTCAAACAGATAATTAAATACATGCAAAGAAAGAAAATAGTAGTTGTCGGAAGTTGCAATACCGACATGGTCATAAAGGCAGACCGGTTACCAATACCGGGTGAGACAATTTTAGGTGGGGAGTTCTTCATGAATCCCGGTGGTAAAGGTGCGAATCAAGCTGTAGCAGCTTCTCGTTTAGGTGGAAACGTCACACTTATATCAAAAACAGGAAATGATGTTTTCGGAAGACAATCAGTAACATTGTATAATGCCGAGAACATAAAAACAGATTATATCTTTTCAGATAGCAAAAATCCATCAGGTGTTGCGCTTATCACCGTAGATTCCTTTGGCGAAAATTGCATAGTGGTTGCATCAGGGGCTAATGCCTCTTTATGCAGAGCTGATATAGATAAGGCAACTGAAGAGATTGAAAGCAGCGACCTGGTATTAATGCAGCTTGAAATTCCTATTGACACTGTGGAATATGTTGCTGAAATGGCAAATAACAAAGGTGTTAAAGTGATTCTTAATCCGGCACCTGCAAGGGCACTTTCTGACAAACTTTTGAAGAACCTTTATATAATCATACCTAATAAGAGCGAAGCCGAAATACTTTCCGGAATTAAGGTAACAGATCTGGAATCAGCTAAACAAGCCGCTAAAATTATCAGCGATAAGGGTGTGGATATTGTGGTAATAACTCTGGGAGCACAAGGCGCATTGATTAAGGAACACGACAATTACCAGTTTGTTGAAGCTGTGAGGGTAGAGGCAATTGATACAACTGCAGCAGGTGATGTTTTCTGTGGAACTGTATGTGTTGGATTATCAGAGGGTAAAAGCATTCTCGAAGCAGTGCAGATGGCCGCTAAAGCATCTGCTATTACGGTTACCCGAATGGGTGCACAGTCATCTATACCTTACCGCTCGGAACTTGCTTCACTCGAAGTAGAAAAATAAAAACAACTAATAAACCATAATATCATGAATAAAGTGAAATACACGTTCCCAAGTCTTTTGATGACTTTGTGTTTCTTGCTATTCTCCCTTAACATATTTGGGCAAGGATCAAACACCATAAGAATTTCTGGGAAGGTATCTGACGGTTCAAATGGAGAATCCCTGCCGGGTGTTAACATCGTTGTAAAAGGCACTCAAACAGGCAGCATTACAGATATTGCCGGGAAATATACAATTGATGCACCTAAAGGAGCAACTTTAGTCTACAGTTTTATTGGCTATGTTTCACAAGAGATAGAAATCTCCAATAAAACAACAATTGATGTCAGGCTGGCTCCAAATGTAGAATCCCTCGATGAAATAGTAGTAATTGGATATGGACTTACTACCAAAAAGGAGGTTACTGGTTCTATAGCTTCAATTAAAGCAGATGACTTCAACAAAGGATCTTACAATGATCCTATTGGTATGTTGCAAGGTAAGGTAGCAGGATTGTCAATTACTAAACCTGACGGAGCTGACCCTCAATCGGGTTATCAAATTCTACTTCGTGGTACTAATACGCTTACTTCAGGACAGGGGCCACTAATTATTGTTGATGGAATTGCCGGTGCTGATCTTAAGAACGTGAGCTTCGAAGAAGTTGAATCAGTTGATGTGCTTAAAGATGGTGCTGCTGCTGCTATTTATGGTACACGTGGTTCTAATGGTGTTATTATTATTACAACTAAAAGAGCAGCAAGAGGCGAAAGCAAAATTGAGTACTCCGGTTACATAAGTGCACAAGTTGCTCCAAGAAGCGTGGAAAACCTCACAGCTTCACAGTTTAAAGAAGCTATTGAGAAATACGCTCCCGAAAAAGCCGGTAGTTTATATGGTGCTGAAACTGATTGGTTTAAAGAAATTACTCGTCCGGTTCCAATTGGGCATACACACAATTTAGCAATTTCTGGTGGCAATGAGAACTTCTCTCACCGTACTGTAATTTTCGTAAACCAAACTGAAGGCTTATTAAAAGATAACCAATCTGACAAATACCTTCTTAAAACGAACATTAAGCAGATGGCACTTGGCGACCTTCTAACCCTGGATTACAACTTGAGTTATGGAATGCGCAATTATAGTCCTGCAAACTACGATCTATTCTATCAGGCTTTCATCAGAAACCCGACGTCACCCATTTATGATCCGGGCAATACTTATACCGGTGGTTATACGCTGATATCAGGGATGGATTATTATAATCCGGTTGCAATGCTCAATGAGCGCGTCCGTACAGGCAAGACGAATGATGCCGGCGGAAATTTGCGTGCTTCATTAAAACTCAGTAACTCAATCAATTGGGTTAATCTTATTTCTATTGAGAAATCAGATTGGGAGGATTTCTCTTACCGTACAAAATACTATCCCAGTCGACTTGGTTCAAATGGAGAAGCTGAAATAAGCAATGGCAAAAGCAGTGATATTCAGTATGAAAGTACTGTCAATTATATAAGCTCATTTGGCAAGAACAATTTACAGGCTCTTGCAGGATACTCTTTTGAAGAGGTTGAGATGAATGATTCATACATGATAAATTCAGGATTTGATACTGATATTTATGGACCAAATAATATAGGAGCCGGTATAGCACTTTCAGAAGGCACCGCCGAAATGGGATCTTATCGTGAAAAAAGCAGACTCATTTCATTCTTCGGAAGGGTAATGTACAATTATGATGAAAAATATTTAACAGCAATCTCCCTGAGACGCGAAGGATCATCACGCTTTGGCGACAATCACAAATGGGGTTGGTTCCCTTCAATCAGTGCAGGTTGGAGAATTAATCGCGAAGATTTCATGAGCGAAATTGCCTGGGTAAATGATCTTAAACTTCGTGTAGGATACGGTGTTACGGGCAACCAGGACATAGGAAACTATAAATCATTGCTATTAATGGGGCGTGCAGGTAAGTTCTTCTACAATGGAGAATGGATAAACACCTATCAACCTATTAGCAATCCAAATCCTGACCTTAAATGGGAAAACAAGCATGAAATAAATGCTGGTCTTGATTTTGCAATATTAAATAACAGACTAAGCGGTACAATTGACTATTATTACAGAAAGAGCACCGACCTTCTTTATACCTATAATGTATCAGTGCCTCCTTATCTGTACAAAGAGCTATTTACTAATGTCGGTACTATCAGCAACAGAGGTATAGAGCTTACACTTAAAGGACTGGTAGTTTCAAAAATGGACTTTAACTGGACTACAATCTTAACCGCTAACAGGAACAAGAACATTCTTGAGAAATTTTCAAATGATGAGTTTACCGATAAATCCTATGATCTGGGATGGATTGGCGGCTCAATTGGTATAAACGCCCAGAAAATACGCGAAGGTGAAGCACTTGGTACTTTCTACGGTCCGGTGTGGATTGGACTTGATGAATTAGGACATGATTTGTTTAAAAATGCTAACCCAGTTGGACAAGTAAGTCCTGACGACTGGGAAGTAATTGGAAATGCATTCCCCGATGTAACTCTTGGTTGGAGCAACTATTTTACATATAAGGATTTTGACCTCAGTTTCTCCATGCGTGCAAGTATTGGAGGGGATGTACTAAACACCTACAGGCTTTACTACGAAAACTGGGGTACATTAGGTTTGAATAATGTAACACTCAGTCAGTTTGAAACACCTGAATTTTCAGGAAATGCACGGTATTCTTCAAAATATGTGGAAGACGCTACCTTCCTGAAACTGGATAACATTTCTATTGGATATAATATGCCAGTGAATGTCAAGCACATATCAGGAATCAGAGTTTATGCCACAGCTCAGGACGTATTCTGTCTGACAGGGTATAAGGGAATTGATCCTGAAGTAAACCTTGGCGGACTAACTCCGGGTATTGAATACTTATCATACTATCCCCGCACTACGCTGATTACCCTTGGTGTAAATGTAACCTTCAATTAAAAAAAGATTTTAGCCATGAATACCAAAATTAAAATTATATCGATAGTTTCGGCCCTCACACTTGGATTGTCAACTTCATGTACTGATCTTGACGAGGATGTTTATTCAAGCATTCCACTTGACGATTTCTTCCGAACAGAACAGGACGTGTTGATGAATGCTGGCAGGGCATACACTAAGTTGCAGCGTTTTCCTGAAGAACAACGCTTGTGGTCGTTGATGGAAAATGCATCCGACGAACTTGTTATTCCGGGTCGTGATGATGGTTTATGGTGGGAACAAGGCCGATGGGACGAACTTCATACTCATCGCTTCAATTCAACCAATAAAATATTAAGGCAGTCGTGGGAGTACGTTTTTGAAGGTATTAGCGCCTGTAACGAAGTAATCTATGAGACAGAACAATCAGAGATATCTTTCGAGGGTAAAGACCGAATCGTTTCAGAAATAAAAATACTCAGGTCTCTATTTTATTATTGGGCAATTGACAACTGGGGCAATGTTCCGTTTACAATTAACTTCACTGATAAAGAACTTCCCGAGCAAAAAGACCGTAAGTTCATCTTCAATTTCATTGAGCAAGAAATTCTTGATAATGTAAATATCCTGCAAGCTGAACCTACCGATGAATACTATGGCCGCGTAACAAAAGGAATGGCTTATACCCTGCTTGCAAAACTTTATCTGAATTCAAAGGAATGGACCGGTCTTGACAGATATGCTGATGCCGTTACCGCTTGCGACCAGGTTATTGACCTCAATGCTTATAGTCTGGAACCAGATTACTTTGCAAACTTCAAAATACATAATGAAAGTTCTTCTGAAAATATATTTGTAATTGCAAACCACTCGGTTTATACAAAGGACAGATTATACTGGTACACTCTGACCTTAAATGATGCAAGTCGCGCTACTTTTGGATTCAAAGGTGAAATGTGGGACGGATTTGTACTTGAGCCAGAATTCTTCAATAAATATGCGGAAGAAGATATCCGTCGTAATTCGTTTCTTTTCGGACAACAATATGATATGAACGGTAATCCAATCTACTTTGTAGAAAATGGTGATACAACATGGTTTGAGTATAAGCCAACTATCGACAACTACCGTGCAAGGAAGAAATGGGAAGGCGCCAGATGCTGCAAGTATGAGTATCAAAAAGACCTTGAATACTATGTTACCGATATGGAAAACGACTTTGTTCTCTTCAGGTATGCTGATGTACTGTATACAAAATTTGAAGCTCTGTATCGCCTTGGTAGAACAAGCGAGATGATTAACGATCCTGAACTTCAGATGATAAGAACAAGAGCCGGTTTGCAACCTTATGATATAGGCGACATCAACGATCAGGAACTACTGGATGAATTCGGTAGAGAATTTGCCTGGGAAGGCCGCCGCCGTCAGGATCAGATAAGATTCGGCGTTTGGGGTTATACCTGGTGGAATAAGCCTGCTTCAGGTGCTACTGCAAAATTATTCCCGATACCACAAACAGCCTTAAGTGCTAACTCTAAGCTGGTACAGAATCTGGGTTACATATAAATTAGGGACTCCCCGAATCCTATTCATAGTTTGAGCAATATAATTATAAAGTGATAGAAGATAATGGTTAAAAGAATATTGAAGCTAAGTGTTTTATTGGTTTTAGTGTCGGTATCATCAGGTGTTTTTGCCGGTAAACCGGAGAAAATTACTCTGAATGAGCTGCATGACAAAATTGCTGCGGCATGGATAGGACAAATGATAGGAAATATCTACGGTCTGCCGCATGAAAATAAGTATGTTGAAGCACCGGGTCCTGAGAATTGGCCATATGGCTACAGCAAAAATCTCGATAAACTTGCTAAATACGACGGCGCTTTCTCTGATGATGACACCGATGTAGAATATATGTATCTGTTGCAAATGCAGAAATATGGACCGGAGCCTTCATATCAACAGCTCAGGGAAGCATGGATGTATCATGTACGCGACAAGGTTTGGCTGGCAAACAGGGCCGCATTGGGATTAATGCACTTTGGTTATACTCCTCCATTCACAGGAAGTAAGGAACTCAATCCGCATTGGTATCAGATAGATCCTCAGCTAATTAATGAGATTTGGGCATTTACTGCTCCAGGAATGGTTAAGTATGCTGCTTCGAAATCAGAATGGGCAGCCAGAATCACCAGTGATGAATGGGGAGTGGAACCAACAATTCATTATGGCGCTATGTACGCGGCTGCATTCTTTGAAAGCGATGTAAAAAAGCTTATTAATATTGGGCTTGAATCCCTCCCTCCTACAGGACGGTATGCAACTACAGTTAGGGAAATGATTGCACTTCATGCAAAATATCCTAATGACTGGAAAGCTGCCTGGAAAGTTATGGCTGACAAATACTATGTAAATGAGCCTGACCTTACCAAGACTATCTGGAATGCCAATCTTAACGGGGCTTGTGCAATACTGGCTATGCTTTATGGTGAGGGCGATTTCCAAAGAACACTTGATCTTTCATGTGCTATGGGATTTGATGCAGATAACCAGGCTGCGACTGTAGCAGGTTTGTTGGGAATTATAAATGGTATGAAAGGCTTGCCTGCCAATCTTTATTTACCAATTGAAGGTTGGACAATGCCATTTAATAATAAGTATATTAATATTACACGTCACGATCTTCCTGATGCCAAAATCAACGACATCATAGATCAAACTGTGAAGGCAGCTGTAGATCTCATTGTACTGAAAGGTGGAAAAGTAAGTGGATCTGCAGGTAAGGAGGTTATAACAATCAACACTGATGCAGTGTATAATGCACCTGTTGAGTTCTATCTTGGACCATTACCAAAGATGGAAGCCGGTAAACCTGTTGATTATACATTCTACACACCTGCTAATCAGGGATACAATTGGAGTATAATTTCGGGTAAACTACCAAATGGAGTTTCCTTTAATAAGGGAAGAATAACCGGCACACCCGAAAAGCCCGGAAAGTACGAGGTAACCCTTCAATTGGATAATGGAAAAGAAAAAACTACAAGGACCTTTAACCTTTTGGTGAGGTCCACTAATATAGCTCCAGTCGCTGATACCATTTATGCAAATATCAGGCATCTGAATGAAAAAGTGCTCGATTCATGCTGGCATACATTCGGATTTTCGCTTTATGCAAAGGATGTAAATGTTATTAATGACGGAATAACCGGTGGGCCGGGGTCGGTATTTTATTCTCTGGCTGCTAAGTCAAAGCTTCCAAAAGAAGACTACTATGGCTATGGATGGAACGAACCGAAGACCATAAATTCATTGGTCTTCAATACAGGTGGAATGGAGGAGTTTGGTGGTTGGTTTACTTCTCTGAATGTACAATATCTGAATGATGCAGGCAAATGGATTTCAGTTGGTTTTGTGGAGATTAATCCCTCTTTGCCTGCATCTGATATTGTATTCATTCAGCCCCATTTTGCCGAATATGTAATCTCTTTTGACCCTGTAACCACTAAAGGTATCAGGATTATTGGTGATGCAATGATACAGGATCACTGGAACAAATACACAAAGAATGTATCAGGTTTCACTTCAATTACTGAATTAAGTGTATATACAAGCTACTAAATCGTCTATTAACATCATGAGAATTAAATTAAGAAATGTATCGCTCCTCTTGGTAACAGCCATTGGTTTTAGCCTCTTAGCAGCTTCTTGCTCTAATAAAAATAATAATGCAACAGGTGAAAATAGCAATACTGAAGGTTTAACAACTTCATTAACCACTGAACAACTAAAGGATAAGATTAAAGGTGGTTGGGCAGGTCAAACCATTGGTGTGGTTTATGGTGCACCTGTTGAGTTCAAATATCAGGGATCAATTATTGATGAGTATCAGGTTATTCCCTGGGATGAACATTATGTAAAGTATTGGTGGGATAAAAAGCCCGGATTATTTGATGACATCTATACTGATCTTAATTTCGTTAATGTTTTTGAAAAGTATGGTATCAATGCCAATATGGATACCATTGCATCTTACTGGGCTAATACAGCATATCATCTTGCTCACGCAAATCAGGCTTCACGTTATAATATTCTCAGAGGTTTAAAGCCTCCACAAACAGGGCATTGGTTAAATAATCCACATGCTGATGATCTCGATTTTCAGATTGAATCTGATTTTATAGGTCTTATGGCACCCGGTATGCTCAACAAAGCAACTGAAATAGCTGATCGGGTTGGACATATTATGAATAGCGGCGACGGTTGGTATGGTGGTGTCTATATGGCTTCGATGTATTCAATGGCATTCGTTACCAATGACGTAAACAGAATTGTTTCTGAAGCTCTTAAGACAATTCCCGCAGGAACCCAGTTCCATAGTTGTATTGCAGATGTTGTAAAATGGCACAGCCAATACCCTGGCGACTGGAAAGCTACATGGTTCGAATTGGAAAAGAAATGGAATAAAGACGTTGGATGTCCTAAAGGTGTCTACCTGTCTTTCAACATTGACGCGAAGATAAATTCAGCATACACAACGATTGGTCTTCTATATGGTCAGGGCAATTATACGAAATCGGTTGATATTGCAACCCGTTGCGGCCAGGATGCTGATTGCAATGCAGCTTCAGTTGGTGGCATATTGGGAGTAATGACCGGATACTCAGGATTGCCTGATTTCTGGCTAAAGCCTTTGCAGGAAATTGAAGCTCTTAATTTCGAAGGCACTGAAATGTCTCTGGCAAAAGCATATGAGCTGAGTTATAAACATGCATTGGAGGTGCTTGAATCAGAAGGGGGTCAAATAAAAGACAACTTAATAGAGATTCCTTACAAGGACGCTGTGCCTGTAGCATTTGAACAGAACTTTGAAAATACATACCCAATTGCAAGGGAAAGAATTGATTTTTCTATCACAAAAGATTTCACTTTCACTTTTAAGGGTAATGGGTACATTTTGTATGGTAACATGGTAAACCGAACAAAGGTAGACCCCGATTATATCGATAGAATTGCTAAAAAGTTTGGGTCAGAAACATTTGGACTTGCAGAACTTAATGATCCTTATGTTGCAGAAGTAGAGATATACATTGATGGTGTTAAGGATGAAACCGTATACCTGCCAATGAAAAACACTTCGCGCCGATTAGAACCGGCATGGAAATATCAACTCAAGGAAGGTGAACATGAAGTTACACTCAAATGGGTCAATGCTTCCGAAAACTACGAAATACGAATCAATGACCTTGTTATTTATTCTGAAAATAAGCCTGTTAGTAATCTGCCCATATAAGAAATGAAACAGCTAATAATATACGGTATTCTATTGCTCGGATTGGCTTCGTGTAGCCGGAATAATGGAAATCTTAACAGCGACAAGAACGATGTTAAACTGCTCGCGGAGGTTACTTTAACAAAAGAAGTACTCTTCGATAAAATCAGAGGTGGATGGGCTGGTCAAACAATTGGCTGCACTTATGGTGGTCCTACAGAATTTAAATTCAAGGGAACAATGATTCAGGATTACCAGCAAATGGTATGGTACGACGACTATATAAACGAAACCTTCAAGCTTGATCCGGGATTGTATGATGATGTTTACCTCGATTTTACATTTGTTGAAGTGATTGACCGGTTAGGATATGACGCTCCGGCAGATTCATTTGCAGTTGCTTTTGCAAGAGAGGACTACAAGCTTTGGCATGCAAACCAGGCAGCAAGATATAATATCCTTAATGGAATTATGCCTCCCGAATCGGGTCATTGGATGAATAATCCACATGCCGATGATATTGACTTTCAGATTGAAGCAGATTTTGCCGGAATGCTATCTCCCGGAATGATCAATAATGCAGTTGAGCTTTGTGACCGCACAGGACATATTATGAATTATGGTGATGGCTGGTATGGAGGTGTTTTTATGGCCGGAATGTACTCAGCCGCTTTCGTAACTGATAACATTGACCTGATTGTTAAACATGGATTGGAGCCAATTCCTGTGGAGAGCAAGTTCTATAAGACTATTCAGGCAGTTATTGATCTGCATAAGAAATATCCTGACGACTGGAAACAAAGCTGGTTTGAACTTGAGAAAAATTATACATCCGAAAAGGGATGCCCCGAAGGAGTCTTCAATTCTTTCAACATTGACGCCGGTATTAATGCTGCTTATGTTGTGATGGGATTGCTCTATGGTGAGAAGGATTTCTTTAAAACTATGGATATTGCAACACGATGCGGTCAGGATTCCGACTGCAATCCTGCCACCGCAGCAGGGATTTTAGGTGTCGCAATTGGATACAGCAATATACCATCATATTGGAAGCCTGCCATTGAGAAAGTTGAAGATACTCTTTTCCCATATTCGCAACTCACACTAAATGGCATATACGAACTAACTAATAAGCATGCAATACAGCAAATAACTAAATCCGGTGGAACTATTGAGGGAGAAAATATAACTATAAAGGTTCAAAAGCCCGACAAGGTCCGCTATGAGGAGTCATTTGAGGGGATGTATCCGGTTAAGGAGTTACTCGTTAGAAAAGACTTGCTGGAAGAAGATCTTGTCATCGATTTTAATGGGACCGGTATTGTGGTTCTGGGAAATGTGAAGAACAGCTGCATTGAATACGATAACTCATTTGTGGCCCTTCTTGAAGTTTATATCGACGGAAAGAAGATTGAACAGGTAAAGATGCCGGTTGATTACATCACACGCAAGTATGACATCTTTCACAAGTACTTACTGCCATCCGGCCAACATAATCTTGTTATCAAATGGGTAAATCAGGACCCGGCCTTCAGAATTTACTTTAAGTCGTATGTGGTATATGATGACAAACCATTAAAGTCATTAGAATCAGAAATCAGGGAAAGTTAGGATGAAACGGTACTTATATAATATTATCCCATTAGTTTTAATGCTTGCTTTAATGCAAGGATGCAGAGATAAGCAGGAGGATGATATTATTGTGCCTGAACCATTCAACAGGCTGCAGTCTGACCAAACCTTTCAGAGTAGTATCTTAAAGAGAAAAGTCAGTTATGCTGTAATACTGCCCGAAGGATATGACACTACAAACGTTTCATACCCTGTTATCTATTTATTGCATGGTTTTGGAGATGACTATACAGCGTGGTATAAAGGTGGAAAGATTCAGCAATATGTTGATAACTACAGAAACGCGATTGGTCAGGTAATTCTGGTTATGCCTGACGGAGGTAACAGTTACTGGGTTAACAGATATAACGGGCAATATCAGATAATGGATATGCTGGTTAATGAAATGACCAACGTAATTGATACCGCTTACAGGACAATAAAAGATGCCGAAGCCAGAGCCGTGATGGGATATTCAATGGGTGGGTACGGTGCATTGGTTACTGTTGCTAAAAATCCTGAAGTATTTTTTACTTGTGTGTCTCTTAGTATGTCATTCAGGACTGACAGCCAATATCTTGCAGAACCACAGGAAATATTTGATTACCAGTGGGGATCAGTGTTCGGTGGTAGAGGAAAATCCGGCGACGAACGTCTTACCCCATATTTTATGGAATATAGTCCGTTCCATTTCTTCAACAATCCTGACGATCCTTCATATAGTAGTCAAAACTATTATCTGGCATGTGGAGATGATGAAGAATCACTCGATGTTACTAACCAGGAATTGCATGATCTGATGAGTACATATGGCATTGAACACACCTATAGTACCGGAAGCGGTGGACATAGCTGGACATACTGGCACAGAGAAATGCCAAAAGCACTGGAATTTATTGGAAATTCATTTGGAGAATTCAAGAGATGAGAAACTTTATATTATCGGTAGTAGTTTTTCTTCTTGCCTGTAGCAACACTTCGGCACAAGAGCAATTACTTGTTATGGAAGGTTGCAGTATGCATAGTAAACTGCTGAATAAAGAAGTGAAGTATTCTGTATGTCTGCCCGGGGAGTATTATGATAATGATAAGAAATCATACCCTGTTACTTATCTCCTTCATGGACTTGGTGATGACCATTCGGGTTGGTTGGAATATGGTGCCCCGGATATATTTCTGAAAAGGAATATTGAAAATGGCAACTCAGCCCCGATGATTCTGATTATGCCTGATGCTTTCAACACCTATTACGTTAATGATTATGCAGGCACCTTCCTTTATGAAGACATGTTCATTAAGGAACTGGTTCCTCATATTGATAGTGTCTTCAGGACAATTAACAACAGCGGGAACAGAGCTTTGGTTGGCTATTCAATGGGAGGCTTTGGAGCCATGATGCTTCACATCAAACATCCTGATATATTTGGCTGTACAGTGCCTTTGAGTATGTCGGTAAGAACCGATGAACAGTATATGACAGAGGATGCTTCCGGATGGGATGGCCAATGGGGAAGGTTATTCGGGAGGCCCGGATTGAAAGGCAGTGATCGTATAACTGACTACTACAGGAAAAATAGTCCGTTTCATATATTTCCGACATTAACTTCTGCGGAAAAGAGCAGATTAAAGATATTTATGCTCAACGGCGATGATGAAGGAACCTTATGTCGTAGTAACGAGGAACTACACATTCTTATGACCAAACTTGGAGTTCCTCATGAATACCGGGTAGTTAACGGAGGACACAGTTTCAGGGTATGGAGAGATGCAATGCCTTATGCTCTGAGATATATAAGTGATTTCTTCAATTCCAGAGAGTATGCGGGAGACTATGTGGTTAAAAAGTCACTTAGTATAATTCCGGGCGGTGACATGACGAAATTAAACTCAGTTGAAAACCCATCACCCACATTTAATCAGCTAAAGATTACTGATGAAGTTTCTGAAATCACTGCTAATTCACAAATCACCGGAGTGTTTGTGCCTGGTTACTACAAAGGTTCGAATCGTCAGTATCCCATAATAATGATCCATGGGAAATTTGATTCAACTCAACAGTACCAGATAGCCAATAAGATATATTCACATAAGCAGGTTATAGATAATTGCCCTGTAATTGTTGCCTTCTTTTCTGCTGAAAACATTGAGGAGATAACAGATATCTTCAAAAGACTTGAAGATGTGGCAAGAATAAGAGATGGCAGGAAGTATCGGTCGCTCATTTGCTCCGGCGGAGATGGTTACGAAACCTTGAAGATTGCTACAGGCGCTTTTCCGGTAAATGTCGTTGCACTATTCAATAACCAGATAAATCACAGGGAAGCTGAGTCTGTAGTAAACACATTCGATAAAGAAATGCTTTCCAGATTGAGGATATTTATTGACACCCCCGACAAAGGTAATTTTATAGAGGGTAATGGCGCTATGCATATGTTATTGAGAGATATTGACCATAATCATGAGTACCGTGTGAGGGAGAGTCTAAAGTATAGCAGCGGCTCCGAGTTTGACAATTTTAACTGGATGATAGAAGGAATAAACGAACCATTAGATTATATTATTTTGAATTTTCACGGATAACTTATTAATAACCAATCACCAAAAATCTACTTATTATGTACATTGTAAATAGTTATGCACTGGCAGTTGGACTCTGTTTTATCACCATGTTATGCTGGGGATCATGGGGAAATACACAGAAACTGGCAGCAAAAACCTGGCGTTATGAATTGTATTATTGGGACTACGTAATAGGGGTACTTCTCTTCTCCATTATCATGGGGCTTACACTTGGAAGTATAGGCAATCAGGGAAGAAGCTTTATACCTGACCTAATGCAGGTTAGCGCCAAAAATTTTGGAAGTGCCTTCCTTGGTGGTATTATATTTAATGCTTCCAACATTCTTCTTTCAGCTGCACTTTCATTGGCTGGACTGGCAGTTGCATTTCCTGTTGGAGTCGGTCTGGCACTTGTTTTAGGCGTATTTATCAATTACTTCGGAGCACCATACGGAGATCCGTTTACTTTATTCTTTGGAGTTGGTCTTATAGTTCTGGCCCTTATTTTCAATGGGGTGGCATATAGTAAAATGAACAAAGGCAAGGATAAAAAACAATCGACTAAAGGACTATTAATTGCTTTAGCAGCAGGATTCCTGATGTCATTCTTCTATCGTTTTGTAGCAGCTGCTATGGATCTTGAGAACTTTGAATCACCTACTCCTGGAATGGTAACACCTTATACTGCTGTTTTCATTCTTGCACTTGGAATGCTTTTCAGCAACTTCTTCTTTAACACTTTTGTGATGAAGAGACCTTTTGTTGGAGCTCCTGTAACTTACAAAGCATACTTTAGTGGAAATATCAAAACTCATAGTGTAGGGATACTTGGTGGATTAATATGGTGCCTTGGTACTTCAATAAGTTATATTGCTACCGGTGAAGCCGGAGCCGCTATTTCATATGCACTGGGACAAGGTGCAACCATGGTTGCTGCACTTTGGGGTGTATTCATCTGGAAAGAATTTAAAGGTGCATCCAAGACAATCAATATCCTGCTTCTGCTAATGTTTATCCTCTTCATAACAGGATTGGCATTGATCATTATTGCAGGAAATAAATAAATGAGATATCTGTCAGTTAAAAAACCGGGTATTACGAAATCAATTATAATCAACCATTCAAACAATTTAAATTTTATCCAAAAACCAAATTTTATGAAAAAGTACGTTTCTTTCTTTGTGATGGCAGCATTAGCCATTACATCACTTACAACAACTTCCTGTAAAAAGGATGACGATGATGATGATAATGAAGTAGTTGTTGAAGCTTCTAAAATTAAAACCATAAGTGTTAACTATGGTGACGGAGTGGAAGGCTATGAATTTTTCTATGATGCCAACAATCGCATTACTAAGATTTACAATTCATGGGAAGGTGAAACTGTTGATACTATTGCATATGATTATTCTGTTGCAGGAAAACTTACAATTACTAAAGAAGACTGGCCAACTGTTTATGAATTAGACGGCGAAGGCAGAGTGGTAAAAGAAATATGGGACGAAGAAAGCTATGCATCGTATACTTATGATGCTAATGGCTACCTGACTTCTGTAAAAGAATTCTGGGATGGAGCTAATCATAATAAATATGATGTTGAAATTACTAACGGAAACGTAACCAAACATACACGTTATGGTGATGATGGTGCAGTAAACCGTTACAAGACTTTCACATATACATCCGGTGATAATAAATCAGAGATTCAGCAGACAAATGCTGTTGATTCAAACTGGAAAACTGTTGGCGGTTTATTTGGCAAACCAAGCAATAAACTGGTTGACTATCTTGAATATTGGGATCCAGGTGACGAAGCTAACACAAAGACTACCACTATTACCTACACTTTTGACAGTAAAAACAGAGTAAGCACAATGGTTAGAGCTGGTGCTGACTGGCAGGAAGATTACGCATTTACTTATTACGAATAGGGAGGATTATTACAATGCAGTAAAAAGGCTGTCTCTTATTAGAGTACAGCCTTTTTTATTTGCTCTTATCAGATTCAATTTAGTTTTATACGGTTGGTATGTTTTTTAATATTTCAAGGGTTAAATCCCAGAACTTTTGTAAAGTTTCTATATTTAACCTTTCGTCAGGCGAATGGGCTCCTTTAATTGTTGGTCCATAAGAAATCATATCCATCTTTGGATACTTCTCCCCTATCAGTCCGCACTCTAAACCGGCATGTATTGCCAGCACTTTAGGTGATTTACTGAATAATTTCTCATATTGCGCTTTAGCAATTTCCAGAATTTCAGACTGAGGATTTGGAGTCCAGCCAGGATAGCCTTCCCCATGAACAGCTTCACCACCCGCTAAGGTGAAAACTGAAGCTACCATATTAGCAGTGTCAAATTTTGCAGATTCTACCGAACTTCTCTGGCTTGTAGTAATCTCTATATGATTTTCCCTGGTTTTAACAGCTGCCAGGTTTGTTGACGTTTCAACAAAGTTTGCAATGCTCTGTGACATGGCAATAACTCCATGAGGACATGCATAGAGAGAGTTTAAGAGCTTATCTCTTACTTCGGAAGTCATAACCTTTGCAGGATTTTCAACTTCTGAAACCTGCACTTTTAAGTCAGGCTCCGTAATTTTATACTCACTTCTTACAACTTCATTAAACCTGGTAGCATTGTTGAGGAAATCGCTTACAAATTCTGATGGAACAGAAACCAATGCCTCTCCTTCACGTGCAATTGCATTTCGCAAATTACCTGCATTAAATGAGGTGAGTCTTAACTTAAACTTCCTCACAGATTCCCATAGCAGCCTGTTAAGAATCTTGTTGGCATTTCCTAATCCCTTATTGATATCATCTCCTGAATGCCCACCTTTCAGACCACTTACTTTAACAATAAAACCCTTTCCGGCAGTATTGTTTTCCAGTGCCAGAGGCAGCTTAATGACTGTATCAATTCCTCCGGCACAGCCAATGAAGATTTCTCCTTCATCTTCTGAATCCAGATTCAATAATATAGTACTCTTTAGAACGTGAGAATCAAGACCGAAAGCCCCTGTAAGTCCGGTTTCTTCATCAACAGTAAATAAGCACTCTATGGGGCCGTGCTGAATATCTGAGGCTTCCAGGATTGCAAGTTGTGCTGCTATACCAATTCCATCATCGGCACCAAGAGTTGTTCCTTTTGCTTTTACCCACTCACCCGATATGAATGGTTTGATTGGATCATTATCGAAATCGTGGTCAACATCACTATTCTTTTCACATACCATGTCAATATGGCTTTGCAGCACTACTGACTTCCTGTTCTCCATACCTTTTGAAGCAGGCTTGCGAATAATAACATTTCCTGTTTTATCCTGAATTGTCTCCAGGTTATGCTGATGGCCAAACTCAATAAGATATTTAGCAATTTTCTCTTCCTTTTTTGAAGGCCTTGGTATTTGGCAAATTTCTTCAAAGTAATGATAAACCCTTTCAGGTTCCAATCCCTTTAGCACTGTAGTCATAAATTGAAGGTTTTAAATGGTTATGGTAGTATATTCATTAACTCTATTTCAAAGTCAAATATATAAACAAAAAAGATAGAATGCATTAGTAGCTTGGTTTCATTCCTCGCTTTTGTTTTAGCAGCCATTCGTAAAATGCCGGATTACTATAGGTTTCTGTCCATGCATCATGATTCGCTGTCGGGTAGATTGTGAACTTAACATTATTACCGTGAGAAGTCAATGCAGAAATCATATTCGCTTCCATGTGCACGGGAACTACATTATCATTTGCACCATGAAAAACCCAAATGGGCAAATGCTTAAGTGCTTCGGCTTTGAAAGGATAATTGCGGTTAACATAACCACACACAGGAGCAATCGCCGCGAAGTAATCCGGATGTAACATTGCCAAATCCCATGTAGCTGCTCCTCCCATACTCAGTCCTGTTACATAAATCCTATCTTTATCTACTTTATAAGTTTCTGCTATTTCCTGAATCAGCGAAAATACTGTTTCACTATCAAAATCCTCGTTTACCGGACACTGAGGTGCGAGAATGATGAAATTATAATTCTCACCATTTTCCACATGCTTCAATGGTCCGTGTACTTTAAGCATTTCCAGATGGTCACCCCTTTCACCTGAACCATGAAGAAAAACCAGCATTGGCCATAATTCCTTTGAATTTTCATCATATTCTGATGGCAAAGTGATGAGATACCTGACTTTGACTTCCTTTGTCACAACACCTTGATGTTTTCCTTGAATCGATTCCATATTTTGTCCTTTGGCTGTATAGATAAGCATACCTATGGCCATTATCAATAATAAGTATTTCCTCATTTCTTAAGCTGTTACTGTCAATTAAATTATATGTTAACAAAAATAACAACTTTTAATTCTCCGAAGTGTCTCCATCAATTATATGTGCCCGATATTCAACTATTCTTTTAATTAGCTCAAAAGGCATTGGTTCATTCAATGGAAACTGGACAGAGCCCCTGCCTTCTTTATATTTTGAAAGTTCCTTTGCGAAGGCTTCGTGTCCGGTTGGAGTCGCGTAAAATCCAATATGATTTTTATATCCTGCGAAGTAAACCACTGGTTTACCACTTAACTTGTAAGTAGGTATACCATATGAAATTGTTTCTGTCGCATTGGGAATCGTTTTGATTATCAGTTCACGGATTTTACCTAGAATTTCCTGTACATTTGAAGGGAACTGACTGATATAGGTGTTTACTTCCTGACTTTCCATATTTAGTTATATATTATATTGTAAATTTACACCGTAAAAATAACTGCTCATTATCAATGCTCAAATGTCGGGTTGCTATATTCGACTAATGCCGTTAAAATCTAAAGTATGAGTCAACATTTAATTGCCCCAAGCCTTTTATCAGCCGACTTCGCCAATTTGGGCCGCGATATAGAAATGATTAACAAAAGTGTAGCCGACTGGTTTCATGTTGATGTTATGGATGGAGAATTCGTACCAAACATATCATTTGGAATGCCGGTACTAAAAGCAATCAGCAAATACGCCCGTAAACCTCTCGATGTTCATCTAATGATAGTGAAGCCTGAAAGATATTTTGAAGCTTTTCGCGATTGCGGTGCAAACATTCTAAGTATTCATTATGAAGCAGTGGTACATCTGCATAGGGCCGTTGAGCAAATACACAGCCTCGGAATGAAGGCAGGGGTAGTACTAAATCCACACACACAGGTCAATCTGCTCGAAGATATAATTAAGGATATTGATTTGGTGCTTTTAATGTCAGTGAACCCGGGATTTGGGGGACAAAAGTTTATTGAAAACACATATGCGCGAATAATTAAATTACGCAAACTGATTGAAACAACAGGTTCAAAGGCATTAATTGAGATTGATGGTGGGGTTGATTTGAAAAATGCACCTCTACTTATTAAAGCCGGGGCCGATGTCCTTGTGGCAGGAAATACAATATTTGCATCAGAGAATCCTTCTGCAACAATTAAATTGTTGAAAGATTCGGGCAATTAAATAGTTCTGAAAACCTACCAGGACTCTGACACTCCGGGACTCTGAGAATTTAATATAGCGACAACAAAAAACCCCGATAAATCGGGGCTTTTACTTTTTAACCTAAATAAGTTTTGAGGATCTTACTTCTCGATGTGTGCTTCAGTCGTCTGATTGCTTTTTCTTTGATTTGTCTAACACGTTCACGTGTAAGGTCAAAGCGCTCACCTATTTCCTCCAATGTGAGAGGATGTTCGCCACCTAAACCAAAATACAATCTTACAACATCTGCTTCACGACATGTGAGAGTTGAAACAGCACGCTCAATTTCTTTTCTCAGCGATTCATACAGAAGTTCAGTTTCGGGTGTTGGACCGTCTTCACTACGTAAAACATCATACATGTTATTATCTTCATCCTGTACCAAAGGGGCATCCATTGAAACATGACGACCAGAATTACGCATTGATTCTTTAACTTCGTTTTCACTGATTTCGAGCAAACCGGCTATCTCATCATAATTTGGCTCTCTCTCATATGCCTGCTCCAATTTAGCGTATGCCTTGTTGATCTTGTTAATCGATCCAATCTTGTTCAATGGCAGACGAACAATACGTGATTGTTCTGCCAAAGCCTGAAGAATCGATTGTCTAATCCACCAAACCGCATAAGAGATAAACTTAAATCCCCTGGTTTCATCAAAACGCTGAGCAGCTTTAATTAAACCTAAGTTACCTTCATTAATAAGGTCGGGTAAGCTTAATCCCTGATTCTGATATTGTTTAGAAACAGATACCACAAATCTTAAATTAGCTTTGGTTAATTTTTCAAGAGCAAGGCGATCGCCTTGTTTAATCCTCTGTGCCAGGGCAACTTCTTCATCAGCCGTAATTAGCTCCACCTTACCTATCTCCTGCAAGTATTTGTCGAGTGAAGCGGTCTCACGGTTTGTAACCTGTTTTGTGATTTTTAATTGCCTCATTTTCTCCCTTCTTTATGTTGACAGTAAACTGTCTGAATTATATGTATTATTTATTCTCAGATTCAGGTTTTGGGAGTAAGACTTTTCTTGACAGTTTCAACTTACCGGTCTTGCTGTCAATTTCAATAAGTTTTACATCAATCTCATCGCCAACTTTCAATACACTTTCTACGTCTTTGAGTCTCTTATGGTCAATTTCTGAAATATGTAATAATCCATCCTTACCCGGCAGAATCTCAACGAAAGCACCAAAAGTGGTAATATTTTTTACTGTACCATGGTAAACAGTTCCAATTTCAGGGACAGCTACTATGCGTTTAATTCTATCCATAGCAGCATTAATAGAATCCTTGTTATTTGAAACAATGTCTATGATTCCAAATTCGCCAACCTCTTCAATTACAATTGTAGAATTGGTTTCACGTTGCATTTCCTGAATTATTTTACCACCTGGTCCAATAACTGCTCCGATAAACTCTTTAGGAATTGTCATCTTCACAATTCTTGGTACATGCGACTTATAGTCTTCACGTGGAGTGCTGATAGCTTTCTCCATTTCACCCAGAATATGCATGCGGCCTTTTCTTGCTTGTTCTAATGCCTCAGCTAAAACTTCGTATGAAAGTCCGTCAACTTTAATATCCATTTGGCAGGCAGTGATTCCATCACGTGTTCCGGTAACTTTAAAGTCCATGTCACCCAAATGATCCTCATCTCCAAGGATATCACTTAAAATGGCGTACCTGTTTGTTTTAGTATCGGCTATTAATCCCATAGCAATACCTGAAACCGGCTTAATAAGTTTAACTCCGGCATCCATCAAAGCCATGGTTCCTGCACATACAGTAGCCATTGATGAAGAACCATTGGATTCCAATATATCGCTTACAACACGGATAGTATAAGGATTGGCATCAGGTCCGGGGATCATAGGTTTCAAAGCTCTTAAAGCCAGATTTCCATGACCGATTTCCCTTCTGCTTGTCCCCATCATCCTCTTTACTTCACCGGTTGAGAATGGAGGGAAATTATAGTGAAGAATAAAGTTCACTTTCCCATCAATTACAGCACCATCTATAATCTGTTCATCGAGTTTTGTGCCTAAAGTAACTGTTGTGAGTGATTGAGTTTCACCTCTTGTGAAGATAGCTGAACCGTGTGTGGCAGGCAGATAATCAACTTCACACCAAATTGGTCTGATCTGATCAAGTTTTCTACCATCAAGACGCTGACGATTATCAAGAACAACATTTCTCACACCTTCTTTTTCAACATCATGATAATAACGATTAATCATGAATTCCTTCTCTTTTGCTTCTTCCTCAGGAAGTGTGGCAATAAACTCCTTTAAAATTGCATCAAAAGCAGCAGTTCTTTCGTGTTTACCAGAAGGTGCACTGGCAACAGCTACCACTTTATCATAGCAGAATTCTTTTAACCTGGCGCGCAATTCTTCATCATTTGTTTCATGCGAGTATTCTCTCTTTGGAGAAGAACCTGCAACCATATCTGCTAATTCCAGCTGAGCTTTACATTGTATCTTAATAGCTTCGTGAGCAACTTTAAGAGCCTCCAGAACATCAG
Organism: Bacteroidales bacterium UBA5507; assembly: GCA_002426195.1. Taxonomy (GTDB): domain Bacteria; phylum Bacteroidota; class Bacteroidia; order Bacteroidales; family Lentimicrobiaceae; genus Lentimicrobium. The sequence continues at coordinate 26,240 of DIOT01000039.1, read as the reverse complement.
CCTCGGAAGCTTCCTTAAGTTCACCTTCAACCATCATAATATTCTCAATGGTTGCAGCAACCATAATATCTATTTCAGCTTCGGCAAGAACAGAAACAGTAGGATTAATCACAAATTGTCCATTAATCTTTGCAACCCTTACCTCTGAAATTGGTCCGTTGAATGGGATATTACTTACAGCAAGTGCTGAACTGGCAGCTAAACCAGCGAGTGCATCGGGAAGAATGTCGTTATCTGATGAAATAAGAGTAACAATTACTTGTGTTTCAGCATGAAAATCATCGGGGAATAATGGTCTTAAAGCCCTATCAACCAATCGTGATATCAATACTTCGTAGTCCGAGGGACGTGCTTCTCTTTTGAAGAATCCTCCGGGGAAGCGACCTGAAGAGGCATATTTTTCGCGGTATTCGACTGAGAGTGGCATGAAATCCACATTCTCTGCAGCATCTTCTTTAGCTACCACCGTTGCCAGCAACATGGTATCACCCATGCGTACAACTACGGAACCGTCAGCTTGCTTGGCCAATTTACCTGTTTCAATAGAAATGGTCCTTCCATCTCCGATGTCAAATGTTTTTACTATTCCTTGCATATTTTCTGTATTGTTGAGGCTCACCCTGTTTAACCGATAATTTTACGGAAAGGATAACAAAAATACTTTATAATTGTATCGGTATCATAAAGTTGATAAATTTTACCTCTTATTTGCAACAAAAAGAGGCAACCTGTTTAATTGCCTCTTAATACTTCTTTTGTTAGGAAGAATTACTTCCTTATGTTTAATTTCTTTATGATCTCTCTGTAACGCTCAATGTCTTTTTTCTTTAGATATTGAAGCAGACTTCTGCGTTTTCCTACCAACATAACTAATGACCTCTGAGTTCCATGATCATTCTTATAGGTTTTTAAATGCTCTGTAAGGTGCTGAATTCTATAAGTGAAAAGAGCAATTTGTGATTCAGCAGAACCGGTATCATTAGTGGTCTTGCCATTCTCGGCAAAAATGTTTTTCTTAACTTCTGAGGTCAGGTACATATCCTTTATTCTTATTGGTACTTTTTAAACGGGCTGCAAAATTACGATATTATTTTTAATTACACAATACCGGTTGAAACTTTTTTTCTCCTTGTTTAATTGTGCAAATGTACACAAATTTTCGATTTGCAATCTTAGTCTTCAGGAACTAAACCACCGCTCAATGCTAATAGGTCTATTTCAAGTAAACGAGCCTGATAAATTACAGTAATTAACCTGTCCTGTGCCAGAAGAAAATTCTGCTGGGCTTCTCTTATCTCTATTCCGGAAAGCTCTCCTAATCTGTAACGTTCATTGGCAATTTCAAAATTGGTGAAGGCTGTTTCCATATTCTCCCTTTCCAATTCAATTGTCTTTAACTTGTTATCATACAAATTGTAGGTTGCAAGCAATTGGGCATTTACATCAGCCAGATAACTATCATATCTTAACTGAGCACTTTGAATTTCAATACGCGCGTTCTTTTCTTCCCTGGTTCTGGTAAATCCATCAAAAATCGATAATCGTGCAGTAAGACCATAATTAACACCATCAGATTTTCCGGATTTCACAAAGCCCGATTCACTTTGTTGTTCATTATAGTTGTAGCCAACATTGGCATCTAATGTTGGATATCTCCTGCCTTTTATATTCTTTAAATTCAATTCAGCCAGTTCAATATCCTTTCTGTTAAGCATAAGTCCGGAATTGTTCTCAATAGTTTTGCTCTTAAGAATATCAAATGAAGCCGGAGGCATTAAAACTATAGTGTCCTCAACACTGAAAATTTCATCGGGATTTCTTGCAAGCAATGTGTTCATTCTAATAGTTGCCTCTGTGATAAGATCGTTAAGATTAAGCATTTCCGATATGTCACTGTTCATGTCAACCCTTGCCTGTAAGAGTTCAAGTCGCGAACCCGCTCCTATTGATAACTTATCATCAGCAATTTCGGTTCTCGCTCTGCCAAGTGCTACCGATTTTTCAAACATATTCACCTTTTGGCGAAGTTCAACTATGTTGTAATATAATGCCAGTACCTCTCTTATTGTCGTCTCAACCTCCAGCTTTGTTTGAAGTTCTCCGGCTTCTAGCTGTTTGCGAAGTAAATCATAGCCTGTAAACATTCTTAAACCATCGAATAGAGTCCAGTTTAATTCAACCCCTGCATTCAATGTTGATGACTTGGCATTGTCTCTCTCATTTATCTGCCCACTCAGGTACTCCTGTCTTGCATTGGTCACGCTGTTATTCTGAGTTGCCACAGCATCAAGTTGTGGTAGGAATCCCGCGTTACCCAATGAAACATTATTCTCAAGCACTCTTTCATTAAGACTTGATAACCTTATGGCGAAGTTGTTCTGCAATGCAATGACAACAGCCTGTTCAGCCGACAAAAACTGAGCAAAAGTTCTTCCTGACAAGAGGATTAATAAGACCAATAAAACAATACTACTTTTTCCTACTCTTTTCATTTATCAACTTCTTCAGTTTTTAATACTTTATCTGCTTTAACTCTTCCGGTAGAAGATGAAAAATATTCGTACATAGCGGGAATTACATAAAGTGTCAAAATTGTTGAGAATGTAAGTCCACCAATGATTGCAACGCCCATTGAGACCCTGCTTTCGGAGCCTGCACCCAAAGCCAAAGCAATAGGCAATGCACCTAATATAGTCGAAAGACTTGTCATGAGAATGGGTCTGAATCTGCTGGCCGAAGCATTTCTGATGGCTTCGGACTTGCTCAATCCGCTGTCTTTTCTTTGATTGGCAAATTCAACAATCAATATACCATTCTTAGTTACCAATCCTATGAGCATAATAATACCGATCTCACTAAATATATTCAGTGTCTGTCCAAAATACCATAATGAGAGTGCTGCTCCTGCCAATGCGAGTGGAACAGTAAACATTATTATCAAAGGATCCCTGAAACTTTCAAATTGCGCTGATAAAACAAGATAAATCAGGACCAATGCGAGTAAAAAGGCGAATATTAGACTTGATGAACTTTCAGCGAAATCTTTCGAAGCCCCTGCAAGTGCAGTTGAATAAGTATCATCCAGAACTATATCTGCAATTCTGTCCATTTCATCAATCCCATCACCAATGGTGAGCCCCTTTGCGGGATTTGCTGAAAATGTTGCTGATACAAACCTGTTGTACCTGAATAACTGTGGAGGATTTATTCCCTCGGATATAGTAACAAGGTTATCAAGCGGAATCATTTCACCCCGGGTATTTCTTACATTTATCGATCTCAGATCGAGTGGTTGGCTTCTGTATGGACGCGAAAGCTGTCCAATAATCTGGTACTGTTTGCCGTCCATAATGAAATATCCAAAGCGTTGACCACTGAGTGCAAACTGAAGAGTCTGAGCAACATCTATAACTGAAACACCAAGGTTGCGTGCCTTTTCACGGTTTATATCTACCCTCAGCTCAGGCTTATTGAACTTAAGGTTTAAATCAACAAACTGGAATTTGTCGCTCTTCTGAAGTTCCTCCATAAAAGGTGGTATAATCTCCTTCAGCTTTTCAAGATTCGGAGCCTGAATAACGTACTGAACAGGCAAACCTCCACTACCACCAATTGACTGATCTTGAATTACATGGGTTCTGGCGATACTGAACTTCTGCAATTTTGATGCAACATCGTCGGCTATTTCCTGTTGCGACCTGTCCCTTTCATCCGGGTCAACCAAACGAATCCTTACAAAACCGGAGTTTACTGAACCTGATGCACCAAACCCGGGTGAAGTAATAGTAACCATCGCCTTATTCTCAGGCATTTCCTCTAACAAATAGCCGGTAATTTCATTCATATACTGATCCATGAAATCATAGGTTATTCCCTCCGGGGCAGTTGCACTTATTCTAAATCCCGATCTGTCTTCCATCGGTGCAATTTCAGATTGCAGTAGACTGCCTAATCCCACAATCATTGCAATTGATACTGCAAATACGACTACCGCTAACCATTTACGATTAAGGAACCAGTCGAGTGAATTAACATAAGCCCGGTTTAAGCCCACAAAGAATGGCTCAGTCACCCTTTGGAACCAATTATCTCTTTCTCTCTTTCTCAACATTTTTGTAGAGAGCATCGGAGTTAGGGTAAGAGCAACAAACGATGAAATAATTACAGACGAAGCCATCACTATACCAAACTCTCTGAATAGCCTTCCTGTTATGCCTTCAAGAAAGATCACAGGAAGGAATACTGCAGCAAGAACCACGGTTGTGGCAATAACAGCAAAGAATATTTCAGCCGTTCCCTCCAGACCAGCTTTAAGAGGCGTCATGCCTTTCTCAATCTTTGTATAAATATTCTCCAGAACAATAATGGCATCGTCAACAACCAGTCCAATCGCCAGAACAATTCCTAATAATGTCAGCACATTTATTGAAAAGCCTAATAAATACATTATGAAGAACGAGCCAACCAATGATATCGGGATAGCAATAACCGGAATCAAAGTTGTTCGCCAATCGCGTAAAAACAAAAAGATCACCAGTACAACCAAAATAAAAGCCATGTAAATAGTTTGCTCAACTTCAACAATCGACTCCCTGATATATTCGGTTGTGTCAAATCCATAAGTCAAACTGATATCGTGTGGCAAATCCTTTTTAATCTGTTCAACCCTTTTGTAGAACTCTTCGGCAATATCAATATGATTGGAGCCGGGTTGTGGAACAACAACATTACCAACCATTGGTATACCGTTCATTCTTAAGATGGAGCGGTCATTCTCAGCTGCTAATTCAGCATAACCAACATCCCTGAATCGGACAATATTATCACCCTGTTGTCTTAAAATCAGGTCATTAAAATCCTCCGGGGTTTGCAATCTCCCCATTGTTCTTACGGTAAGTTCAACTGCGCCGCCCTCAATTCTTCCTGAGGGAAGCTCAACATTTTCATTAACGAGAGCATTCCTGATATCTAAAGGTGTCAACTCTGAAGCTGCTAACCTGAAAGGGTCCATCCATAAACGCATTGAGTATCTTTTCTCACCCCAAATGGATATTTCACTGACCCCGGGTATAGTTTGAAGCCTTTCTTTAAAAGTTCTTTCAGCTATCTCTGTCAATTCGAGTAATGACCTTTGTTCACTTCTGATACTGAGGAAAATAATCGGGTTGGCATCAGCATCTGCTTTAGAAACAATAGGTGGATCTGTATCCGGAGGCAGATTCCTTACTGCCCTTGACACTTTATCACGAACATCGTTTGCTGCTGTTTCCAAATCAACTTCCAGATCAAACTCAACTCTAATAACACTCCTTCCATCGCGGCTGACAGAAGTAAGAGTCCTGATTCCGGCAATTCCGTTAACCGATTCTTCGAGAGGTTCGGTAATCTGGGATTCAATAACATCAGCATTTGCACCAACATACGAGGTACTTATGGTAATAATCGGAGGGTCAACGCTGGGATATTCTCTTACCCCTGTTGAAACCAGCCCTATTAAGCCAAACAATACGATTACAATCGACATAACCGTGGCTAATACAGGACGTTGTATACTGATTGATGAAAGACTCATAAGACTATTCTGATAAGTTTGAAATAGTTACTGGCAGTCCGCTTCTTAGCTGAAGAATACCTGATGTAATAACAGTATCGCCGGCATTTAATCCTTCGGTTACCTGAACCATTTCGCTCGTTCTGATACCCACATTTATACTAGCAGCTTCGGCCATACCATTTTTGTACATATAAACCTTATAACCTCCCAATTCGGGAATAACACTTTGGGCCGGCACCTGTAAAGCATTATCAATATGATTGAGCTCAAATTCAATACGGGCAAAGCTTCCTGGTCGAAGTTCGAGTTTGCGATTAGGGTACATAGCCCTCACTGTCATTGACCTTGTTGTAGGGTCAATAGAAGGCTCAACAGCGTACACTTCCGCTTCAAAAATCTGCCCGGTGCCTTCCATTGTAAACTTAACTTTGGCTCCTTTGGCAACAGATTGGGCAAACCGTTCAGGTACCGAAAATTCAATTTTAACCGGTTGTATTTGAGTAAGTGTTGCTATTCTTTGTCCCGGTGTTACAAATGCTCCCTCACTCACCTGCCGTAATCCGATTGTTCCGGTAAAAGGAGCAGAAATTTTTGCTTTCTCAAGCTGTGCCATTAATAATGACGCTTCAGCCTTTACAGTGTTCAGATCAGTGAGAGCCCTGTCATACTCCTCCTGACTGATAGCTTCCTTTGCAAGAAGGCTTTTTGATCGCTGTTCACGATCTTCGGCAAGTTTCTGATTATATTTAACTTTTTCCAGCTGTGCTAATAATTCTGCATCATTAATTGTAACTAAAACAGAACCCTTTTGAACCGTAGAACCCTCAATAAAATCAATTGAGGTAATTCTACCTGCAACTTCAGCACTTAAAATTACCTCTTCATTTGCCAGTACAGTTCCCGAAGCCACAATATGATCGGTTAAGCCACCGGGCTTAATTATATAAACCGAAACCGGCAAAATCTGATTGTTATTGCTACCCGGTGTCGCATGAGTATCTTGCTCTGCAGAGAACCATCCAGCCCTATATCCAATTATCAATAATACCGCCAGTATTAAAAGTCCATAAATCAAAAATCTCTTGAGTGCTCTATTCATCGTGAGGTGTACAGGATTAGTAAAGTTATTTTAATCACAAAACTAAAACAATCTAATGAATTATATTGTGAATTCCCTATGCATTTAAATCTATTTTACAAATAGCCCTAATTTCGATAATTAACTGCTTTGTTAGCAATATGTTAATAAAAACTAACAACCACCATCAAACCATTCTCCAAAACTTCCGTTACTTCAATAACACTTCACCAAACTTGATATGTCATGGTTATTCTAGTCAATGATGCTAACGTACAAACCGGGATTATAAAAAAAACAGAAGCGCATAAAGAAAGTCTACTTCACCGTTCTTCAGCAGTCTTCATTTTTAATTCTCTTGGAAAGTTAATGATTCAACAAAGGTCAATGTATAAAACTACATCTCCCGGTTTATGGTCAACTACGTGCCAGACACATCCCAGGCCGGGTGAGACCGCTTTGGCAGCTGCGCACAGGAGTCTGAATGAAGATCTGGGTTTTGATTGCAGTTTCCACAATTTCACCTTATGTAAGATAGATGCTCTTACAGAGGACAATATCTTTGAAAAAGAAATCAATCATATGTATATTGGCATTTCTAATCAGTTGCCGAAAATTAATCCACGGGAAGTCAACTCATACAAACTGATAACTCCTTCTGAAATAAAAGAAGACATTACTTTTCATCCGGAGAAATATACCGACTGGTTTAAGGTAGTTTTCAATAAGGCTTTCCGGATGTATCCCACACTCTTCAGGTAAACATTCATTTGTTTAATATTTGTTATGGTTAATTAAACATTTGGGCATATTTTGTGTTAATATAGCCCAGAGAAAAAACCATGGCAAAGAATAAAGGCATAATAGTAATAGGTGCTGGCTTTTCAGGAATATCAGCTGCCACCTATCTGGCTAAGGCTGGTTATCAGGTAACTGTGATTGAAAAGAACAGTACACCCGGCGGCAGAGCCCGTAAATTCGTTGAAAAAGGTTTTACTTTTGATATGGGACCCAGTTGGTACTGGATGCCTGACATTTTTGAGAAATACTTCAACACTTTTAATTATAAAGTCTCAGATTTATACGATCTGGAGAGGCTTGATCCATCTTACAAAATGCACTTCGGTGAAGGTAACGATGTCGTTCTTCCTGCAAATATGGAAGACCTCTTAAAGCTTTATGATAAAATAGAACCGGGAAGCAGCAAATATCTTAAGAAATTTCTTCAGGAAGCCAAAGTTAAATATGACATAGGAATTGGAAAATTTGTCTATAAACCAAGCCATTCCATAAAAGAATTCTTAAACTGGGATATTTTAAAGGCAAGTTTAAAGCTTAATATTTTCACTAATTTTGCTTCCTACACTCAAAAATATTTCAAGAGCCCGATTATACATCGGCTATTGGAATTCCCTGTAATATTTCTCGGCGGAACTGCAAAAAACACACCGGCGCTATATAGTTTGATGAACTACGCCGATATGGTTAAAGGTACGTGGTATCCTAAAGGTGGTATGTATAAAGTCGTTGAAGCAATGATAAAAGTCGCCGAAGAACAAGGAGTTAAATTTGTATATAATTCCGAAGTTTCAAAAATAAATATTCATAACGGGACTATTACATCTGTAGTTGCCTCTGAAATAGAGTATGCTACTGATTTTGTAATAGCTTCAGGCGACTACAATTACATTGAGCAGAATCTTCTTCCAAAGGAATATCGCAAATACAGTCCCGAATACTGGGATAAACGTGTCATGTCGCCATCATCGCTCATTTTCTTTATGGGATTTGATACTAAAATTGAAGAATTAAATCACCATACATTACTCTTTGATGAGGATTTTACGCCTCATGAAGCTTCAATTTACAAGAAACCTTCTTGGCCTGAAAAACCGGCAATATATATTAGCTGTACAAGCCGCACTGATCCAACAGTAGCCCCTGAAGGACATGAAAACGTTATGGTGCTTATACCAGTTGCACCGGGACTTGAAGATACAGAAGAGATAAGAGAAAAACTCTTCAAACACATAATGTTCCGTTTGGAAAGATATACCGGCCGTGAGCTCAGAAACCACCTTGTCTATAACAGGTCATACGCTCACAAAGACTTTCAGAAGGATTACTTTGCTTACAAGGGAAATGCTTACGGACTAGCTAACACACTTCTGCAAACTGCTTTCTTAAAACCATCAATGCGAAATCCCAAAGTATCCAATCTACTTTACGCCGGACAGCTTACTGTTCCAGGCCCGGGCGTTCCACCAGCTCTTATTTCCGGTGAACTGGCAGCAAACGAAGTAATTAACAATTAACCGTACATTTAATGAAGCAACTGTTCGATCAAATTTCAAAGAAAACAAGTAAGCTTACAACCAACACTTACTCAACATCGTTTTCTTTAGGGATTAAACTGTTTCATAAGAGATTTCACGACCCAATTTATGCAGTTTACGGGTTCGTTAGGTTAGCTGATGAAATTGTCGATTCCTTCCATGAATATGACAAAGAATTCTTGTTAAAGAGGTTCAGAGAAGACACCTATAGTGCAATTGAAGAACAAATTAGCCTTAATCCAATCCTCAACAACTTTCAATGGGCTGTGAATACTTATGGCATCGAACGACCACTTATTGACAAGTTTCTTGAAAGCATGGAAATGGATCTCAGTAAAATTCAGTACGACCAGTATGCTTTTAAAGACTACATACTTGGATCAGCTGAGGTAGTGGG
>DIOT01000039.1:9902-16659 GCA_002426195.1 Bacteroidales bacterium UBA5507 | reverse complement strand
TTCCAGAAGATTAATTTTCTTCGCGATCTGAAAGATGATTATCACCAGTTAGGAAGATCTTACTTCCCTGATATCGATCTTCGGAATTTTAACGAAGAAACCAAGCGTGAGATTGAGGAAGACATAAACCGCGATTTCACTGCAGCTCTTCCCGGTATAAAGAAACTACCACGCGATGTACGTTTTGGAGTTTATCTGGCTTATGTCTACTTTTACAATCTTTATCTCAAAATAAAGAATGAAAGTCCTGCTGATGTTTTGCGCGGCAGAATCAGAATACCCAATTCACAAAAATACAAGCTCCTTTGCACTTCCTACATCAGGCATCAATTCAACAGTTTCTAAACAATACTCAGATTCATGCTTAAATTCTGTCAGGTTGTAACATTTTTATCAATATTATTGTTGGGAACACAATCCGCGACATCACAGCCTGTTACTATTCAAAAAGCAAGAGAACTTTATTTTTCAATCGATAAAGAGCCATGCAACGCCTTAGCTCTTACAAACCTGTTCGATAAAGACAATCCAACATCACCTGTTCTCATGGCATACTTTGGAGCAGCTACAGCGTCTTCACCTGTATGTTTAGACAGTCCAACAAAAAAGATTTCTTATTTTAACAAAGGCAAAAAGCTTATAAGTGAAGCAATTGCCAACAAGCCCAATGAATACGAAATAAGGTTTCTGCGGTTTGCTACACAAACAAAAGCACCCGGTTTTCTTGGTTACAATGACAATGTTGAAGAGGACAAAAAATTTCTAATCAGCAAAGCCGGTATAGCTTCAAAAGCTATAAATCATAAACCAACTATAACTGCTATTCTTAATTTTCTTATTGACTCGGAAGAGTTAAACCAAATTGAGAAAAAACAGTTAATGACTATTTTAAGCCAAATTAAATAATTTGTTATGAGCGAACTAGTAATTCTTGTTGACGAGAATGACAATGAAATAGGTACGATGGAGAAAATGCAGGCTCACAGAGAAGCAGTCTTGCACAGAGCGTTTTCAGTTTTCATTTTTAATTCAAAAGGTGAATTAATGCTTCAGCAGCGAGCTTTCGGCAAATACCATTCTCCAGGACTATGGACAAACACCTGTTGCAGTCATCCCAGACCCGGTGAATCAACTACTGAAGCTGCCCACCGACGAATGATTGAAGAAATGGGATTTGATTGCCATTTCGAGGAAGCATTTGGATTTCTTTATAAAGCTCCATTTAGCAACGAGTTAACCGAACATGAATACGATCACGTTTTTATAGGATTCTCCAACCAGCTGCCCAATATCAACAGAGAGGAAGTTGAATCATACAGAATGGCGGACCTTAAAACCATAAGAGAAGAAATAAACCGGAATCCTGGTTCCTACACAGAATGGTTTAAGATTGCTTTCGATAGAGTAGAACAGCACTTCAATGAAAAGAAACAAAAATAAAAACCGTTAAAACTATTAAGTATGGAGATAGCAATATCGATTTTATTAGCTGTGGCAGCATTTTTCTTCATGGAATTTGTTGCATGGTTTTCTCATAAGTTTATCATGCACGGCTTTTTATGGGTCCTGCATAAGGATCATCACATCAGAGATGGTCGAAAATTCGAATGGAACGATCTGTTCGCTGTAATTTTTGCTTTTCCCAGTATTTTATTCATCTACTTTGGAGTTGTGGATGGTAACAGCTACATTCTCGGCCTTGGTATAGGCATCTTGCTTTACGGATTGGCATATTTCCTGTTCCATGATGTGTATGTGCACCAACGCATCCCTATTCTTAAAAACTTATCAAACAGATATTTGAGGGCCACTGTAAAAGCACATCTTGAGCATCACAATCCTCACGCTCATTACAATTTTGGCTTCCTTATCGCACCCTTAAAATATTATAAGGAGGTATTTGGTAAAAGTAAGAACGCACAAGTAGAGTAAAAGTGTCGTATTATTTTCTGATAAATCTTGCAGCCATCTCTATCCCTTTTATTGTAAGCTTTGATAAAAGGTTGAATTTTCATAAGAAATGGAAGTTCCTTTTCCCGGCTATGATAACAACCATGTTTGTTTTCATCCCATGGGATATTATTAAAACTTCAATCAGAGTTTGGGGCTTCAATCCCGACCATATTCAGGGTTGGTATTTTTTCAACCTTCCGGTAGAAGAAGTACTTTTTTTTATTGCCATCCCTTATGCATGTCTTTTCACTTATCACGCTTTCGGGTACCTTATCAAAAAGGACTATTTTGCACAAGCAGCCAAATATATAACTATCACACTTATTTTACTGCTGACACTTGTAGCACTCTTCAACACAGAAAGAACTTATACTTTAGTCACATTCCTGGCTACTGCTTTCTTCCTTATGATTCATTTTATATTCATAAAGGACAAGGCCTATATGGGAAGATTCTATTTTATGTATATGCTTATCTTAATCCCATTTTTCCTTGTAAACGGTGCATTAACTGGCATGTTTACACCAGATCCTGTAGTGTGGTACGACAACACGAAGAATCTTGGAATAAGAATTGGGACTATTCCGATAGAAGATTCAGTTTACGGGCTTTTAATGTTGTTAATGAATGTAACAATTTACGAAGCTCTGCAGTCCAGATTCAAGAGAAGCAAAGCACAGTCAGCTTAAGTTCACAAAGTACTATATCAATTTCCTGAGAATTGGGACAAGAAATGACAAATTAAATTTGACACCTCTACGAGTCACAATTATTGTCACAACACATGCAGTTATCGCGGCAGCTATAGCAATCCTATTCATAGCCCTCTGTCTGTCGTACTTCCATTCACCTGTCCATCCGGTTTCTTTGAAAATGTTTGGAAATATGCCCTTTCCAATATCATCAATTACACCTTCCACCACCCCGATTCTGTCAGCTAAGATTAAAGGCACCCATCTTCCCAAACTCGATTCGCTATATTTATATGCCTGCCTTCGTATCATACCGCTCAAACCTGCAGGAGGCGTTGAAGTACCGAAAACCGCAGTTATATTTGGCCTTTCAACAGATTTTAGTATTTCAACTTCCTGAGGTTGCTGAGGGGGTCGCTCCCATGAATATCCTTTATGTTCTTCATTAGTACGATTTTTAATGGGATACGTTGGATCGTTTTCGGGGTCTGCATCAATACCCCACCCTTTGATGTGACTGGTATCAACACCTCTGTTATTTTCGAATTCTAATGGGCTAGTTTCGTCTGTCATATTGATTAAGACTTTAATTTGGATTTATAATTATTTAAAAATCAAGCATTGTCCGGTATGAGTACCGGTTTAATACAATTATCGAGCTTCCTTGAAAAAATATGGTAAGCTGCTGCCACTTCCTTCAATGGAATTCTGTGAGTAATGACCTCTTTAGGATTTAGCACTCCCGACTTAACATGCTCAATTAGCTTAGGCAGGAGTCTTTTAACCGAAGCTTGATTTGCCCTGATGGTGATTCCTTTGTTTACAACATTTCCTATTGGAACCAAAGCATCAATAGGACCATATACACCAACAATTGAAACGATTCCACCTTTTTTCACTGAATTAATTGCCCAATGCAAGGCAGTAGTACTCCCACCTTGTAAAAGTAATCGCCTTCCAAGCAATGTGTTCATATTGTTACCTGCAGCCTCGCAGCCAACTGCATCAATGCAAACATCAGCACCTAGTGAATCGGTAGTTTTCTTTATAAATACCACAGGATCACCAAGTTCTTTAAAGTCATAGGCTTCACATTGCGCATACTGCCTTACAAAGTCAAGCCTGTAATGCAGATGGTCAATTACAATAACTCTTCCTGCACCAAACAACCATGCACATTTAGCAGCCATAATACCCACAGGACCTGCTCCAAAAACCACCACAGTATCACCTTTCTGAATTCCACCCATTTCTGCCGCCTGGTATCCTGTTGGTACGATATCAGTTAACAAAACCGCATCATCCAAATCCATCCACTCAGGAATGAGCACAGGACCTACATCAGCATATGGAACCCTTGCATATTCTGCCTGTCCCCCATCATAACCTCCTGCTGTATGTGAATATCCAAGAAATCCACCAACTGCTGTTGCCGATGGATTTGACTCGTGACAATTTCCATAAAGGCCTTGCTTACAAAATGCACACTTACCACATGACACATTGAATGGGACGATAACTCTATCTCCAACTTTTAAATTATTAACCAAAGATCCTAATTCAACAATTTCTCCTACAAACTCATGACCAAAAGTCATACCCACTCTTGTATCGGGCACCAATCCATGATACAAATGAAGATCCGACCCACAAATGCAGCTTCTTAAGACTCTTACAATCGCATCGTTGGGGTGAAGTATTGCCGGAATGGACTTTTCATTGTCAATTCGTACCCTGTATGGGCCTCTAAAGTTCATTGCAAGCATACAAGTCCTCCAAGTTAAATAATTTAGTTACTTCGCTTATCTATCTGATAATAAAGTAACTACAAAATATTAACTTATGTTCGGAGGAAGCTAAACTTAACTTTGAATAACTTCTGACTAGCTTAATACTTTTTGGAAATCAATTCCGGTAGGATTCTGGAAAACTCTTAGCTCAAATTCCGGAACAGATGCAAGCACGTGGTCAAAAATATCAGACTGTACATCTTCATAGCTGCTCCATGCCTGAATTTTACTGAAAACATAAATCTCAATGGGAATACCACTTTCTCCTGGCTGAAGTTGTCTCACCAGCATCGTCATATCCTGATTTATATTCTCATTCCTTTTCAGGTACTCTGAAAGGTAGATTCTAAATACTCCGATATTTGTCTGCCTTCGTCCATTCACCAATATAGAATCATCAATATTTTCGCGAATATTATGCTCGGTAAGTTCCTTTTGCTTTTCGTCGATATAATTTTTGATGATATCTATCTTTCTGAACTTTTCAAGCATTTCCTGTGTACAGAATTTCACACTGTTCATATCGATGTTAACCGACCTTTTAATTCTACGACCACCCGACTCCTCCATACCTCTCCAATTAGCAAAGCTGTCGGATACGAGTGAATATGTCGGAATCATGGTGATACTCTTATCCCAGTTCTGAACCTTTACAGTTGTAAGGGAAATTTCTATAACATCACCATCAGCACCGGCTTTTGGCATTACAATCCAGTCCCCCTGTCTCACCATATCGTTAGCAGATATTTGAACTCCGGCAACCAGACCTAATATAGAGTCTTTAAATATCAATAGCAGTACGGCCGAAAATGCACCGAGACCACCTAACAAATAAATTGGCGACTTATCAAACAGAAGCGAAATGAATATGATAATCCCTATCAGGTACATAATGATCTTAAGAACCTGCAGGTATCCTTTAACAGGTCTCGATTTTGATACTTCATATCCCTGATATATGTCGTACAATGCATCTAAGAATCTATTAATTGAAGCGATTACCGACCATACAAGGACAATCCTGTTAAGGAGCATTATCCAGTACATGAATGTTGGAAATTCAGTCAAAGTATAAGGGGCGAGCATATTAAACAACATCGGAGGCACAATTAATGCACCTTTATGGAAAACCTTGTTGTTGTATAAAGCGTCATCCCAGGTTGACGATGTACGGTGAGTAATTCTCCTGATAACTTTCAACACACCATATCTGATAATATAATATATAACAGTTATCACAATTAGCATGATGAGGAAGTCAGTGACATCTCTCATTACCGAAGTAAGGTCATCTGATACGCCTATTCCAAGCAACCATTCCTTTACTCTTTCTCCAATATTGATTTGTGACAGCATCATTATTAAAAGTTATGATTATTGACCATTTACAGGTTCTTTCAACTTCACGATTTTCATAGGCTGATCATGCCTGTATAATTTGAAGTCGTATATTGTCTCATATTTATCTTCCGGTAAAAGCCGTGGATCAAGATAGTAATAATCAGTAGTGTTGAAGGAATCGTGTTTATAGGTGAGTAATTGCATTTTGCCCAAAGTAATGTAAAAACTTGTTGCGTGCTCTGTCTCACTGTCCTTATAAATAAAAAGGTTTCCATCACCGGTTACTTCAGCAGCTTTAAGTGCCCCCTCCTTATGTTCCTGGAATTCCTGATATCGTGGTGGAATAATAAACCAATCAAACCCCACCCTTAAAACCAGCATTGCAGCAGCAAATATTACAAGCCGTTGTTCTTTAATTTTTACAAAGCAAAGCAATAGCAAACCGACAACTACAAACAGTACAGCACCTTTTAACCATGACTGGTCAACCCAACCGGTTTGTTTTAGTATAGGCATAAGAACCGCCGCTACCATTCCCAGTATTATTACACCTCCTAAGAAATACTGTATAAATCTGCTTCTCCAGCCATTCACCTCCAAATCGCGATAAAAGAGATAGATAAGCACAGTAAAAATGGGTGGGAACAACATAAAGATATATCTGGGATAAGTTTCGGGGGATGTCCAGTATATCAGAATGTTGAAAATGAAGATGTAAAAGTTATAAAGTAAGAACGGATGTTGCTTAACTCTTCCTAAGAACTTCCTGCTAATTAGGAAAATACCAAGAATTGACCATGGGAAGAAATGGTAAAACATCTCAAAGGGGAAAGTGAATAGATGCGTTATAAACCTAGTCCATCCGTAGTTTATTATAGTCCTCTTTTCAGATTCCGAGAACAGAGTAGTGAAAACATTATCGAGCACATTATGCTTTGCATAAGCAAAATAATATGCACCTACGATAAGAATCAGCAAGCC
>DIOT01000039.1:0-9657 GCA_002426195.1 Bacteroidales bacterium UBA5507 | reverse complement strand
GCCGTTAAGAAATATGAAACCAAAAATAAGGCAAGGTACTTTCGCTTCTTATGCAAGAACCATATCGACATAAACGAAGTGTACACAAGGAATGAAAAAGTTATGTCAATCAATCCCAGGAAAGAATCCCAAAACAGTATTCTGCCCGAAGTAATAAACAGCATCGCTATGATGAATGCCTTCTTACCTCCCAATTCCTTACGAACGAAGTAAGATATGCTGATTCCAAAAAGGAACAGTCCAATCACCACAGGAAGTCTTAAAGTAAATTCCGAATAATTACCTGCAAGTTTATAATAAGCAATAATAATCCAGTTATAAAGAGGAGGCTTATTGTAATAGAATTCACCATTTATTGTTGGAGTAAAATAATTACCACTGACTATCATTTCAAGAGCAACAATGGCCCTGGTCGGTTCATCGGTAGGGAAATTAATAGCGAGAAATCCAAGATGCCACAATAACGCGGGGAACAACATTAAAATAGAAAAAATGTAGAAAATGCGTGGATTGCTCTTTAGGTAGTTAATGACTCTCATCATACAAATATTTCAAAATTACTGTAATCAGCCTCCGCTGAACTTTGCCTTATATCCATTTTTAATGAGATAATCCATCACTTTTTGTCGGTTATCTCCTTGTACTATTATCTCTCCGTTATCTGACGAGCCACCTGCAGCGCACAGATTTTTAAGTTTCTTTGCCAGATCTGCGAGGTCGGAATTTGTGCCGACAAAACCTGTAATCAGTGTTGCCTTTTTACCACCTCTTAATTTCTTGTCGAGCATAATCCTAAGATCCTGCTGTGAAGGAGGCAATGTCACAGCTTCAGGCTGAACATCAGATTTATATTCAAAGTCAGGATTTGTTGAATATACTATTCCCGAAATATTTTTTCTTTTCTGCGACATGGTTTATTCTTGTTGGGCAGATTGAACAATCATCCTGAGGGAAAGCGGATTTACTTTAAAATTCAAGTCCTTGCCAACTTTCACTGGCTCACCGTCGAGATTAATTACTCTGTTCTTATTCCGTGGTAGGAATACTTCTTTAGCTTTAACTATCTCAATATAATCTGAATTCTCAATTTTATGGCGCCATAAAAGACCAAGTATAAACGGAGCCTCAAATACGGGAGGTTTCATAACTATACTTATGTCCATATAACCATCATCAATTGATGCAGAAGGCGCAATAACCGTATTATAACCAAACTGGTTGCTATTGGCAAAGCTAATAAATAAAGCTTTGCGCTTCAATGGCTCACCATCAATAATCATCCTGTATTTTCTCGGCCTGTAACCCGGAAATGCCTGAAGTGCAATGTGGAAGTAGGTAAAGAAACCCCTCCTGCCTGATTTTGCAAATCTCTTGGCTACCAAAGCATCGAATCCCACACCGGCAATAGATACAAACAATTCATTATTGACTGTAATGGTATCAATTGGTTTTATGTTCAGGTTATTAATTATGGCCAGACTCTTTGGAATCTCAAGCGGAATATTAAGAAATCTTGCCAGTCCATTGCCGGAACCTGTAGGAATTAAGGCAAAGACTGAATTACTGCCATGCATCCCCTTCACAACGGAATTAGCAGTACCGTCGCCACCTACAGCTACTATTATATCAACACCATCAAATGCGGCCTGACGGCTAATTTCATATGCATGCTGACCGCTCTCTGAATAAGTACAGGTTATCTTGAATTTCGATTTATCAAGATATTCCTTTGCAAGCTCAGGGAAGCCGGCTTTTTGTCCTGAGTGTACACCTGATACAGGATTTATAATAAAAAGGATACGCTTTTTGGAGCCAGGCATAAGATTATCTTGAATAATAGTGCAAAGTTAGAAAAAAAGCGTCATTGAGGACATATTACAGTCTTTAGATATCGGACCTTTCATTTCTAAAATCACATGTGGGTAAAAATAAAAGCTGCCACTTAACAGTGGCAGCTTTTAGCAAAAGTATTAACCTAACACCTTAGTCTTTTTGTACTATAACGCTTACCTTAGCTTTGTCACCACGGTTCCATAAGTCAATAATCTTAATCAAACCAAGCTTGTTGCTTTCGGTTTTGAACAGAATTACCTGACCTTCAGTTAATGAATTAACTCTGGATGTCTGGATGCCCATATTGAATACCGGGAACTGATATGTGTCACCAATAGCATCAAATTGTGCAGCAGTAATATTAGTTACATTAAATCTTGTCTGATTCTTGAATGTCCATCCTGATAACTGAAGATCAACAATTGTGTTGGCATCTGCATCGTCCGGAGCTGCAATTGTATTTGCATTTGTTACACCCTTGAAGAACAGGAAGTCAATTTTCTTCTGGTTGTCGGGAGTGTTGGTAAGCTGACCACGAACATAGACGTTACCTTCTGACGTTGAGAAGAAACTTCCAGACTCATCATTCCATGAGCCAAGTTCAACATCCATGTACTTGTTGATCTGCATTCCGGGATCTTCAACAACAACATTCAGTTCTTTTGAAACCTTAACGCCTGCTTTGTCTGTTAATTCGAATAACAATCTAGCCTCGCCAACTGCAGAAAAAGTAATTTCAGATTCCCAGTTGAATGAAGGAGAATTGAAAGTAGAATCTACAAAAGTTGAAGGAACATTGTTTGAAATGATAGTAAACTTAAATTTTGTAAGATTATCGCCGGAAACTGGACTAGTTGAACCTGTAATTCCTACAAGAATAGCCTCTTCAATTTGGATGGTTACATCTTCAGCTGTATAACCTGTACCGCCTTTAAAACTGATTGATGGACCCGGATCGGTTTCATCATCATCTTTAGAGCAAGAAGTTACAAATACAGTTCCCATTATAAGGAACAATGAAAGCAATAGATTCCACTTTTTCATAATTAATTAATTTTCGTTAGAATTGATTGTGTTGATTCTTTATTTTTTTTCCTAAATCCTGATAACAAATTCTGTTCCAAATTTTGTCTAAAAGCCGTAAAAGCGTGCAAATATAGGAAAAATTCAGGTATATACCATTTGATCATTTTATTAATATTATCCTGATTTACTATAATTTGACATCCGATCTAAATGTAACGAAAAAAACGACAACGTATATAGAAGATGCCAAAAAATACTTCAGGTTGCAGCAATTATTTTTAATAGCAGGTCAATTTGCTGCAAAATATCCACAATAACCATCCAGCTAGTTTTTTGTTGTTTATAAATAAACTGTTTCCGATGAAAATATTCACAGGTATTAGTCAACTTATTGGGAGCACCCCACTGATTGAGCTCAGGAAAATTTCGAATGGATTGCCAGCCAGGATATTAGCCAAGCTTGAATCTCACAATCCTTCCTATTCAGTGAAAGACCGTCTTGCTTTGGCATTAATCGAAGATGCTGAAAAGCGAAATTTGATAAGAGAAGGCACTGTAATTATAGAACCTACAAGTGGCAATACAGGAATAGGGTTGGCAATGATATGTGCCGAAAGAGGCTATAAATTGATGATTACAATGCCCGAAAGTGTAAGCATTGAACGACGTATGCTCATTAAAGCAATGGGAGGCGAAATCATTCTTACTCCCGCTGACCAGGGAATGAAGGGTGCAATAGCCAAAGCACGTGAATTGCAAGAAAGTATTGGTAATTCTTTCATACCATTTCAGTTTTCCAATCCTGCAAATCCCGCCAAGCACAGAGAAACAACAGCTATTGAAATATGGAATGATACAGGTGGAGAAGTCGACATATTTGTGGCAGGTGTTGGAACAGGTGGCACTATTACGGGAGTGGGTGAAGTACTGAAGGAAAGAAAAGATTCAGTCCTTATCTATGCCGTGGAGCCTGAAACCTCTGCTGTTTTATCAGGTGAAGAACCGGGTAAACATAAAATCCAGGGAATAGGTGCAGGCTTTGTACCCGAAATAATGAATATGAAGGTTTTAGATGGCATAATAAAAGTCTCGGAAGAAGTTGCATTCGACATTTCAAGAAGAATAATGCGCGAAGAAGGCATACTTTGTGGAATTTCATCAGGAGCAAATGTTAGCGCTGCCATGCAACTGGCAGGCAAAAAGGAAAATGAAGGGAAGATGATTGTAACAGTTATTTGTGATACAGGTGAACGATATCTCAGCACTGATCTCTTCAAACCTTTCATAACATGAAACCAAAAGAAGGTTTTGAGAAGGTAGTTGGGCATTTATGTGATCTTAGCAAGCATAGTGCCTTATATCACATACCATGGCACGACATGGATCTTCCATCAATTGATGAGATAAGGAACCTAACCGATGTGCTTCGCGAAACGCTTTTTCCCGGATACTTTGGCGACTCAAAAGTACGGGCAGAAACCCTGCACCATATTATTGGTTCAAGAATACATACAGCTTACAATTTACTTTCTAAGCAGATAAACAGAGGTTTCTGCTTCTATTGTACCGAACCACAGGACAAATGCAAGGACTGCAAGGAAAAATCACAACATATGGCAGGTGAATTCATCCGGAAATTGCCTTACATTAAAAAGATGTTAGCCTCTGACGCCCTGGCAGCTTATAATGGCGATCCGGCAAACAAACACATTAGCGAAGCAATTTTCTGCTATCCAAGCATGACTGCAATAACTTATCACCGCATTGCACACGAACTTCTTTTACTTGGGGTTCCACTTATACCACGCATTATTAGTGAAATCGCTCACAGTATTACAGGTATTGATATACATCCCGGTGCAACTATTGGCGAAGGCTTTTTTATTGATCACGGCACGGGTGTGGTCATTGGTGAAACGTCAGTTATCGGAAATAATGTCAGAATTTATCAAGGTGTAACATTAGGTGCAAAAAGCTTCCCTTTAGATGAAGAGGGTAATCCTGTAAAAGGTATTAAAAGACATCCTATTGTTGAAGATGATGTTATAATATATGCAAATGCAACTATCCTTGGCAGAATTACAATAGGCAGAGGGGCTATTATAGGTGGAAATGTTTGGGTTAGCGAAGATGTACCACCGGGAACAAGGGTGGTACTAAAACTTACAACATAGTCACTGCTCAATTGATTTTTTAATAACTTCGCTGCAGTTATACAAGTAAATGCTGCCTTAATGAGCAAAATAGTAGCCATCGATGACGATTCTATAATCAGGACACTTCTTTCCAACATGCTTAAAAAGGCCGGTTATGAAGTCCTGACAGCGTCTGATGGACAAACAGGACTGCGCCTTTCAATTGAAGAAGATGCCGACGTGGTGATAACTGATTACCAGATGCCCGGGAAAAATGGAATGGAAGTGCTTGAAGAGCTCAGAAGAGTCAAACCATCTTTACCGGTTATTATGCTTACAGCTCACGGTGATATTGCACTTACTATCAAATCAATGCAGGCAGGTGCATACGATTATCTCGAAAAGCCCATAAAGGTTGATGAGCTCCTTAAAATTGTAAAAAACGGGGCGGAACTATCTCAAAAAAGCCGCAGTATAAAAGACAATATACCTGCCAAATCCATGTTGGCCATTGAAGATAATACAATTGTGGGTAAGAGTCCTCTTATGCGCGATATCTTCAAGAACATTGGAAGAATATCAATCATTAAAGTCAATGTGCTTATCTGTGGGGAAACCGGTACCGGTAAAGAACGAATTGCAAGCTTAATACATCACAGCGGAATTACCCGAAACAACCCGATAGTCATAGTTAATTGTGCCACATTATCGGATAACATGTCAGAAGCTGAGCTCTTTGGATATTCAAAAGGGGCTTTCCCCGGAGCAATTTCTGAAAAGATTGGAAAATTTGAGCTCGCTAAAGAAGGGTCAGTTTTCCTGGACGATGTTTCAGAGCTGTCCGACTCAATGCAAGCCAGGATATTACGGGTAATCCAGGAAGAGGAATTTGAAAAACCGGGGTATAATGGCACCATTCCGATGAAAGCCCGCATAATAGCATCCTCAAATAAAGACCTGGAACTATTAGTCAAAGAAGGCAAATTCCGTGAGGAACTTTACTATCGGTTAAAAGTTTTTAGTTTTCAGCTTCCTCCATTAAGAGCAAGAAAAGAAGATATTCCCGAACTGGTCAATTATTTTATAGCCAAAAATAACAGGCGACTCAATAAAAGCATAACCAAAATCTCTGATGAGGCCCTCGACTCATTGCTTAATTACGATTGGCCCGGAAATATCAGGGAACTTGAAAACACAGTGTTGCAGGCTATGATCTTAAATCATGGTGACATTTTGGAGAAGTCGACCCTGACTTTTTCACATCCATCTGAATCATGGGCGGGTGATACTTCCGAAAAACTACTTTCGCTCGAAGAAGTTGAGAAAATGCACATAAAAAGAGTGCTTGAATCGGTTAACTGGCGCAAACAAGAGGCTATTGCAATTCTAAATCTCACCAGACCAACTCTCAATGCCAAAATTGAAAAATATGGTCTGAATAAGAACACTAATTCCGATACCGGGTCTTAGTGTAAACTTTTTTTACATTTTCAATAAATCGTAGATAAATGTAAAATATTTTTACATTACAATAATATATGCACAATCTTGATTATCTGCATATTAGTAGTTATTTGTGCTAAAAAATAAAAAAAGTTTCAGCATTTTCTTTTATTCAGGTAACCGTGTAGAATACTTTTGCTTCAACAACCCATGTTAAGGTAACAATGAAAGCAAAGGTCGGTTTAGTTTTAGTTTTTAGTTTATTGATAGGGCTTACCGCAATGTCGCAGGTTAGGGTTACCGGCCATGTTAGTGCTGAAGTTGTTGAAGCAGCTTCTATTCAGAATGAAATGAATGGCTTCATTGGACTCAATGGAACAGAGTCGAATATTGAATTGGGTAAGTTGAAAGTATCAGGTACTGAATATACACCATTTGATGTAAGTGTTGATCAGGCTTTAGTTTATAATGATAATTCCAAGTTTGCTTTAAATACAAGAACAAATGAATCTGTCGGATCGGATTCTGACAGAGATTTAACGTTTTCTGCCCTCATGGATAATAGGTTGCGTAATGGTGAATATAAAGGGAATATTACAGTAATCGTATCCTACAATTAGTGTTCATAACTCAATTTCCTAAAACCGTTGTAAGCAAATACAACGGTTTTTTTATGTCAATAACGTTCCCGAATTCGGCCTGATTTGTCAATTTGTCCCAATTTAGGAATCCCACATTTATTGATATTTGTAGCTTTTGAGGCATTTTTATGTCCAAATTTTATCAATTTTCAGTCAAATGTTAAATGGGTGCCTGGTATAGTCGGCACTCAAACTGACGAATTCCTGAATGAGTGATTTCTGTAGAGGTTTATGGTAATTTGAGTATAAACTTCGATAAATATTAGTCACAGATTGGTCAGGAAATCTGTTTGAAGGTATCAATTTGTCCCATTATGAAATTATGTGTCCTGCATTTTTCCATTTTGGAACTTTGGCACAAGAATTTTATCAGGGCACAAAATTGTGATTGGCAAAATTCTTTGATTCTATTAATTTGATTTACAACGCTTTAAAAATTATTTTATAAACTTTGCGACTTTGGCACGGGGAGAATGGCACACAATTCGACTAATGGTATGCGAGTTCAAACGAGAACAAAACGAAAAAAAAAATAAATAAAAAATAACAAAACAAAAAACAACCCCCATCATGAAAAAATTATCAATTTTCGCAGCCATTTTATTCGCAGTAGTATTAGGAAACAACGTAAACGCTCAGAACAACAATTCAACTGCTTCTTCAACAGCATCAGCAGAATTAATTACTCCGATTGCAATCACTAATGAAATTCCTCTTAATTTCGGTAAAATAGCAAAACCAGCAGGTGTTACAGGTACAGTCACTATTACTGATGATGGAAATAACACTGCAACATATGCACCCGCTTCAATGAAGACCACTTTAGTAACTCCAACAGCTGCTAAGTTCAACATCACTGGTGACCTTAACGAGAATTTTTCAGTAGCGATTCCATCAGAAATTGTTCTTTCAAAAGGTGATGACAATATGACTATCGATACTGACATGAACCTTTCAGCTGCAAATAATACATTAGATGTTTCTCCAAAAGCATTATATGTTGGTGGTACTCTCAACATGGCCGCACAACAGCCAATAGGAATCTACAGTGCAACTTTTGATGTAACAGTTACTTACGAATAATCCTCAACCAAAAACATAGAAAAGGGTGTACCAACACCCTTTTTTTTTAGACTTCCCAACTTCTAGTACGCTTTCGATTAACCAGTTCTTTCACATAATAAAAACAATCTCATGAACCGCAAATCATTAGCTTTAGCTATCTTGATTTTGCTGTCCGGCTTCAAACTTTGGTCGCAGAACCAGGCAACAATAACCGGACAAGCTTATGCGGAAGTGATCTCAGCCCTCTCAGCGTATGAAAATACACAGATGCACTTTGGGAAATTTTCTCCTGAAGTTGGAGGCGGGCAAATTGTAATGACCCCTGAAGGGGTTCGGACAGTCCAGGGCTCAATTGTTTTGGGAGGTGGTACGGCTCAACCCGGTAGATTTATAATCAACGGACAAGCGGATGCTACTTATTCAATTCAGTTACCTGCTGGCTCTGCTGAGCTTAAACACAGTACCAGTAACAGGACCATGACTATCAGCAACTGGGTTTCAGATCCACCGGCCGGAACGGGTAGTGGAACCTTAAATGGAGGAAACCAGACAGTCTCAATCGGGGCCACTTTAAATGTAGGCTCAATGGAGGATAATCCTGTTGGTATTTATACGGGAACTTACAGTCTCACTTTCGCATATAATTAGTCAAAGAAAAAAAGCGCTGTTTTTTAACAGCGCTTTTCCCACAACTGGAAATTCTGCTTTTATAATTCATCAATTTAATGTACGTTTGATGAAATTTTAAACAATACAAACCATGCAACGGCAAAATAGTCACCTCATTACTTTTATCTGTTCAGCATTATTTATTCTGCTTAACTCCAATTTGTTTGCCCAGGGCGATTTGCTCATAACACCCAGAAGGGTTGTTTTTGAGGGAAACAAACAAACTCAGGAATTAGCGATTGCTAATACCGGGAATGATACGGCACGATATAATGTATCTTTTGTACAGTACAGGATGAATGAGGACGGTTCTTTCGAACAAATCACGGAGCCTGATCCCGGACAACTGTTTGCCGATAAATACATGCGCATCTTTCCAAGAACTGTAACTTTAGGACCAAATGAGTCGCAAACTGTTAGAATGCAATTCAGAAAAACTCCTGATATGCAGCCGGGTGAATACAGATCTCATTTGTATTTCAGGGCAGTTCCTGATGAAAAGCCTCTTGGTGCGGATGATGAAGTAGATACAACAAATATTGGCATTCGTCTGATTCCAATTTTCGGAATTACCATACCTGTAATTGCACGTGTTGGCGACCTTACCGCTGAATTAAGTCTCAATGATCTTTCACTCGATAAAAATACTGATACAGTCCCTGTTTTATACATTACTTTTAACCGAATCGGTGATAAATCAGTATTCGGTGATATAACAGTCGACTGGAAGGACAATTCAGGTAGTGAAGTGCAGGTTGGCATTGTGAGAGGAATTGCTGTATATACACCAAATACTATAAGACGATTCAGCATGAGATTACGTAATTTACCAAATGTTGATTACA
>DIOT01000032.1:1343-39529 GCA_002426195.1 Bacteroidales bacterium UBA5507 | reverse complement strand
TTCGTTGTTCTTTGTTAAGAGCCACCAATATTGTATGATTTGATTGAACCAATATTGAGAACTATGAGAAACAAAGAACCAAAAACCAAAAACAAAGAACAAAAAACATCTCTGGTTCGGGGAATGAAAAAACTGAATGCAGAATGCTGATCGGTAAATGCGTGGCAAGAGAACAAAGAACTAAAAACCAAAAACAAAGAACAATTTTAGTAATTTTGTAATCCCGTATGTTCATTTTAGTATAAACTAATTGTAAGCGCTTTGGAAGACCCTGGCCCTCATTTGTACAATTTGCTTTTATCGTTTCCGGCAAGTCTGTATTATGGAAACCTCAATATTGAGTTACTGACAGGCATTGTTTTAGTAGTAATACTTCTCATATTATCAGCAGCTTCAAGTGCATCGGAACTCTCTTTCTTTTCACTAACTCAATCTGAACTAGATAGTCTAAAAAAGAAAGAAAGTCCAAAAAGCCGGCTAATTATAATCCTTCTTGAAAATCCTAAACGACTAATGGCTACAATATTGGTAACCAATATTGTAATTAATATTTCATTAGTGGTTGTTTTATCAATTCTTTTGAATTCTTTATTCGGAATTTCAATCAGTACTCCTGGTGGAGCTGCCTTAGATATATTAATAATTGCTGCAATTATCCTTCTCTTTGGAGAGATAATGCCAAAAATTTACGCGGGACGAAACAGTATGAGAGTAAGCTGCCTAACCGCTCGCTTTATCTTTATGGCTCACCAGGTTTTCTATCCTTTAAGTTCTATACTCGTTAATTCAACCAATATTGTTGAGCGTAAAATCGCCCATAAAGGTCACAATATCACTATGGACGAGCTTTCTGAAGCACTCGAACTTTCTCAGTCACCAGGTGATGAACCCGATGAGGAACGTAAAATCCTGAAAGGTATTATTAAGTTCGGTGATATTGCTGTAAGAGAAATTATGAGGCCAAGAGTTGATGTTACTGCCGCTGATGACACCTCCACGTTTGACGAACTTCTTAATCTCATTAATGAATCGGGTTATTCCAGAATTCCAATATATAAGGAAAACCTTGATACCATAACAGGAATCCTGTACATTAAGGATTTAATATCTCATATCCATCAGAACGCAGATTTTGAATGGCAGATGTTACAACGCCCTGCTTTCTTTGTTCCTGAAAATAAGCGCATCAACGATTTGCTTCAGGAATTCCAAAGTAAAAAAATCCATTTGGCAATTGTTGTGGATGAGTATGGCGGAACTTCCGGAATTATTACACTCGAGGATATTCTGGAGGAAATTGTTGGTGAAATAAACGATGAATTTGACAGTGAAGTCGATCAGGTGCTTTTTAATAAAGTGGATGATGAGAATTACATTTTTGAAGGCAAGACTTTGCTTAATGATTTCTGTAAAGTAATTGGAGTTGATGACAGAATTTTCCAGGATATAAAAGGGGAATCGGATACCCTGGCCGGTCTTGTTTTAGAAATGGCCGGTCGTATTCCTGAAACAGGAGAGCGCTTTGAATTTGATGACTTTACTTTCAAACCTGAACTTGTTGACAAAAGAAGCATAAAAAGGATTAGAGTTACAATTAAACCTAACAAGCAAGAGTCTAATTAAAATTTGTCTTATGAAGTTTCTATTTCCCTCGTTGTTTGTTGGTTGCTTACTTCTATTCGGATGTTCAGAGAATTCAGCTCCTAAACCCAGAGGCTATTTCAGAATAAATTTACCAGCTCAGGAATACAGAATGTTGGATAGTATCTTCCCTTATAGTTTTGAGTATCCGGTTTATGCAAGAATAACAAAGGACCGACATTCTCCCAATGAAGCAAACTGGATTAATGTTGATTTTCCTCATTTTAAAGCAAGAGTTCATTTGAGTTATAAAAGTGTTAATGGTGACTTGGACACTTATACTGAAGACTCACACTCGTTGGTGATGAAGCATATACCAAAAGCCAGTGCTATTGAAGAGATAGCAATATCAGATGAGACTAAAAATGTTTATGGTTTGATTTATGATATAAAAGGAACCGGTGCTGCATCTCCTTTCCAGTTTTATGTAACAGACAGTAGCCGACACTTTTTAAGAGGTGCATTATATTTTAACGCATTACCAAACAACGATTCACTATCTCCTGTAATAAGTTTTATTAAGGAAGATATATTGCACATGATAGAAACCTTAAACTGGAAGAATTAATAGTGCCTGAACCGGTTTATGGTTCTTCGGTTTCCTCAAAATCAGGTTTGATCCGTATTCCGTCATACCTCCGTTCAATACCATTCTCATAGGCAATTACAAGGAAAACCTGACCATCCTGATTGTATTGGATCCAGTCGCCGGTTCTTAAGCCCATGAGGTATTCGCCCTGATCTCGTTTCTTTCCGTCGGGGAAATACCAGGTATGACGACCATTGGGATTGTCGTCAATATATGAGCCCTCGAAACTTAATTGGCCGTTATCATAAAAATATTGCCAGAGACCATTACGCTTTCCGGCACTATAAGAACCTTCCTGACGCGTATCTCCGTATTCATATTTCCAGAAACCTTCCTCTAATCCATCAACATATTCTCCCTGAACTAATACAGTGCCACTTTCATTGAATTCTGTATATGGGCCGTCAGAAAGTCCGTTTCTGAAAGACTCTTCACGGTGAACGTTTCCATTTGCATAGTACCATTTCCATGGACCTTCGGGGTTTCCCTGATTGTTGTAATTTCCTTCTTGCTCAAGACTTCCGTCAGGGTGATAGAAGCGCCATCTGCCTACTCTGTTGCCAAGGCTATAGAGTCCTTCTGATCTCAGTTGTCCATCGGCATAATATTCTTTCCACTGACCATCTTTAACTCCCTCATCGTCGATTATACCTTCAGCGATAAGCTTTCCTTTATCAAATGTAAATGAGGCAACAACACGTCCTGCATTATCATACTCTCTTCTAACGCCTTGTGGAATATCACCAAGATAACTGGCTACTGTTTTAGGTTTCCCATCCGGATAGTAATCAGTTTTAACATCAAGTTTTACGAGTTCGGGAGTTTCTTCCTGCCGCACATCATTAACATATTTTGCAATATCAACGAGCATTCCTTTCTCGTCATAATCCTTAAAATATCCATTCCGCTTATCGTCGCGGTAAATGCCTTCTGTTTTTACTTTCCCGTTATCATAAAAGAACTTCCATCTCCCTTGCTTGAGACCACTTCGGTCGACTCTGTTTATATTTTCGCGGTCAATCACAAATCCTCTTCTGTATTCAACCAGGGCGATTACAGTTCCATCGGGTGAAAACTCTCTTGCAGTACCATCCTCAAATCCATTTATGAAGTTTACTGTGCGTTTGATACTTCCATCAGAATAATAAGTAATAGAAAGACCGTGCTTTACATCATCAATAAAGTTTTCCTCCAATACCTCATCTGTTCTGAATGTGCGACGAATACCATTTTTAAGGCCTTCTCTATAATTAACCTGTAATACCAGTTTGGCAGAATCATTATAAAAATTCCATATACTATCAAGGAGATAATTTACCCTGTTACCTTCGGCAATGAGTATTCCTTTTTCATTGTAGGTTTTCCAGTATCCATCGGGCTTACCCTCTCTCATCATCCCTTCGCTCGATACTTTTCCATTAGGATGATAGAAAACATTATGACCATTCGGATTAATCTCATTATCCTGGGCAAATGCTATCAATGACAGTAAGATGGCAACAATTACAAGATTAATTCGCAACATGAGCAGGCGGCTTTTCATTTCAAAGTATCAATCAAAGGTAGTCATTCCTTATCTAAAAAACACTTTTGTAGTACAATGGACTGCCATCTCCTTTATTTTTCCGGAGCTATTTAACGAGACCTGATTTTTTTGATAATTCAAGCATCTTAATAATAGGCTTTCTGGCTTTTTCAATAGTCTCATCATCAAGCAGTAACTCAGGCTGTTCGTTCTTCAGGCACAGATATATTTTCTCAAGGGTGTTGAGTTTCATGTAAGGACAATCGTTGCAGTTACATGTTTCGTCAGAAGGAACAATAAGAAATTCTTTGTTTGGGTTGGCTTTTTTCATCTGATGAATAATACCGCCTTCAGTTGCAACAATGTACTTCTGTGAATTATCCCTTTTTGTAAACTCGAGCAATGCAGCTGTAGATCCAATAAAATCGGCCATAGCTAATACCGGACCTCTGCATTCAGGATGAGCAATCAATTTTGCATCGGGATTTTCAACTTTAAGACGAATTGTTCTTTCATCGGTAAGTTGATTATGAACATGGCATGCGCCGTCCCATAAAAGCATATTTCTGCCTGTGACACTGTTTATATATGCTCCCAGATTTCTATCAGGTGCAAAAATTAAAGGCTGATCAATTGGAAATGAGTCGACAACTATTTTCGCATTGCTTGAGGTACAGATTACGTCTGACATGGTTTTAACAGCAGCTGAGCAATTGATATAAGAAACCACCTTATGGTCAGGATGCGCCTCTATAAACGGTTTAAATGACTCAGGAGGGCAACTGTCGGCCAGTGAACATCCTGCATTCATATCAGGGATAAGAACTTTTTTGCCGGGACTTAGAATTTTTGCCGTTTCGGCCATAAAATGAACGCCGGCAAAGACAATAATATCGGCATTTGTATCCGCTGCTTGCTGTGATAGTTGAAGACTGTCGCCAACGAAATCGGCCAGCTCCTGAATTTCAGGTACCTGATAATAATGAGCCAGAATAACGGCATTTTTTTTAACCCTTAGTTCGTTAATGAGTGCAATTAGTTCTAAGTTCGTTTTTTTTGAAAGTGGTTGTTTGATCTGGGTTTCCATTATTATTGTTATTATTTATTTTAAAAAAAGATGTTGGTAATAATAGAACTGTTAACTCTGTTTGTAAAAATTGTGAAATTTATTTGGATTTCTAGTTGTTACCAGTTTATCAAACAGTTACCAACAACTGATTTTACGGTTTGACTTTATTATTCAATGTGTTGCAAAATTATTAACAATTGGTGTATAAAAGTTTTTACCAGACATTTTTTATCTAAATGAGCCTAAGTAATTAAATTTTGGTGTTGATAACATTTGATAACTAGTGACTAACTTTCGTAAAATTCAAATAGGGTTGAAAAGTATCAACAAAACTCTTTATTTGTGCACATTTTCTCAACAGCTTTTCACAGGTTTCAACAATTTTAAGTTGATAACTCCTATGTGGCTGACATATAGCAGTATAACAAAAAATGAGCCAATTCTATTCAATCTTTAACTGTTTAGTTAGTAAGCTTTTGATGTTTCAGCTTATTAATTGGTTAATTTTGAAAATTAAATTTTATCAACATGTGGAATAAAGAGAAGGTTCTGGCACTGGCATCTGATCATGCAGGTTATCCTTTGAAGGAATTTTTAAAGAAAAGGCTTTTACAAGCTGATTATAAAGTCCATGACTTTGGTACATATTCGGAGGATAGTACTGATTATCCTGATTTTGCCCATAAGCTTGGTTACTCTGTTAATAAAAGTGAATTTGAAAAGGGTATTGTAATATGTGGGAGTGGCAATGGAGTAAATATGGTTGTAAACAAGTATCCTGAAGTCAGGGGTGCATTGTGCTGGAATAGTGAACAGGCCAAATTAACCAGACAACATAATGACGCTAATGTTTTATCTTTACCTGGCAGGTTCATAGAGTTTGAAGAAGCATGGAAAGCTGCAGAATTGTTCCTTAATACTGATTTTGAAGGGGGAAGACACCAAAGAAGAGTTGACAAAGTTTCACAGTGCTTAATATGATATTGTGGAAGCAGAAAAGATTTTCAAAAAGCTAATAGCTGAGAATGCAAAGGACACTTATCGCCGACAGATTTTTGATGATAATGTCTCCAGATACGATTCCTCTGTCCATCAGGCTTTAATGCATTATTCCAATGTTGAACTTGCAAGAAAAAGGGCAGGGAGTATCAGGGCTAAAGGAATCAATGGCCTTGAAAAGTACCTGATTGAGTTTGAAGCGAACATGGTAAGTAATGGTGGTAAGGTTCTGTGGGCACAGGATGCGGAGGAAGCCACTACTCTTATTATTAATGTTTTGAAAAGCAAAAGAATATCTAAAGTCACCAGATCGTTTTCACTTTTAGCTGATGAAATTGGTTTATCAGATGCATTTAATGAAGAAGGAATAGCATGCTCAGATGTAAATATCGGCGAGTATATTCTAACCCATTTTAATGAAGATCCACGTCATCCATCTTCAGTCCTTATTTCTAAAAGGTTAAGTGATATTAAGGAAGCCCTGAAGAACGAAGATCATATATCTTCAAAGCATACGGCAATTGATGTTATTGAATATCTTAGAAAGAAATTCAAGTTTGAATTCAAGTCGAGTGTAGCTTCTGTGACAGGAGCTAATTATTTAATTGCTGATACAGGCTCGGTTTGTATTTCAGAAAATAGTGGTGATGCTGTTCTTAATAGCGTTATTCCTGATATACATATTGTTCTGGCAGGTATCGATAAAATAATTCCATCAATAGTTAATCTGGATACCTTGCTTCCGTTGTATGCTACTTACAGTACAGGCGAAAGAATGAATGCCTATAATTCGCTGATTAATGGTCCTTCCAGAGATTCTGAAGTTGACGGACCGGGTGAATTATATGTTATACTCATTGATAATGGCAGAAGTGGAGTACTTGAGAAGAAACTTCAGCGAAGAGCCTTAAGCTGTATTGATTGCGGTGCTTGTCACAATGCTTGTCCTGTTTTTCGTATCATTGATGGTCAGGGATATGGTACAACATATACCGGTCCTATTGGTTCTGTAATTACACCGTGGATGAATGAACCTGAAGAGTTTATTCATTTGAGTTATTCAAGTCCTGCAAGTGCCGGCTATAATGATGTTTGTCCGGTTTCAATTAACCTTAGTCAACAATTACTCTACAATAGGAATGATTATATGTCTCTGGGAAATCAAAGTATTCTTCAAAGGTTTACTATGGAAGGTTGGCATCGTTTTTTAAAAAGCCGTAAATGGATGGACGCTAAACCTAATTGGAAGAATTACCTTATCAGGAGGTTGAATGGTGGCAGGCTTTTAGGCTCGCAGATTACCCTTTCTGATTTTAATTTCAAACAGTTGTGGGAAGAGCGTAGGGAAGGTAAGTCAATCTAATAATATCAGAATTTTTTAATTATTTCACGAACCTGTGATCTGTAACTTAATCCGAAAAGGTTTACGTGAACGAGTAATGGGTACAATTGATGAACGGGAATTCTTTCATCCCATCCCTTTTGTAAGGGATTTTCATTATTATATGCATAGAAGAATTCGTTAGGGAATCCTCCGAATAATCTTGTCATTGCAATATCAGCTTCCCTATGTCCATAATAAATAGCCGGATCTATTACTGTTGGAAGTCCTGCATTATTGGTAATCAGATTACCCGACCACAAGTCTCCATGCAATAGTGAAGGCTTTTCGTGTGGTATTATTTCCCGTAATCGATTAAACAGGTTCTCAAAATGTTTTATATCAGATTTTTCAAGTAGGCTTGCATCAACTGCTTTTCTGATTAAAGGAATTAACCGACATTCAATAAAGAAGTCGTTGTATTCTTTTTTTAAGGTATTTATTTGTGGTAATGAGCCGATGTAATTGTCAAAATCAAGACCATAATATTCGGAAGTCTGTTTGTGCAATGCACTTAATTGTTTAGCAAATATGGTCCAATAATCGTTAACAGTTTTACCCGCTTCTTCATATTTCAATAATAAGAAACTGCAGTTGCCAAATGACCCAGCTATGAATACTTTTGGGACTATTACTGTTTTGGTCTTTTCTAATAACTCCAGAGATATTTTCTCTTTTTCAAACATCTGTGGATATTTTGAAGCACTATTATACTTCAGGAAGTATACACCACAGGTAGTTGATATTCTGTAGGCTTCATTAATGGATCCTCCTGTAACATAGCGGGCATCAATGAAACTGCAGTCATTATTGTATTGTAATAACCAATTAGTAAGATATTCCTTAATTGCAGGTAAGAGCATTATTAAAACATGTATGAACTGGTTTTAGTAACATCCTTACGGATTAATCGTTCAATGAGTAACAAGAAAAGAACGGAAAAGAAGACTGCAATCTGAACTGATGAAGCTTTAATTATTTCTCCCAGGCGTGAAATGCCTTCAGCTAGTTCGATGGTGTAATTCACTATTGAAAGTATAAAGGAGGAATCTAGTTTGAAAGGGATGTCGATGAATGGCCATATAGCAAAAATCAGTAACCCTATTATCAATATACCCGCGGTAAGCGAAATATATGCCCAAAGCATTTGTTTTCTGAAAACTGCAGGTTCAATTTCAGGCTCAACGCGTGCATATATCTGATTCATAACCTGCATGGTAAAATTGCCGGATGTACTTTCCTGTGGAATTTTGCTGAATACCTCATTTAAGAAGGAATCGTTCAGTAAATCTATATCTTGTCTATCCATATCCTAATACATTTTAATCTTTAATCTCTCTGACGCCCATACGTTCCTGCATAATTGTATAAATCCTTTTTCTAATTCTGTGAAGCTTGACTTTCACATTTGACTCAGTTAAACTTGTAATTAGTCCGATTTCTTCAACACTTTGCTTATTAAAGTAAAATAGATTCATTAATAACTGATCATCCTGAGGTAAATCAGCAATGATCATCTTCATCATCATGATTTTATCTTCTAAATCATCAGAGTTCTCTATATTTTCCCGTAATGAATCAACACTATAGTTTTCAACAACGTGGTCATCGATAACCGATGTTATCAGAGACTTTTTTCTTGTTCTGGAGATTGCTGTATTATAAGCAATGCGGAACAGCCATGTTGAAAATTTAGATTCATTTTTAAAGTTACCTAAATGATGATAAGCTTTTAGAAAAGTATCCTGAGCTACTTCTTCAGCTTCTTCTCTATTGTGAACAATCTTTATAATCAGAGAAAATACCATATCCTTGTATTTTTCGACAAGGTTGCTGAATACTCCTGTATTTCCACTAAGTACCTGGTTGATTATAGTTAGATCGTCACTTATCATCATGATGTTGTTTAGACGAAAGTTTTGGTTTCAGGTTACAATTACATTAAATACTAACACCTAAAGGCCCAATGTATCTGCGTATAAGGAAAAATTTACTCTTCTAAAGCCAGCTGGAAAATTTCTTTATTGACAAAGATAAATTAATTGATTCTTGTAACCCAATATCTTTTAAAGCGTCAAAAGAATAAAAATCAATATCATGGGAGAAATAATTGTACCTGTAGCGATATTTGCTATGATTTATGGGATAGTGTATCTATCCATAAGGAGGAAAGAAAGGATGGCATTGCTTGAGCGGGGCCTTGATCCCCGGAGTTTTGAAAAACCTACTACAGGCTTTTCTACATTGAAGTATGGTTTATTGCTTACCGGTATTGGTCTGGGCATTCTGATTGCCAATTTCGTTGTAAAAGCTGGCACAATGGAAGAAGAAGCGGCCTACTTCTCCTTTGTTGCTTTGTTTGGAGGTGTAGCTCTGATAATTGACTATCTTTTGGAGAGGAGTATGTTAAAGAATCACAATAAGGCTCCTGAAGATCAAATTATTCGCGAGAATTAAGATTTTTCTATTCCTGATTAAAGTTGAAGGTCTCAATACCGGTGTATATGGGGCCTTCTTTCTTCAACTCACTATTGTAAAGTGTAAATGAGTCAACTTTTTGAGTTAATAGCTTTACATTGCTAAAGCGATCTATTATCTGCTGAAAGAATTGTTTGTCCCTGATTTCTTTAATCCTGCCAACAGTAATATGTGGAACGAAGTTTTGCCTGTCGCCGAAGTATTCAACTTCTTCCAGGGCTTTGCTAATGTTATTGTGCAATTCCAACAGTACCGGATTTTCCCTGATACCAAACCAGACTACCCTTGGATCATATCTGCTACCAAATACTCCGGTGTTTTCGAGAGTAAGATTAAAAGGTTTGATGTTACTTACTGACTTTTTCAGTGCTTCTGTAATAACCGGAACCTCTTCAGGGCTAGATTCCCCAAAAAATCTCAGAGTGATATGCATATTATGCAAGTCAACCCACTTAATGATATTATAATCTAAAGTCTGCCTGAGACCCTGAAAGGTCATTGTGAAAGTATCATCAGGCACAATATGAATGGCTGCGAAGAGACGAAGACTATCCATTTATTTTTTCAAAAACGGCTGCAAATATCCAAAGTTTTAGAGATAAAAGTAAGAAAATTGATAAATTTTTCTATTTTTGCATCCCTGAATGACCATAAGGGGCGTTAGCTCAGTTGGCTAGAGCGTTAGACTGGCAGTCTAAAGGTCAGGGGTTCGACTCCCCTACGCTCCACAAAGACTTGTATGAAAATACAGGTCTTTTTTATTTTTCCTTTTTTTCCTCTTCTGAATTGCCGCTGACTCCGTCCTTAAACTCTTTGATACCTTTTCCAAGGCCGCGCATCAATTCAGGAATCTTTTTACCTCCAAAGAGTAGTAAAATTACAGCTACGACCAGTACGACCTGCCATGGTCCAATTACACCAAGCAAAATGAAAGATGTCATTTTTATTAGTTTTTATGTTCTACAAAGATAATCATTTTATGCACTGAATGTAAAGGGTTTACAATTTACCTGGACTTGGCAATCCATGACTGTGGATTTTGTAAAACTTTACCTTTCCAAAGTTCAAAATGCAATTTGGTTTTACCGGATTCATCTGTCTCAATTACTCCTATCTTCTGTTTGGTAGTCACCTTATCTCCTTTCTTAACATAAATTTGTTTAAGGTTTGAGTATACCGTCAAAAATTCCCCATGCCTTATTATCACTACGTTATTATAGTTAGGAAGTGTCATTGTGGATGTCACTACTCCTTCAAAAACAGCTCTTGCAATAGCACCCTGAGTTGTTGAAATGTCAATCCCATTGTTTTTAGTCTTTATTCCTTTGAGAACAGGATGTGCATGCTCACCAAATGTTTCAGAAATCACTCCTCTTTCAGTTGGCCAAGGTAAAATACCTTTGTTGCCTGCAAAGCTGTTTGAGAGCTTCATTTCAGATGGTGTAAGTCCAAAAGTATTCTCAGGGGTGGGTTTAGTGCCTGTTTTCTTTGCTGTTTCACGAGCTTTCCTTATTTCCTCCGCAATTAAATCTTCAATGGCTTTCTGAAGTTGTCGTGCAGCTTTTTCGCTCTCCCGAATTTTTTTGAGTAATTCTTTTTCTTTATGACTCAGGTTTTTTACAGCTTTGTCTTGTTCCTGTTTTTCCTGCGAAAGCTTCTTTCGTTCCTGTTCCTCAGCACTTTTAAGTGTAACTTTCTCTTTCTTCTGTGATTGGAGCAAAGCCACTTTCTCGGCAAGGACTTTCTGTGTTTCAATTATTACTCTAACCTGGTTCTTACGATAGCTGCTATATTGTTGAAAATACTTTAATCTCTGATATGCCTGGTTGAAACTCTCGGATGAAAAGATGAACATAAGGCGGGAATATGAACTTTTGTTCTTTTGTGCATAATATATCATTCGGGCATATTCCTCTTTTAGTCTTTTAATGTTATCGGTTAATTCTTCAATGGTGTCGTTTGTTTGAAGGATCTTTGAATCAATTTGGTTAATTTCACTACTTATAGCATTGATTAACTCTTCGCGATGAGAGATTTTCTTGTTAAGAAGTACAAGCTGATTTAAAGAGGCTTGCTTTGTTTTCTTGGTTTCGGCTAATAGTTTATTGGTGTAATTTATTTCTTCTTCTATTTTGGCCTTGCGTGCTTGTAACTGGCTTTTTTTATCCTGTCCGAACGTATCAGGAAGCAAAAAAAGAATCAGTATCCCAATAAATAAAAGTTTGGTATTCAGACTGTAATTTAACCCTTTATTCATAAAGTACTTTATTGCAGGTTATTAACCCTGTTATATTTTTCAGGAATTTTAAATGGAAACTGAAGTTCTTCATTAATGACAATTTTTGAATATTGGATATTGATAGTTGCTTTTTTATCATTCGTCTCAATTTCAAAGTTAATACTTACGGGGACAGGTTTTTCATTAAGTGTTTCGTATTTATAGGTTGCCTCAACTTTTCTACCCTGTGCTGCAAGTTCTCTTATCATTACACGATTAATCTTAAATGTCTCCGGATCAAGCCATATATGTTGTATGGGAATGTTATTTTCGTTTATGCCCTTTTTAATTTTTCTGCGGTTCGATGTCACCAGAGTGTATTCTTTGTTATCAATACCGCTTTTAAATGAGCTGTTATCATAATCTGAAAAGTCATTACCCGTCAGAAAAGACTGAAGCATATTAAAATCCAGG
Organism: Bacteroidales bacterium UBA5507; assembly: GCA_002426195.1. Lineage (GTDB taxonomy): Bacteria > Bacteroidota > Bacteroidia > Bacteroidales > Lentimicrobiaceae > Lentimicrobium. The sequence continues at coordinate 27,155 of DIOT01000032.1, read as the reverse complement.
GAGCTGTTGATTAGCTTGTTAATATAATCGAAGTCTGTATTGAAATATGTACTCTCCATTCTGTTTATATAAGTCAGGGAGTCATTGGTAATGTTTATTCTTAGCATTTCAATACCAAGTAGGGGAGATATTGATACCCATATAATGCTATCTTTTAGTAATCTGATTTGACCAGTTAACTGGGTTTCTTTTTTACCCTGAATAAATTGTGCAGCGAATTTTGCCGATAAATTATCGTAGATTAATTCGTTGGTTTTTAGGTTGTTTATTAAATATTCTGTACCCTGTTCCTTAAGGGGTTCTTTTATTGTTTTTCTAACACTTGAACAGGAATAACTTATTGAAAGTAGTATTAATAATAAGAACCCAAAACTGATTCTTTTCTTCTTATTCATATAATTTACCATCTTTTATTTTGGAAGGAAGCTGATCAGAGCCATCACCTTTCTCAGATGCTCTTTCCCACCACATTTTTGCATCATCAATGCGGTTTAATTTATATAAAATATCACCGTAATGCTCAAGTACCACTGCGGAGGGATCCTTATCAAGTCGCATAACATTTTCCATCTTATTCAGAGCCTCTGTGTAGTTGCCCTTTTTGTATAGAATCCATGCATATGTGTCAAGAAATGTAGGATTGTCTGGTGACAACTCATTTGCTTTTACTGCCATTTGCTCAGCTTTGTCTAACGATAGTCCCGATTCGGATAAGTAATAGGCATAATTATTCAGAACAGTGGGGTTGTCAGGATTGAAACGTAAAGCAGACTCATAGGATTTGAATGCTTCATAATCCTGATCGAGCTGATGATATGCATCACCTGCCATGCTATGAAAGTCAGCCATAAGGCGGTTGTTATTAAATACAAGTTTTACACCCTTGTTTGTTGCTGAAACTACATTCTCATAGTCTTTAGTCATGTAGTTAGCTACAGCATTGAAATAATAAGGCATCGGTTGGACCGGAAACAGCTCAATTGCTTCATTTGAGAGGATTAAAAGACTGTCATAATCCTCCATTATGGCTGTGATGCGCATCATATTGTCCCAATTCTCGTATTTGCCGGGATCTAACTCATTAACCTTTTTAAGAACCATCAATGATTCTTTATACATTTCTTTGGATGCAAGTATTTGTGCCCTGAATCCTAATATTTGAGGATCAAGAGGATGTTGTTCGGCGAGAATGGCAGAAAGCTCTGAGATGTCATCTTCAATCCCTTCATAATTCTCCATTTGGGAGTAGTATGTAGCCAGTATCTGCATTTTTGTTGGGGCATCTAATGTCTGATTGGAGAAGCCGGCCTTTAGTAGTTGAAACGCTTTATCCAGTTTCCCTTGCTTCCTGTAGAAATCGGCAAGTGAAATATTGATATATGGATTTCCGGGGTCGATTTGTAAGATTTTCTCATAGGTTTGAAGGGCCTTTTCCTCCATATCGTTGCCCATATAGTATTCTGCCAGTATAGACTGAATGCGTGAATCAAACTCATTGGCAGAAGCTAGTTTCTCAAGTTCCTCTAGTGCTTTTTTCTTTTTACCCTGCGACAGGTAGATTTGATGTTTTCTAAGGGATAGTTCTTCATTTATACCTTCACGTGATTCTATTGTGCTATAGATATCGAGAGCTTTATCCTCTTTATTGAGCTTAATATATATGTTTGATAGCTCAAATGCATTGGTTCTGTCGGTTGGATCTTTACTGTAGAGTTTCTCGTAGACTACCAATGCTTCTTCAAATCTGGCACTATTTGAATATAGGCTGGCCAGGGTTACACTATACCACTCATTCTCAGGGTTAAGTTCGTAAGCTTTGGCTATGTTCCGGATAGCACCATCCATATCTCTTAGTCGATATGAAAGCAGTCCAAGTTCATACCATGCGGCATCATGGCTGGGGTCCATTTCAGTTACCTGTGTAAACAGATGCATAGCTTCACCGGGATTATCGGTGATCTTTGCTTTTACGGCATCGAAGAAGAGGGACTCAACTCTTTTACTGTCTTTGAAAAGCTTAGCCTGTTCTTTAGAAATCAGTTCCTCTCCTCCCTCAGGTAAATCCTGGGCAAATATATTAGCCGGTATAAGTATACACAGAAGGATTTTTATGATATTGCGATATTTCATTCCCAAATAAGATGTTGTTTATTCTCAGCAATGATGATTATGCCGGAAAGCGTTATTATTTTACACCTGTATGGCCGAATCCTCCTTCACCACGTTCTGATGAGTTCAGTGTTTCAACCTCTAACCATTCAGCCCTTTCGTGCCGGGCAACTATCATTTGTGCAATCCTGTCACCGCTATTTATAACAAATTGTTGGTCTGAAAGATTTACCAGTATTATCCTGACTTCACCGCGATAATCGGCATCAATGGTTCCAGGTGAATTAAGCACGGTAATCCCTGATTTGGCAGCTAATCCACTTCTGGGTCTTATCTGAACTTCATATCCGTCAGGTATTTCAATATATATACCTGTTGGTATGATTTGCCTTTGTAATGGAGCTATTGTAACCGGTTCATTTATAAATGCTCTTATATCCATACCTGCCGAAGAAGCTGTTTCATAAGCAGGATAAGGATTATTTGAGGTGTTTACAATCTTTATTTTCATAACTGGATTTTATCGCGACGATTATTATTTAACGGATACTGCACTATTTAAATTTCACAAAAATAGCATATTAATTACCTACCATCAGATAGTTTTGTGAAACAATTTGCCAGGGATTCCTTCTCTTATTGCTACTATGATAAGGAATATTAAAATCAAGATTGCATTGATAGTGTACTTTAATCCCGGTTGGAAATTGTCAGTAAAATAAGACAAAGCATAAATGGTAATAGTTAGTAAAGCATATATACCTGCAGATTTAAGGTCATAGTTGACAGGATAGTATTTTCGTCCGATAAGCCACGATAATATCATCATAAAGGCATAGCAGGCGAAAGTTGCCCAGGCTGCTCCCATATATCCGAATACCGGAATCAGAATTATATTCAGGGCAAGGGTTAGAATGGCTCCCAAGACTGAGATTAATGCGCCAAGTCGAGTTTTATCAGTCAGTTTAAACCACACACTCAGGTTATAAAAAACACCAAGAAATAAATTAGCCCATAATAAGATTGGTATTACTGCTGCACCTTCCCTGAAATCCTCTCCGATAAATAGAATTACGAAATCAATGAAAAGCATTACGGCCAAATAAATTAGGAAACAGATGATAAGGAAGTAGTTCATCAGCCTAGCATATGTCACCTTGGCATCTGCATTTTTTGAGCTCTCAAAAAAGAATGGTTCAACAGCATATTTGTATGTCTGAATAAATAAAGTCATTAATATCGAGACCTTATAGCACGCACCATATATTCCTAACTGTGCCATTGCATCTACTCCAGGAGGTAGCATGTATTTCATGATAACCCTGTCGAATGTCTCATTTATAATTCCTGCTAAACTGAAGATCAATAGAGGCCATCCATAATTTAGCATTTTCTTTAAAAGGTGGAGGTCGATTTTCAACTTCATCCTGAAAATCTCAGGAGACAGCATTAGAAGCGTTATAACGCTTGCTACAAGGTTGGAGATGAAAATGTATCCAACTCCAATAGAAGGATCATAAAAATGCCTTAAAAACGATGATTCAAATAACTCTGGATTGTGTGTTATTCTTGCAGGAATGTATATCAGGAAAAAAAGATTGAGTCCTATATTGACAACTATGTTGGTAATCTTTATCATAGCAAACCTTATAGGTCTGTTTTCCAAACGGAGTTGGGCATACGGTATGCTGGAAATAGCATCAGCTGCCAGAATAAGTGCAAACCATTTTAAATACTCGGGATGACTGGCATAACCGATTGCACCGGCAAGATTTGGCGCTGCAATAAATACTATACCTACAAAAAGAAGTGATGTGAATATTAACGATCCAATTGTAGTTGCGAATACTTTTTGCTTATCCGGATTATTTGTGGCAAACCTGAAATATGAGGTCTCCATACCATAGGTTAGAATAGCAAATAATACTGCAACATAAGCATATAGCTCAGTGACTACACCGTATTCAGCTGTTTGAAATAATCTGGTATATAACGGAACCAATAGATAATTCAGTAATCTGGCCACTATGGTTGGTAGTCCGTAAATTGCTGTCTGGCCCGCCAGTTTTTTAAATGGATTCAACTGTTAGTATCTTTATTAAATGCGGGCAGGGTGATAACAAATGTTGTCCCCAGTTTATCACTATGGAATGTGATGGTTCCTCCTGTCGTGTCTATGATATTTTTAACCATTGCCAGACCTAATCCTGTCCCGCTGGATTTGGTTGTAAAATTAGGTGAAAAAATCTTTGCTTTTAGTCCAGGAGGTATACCAACTCCGTTATCTATAACTTTGATGACTACAAGTCCCCCACCCGATTCCAGCTGAACTTCTATCTTTCCTTCCATTTCCGGAGGTATTGATTGAATAGCATTATTTAGAAGATTTACCAGTACTCTTGATATTTGTTTCTTATCGGCATATATATGCACCTCACTTTCGGGCAGGTGAGTTGTTATTGAGAATTGCTTCTGGGAGGAGAAAAGTGTAACTGTGTCTTTTATCAGTTCCTTCAATTCTATCTTTTCATTATTTGCTTGTGGGAATTTGGCAAAATCGGAAAATGCTGAAGCTATACTGGCTAATGAGTCTATTTGTTGTATTATGGAATTTGTGGTCTTTTCTAATCTGGTTTCCCAATCAGGTGCTTTATCCTGCCATGATTTGTATAAGTGCTGAATACTGAGCTTCATTGGGGTCAGAGGATTCTTTATTTCATGCGCAATTTGACGGGCCATCTCTTTCCATGCATTTTCTCGTTCTGATTGAGCTAATTTGTCTACACTATCCTCAAGTTTATCCAGCATCAGATTGTATGTGTTTATCAGATTGCCAAGCTCATCACGTCGGTTATACTTTATCTTTTCATTTCTCTTGTCGAGTTTTACATCTGTAAACTTATCTCTGATTAGTTGCAGAGGACGAGTAACATAATTTCCCACCAATAATGATATAAAAACAGCTATTGCAGTTAGAATAATATAGAGATTTACAAATGTTACCAGGAATGAGGATATCTCTTGCCTTAATTCATGCTCACGTGCAAAGAATGGCAGGTTAATATATGCGACAATTTTGTTGTTCTTGTTCCTAAAAGGAATGTATGCCGAGGAGTATTCATAACTCCCAATTTGCTCATTAGTGACGAAAAATGTTCTCTGGTTCACTGCCATTTGGTGATATGCTTCAGGACTCATGAATCCTGACCTCAGTCCTTCTTCAAAAATCTCAGGTCTTGAAGTGGCTTGTAGAATGCCATCAACATTATAGATATTTATATCACTAAAGAAAACGAGGGAGAATTTGGTAAGCAATTCTTGCAGGAAGGGCTGATATTCGGGCTTTATATAATCGATCGTGTCTAATTTGTGTTCTATTTCTATCAATACAGAATGAGCCTTTTCACTTAGCATATCCTGATTTTTCTGCTCATTAAGGTTCTTAATGTTTTTAAGTGTTGTAAATCCCGTCGTTACTGATGCAAATATCACCAGAAGCACTAGTACAATTTGTAGTTGGGATTTTATATCAGGATACCTCTTGTCGCGATATTGCAGATTGTAAACGGTTGTAATAACGAACACTAAAATGATATGGAATATTAACTGATAGGTAAAAGGCGCCAGTTTATCAAGGGATGACAGCTTTTTCTTGCTAATTATTATCGATGTATCGTCATTTACAATATGGTATAGATGATTGTATCCATTTTTGTCAAAGAAGTTGTGGTCTTTCTTGAATAACATAAAGGGCTTTTCCGAAATACTGTATGAGTACTCACCAACGTTTTTAATTAGCTCCCCCCTGCTGTAGATAGCATACGAGTATACGTTTAAGTCATAAAATGACACAAATGACTTGTCGAGTAATAGCTCGGGATAACCAAGTCCCTTGGGAACATACTTCTGCGTGAATTCAATTACAATAGATGCCTGTTGTCCCTCAAATTCTTTAGTTTCAATGGGAATTTTGGCAATATAGTTGCTTACACCGTATGATTCATTCAAGCGATATAGATTGGTTGCAGAGGTTCTGGAAGTTATGTTAGTAATAATCTGTCTGAAATAGTTATCACAACCTATGATCTCACCGGAAGGCTTTATTTCCAGATCTTTTTGTGGATAGCATAATGTTACCTGAATATTAAATTTGGTCCAGTAACCGTGCAGATGTTTGGATACATAATCAACGCATTCGGTTTCAAATTCAGGCTGGTACCAGGCTTTTAGAAATGATTTCCTGATAACAGTGTCAGATAATATACTTTTCTCCAGTTCTTTATACAGATACTCAGCCACTTTATCCTGGTCAGAAGAAAGTCTCAATGCCATTAGCTTTCTTTCTTCATTTTCTTTTGTTTCTGAATTATGATAAATACAAAATGTCGATATTGTAGTTAGTATTAAAATTAATGATGTTGTCGTGGTAATTTTTGGAAATGGTAATTTACCCCTTACAATAGTTAGCAATACAAGAAAAAATACCAATAACAGAATGAGTTCTTCCCATTGAGGGATGTAGAATCCGGCAGCATAAAATGTTATCCATAATCCTACTGTAAAGACCAGGAAAGAGGTGATAAGTACTTTGAATCGGTAGAACTCGTTGACTATTCTTAAAAGTGTGTAAGTGATAAAGAAAAGACTGAATAGCAGAAGCGAGATGATAAAGTAGGATATATAGCTGTAGATGTTAAAATCAAGGACTCTTGATAGGTTAAGTTCAAACGAGGAGTTTATGATCAGCGTATCTATCAGATGTAGCGTCAGGTAATAAGAGAAGTTAAATAGAACCAGGCAGGATATTAGAATAATATGTCGGTACTTCCATATCTGTTTTGTTGGTGTAAAGTTGAATGAAACTTTATACACAATAAAGCTTAAGAGAACTGCTATTGTTACATTTAGAAGGAGATCACCCAATGAAGGTAACCAGGTCGATGATGCATAAACCAATGGACTAAAAATCTCAAATTCTTTAAAGAATCCCGGAATTCCGAATTGGAATTGTAAAATACGTATAAAGATAACTATTGCAAGAGTTAGCCAGATAACTTTGAATTTCTTGTTTATTATTAGTGAAAAGGTCTGATATACTGCCATTATCAGAATGATATATGAAATTAGTAGCAGCAGATAAAGTACAAACTGCTGTTCCCATGTAATAATATTTGGAGTAGAGGTATTAAGGCTCAGGTATAATAAAGTCTTTCCACTTTCATCCTTTACCGGATATTGTCCACCTGTAAATGATAAAGTAAAATCTGGGCTTAAGTTATATACTTGATTGAATTCTCTTTTCAGATAATCATTCTGATATGGATAATCATGGCTGATAAGATCCAGAAGGATGTATGAGTAGTCACCATTTTTAGCAATACATTGCTGGTACCAACCATCAGGAGTCTTGATTATTCTTTCTTTCTTATTGGTAACTTCAAATGGGGTGGAATTGTCTGACCAGTATAACGGATAATCATTATTTAAGACAAATAGCGTCGTTTTCTTCGGTAAGGAAACAGCCTCAATGTTCAAAAGATCAAAATTTGGGTTATCAAACTTTGTGGATAATGCATTGACTAGTGCGTTGTTTGCAATGTACCGCTCATTTAAAATCTGTTCAAATTCTGATGTTTTATTTTCAGGTGAACTATGTGATTTTATTACTAAGCTGATTCCCCAAATTGACAAAAAGATGAAGATAGAAAAAGCATAAAGCAATAAGGGGACTTTAAGTTTTTTATACATAGTACGCTGCTTTTATCGATAGATTCATTTCACAATAATCAGACCGAAACGAGTTGCTCTTCAGCTATTGAGAACAACGTTTACTCCTGCTACCTCTTATAATTAATCCAATGGATTTAACCTGTAAAGATAAAATAAAGAATTAAGAACTATGAAACATAGATCTAAAAGCAACAATCCATGTCGCGAAATCGTCCTGCTTAAATAACCTGTTGGGATTAACTTTTAATAACTACTGGATTAGGACTTCTGTATAATATATATGAGACTTGAGTAATTATTATCATTTCTCGAAGCGTAAATATTTGACTGAAGTCCTTTAATAATTGCTTTAAGGTAAGGAAGCTTACTATTCTTGTATTTTTCACTAAGCAACGATATATAGAAAGCGTCATAGAGCATAGGAATCGTTGCAACTAATTTAAAAGAATACTGTGTCGCCAGTGAGTGAAAGCTTTTCTGTGTGAAATGGTACAAATGGCGTGGAACATCGTATGCAGCCCAATAGTTTTTATAATACTGGGCATCGTATGATAGTGGATTAGGTAATGCAATAAATGCTGTACCTGAATCTCTCAATATTTTGTGTATGATTTGCATTCTTTCCTTGATATCACTTACATGCTCTAGTACGTGCCACATAGTAACAATATCTATTGACTGATTCTCTATACTTGACAAGCAATCAAGATTTCCAACATCAAGTTTGTACTCATTAATGGCGTATTCCCTTGGTTTAGCTTCAGGCTCAATTCCTTTGACATTATATCCCTGACTCTGGCAGTAATTAAGGAATACCCCTGTTGCACAACCTATATCCAATAGGTTGGAACCTTCGGAATACTTCTTTATAAGAGACAATTTTGAACGGAGTGTAGATCTTCTGATAATGTCATACACAACATTCATGAAGCTCTTATTGTCTGTTGAATGTGAGATGTAGTCTGATGATTGGTAATATCTACCTAATTGCTCAATACCTGGCTGTGGAACGGTCTGTAAGAGACCGCATTGAGTACATTTTTTTAATGAAAAGGACTCCTTACTTAGGAAGTAATCGTCTAATATTAAGTGCATTACATGTTCTGTTGATGCACAAGCAGGACACAATTCAATGTCAGGTTGAGTGATTTGTTCCACGTGAAACATTTTATAAGTTAGTGAGTAAGGTAAACTATTAAAACCGCAATGTCAGCGGGTGAAACTCCACTAATTCTACTGGCCTGTCCAATTGTAGCAGGCTTTTGTTTAGTAAGCTTTTCTCTTGCTTCAAAAGATAGTGAAACCAGACTTTGGTAATTAAAATCAGGTTTAAGTGGTATATTATCATACTCCGACATTGAATCTGCCAGATGTTTTTCTTTCTCTATATATCCTCCATACTTTATCAGGATTTCACTTTCCTCTAAAACCTCATCGCAGAAATCACCTAGTTTTTGAATTTCTTCTTTAAAGTATGGAGTGCTCAATACCAACTCCCGGAAGCTCACCTGCGGTCTTAATGCAAGCATTGAGACTTTCGCTTTTTGAATGATTGGTGAAGTGCCACACTTTTCAAGAAAACTATTGATTTCAGAAGGAGCTAATGAAATGCTATTTGCTTTATTAAGCATTAATTGAATAAGATTATTCTTATTATCAACAGCATTCATTCTTTCTTGTGAAGCTAAACCAAGTTTATAGCCCAATGGTGTCAATCTCAAATCAGCAGTATTATGCCTGAGTAATATTCGGTATTCAGCTCTGGAAGTAAACATCCTGTATGGTTCGTCGATAGTCTTTGTAATTAAGTCGTCAATCAGAACGCCAATGTATGATTCTGAGCGTTGTAATATGAAAGGATCTGAATCATTTATTGAAAGATGAGCATTTATCCCTGCCATTAATCCCTGAGCTGCTGCCTCTTCATATCCGGTTGTGCCATTTATTTGGCCAGCAAAGAATAAGTTCTTTACCCGATGAGTTTCTAATGTAGGTTTTAATTGATCGGGAGGGAAATAATCATATTCTATTGCATAGCCGGGCCTGAAAATCTTTGCATTTTCAAAACCTGGCACCAGTTGAAGAGCTCTAAATTGAACATCCTCAGGCAGACTTGATGAAAAACCATTAACATAATATTCTACAGTATCCCAACCTTCAGGTTCAACAAAGAGTTGATGCCGTAATTTATCACTGAACCTGTCAATTTTGTCCTCAATCGACGGGCAATAACGAGGTCCCCTACCCTCAATCCTACCGGAGTACATTGGAGAAAAGTCAAAACCTTCTCTGAGAGTATCATGTACTTTCTGATTCGTGTAAGTAATAAAACAACTACGTTGTTTTGATAATTTGGGCGTATTGGTAAAAGAGAACTTTCCGGGATTTTCATCACCTTTTTGTTCTTCCATTTTCGAGAAATCTATTGACCTGCCATCAACTCTAACCGGTGTGCCGGTCTTCAGTCTCTTTGATTCGAATCCTGCCTCTTTTAATGAACCGGTTAATCCCAGTGACGCTCTGTCTCCCATTCTTCCACCACCGAATTGTTTTGTACCGATGTGTATTATACCATTGAGGAAAGTACCATTTGTTAGGATTACTGACCGGCCATTTATTTCGTGTCCCATGGTGGTCTTTATACCTTTTACAATTCCCTTTTCAATTATCACTTCATTAACGGTATCCTGCCAGAAGTCTAAATTAGGAATCTTTTCTAATGTTAACCTCCACATTTCCGAGAAACGCATTCTATCACTTTGGGCTCTTGGACTCCACATAGCAGGTCCTTTTGACTTATTCAACATTCTGAATTGTATCATCGAGTGATCGGTGACAATACCAGAATAGCCTCCTAATGCGTCAATCTCTCTTACTATCTGACCTTTTGCTATGCCTCCCATAGCAGGATTGCATGACATCTGAGCCATAGTCGACATATTCATAGTAACTAGTAGTACTGACGAGCCTAGATTAGCAGCAGCGGCCGCAGCTTCACATCCGGCATGTCCCGCACCCACCACAATAACATCATATATTTTAAACATCCTTTACCTGTTTCACGTGGAACATTCCTTTTGAAGAAAACGGTTAGTGCAAATTTTAGTTGATGAAAATGCATTATTTACCATTGCAAAATTCATTACAAGAAAATAGATTATGCAATTTCAGGCGGCAAAAATACTAAATATTCAGGTATGGAGAGATTGCCAAACTAACGAATGATGCCAAGCCAGAATGAAATAATAATGAGACGAACTAAAGTCAGAAATAGACTCTATTATTAGTGAGAAGTAAATGTGACTCGAATAAGCTTAATTGGGGAATCGATTGATGCCTGAACACTGGACAAATCTTTCAGGAGCTACACTTAAATGAATTCTTTGATTTAAGGGAACTTATTGGGTAACGCGATTAATACAATTCAAGGCATTGATTTTCATTTTTTCGCATATTTAGGCTTTCAGACTCGGTTTTATCTTTAAGACCTGTAAGATGCAAAATTCCATGAATAATTACACGACGTAGCTCATCGTGAAACGAAGTATTATAATTCTCAGAGTTTTCTTTTACCCTGTCAATACTGATGAATATATCTCCGCTTAACACTTTCTCGTTTGTATAGTCGAAAGTGATTATATCAGTATACGTATCATGCTCAAGATACTTAACATTCAAGTCCAACAAGTAATTGTCGGAACAGAAAATATAATTTATTGTGCCTTCAGCGAATCCCTTTCCCTGAATTACTTTTCTAATCCAATTCTTAATCCGGGCATTACTCTCAAGAGTAAAATCAATGTCCTCGTTAAAGAAGTTTATTGCCATATTTTAATTTGATTCAGATGAAGAAGGTATATGAATGTAATAACTGTTTACTTTATTTCTATAGTAATTCCTGAAAGATGGAGGAATTGTATGTATTAACTCAGTCTCTTTTGATGGAAGTCCAATACTATCGAAATATTTAGCAGGATCAGGATGAGGTAGGTCTTTCCCTTCATTAGATTCTCTTCTCTCTTCCTGTTCTCTTTTCATTTCAGCTTTTTCTGATTCAAGCAAACGGGTAAGAATATCCTGCTGGCGCTTCATTGTTTGCTGATTCAGGATCTTATTTACCAAATCGCTTTCGGTTTTTTCCATTTCCTGGAGCATTCGCTGCATCCCCTGCTGATTGACATTTCCTTCCTTTTGAAGCTCATCTGCATATTGTTGAAGCATTCTTCTTAAAGCTTCCTGTTGTGCTGCCATTCTAGCAAGCTGCTCGCTCATTTGTGATCCTTGCCCCTGCTGACTCTTTTCACCTGGTTTTGGAGACATGCCTTTACGTAACTCTTCCATTTGTTGATTGAGTTTCTCCTGCATTTGTCTCATCGATTTCATTGAATTCTTACCTTTACCTGGTTTGGGATTTTGCTTACCTGATTTACCGGAAGCCTGCATATTGAGCGATTGCTCCATATTCTTTAGCGATTCAGATAATAATAAAGCGAGATTATTTACAGCAGTCATTACATATTGTTGCTTTGAACTTGCCATACCAATAGATCTTTTCTGTAATGCTTCCAGAGTCATATCTGTATTACTATTAATATCTCTGATTTCTCTGTTTACAAAATTCCCAATCATAGGCTGTCTCTTACTTAGAGCGAGTAAAGAGTCTTCAACCATTGAGAGGTTATCTTTCAGACGTTTTTGGTCCTCAACAATTTTGACAAATTTGGGATCTGATCTATTAATGATTTTTAAACGATTAATTAAATCCTCCTGATCGAAGGATATCCTTACTAGATTTTCAAGAATTACCCTTAGAGCAGCTGCATCTTCGCCTAGTTGTTCCTGATTCATCTCCTGCTGCATCTGAAACAAATCATCACTCATTTGTTTCATTTTTTCGGATGCTTTTCTTTGGTTTTCTGATGCCTTATTCATCTGAGATTCCTTAAGATTCTCCAGACTTTCATTCATTTCTTGTTTTACATCCTCGGATTGCTGCTCAGGCTTCTGGAAATTGTTCGGTTCCGAGAGTTCTTTGTTGAGCTTATTTAATTCATCAAATTCTTTATTTATCTCTTCGAATCTTTCTTTAATCTGTTCCTGCTTTTTTCCCAGTTCTTCATTTTGCTTTCTATTACTGCTTTTGGTCTCTTCAGATAATTTGGATTCTTCTTCTGCCAGCTTTTGAATATTTTCAATTGCTTCAGTAAGTTTTTTGTCAAACTCTAGTTGTTTAAACATCTCGAGATTCCGGTCTAAATCTTTTTCAAGATCCTGGGCCGACATCTTCATTTTCTCTAGTACATCCTTAACCTTATCTTTATTGAACTCATCCATTAATTTCTGCAATTCTTCAAACATCTTCTTCATCTCATCCGACATAATGTCTTCGAAGAGTTTTTCAAGTTGCTGTTGCTTTTCAATGATACTCTGATCGACTTGTTTAATCTGAGATTCTTTAGCATTCATTTGCTTGTTCTCCAATTGCATATCCTCAATTTTATCCTGCAATTGTTTATGTCTTTCAATCAGGTTTTCAATCTGCTTCTTATCCTGATAGTTAAGCTCTTTCTTATTTATATATTCAGCATTTAATTTTTCAATTGCTTCCTGAATACTCTTTGCTTCTTTGATGGTTTTTTCGAAGTCGTCTTTTATATCCTCCTGATGCTTGTTGACCATAGAATTAATCTCATCAAGTGTAGGCATTCGGAAGTTCATTTCTTGAGAACGAGCTGATTTAGAACCGTTTACGCCATCATTATCCCATATTTCGAAATAATATGAGATGTTTTCACCCGGATTAAGGCCAAGAGTTAGCAGGTCGAAGAAGTAATAGAAATTCTGTTCTGCTATGTCACTTTGTATCATTACCTGAGTAGACATTTCTGCCCCTCTTTCACCCTCTCTCAGCTTGGTCATCTTAAATTCAAGATTCCTAAAACCGTAGTCATCTCTAATTAAGCCTCTGAAATACAACCTATTATCGAAAACGCTATCCCTATATTCCTCAATTTGGATAGTAGGATAGATATCAGGAATGGCATTAGCATAGAACAATAGTGAATCTTTATTAGTGAAGAACTCATTACTACTGAATATAGTTATTTCCGTTCCTTCCATCAACTTATGGCTGGTTCTGAAAGCATTACTGTTTGAAGAAGTAAGTTGCTGCAATTTATCACCCAGAATAAAGGAAACTGATTCTGCATCACGGGTATAGAAATTCCAGTTAAGTATTGTTCCTTGAGGAACATTTATATCGCCTACATTAGAGATTCTTTCATTCTTTCTTTTGAGGTATGCCGGGAATTGAAGATCAATATCATAATTAAGAATTATCGGCTTTGGAAGAACTGTCACATGATAAGCATCGCTTGTGTATCCGGCTGCTAATAATTTGAAATCAAAGCTTTTCTGTATTTTCTTAAATGTATACTCGAACTCAAGTTTGTTTAAAGGATTCATTCTGAATTCATTTCCATCAATTAACAGAAGAATCTCTGCAGGTAATTCTTCACCTTTAACCCCAACATTTAACACAAAATCTTCCTGCTGAACAGCTGTAAGGTCTTTATTATTTATTTGTAAAGAGAAAGGAAGAGGTTTAGAAAAAGTAACCGAATGATTGATTAATCTATTACCAGGCCCTGTTATTACTTTAGGTGATGCAATTAAAAGAATACCAATTATTAGTATCGGTGGGAGAGCAAAGTACAAATACCTTTTATTTGAAGAATAGTTAATTGCCGATCTGAATGGGACAGTCATTAACTTTTCTGATTTCTTGGTTATTCCTGCAATAATAAGATCATAGTTTTCAGGATTCTCATCAGCTAACTTTTTTAATTGCAGAGTATTCAAGAGAGTATCCTTTACTTCGCTAAAATGCTTACCAACAATTTCGGCAGCCATTTCATGAGAGATACGTGATCCTATCCGATTGAGTTTTAAAATAGGGGTAAGTATATACTTAGAAACAAGGATTATTCCCAAGACCAGATAAGAATAGAATAACACAGTTCTTACAGTTGTCGAAAACCAGGCGACTGATTCAAATAAGGCAAAAATCAGGAAAAAGCTACCCAATAAAGCAAGACTATAAAGTACACCTTTGATAAGAAGATTAGTGTAGTACTTCTTTATAAAAGAGTCGAGTTTATCAATCAGTATGGTATAGTTGCTATTCATATCAACTGTCTGTATAATCTAATAACATTTTTTTGACTCAAAAAGTGTGTTAAATGATTGTAAATCAAGATTAAGCCAAATAACTATTTTGCATCAAAAACTTCTATTCCACTCCAGTCATCAGGCAATTGTTTTCCTGTAATGTTTCTGCACCTGTTAATATAAAAAGCAGCTGCAGCATCCATTGGATTTATCTTCACAACTTCTGTGAAAATCTCAATTGCTTCGGTAAAATTCCGGTTTTTATAAGTCTCAATGCCTTTTCCAAAAAGGGCTTTTGTCTGTGTTTTCAATTCTTTTATCTCTTCAGGTTCACCATCCAAAACTTCGAATATATAAACAGCTTCTTTCTTACCTTTAACTCTGGCAACATCAAGGAATCGGAAATTGTAATTTCCCGGATTCTTTAATTTAATAAGGCTATCCTCGCTTATGATAATTGAAGTTTTGTAAATTTTCGTGAGACCTTCAAGTCGTGAAGCCAGATTAACAGAATCAGAGATAACGGTTCCGTCTATACGGCCCTCCCCTCCTACTACACCGAGCATCAGGTTTCCTGTATGTATTCCAATTCCTGAATCTACAGATGGTTGTCCAATTTCAGCTCTATCTCTGTTAAACTGATCAAGAGCCTGTCGCATTTCAATTGCGGCATTAATTGCATCATCAACTGAATCCGAAAAAAGAGCCATTATAGAGTCACCCATATATTTATCAATGAAACCGTTATTTTTCCTGATAACAGGCTCCATATAACCCAAATAGTGATTTATAAAATCGAAATTCTCCTTGGGTGTCAGACCTTCTGAAAGCTCTGTAAAGCCTCTGATATCGCTGAAAAGAACTGACATTTCCTTTTGAACCTGATCACCAAGCTGAATGTCAACGAAGTTCTCTTTACCTAAAAATTCCAGAAACTGATTAGGCACAAATCGCGAGTAAGCTTCATTCATCTGTGATATCTTGTAGATATATTCTCTCAGACGAGAAGTCATAAGGTTATATCCTTCTGACATGACCCCCACCTCATCATTTGTTCTAACGATAGTATAATTATCGAGCTTACCTTCACTTGTAAATTGCATATTCCTAACCAGTTCATTAACAGGCCTTACAATATCAGCGGTTGACCAACTGACAAAGAACAAAATATAAATGAAAGCTACAAGTATGCCACTGGTGATTCCTGCAAACATCAGAACGTTATCAATAGCGCTGATATAATAGAGATTTGATTTGCCGAATTCACTTTCAATATCTAAATCAGGTCCCATAATGTCAGTCAACCGACCAAGCATTATTCGTAATTCACCTGTCGTAGCATGATTCATATCCTGTATAGGTGTCAGGCTTATTAGCAAATAGAGCAAAACAACCGTTAAAGGAAGCAAAGTTGTCATTGCACTTGCAGTGTAAAGTCTGTTTTTAATTTTACCGCTTGATTTTCCAAAGATTCTTCTCTGAAGCTCATCGCGTGAATAGATGTGCTCAATGTATTTAATATGCACCAGGTGCTTTTGCCAGAAGAAAATGAAGAGAGTACTTAAAAGCGATGCTATGATTGATATGAATAGGTAACTGAGATATAATCTGCGGCTCAATTCATCGTCAAAACTTGACGGATTAGTCAAGCGTATGATCATTATCACATGCATTACAGTGAATGCAAAAAACACAATACCGGAATTTACCAAAGGCGTTTTTAACAAAAATCGTCTGCAGAACCTGTATAGCCTCTTTGAAACCGATTTGTCTTTTCGTTTTCGTTTAAAATAGATTTTGTAAGGAATATTGAATAGAATTCCACCTAAAACACTGAAAATAAAAACAAAACGGAACATTTTATTGATGGACCCAGATAGTCCGTTTCCAGTAGTACCGCCAGTGGTATTAGGTGCAATAATTCGTGTACTATCTCCCTCTTCAATAATAATTGACAACTGATTTGAAGGATTATTCCGTGGCTCGAACACTAATCCACCTTCTTCAGAGTGAGAACTATTCTCTTTAACAATATCTATGCTTGCTCTGTCTTTAAGCTGAGGGTAGCTCTTAACAAGCATAATTCCCAACACCGGGTACACCAGTAGTAAATAAAGGAGAAGAGGAAAGATAAAGATTCGTCCTAACCTGTATCTCGGAATTGAAGACTTTTTACTATCCTGCTTAATCATATTTCTATTCAAGTTGGCTTGATTATAACAGATGTTAACCTACAAAGGTAAAAAATTTAGTTTCGTACGTTTTAGTAGTTTCATAGAATAACAAGTAATTACGAAAATGAGACATAATATGACCAAAGTTGTTTTTTATCTTTGCAGCCTTAATTAACGTTATGAAAGAAGTAAGAGTAAGATTTGCTCCAAGCCCAACGGGGCCTTTGCACATTGGTGGTGTTCGTACAGCACTCTATAATTATCTGTTTGCCAGAAAAAATGGCGGGAAATTTCTGTTACGGATTGAAGATACCGATCAGAACAGATACGTCCCCGGAGCTGAAGATTATATTATAGAATCCTTGAAGTGGTGTGGAATTAATTTTGATGAAGGCGTTTCTATCGGAGGTCCACACGAACCATACAGGCAAAGTGAGCGGAAACATTTATACTTTGAGTATGCAGAGAAACTTATAAATGAAGGCAAAGCTTATTATGCATTTGACACTCCCGAGGAACTCGAAGAAATGCGTGAAAGACTTACCCAAAAGGGTGTAGCAACACCTCAGTATGACTATCTTTCACGATATGAAATGAAGAATTCTCTGGTACTTTCCCCCGAAGATGTCAAGTCTCGCCTGGAAAGAGGAGATCCTTACGTTATAAGGGTTATGATTCCTGCCGACAGAGAGATTAAAGTTGATGACCTGATTAGAGGTGAGGTTGTTGTACACACTTCAAAACTCGACGATAAAGTATTGTTTAAATCTGATGGCATGCCTACGTATCATCTGGCAAACATCGTTGATGACCACCTGATGGAAATCACTCATGTAATCAGAGGAGAAGAGTGGCTACCTTCTGCCCCACTCCACGTGCTATTATACGAGTATTTTGAATGGGATGCACCTCAATTCGCTCATTTACCTCTATTACTTAAACCTGATGGTAATGGTAAGCTTAGTAAACGAGATGGTGACCGACTTGGGTTTCCTGTTTTCCCATTACAGTGGAGTGATCCCAAATCGAAAGAAATATCTTCGGGATATCGTGAATCAGGATATCTGCCTGATGCCTTTATAAATATGCTGGCAATGCTGGGATGGAATCCGGGAACTGAGAAAGAGGTATTCTCAATGCAGGAATTAATAGACGCTTTTTCTATTGACAGGGTTCAGAAACATGGATCCAAATTTGATCCCGAAAAGGCTAAATGGTACAACCATCAATATTTTTCAGTATTATCGGATAATGAAGTTGCTCATTTGTTAGAGAAGCAATTGATAGGTAAAGGAGTAAATGCTGATTTTGGCAAATTGCTTGAAATATCACGACTGATAAAAGAAAGGGTTACCCTAATCCCGGATCTTTGGGAACAGTCGTATTTCTTTTTTAAGCAACCACTTACTTATGACGAAAAATTGAAGAATAAAATCTGGCGGCCTGAAACACCGGAGGTTCTAAGGCATATCTGCTCTTTCATTGAAGAACAGACATCCCTGCAATCAGATACTTTCGAATCCTCCCTTAAGGAATATATTCATCAATCTGGCTTTAATATGGGACAGGTAATGAATACATTACGACTTGCACTCGTAGGTTCTGCTTTTGGACCGGGAATAGCCGGAATTATATCAGTATTGGGCAAGGAAGAAACCATTTTAAGGATAAACAGACTTAAAAATTCCTGATGAACCCGGCTTTTGTGGAACTCAGCAGGTATTATGGATTATGGATATTTGCGCTAAAAGCTCAATGGACATGAACGAATTAATTGGTGACAGGGAGTTATACGAAAAACTGAAGGAACTCGACATTCAGTTTGAGTATCATCAACACCCTCCTGCTCCTACAATTGAAATCGCTGTTCAATATTGGAAGGATATAAAGGAAACCACCCACTGTAAGAACTTGTTTTTCAGGAATCACAAAGGCAACAGGCATTATCTGGTGATTTTTGACCACCGAAAGGAATTAGGTATTCATTCACTTGAAAAATATTTGAAACAGGGAAAACTTTCCTTTGCTTCTGAGCAAAGAATGGAGAAATACCTGGGACTGAAACCCGGTTCGGTATCCCCTTTCGGATTAATACATGATAAAGAACATCATGTTTACCTCTTTCTTGACAAAGACCTGGGTGAAATGCCTAATATAAGTTTTCATCCTAATGACAACAGAGCCTCTCTTGTCATATCATATGCAAACTTCCTGCGCTTTCTGGGAAATTTGGGTAATAAATACGAATTCATGGACTTTGCGGCAGAATAGAGCCGATTATCAAGTATGAATTTAGCTGCACTGACCCAATAAAATCCAGAGAAGAATAAAGATTATGATGGTAGAAAAACATCCTCCACCAAGCTTTTTTGCTCCATAACCGGCAAGTAATGCCCTCAATAGTTTGTTCATAGAATAATAACGTTAGAGAAAGGCTTATTATTAATCAATATTAAGGCAAATAAGCGAATTTTTAGCTTTCTTGAAGTAATTCTATTAAACAATTCAGATCTGCCGCTATAAGCTCTATAAAGCCTTAAAATAGTTGATAGTTTTAATTAGTCCTTCTTCAAGCTCTATATGAGGTTCCCAGTCAAGTCTTTCTTTGGCCAGTGCAATATCAGGTTGCCTTTGTGAAGGATCATCAGGTGGCAGTGGCATCTTTATGATTTTTGATGAGGAATTAGTGAGTTCAATCACTTTCTGAGCCAACGCCATTATAGTAAATTCATTAGGATTGCCAATATTAACAGGGCCTATGAAATCAGCCGGTGAATCCATCATTCTTATCAAACCTTCAACCAGATCATCTACATATTGAAAACTACGTGTCTGTGATCCATCACCAAAAATTGTAATATCCTTATTATACAAAGCCTGCATAATGAAGTTTGAAACCACTCTCCCATCATTAGGATGCATACGTGGCCCATATGTATTGAATATCCTAACTATCTTAATGGCGACATTATTCTGCTTATGGTAGTTTATGAAAAGAGTTTCAGCGGCCCGCTTACCTTCATCATAGCAAGCCCTCTCTCCTATCGGATTTACATGACCCCAGTATGATTCTACCTGCGGATGTATCTGCGGATCACCATAAACTTCACTTGTTGACGCCTGCAATATTCTGGCCTTAATCCTCTTTGCAAGTCCCAGCATATTTATAGCTCCCATTACTGACGTTTTTATTGTCTTAATAGCATTGTACTGATAATGGATTGGCGAGGCCGGACAAGCCAGATTGTATATTTCATCTACTTCAATAAAAAAAGGCATAGTCACATCATGCCTTATTAATTCGAAATACGGATTTCCCAGAAGATGTATTATGTTTTCTTTTTGTCCGGTGAAGTAATTGTCTAAACAAACTACTTCATGTCCTTCAGTCAGTAAGCGTTCACATAAATGAGAACCAACAAATCCGGCACCACCGGTTACAAGGATTTTCTTCTTGATCATAGAGATCTGTTCATGGAGTTAAAAACTTATCACAAAGGTATAGAAACCATAAAGCTTTTCAAATATTAAACAGCTGTATGATTTTCTTTAGATATACCACCGGCCGGCCCACCCTGCTAAGGTACTTTCCTGTTTGAAGCCCTGGTAATGAGATTATGTTTCTGATGGTCAGTTATCAAAGAAATCAGAAAAAGGATCACATTCTTTAAAGTATTGTCCCGGTGTTAAACCACTTAATGACTTGTAATCATTTATCATGTGAGCCTGATCGTAATAACCACTGCAATAGGCTATTTCAGTGAGATTCGCGGAAGGGTCTATCTGTTTTATATGAATTGAATTCTGAAATCTGACTGTCTTAAGGAACTGTTTTGGTGTCGTACCTATGAGATTCAGAAAGGTTCGTTCAAATTGTTTCCGACTTAAACATGCTGCATCTGATAAATCATCAACCTGAACAGAGCCTTTTGAATTTTTTATTAAATGCACAGAATCTATAATCCGTTTCATCTCATAAGACTGACTTTTCGAACCATAGAGAGCCATGAGACATTTCTCTGTCAGTGAGACCCTTTCATCGAAGCTATTTGCTTCATACAATGAATCCTCCAGCCTGCATGAAATCTCCGGGAGGAGGTATTTCAGAGGAACATTGTGGTCATAAATCTCATCGGCCGGAAGGTTAAGCAGCATTCCAACACCAAATGGTAACAATGTAACCGAGAACATTGACAATGTGCCGGTAATAGAAATGTCGTAATAACTTTTTAAATGACCGCTAATCAATGCCCTGTCTTCAATTGATTTATGATCATCAAGAGAAGTAGGTTTGGAATCTAAATAAAAGGTAAGCTCCATGAGTCCATTTGGAACGATTCGCTGAATATACTCATCACCAATTGGAACACAGTTGTCTATAGCCCAGTATTGTTTCACAAAAAGGGATAGAGGCCAGGATGGTTTTGCGGTAAAGAAGCTCACCTTTTATTATTTTCAACGGTTAAGATTAATTGTCACCATACAGACCTAAAATGTTTCCTTCGGTGTCAGTGAAGGTGGCAAAATAGCCTCTGCCTTCAGCTTCAGTCTTTGTTTTTGGGATAATGATCGTGCCTCCGTTCTTCTTCACCCTATCTATTGCACCATCAAGATCAGCACCTGCATTAAGGCTGACAATTACACCATCTTTTGAAGGTTTGTAACCCTCCTTCTGAAAAATTGCTCCCTCTCCTGTAGGAAAACAAGCCATTTTTTCTTGTCCAAAGTCGAGTTCCTGCATACTAAGGCCCAGAACTGCATTGTAAAATTTGACTGCTCTTGAGAAGTCAACTGCCGGGATTTCAACCCATGAAACTAAATTCTTCATTTTTTATTTTTTTGGTTTGATGCAGCAAAATTAAACCGGGCGAAACTTTTGGAATTGTAAAAATACGACATCTTGAGCAAACACTGGAAGTATTGTCTCACGCTTTACAATCAATACATGCTTAGTTATCTTGTCTGAACATTGTAAAACCATCGGAGTTATATATTCACGACATCCAACAAGCCTTTGCACCTACAGAATCGACAAGTAAGATATTACTATGCCCTGGTTGGATGAATAATCCAAAGCAGATGTTCTTTATATTTGAATCATGGAAAGTATTAAAATCTTTCTGGCAGGAGAAATGATAGAGACTGCCAGCACACTAAAAGTTTATAATCCCTGGTCGGGTGAAATCTTTGCCACAACTTTTAATGCAGGTGAAAAGGAACTGAATAAGGCTATTCAATCAGCTCTCTCTGTAAAGGAAAAGCTCAGACAAATGCCTGTTTACCAAAGAAGTAACATATTATTACAGATTCGCGACCGGCTAATGGAAATGAAAGAAATATTTGCAGAAACTATTTGCAAAGAATCCGGGAAGCCGATTATTAATTCAAGGATAGAGGTTGATCGTAGTATAGGAATTTTCACTATCGCGGCTGAAGAAGCCAGGCGTCTGCCAAAAGAGTATATAAGTCTTGATTGGGTACCTTCGGGTGAAGACCGCGAAGCTATTGTAAAGCATTTTCCGATTGGAATTGTAGGTGGTATATCCCCGTTTAATTTTCCACTCAATCTTGCTGTTCATAAAATAGCGCCTGCAATTGCTGCCGGTGTCCCTATTATTCTTAAACCTTCATCCACAACGCCTTTAACCACTCTCCTTCTGGCTGGTCTAATCAGCGAAACCGAGCTTCCAAAAGGAGCAGTATCTATCCTGCCAATGGACAGGAAAACCGGAAATCAGCTGGTAACTGATGAACGTATTTCTATGATTTCATTTACCGGATCTCAGGGCGTTGGCTGGAAGATGAAAGAGCAGGCCGGCAAGAAAAAAGTGATCCTCGAATTAGGCGGAAATGCAGCTGTAATTGTATCTGAAAACAGTAACATGCAGGAGGCTGTCTCAAAATGCGTGGCCAGTGCATTCTCCTATGCCGGACAGACATGCATAAGCACTCAAAGGATATTCGTGCAGGAGAATATCTTCAGCCTTTTCGTGGAGAGGTTAAAAGCACAAGCGGAAAAATTAAAATCGGGTGATCCATCAAATGATGATACTCAGATTTCTGTATTGATCGATGAAGAAAATGCTGTCAGAATAGAGGATTGGGTAAACGAAGCCCGACAAGGTGGGGCAACAATCATTACTGGTGGAACACGAACCGGAAGCTTTTATCGTCCAACCATATTAACAGGTACCAACAATTCAATGAAAGTGCGGAGTGAAGAGGTTTTCGGGCCAGTAGTTATTCTTGAAAAGTACACTACATTTCAGGAAGCTGTTGACCTTGTAAACGAAAGTAAATACGGACTTCAGGCGGGGGTATTCACTAATCTTTACAGTGAAATGAACTATGCTTTCAACCGGCTTGAAGTGGGTGGAGTGATCATAAATGACAGTCCTTCATATAGGTCCGATCATATGCCGTACGGTGGAGTAAAAGAATCAGGCTTTGGAAGAGAGGGTGTGAAATATGCAATTCAGGATATGCTTGAACCCCGTGTTATGGTTATACCGTCAACAAGGTATTACTGATAAACTTTAATGTCGTCAATTTCCCAGCGTTCTGAGTAGCGGCAACTTAATCCAACCTGAATCCCTTCCTCAGCTTTGAAATCAATTTTACGGTTATCATAATTTTCTATCATCACACCATTGACATAGCATTCAACAGTTCCGTTCAGCAGATCACAAACTACTTTGGCGTTTTCCAACACTTTACAATTTTCCCTGCAAACAAATCCCCAACGATTATTAACACTGATAATCAAATTACTGGCATCATAACAGGTCTGACCCCTGCTGAGGCTTGCAACTTCAATAATCAACTTGCGGCGCGGGTCAACTTTAAGCACCGGACCATTAAGTTTTCCATCACCATGAAGGAATAATGCACCATTTTCTTCTTTTAACTGATAAAACTTCCCATTTCCGTTATAAACAACCCATTTTTCATCCAGGATCCCATCGTTAAAATCATCTTCTAAAAGAAATCTTCCACCTTTGCTATAAAAGATCTCAAGCGAGTCAGTAACGTTAATTCCTTTACCTATGATTGAATAAATTAGCTTATTCCAGCCGGCCGAAAGAAACATGTCGGTATTCATGGATTGGGCTGCAGAGGAAAATTCGTCATTTTCAATCCGCAGGTATACTAAAGCTGATGAGAAATAGGGATTGAGATAATTTACAGGCCTGATTACATTGTCGTATACAGTATCATTATCTTTAACTGACAAGGTAAAAGGATTCTGCAGTGCCTCATACTTCTCCCTGTTTTTCCTGGTCAATTCCTCCAGTTTTTTTGTATCATCAGCTTTCAGTTCATCCGTTGAATTGAGAAAACCGTCTTTACCACCCTGTCGTGCAAGAACAACTCCTGTAACGTAGAATCCGGATTTCCATATTTCTCTGGCCTTTTCTGCCGTAAAATCCGGAATTTTTGTTGTCATATCTTTACCGTCTCTGGTACAAAAGACCGATTTCCATGATGGAGAACCCGGTGTGTTAAAACCATATCCCTCACCTGATTTCGGCACTGTTGGGGCTATTTTTATATAGACGAGATATCCGGCGGACTTTTTTGGAACGCATTCCAATAAAACATAATCGCGATAATCAAGATAATCAGCTGGTGTATTTTTTCCGGCAGTCCATTTAAAAACACCATCTACAACAGGTTCACCCAGTAATAGCCTCAAATCCCATTTTACAGTAATACTTTTCAGCTGCATACTGTAATTTGTATGATGCGAGTAATCAAATCCATTTGTTGGAGCATAGGTTGTTTCACCTGCTCCGGAAGCCGGAACAAAAACAGGTTCACTTGTCTGTGCTATTGCACCAATAAACAAAAGACATGGTACAAACAGAGCCAGTATTCGTTTCATTCGTATTAATTTGACAGGCAGCGCCTTACAATTGCATTAATATCCCGTAATTGACAGCCCGATTTAAGTGCAAAGATCAGATTTCTGGCAGGAAAAACCTCTGTAAGATGCAAAAATTCGAAGTTTGCTTTGTGAATGTTTTACATTAACCATTGTTAATGGAGTATTCTATTTGTAATCATCAAGCTTTATTTCCTTTATTGGGTCTCCCCCATCTATAAAAAACCTACCACCATTCTTCAGATATTTCGCAATATTCTTTAGCGATTGCTTCTCTATTTCAGGGTGTCGTCCGTCAAAAGCACCAACCCTTATTGCAACTGCAATATCAAATAGTTCTGTATCAGAGTCTGGTACAAATCTTTCCACAGCAATTTGTTTGAAAGATAATTTGCCTGTCCCCAATTCTTGTTGGGAACTTTTAATGGCTTGTTGAATTGCTTTTGCAGACCGGTCAATTGCAAGAATATATCCACTGCCGACATGCTTCGCAATTTCCCTTGCCATAGCCCCAGGACCACAACCAATTTCCAAAACCCGAATCCCTTCATATAAAGGCAATGCAAGTACAATATCATTAAGTCGCTTCGATAATTTCCTCTCCATTCTCTTCATAGCCGAATCTTATTTTTGGAGTCTTGCTGTCACGTTCTATCAGATGGTCCGATATTCCAACATATTTCTTTATTCATACTTAGGTTCGTAATAAATTACCAGTTGTCCACCGGGTAGTGTTCTTATCTG
>DIOT01000032.1:0-1005 GCA_002426195.1 Bacteroidales bacterium UBA5507 | reverse complement strand
AACTTTTGAATTTTATCTATGTCGATTGCAAAGTCATCCATCGGTTTATCACCGGAAGGATTTTTCAGCAGGGATTGCCAGAATTGCATAAGGTGAAAAGTAACCCGACCATAAAGGATTACACCGGAATTTTTAATCAATTCAGAATAATGCTGATGCAGTTCCTCATCCACAATCCCGACAGTATGATCGCAGACCCCGTCGAGTGTCATATTAATGGCAGCAATAACCTTTCTCATGTGAGCAATGATTGTCATTTACTATAAAAACTACAGGTAAATGGATTGTGTTCATTCGGTTAAAGTTGAATAAAAGAAAAACCACTTACAATTTTGTTAGTAAGTGGTTTTCCTGGTTATTGACCTATTTAGAGTCTAACATGGACTCTACTCATCAAGAGTCAGATGTGGTGGCAATTACATCTGCAACCTGGGCTTTCAAGGTTTATTGGACAATAACTTTTTGATAATCAGAGTATCCATCATAGCCAATTGTTTTAACCATGTAAAGACCTTTTTCAAGTTGGGATACATCGATAGTATTAATATTGCTGGTTAACACAAGCTGGCCTTTTGAATTGTACAATTCAATCTCTTTATAGTCAGCATTTGTCTTAACAGTAATTTGTGTATTTGCGGGGTTTGGAAATACCTGAACCTGCATTTCAGGTGCGATTAAATTTCCGCTGCTTACAGGATCAAGAGCAACAGTATAGCGCACCAATCCAAGATCAGTCGTACCGATGTAGACTTCAGCACTTTCTTCAAGAAAACGGTAATCACTTGTTGATGCTGTAAGGTATAATAAATGTTTCGGCATTACTTCATTCCATGTCTGACCGGCATTACTACTGTAGATAAGTTTAAATTCCGACATCATTGATGTATTTACAGTGGCAACCATATGACCGTTAACCTTATCAGAGTGCTCCATATTATGAACCAGTCCTTCGTAGATTTTAGTCCAGGTTGTACCTCCATCTAATGATGTGAAAATCCCCTTGTT
>DIOT01000023.1 GCA_002426195.1 Bacteroidales bacterium UBA5507 | reverse complement strand
CTGCCGTAGTTTATTTCATGCAGCTTCGTAAATAAGCCCTTCAGTTACTTGTTCCAATCACTTGAAAGATATTTCTCTTTAATCAAACAATCATTATCAATATTGAAAAATTTCAGTAAACTTAAAACATAAACTAGCTGTGATTCTTTTTCTTTAATGCCATTGATTTCAAAAAAAACAATAGCTGTATTCATGATTACCGGCAAAGATTGTTTTCCAAGAATAATGTATGATTTGTCCTTGTTTTCAAAGAACAAAAAATAAACCGGATCTGATTCCTTCAAGCCGAACACATATATACCGCAACTATCACTTAAATCGTATTCAACCCATGAATACAAATTGAAAAGATATAGCGTGTTATTGTCTTTAGCAGCATAATTTTCTTGTATTAAATAATTATTCAACATCTCGTACCGTTCATTAATGTTTTTCAATAAATGAATCTGGTTCGTTTTTAGTGCTTTATCACTTTGACCCAAAGCTATACTATTGATAATTATTAATATCGAGGTTATCAAGTGTTTCATTCTATTATTCCTTTTAATAATTGATATTCAAGTGTAGCTTTATCACCCGGTTATTTCCAGGCCTTTTTACTATTGCACACCCATGCTATTTTGATTAGGTTGCTGAGCTAGAGAATATTCAAAAAGCAATAAAAAAATCGATACACTAAATAATCCTTTTCTCATGAGTTATTTTATTAGTTGATAAAACCTTTTAAGCATAGACTTTGTCTGATTTGACCATCTTAACGGATAACTATCGTATCCTCCAGTGGTATACGGGTTTGTTGTTTTATTTCTCAGACTAAGTCTGTTTAATAACTCTTAACATACAAGTCTCAATAGACGATGTAGATTAATCATTTGCATCTGTATGCAATCCAAGCGCTTTTAATATAGGCTTAATTGATTCTTCATTTAGCTCAACATCTTCTAGTATAGACTTGACTTTGATGATATCTTTTTCTTTTACAGCCTTATCAAATGCATCCATTAGGCCACTAACATAAAGTCGCTCATTAACAGTCATTCCTTGATATTTCATACTACTAAAATTCTGGGTTTGCTCCTGAAACCCTTGTTATTTTAACAGCTTTTGGATTAATAATATACTCTTTTAGACCGCCTGCACCACCATCTAGAGGAATCGCAGGCCTTTGATTTATAATGTAACTTGGATTAACTGACCCTTCAATAACAAACTGACCTGTATTTAACGAACCACTCGCCCCTCCTGAAGGCAAACCTGCGGCATTTCTATAATTTGATACACTATTAGGGTTAGTTGGAGTCCATGAATACCCATTTGCAGGGCTATCTCCTCCATACACTCTGTAAACAGAAGTTCTAGGCGATACGGCCTCAAACCCAGCTACTCCAGCAGAAAGGCCTGCAACTACCAATTCTGGATTTGTCCATTGGCAGAGTGCTTCACTAAAGGCAAATGCGGCAGCGTTCCCTGCTGTTGGATTCTGCCAAAACGATATTGCATTTCTTCGTGACCAGTCAGAATTTAAAGAACTTAATATGTTTTCTTGTGCTTCAGAAAGTTCAAAACCCAATGCGTATTCCTTCATCGAATTGTTCCATGCGACATCATCGGTATTTTTCGTTCCCTTAACTGCCGCATCAAAACCGGCACGTTTGTCATCAGTCACGGTTACAACTGCATCACTGCCGTCATTGGTTTCTAATAACAGGTTTTTGTCTTCGTCTTCATATTTGGTCGCGGCCATACCATTGGGGTCAACCAAAATGATAGGATTATTGTGGACAAAATGATAAGGTGTCCATGATGGGTAATCACTTGCTAACGGATCCACACTCCACCACCTCCCGACAACCGCATCATAAAACCTCGCCCCATAATCATACCACTCCAACTCCAGTTCATCCTGAAACATTTTACCGTTGTAAAGATATTCATTGGGGCTATAGGATTCGGCTATAAAGTTCTGAGAGGAAAGCCCTTTTATGCTCATTCCAAAGGGGTAATAACTACTTACCTGTCTTACTTCAGTTCCATCCATAATCATTCGTCCTTCGTCGAAATTAATCCATGCAGGGGCATTGTTTATCATAACAAAGTTGGAGATAAAATCGGTACGTTTGGTTCTTTACCATAAACCATATCTCCAAAATCCCTGGATATCTGATTTAATTAAACCTAATCTTTTTTGTTGTCTTTTGGTAAGCTTGGTTGCCTTAATTATCCTGGTAATTATTAAATAGTCGTTTTCATTTATATAATATGCGCAGGGTTCTTCATTCATACTATTTATAAAATCTTCACGAGTGCGTTCAAGTTCAGATTTAATAGAATCATTCCGATTTGTATTTTCTGCGACGGCTTTATAGAACTCTGCTTTAATATTAAACGCGATGAAAATTTTTCCCCTATTATTTTCCTTTTCATAAATCTCACCTCCTTGATGTACATGATTTTGTTGAGGATTCGTCACATAGAGGTTCGTCGAACGGGCAATTTTAGTATAACTGTCCAATTTAAACCTTTTTGGACGTTCATGTGAGAAGAATTCATGTTGAGCAAAATCACCCAGCACGGCAAATGTACTCTTTTGTGTTATCAATCTTATAGAGTCAAGACAGTACATTTGTGGTGGATTTACGTGGTTTTCCGGAATTTTCTCTGTGAAGAAAAAGAATATTGTCCCTTTTGTTTTAATCACCTGTGAAAATGATTCAAACACGCCAAAAATTAAAACTATTAGTAGAAGGGTCTTTTTCATTTCAATTGTATTGGATTTTCCCTAGGTTTTGATCCACGAGAATGTGAAATTAATACACTTCCATTCTTTATATTATTTTCTTTTGCGAATTGCATTGCGGGCTGAATCATTTGAATGACTTCACTACTTTGAAGACTTCTATCAATCGAATACGATGATAGCTTTCCTGATGTATATTCTTTAGTATCTGTAACACCTTGTCCATGTATTATTTCATGACTTAAAGATCCTCCTGTATCTTCAGCATCTGCCGAACCTCTTGGAGAATTCCCTAAAGTAATCAGGTTCTTGAAATGAGAACCTGCCCCTTCTTTATTCGTATCAAAGGTCAGATTCGTAGATCCATCTTTAGATTCAGCAAGTGTCTGCTTTAAGGCAGTACCTTCATAATACTTTTTCTCAATTATATGTGTGCCTGTCGGATCATAAGCGTTTACCACTCTATGCGCATCCAGATCGCCCACACGGTATTGACGATCAATTAACCTTTTTTCATCATCATAAATAAAGGTATAATTCCGTTTGTGCGTAATTTATACCGTTTATAAGAGTTGCTTTTTATGGTCTCTACATTTAGTTTTCTAGCATATAATTTTCCTTACTCAAGCAATCTAACTCAGACAACGAATACTTTTTTTTCATCTTTCGTAAAAAACGCATTTTATGTGCATCCATTTCTATGTCAAGGTTCTTCTCTACAAATTCTTCTGATAGATAACAATCATAATGAGGGAAATATTTATCAGTACGTGCATAACGTTTTAAACAAGAAAGTATTGAATCCTTTTGAGAGAAACCCAAATCAATTAGATTTAACATTTTATATACGCTTAAACAAGAATCTGGCAATCTGATAAAAATACCATAATCTAAATTCCTGTCTCCATCCAGTAATTGATTAATCAGGCTCTCTGTATCATTATCAACTTTAAGTTGGTATTGAGTGTTATAAATATAAATGATAACCTTAAGTCTATCTTTTCTGTGATATTTGTTTATATAGTCATTGATTATGAGAGAAATAGTTCTGTAATATGTTTTCTCATTTAGATCATCTGAATCTGAAAAAGTAACTCTATCAAAAACTATCCTATTAAGGACTTTTACCTGACCGTAAATATTAAAATTGATCATTATGAGAAGCAGTAAACATAAAATAGAACATTTCATTTCTTGAAAAATTTATAAGGCACAATAGCTTGAATTCCTTTGCTATTATAGAGATAGACATTGGATTCACCTTTTTTCATTGGGAAGATATAATGGTTTCCTGAACCAGCACTTTGTTGATCTTGTTTTGAAGGTAATTGTGACCAAGATTTATTTCCTAATGATCCACTTGGATGCCCATGAAAAGTTCTATCACCAGGTAATAAATTACTAAAAGTAATAGTTGCTTTTGTATTATTCACAGATAGATCACCTACGGGACCATATACTGGTTGACCGACACCTCCAATAATTGATACTGTTGAACCTACTTCTCGATTGTTATTGGAACTGCCCCCTCCTGTACCATCATCTTTCCCCGCCTTTACTGTTTGATACATAGCATTTCTCGTCGATTCGGAATCAAGTTCGACAAAATTACTCATATGAGCTCCTTCAATATTTCCAGAAGAAACTTCGCTAATGGCATTTTGGGCAGCTTCTTGAGTGATGCCATCAACATCCGAAATCTCATCTGGATTTTTTGAATCTTTTACTAGATATTCTTTTGTAGCAGTTGTTTTAAGAATAAATTCCCGATTCCCAATCTTTGTA
Source organism: Bacteroidales bacterium UBA5507 (assembly GCA_002426195.1). Classification (GTDB taxonomy): domain Bacteria; phylum Bacteroidota; class Bacteroidia; order Bacteroidales; family Lentimicrobiaceae; genus Lentimicrobium. Next base: position 152 of record DIOT01000023.1, on the reverse strand, counting down.
TCATGTAACAATCTACCATTTTCATCATAATACTTATCTATTGCCATCCCATCCGGATCCACAAACCTCATCGGATTATCAACACAATAATTGTAAGGACTCCATCTTCTGCTTACTTCCGCCAACGGGTCCACACTCCACCATCTGCCCAC
>DIOT01000036.1:8767-71646 GCA_002426195.1 Bacteroidales bacterium UBA5507 | reverse complement strand
CATGCTTCATCAGGACAATATTACAATGAAATTTACTGTGACCCGGTTGACCTTGATATAGTATACTCGATGGAGACTGTGTCGCAAATGACAACCGATGGCGGGAAAACGTGGAAGTCACTGGGACTGAAAAGCCGTCATGTTGATGACCATGCAATATGGATTGACCCCGGTAACAATAAGCACTTTATGATTGGCGGTGACGGCGGAATATATGAAACATGGGATGGTGGTGAAGAATACCACTTCAAATGCAACCTGCCTGTTACCCAGTTCTACAGGGTTAATGTTGACAACAGCGAGCCATTCTATTACGTGTATGGCGGCACACAGGACAACAACAGCATGGGTGGTCCGTCGCGAAATACTTCGGACTATGGTGTCGTAAACGACGAATGGTTTATTACCAATGGAGGTGATGGATTCTGGACTGCAGTTGACCCTACTGACCCGAACATTGTATATGCCGAGGCACAGTATGGTAACATGGTGCGCTATGACCGAAGGAGTGCTGAAGCCATTGATATCCGTCCCGAGCCACGCAAGGGTGAGGAGACATACAAATGGAATTGGAACGCACCACTGGTGCTTAGCAAGCATAATCCTCACAGGCTGTATTGCGCTGCCAACAAGGTTTTCAGGAGTGACGACCGTGGAAACACATGGGAAGTTATCTCGGATGATCTTACTACAGGCATTGACAGGAACACGTGGAAGGTAATGGACAAATACTGGAGCGTGGATGCAGTGGCAAAGGATATTTCAACATCACAGTTCGGGACTATTGTTTCGTTTGATGAATCACCGCTGAAGGAGAACTATATTGCAATTGGCACTGATGACGGACTGATACAGGTGACTGAGGACGGCAAAACGTGGCGCAAGATTTCGTCATTCCCCGGAGTGCCGGAATATACGTATGTATCGGACATCCTGCTTGACAGGTATAACGAACAGGTCATTTATGCTTCGTTCGACAACATCCTGAGGGATGATTTTAAGCCTTACCTGCTAAAGAGCACTGACAAGGGAAAAACATGGACTTCAATTTCGGCCAACCTGCCTGTAAACGGGACGGTACATACAATTGTACAGGATCATGTGAATGCTGACCTGTTGTTCGTGGGCACCGAGTTTGGTGTGTTCTTTACAATTGACGGCGGTAAAATATGGACTCAACTAAAGAGCGGAATCTCTGTGAATTGCATAAAGGATATGGTGATACAGGAAAGAGAGAACGACCTGGTGGTTGCAACTTTTGGCCGCGGATTCTACATTCTTGAAGATTATACTCCACTGCGCAATTACAAGCGGGATATAGTTGATAAGATGAAGACTGCGAAAGCAGGTGAGAGTGAAAAAGGTGCCGCTGAGAAGGGTGTGGCTGAGAAGAGTCCGGATAAAACTACAGGGCATATTTTTGAAATAAAGGATGCGTTGTTGTTTACACAGACAGGCGGAAAATACGGGCAAGGTTCGACATATTATGCAGCGAAAAATCCTGAGTTCGGGGCTGTTTTTACATACTATTTGAAGGACGTCCCCAAGACGCTGAAGGAAATCCGCAAAGAGAAAGAAAAAGACCTGTTTAAGAAAGGGGAGCCTATGCCACAGCCTACTGTTGAAGAGCTGCGTGCAGAGGAGAATGAGATTGCTCCACATCTTATTTTCGACATCAGTGATGAGAACGGCAATATTATAAGACAGCTTTATACAAGCCCGTCGGACGGTATGTCGCGCCAGGTGTGGGATCTTACATATCCCGGCACACGACCGCTGAGAAAGAACAACAAGTTTGATCCGTTAAGATCAAGTGGCAGTTCTATAATGGTTATGCCCGGCACTTACAATGTTACCATGTCACTCTATGCAGGAGGAGAAACAAAGCAGCTTGCAGGCCCTGTAGCTTTTAAGGCTAAGGTGCTTAACAATACAACACTTCCGGCAGCCGACCGCAAGGCACTGGTTGATTATCAGCGTGAGGTTGCTGAGGTATCAGGAAAGGTAATGGGTGCTGAAAACTATGCTGAAGAGCTGTCGCAGAATCTCAACACAATGTTGCAGGCTGTTCACCAGACACCTTCGGCCTCACCGGAACTGAAGAATGATCTCATAAATGCCGTGAAGGAAATTGATGAGATTTTGTTTCTGTTCAATGGTACCGAGCCAAAGGCAAGCAAGGAAGAGGTGCCGCCCGCACAGGTGCCGGTAATGGACAGACTTAGCAATATTATATATTCGCATTACAGTTCTACCTCCGCTCCTACTTCAACACATTTGAGAAGTCTGGAGATAATACACGAGGAGTTTCCTGCAATTTATGCAAGGCTGAAAGATCTGGGTGAGAACAAGATGCCGGTGTTAATGAAAGAAATGGATAAGGCAGGAGTGCCATATACACCGGGAAAACTATCATGGTAGCGGTTAAATCCTTACCTTAGCATTTGTGTTTATAACAGTATGAAAAATTTCCTCATAGAAATAGGCCGGTATGTGAAATTGATGCGACTGGTTTTCAAAAGGCCTGAGAAACAGTCTATTTACTTCAAGCAGATATTGATTGAAATAGAAAACCTGGGTTTGGATTCATTGGGCATAGTTGTGCTGATTTCGGTTTTTATGGGAGCCGTACTTGCAATACAGATGGCTTTTAACCTCGATACGCCACTGGTTCCCGTGTACACCATAGGTTATGCCACGCGACAATCAGTAGTGCTTGAGTTTTCTCCAACCATTATTTCGCTGATACTTGCAGGCAAGGTGGGCTCACGCATTTCGTCGGAAATAGGGACAATGAGAGTTACGGAACAGATTGATGCGCTGGAGATTATGGGAATAAATTCGGCTACATACCTTATTTTCCCTAAAATCGTTGCCTGTCTGTTCTTTAATCCCATCCTTATTATGATCAGCATTCTGGTTGCTAACTTTGGCGGATGGGCTGCAGGATCACTTACAGGCATGGTACCTTCGGCTGAGTTCATTTATGGAGTGAAGGCTTTTTTCGAGGGCTATGATGTTTTCTATTCGCTGGTTAAAACAGTGGTGTTTGCATTCCTTATCGTTTCAATATCAGGGTATCACGGCTACTACACTAAAGGCGGAGCACTAGAGGTTGGTGAATCAAGCACCAAAGGCGTTGTTCACAGTAGCATCGCAATTATTGTTTTTAATCTGGTACTCACCAATATAATGTTGTCATGATAGAGGCTGTTAACGTTACCAAGTGTTTTGGAGAGAATAAGGTGCTGGATCAGATTTCGGTGAAGTTTGAAACCGGGAAATGCAACCTTGTAATAGGGCAGAGCGGTTCGGGTAAAACCGTTCTGATGAAATGCCTTGTGGGACTTTTTGAGATTGATAAGGGGAAGGTGATGTTTGATGAAAAGGTGCTTTCGCGAATGTCGTTCGAAGAAATGAAGCTGGTAAGGCAGGATATAGGTATGCTTTTTCAGGGCGGGGCATTGTTTGATTCAATGCCTGTTGAAGAGAATGTGATGTTCCCTTTGTCCATGTTTACCGATCAGAGCCTGTCGGAGCGTCGCGATAGGGCAAATTTCTGCCTGTCGAGGGTTAACCTTAAAGATGCCAACAAGCTGTATCCCTCGGAAATAAGCGGAGGTATGAAGAAAAGGGTCGCTATTGCAAGGGCTATCGCCATGAATCCAAGGTACCTGTTCTGTGATGAACCGAACTCGGGACTTGACCCGAAGACTGCAAATGTCATCGACAATCTTATCAAAGAGATCACTGAAGAGTATGACATGACTACCGTTATAAACACGCATGATATGAATTCGGTGGTTGAGATCGGCGACAACGTATTTTACATCCATAATGGAAAACTGTGGTGGCAGGGTGATAAGGAATCAATTCTGAACAGTGACAATAAAGAACTGAATGAATTTGTATTTGCCACCGAATTGACAAAGAAGATTAAGAGTGCATTATAAACTTAACATGCAGCCGTGAATCAGCTTGATCTCGTTATTCTGATTATTGTTGGTATCGGACTTATCAGGGGATTGTTTAAAGGTTTTGTGATGAGCATTGCCTCGCTGGCAGGCCTAATACTGGGTTTTTACATGTCACTGCGTTTCGCATGGTACATAGAAGGGTTATTACGTGAAGCCATTGGTAGCGATTCATCTCTTATGCACTTGCTGGCATTCGGGTTGTGTTACGCTCTGGTAATTATTCTTGTTTTCATTGCGGGTAAATCACTTGAGAAAGTGCTGTCGGTTACACCCCTTGGTTGCGTTAACCGGATTGGAGGTGGACTGTTTGGCGCTTTTAAAGGACTGCTTTTAGTTTCGGCCTTCATTTATGTGTTTGAAATAGCCGACAGGAATTCGCAGCTCATAAAAGCTGAATCCAAAGAGCAGTCGGTAATGTACAAACCTATTGCCCGGCTTATTCCTTCACTTGTGCCGCAGGTTAAAGAAGGGCTGAAGCAATGGTTACCAGGAAATACCCATACTAAGGAAGACCCCCTGAGTTGACGTGACATTGCCATCTGGCCAGTAATCCTCATCGGAGTTGCCGAACAGAAAAGTACGGTAGTTAAGTGAAAAGTTTACATTCCTAACCGGTCGGTACTGAACACCGGCCATAATGAATGAACCATCTTGCTCAAAGTTCCAGGCTCTATCATCACCCATGTTGAGTTTATTCGGTGATACCCAATCGTAACGGGCAAAAACTTCAAAAGCAGGATTTATGATATACGTACCGTATGCTGATACGTTATACTTCTGATATTCTTCTGCAGGAGTGCTATACGAACTACCGTTGTGAAGAAGATTATACTCCACTCCTACTCTGAACAGTTCGGGCTTTTCGTATCCTGCGAAAGCAGAGAATACAGAAATGGAACTTGTATCTACTTCGTATGGCATAATATCATAGTGTACCCTGAAAGAAAGGCCTTCACGTGGTTTAACCGTTGCATTGATACCGAATTTGTGGTTACCACCAAGGTCCTGAAGCTTCTTGAATCCTTCGCCGTTTATTGCATATAAATTGATAGTAAGATGCTCGTTTAAAGGAAGTTCGGCATTAATACCAAGATCGGCAGTTGTACCAAAGCCGTGCATATCGGCTGATGGTTTGGTTATATAACGATAGCCCCATGCTTTTTCCTGGAGTTCGAAATGCTTTATTGGAATCAAACCGGCGGTTAATTTCAGGTAAGGTGCTACACCCCATTCGATAAAGGCATTCTTTGCAAATGCAGTGAATGCTCCATTGCTGTAACCTACATCAAAGATTACGCGGGCGTTCAGGTTTTGACTGAAGTTGTACTTATAACCAAGGTAGGCTCTGTCGAGGCTGAAAGAACTGCGGGTTTCCACATCATCTGTGAAGTCGTAGCCATAATTAAAGAAAATGGTACCAATAGCACTTCCACCGGGCTTGAATTCAGCTTGCGGAGCTGCGGGAGGTGCCGGAGGCGTTGGTTGATTTTGTGCGAAAAGCGCACAGCTGCAACAAAACAATACGAAAAGAACTGACAATTTTCTCATAATTATTAATGTTAGTTGAGCAAATATATGTCATTTATTCTTAATTTTCTTGTGACGGAGAATTTTAGCCTCTTTATAAAAGATTATTTCTTCTGCAATGTTTTTGAGATGATCGCCCACCCGCTCAAGTTTGCGCACTGTAATATAAAGGTTCAGACAATCGCCAAGGTCTTCAGGATGTTCCCTTGTATGTTCGGTGATACGTTGGGGTGACTGGTCCTGTATGTCGTTCAGTATGTCATCCTGCATAAAGATTCCTTTAAGCTGGGTGCTTTGCTCGGTTTCAATTCCTTCGAGAACAGTCAGCATCATCATGTGGGTGGTTTGAAACATCTTGTTGATCTCAAACATTTCAATAAGGGCGGGTTTAAATGCTTCACCTTTCACCTTCACAATCTTGGTAATGCTTCGGGCATAGTCGCCGATTCTTTCGAGATTCAGGTTGATCTTTAGAGTTGACAGCACGTAACGGAGATCGTGGGCAACGGGGTTATAGAGAGCCAGTATGTTTTCGCATGCTTTCTCAACATTGACTTCAAGGCCGTTGATGCGTTTTTCGTAACGCATTACTTCGTTGGCCAGTTCTATATCGGCATTGTTAAGTGCGTTGCCGGCTTTATCAATCTGCATGAGGACCATGTTGCTCAGTTCAATGAGGCTGCTTCGCAGGTTGGTAAGTTCTATTTCAATTTGTGGGGTCATAGGGATTTTTTATTACATGTTGAGGGTTCAGGAGCTTCACATCATTTATTAACCAAACCTTCCTGTGATATAATTCTGTGTCTGCAGGTGCTGGGGTTTAAGGAACATGGTACGGGTGGTGTCGTATTCAATCAGGCTACCCATGAAGAAAAACGCGGTCATATCGCTAACCCTACCGGCCTGTTGCATGTTGTGAGTAACAATTACTATAGTGTAGTTTTTCTTGAGTTCAGTTATCAGGTTCTCGAGTTTGCTGGTGGAGATTGGGTCGAGTGCTGATGCGGGTTCATCCATCAGGATTATTTCCGGTTCAACCGCAAGCGTGCGTGCAATACAAAGGCGCTGCTGCTGTCCGCCCGATAGAGAATAAGCTGATTTCTTAAGGCTGTCTTTGACTTCATCCCAAAGAACTGCCTTGCGCAGGGAGGATTCCACTATTTCATCAATTTGCGACTTCTTCTTCATTCCCTGGATTCTGAGTCCGAAGGCTACATTTTCATAGATGCTTGAAGGGAAAGGATTAGGTTTCTGAAATACCATGCCTACCTTTTTGCGAAGTTCTTCGGTGTTAACCGAAGGATCGTAGATATTCTGGTCGTTAATGAGGATTTCGCCGCCAAGTTTGAAGTTGTCGATATAATCGTTCATTCGGTTAAAAAGGCGCAGGAAAGTTGACTTGCCGCATCCTGAAGGACCTATCAATGATGTAACCTGGTTTGGTTCAATTACCATCGATACATCTTTGAGGGCGTGGTTGTCGCCGTACCAGACGTTGATGTTTTTGGCTATTAGTTTGTTCATTTTGGTGACATTGTATGCGTGGTTACCATTTTACCTTCTTTTGCCATTTGTTACGAAGATAAATGGAAATACCATTCATTAAAAATGTGATAAATAAAAGTACGATTATGCCTGCTGATGCATTTATCTGAAATTCGGGCTGAGGCCTCGAAGTCCAGTTAAATATCTGTATCGGCAACAATGTATAGTCGTCCATTGGTGTCCTTGGAGTGAAGGGAACGAAAGAAAGAGCACCAACCACGATGAGTGGAGCGGCCTCCCCTATAGCACGTGCAAGGGCAAGAATTACACCTGTGACTATGCTGCCTGATGCCGCCGGTAAAAGTTGCCTGCTGATGGTTTGCCATTTGGTGGCTCCGAGAGCGTAAGCTGCTTCTTTAATGGTTCGAGGGACCGCCTTAAGTGATTCGCGCGTGGTAACGACTATCACAGGTATAATAAGCAGGGAAAGTGTAAGGCTACCTGCAAGAAGGCTGCCGCCGAGACTCAGGTAGCGGTTAAAGAATGCAAGTCCGAGAATACCGTAAATTACCGACGGTACCCCCACGAGATTTGAAATGTTAATTTCGAGAAGTCGCGAAAGCAATCCCTTTTTAGAGTATTCCTCGAGGTAGATGCCTGCAGAGACACCGAGTGTGACCGAGAAGATTATAGTGAGGACAAGCATCCACAGGGTTCCGATAAGAGCAGTGTAGATTCCGGCCCTTTCGGGGAACCTTGATGGCAGTGATGTTATAAAATCCCATGAGAGGCGCGGTAGTCCGGTTTGCAGTATGATAAACACAAACACCGCAAGTGCTACAAGCCCGACGAAGGTGCTGAGCAGTCCTATGTATTTGAAGGCTTTATCTTTAAGCCGGTTCTTTCGGGTTATATTCATTTTTCTATTCATATTGCCTGTGGTACCTGCGTTTGAGCCAGAGGCTCACGTTGTTCATTACGAAGGTGATTATGAAAAGGACGATACCGGCCGCGAAGATGCTTCGGTATTCCATTGAATCGCGGGGCACATCGCCCAGGCTCACCTGTACGATATAGGTTGTGATAGTTTCTACCGGCACCATAGGATTGAGTGTGAAGCGTGGTTGTTGTCCTGCAGCAATAGCTACAATCATAGTTTCGCCTATTGCTCTTGAAATGGCAAGTATGACTGATACTATGATCCCAGAAGAGGCCGAAGGTATCAGAACTCTGAAGACTGTTTGGAAACGGGTTGCTCCCATTCCATATGATGCATCGCGAAGTGATTTAGGAACGGCAAAGAGGGCGTCCTCGCTAAGAGAAGATATCATGGGGATGATCATGATTCCCATTACTATTCCCGGTGATATGGAATTGAATCCGGAGAGCCCTGGTATGAAACTCTGCAAAAACGGGGTTATTATAGTTAGGGCAAAAAAACCATATACCACAGTTGGCACTGATGCCAGCACCTCGAGCATAGGCTTTATGGCACGCCTGAATTTTCGGTTTGCGTACTCATTGAGGTAAATGGCTATACTGAGTCCGATTGGCAGAGCAACCAGGAGTGCAATTACCGAAGTAAGCAGTGTGGCCGTGAGCAGTGGAAGAATTCCGTATTCCTTTTTGGAGAAGAGCGGTGTCCACTGAGTGCCTGTGAGAAACTCCCATATACCTACTTCCCTGAAGAATTGCGAGCTTTCGAAAATCAATATAAACAGGATGCCCACAGTGGTGAATATGGTTAACCATCCACTGAGGGCAAGTGCCGATACTATAAGTTTTTCTTTTGGTTTAGGCATTATTTTGCATTTTCTGAACCATCAGGCTGATGGGTGCTTACAAATTCATTCCATTTTTGCTTTTCACCTGCAAGTTCTGCATCCGATAAAGGTATATAGCCTATTTCGGTAACCAGCTGACTTGTGCTTTCGAGGTAGAAAGTAACAAAATCCTGTACAATTGCTTTTTCTGCTGCCTTGCTGTTTACATATATAAATAACGGGCGGGAAAGTGGGGAATAAGTTTTGTCCTTTACTGTTTGCAGCGAGGGCAGAATTGGGCCATCACCGTTTTGGGGATTAAGATCATCAACAGCTACCAGCTTCACTTTATCCTTGTTATTTTCGTAGTAAGCAAGTCCGAAGAAGCCCAAAGCACCTTCATCACCGGCTACACCCTGTACAAGTACGTTGTCGTCTTCACTTGCGGTGTAGTCGCCTCTGCAGCTTTTAGCTTCGCCCATTATAGCTTCTGTAAAATAATCGAAAGTTCCCGAGGCAGTGCCTGCACCATATAGGTTTAAAGGTTTATTTGGCCAGTCGGGACGTATCTGATTCCAGTTAGTTATTACATCCTGAGCTTCGGGCTGCCACATTTTCCTGAGTTCTTCGACTGTAATTTCCTGTGCCCATGTATTTGAAGGGTGAACCACTATTGCCATTCCATCAAATGCTACCAGCAATTCGGTATATGCGATTCCATTGGCTTTGCATTCATCGGCTTCACTTTGTTTTATGCTGCGTGATGCGTCATTGATATCGGTTTCGCCTCTGCTGAATTTCTTAAATCCACCACCGGTGCCTGATTCACCGACTGTGATCTTAACCCGGGGATTAAGGTTGAGGTATTCTTCAGCGACAGCTTCAGAAAGAGGATATACGGTGCTTGATCCGTCAATTGAAATGCTGCCTTCTTTCTGACCTGCCTTTTGCGGCTGACCGCATGCTGCAGCTATGAGAAGGAGTGTAATGATAAATAAATTGTGTGTTTTCATCGTATTGCTTTAATTTTGCTATATTGGTTATATGATTGCCGTAAAATGGTTGCAAATGTATTTGTCCAATGTTAACTTATAGTTAACTAAATATTAATAAATTGTTAACGATGCTAAACAACTTAGCAAATTTGTTTATATTTTTACTGCGATCTATAATCACAGTAGCCAAATGAAGCATTTAGCAATAGCTCTTTTTTGTGTACTAATTATGACAGGAATTTCAGCACAAAATGCTGACACGAATGATATGCTAAAGCGAATTGAGATACTGGAAAATGAAAATGCCAAGCTTCAGAGAGAGATTTCATCATTCAGGCAGAAAACCAATAATATGGAGGCTGTTCTGGAAACACATGTGTATGCGTATGATGAAATAAAAACAAGTATGGGGAGTGCGAAGAGCGACAAAGATAAGATCATTGACAGCCTGAATGCAAAAGTAACCACTTTAAGCGCTCACAACCACAAACTTATGGCGAGGATGGAATTCACTATTATATTCTTTATAATTGCCTGCTTGTTTCTGGTAATAGTTTCGGTTTCATTCCTTTTTATGTCGGCAAGGAAATTCAAGAAATTCAAACATGCACTGTTCTACAGGATAGTTTTAGAGACGGATCAGTTACGTAGTGAAATATTTGAAATGGTGAGCCGGAATTCAGAGGACATGAAGTTGCTATTTGCATCGGATCTTAATCAGATACGCACTAAAATTGACCAGGACATTGCTGCAAGCCGTACGGAGTTAACATCGGATATAGAGACGATTAGCAAAGATATGCGCGACGACCTGATGCATATCACAAATGAATTTAAAAGAAGAATCGATAAAGAAGTCCTTACTCATAATGAGGATATTGACAAATTGTGGCAGGAACTCAAGCACCTATAATTCACTACCTTTTGAATGATGTTCTGAATGTAAAAATTATATTTTTTTAACTTTTATCGTTGTGAGCATCTCTTTTTATTTATTTTTGTCACTACTTCAAGGTTGTATTTATTAAAATTTTCACTATGAAAAAGTTTTTACCCTCCGGAATTGCATTCCGTATGGTTCTTCTGTTTGCAATTGTATGCTTTATTGGACAAGCAAATGCACAGATAGTCCTGAACAATGCAAAGACTGCCTTTACAGTTGAGGAAAGTTCGTTCGACGGACTGAAAATCAACAACACCCTGTCAACCCTCAAATCTTTTGATGTAAACACGGAAGAGGGAACCTTCAGTCACTTCTCGGCTGAAAATTATGCTTATACACTGGAAGAAGGCCTGCCAAAGCTTCCTGTAATGAGAAAACTAATTTCCATCCCAATGGGAGCAACAGTAAGCGTACGTGTAGTATCATCTGTTGTTAAGGAATACAAGCTCAGTGATCTGGGCATTAACAATTTCATAATGCCGGTGCAGCCCTCTTTATCAAAGAGCAGCAAAGACCCTGTGAAGTTTGTAATCAATAAAGAAGCTTACAAACAAAACAGGTTTTTTGGCGAGGAAGTGGCCAGTGCCGAGGTAATTGGAATAATGAGAAATACCCGTGTTGCACGCATCGATATTTCTCCGGTACATTATAACCCGGTTGCAGGTGTTATAAGAGTTTATGAGCAACTGGAAATTGAAGTGAATTTCAATGGTGCTGATTTGGCTGCTACCCAGGATCTTAATGCAAAAACAGCATCACCTTATTTTAACAGACTTGCAGGTGCTTTTGCCAACCGTCTTCCGGTTATGGCTACAAGGGATACCCTGACAAAGAATCCTGTTACTTATGTTATCGTATCACCCAGAATGTTTGAAGAGGCCCTTCAGCCATTCATTGAATGGAAAACCAAAAAAGGTTTCAAGGTAATTGAAGGTTATACTGATGATCCTGCTGTTGGTTCAACAACCTCATCTATTAAGAGTTATCTGCAGGGACTTTACGAAGCCGGCACACCGGCAAGTCCTTCACCTACATTCATTCTGTTTGTAGGTGATGTTGCCCAGATACCTACATTTGATGTTGGCGAGCATGTAACTGACCTCAACTATTGCGAGTACAGCAATGATTACCTACCCGAGGTTTATTACGGACGTTTTTCGGCTACCAATGTTGATCAGCTGCAGCCATATATTGATAAGACTTTAGAATATGAGCAGTACTTATTCCCCGATGCATCATTCCTGGGTGAAGCTGTTAACATAGCTGGAGTTGACGGAAGCTGGGCTCCTGTTCATGCAAATGGTGCTATTAATTATGCCACTACTTATTATTTCAACGAAGCTCATGGCATTTTAAGTCATACGTATTTATATCCGGCTTCCGGAAGTTCGGAAGCACAGATTATTCAGAATGTTAGCGACGGTGTTGGCTATGCATGTTACACCGCACACGGCAGTTCATCAGGTTGGGCTGATCCTTCTTTCTCGATTTCAGATATCCCCGGATTACAGAATCAGAGCCAGTACCCACTTATGGTTGGTAACTGCTGTTCAACATCAACATACGAAACCACATGTTTTGGCGAAGAGATTGTAAGAGCTGCAAACAAGGGTGCAATCGGATACATCGGCGGTTCAAACAGTACATACTGGGATGAAGATTACTACTGGTCTGTTGGTTACGGCAGCATCGTTGTTAATCCTACATACGAAGGCCGCGGACTTGGTGCCAACGACTGTTTATTCCACGATCATGGCGAAACATTCGACAAATGGTATACTACCATGGATCAGATAATTTTTGCCGGAAACCTTGCCGTTACTGAAAGTAACTCATCAAGGAAACTGTACTACTGGCAGATTTACAATCTGATGGGAGATCCTTCACTGACAGCTTACATGGGAATTCCAAGTGAAATGGCTGTTACTTACGAAGCACTTATGCCTCTTGCTTCAACTGAGTTTACAATCACAGCTGAACCTTATGCTTATGTAGCTATTTCTAAGGAAGGTGTTTTACATGGTGCTGCCGTTGCTGATGAAACCGGTGTTGCAGTTGTTCAACTCGACCCGATTACAGTTCCGGGTAATGCCGATGTAGTTGTTACAGCTCAGAATAAGCAACCATATATCGGAACGGTGCTCGTTGCATCTCCCGATGGTCCTTATGTTATATTACAGTCAAAAGCAGTTAACGACCAGAATGGTACCAACAATGGCGTTATTGATTACAATGAGAACTTTGGTTTCAATGTAACTCTAAAGAATGTTGGTAATTCAGATGCAAACAACGTAACATCGACTATTTCTACAAGTTGCGAATATGTAAGTATTAAGAGCAACACTGAGGAATGGGGAACTATTGCTTCAGGAGAGACAGCAAACAAAGAACTAGCATTTGAAATAGAAACAAATGAATTCGTTCCCGATCAGTTTGTAGCTGTATTTGATGTTGAAATTACCGATGGCAATGAAACATGGGCTTCTTCATTCAACATGAAGTTAAATGCTCCTGTATTATCAATCAGCAATTTAAGCATTGACGATTCAGGAAGTGCCACCCCGAATAACCGTATTGATCCGGGCGAAACAGTTATCGTTACATTCCCTGTTGAGAATACCGGACATAGTGATCTCGCAGGAGTATTCACTTATTTCTTCAGCGACAGCGAGGAAGTTACAATTCCTGAGAACGCTTATTACACAGGTGTTGTTAATCCGGGCACACCGGGTACAGCTTCATTTGAAGTAACAGTTTCGGAAACTGCAGAGATTGGAACAGTACTGAATTTCTTTGCAAGTACAAATGCTGATCCTTATTCAGGAACCAAATATTTCGGATTACCTGCAGGATTGATTATCGAAGATTTTGAAACCGGTGACTTCTCAGCATTCGACTGGGTAAATACCAGTTCAAGTCCATGGACTATCAGTAATACAAATTACAATACAGGAAGCTATGGTGCTGCTTCGGGTAATATACCAAATAGTTCCACTACCGAGCTTTCAATTGTAATGGATGTTGCAGTTAACGATAACATTACATTCGCACGCAAGGTGTCATCTGAAAGCGGATATGACTATCTGAAATTTTATATTGACAATGCAGAAAAAGAATCATGGTCGGGTAATGTTTCCTGGGGCACAGTAAGTTATCCTGTAACTCCCGGTACTCATACCTTTAAATGGGTATACACAAAAGATGGCAGCCAGACCAGCGGAGATGATAAAGCTTACATCGACGACATTATCTTCCCGTCGGGTGCAGCCGGTGGCGGATCATCTACAGAACTGACAGCACATCCGTTTGCTTATCCAAACGTACCATGCGAAGAAAATCCTGTACGCTTGTTTGGATTTACGACTAACGCTGAAGGAGATGTTACCTATACATGGGAGCCTGCAGAACTTCTGAATAGTGGCGCAATTTATAATCCTGTAGCTGTCCTTTCAGAACCAACCGAATTTACACTTACAGTGACTACAGGTCTCGCCAGCGACAGCCAGGTATTATCACTCAATGTTAATCCTGAAGTTTCTGCACCTGTTATAACATTAGAAGAAGAGATTCTACACTCATCTGTAGCAGAAGGTAACCGCTGGTATATGAATGACATACTAATAGAAGGTGCTACCGGACAGACATATGAGCCATTGATTTCGGGATACTACTATGCAACAGTAAGTGTGGGTAGTTGCGAATCAATACCTTCAAACGGAATCTGGGTAACCGTTGTTGCCACCAATGATATTGAGACTGCTGAATTTAACCTTTATCCGAATCCCTTTAAGGACAAGATTAACGTAAGTTTCAACCTCAACAGCAACTCACCGGTTCGTATTAGCCTGGTTAACCTGCTTGGTCAGGAAGTAAATGTTTTATACAACACTACTTCCATGCCATCGGGTTCTCATAATCTTTCACTTGATGCACAAGGATTGAAACAGGGTGTTTACTTCCTCGGTTTTGAGGCAGAACATGCTGTTAAACTCCATAAGATGGTCAGGTTTGAATAAAAAAGCTTAAAACACTAATTATCAACAATCAAACACACACCAGAATGAAATTGAGAAATTTACTGATTGCAGTGGGGCTTATGCTGTTGACTTTCGGAGCAACTGCTCAGACCTGGATGTCGATAAACCAGTCACAGCCATCTGCTGTACGTGTGGAACTGATTAATGGAAATCCATCCGGCTCATCCTTCACGGTTGAGCTGGACGGGTTTATGTTAACACCGGTTTCTACGCCCCGTGGTGAAGCTTTCACCGTAAGTGTTAAAGGTGCAACTCCGATGCTTGAGCAAGGAATGCCCGATCTTCCAAAGATCACTACTTCACTGATTATCCCCGACAATGCGAACATGCAGGTTTCGGTTATCAGTTCAGAATACCGCGATTTTGAAGACATTGAAATTGCTCCTTCAAAAGGTAATTTTACACGTGATATCAATCCTGCCGATGTTTCTTACACATATGGCAGAGTATATGACATGAACAGGTTCTATCCCTATGAAACCGCTACATTGCGCGATCCTTACATCTTAAGGGATTACAGGGGACAAACAGTGGTTGTTCAGCCTTTTGTTTACAATCCTGCAACTAAAGTTCTCAGGGTTTATTACAAAATTACTCTGGCACTTACAGAAAACGGAACATCTTCGATAAATGCACTCAATGGTTCGAATTCAACCAGACCAATGAGCAGCGAATTCAGTCACATCTATCTTGACCATTTCCTTAATGCTGAAACAGTTAACAGAGTGGCTCCTCTTGAAGAAGACGGAAATATGCTTATCATTTCCTATGGTGAATTTATGGATGAGATGCAGCCCTTTATCGACTGGAAAACCCAGACTGGTATGCCAGTTGAAATGGTTGACGTAGCTACAATCGGTGCTGATGCAAATTCAATCAAGACTTTTGTTACCGATTATTACAACAATACCGGCCTGACTTATCTGTTACTGGTTGGCGACCATCAGCAAGTACCCACTATCACAGGTGGCAGTCTCGGCGGACCATCAGACAATGCTTATGGATATATCCTTGGCAATGACCATTATCAGGAATTCTTCGTTGGACGTTTTTCTGCTTCCACTGCCGACCATGTTATTACACAGGTAACACGTTCTCTTGAATATGAAATGAACCCGGATCTTACTGAAGACTGGTTCTCAAGAGGTATGGGTATTGGTTCAGACCAGGGCACAGGTGATGATAACGAATACGACTATGAACATATGCGCAACATCCGCACCGTGCTGATGAACTTCACTTATACAGATGTTGCTGAAGTATATGATGGATCTCAGGGTGGTGAAGACCTTCCGGGTAATCCTAATGCAACTACCGTTGCCAATATTGTAAATCCGGGTATTTCAATCGCAAACTATGTAGGTCACGGAAGTGATAATTCATGGGTTACCACCGGTTTCAGCAATGCTCACGTAAATCAGCTTACTAATAATCACCGCTGGCCTCTCATCATTTCTGTTGCCTGTGTTAATGGTAACTTCCTGAATCAAACATGTTTCGGGGAAGCATGGTTACAGGCAAAGAATGATAATGGTCCAACCGGTGGTGTTGGAATATTCTGTTCAACTATCAACCAATCATGGGCTCCTCCTATGGAAGGTCAGGATAAAATGAATGATATCCTTGCTGAAGTTATAGCTGATAACATTAAGAGAACTTATGGCGGAGTTACTATCAACGGCTGCTTTTATATGAATGATGCATACGGTGGAGATGGCACCGAGATGACTGATACATGGGTTATTTTCGGCGATCCTTCTATTGTATGGAGAACTGCAATGCCTCAGACTATTGCTGCCACACACGAAGATGTTGCATTCCTCGGAACTTCTGAGTTTATTGTTAATTGTCCGGTTGACGGTGCCAAGGCATGTATTACCAAAGATGGTGAAATACTCGGCACAGCAATAGCTGAAGGTGGACAAGCAGTAATTGCTTATGAAGCTCTGAACGATGTGGGTAACCTGAAGCTTACAATCACAGCTTTCAATTATCTTCCTTATGTTGCTGATATTGAAATTATCCCTCTCGAAGGACCTTATGTTGTTTTCAACAACGCTATTATAAATGATGCCACCGGTAACAATAACCAGATGCTTGACTACAACGAGACTGTTCTTCTGAGTATGGCTCTTAAGAACGTAGGCCTTGAAGACGTTGCCAACGTTAACGTGGTAATCAGTACTGAAGATGAGTTTGTAGAACTGAATGACACAGAGGAGACATTTGCACTTATCGAAGCCGGTGCGATTGTGAGTATTGAGGATGCATTCGGTCTTACAGTAGCTTCCAATGTTCCTGAAGGACATAAAGTTGCGATAAGTTATACCGCTACCTCAGGTGATGATGTATGGAACGGGACCTTCACCCTAACAGCACATTCCGTAGTGCTTGAATTTGCCGGCGTTACTATTAGTGATGAAACCGGTAATAACAATGGAAAAGTAGAAGCCGGTGAAACTGTTATTCTTAACATGAGCATCATAAATAAAGGAACCTCAACAGCAACAGGCGTTTATGGTTTACTAAGCACTGCTGACGAGTACCTTTATATCAATATTGACAGCGTTCAGTACGGAGTATTGGAACCGGGTCAAACACTTCAGGCTGCATATATGGTTACTGCACAGCCTACAACTCCGACAGGCCATCCTGCAATAGTTGATTTTGCAATGGGTGCCGACTTTGATTTCGCAGCTGCTTCACAAGCTGATTTTATTATCGGTCAGATTCCTGTATTGATTATTGATCTTGACGGTAATCACAATTCTGCTCCTGTAATCCAAACATCGCTTACCAATCTTGGAATTACATCAGAAAAAGTAACTACATGGCCTGCCGAAATCAGCACTTACCAATCAGTATTTGTTTGTCTGGGTATCTATAGCAGCAATGCAGTTCTTTCACCTGAAATGGGAAACATGCTTGCAAGTTACATGACTAACAATGATGGAAAAGTTTACATGGAAGGTGGTGATACATGGCATTACAACACACCAACTGCTGCACATGCTTTATTCCATATTACAGGAAACGGTGACGGGTCAGGTGATTTGGGTACAATTAACGGTGTTGAAGGCACGATTACCGAAGGAATGTCATTCTCATACGATGGCGACAATGACTATATCGACAGATTAAATCCAGGTGAAGGTGCTCAGGTTATACTTACAAACAGTACACCTGCTTACAATACTGCTATTTCTTATGACGGCGGTAACTACAGAACCATTGGAGCTTCATGCGAATTTGGCGGACTTGTTGACGGAACCGACAAATCAGTCAAAGATTCACTGATGACTCAATTTATAAACTACTTCGGAATTGTTAATTCAACTGCATTATTTGCAAACTTCGTAGCATCGGATGTTATAATCTGTGAACCATCAGAAGTTGCTTTCACAGACTTCTCAGCCGGTAATGTAGTATCATGGGAATGGAGTTTCCCGGGTGGTGAACCTGCAACATCAACAGAACAAAATCCTGTTGTTACATACAACACGGCAGGGACATATGATGTCACACTTACAATTTCGGATGGTACAAATACATTAGCCACTACTAAGGAAGGTTATATTGTTGTTCAGAACTGTACCGGTGTCAATGACCGTATGACAAATAATGTTTCTGTTTATCCGAATCCTGCAAAAGAGTACTTTGAAATCACATTATCCGATAATACCGCAAATACAGAGTTAAAACTGTATTCTGCTACAGGTAAATTAATCAGCCTTGATGTAATAACAGGTACTCAGTACAGAATGGATGTTAATAACCTGCCTGCCGGTGTTTACTTTGTTAAAATAAGCAACCCGGCTATGAGTCAAACTATTAAACTAGTTGTTAATAAATAACAATCAATGATTTGAAGATAAAAAAGCTACCCTGTTCGGGTAGCTTTTTTATTTCTATTACAATATGAAACTCAGGTATATCGTTAAAGAGTATAATTTTCAGCACTATAACCTACTAAACAAATCCTGACTATGAAAAAGCATACAATTATTAAGAGCACAATCAGGTTAAGCATTCTGTTTCTATTCGCTGCAGTTATATTTACATCCTGCAAGAAAGACAAGGACACAACAGGGGAAATGGATTACAGTACCATTTCGGCGCAGACAAAAGATGAAGCAGCAATTGAGGATGCTATCAATGAAACCACTGCTGAAGCAGAAGCATTTTTAAGTTACAGTAATACGGGCGGTTCTAAATCGGGAATAAATCTGCCTTGCAGTGTTACCGTTGACTCAACACAGGTCAACAATGATACGATTGCTATTTTTCTGAATTATAACGGCCTCTCATGCGATGAGAAGTTCTTCCGCACAGGAAAGGTTGAAATCCGCAAGAAAAAAGGAAGCTGGTTTTTCATGCCTGGTGCCGCAGTTCAGTTGCGCTATGTGAATTTCACAGTTAAAAGAGTCGATGACACACTAACCCTGACATTCAACGGCAACCACAAGTTTACTAATGTTACAGGAGGACATCTGTTTGGACTTGGAACATTGCAAGATGAGATTATTCACAAGCTTGAGGGCCATATGAATGTATCTTTCAAAGGAAACGTCATAAGACAATGGAATGTAGCAAGGCAGGTAATGTACAGCGGTGTATGGGATGCCTATAGATTAGCTATAAGCGGATTTGGCACTGCCGACGGATACGATAACCTTGTAACCTGGGGAAATATAAGAACAGGTGATAAATTTTATTCACGAATTACCTCTCCCGTTGTGTTTGAACAAACATGTGAATGGCTGCCTGTTGCGGGTGGTAAGTTTACCGATATACCGGATCTTGACATTAGTGCACTAGTTTCTTTTGGCTATGGTGATGACCTACTACCAATCAACGATGATGAATGCCCGACATTCTATAAAATTGACTGGCAGAACGGATCATTCACGGGAACGAGATTTATTCCACTGAGGTAAAGAATGAGGCAGTAAATCTAAGGATATAAAAAATAACCGTCTGCATATCAGTGTATATCAGACGGTTATTTTTATTTTGTAGTAGCCCCGATAGGACTAGTTAAGCCAAATATTATTGATAAATCATTGTAAATCATTGTATATTAAGTATATTTGTGGGGGTACAAATAAGGGGTACAATTATGGCAAAACCATTCAGCATAAATCTTAAACTAAGAAATTACAAAAGTAATAATGGTCAACAGGTTTTTATCCGAGTTAAGATGCGTGATGGATACACAACTGAGATACCTGTCTACCATTATATAAGAAACATTAAAACACCTATTAGTGTATTAAAAGAAAATTGGAATAAAGGTTATGTTACTGGCGGAAAGTATCACATACCAATTAGAGAAATTAACATGCTGCTTCATAAAGTGGAAATGGATGTAAAGGATGCCGTTACCGAATTATTGCAACAAAAAATAAAGGTAACCAGAGAAGCCATTCTAAGACTTACGTATATCAATGAAGAAAGTGTCATTATTAATGAAACTAACATTGAAAGTGGGAAAGTAATTGTAAACGAAGAGGGAGGTGCATTTGCAAGTCAAGATGAATTTATAGAGTATATTTCAAGCAGTGATGATGCAAAATTCAACGCTTTGAAGAAAAAATTGGGGATTTCTCAGAAAAAATTTATTTTAGATTTCTGGGATGATTTCATCGATAATTATGCCCCTAATTCTTATACTTCACCAAGAAAATCTATTGAACGATACATCGAAGCAACTGGTAATAATTGTGAGGCATCTCAGTTTTCGGAAGTTTGGTTAGAATCGTACTTTAAGTATACAGTAAAGAATGGATTCTCATGGAATAAAGATGGCTCGAAGCCACTGAAATATACAGTTTCAACCATAAATAAATATCACAAACACTTAAGGTCATTTGGTGATTATTTGTTTAAACAAATACAGGTTCTGGATAATCAAAATTATCGGAGGTTTACCCTACAAAAGAATTCAAAAAAGACTTCAATTTTAAAATATAAGCCAGAACCCTTTATTAACACTCATGCGTTATACAAGAGAGAGTTTGATTATTTCTTCAATTTTAATTTCACTGATAAAAAATTGGCATTGACTAGAGATATGTTTGTTTTACAAACATGGCTTGGAGGATTACGTGCATGTGATTTTTTAAATCTTACGGAGATTAATTTTCATAAAGATTCCAATGGTCGATATAGAGTTTGGTTTGAACAGAAAAAAACAGACGATGAAGTTTTAAATCCAGCCAACAGACATTACTTAGAGCCAATCTTGGATAAGTATGCAAATGGATTTGGCAATTTTTTTACTGCATATCATTATAATAAACTATTAAAAAAGGCTGCTAAAACTGCGGGACTTTTCCGTAAACTTAAGTTTAGAGAAGAATATGCAAATGATAATTCAGCAACTATAGTATGGCATCCTATTTATGATAAGATTTCTAACAAATGGGCAAGAAATTGTGCGGTATCAATACTATGTGAACTTGGATTTCCTGATAACAGGATTATGAAATTTACGGGGCATAGAGACATGCGCATGATAAATCATTATAAATCTGTACATCAAAAGGATGTTGATTCAATGCTGGAATCAGTAGCACCTGAAATGGTTAATGAACTTTGACTACTTTTTTGAACCAAATGATAAATATATCCTCCATCAAAGTATTCCGATTCAGTATAGGTGGATATGGTTCTACCAATTTTAATTTTGAATTGCAGGGCAATGTTGCATCATATTGTGCTGACCAATTTGATACTCGTTTTGGCGTTAGGCATAATAAAGAAATCTCAGCCACCGAAGTGTCTGAGTTTCAAATTAAACTTAATGAACTTCAGATATTACAATGGGAAAGTAGGTATGACTCGGATGTACTTGATGGAACACAGTGGGAATTAGAGATGGTATACAATGACTCGGTTAAGAAAAGAAGTTACGGAAGCAACTCATTCCCACATGCAACTGGTAATTCCGTTTACCCTTCACCAGTATTTAAAAAATTACTCAAAGTAATCACTGAATTAATTCATGAACCATCGTTCTTTTCTGATGAGTTCTTATCAAATTAGTGGGAAACATCTTGGCTATAATGAGGGATTTTTTCTAGGAATTTTTTCTAGGAATTTTTCTTGCCCAAGAATTTTTAATTTTTGGAAATTTTTTAGGAAATGAGGAGTTACACACGCCCCACCAGCGCCCTGTCAGAATAATTTAAGGGGGGGGTGGACTTGGCGGGGGGATACTTATTTTTAATACTTCACTCAATGTCCAAGTATTTATTTCTATACTAATTGCGACAATGAAAACCCAAGACTTATTCCCATATGATTCCTTTACCCTTGGTATCAATAACCAGTATCTGGCATTGCCTGATAAACGCATTCTAATGAATTCTAAAGGGGTTCTGGCTTCGAATAGCACAATCACCATAGGCAAGCACTACATTCTTGTAATGTCCTCTAATCAAGAATTTAATGTACATGTTGTCGAACTAGATGATGTCTTTCTTGATGGTGCATTAGTTCATCTTATCTTATACGTCAGAAGAATAATGAAATGATTTTTCTCAAAGCCAGATTGCCTGATGCTGATTCTTATTTAACTCAGGACTGGTGGCTGATTGATAGCAATATTGCTATAGAGATAATTGAGAAGTTGAAAGTATTGGACTATTGCCTTTCATAGTATTCAGGTTATCAATTTATAGTTCCAACTAATTAGCAGCAGTTATTTTAATTTACTACAATCACTTCAACGTTAAATTGATGGTCTCCCTTAATTCTATCACCATTCAAGTCATTGAAATTTGAAATATCTCGGGTTTTTTTATAAGGGTCATAAACAAAGCAAAATAACTTACTCAACCACTTACATTCGTGGTAAGATTCAAAATCTACTTTTAATTGTTCGATAAAATGTGTTTCGTTTGAATCGTTCTCTTTAATCATTTTCACCTCAACTAAAATTCTTTCCTCTCTTATAATGAGGTCGATTTTAGTTGTTTTTGCTCCTACCTTCCCAATTGCATCTTCATCCCTCATGTTAGGGAATATAGATTTGAGTATGACGTACAAGATATCCTGAACATCATATTCGTCTTCGATGATAAAATTAGGATGGTCTTTTCTTCGGTTTTTGATTATCTTCTGAATAGCATTGCTGAAATTATTTAAAATATCACGAACTACTTCCTCAGCAGATTTATTATTGTACCTAATGCTTAATAAAGTGCTTTCGAGGTCTTCTAAAAGAATTTGAATCTGAACATCTATCTCTGTATTAGAAGTTACGCTTTGCAATGCGGTGTTTACTTCTTTTTCATTAACTCTATCAGTGTCAAAAACAGTTTTTATTAAGATAGCTAAGGATTGATTATTTAAATCTAATACCTCTTTCTGTAATTGTGCTTTAAGCGTTGGTTCTATTTTAGTAAGAAAGTACTTTTGTTTTAAATCACTTTGCTCAAACTTTTCTCTCAGTTGTTGTTGTAAATTCTCTTTGGCAGATAAATACAAACCTGCAAATTTGTAAATATTGGAAGTTGCACTAAAACCTTTTACTGGAGGTTTGGAAATGATGGAGTTAACTTTAGAAACTTCAACAAATTCTTTTTTGTAACCAATAAGTGCTATTTCTTCATCAGGACTTAATTCAAATGCATGGTTCGATAATTCTTCAAAAGATTGCACATAGAAGTATGCGGCTAGTTCAATATTCTTATATTGAATTAACTTTGCTTTATTATGCCTTAATATCTCCCTTAAATAAACCATAGTTTTTCACTTACTGCTTTTAATCTTTCATAATCCCATCCTTCAACCTTTTTAAGTTCTTCAGTCATCTTAGCCATTAAAGAAGGATACATTATGGTTACTGTTCTTTTGGATGGTATATAACTTCTGTGTGACAAGTGAGAGAACCAATAAACTTGTTTGGCAATGTAGAATAAACTTGTGAAAGTTGAACGCTTGTCCAAATCAACTTTCAATGGTAAATCACTCTTGCTCACAAAATGAAGTAATGCCGAGTATTTGCTTAATTGAATGTACGTTCCTTGATTAATATCATAATTTCCATCATTATAATACAATCGGAAATTATGCCCATAGGCTAAATGCACAAGAGCAAATTCAAAGTTGTAGCTTGACAACCTCTCTTTTAAGCCATTAATTGCTTTGATTTCATATTCAACACTTGCTGATTTAAACAAATGAAAAATCAAACGAAATGTACCTGATTTATTCATTTCCTGAGCCAATGGCTTTAATGTTTTGTAAAGGTGATTTTCTAAATTTTCAGCGTAATTATCAAATGAAGAAAGGGGAGAGCAGTCTCCAATCATATATCTCCCATCATTATGAAAAACCTGCGCAATACCCAGTACAGACTGACCATCTTCTGACATAGTTGAACCAATTCCAATCACCAGTTCATCTTTCAATTTATCTTCCTTTTCAATTGTCCAAGCTGTGCCACCAAGTTTTGCATAGGAGTTTAAAGCAATATTGGTCATAGTGAAGGCATTCAAATTCTGCCTAATGGTTTCAACTTGTATATCTTGTGTTGGTATTCCATTTCCTAAAAACTTTGCTTTGCAGACATAATAAGGTGAACTGTTTGGATTAAGTTTTTCTTGGGCTTCATTCACAATTACATATACTAAATCACATTTGAGCAAAGCACTATCATATAGCACTTCTTTATAGCTTTCTAATTCTTTGCTTCCTATTGTCTTAAAGTGAAAAGTTAAAGAATTGAAATGAAATACTTCTTTCAGCTTGGCTTCTAATTTCTTAACGAATCCTTCAGTTTCACCCTGATATTCAGATGGGCAAATTACACCAATATTAATTTGTTTATTCTGATAAAGTTCCAATGAATATGGTTGATAAGCCTTTACCATTTGGTCATAATATTTTAGACCTTGTGTATTCTTTCGGTTGCTATAAAAGTATCGCTGGGGTTTCCCAATAATTTCAGATTTTATTAACTCATCTTCAAAAGGTATGTATCTCTTTGATATGGAATTTATGGTTAAACCAAAGGGTAGCTTTATTAGTGTTCTATTTTTCACTAGCCATTTATAAAATTCATCAATTACTGAGAAGCATTTTGAATTCTTGTTTTCTTCATTAATGATTTGGTCATATTTATTTGTTGCACCCTTAGTTTCGAGAAATCGCTTTATTGATTGTCTATTTGCAAAGATTCGTTCCTCATCACCTTTTAATCCTTTAATGTCAATGCCATATTTTTCAAATTCTGCTCTGCTTAATGTGAAAGTGTTTTTGAGTGAAGTAGATAAGGAAAAGCCTAACAATAAGCTGCTTTCCTTGAAAAAAAAGCATGGAGAAAAATGTACAATTCTGTTTACAGATAAACCTTCAATACTGCCATTTAAAACATCTTTCGGAGAGATTATTTCCCATGAGTTCGAATGTCTATTCTTGAAAATTCGATATCCTATAGGTTCAATGAAATTAATAATAGACCTTTCTAAAATTTTGACAAGCACTTTTGCTTTCTCAGTAAAGTCAACATTGATTGATACTGTGTTTTCAGGAACTTCTAATTCACTTGATTTTCGCCAAAGCAATATTTTATCATCATCACGATAGAATGAAAGATTGGGATAACTTTCTCTTAATCCAATAAAAGCATCTTTTGTTGCGTAAGTGCTATAGTCAAGTGAGTCAATTGCAACAGTTTTTGTAGGAATATCTACAAGATAGAAATTTAAAAATAATCCACTCATCTAGTGCTGATTGTATGATTTGTCATCTGTTATACTCATTGCCAATGATTGGCTATCTGAAACGGCATTTAAGTTAAAGGAAAAAACATAATCTTTAGCGTAAGCATTAAATTTTGAATTGCTTTCGAATGTTTCCCCCTGTTTAAACTTAAATATATCTTTAACCATATAAATGATATCTTCGCTTACAAGTGCCATTTCAAACTTGTCAGGTTCTGCAATTCCCTTGTCCTTTTCGGCTTCTGTTATTATAAAATGATTGTCAAACAAAGCTTTAACTTCTAGATATTTCCACTCACCTGTTTCATTTTTATACTCTATATCATAGTGAAGTTTATCATTCTTATCTGGTGTAGTAGAATTACCCGAAACCCACTTTACACTTTCAATTCCGTATTTATTTAATAAAGTGTTGTAAACTAACAATTCAGCTTTTTTACCTCTTCGTTTCTTCCCTTTTTCACTATGTCCTGAGTGAACCCAACTTCCATTTCCTTTACCTGAAGAAACGTGCAGGGTCTTCTCATTTTTGCATAATGATGCATCCACTAAATCTCCAATTACTTTTGTATCATTATCATTTGAGCTTTCTTCTAGTTTTTCTTTAGGAAAATGTTCTATCAAATACTTCTCAATTCCATTAGAATTACCTTCAAAAAAGAGGAGACTTCTTATTGTTTCATCCTCAATGTCAACTTCCTCAATATTATATTTGTATAACAATGCTTCATACAAATTATGGATTTCAGTTTCATCTGAAATTATACTCTCTAAATCAATTTTAAAAATATTTATTGTTTGTTCTTTTATGACTGAAAAATAATCTACAGTTAGTTCGAATTTGCAATTTATTATTTCGCTGTTTAATTGAGAAATTAGATGTAAAGTATAGTCATTTAAAATAGTAATGAATGTGCCTTGTTCACTAAATTTATTTCTAAGACCTGACCAAACAAGTTGTTTGAACTTGTATTCATTATCTTTAATGCAATCGATATATTTCTTTTTATGCCAATTATAAAGACCAACAGATACTATACTTTCAACTGAAAAATTTAAAGTTTCACATAACAAACTGATAAGTTCATAGGATTCATCATTCCCGAAACTTTCAAAATCTACATTTTCATACCCAATAGGTAATTCTATGCCAAGGTTTGAAAATACACTGCGCTTCAATACTTCAATGGTTTCAATTGGTTCAATTAACTGTTTACCTTTTAAGGTAAATACATTCTTCCAAAAATCAATCTCCACTCTTGATATACCAAGTAGGTTGAAAGCCTCATCAATTATTTCCTCACTTAAATCCTGATTGGCTAAATGAATGGTGTCTTGAATATCATTCTTTAAAATTTGACGGAAATCGTTTTTTAAATCATTTACTTTGAAGATAATACACATCATTTCTGCAAAAGCATCACAGAATAATGAATCTTTTTTGATTCCATCAACAGTGCTCAAAATGTTTTCCTTAAAATAGAAGATATCTTTTACATTAATAAATTCTTTCAAGTCGATTGGGATTTCACTATTGTCTCCAAATCTGAAAAAGCACTGGGTTACAATGTGAATTTTACTCTGTTTTAATGTTCTTGCTTCTTTCCGTTTTGTTTCAATGTCTATAATTCTTTTCTTAAGATTTGGAGATTCCAATCTGTAAGCCAGTATGTATGGCTTTATGGTTTCAAATAATCTGCTAAAGTCAGCATCACATCGATTGAATTGAAGATTTCGCTCATTGATTTGCACTTTAAATTCTCTTAGACTTTTTACACCAAAATAATTTTCAACATTATCCTCCCCAATCCTTTTAGGTAAATTTAAAAGCGGTAGTGTATTTAATATTTTCTTAGGTAAAATAGAATTATCTGAATAATAAACTGTTCCTCTTGGTTGATAATCTTCTGTATCCCCTTTTCGTGAAAAATATTCAATATCATCAGGAACAGGAATTGTTGATTGTTGCTTTACTAAACTTTCTAATGCCATTTTATAAATGGTTTGGGTCGCTTTTCCCTTTCGATTTTTATCCTTCTCTGGAATTGCCTTTAATATTTCATATACATGTTCAGGTGATATATCATTAAACGATTCTTTTGCACCTAATTTTATAAGGATAGATTTTACTTCTGTTGGATTAATACCATACTGTTTCAAAAAATTATAGTCAATTTGAAAATCCTCGTTTATAAGTTTATTTAAATCCTCACCGCCTTCTTCCAAAATATATTTTGCAAAATGATTTGACTTTAGAAACTGGAATCGCAAATAAGAGTAGTTTGTAATTATTGGTCGCCAAGTGACATATTGCCAGCTAATTTTTTCATCATTTGCTTCAAGTAGTTTTCTTATTGTGGCATCTTTAAGAGCCAATAAAATTATCCTATTTAATTCGAGATTTTTTATCTCATCAAATTTTCCAAGTTTTGAAACAATTGAATCTTTCTGAATTCTATAGATTTCAAAGTTATCTGGTCGGTCAGTACCATTTGCAAATACAAAATCAATGTATTCTTTCTCTGCATAATTATTCTGTAGATTAATCTTGGTAATTTTAGAGTACTTATTTACACCTAACCATAGGAAAAAGCTTTCAATGGTATCATAATCTGTATCATGTAGAGTCCAATAATCCACAGATATAAGGTAGTGACTGGCTTTGAGTACACCTTCATAAATTACTTCTGTAAGTTCACCACTTGGGTAGGTCTTACTAAGATAAAGTTCCTCTGCATCGCAAATTCTTTCGGTTTTATTAATCAACGGAACTGTTATTTTTAATTTTTCTTGTCGGTTTTCAATGTTCTTAAAATTGATGTAGAGTGCCGACACCATCTCTTTTATGCAAATGATTTTCTCGTCAATAGAAGTATAGGACTTTAGAGTATCTTTTGTTCCTGTAATTATTTTATCAATTACATTATTGCTATCATAGGGTTGCAGATTAACAACCGATTTTATACTTCTTTGTAACTCCCTTGATTTTGGCTCTTTTTTATCAAATTCACTTTCAAACTTTGAAATCAACAAATCATACAATTCCGACTTCATAAAATCAACTTTCACTGAATTCGGTATATTGAAACTTTCTTCTGACCTCAACACAGGTGTAAAGGTTAAATCTTCTTTTGGAATAACCTTGCCCGCTTCATTTACTAATAGAGAAAAGCGTTCTTGTTCATCCTTAGAAGTGATAATTTTTGCAAGCTGTTTAATTAACTCTGCACGAAGAAATAAGGGCAATTCTGCTTGGGAGAGTGCATCTATTCTTTTAACTAAATAATTATGTTCAAAAGTATCATCTTTAAAATTATTAGGCAATTCATGATTCAGTGGTATCAATAATTCTGGCAATACTTCTGAAAAATGTTTTTTAAAAAATTCACTGAATTCATCATTGTAATAAACAGCGTTAGATAATGGATTATATTCATTATTGATGCATGGGTAAATATTCTCAGTTTTTTTTAGATGTTCTAAATCGTTATAAAATTCTTCAATCAATTTGGAGTCTGATAACTTAGACAATGGACTAAGAAGTTTGTAAGGTCGCCAATCAACATTTTCTTTAGTCAAGTACAAGGCACAATCCTTTAATAAATTGACTAACTCTTTTAAAATATACTCATTTTTAGATGAAATATTCAAGTGGTTTCTGCTACTATTTAACTCAAAAGTGCCATGAATTATGCAGGGTAATGAGATGGAAAGTTGAGTGGGAAAGAAATTAAATAACTTCTTGTAATTGTCTGATAAATCATCTTGAAAAGCAACTTTGACATTATATGACTGTTGTTCAATTTTATTCCTATCTTGATATTCTTTTGGCAATAAGTTATCTCTGGAAAATACTTTCCATTTTTTATCTTTAATTGTTACTAATTCGCATTCTCCAGAGAACTCTTTCAAACTTTGCAACTCCAATCTGTCAGAATCTTTCTGTATAGTTATTTTTATTATGTTATTCAAGAATAATAATATTTCTTCTCGTAATTCAGCCAACTGTTTTTCAATGTCGTTTTCAAACTCCTTCTGATAAGTAATTTCAATGGTAGTAGTCCATTTTCTACTACTACCACTTTCTTGAATAATAGGAATTGCTAATACAGGAAAAGGTATAGTTTGCTCTGTTAAATTTCTATCAATTCTAAGTTGGTTTTTACTACTATTTGATAAATTAAGCTGGTTGTCAAAAATACTTTTAGCAATTGTTTCAGAAAAAGAAATTATTAAGCCATTGCAGTTGATGTTAATTTGTTTTGCCCAATTTAAAATAGCACGAAATCCTAAACCCTTATTTCCGATATAACTTTTTTTTATCTTGGTGCTTAGATTTGCTATCATTAATGATTTTATTCCACCAATTTTAAATGATTCACCTTTGTTTGAAATAGTTAGTTTTGAATTTACTCTATCCCAGTCAATAAACACTTCGTTTGAAGCTGCATCATCGGCATTTTGAAGCAACTCAAGTAACTGTCTGCCATTATACTCTTTTGTCAATTCAAGTTCTTGATTATAATCAGCAATAAACCTATCAGGATTGTCTCTATAAGTTTTCAAATTACATTCTATAAGTTTTTCTATTTCTTGCTTAAAATTCATAAAATTTTAGAATATGTTCTTGAATATTTCTGGCAACGCTTTATGCAGTAAGGGATTGATGGACTGAAGTTACAGCAAGGCTTAGTAGTCTGGAGTCCAATTGTTTTGTATTTCGTTTAATTCGCTAAATACGTCAATAATTTCTGGTATATGGTTTTCATCTGGATTTAATACTATTTCCATAAAATCGTGAAGTTCTTTATCCTTCAAATGTTTCAACCAATGATAAACTGCGACTTTAAAAAGATTTTCCACATAGTTTCTGATGTTATTGTCGTTTATGGAAGAACCTACATAACCATTATAAGCTTGAAATCCTTCACATTGAACAACATAATCAGGGTTAGTAACATGGTCAATAATTTGACTCTGCGATAGCAAATAAAATTGTCCATCTGTTTTAAGCACTAGGACGTTTCTCACAGCATCATTTCCATTTAAAAGTAATTGGGTTAGTTGTTTTATGTCAGGGGGGAGTGGATAGTTTTTACGAAATCCATAAACTGAATAATGTAATTGGTTTTCATTCCCGAGTTCAGTTCCCATATCTGGTAAGATTTCAAAATCTTCGCCAATAATATTAATCTTTAAATCACTTTGCTGTTTGCTAATAATATCAATCGGATTTGTTGTTTGATAGTCATTAGAATCAAGCAATGATGGGTTGTTACAAATTGTCCAGACATGTTGATTATTTAAACGAAAAACATTTGTACCATACCCTGATTCGACATTAATTGCAAATATCATAGTCAAGTTTATTTATTCTAACTATTGTCTTAAAATTTATTATACTTCCTAGAGCGATATTAATTACTATCATCTCCGTAATTGTTTATCCTATTAATAATTTTATTAATGCCAATCCGCTCAATATTATTGAAATACTCCCTAAAATCCAAATGACAATCTTTAATCCTTTTTGATTTTTCAGAATTATTTCAGTTTGCTTAGCTGTTGCATTTTCAATAACTTGCCCTAATTCCTTAGTATTTTTAGCAAACTCAATCTCAAAAATCTGTTTAATCTGTGTGCGTTCACTTTCAATAAGTTGTTTTATCTCGGATTTATTGTCGTTGAGTTTTAGTTTTAATGTATTCTCTAAATCCCTGTAAAACTCTTTGTTTTCGTTTCTAATAAGGTCTGTTTTTTGTTCAACAAGTTTTCCAATAGAAGCTAAAGAATTGACAATGCTTTTATTTATGTCAGCAAGTTTCTGATTATTCTGCTTAAAGAGATTGCTTATCTCAGCATTAGACTTACTTAGGTTTTCCAGTTTTTGATATGCTTCTGAAACAGCTTTAAGTTTCCCAACTTCCTTATCAAAGTCCTCAAGGGTTGTATTAAACTTTTGCAAATTGCTCATATAGTCTTATATTGAGTTTTTTTAATTCAATTAATTTCTCGGAATACACTTCATTTAACAAGTATGCTAAATCATAATAATCTGCGAGTTCTTCCAACATCTGGGGATAGTATTTTGAAATGGATTGGCATAACTCCACTTTTTGTTCTTCTGATAAATGATTTCCTAAAACTTTTAAGCGGTTCAAAAAATCTTTTTGTTGGTTGTTGTTAAAGGTTGTTTTAATAGTTGATAATGCACTCTCAAAACGTTCTTTTCCATCGCTATCTTTATAATCATTCAGTGCTAATCGTATAAACCCGCTCAAAAAGTTTAATCCCACATTATTACGATAGCTTTCCAAAAATCGACTTATACTGTCTTTCAATTTTTCAAACTCAATTTTATTTGGAAATTGGTTGTTAGTTGTCAAGACTTCAAACCATTTCTCATAATCTTTTGGGTTTTCTGCAATATGTTGAAGAACAAATGTTGTTTCAGAAAAAATGAAGTAACTATCAATACGCTGCTTAAATGTTTCACTATCTTCAAATTCAGTACACCAATCAGAAAGTGTTTTTAGCGATTGTTTTCTACTGTATGAAATATTTTCAAAAGTCCAGTTAAGCAAATACCAAATAGCTTTTTTCAAAAATGTATTTTGCGTCACTTTTAAGAGTTCAGCATTAACGTTAGTATTTGGTTCATATTTAGAAATATAGTCTGAAAGGCACTTAATAATGTGATTTTCATTAAGTGAATTAAACTGAACCTCGAAATGGTCAATGAAATTGGTTGTCCAATCAGATGCTATTCCTAAAAGACTCAATCGATAAATTGCTTTCTGCAAGACATCATTATTGATATTCAATTTTGAGTAGGCATCATTCCAAAATATACGAATACTGGATTTTTCTTTAAAGTAAGAATTGATAACTCCAAAGATAATTTCAAAATCTTTTTCAATATCGTTTTGACCTTGAACAAATAGAAAAACTTGTTTAAAAATATCCTTGCCTCCAAAACCAACTTCATCGCTAATTTCTTTCATCTTGGTGAAAGTCGTGTCTTTATGAAATAAAAGCGCAACTCTTTCTGGGTCGTGACTTTCACGTGAATGCAAAACATAGCATTTACCAATCTTATGTTGGTTTTCTTCTTTTCTTTTATCCCAACGCCCTGCTCTACCTGCTTCTTGATAAAGTGCTTCTACTGAACTTGGCAAACCATAATGGAAAGTATAGAAGATATTTTGTTTGTCTATACCCATTCCAAAAGCTTTGGTTGCTACTAAAAGTTGATATTGGTTATCTTTAAATTCCTTTTGTACCCTTATTTTATATTTATTGAATTCATCTCTAGCCATAATAGGTTCTGAACCTATTTTTCTCCCAGTATTTGGGTCTATTTTGTCTCTTTTGGGTATATCTCCAGAATACCAACTTACTTTGTTTTGATAAATTGAATTTAAGATATTAGAAACTTGATAACAACCATAACCTCCATTCACATTTGGAGTAAAAATCAATCCCGCTTTTTCATTAGTTTCAATAAAACTTTCTAGGTCTTTTAACTCCTTTAGAAGATTTTTTAGCTTGTCAATTTTGTTCCCATTATCGTTTATCACCTCAAAAACTAACTCTTTTCGGCTATAATCTAAGAGTGATTTAATATTTTCATCTTCTAAACGCTGTTTTTGTCTAGAGAACTCAATTTTAATGTCCTTCAAAACATTAACGGAAGCAGTTGCAGTTAAACCAATAAATTTAATTTTGCCTTCTCCATTTTCGTCTTTCGGACTCAACTTGTCTATTGTTTTAGCTAAGTTCAAATAGGACGTTCTGAAATCATGCCCCCACTCCGATAAGCAATGTACTTCATCAACAACCGCATAGGCAATTGAAAACATAGCAACAATTGCTCTAATTTTTTCTCTAAAACTTGGAATCTGAAACTTTTCAGGAGAAATCCAGACGAATAAATACCGACCTTGCTCAAAGTTATTCTCAACATCTCTTCTTACATCAGCATCTAAATCGCTTGTTATGAAATTGACATTTGTTATAAGTGTTCTAGCCAAATTATCGTTTTGGTCATACATCAGCGATTTAATAGGACAAACCACAAAATTAACACAAGGCTGTAATAAGCAGGGAAGTTGATAGCAAAGTGATTTTCCTCCACCTGTCGGTAAGAGTCCTATTGTATCTTTTCTATTTAGAGCATTTGAGATAATTGGGAATTGACCTTCTCTAAAACTTGGTTTATCAAAGATATTTGAAAGGAAGAACTCTAAAATCGGTTTATCCTCATCAGTTATATTGTAATTTATTGGTTCTGTTGTACTAACTCTAAAGTAGTTTTTATCTTTTATGATGTCAAAATAATCAGTTCTAACAAAAATTACATCATGGCTAAGTATATTCTCATCAGTATATCTTTTAAAAAGTGAAAAGTCAACATTTATCGCCTTTGTTGTCGGCAGAAATTGTTTCTCGTCATTTGTAATTTTGATATTGAAAGCAGGCTTTGGAACTTCCTGTTTATTTTTGAGTTGCCAAAGTTTATTAATCCAAATAAGTATATCATTTATTGCCAGTTCTGCAAAATTTGGAATTTCCTCATGTGATAAAATATTGAAATTCCACTCTTCATTAAAATTTAAATAATTGTGAATAAGTAACTCAAGCAGCAATACTTGGAAACGAATAATTGCCGTTGGCAATAATTTGGTTTCAATTTCTTGTTTGCTCAATTCTTTATTTTCTATTTTCTCACCCGCAATTTTATATAGGTTTAAAATCTTTTCATTTCGCTCAAGGTGCTTTAGTATAGTTCCAACTTTTGCAGAGTAAGTGCCATTTTGAAGTTCTTTCGTTGATATTCTAATTGTTACGATTCCATTATTCGACAGATAGTTGTCTCTTATACTATCTGAGACCCTTGTAACTGCATCACGTTTATGTTGTTGTCCATCTATTTCAATTACAAGTTTTGCTTGTGGTAAATAAAAATCAACTTGTTGGTTGATAAAGTTTTTATTTTCATCACCAATTATCTCATTAATCTCAACTT
Organism: Bacteroidales bacterium UBA5507; assembly: GCA_002426195.1. Classification (GTDB taxonomy): domain Bacteria; phylum Bacteroidota; class Bacteroidia; order Bacteroidales; family Lentimicrobiaceae; genus Lentimicrobium. The sequence continues at coordinate 37,158 of DIOT01000036.1, read as the reverse complement.
CTGGAATTATTAGCGATTGAATAAAAGAGTAGTCTCCAAATTCGTTTGGAATTATGCTCTCAAAGAAATCCTTGGCTGGGTAATAGTTATTCTCTCTATCTCCTTTTATGGTATTATGCCAATTTGGAGGTTGTTTTGTAGCAAACAGAAATCTTTCATTAAAATTATCTAGATTATGAATTTCGGCAATTTGAGATTGAAGATATTTTGATAAAGTTGTCGGAAATCCACGTTGCAAGATATTCTTAGCAACATACAAAATTGGTAATAAATCACTTTTCACAGGATTTTCAACCAAATTCTGTATCACGAAATTCGGATTTGTGTATGTATAATTAGCAGTATATTTTTTCATGTAACTATTCAATCAATTTTTACAGTGCGAAAGAAAATACTATTTAGGAGTTCTGTCATTTGTTAATAGTTTATTTATTCTGATGTAATATAGAAAAATGCTTGACATGAGTTATCCCCAAGACCTCCAAAGGTGATGATTCTCTTATCATTCAAATTTTTAAAAGTCATTACTTCAATGGGTAACTTTTCCTTTTTGTCATTTATTCCGCTTATAAAATTTGCGACTTGCAGAAATGGTATAAAAGAGTTTGCATCTGTTGCAACAGGGTGAAGATATGAAGAGAGAACACTCTTAGAGTTACCTTCATTATCTATTTTATCTAACTGAATAAAATCAGTAAATAACATAATTTCACAACCATCCAATTGTTTCAACTTCTCCAAGAGTATCTTGTCTTCTTGAGTAATACCTTCAATTTCTCTAAAGAATTCTAATCTTGGCATTTTTCTTTCAGAGTCAAAATCTAATGAGTCCATATTTAAAAAGTATTTAGTGTCTAATTTCCTATTTGCAGTTATATATTGTTTTTGAGGCGGTTAATGTATTCTATTTCTTTTTTTGCAAATTCATTCGTCTGGTCATTTTCTAGAATCTGTTTCAAAATGTCATTTGCAGTATCATATTGTTTCAGTCTATCTGTGAACCGTCCTCCAATTCAAGGACTGTTTCCATCTTTGGAGTTGTTTTTTTTTCGAATAATTTATTTAGCATTGTTGTTGTCTTTAGTTATCCTTCATAGTATAAACTGTCCAGAAATGCGGCTCTTGCTTCATTTACTTTTTCTTCAATATCATTTTTTTGATTAGGATTTTGCCACCAATCACTATCATAAATCCTTTCTATTATGTCGTCCCAATACCTTTCATAGTCCATCTCTGATTGAATTATTCCAAAATCCTTACAAAGAGTTGAGCGGTTTTTACTGTCAAAGCACACAAAAGTGTCAGGTCGCTTCATACACAAAAGTCTTGTTGCAGTTGCTATGTAATTGCCTGAAAAAGTCTGTGTAAAATACTTTATATAGTTCTCGTAATGTTTCTTTGTAATTTGTCCTGAAAGTGGAATTTGGTCAAGCGCTTTTGAAATGTTTATGTCGTTTTCCTTGATTTTATTCTTAAAAATTCCTGCCCCCTTCATACTACCAAAAAAACCCCAATCTTCTGCCCCTTCTATGGCAAGATTATTTGGAATTCCTGCAATAAATTTTCTTTCATCTTCGGTAAGTTCATTGAAATGGCCAACTTTGTCAAACAGACTTTTTGCAATTTCAATTACTCTCAATCGTTTATCAAGTCCGTGAGAAGTTTCATTTCTTACTTCATTCATAAAATCGTCCCAGCTTCTGTTCATCATTGAAACTTCGTGAATTGGTTTAGGCTTTCTTTTTTTACTACCGTATTGTCCTGAAAGACTCTTGATTTTTTGTCTGTGATTTTTCCAAGCTATACGATATTTTTCAAGGTCTGATTTATTGAAAGTCTTGCCGTCAGAAAAAGTCTGGTCAACAAGTTTTACAGCATTTTTGTATGTATCATCCGAATTACTGTCATTGTGAGTAATTAATAAACTTGCTTCTGTGTTACTTGTGAAAGCTGCGGTTGTAAAGTTTGCGCTCCCTAATATTATTTCCCATTTACCAGTCTTGTCAGTAAATAAATAGAGTTTTGGGTGAAATGTTCCTTCTGGTTGTTGGATAAAGCGAACTTTTTTAATTTTCTAGTTTGCTTGGTTCTATATTTCTAAATGAAGAAAGTACTCCGTCTTCAAAACTCAATCTTTCTCTGATAAAGTCCATTACCGCTTCTTTTGATTTATTTTTCAAGACTTCTGCTGTCATAACTATTATAGCATTTTATATTTATAGTGAAGTTATACTATTTCATCAATTAGGGAGAACGTTTTCTCACATCCTAAGATAGTGAATTTAAGATGTTCATCAACTAAATCCATCATTTCTATCTTCTCTCTTTGTAATTTTTCTAATTCTAACTTATTTGAAAATGCAGTTGTGTAATTGTCATGAAACCTACTCTCAATATTTTTGTAATGGACAACTTGTTTCCTATATGAATTTAAACTTTTGTATTGAATATCCCTAAAATTCTTTAGCCACGAATAGTTTTGAGATTTAAGATATGGGGCATTGATGCCATCTATTACAGTAGTAAAAAGAATCTTATCTGATTTTAGATTTGGAGTAAAATAAATTGCTAATAAATCACCAATTCTATCCCAAAAATTATATAAAATTTCAAAAATCACCCCTGTTAGAAAGAAGTACCTTTTATCAATAAAACTTGAAAAATAGACATAATGTACCTTATCATTTATATTTTGAGGATTTGAAACGTAATTACTTAAATAAGGTTTTAATTGAAATATTTCCCCAAGTAAATATTTTAAATCTTGGGAGATTCGGGCAATATCATCTATTATATCAATGTCATTAAAAGTAACTTTAAGCTGTCTTGGTTTGCGAGTTATATCTGTGGCAAATGAAAGAAAGTTCTTATTTCCAAATTGTACTTGCTTATCAATCAATGAATATATCCCATTTTCTTCGTTGTATGACTCGATATGCTCAATATAATCCTTAATTGTTTTATAGCTTTTGTCCAGTATTCTGTAAGAAAATAGAATTTCATCTGTTTTAAACCATAAATCAATGAATAATTCAAATTTTTTGGGCTTGTTCGTTATTATATTATCCTGCTGGATAATTACAATTCCATCAAAATTTAAAGTGTAAGTCACAAAATAAGTCCACCAATCGTTTCTTTTTAGTATTTCTGACGATTGTTTCCATTGGAAATCATTAGAGACTATTCTATATAAATAATTGTTGTCAGTAATTAAATCCTGCAATAAATATCCATATTCATCAATATTTATCCATGAAGTTAATTTATTCTCAATACTTAATTTTGCTAATTCTATAACTTCAATAGTATCCATGTCAAGTATTTAACATTAACGTCAACTCAATTATAACCTGAACTTTAAGTCATTACAATTTATGTGCAATTTAATCATTATGTATCAAATGGAAACACTTTTCTTCTTACTTCACTTATTTACATGATTTGTTATCCAATATTTATTATTTGAATAAACGGTTTAACTTAGCCTCCAGATAATAAGTAGCGGATAGATTCACTACTTATTTGATTTTAAGATTACTAACGATATAACTATATGGAAGCATCAACAACAGTAAGTAGCATGTTGGCAGGTAACAAAATTTTCGTTCCTGCTTATCAACGTGCATATTCATGGGAAACCCCATCTGATGAAAATAATAAATACACAAATACTCATACAGATGTATTCCTTCAGGATTTAGTTGATTATAATCGAAGTACAGGAGAAAGCCACTATTATTTCGGGCATTTTCTTTTTGAAGAAAAAGGTGGTAAGAATTTTGGTGTAATTGATGGACAACAAAGGTTGACAACCATTATAATTTTCCTTTCTGCATTATTTGAGAGACTGAAAGAATTACGAAACCTAACTGAAGAAGAAGATTACCTCTTTAAAAGTATGGTTAAATTAGGGTCAAATTACACATTCGCTACTGTAGATTACGACAAGCAGTTATTCATAGATTATGTTTTAAATCAAACCAAAAAAGATAAAAATGGCATAGAAACAGAATCAGCAAATAGAATAGTTAAAGCATTTGACTTCTTTACAAAAGCCTTTTCTGGAAAAGATGAACATTTTCTAAAAAAAATGCTCAAAACAATTAGCGAAGCAACTTGTACAACTCATCAAGTAAAAAATGAATCAGAAGCAATTCAGATGTTCATTTTTCAAAATGACCGAGGGAAAACGCCTTCAAAATTAGAAATAATTAAGGCTCAATTTATGTTTAAAGTTCACCTATACGGTGGAGATGAAAAAGCCAGCTTGATTGACGAGATAAAAAACAGATTTGAAAAAATTTATAAGTCGATATCCTCTATTGAATATAAAGTAGATGAAGATGATGTTTTGTTATACACTTTAAGAGTTTATTTTAATTCACTTTGGGAATCAAACGCAATTGATAAAATCAACAAACTATTATCAGATGACAATCCTCTTGCCTTCATAAAATCGTTTACTAATGCACTTGCTGTTAGTTTCGAGCATTTGACTACTTTTTTTGGTAAAGACGAAAGAGACAATATTGAAATTCATTCACTGATAACATTGGGTGGTTTCGCAATCGCAATCCCATTTGTAATTAAAGCATATACTTTTGGATTGCAAACAAAAGAAATCTGCAAAATATGCTCATCACTAGAAACATTGGTTTTGAGGCATAGGCTTATAGGAACAAGAGCAGAAATGACATCAAGGATAAATGATGTTTATCAGAAATTCACTTCTGATAAACCTGACATTCAACTGATTGTTGACAGAATTGAGTGGATGAAAACTAATGATTCATGGTGGTGGGCCTATTGGAATAGAAATGAACTTGAAAAATCAATTCAAGGTGGAATGCACCATACAATAGCTAAATTCCTGCTCTGGAAATACGAAAACTACCTTCTAAATCAAGGGCAAAATGGATATCGTTATGACAAAATCGAATCCCCAGAATTAGAGCATATTGCGCCACAAACACCCACAAATGGTGAACCAATTGCAGCAGGTTATTGTGAGTATGATGAAGAATTTAGAAACCAATATATTGACTGTTTAGGAAATTATCTACTTCTTTCTAAATCGCATAACTGCACAATAGGGAATAATCCATTTAGTAAGAAAAGGAGTACCTATAAGTATAATCAACAACAACTTGAAATTCTGGAGATGACTACTGAATCTGATTGTTGGAATAAAGAAAAAATAAGCACTCGTAAAGGAAAAATTGTGAAATTTATACTTGAAAATTTTTAAGGAAAGAACGCAAGTGATTCTAAATGCTTTTGATGTCTTAGCTACATTCCAAAGTGTAATGAAAATACTTCCTTATATCACGAAAAACAAGCAATACATCTTTCTGTATGCATTTCTCTTTCTGCTCGTAATATCATCTTGGTATCTATTTTTTTTCCTGAACCTAATAGAAGGCATTGCACTTCAAATTACAGCCATAATTTCTTACTTAGGATTTGGATTTGCATTATTTCAATTCTGGTTTAATCATATCACAACAGAAAAAAGACGGATTTATGATATGCGTTATAGTGGTTATAAAGAAGTAATTAGCCTAATAGATGCAATTACTGAAACCCTGAATGAAGAAATGAGTAATAGTAGGATAGTTGAAGTTTATAGTATATTGGGTAAACTTACTAATCAAATCAATAAACTTGCATCAACATTAAATGAGTTCAACCAGTACCTCTTCCCAAAAATCAATGAAACAAATGAATCGAAATTGATTCAAGACTTGATGGAGAAGATAATTAGAAGAACAGACAAGTATAGGCACGAATTAGAAAGAGAAATCAAATTAGGTAATCCTGATGGTAATAACTTTTTAGAAACTATACATTCTATGAATTGGCATAATGATATCATTAAGTACTTGAAGGAATTGCATGAAAATAAGTATAGTTTTTACAGAAGATTAAGAGAGCATATAGAATAAATTGCGTCTCATTTTAATCAATTAAATAACAGAGAATTATGACTTTTATTTCAGCCATTATTGCTAAAGAAGGAGTTGTTGTATCGACTGATAGTAAAGAGCTTTTACAAGGTGGCAACTTACTGTGGCAAGATTTTGATGATATCTTACAGAAAAAAGGAACAGACGAAGAAGACCAGAAGGAATGCATCTCTCCGTTTGAAATTACTGAAAAATTTAAAGCTAGTGCTCAGATAAATAAGGGTAGAATAAGAAGTATAGATGGTGCAACTAAAATTTTTCAAATTGGGACACATTCAGTAATACTTGTCGCAGGTGCAGCAAATCCAAGTGGCAAGGAATTCGAAGCCATCATTGATGAAATTAAAAAATTGATAGATATATCGTCTAATAACACTTTATCTAACATAAAGGATATAACTTTTTCTACTATAGAGAAATACATATCTCAAGATAAATCTGAAGACAGGTTTTCTAGCGAATATTTATTTTGTGGCTATGATATTGAAGAAAATAGATTTAAAGTTATTAAGTTCTTCTTTAATGACAAGCGTGTTATGGAGAATGGACAATTTGTGAAGGATGAAAATGGGAAATATATTGAGGAAAAATATTTTATGCATTATGATACAAATCAAATACTTAATACCGCTGGATGGAAGGAATATGTTGGTGAATTAGGTGTGTTTAATCATCAAATGAAATCTATAAGTATTGTTCAAGCATTCAGATTATCTAAAAATATTATGAATTTAGTTGTTACGATTGAAGAAATCGTCAATAAAATTACAGGTATAGGAGGTAGAAACTATACGGCAATAATTATTAAAAGTGGTTTTTTTTGGGTAGATTCTGAAACACAGGTGATGAATCTAATGAGACATTAAAGATGATGCGATAAATATTCTCCATGCCTTTTTATCATTTGCAAAAACATTAAACTTAATATCAATCGGTTCGCCACCCTTTAAAAGTTGAAACTTTAATGTAACCCAATGGGCATTGATAATAACTTTTAATAGTTCAGCTTTACTACTATTTTCATTAGTAGATAGAACAAGTCGATAGTGACTATTTATTCTTAAATGATAATTTTCTGTGCAGACTTCCCTGACATTGAAAAAATAGAAATCACGCTTGTCCATAATCAACTGTTTTAAAATCCCAGAACATCATAAGTCTGCATTAATTCATCCTTTGCAATTCCTAAGTATCTTCTGGTAATTGCTGGGTTACTATGATTGAATAATTGACTAAGTTTAACTAATGCTATTTCTGCATTTGAACCTGAACGTGTGAATATAGTTCTGCCAAAGCACTTACGTAGGCTATGTGAACTGAAGTTCTTTATAGTTAGATTGTACTTCACCTTCATTTCCTTGAATCGGACATTGATTCTCTGGATAGAATAAACTGTATTTTTTTGACTTTTGAAGATAAAGTCATCCAATGACCTTGGATTAAGTTTTTCTATGCATGCTGATATATGTCTCTTTAATTGAGGATTGACTTTAATGTCTCTTTTCTTCCCAGTTTTCTTCTCAATAAGACTGATTTCATCAACATTTAAAACCTGATAGTATTTTAATTGCAGGATGTCAGAAATTCTTAATCCCCAAAATGAACCAAAGGAAATCAGCAATGACATTTGATACTCGTCATCATCAAAGAGGTTTCTTATTAAATTCATTGCCAGATTCCATTCAAGGTAATCAGCAGTTGTTGTTGAAAATTTTGCGCTCATAAATGTTCAGTTTTGATTGGTTATAACTAAAAGTGAATGTTAATATTCTGGGTAATAAATAAAAATGGGTTTAAAGTGCTGTTTATCTGCTGTTTACTGCAATAATATTCACTATTAGATAAAAGTGAATATTTTAAAATTGAAGGATTCCACTTAGGATTTAATTAAAGACTGATTTGTTGATTAAACCTTTAAAAATTTCATCCTCTGCAACGACAATAGTAATGTCACTGATGTTGTCATTATCAAATCCAATGACCACGATGTGATTTCCTTGGCTTTCTTGGAACTTTTCATCCTTCTTTGGAGAAATCCTTCTTTTTCTTTTTCGTTTCATTATACAAATATATGCAACACATATTAGGCATGCAACATTTATTGTGCTTTTTTTACCTTTGAAGAAAAAAAGTAATGAAAAAGAGTCAGCAACTCGAAGAAGATGTTGCTTTGAAACTAAAAATCATTGGAAGAAAGGTTTCCGAAATTAGGAAGACCATTGAACCGAACTATAAGCGTTTTGCAGAAAAGCATAAAATTAGCCACATGACGGTTTGGCGGGTTGAAAACGGAAAGGATTATAAATTCAGTACTTTATTACAATTGCTCAAGATTTTTCAGATTACACCTGACGATTTTTTCCGAGGAATTAAGTGATTGAATTATTTACTAGTTGTTTTTAATTTAACAGTATTCTATTATTCATTCCTAATTGCTGTTGATATAACACGAGTGCAGCCTGACTCATATTATGCAGTAATTCCTCATCATTAAAGAAGTCCTGATATTCTTTTACGAATAGTGGATTTCCTTTAATCTCTACATCTAAGTCTAGAGATTCATTAAAATAACAACCGTTTCTTTCAAAAATATTATCGATTGCATCGTTGATGAGTTTACCGATTAGCACTCCTTGTAAAAATCTATTATCAATAAGTGATTCTTGTAGAATTTTATCTGAAAGTTCCTGTATTAATGTGAGTCTTACCATTGTGCCTAAATATTTTGAAAATGTTTTATTTTGCTTATCACTTCGGATTTTTTTAATTCAATAAAATCTTCACCATCCCAATATGCATAGTAATTCCAGCTAATATTTTTATATCTCATTCGGTGACCATACATATAGACTTGGTTAACCTTGGGTTCGCTTACAAATAAGTCTCCTGCTTCTCCTGTAATACCTCCTGTATAACCACCAATTTTTTTAGTGAAGTCAGGTTTACCTGTAGTGTGATTGACTTCTGCAACCCATGGTATACAGCATTTTTTAGGTGAAAAATCATTGTAACTTGCAATTATTTCCATTTTTGTAAATTAATTATGAGTATTATTATTTTGAATTATAATAAGTTTGAACCAAAGATTTAATTTCCTCTGATTGTCGGCAATAATCCACCAATTCATTTATCTTTTCCTCAGTTAAACTCTCTATTGGTGTTTTGAAAAATTCTGAAACCCTCTCTCTATAAAGGATTACATTTTGTCCAGCACATTTCTTAAAGAGGTTGAGAAGTGCATCAACTGCATATACAGCTATTCTTGCTGAATTATAAGCATTATCGCAAAATACATCTTCAAATGATTTTAATTCACTTTTAATCGAGCCATCTGCTCCAATATCAATTAATGTAATTTTTTCCATGTTATAAGTTTTAATAAATAAAAATTTGATTTGACACTGCTAGAATTTGAGTATTATACGTAGTTTTTTTTCAATTTGTTGCAAAAAACTCTTATTTATTTGGAAAAATATTTACTGGAAAAAAGGAGTGCCTGAAACTTCTGTGTGTAGGAGGTACATTATATGTCTTTTTAGCCGAAAATATGCTTTGTTTAGCGTTATAATGGCTGTTTTATCCACATTAGGACTACAAAATCAGTACAATAAAAGCCTGATAAATCCAAGTTTTTACTCATTAATCGGCATTACTGTGCAGGTGATTTCACAAAAAATTGTGAAGGAAGTATTTATTAAAAAACTGCTAGTAATAGTGAAAGGAGATAATAAAGAATTAACAACGATAGGCTTATTTCTTAAGGAACTCAGAATTAACTCTGGTTATACACAATTAGAATTAAGTCACCTTTCTGCCGTTCATTTGAATTCCATCTCTAGAATAGAGAATGGAAATAATTTCACCATTGCAATGCTTCTGCGTTTAGCGGAAGTTCTTGAGATAACTCCAGCAGAAGTACTATCTATTATAGATGAATAATGTCTTATCATTATATTCATTGCCTTGAATAATCTTTTTTATGAAGTTATTCGTCTCAATACTAAATCGATGTAAGCCGCTTTGACTATCAATAATGTCTTGAGCAATTGCTTCTTGTTGTACTTGATTTAGTTTAAATTCAGATGCAATTTCTTCTAATGTTTGGAGGTCGATGTCTTGAGAATAATCATCTTTTATACCGAGTTCTTGTAACCTCGCAATTATTTCATTTCTCATCTCATTATTATCGTCATATTCATTGACTTCACTAAAGTCCTCATATTTCAAATTACAACTAAACCCCAATTCACTAAACACTTTTTTAATCTGGTTTTCAACTGCTATTTGGTAGGAATTTGCAACTACTAATGAATCATGCCTTGTGAAGCATGGTACACCTTGTTCTCGTAGTGGTTTGAGAATTTTATCAATAAAAATTTCCGCTTCAATGCATTGCAAAAAAACTGAAAAATTGTTGTCATCGGAATCATTATCATGTTTGCCTTTAACCTCACTATCTTGTTTGTCAGAGAATTCTTTAAAGTCTGCAATTATTGCCAATACTTCAGGATAGTACTTCTTCAAATCCTTTAAAAGTATATCTTGTCGATTTGTTCTTTTGAACAGCAGTTTAAAGACAAAAAGTTTTGAGAGGTGTCTGGATGGTAGTTTTAGTTTTTCTTGTAAAACCTGATAAAAGTCATTAAAGAATACATCACTAATGAACTTCTCAATTCCATTATCGCTAATCTTCGAATAAGATAGATTGTTAATTTCAACTGAAGTTCTAGGAAATGATGATTTATGCTTTTCAAGAATAGAAAAAAGCCTATTAAGATACTTTCTTGTTTTTGTATTCTTGAACTGATTCAATAACCTAGTTTTACCATCTTTTTGTGCAACTACATTCAATATGTTTGCGAATAACAATAATTGAGATGTTTGCAAATCAAATTGAACCAAGGATTTATCATCAATATTAATAAATCTTAAAACCTTACTTGGGAAAGTAACGAGATAGTTAGTCAATCTTAAATTTTTGCTACTCCGTCTCTGATTTAATTCAAATTTACCCACTTTCGAGATTTCATACTTGTAATGATAAATCATTCCAACCTCTTTGGTTTTCAGAAATTCTTGTAAATCTGCCACATAAAAAGAATCCTTAAAGAAAAAGAATTCCCTTCCTACCAATCGTGCATGCAATTTTAAATCCTCAATTGATTTATAATTAGTGTGATATGAACCACTGTCTAGCAATTCGTGGTACTCAACAATTAACTTGGGTGGTATAAACTTTACATAGTGGAGATTCAAAAAGTCCTGACAAATGGACTTTGCATTTTGCTCAATCCAATCATTGGCTAATTCTACATCAATAGAAACTGGCAGTTGTTTTGCCCATATTGCAGAACTCTTTTTAGTATTCCCCTTGGATTTTAATTCTTCTTTGCTTTGTTGAAAATATTTGATGATTTGCCATTCATCGTTCAGCAGTTCGGGGTTAATCCTATACTTTTTTGCAACAATACCCTTGTCTTCATTTTTAGATTCTTTATTCTTCATGTTTCGATATCCAGAATCATGATATTGAATAACATTTAAATCCTGAAGTGGGGTTATAATCTTTTTGTAGTAGTTGTTTCCGAAAACCTTTTTCCAGTATGCACTCCCCAGACTCACATAGATGTTTTTATTCTGCAACTCAACTATCTGCTTGAGATAAATCAAACTCAAGCAGTATAAATAATTATCATTTGAGCGATAATCTCTGGACTTATTAAATAAACTAGATTTAAGAATGCCAATCACTTGTGTCGGTAAATATTCTTGACTGAAATGATAGTGGTTCTTTACTAAACTCTTCTTATTGTTTTCCTTATTAACCATCATGATTAAGTTATCAAATCTAATAATATATATATTATTGACCTTAACTCATTACTTAACCCAACTTATGAGTCACTTGAGCATCCTATATAGCTCAGTCAATCAATATGTTACTACTATGTTGAATCGAGTTAAGGTCTTAAAAAATTACGAGTTAAGGTCTTACGAGTTAAGGTCTTAAAATTTCATCAGTTAAGGTCATAGTAATCCCCATCATTCTTTGTCGTATTATACGTAATTTCTTCTCGGATTGTTGCAAAAACAAGTGGAATATTACCCTTGTGTCTAACTGACGTAAAAATTATTAATGATTATGAATAAATTTCATAAATTCGGACCTGCTTAAACCGATGCTGTAATGGATAAAAAGGCACTAACTGAGAGGGATATTTGTACTAAGTACATTACTCCTGCAATCATAAAATCTGGATGGGATATTCATAAACAAGTCTTGGAGGAAGTAACCTTTACAAACGGAAAGATTATTGTTAGAGGTAAGATGATTGCCAGAGGAGCAAAGAAAAGAGCAGACTATCTTCTAAGTTACAAACCCAACATTCCAATTGCCGTCATTGAAGCAAAAGATAACAAGCACAGTATTCGTTCTGGAATTCAACAAGCACTTGAATATGCACAAATTCTCGATGTTCCATTTGTTTTTAGTTCTAATGGAGATGGATTCTTATTTCATGACAAAACTGCTTCAGATGAAAACATCGAGACTGAACTGGATAATGATTCATTCCCAAGTCCTGAAGAATTATGGGAAAAATATAAGTTATATAAAGGCATAATTACCCCAGAGTCTGTAAGTATCGTTGCTCAAGACTATCATTTTGATGGCACTGGACGTAAACCCAGATACTATCAACAAATAGCAATAAATCGAACTATAGAGGCAATTGCTAAAGGTCAAAACCGAATCTTGCTGGTAATGGCAACTGGCACTGGAAAGACTTATACTGCCTTTCAAATTGCCTATAGATTATGGAGCGCAAGGGTCAAGAAAAGAATATTGTTTTTAGCAGACCGCAATGTTCTATTAGACCAAGCTAAAAGAGGAGATTTTAAGTACTTCCGCAATAAGATGACTGTTGTTAAAAATCGCACAGTTGATAAATCCTATGAAGTTTATTTGACCCTTTACCAAGGAATTACAGGCAACGAAGAAGAACGAAACATTTTCAAGCAATTCAGTACAGATTTCTTTGATTTAATAATCATTGATGAATGTCACAGAGGTTCAGCACGTGAAGATTCTGCTTGGCATGAGATTCTTCAGTACTTTAAATCAGCCACTCATATTGGTTTAACCGCAACTCCGAAAGAAACAAAAGAAGTAAGTAACATAGAGTACTTCCAAGAACCTATCTTCACTTATTCCTTGAGGCAGGGCATTGAAGATGGTTTCCTTGCACCTTATAAAGTAATACGAGTTGGACTAAACATTGACCTTGAAGGATGGAGACCTGAGAAAAATAAGAAGGATAAGAAAGGTCATTTGGTTGAGGACAGAATTTATAACACCAAGGATTTTGACAGAACTCTAGTCATTGATGAAAGAACTCCAGTTGTTGCTAAGAAGATAACTGAATTTTTAAGAGGTTATGACCGTTTTGCCAAAACAATTGTCTTTTGTGTCGATATCGAACATGCAGAACGCATGAGACAAGCATTAGCAGTTGAAAACAGCGATTTGGTTTCTGCAAATTATAAGTATGTGATGCAAATCACTGGTGATAATGAAGAAGGTAAACGTGAACTAGATAATTTCATTAATCCTGAGGAAGCGTATCCTGTCATTGCAACCACTTCTGAATTAATGACAACTGGAATCGATGCCACTACCTGTAAACTTATAGTTCTTGATTCAAATATTACTTCAATGACTAAGTTTAAACAAGTTATTGGTCGTGGCACTCGAATTGACGAAGAAAATGGCAAAATGTACTTCACCATTCTTGATTTCCGAAATGCCACCAGCTTATTTGCAGAAAAGTCTTTTGATGGTGACCCGATAAGAATTAAAGAAGTAGATGAGGGTGAAGACCTTGGAGATATAGAAGATGAACCAGACACTGGGTGTGGTGAAGGAGAATCAGAAGGTATAAGTGACCCACCATTACCTCCAACAACTCCTCAACCTCCGCTGCCTCCACTTCCACCAACTCCACCACCACGACCAAGAGAGAAGGTCTATGTGAACGGAGTGGATGTTTCAATATTAATAACAAGAGAAATATACTTTGAGAAGGACGGGAAGTTAATAACTAAAAATCTCACTGATTACACAAAAGATGTGATTCAGGGTAAATATGCAAGTCTTGATGAATTCATAAATAAATGGAAATCTGCTGAAAAGAAATCTGCGATAATTGAGGAATTAAATCAGGAAGGAATATTAGTTGAAGCACTCTATGAAGCAGTTGACAAAGAACTGGACTTATTTGATTTGATTTGTCACATTGCATACGACCAGCCTCCATTAACAAGAAGAGAAAGAGCAGAAAATGTCAAGAAAAGAAATTATTTTGGCAAATACAATGAGAAATCAAAGAAAGTACTGGAATCCTTATTGGAAAAATATGCTGATGAAGGCATACAAGATATCGAATCATTAGAGGTTCTTAAATTGCAACCTCTAAATGAAATGGGTTCTCCACTTGAAATTCTAAGGAATTTCGGTAGCAAGAACGCCTATATGGAAGCAATTAAAGAACTTGAAGATGAACTGTATAAAACAGCGTGAATGTGAATGTCCGAAGTGCGTTGAAGATATAGCCACTGCACTTAAATTTGTCTCAAATGAATATACAAGAATTTCTGGAATAAATTGTGAGGGAAACTTATACGACCAAGCTGGGGAACATGCATTTGTTGCTGAACTATATCATCAATTAAAAACAATAATTGAACATGATGAAAGTGGTTACTATAACGACTTGTTGCTTCACTTTGATTTGACCAAAAGAAGATTTCTAGACCAAAGACCCGATTTGGTGCTACATCATTCACCACATGATAGAAAAAGACAAGAAATGTATGTTGAAGTTAAAACTGCATGGAATGTGGGTGATATTGTTGATGATTTGCAGAAGTTAATAGATGCAACTTCCAGAGATGATAATCACAACAAACTTGGCTATAAGTATGGTGTGATGATAATGGGTAATATAACAAAGATTAATAGTCAGCGATTAATACAAGATTATCCAGAAATATTTCATCATCCCCAACTATTCTTTATTACTTTTGAGAGGAATAATCCTAACTTTTACTTATTCTAATACTAAAAATGACTAATCTTTCAAGTATATTAAAATCCATTCGAAATATAATGCGAATGGATACTGGTTTAAATGGTGATGCACAGCGCATTGAACAATTAGGCTGGATGCTTTTTTTGAAGATATTTTCCGACAAAGACCGTGAACTTGAAGTCATCACTGATAATTATAAGTCACCAATTCCTAATGAATTTCACTGGATTAAAGAGAAAGGTAATTGGGCAGGAGATGATGAAGGCATTACTGGAGATGAATTATTAACATTTGTTGACCAGAAATTATTTCCTTCTCTTAGAAATATTGATATAAGTGATGGAAATAAACGTGCAATTATGGTTAAAGAAGTCTTTGAAGGAAATCATAATTACATGAAATCTGGCATTTATCTTCGGCAAGTAATTAACAAGTTAAATGAATTAGATTTTAATGTTTCTAAAGATAAACATGCTTTTGGAGATGTATATGAAACTATTTTAAAAGACTTGCAGAATGCAGGAAAAGCAGGAGAATTCTATACTCCACGTGCTATTACTAACTTCATTACCGACATTATTAATCCTAAGCTAGGAGAAAGAATTTTAGACCCTGCATGTGGAACTGGTGGTTATTTAACTTCTGCTATTGAACACTTGAAGAAACAAGTTAATAATATTGATGAAAGTCAGAGCATTCAAAGTTATGTTCAAGGATGGGAATTCAAGCCCTTACCTTATCTTCTCGCAACTACCAACCTAATCTTACATGATATTGATGTTCCTAATATCATTTTTAGGGACTCACTTGACCAACCATTAAGTAATTATCGAGAACGTGACCGTGTTGATGTAATACTTGCTAATCCACCTTTTGGTGGAATTGTTGGAAATGGGAATGATACTAATTTTCCAAAGAATTATCGTACAAAAGAAAGTGCAGACCTATTTCTAGTATTAATGATTCATTTACTTAAAAATGGAGGTCGTGCAGGGATAGTATTACCCGATGGTTCATTAACAGGTGATGGTGTGAAACAAAGAGTTCGAGAGAATTTATTAACTGAATGTAACTTACACACAATTATCAGGTTACCTAATTCTGTTTTTAAACCATATGCTACGGTAGCCACTAACTTACTATTCTTTGAAAAGGGCACTCCTACAAAAGAGATTTGGTACTATGAGCATCAACTTCCTGATGATCAAAAATCATACAGTAAAACCAAACCTATTCAGTTAAACGAATTTGAGCCAATCAAGAACTGGTGGAATAATCGTGAAGAGAATGTTCAATCATGGAAGGTAGGTATTCAGACCATCATCGACCATAAGTATGATTTGGATATCAAGAATCCAAATAAGCAAGAGGACACACATGAATACTCAACTGTGGAATTGATTTCAAGATTAGAAGAATCAATGAATAGAAGCATTTCATTGCTGTCTCAACTTAAAACTGAATTGTGATGGAATGGCAAGTATATAAGCTTGGAGATATATGTAATATCGAAAAAGGCATTACAGGTATTACCAAAGCGATTGCTGGTGATTATCCAATGGTAGCATTAGGAGAAGAGCGCAGAACCCATAATGAATATCAATTTGATGATGAAGCTGTAATAATTCCACTTGTTTCATCAACTGGTCATGGACATAGAAGTATGAAACGTATCCATTTCCAGTCAGGTAAATTTGCTTTGGGTTCAATTCTTTGTGCAGTTATACCGAAAAATAAAAATCAAGTGTCTGCACAATTTCTATACAGATATCTCGACCTAAACAAAGAGCAGGAACTGGTATCACGGATGAAAGGAATGGCAAACGTAACTTTGCCAATGAATGCGATAGCCGAGGTTAATATCCCATTGCCAACAATCGAAGAGCAATTAGAAATTGTTGAAAAATTTGATTTGATTGAGAAATCAAATCAAATGATTGAAAAGGAGTTTTCAGAACAAATTTTCCTTTTGACAAATCTTCGTCAACAAATCCAACAAGACGCATTACAAGGAAAATTAGTACCTCAAAACCCGAATGATGAACCAGCCAGCAAATTAATAGAAAGTATAAAAGCAGAGAAGGAAATTCTGGTCAAACTAGGGAAAATCAAGAAAGAAAGACCATTACCACTGATAAAACCTGAAGAGATACCTTTTCATATTCCTAATGAGTGGGTGTGGTGTCGCCTCG
The DNA here is from genome assembly GCA_002426195.1 of Bacteroidales bacterium UBA5507. Classification (GTDB taxonomy): domain Bacteria; phylum Bacteroidota; class Bacteroidia; order Bacteroidales; family Lentimicrobiaceae; genus Lentimicrobium. The sequence goes on along the minus strand of DIOT01000036.1, from coordinate 19,911 downwards.
GAACACTAACTAATTATGGTAGCAGTTCCAAAGCAGATACTGCTCACATCTCCGAGGATACATGGGTTCTCGATTTAGAAGACATAGAAAAAGAAACTTCTAAGTTGGTGGCAAAAGTAAGATATTATGAAAGGAAAGCACTTAGTACGAAGAGCATTTTCGCTAAAGGAGATGTGCTTTACTCTAAATTGCGACCATACCTTGATAAGGTTATAATTGCAGACGAAGATGGTGTTTGCACGACTGAGATTTTACCTTTAAAGTGTTATGGTGGGTTGAATCCAAGTTATTTTAAAGTAACCTTGAAGTCAAAGAACTTTCTTTCTTATGTAAATAGTGTTACCAAGGGAATGAAGATGCCGAGACTCGGGACTAAAGAAGGTGAGTTAGCTTTAATTCCAATTGCACCAATTGATGAACAGCATCGCATAGTTGAAAAAATAGACCAACTGATGCAATTCTGTGATGAACTGGAAAATACCATCCATCAAAACCTGACTAACACTCAAGAATTGTTGAAGGTAGCATTGAAGGAGATTTTAACGCCACAGGTCTTTTCATTATAATTGACTTGAAATACTAAATTGAAACATGAACTGCTAACTAAATGAAAAACTAGACTTCAAGATTATTGCACGGCTTATCAACAAACTGGTTTTTTTAATCTCATAGATGAGGAATATAGAATATACTAGAATTGATTCAGCTTAAAAATCTTCTTCAATAAAATCAAACTCATCCAAAATGTCAGGCTCTTCAAAATCATCTGGTTCATCAAAATCTGGTGGTTCAATTTCGGGTTCTTCAATGTCAAAATCAGATTCTTCATAGTCATCATAAAACCCAGCTTCCTCTGGACTTACATAATGAACGTAATCGGAATAGGTCTTTGCTAGAAAAATGCCAATCACATTATTTGCGCCTGTTTTTATCAACTTCTCAGCCATCTGCCTAAATGAAGTCCCAGAAGTATAAACATCATCAAACAACACCACTGTCTTGCCTCTATATAGATGTGAATGGAAATCAAAGGTGCTTATCTTATCACCTCCAGATTGTCCTTTCATTTCATCCCTATCCACTCTATTGGTAATATAAGAAAAGCCATTTTGAATACCAGTTGCACCTGCGACAACTTTGCAAAATTCCGAATATCTATTTTGGGTTTTATATCCAGTACTAGCAGGAATAACACATATACAGGTATTATCCAAGTGCAGATTTTTTCTAGATATTGCATTGGCTATTTTAGCACCTACTGTTGAAGAGTTTCTTCCATCCTTGAAATCATAGACTAATCTTCGTACTCTTTTAATGTCATCATCAACATCTTTAAACCTTGTTGGATAATAATCATGAATGAAATAAGCGGTGAAATTTCTTGTCCCGACAGTAACAGTCTTTTCAATTCGGAACTCAGCAATGTTGTGATTATACTCCAGAGTTTCCATTTGCTTATCGGTTTTAAGTTGGTTGTAATTTATTTAATTTTTCCACAATTTCGATTATCTCCAGAGGATTTGAAATCAAATAATCTGGTTTTGAACTTCTCAATGTCTGTTCTTCTTGTGTTCCCCATAAACATCCAACGCATTGTATTCCTGCTGTTCTGGATGATTGAATATCAATTCCTCTATCGCCAATTGAAATCACTTCAGAAGGTTTTAATCCAAACTTCTGTAATGCCATCAGCATTGGGTCTGGAGCAGGCTTTCTTTGACATGAAAAGTAGTCAACAACAAATTCAGAGGGTATGCCAAAATGCTTTAAAACCCTATTTGCATATGAGGAAGGACTGGTCGTGACTATGCAGGCTCTGATATTGTTATCAGAACAGTACTTGAGTACTTCTTTAATGCCCGTGTAGAGTTTGAAGTTTGGAATTAAGTTATAAACTGTACTCCATTGTCTAGATTTTCTATAGGATTCAGAAGATGAGGAGTCAACTAAGGTCATATCCAAATCCCAAATTATTGCTTTAATCATGTCAAAAATCCAATTTTCCTTGGTTGATATTTTTTTTAGGAGATTTCTTAGTCGTTGGGTTAGTTTCTTTCTTGATTGAATCTGTGTTTTCTATAGTTATTGGATGTTCGTCAATGCCTGTATCAGGATTTTCAACATCTTGACCATAAGTTACTTCTATATCTCCATCAATCAAATGGGGATTATCATTATAGTTATCTTGATAAACAGGTACTTCATCTGCTAGGTTCTGAAGATAAGAATCAACTGGCTGGTCAGCGTTCTTTAAGATATTATTTTTGACTTCCTGACTTTGAGTTCCTTCAGGCTTTGGAGTTTCAATAATTACAGGTTTCTGCTCGAGTTTTTCACTATCCTTTTGCTCAGTCAGATTAAAAAATTTATTAGTGAATTCATTTAGGGATTCAGACGTTAGAGGAAATGCCTTCCCTTGGCGAATAAGCATTTCATTACCTTCTATAACCTCACTATAACCACTCTTGTACTTGACTGCTCCAAGCAGTTTATTACTTTCAATTGTAGCATTAACAGCATGCATAGTGCCACCTTTAACGCCTGTTTGAATTACTATTGTTGCTTGAGATAATCCTGCTTGAAGCCTATCCCTTTCTACAAAGTAATTGGCTAGAGCAGATGTTCCTACAAAATACTCAGATAGTAATACACCTCCACTCGATACTATTCTCTCAGCCAACTCTTTGTTTTCAGCAGGATAGATAGTATGCAATCCATGAGCGACAATAGCAGTCGTAAAGCCACCTCCCTGTAGACATCCTCTGTGTCCTGAAGCATCACATCCTTTTGCCAATCCACTGACGACATTTAATCCGAGTTTGCCATAATAATTCCCAAAGAATTCACCGCTTTTAACGCCCTCTGGAGTGGGATTTCTAGTGCCGATGATAGCAACCCCCACAAGTTCATTTAAAGCCTTGTAATTGCCCTTAAAATTCAAAATTAAAGGTGCATCTTTGATTGTAATCAAGGCTTGAGGAAAATCACTATCATACCTTGAAAGAATCTGGATTCCTCCTCTTTCCGACTTGTAAAGTATTTCATCGGCTTTATCGAATGCTTTTTTGAAGTCATCATGCCTATAGAATGGTAATCTTTGAAGCTGTTTTTTATCAATGCAGTCAAGTAGAAATTTTTGCAAGTCTGAATCATTATCAAAGATTTCATTCTTTGATAGTTCACAGAATTTGATAGCTGTCTTTCTTCCTAAACCTTCAAGCTGAAGTAGTTTTACTATTTGGGGTGTCTTTATTGCCATTTTTACAATTTTCTATTTTGGAAACTAAATTACAATATTACTCTAATAGGCAGTTGCATTACTGAAGTAACTCTCAATTTCAGAATTATCGCCCTCTCCATCTCTCCAAGAATCAAATGTTTTTCCAAGAACAAAAACTCTCAAATTAATTTCTCCTATAGATGCTGTAATTGCTCTTTTGATTTCAGTTATAGTAGAACTGGTTGTTACTATGTCGTCCAACAATAAAATATTTTTGACTCTGTGTCCATTATACCTGTAAACACCATGAATCTCATCAAAACGTTCTTGTTTTGTTTTCATTAAATGAAATGGTCGAGTTGGTCTAATTTTGCTCAGACATGAAGGCTCGTAACTTGAACCAATTTTTTTTGCAATTGCTCTTCCAAGTTTATCCAAAGAAGAACTTGAAGATGCTGTTGTCTCTGAACTTCTTAATGACCTCAATATAATATCTGGTTTGTAATTACTTGGGAACGTTAATGTTGCTAGCTGAATCCATTCTGAAGTCTCTGGCTCTTCATCGTCTTTAAAGCATAAGAGTATTTGAGAAACTAAATCCTGTTGACCGTCAACTGCTTTGTGATAATAAGCAAGAAAATATCCTATTTCTATCATATTGAACTTACTCCTGTCAAGCAATTTCAAAAATTTAGGATTACTTTCTTTGATTCTTTCGAGTTCAGTAATGCATTCGTTTATAAGTCCAAACAACTTAACTTTTTTTAAATCTTGTATTAGTTCTTTAATTTGGAGTTCACCAATTGAAAATTGGGTCTTCGCAATAGCCTTTTCGAATGTTTCTATAATTTGCTCTTTTGCATTTTCATCATTTTCAATCTCCTTTACATCTCCTGTAAAATTAATATTCTTGTCATTGATTTTTATTAAAAAACTCCAAGACTCCTCATTGGAATACTTAGTGTATTCTAATGCTTCTAATAAACGCAATTCAATATACCTTTCAACCTTCATTCTTCAAATCTGTTAGCAGTGATAATACATCCTGATATTGAGGATGGTCTTCATTTATGTCATTCAATACTGAATACAAACTTCGAATTGCATTTTTTTTATCATTAAGTACTGCATCTTGTACCATTGCTTTATTTAGAATCGCATGTACGTTGCAAGAAGGTTCAATTTCATAGGCTGTTTCCCAACAAAGAATTGCAGCATCGTATTTGCCAAGCCACATTAACGCATTTCCTTTATTAATCCATGCTCTTGTATCTTTTCCTTCTGTCAATTCCAAGGCTTTGTCCAAATATTTTATTGCTTTTAAATGGTCTTTATAATAATCAACTAACACATGTCCAATGGCATTCCAAGATTGACTTAAATCAGGATTGAGTTCAATGGCTCTTGAATGTGAATTATATGATTTATCAAATTCACCCAAGTAATTAAAGACCACTCCTTGATTACAATATGCTTCAGCATTTTCAGACCAGAGTTTAATTGCTTCTTTACATAATGTGAGTGCATAATTATAATCTCCCTTTTCAACATATGGTAAAACCTTGGCTGAAAGAACGGATGATTTTAATTCTTCCTTTTTTTCGGTTGGAAGGTCAAGAGAATCAGTTAATGGATATGCTTGTTCATAACACCATATACTATCATCATTGAAGTGAAGAATTCTACAATATCTTCCAATAACCATGATATCCATCCAGTTTGGTTCAACTGATTGATTATAAACAGACTTACCTGTTTCTCTTTCTAACTTATTTGTTATCTCGAAGAACTTCTTTAAGTCCATACTTTTTATTGTTTCAGTTTATTATACATGATTCTTAACTAAAATTCGGCATTTGCTTTACTAAAAAACCGTTCAATCTCAGCATTGTCACCCTCACCATCATTCCATGCATCAAAGGTTTTGCCTAGTACAAATAATCTCAAGTTGACATCACCGATGGATGATACAATTGCTCTTTTTATCTCGTTAACTGTAGTGCTTGTTGTTATTATATCATCCAATAATAGAATATTTTTAACTCTTAGACCCCCATAACGATATACTCCATTAATTTCTTCAAACCTCTCGTGTTTTTTTAAGAATTTAAGTGGTCTGGTTTGTCTTATTTTCGTCAAAGCAGATGGTTCATATCGTGAACCTATCTTTTGTGCAATTGCTTTTCCAAGTTTATCCAAAGAAGTATTTGAGGAAGGTGATATTTCTTCACTTTTTAAAACTCTAAGGATAATATCTGGTTTATAATTACCTGAAAAAAAAGATGTTGCAAGGGTGACCCATTCTGATGTTTCTGGTTCTTCTCCATCTTTAAAACGTAATAGTAAACGAGAAACCAAATCATGTTCACCTGACTTGTGATAGAAAGAGATGAAATACCCTGCCTCTAACATGTTAAATTTTTCTCCATTTAAAACTTTTAGGTTTGCCATATTGGTGTATTTTTATTGAAAATTCAAAGTAAATCTCGGGAAATTAATTGTATCCTAGAATAAAGAAAGAAAATTATGAACAGTCAGTTAAAAAAATCGTGTATAAAACTCGAGACTTCTTATTCAGAATTTATTAAAAGTCCAGATGAACCAGATGAAAATTGCATTAACTGCATACTTGATGATATTTTAAGTTCACCAGAAGGTGAATTAAGAGATGTGTGCATTGACCTCTATAAAAAAGGATTGATGCGTTTAGATTGCATTAGAACTGGCAAAAGTTATATGGTAACTCAAGAGTTTTTTAACAGAATTTTCCCATCTAAATAAAGTAAATCGGACATTACTAACTCAAGTACTATATGAGAAAGTCTTGTCCAAAATTATGAAAATAAAAATGATAATAGTTAAGGCACAAATTAATTCATAAGGCAAATAGCATAATTTCTAAGATGGTTATTATATTTTCAATCGACAACTTTATTCGAAGATGGTTAGATAACGAACAACCTTCACTCAATCAAATTCCAGAGTTCATGGAAGTTTGTGAGATGTTCTCTCAATTAGAGCAAGGAAACCAATGCTTCCTTATCTCCAACTATAAATATACGGAGATTTTTGAGGTGACTAGTCTAATGGTTGGGAATGAGTATTTACGTCCAGCAGACGATTTTCTCGATTGGGATGAATCGGCTAAAGTGCTTTATGAAGCACAGAAACCATATACAGCAAAGATTCAGAATTACTTACGATTTATTAATCATATAGAACCTTCAACACCAGTATTTGAATCTTATTCAGGTCGATGGGAATACATTTTCATTACTGATGACCTTGATGAAATGAAGATGAGTATCAATTTAAACATACGAGGAATATATCACCCACTTATAAAAGAAGAAACTAGCTGTAAAACACTTGAGGTTTGTGAAGTAATTAATTACATCAATCTTACAAGGAAAATAAATGAAAGTTCTTCTGAATCATGGGGAACCATGGAAGAAGAATTTGACTCTTTTCATCTACCATTCATTGGTAAAGAACTTCAACAAACCTCAACATATGGATATACTTGCATCTTTGGTTCTGTGTTCGATGCATTAGTTTATAAAATAGATTGCAATGACTTAAGACTTGTTAAAGCATTAAAAGGCATAGGGGAGTTCCTAAATGATAGGTATTTGTTAATGTTCTATAATCGTTCTGGTTACGGATTTATGGATGGTGATGCTTATTTATTTGATTTAGTGACTAATGAAACTCATGCTTTTTACTTTGAAGATTACCAAGAACTTCTAACAAATGATTATGTCAATGGATATTTTGTTTCGTACAATTCACCCGTTTTTACAACAAAAAAATATGTCTTAATTAAAGAGGCTAGCCAATATCTTTTCTTTTATAATCTTGATGAAATAATTGAAAAGAAGCGATTTCTTCCATTCTACCAATTTGATTTAAGTCCATTCACTTCAAGTAGTATGGATAAGATTAGAATTGATAATTTTGATGAAAAGACAAATATTTTAACTCTCTATGACGGAAAACAGTATCATATAGAGATTAATTTTAATTTCAAAAATCAATTGTTCAAGACATCAATCAAGACTGATTTGAGAATACAAGGCAGGTATTATTCAGGAATATGCTTGGATTTCGATTCATCTGGCAAATTAACAATTGATTATGATAATTCTAATCCCGAAGGTAAGGTGAACCCGAATTACACTCAGTTAGGTGAAATCATGAATCAAATAAAAGCTGAGGGTGAATTTTATAAAGCAAGGGATTTAGCTGAAATGGTGTCTAAAGCCATTCAGCAGCAGTTCTTGAATAATATTGTCGGAAATGTAGTCATAATACCTTGTCCTCCAACAGTCGAGAGATATCGTCAACCTGTGTATGTTTTAGCTGGTTATATTGGTGAACTCCTTGGTGTTCCAGTCGATTATAATTACTTAATTAAGTTACAGCAACATACAGAACTAAAAAAAACTCAAAGTTTCGAAGAAAAGCGAAGGCTGTTAATCGAAAACCTTAGCATTCCTGATAAAAGATACAAAGATTATATTGTTATTCTTCTAGATGATGAGTATTTTTCAGGAGAAACTTTTGAGGTTGCTTCTGAAAGAATCATTGTACAAGGGCAAGCAAAAAAAGTGTTTGCCTTAGCTGTTATTAAAATAAAAAAAAACAGGTTTACAAACGATATTAAACTCTGACTTAGCTATAGAATTAATAAAGACTAGCTTATTATGTCATTTTATCTTTTTCATATTCCATCGAGAACCAACACTAAAGAAATCACAAAAATTCAGGATAATTTCTTTTGCTTTCCGTCTAAGGTAGTAAATCCAGAATTAGGCAGCTATTGTAGTTGTTTGTGTGCCTTGATATTAGCTGGAGATAATAGTGATGTTAAGAAGAAACTAAAAAATCTAATCATCACACTTAATGTGTTTCATTATGAATTTCAATCTGTTAGGTGGTTTTCGAATATACACATAGAATCTTGTATAATAAATTATAATTCAATAGAAGAGATTTATTCTGAATTTAAAAGCGAGAAAATGCCTTCTGGAGGATATTTTAATTTTTACAACATGCCAATACATACTCCAACAATGATAAATTACTCGTTATCATTCATTGATGTATACCAAAAGCTTTCGGCATTAGAAGAAAAATCTTATCTGTATCAAGCATTTAGTTTCTTGTCAATTATCAACCCTATAATAATGCATACAAATAGAATTTTTAATAATGCGTTGTTTGAGAATTCTCTTCAGTTCCAATTATTTGAATCCATAATGAAACAATATGATACAACACCTGAAGCCAAGGAAATTTGCACTGAATGTAAAAAAGTAAAACAAAGAGGTATCAATAGAAGAATACTGGACTTCTTTGAACTTGAAAATTATAGAAATATTGGTGATAAAGAAGATGTAATCAAGGCAGTTAAAAAAGTTGCTGAAACAAGGCACAAGTTTTTACATGCTTTAGAAGGGAAATCACTAATGGAATATTATTACGAGGATATTGAACCAAATGTGGGTGCAGGTGCAACCACATATTTGAAAGAAGATATCAAGTATGGTGATGGCACAAGTCAGGCAGTATGGATAATGAAAACACTTAACACCCTAATTTTACTAGATAAGTTAATGGAAAACTAATGCAAGATTATAAACACCCTCGATTAAGATTATTTCCAGATATCGCTTTTAATATATTAGTCATTCTTATAGTGATTTCAATACTATTTCATCTTGGAATATGGTTGTATTCACTATCTTTATGAAGGTTCTCTCATATTAATTACATCAAATTAATGGACATGCAAAACGAAACAGTAATCCCTGCAACATTCGGACAAAAATTCCTTAGCCGTCTTATAGACTTTGTTATAGTTACACTTTTAGCGAGTTTAATGATATTATTGTGGAGCTTGTTGTTAGAAGAGTTTAATTTTTTTAGGGGGTTTATTTATATAATCTCACGTTCACTTTACCCAAATGAATATCGTGAATTTATGGCTTTGATGATTTGGGGTTATGTTTTCATCGGTTTTTTTCTTTATTATCCTATCTTAGAATCCACTGGTGGTACATGGGGTAAAAGAATTGTTGGAGTACAAACAGTTGGCACAAATGAGTCCAAAACACCGAATTTAGTGAAGACATTTCTCATGGCTTTAATCTTTTTCTTTACTTTTTTAATTGCTTACTTAATTATTGGGGTAACAAGATTCTTTGACTTATTCATTATTTTTATTCTGTTCTCAGTTCTTCCAATAAATTCACTTCATCATAGATTAACACGGACATCTGTAATCAAGAAGTAATTGAAATTCATTATTACCCATATTATCCCTTGCTGAACCTAAATAATCCCACCACGCATTTTAATCAATTAATAAAAATGGATAACGGTTTTCAAGAAATCGATACTGCAATCTATAAAACAGCAAGGGAAAGATATCTTCCTCAGAAAATCAAATATCTGATTGTTGCTGAATCACCTCCTGCTTTTAAAGGTGACAAGCCAACAGCATACTTTTACTTCTCAGATGTTCCTAAAGCAGATTCACTTTTCTATAGTATGGTATATGCTTTATTTGACTTTGAGTTCTCTAAATCAATTTATGACCGTGAGAAAGTATTAACCCTGTTTAAGGATAATGGATTCTATTTAATTGATGCTGTTGATTATCCTATCAATAAAGATAAAGAATTCAATCATATTGATGACTCCATGCGGAAAATGATTATTAAAGAAAATAAAGCCAGATTTGAAAGTCATTTAGAATCGTTAATCTCCAGAGGAAATCTAGATAAAAGCACCAAGACTATTCTAATTAAAGAAACGGTGTACTCTCAATACTCGAACCACCCATTATTGAATGTACTTAACACAAAATACATTGGTTTTCCAACTTGTAGTATTGATAGAAAGTTTGCTAAAATAGTTCGTGAACTCGTTTTTAATAATTGAATATAGACTTTAGACATTTAGTTTTTATGACTTTTCAAGAGGAAATAAAAAAGTGGTTAGGTAAGTATAAACAAACTCATTTCAGCGAATTAGAAGATGGGAAATGGCGCAAAAATGGAGTTGCTTATTCTCACATCTTACCTGAAGAATATTGGTTCAATAATTTACTGTTTGAATATAGACCAGAACTTAAGGATTTCATTGGGTCAAGTAAAATTAACCGACATCCTGACTTTCATCATTTGAATTCTTCACAAGCAATGTGTTTGAATTTTTTCTATCCTCTAATCAAGGAAGAGAAACTTCAACTTATTCTACAGTTTTTAAACCTAGAAGATGAATCGGTAGATTATGATTCTGTGTGCTTTGAAAAACCATCAAAAATTGAATCTGAACTGGGTTATAGACCAACAAGTTTTGATTTTTATTTCAAGACTACCAACAGTAAGGAAATTCATTTTGAAATCAAATTCACTGAACAAGAATTTGGCAAGGCAATACATGACATAGAGCATTTGAACAAGTATGAATCAGTGTATAAACATCATTGTTCTGCAATTAATGTTGAGTATTCGAGTTGTAATTACTTTCTCAACTATTATCAACTCTTGAGGAATGTTATTCATGTTTCTGACAACTCGTATGTAGTATTTCTCTTCCCAGAGAACAATAAAAAAGTAAAGCAGCAAGCAGAGTTTGCCAAAACAACTTTAGTAATGCCTGATTTTCAGCATCATTTGATTAATTGTACATGGGAGTCTATAATTGATTTCATTGAAACAATCAATCTTGAATCTCCGAGATTAGTAAAGCAAATGGATGATTTTAAGAAGAAGTATAAAATCATGTCAAGTGCTACTAATTTTTATTGAGAAAAAAATAAAAAAGGGTACAATTAGGGGGTACAATAAAAATTAAACCCCTCAAGTTGAGCAACTTAAGGGGTTAATATCGTAGCCCCGATAGGAATCGAACC
>DIOT01000036.1:7241-8672 GCA_002426195.1 Bacteroidales bacterium UBA5507 | reverse complement strand
GTAGCCCCGATAGGAATCGAACCTATATTTAAAGTTTAGGAAACTTCCGTTCTATCCATTGAACTACAGGGCCATTTTAATTGTGTGCAAAAGTAGTCATTATTTTTGGTTTTTTACTTTACTTTGCACCACTTTTTTAAGCACTCCAATGAGCCCCAGAAGAATCAGCCTGTTTGTTGCACTGGCACTGTCAATACTATTTATCCTGATGTTCTTCAGCAATAGTATAACTATCAGTGGCAACAGAACAGAGACAGGTTTTAAGATCGCTGACATCTTCATCAAATACCCAAACGCTTCCTCATTCTTTTATGAAGAACAAACAGTGGTTAATTTGAAGGCTGACAGTCTGATTCAAATAGCCGACAGCATTATTCACATAATTGGGGAGGACGTTCTTGATTCAGAGCTTAAGCCTTCTATCCCCGATTTATCAAATCTTGACACGGCCAGCATCACTAAAATTAAATATCCGGGTTCAGATACTGCCTTTATAGGAGCAATCAGTAAACTGCTTGAAGGAGGATCATGCAGAATACTTCACTATGGTGATTCGCAGCTCGAAGGAGACAGGATTACCGGATATCTGAGAAATCGCCTGCAGGGTATATATGGAGGATCGGGACCGGGATTTGTCCCGATAAAACAAGTCTATAACCAGTTAGCGGCCGATGTAACCGTTAGCGAAAACTGGCATAGGTTTGCCATATTCGATCCTACACAAAGGATTACACAGGAGAAAGATTACGGACTTTATGCCTCCTTCTCAAGATTCACATCATTTGGTTCAGGAGATGTTGACAGCATTAAAGCCGGAAGCCTTATGCCCACAATGGCAACGATTACCATCAAACCTTCGACAAAATCATATACACGGACAAAAAAATATAACCTCATTAGATTGCACTATGGCAATGCTGAGTACCCTGTGAAAATAAGGATACTGCATAATGGCAACCTGTTCAGGGAAAGCAGCTTAATTGCAGATAAAGCATATCATAGCTTTGAGATTGTTACAGATGCGACACCATCGGATATCACCATTGAACTTGAAGGAATAGTAAGTCCTGATTTCTACGGACTCACATTAGACAGCGACTCGGGTGTTAGCGTTGACAATATTGCAATGCGCGGGGCCTCTGGTACCATTTTCAGCAAAATGAACCATTCGGGCTACAAATCAATGGCCCGGGAACTAATGCCCGATATAGTGATCTTCCAGTACGGAGGCAACACGATCCCTTATGTGAAAGATTCAGCGGCAATTGATAAATATGATCGATACCTTATGGCAAACATCAACTGGGTGAAAAGAAACATACCCGGAGTGAAAGTGCTATATATTGGACCGGGTGACATGAGTACAATGATTAACGGAGAAATGGTAACCTATCCACTCCTGCCATACCTGGATAAAAAACTCAGGGAAAC
>DIOT01000036.1:6563-7111 GCA_002426195.1 Bacteroidales bacterium UBA5507 | reverse complement strand
TGCCTGAGAAACGGAATAGCTTACTGGAGTATGTATGAGGCAATGGGTGGCTACAATTCAATGAGATACTGGGTTGAGAAAGGGCTTGCAGGTTCCGATTACACACACTTCTCCCCTGCCGGTACCAGAATTATTTCAGAGTTGTTCTTTACAGCTCTTTTTATTGACCTGAACAAGTAATGAACAGAACAATTATAATATCCATAATACTATTAATAACTACCCTTTCGGGCAGGTCTCAAACATACATTCTTGACAGTTTGCGGCCATACCTTCCATCAGTAGTCAATGAAATGGCTGATACACTTGCATATGCGGACTCTTCGGCCAATTTCAATAAGTTCTTTGGCAAGCTTGATTCTATTCACAAAGGACTTGGAGGCAATCTGCATATATTTCACATCGGAGGATCGCACATTCAGGCAGATGTTTATTCAAACAAACTTCGCAATTATTTTCAGCTTATGAATAACGGTGCCATGGGACAGAGGGGCTTTATCTTTCCTTACAACCTGGCATCAACAAATAATCCAGCTAACTACAGAGTA
>DIOT01000036.1:5435-6429 GCA_002426195.1 Bacteroidales bacterium UBA5507 | reverse complement strand
TGGGAAACCGGCAGAGATGGCAAGGGTACCGATCATCTGTCAGGTCAGATTCAGCTACCTGGGGACTTTCGGGAATTACCGCCCACCTTACCGACAGCATTGATACGCTTAGAATTACAACAGGTCAGAAACTACCCGAAGCTTTGAGAAACCGGTTCAGCAAGGTGCGATTCTTTGTCGACAATCCTTGCCTATCGGCCAATTATAAAGTTACCGACAGCATCAATGTGGTAATAAGGGACACCTGTGACTGTGAACTGGGCTACAGGGAGCTAACACTTTCGGGTGAAACCGATGCTCTCGAAATTGAAGTTTCACGCAATGATTCTTTACTTGTATTGTATGGAATAGAGCTGATGAGTGACAGGAAAGGAATTCAGTATACTTCGGTTGGTGTTAATGGTGCTAGTTTTGAATCATACAGCCGGTGCACATTATTTGAGAAACAACTACGGATGTACACATCTGATTTATTCATCATTTCAATCGGCACCAATGATGCTTACACACCAAACTTTGATACTGCTAAATTTGAAAATTACTACCGGGAGTTTATGTCGATGGTTTTGCGTGTCAATCCCAATTGTGCCATATTGCTCACAGTCCCTAACGACAACTACTATAAGCGGAAGTATCCGAACAAGAATACTGAGATTCAGCAGGAGATTATCCACCGACTTGCCAAAGAATACCGTATGGCAGCATGGGATCTTTATGAGATAATGGGAGGCCTTGGGTCGTCTCAGAAATGGTATCTGAAACATCTGATGCCACGTGACAGGGTTCATTTCACCGCCACAGGCTATAGTTTAATCGGCGACTTATTACTGAAAGCACTGACTAGTCAGTGGGAAAAAGTAACCGGTGCTGAAAGCGGCAGTCTGCTGGAATCAATAATCAGCATAGAAATATGAAGCGACTACAGGAAATATTCTCATTCTCCGAAGATTTCCCGTTAATCTTCACCCAGGCACAATTCTGGATATTTTTTGCA
>DIOT01000036.1:4948-5301 GCA_002426195.1 Bacteroidales bacterium UBA5507 | reverse complement strand
TGGTGTACGTGGTTTTTACGATGGTATACAAGCGTATTAAACTTCGTAATGCGTACTTGCTTTTTGTTTCGCTTTTCTTCTATTACAAAACCAGCGGCCTATACCTTGGACTCCTGATCTTTTCAATACTAGTTAACTTTTACTTCGGCAAATTCATTCATAAATCAACGAAAAAGGGCACCCGACTGACTTTAATTTCGCTGAGCGTTGTAATTAACCTCTTCACGTTAAGTTATTACAAGTATGCTTATTTCTTCATTGATACAATAAACAGCATTGCAGGAACCGGATTTGAAGTAGTTAACAGTCTGGCTGCTGCCGGTAATTCCATTTCCGGAAGCAATTATTTTACA
>DIOT01000036.1:2333-4829 GCA_002426195.1 Bacteroidales bacterium UBA5507 | reverse complement strand
TCCGGAAGCAATTATTTTACAGTTGATAAGATTATCCTACCGGTGGGGATATCATTTTTCACATTCCAGGCAATGACATACGTGCTGGATATTTACCGCCATAAAATGAAACCTGTGAAATCATTGTCGGACTTCAGTTTCTTTGTCAGTTTCTTTCCGCAACTGGTTGCAGGACCAATAGTAAGAGCATCGGAATTTATTCCACAAATCAGCAAGGAAACACATATTACCCGCGAAGATTTCAATAACGGGATCTACATGATTTTGAAAGGTCTTATCAAGAAAATGATATTTGCCGATTACATAGCCATGCATTTTCTCGACAAAGTGTTCGATGCACCACAGATGTTTTCGGGCTTTACCAATGTTATGGCAATGATAGGATATTCGCTGCAGATTTATGGCGACTTTTCGGGATATACCGATATAGCAATCGGACTTGCCTTACTAATGGGCTTTACACTTCCCCGGAACTTCAACTCACCATATAAGGCATTGAATGTTGGGGATTTCTGGAAACGGTGGCACATGACATTGTCATCATTCCTGAAAGATTATCTGTACATTCCATTGGGCGGTAACCGCCATGGCAAATTCCGCACCAATATTAATCTGATGCTTACCATGTTAATAGGAGGTTTATGGCATGGCGCATCATGGAAGTTTGTGATTTGGGGTGGACTGAATGGTTTGGGAATAGTTACCTACAAATACTGGAAACGCATAAGTCCCTGGGAAAAATCGAAGAGTGTTCTGGCAGTTACATGGAAAATAGCCCTGACATTTACCTTTATCACATTCACACGTATTTATTTCAGGGGTGAAGACATGGCGCATATTTCAGCATGGTACAACCAGGTATGGAACAATATGGATTGGGCAGGTGCTTTTGATGTATTAAACACTTACCGGAATGTGTTTGTGGTCATGCTGCTGGGTTTCATAACCCACTGGCTTCCTTACCGGACAAAAGAACTGATTCTGAATTCATTTTCCGAAAGTCATTATGCAGTTAAGCTTGCAACGGTAGTAGCCACGGGTATAATCTGCTATCAGGCATACTCTGCCAGTTTTCAGCCATTTATCTACTTTCAGTTTTAGTGGTAAGGTGTACTTAACGTCCGGTATTACCGGGATGTCTCTCTTTAATATGCTTTAAGCCGACTACAGGAATGATAGTTGCGATTATTCCGATAAGCCCAACCATAAGAAAGACATTAATAAAATCCCGCCAGTGCATAATAACAGGATAAGCTTCTATGAGGAATGAGCCACCTTGTGCATTTATTTTTACCAATCCGAATTGTTGCTGGAGAACACAAATAATAGTTCCCAGAATAATGCCCAGCACTGCTCCGCTGAGAGTGACAAGACTGCCCTCGGTAAAGAAAATACGTTGTATGAGCTTTCTGTCGGCCCCAAGTGCCCTTAATACCGAAATATCTTTCCGCTTATCAAGTATAAGCATTGAAAGCGAACCGACCATATTGAAAGTTGCTATGAAAAGTATGAATGACAGAATCATGAATATGGCCAGTTTTTCGGCCTTCATTACTTTATACAGTGTCTCCTGCTGCTGGTAACGATCTTTCACAGTATATGCGCTTCCCAGCTGTTCTTGCACCTTTGCAGCAATAGTCTCCAGGTCAGCCTTGTTAGAGACAGATATTTCCACTGCCGAAAGCTCGTCGGTGTATTCATATAGTTCCCGCATAAAACTCAGCGGAACGATCATGTATTTCGTGTCGAAATCCTGCTGTATTGAGAATACCCCTGAAGGCCTGATATCAAGACGCTTAAATGCAGTCTCCGGATTACTCATTGAAACAGCAGTCCTTCCGGGAGCGTATACTTCAATAAGAGAATTGAAATCACGGATATCAATGCCCAGGTAATAAGCTATTCCTTGTCCGGGAATTGCCAGTGGCTGACCTCTGAACTCAAGAGTGAGACTACCGTCGACTATCATACTGTCGAGCCCGGTCCACTTCTCATAAGTGGAATCAACCCCCTTCAGCGTAGCAAGAAACTGATTGGTCCCATACTTAAGCAAAGCCTTTTCTTCGAGCACGCCGGTTGTGGCAGTCACCCCTTCAATTGAACTGATTTGATTCCAGGGAAAAGCCGTTGAACTAAAAGTCTTGCCTTTTGCAGGTGTTACCTTTACAGGTGGGTCGAAAGAATTAAACAATGATACAACCAGGCCTTCAAATCCGTTAAATACAGAAAGTACCACAATCAGTGCCATAGTGCCAATTGTAACCCCGGCTACGGAAATACCGGTGATAATGTTGATAACATTATGCGATTTCTTCGATTTGAGATACCGCCAGGCAATATGAAAAGGTAGGTTCAATGCAAGGACCGATTAAGTGTAACTCACTGTTTCAGAAGATTGTCAATGTTTTCAATATAATCGAGCGAATCATCAATGAAGAATTCAAGCTCAGGAATGACCCGCAATTGTGCTTTAACGCGGGTAGCAAGCTGATGCCT
>DIOT01000036.1:0-2208 GCA_002426195.1 Bacteroidales bacterium UBA5507 | reverse complement strand
ATATCTTTCCTGTGATGATTAATCGTATTAAACACTTTCTGCTTATCGGTCGGACCAAACAGGCTAAGATAAACTTTGGCTACCGACAAGTCGGGCGAAACATTTACCTTGGTTACAGTAATCAGATAGCCCGAGATTATCTCGTTAGCGAATATTCTGAAGATTTCGCCCAGGTCCTTTTGAAGCAGCCTGGCAATCTTTTGTTGTCTTTTAGATTCCATAATGCAAATTTAAGCAATAATCATAAACCTAATCGCCTTATCTTTGTCGTGCTCCACACTTATAATAAACGGGGTACCAATGAAAAATCTTCTCAAGGTTCTTAAATACGCCCTGCCTTATAAAGGTTATGCTGCACTTAACGTAATCTTCAACCTGCTTGGAGTTCTTTTTTCACTTGTTTCATTCGCCGCAATTATTCCGGTTCTCAACATTCTTTTCAAGCTGGAGGCTTTGGTTACTTCTGCACCGCCTTTATCTCTCGATTTTGACTCGCTGAAACTGAACTTCTACTATCTGATAAGTACGATGATTGAAAAGTACGGCGAACTGACCACACTTGCCTATATCTGTGGGATAATAGTTGTTACGTTTTTACTTAAAAACCTCTTCAGATACCTGGCCATGTTTTACATAGCCGAAGTTAGAAACGGTGTGGTACGCGACATCCGCAATTCCATGTATAGAAGGGTTCTTATACTTCCACTCTCTTACTACAGTGAAAAGCGAAAGGGTGATATTATGAGCCGCATGACTACGGATGTACAGGAAGTGGAATGGTCAATCATGAGTTCTCTCGAAATGATTTTCAGAGACCCCATAACTATTATTTCTTACCTAGTAGCTCTCTTCATGATGAACTATGAGCTTACACTCGTGGTGCTGGTACTGCTTCCAATAAGCGGATTGCTTATCGGTAAAGTTGGCCGGAGTCTTAAAAGAACATCCACAAAGGGACAAATAAAGATGGGTGAACTGCTTTCAACTATCGAAGAAACATTGGGTGGTTTAAGGATAATAAAGGCTTTTACTGCAATTGACTGGGCTGACAGGAACTTCAAAGAAATCAATCACAAATACAACCGCCTGATGGTTAGATTGTACCGTAAACGTGACCTTGCCTCTCCTTTAAGCGAATTTCTGGGTGTTGGTGTAAGCGTATTCGTTATATGGTATGGCGGACGTATCATTCTGAGCCCTGATTCGAGCATGGATGCTGCAATATTTATCTCCTACATAGCAATATTCTCACAGATCATAAATCCTATAAAAGCACTGAGCACTGCAGCTTATAATATTCAGAAAGGTGCTGCATCGGTTGAACGTATTGAACAGGTTCTGCAGGCAGAAGAGCTTATTGTCCAGAAAGAAAATGCTATCGCAATAAGCTCTTTCAATGAATCTATCGAGTACAAGGATGTAAGTTTCAGGTATCAGCAGGATGAGGTTCTACAAAACATCAATCTGAAAATTGGGAAAGGTAAGACGATTGCACTGGTAGGAGCATCAGGAAGCGGCAAGTCGACCCTGGTTGATCTGTTGCCCAGATTTTATGATGTGACAAGTGGAGAAATCCTAATAGACAACATCCCGATTAAGGATTTGGTGATTAATGATTTAAGATCACTGATGGGAATTGTATCGCAGGAAACGATACTGTTTAACGGGACAGTGATTGATAACATTGCATTCGGAATGACCCATGTTAGTGAAGAGGAAGTAATTGCAGCCGCAAGAGTTGCCAATGCTCACGACTTTATCAAGCAGATGCCCGATGGTTACCAGACAAACATTGGCGACAGGGGAATCAAAATGTCGGGTGGGCAAAGGCAAAGACTAAGTATTGCCAGAGCTGTACTTAAGAATCCACCGGTACTGATACTTGATGAAGCTACATCTGCACTTGACACTGAATCAGAACGACTGGTACAGGACGCATTGGTTAGTTTAATGAAAAACAGAACTTCGGTTGTTATAGCACACAGGCTTTCGACAGTTCAGTTTGCTGACGAAATTATCGTTATGCAGCACGGGCGTATAGTGGAAAGAGGCACACATTCTGATTTAATAGCAAAACAGGGAGTTTACAAGCGGTTGCACGATTTGCAGAGTTTTGAATAAAATGTTCTTGGTTCTTTGTTCTTTGGTCTTTGTTCCTGGTTCTTTGTTCCCGGTTCTTTGTTAAGTTTCAAATTGCTGATTGCTGAG
>DIOT01000007.1:48728-150988 GCA_002426195.1 Bacteroidales bacterium UBA5507 | reverse complement strand
TGAAGCTGAAGCTTCTGGAGGGGAGCAGCGGTATTGTAAAAAACACCTGTAGTACCGGATGTAATTCTTTTGTAACCTCCCAAATTTAACATACCGGTATGGTAAATTGTACCGCCTACATTGTAGTCCTTAGTCACATATTTGAAGAATTCCTGAGTATTTCCGCCAGGGCTCAGTAAGAAAGGATCCTGCGCTTTCGAATGAAAAACGAATGTCAGAAAAAGTATTAGCGTTATAATCTTTTTCACTTTCATGTTATTTGGTTTAGTTGGTTGTTATCTGTTTTAAAGTCTGTTTAATAATTCTTAGAAACTATTGTTTGATCCACTTTCCCTGTTCAATGATCTTACCATGGTAAACTATTTGCCACAGATACAAGCCGGAAGTTAACATACGTGTATCTATTTGCTGGGTAGAGCTTTCGAGTTTTGCTGAAAGAGCAGGGCAGCCGGGAGCATTAAATAAGGTGAATTCTGCACCTGCTATTTGCGGACCGCTTTGAATCATCAGGTAGTCACTTCCGGGATTAGGATACAAAACTGCATTCTTTACAAAATCCCTGACTTTCTTTGGTCCTGTAATAATGCCCATACTATCAACTTTAATCACAACCACATCCAGCATTTTCTCAGGCCTTTCAGGAGTATAGAACATCCCGGCTATTATGCATCCACCGTCGGATGTAGCATCCATAGTACTCATGGTGTAACAGGCCGTGTCACTACCATAAAAGTATGTCCACCGGCAATTCAGCAGAGAGTCGTAGTTACTCAGCATGAGAACTTTCCATAAATTTTCAGTACATGAATAAAAGTTGCCGTTATCTCTTGCAGATCCACCGGTATAAATACTGTTGTTGTTAGAAATGGTCATGCAGTGAACGAACGCGCTATAATCAGGAATCTCACCTATTGACCCGGCATGATTGCTGGCTAAAATATTCTCATTAACATCAAATTTAGTAATCGACACATCAAAAATATTTGTTGGAGTATAAGCCATGCTTGTGATATAGTATTGATCATTATTTACTTTCTCAGCGTACAAATAAAACATATGAGAATTAGGGATTGGCCGAATTTTAGTTAGATTTAGTGTAGTGTCTAGTTGAAGTATCTGGCAAAAGCTTGAATAATCCACATACTCACCAAAACCACCGACAAAAGCCTTATATTGGTTATCAATGTACAATATAGAACCTATTTTCATACCCGTTGGACTTCCTATATCAATATACTGAGACCGGATCGAATCGCCCTGTTTTGTTATCTCTATAAAGAAAAGTGAATTATTTGCATTGGGGACATCTGTTGCTAAAGTAGTACCGATTAGAATATTACCTTGATTGTTTTCAGCCAGATATGTATTAGAAACAAAAGATTTATTCGTCATGTATTTTCGATCCCACAAAATATTTAGAGAAGTGTCCACTTTCAAGATCCAAATATGAGCATAAGGTTCTAAGTCAGCTTTACACCCCCCCACCATTAAGAATTCACTTTCATTCAGAGGGAATATTGCGGTTAGTTCTGTATAACCTTCAGGTTGAAATGGGAATAAATAATCGGAAACAATTTCACCTTCTGAGTTTAATTTAAGAATTTGCGCTTGATGTATCCGTCCGAGTTTATTGAAATTGGAATATCCTGCAATAAAATAATTTGAACCGATTTGCCTAATACACAAGGGTATTTCTTCGCAATTATTGCCAAAGTTTTTTACAAATGAATTCTGGCTAAATGATTGCAAGGAGATTATTGAGATAATAAGTGGTAATAAATATTTCATATTAATAAGATAAAAATTAGACAAATCAGATGATTCTAATTATCAAGCTTCAAAGTAGGGTCTGGACTCAATCTTAATATGCCGTATTTAATGAATGCGATATGATAATACAAAGTGTACCACGCTTCCATCCCTTCATTACCTTGCATATCAATACTAATAAAACTATAACCGACAGGTCGAATACCACCGTTAATTGTATCTTTGTAAATGAGATCTTTAGTTTTGGCGAGATAAAAATTCAAATCAGCAGGAGAAATACACCCATCAAAATTTGGATATTGGCTACTATTCCAATACAGATGTGAGTAGCGGTCATTGCTTACCGGCGTATTAAAGGTGGGGTCAATGGGGTATTCTAACGGATCAATAATTGTTTCAGTAATAACGTTTTCGTAGTAGTAATTTCCCATTGGCACACCCTTGCAGGCCATAATTCTTTTCTGTATTTCTTCGGCTGCGTCACTCTCGGGATGAGTTCCTGAATTTGGTCCATCGCAAATACCCCCGTTCCCGTAATATTTCCAAAATGACCAATAGTCTGTATTATTGAAGACACATGAAACTAGAATAGGCCCATAAGCAAAAGTAGCTGTAGCCATACAGACAAGTGTATCAGTATTATAGTTGGATATCTTAACTGAAACAGCCAGCAACTGTTTGTTCTCTTCGTTCCTGGAATGATACATATCCCTGAGTTTATCAATCAGCTCAGCGTATTTATTAAATAATACTGAGACAGTCACTTTTTGATTTGCCATGGGAATAGCAAAAAAGCAGGTATCCGTCCAGGTGTTTTCTGTTTCACGGGAGGCGTCCCCGTAAGTGTAATTAGCTGTCGCTCCCAGATACCATATCGCACTGTCAGGGGATACTTCCCATGAA
Organism: Bacteroidales bacterium UBA5507; assembly: GCA_002426195.1. Taxonomy (GTDB): domain Bacteria; phylum Bacteroidota; class Bacteroidia; order Bacteroidales; family Lentimicrobiaceae; genus Lentimicrobium. Next base: position 148,315 of record DIOT01000007.1, on the reverse strand, counting down.
GACTTAAGACCTGCAGAGCCAAATTGCTTAAAGTTCCGCACTAATGAGGACACCTTGTTATCACTTACATTAAGCGATTGTACTTCGTTTGGAGTTTCTTTTTTACAAGAAAAGATGATTCCTGATATTAATAGAAATAAGAGGAAAGTAATAGTTTTTTTCATGTTTGTGGTGTTGGTTGATTAATTGATTCGATTTTAAGCTAATTATTACATATTTTTATGTTCTTTACCTCTGAAAAATCGATTGCAATTTAATGAAAAAAAATATAAAAACAATAAATGTTCAAAAAATTAACCAAAAACACCCATCCGTTTATCCAGCGTAAGGTTTTGAAGGATAAGTGTATGGTTTTTCAAGATATTCGTAAATATTATTTCCTTTTATAACTTTATTTTGAAACTACCCCGATGGTATTTTGTTTGTCTTAAAAACTATTGTTTCATTTAAAAAGTATCGTCATGGTTAAAATCAATCCATATCTGAATTTTAAAGGCAATTGTGAAGAAGTTTTTAATTTCTATAAGTCAGTCTTTGGTGGTGAGTTTAATTTTATACAACGTTTTAAAGATACACCGCCTGAATATCAGAGCGGCCCGGAAGACGCTGAAAAAGTCATGCATGTTGCTCTTGTTCTTGACGACGGTAGTATGATTATGGGAAGTGATGTCCCATCGTCTATGGAAAAGGATATCGTAGAGGGCTCAAATTTTACTTTATCCTATAGTGCAAAATCTGTAGACGAAGCTAATAAAATTTTCGATTTGATTTCGTCTGCAGGAAAAGTCTCGATGCCTATGCAAAAAACTTTTTGGGGCTCTTTGTTTGGAATGACAACCGACAAGTTCGGAATCAACTGGATGGTTGATTGCCCTTTAAAGGAAAATGAATACTAAGCCCAATTGTAAATTATTCATTTATTTTTATCCAAACAGGAGCGTGATCGCTGCTCTTTTCCCAGCCCCTCACGTTCCTGTCTACTTCTGCCTCTATAAGCTTATCTGAAATTGAAGGACTTAACAGAAAGTGATCTATTCTTAAACCTGCGTTTCTTTCATAGTTATTTCTGAAATAATCCCAAAATGTATAGATTACCTCGTCAGGATAAAGTGCCCTTATAGCATCTGTCCAACCCTGGCTCATCAGCGATTTGAAAGCACCTCTGGTTTCTGGTCGGAACAATGCATCTTTTGTCCATCTTTCAGGTTTGTAAACATCTATTTCAGAAGGTATTACATTGAAATCGCCGGTTAAGATAACGGGATTACCTGATGAAATCAACTCACTGGCATGAGATATAAGCCGATCGAACCACTTTAATTTATAATCAAATTTCGGTCCAGGTGCCGGATTCCCATTCGGAAGATACAGGCAACCTATGGTTATTCCATTAACTATTGCCTCTAAATAACGACTGGCTTCATCTTCAGGATCTCCCGGTAATTCCCGACGTATTTCCTGCGCAGGAGATTCTTTTGTAAGGATGGCAACTCCATTCCAACTTTTTTGTCCGTGCCATATGGAATGGTATCCTGCATTAATAATATCATTAAGCGGAAATTTTTCCTGTGGAGCTTTTAACTCCTGAAGGCAAACAATGTCAGGTGATGTTTCATTCAACCACCTCAATAGAACGGGCAATCTTCCGTTTATGCCATTAACATTATAAGTAGCTATTTTTATCATCGGCCGACTGCTTTTATTTTAATCTCCGTATACCCCTGAAAGAAAGGGGTATACGGAGTTTTATGTTATGCATTCTCAGTGTAATACTTGTAAAACCATGGAATTGTTTCTATTCCTTTGTAAAAATTAAACAGTGGATAGTTCTCATTTGGTGAATGAATTGCATCAGATTCAAGCCCAAATCCCATTAGTATGGATTTGATTCCAAGCACTCTTTCAAAGGTTGAAATGATTGGGATGCTACCACCACTACGGAAAGGAATAGGTTTCCTGCCAAAGGTCTTTTCATAAGCTTTACTGGCAGCGATATAAGCTTTATCGCCTGTTGGCGAAACATACCCTTGACCTCCATGAAGATTTGTAACTTTCACTTTTACTGATGCAGGGGCTATACTCTCGAAATGTTTTTGGAAGAGTACTGAAATTTCTTCATGATCCTGATTGGGTACCAGTCGCATTGAAATTTTTGCATATGCTTTAGATGGAAGTACAGTTTTTGCACCTTCACCGGTATAACCTCCCCAAATACCACAAACATCAAGCGTTGGGCGAATACCTGTTCTTTCAATCGTTGAATATCCTGCCTCTCCGTGAACTTCTTTTATGTCAAGAGCTTTCTTGTAGTCATCAAGACTAAAAGGTGCTTTTGCCATCTCAGCGCGTTCTTCGGGTGATAGTTCTATAACCTTGTCGTAGAATCCCGGGATGGTTATCCTGTTTTGCTCATCAGTAAGGGAAGCGATCATTTTAGAAAGAATATTTATCGGATTAGCTACAGCACCACCGAATAAGCCTGAATGCAGATCGCGGTTTGGTCCGGTTACTTCTACTTCAAGGTAAGCCAGTCCCCTTAATCCAACAGTGATACTTGGTTTATCCTGACCAATCATACTTGTATCAGAAACAAGGATGATGTCGGCTTTAAGCATGTCCTTATGATCAACGCAGAACTTTTCGAGATTTGGCGAACCAATTTCTTCCTCACCTTCAATCATGAATTTAACATTACAGGGTAATTCACCGGTTGCAACCATTGATTCGAATGCTTTAGCATGCATAAAAGCCTGACCTTTATCATCGTCGGCTCCCCTTGCACAGATTTTTTCATCCCTGATCTCGGGTTCGAATGGAGGAGAAGTCCATAAGTCAATCGGGTCAACCGGCATTACATCGTAATGTGCATATACCAATACTGTTGGCTTTGCAGGGTCAATGATTTTCTCACCATAAACAACCGGATTTCCGGCAGTTGGAATTACATCTGCTTTATCAGCGCCTGCTTTTAAAATTGTTTCTTTCCAATATTCGGCAGCTCTTAGCATATCGGGTTTATGTTCCGAAATAGAGCTGATAGAAGGTATACGGATTAAGCCAAAGAGTTCTTCGAGGAACCTTTCTTTGTTTTGATTTAGATAAGCTGATAATTTTTCCATGTATATGTGATTTTATGTTTTATCAAGATCTCTGGAGCCAGTGTTATAGTTTGCTAAAATAACCATTTTATACAATGAAACGACATATAGAATATGGTTTCAACTCATTAAACAGATTACCGTAGTAGTTTCTTTATACGTTTAATATTTCTACTTTTGTGCTGCCAAAAGAGGCAATATACTATGAGTACTATAAAAGTGGCTATCAATGGATTTGGCCGAATTGGCCGAATCACCTTCAGGGCATTATTAAAAAAAGAGAACATAGAAGTTGTTGCGGTAAATGATCTTACAGAACCCGAAACTCTTTGTCATTTGCTTAAATACGACTCAGTCCACGGAATCTTTCAGGGTGAAGTACATGTTGAGAATGATTATCTCGTTGTTAACGGGAAATCAATAAAAGTTTTTTGCAAACCTCAACCCGGCGATATTAACTGGGGCGAACTGGGCATTGATGTTGTTATTGAGTCAACCGGGAAGTCTGTTGACAGACCTTCAGCGCAAAAACATATCAATGCAGGTGCACGTAAAGTTATAATATCAGCACCGGCTAAGGACGAACAACAGGATGTAAAGTATATAGTACTGGGAATCAATGACCACATCATTGAGCCAACCGATTATATTCTTTCAAACTCTTCCTGTACCACAAACTGCGTTGCACCCATGATTAAGGTTCTTGATGATAACTGGGGCATTGCCGAAGGTTTTATAACCACAGTGCATTCTTATACAAGAGATCAAAACCTTATCGATGCTCCGCATGCTGATTTACGCCGGGCAAGAGCTGCAGCATACAGTATTATCCCAACTACTACCGGAGCTGCAAAAGCAGCTACCAGAATTTTTCCGCATCTTACTAACAATCTGGGTGGTGCCGGCATCAGGGTGCCGGTACCTAATGGCTCCTTAACCGATTTAACTTGCACTGTAAGGAAATCAACGAGTATTGACGAGATTAACAATGCTTTTAAAGACGCAGCCCAGGGTTACCTTAAAGGGATTCTACAATATACAAGTGATCCGATTGTATCGATAGATATTATTGGAAATCCTCACTCAGCGATTTTTGATGCAGGTCTGACCTCAGTGTTAGGTGATAATAAAAACCTCGTTAAGATAGTTGCCTGGTATGATAACGAATCAGGCTATGCTCACCGGCTTGCTGATCTGGTGCAGAAAATCGGATAATTTGCCCGTAAGGTTAGAAACCGGGATTAATGGAGCAGGTGGCCGAAGCCTTTATAGCTGTGGTTATGGATTCAGATTTAGTTTAAGTGTCGCGGTAACAGAAAACAAATCAGACCATTTGTCAATATTTATAACTACTCCGATTACTCCGGCAGTTGGGATTGACTCGGAAATTGTGGTTAATTGTGATGCGAACTGAGTTATTGACGGATTATGTCCAATTAACAGAGCATGATCCCATTCGTCAGGTAAACTATAAACACAATCCTCAAAATCAGCTGAATCGTATAGAGATTCATCCATTAAGATAGTATTTTTGGCTATGCCCAACTCTGAAGCAAGGGCTGATGCAGTCTCTTTAGTTCTTACCGATGGACTGCATACAATATTCTTAATCTCAATATTCTGTGTTTTTAGCTGGGCGGCAATTCTTTTAGTATCTTCTATGCCCTGGGATGTTAGCGGCCTGTCGAAATCTTTGTACTTATCTCTTTCCTGGTAGGCTTTTGCATGACGCATCAGATAGAGTGTCTTCATAATTATTGTTGTTATATGTTGAACAATTCAACAACAATAATAAGCATGATCTTGTTGAGGTTAACACAAAATATCTTTAACAGATAGGCTGTTTTTGTGTAACTTTGATCTTGAAACAGATGAAATACGGAACTGAATTCAAATCAAAAAGAGTTTATAATCTTTCTGAGATTACAGAGAGCATTGCTCGCATGTTTGAAAAGTTCTATGAATCACCGTATTGGATCAAAGCGGAAATCTCTGCACTCAATCTCTATCCTGTTAGTGGTCATTGTTTTCCATTAATGGTGGAGAAATCCGAGGGAAAAGTAAAAGCACAGTTAAAAGCTACTATCTGGAAGGAAGACCTGTTCTATATCACACAAAAATTTGAACAAGTAACAGGTGAAATATTTCGCGAAGGTCTCGAAATAATGTTTTTAGCCTATGTGAAATTTTCATCCCAATACGGTCTGTCGCTTCAAATCGTGGATATTGAGCCTTTGTACACCTTAGGCGAAATGGCCAGGGAGAAGATGAAAACCATTGAATTACTCAAGAGTGATGGCTCGTTTATTCGAAACAGAGAGCTTGAGTTACCACTTTTCTTCAAGCGCATTGCTGTCATTTCAGTGGAATCCAGTAAAGGTTATAATGACTTAATGGTTACTCTCCGTAATAATCCGCAGGGTTATGTTGTGAACACTACCTTGTTTCCTGCTGTACTTCAGGGTAGAGGTGCAGTTGAAACTATGACTGCAAGACTGAATGAAATAAGCAGGCAGACATATCTTTTTGATGGGGTTGTTATCGTTAGGGGTGGAGGTGATGATGTTGGGTTGTCGTGCTACGATAATATTCAACTGGCACGTGCAGTTGCCTTATTTCCATTGCCTGTTATAACCGGAATAGGTCACTCTACTAATGAAACTGTCACTGAGATGGTTGCGAGTGTTAACAAGATTACACCAACTGATGTTGCACACTTTATCATTGCAGGTTTTTATGAAGCTGACAAGCAACTGCTAGATATCTTTAATTCATTGAGAGATTATTCCAATAACATACTAACGGAATCTTCACGGAAGGTTATTGATTTTCGGTCAGAAATTGAGGCGTTGTCAGAATGGCTGCTTAAAGAGTATAAAACATCGGTTCTTAATTTAGGTGAAAAATTAAGACCTAGGGTGAGGCAAAGAGTTTTAAATACAGAGATTACACTTAACCGGCTAATGCAATCAATATCCTACGGCTCATTTAAGAAAATCCTGGCAATGAATACCGAATTGCAAAATTCAGGCAACAGACTGCGCAGTTCAGGAAATCAATACTTATTTTTGCATAGGAATAAGTTAAATGAACATAAACAACATATACAACTTCTTGATCCTGCAAATGTCCTCAAAAGAGGCTATTCTATTCTGAGAGTCAACGGTAAGTTACTAAGCGATAGTAATATGGCCATAAAGGGGAATGAACTTGAGGTAGAGACTTATCAGTATATTGTTAAAGGGACTATTAGTCAGATATCTGAAAAGGATGAACATGCAGGTTCCTGATTGCAGTTAAACGAAATTAATAGTATGATTATGAATAATAACGTGGAGAAGCTGACATATAAAGCTGCAATTACTGAGCTCGAAGTAATTATTGATGAAATGGACGACATGGCAATAGGTGTTGACGAATTAGCCGAAAAAGTAAAGAGGGCTGCGTTTTTACTTCAATATTGCAAAGACAAGTTGCATTCAACAGAATCAGAGGTTAATGAGGTCTTAAAGATTTTTGACAAAGAGAGTGGTGAACAGCAGGAAATAAAATAAATTTTCAGGGAGAAGTTATGGCAATATTTAAGAGTAAAAAAGTAGCGTGGATATCGAATATTCTGATAATTGCAATAATTGGTCTCATACTGTATTTTCTCTTTCATGCCGGAAAGCAATTGGAACTGGCCAGAGGATTGACTGCAAAGTCCTTACTTTCTAATGGCACCGGTTTTATTGACATCGCAAGTGCTGTAAATTTCCGCCATACACTTTCAATTTTAATCCTGCAGATAATAATCATTATCATTATAGCCAGGATTATGGCCTGGGTGATGTCTTTAATCAATCAACCTACTGTTATTGGAGAAATCATTGCCGGGATAATGCTTGGTCCTTCATTATTGGGAATGTTTTTCCCGGAATTATTTACATGGGTATTCCCAATGGATTCACTTAAGAATCTTGAAATTTTAAGTCAGATAGGGCTTATACTTTTCATGTTCATAATAGGCATGGAACTCGATCTCAGTGTAGTTAGAAAAAGAGCCAAAGATGCGCTGTTTATAAGCAACACCAGCATCATAGTTCCTTTTATAATGGGTATCGGGTTGGCATATTTTCTTTATGATCGCTTTGCTCCAACAGGTGCCGACTTCTTAAGCTTCTCTCTATTCATGGGAATTGCATTGAGTATTACTGCATTCCCTGTCTTAGCCCGTATTGTTCAGGAGAGGGGAATTACCAAGACTCAACTGGGAATGATTACTATCACAAGTGCTGCAATAAATGATATAACAGCATGGGGAATCCTGGCAATTGTTGTAGCTATTGCTAATGCAACTGCAATTGGAAATGCATTGGTGACTATAGGCCTGTCACTTGTCTTTATTGTGGTAATGCTTATGGTAATCAGACCATTGCTTGAAAAGATTGCCAATCTTTTTTCTGCAAAAGAGACTGTTAGCAAAACTATTGTAGCGTCTGTATTTGGAATCATGCTACTCTCGGCGTACATAACCGAAGTTATTGGTATCCATGCATTATTCGGGGCATTTATGGCCGGGGTTATTATGCCGCAAAACGTTAGGTTTAAAAGTATTATGTCTGAAAAAATCGAGGATGTGAGTTTAGTATTACTCTTACCTCTATTCTTCGTTTACACAGGACTCAGGACGGAAATAGGATTATTGAATGACAGTTCTTTACTCGGAACAGCTTTCATTGTTATTGCAGTTGCCGTTATAGGAAAATTCGCAGGAAGCGCACTTGCATCAAGAATAACAGGGCAATCGTGGAAAAACAGTCTCACTATAGGTGCCCTAATGAACACAAGAGGCTTAATTGAGTTGGTGGCATTAAATATTGGATATGACATAGGAATACTTTCACCTGAAATATTTACCATGCTTGTGTTAATGGCACTTGTAACAACTTTTATGACAGGCCCGGCCATGGCTTTCATTAACTTCATATACCGTTCAAGAGAATCTATAGCAAGCATTACAGGTCAGTTTAAAGTCTTGGTTTCATTTGGTCCTCCTGAAAGTGGAATACGGTTGCTAACTCTTATATCTGAACTTTTCAGAGGTGAACAGAATAAGCTTGATATAACGGCTCTTCACTTAACTCCCAGTACAAGTATCTCAGCAGAAAATGCTATTCAGTATGAAGAGCAAGCTTTCAGCAGAATTAATGAAATAGCAAGGGAGAAAGATTTGAATGTAAGCACTGAATATCGTACCACGGAAATTGTTTCACAGGAAATTACAAGGACGGCAAACAGAGGCAAATATAACTTATTGGTTGTTGGTAGTTCAAAGCCTTTGCTCGGTCGCGATAAAACCGGTGGAAAAGCCAGATATTTCTTTGAGAATGTTAAGAGTGATGTTGCGCTGGTCATTGATAATGGGTTTAAGAAAATCAATAAAGTGCTCATCTATTGTATGGATAAGGAGTCAGGTGAGTATCTGGAAAAAGTTTCAACCCGTTTCGGAAGTGAAATCGAGGTTGATAAGGTTTCAATAGATGGGAATAAGGCTCAGGAACGGGATTATACAAAGTATGATTTGATTGTCTCTGGACTTGAGTGTTACCGTACACAACGGCAAGCAGGAGCGCCATGGACTGCTGGTCCGGTCTCAATAGTGATATTCAGCCAGTATGAGTAAAATTTGTTTACTGTTCTTATTAAAACAATAGCGGCAGAAGAACTCTGCCGCTATCGTTTTAATAGATTCGCTTTAGCAGGATATTACCCGGCTAAGGCAATAAAATCAGTTCTTACCATGCAAATAATGGGAGGCCGCGCATCATGTCGTTTACTTTTGTTTTCACTGAAGCAATTACTTCTTCATTGTCGATGTTGCTAAGTACTTCATCGATCATGTTGACAATAACTTCCATATGGATTTCTTTAAGTCCTCTTGTTGTAACGGCAGGAGTTCCAACACGGATACCCGATGTTGTGAATGGTGATCTGCTGTCGAAAGGAACCATATTCTTATTAATAGTAATATCTGCTCTTACAAGTGTGTTTTCTGCTACTTTACCGGTCAGATCAGGGAATTTTGAGCGAAGGTCGATAAGCATCAGGTGATTATCAGTACCGCCTGAGATAACATGGTAACCTTTGTTTACGAATGCCTGCGACATAATTTGAGCATTCTTTTTAACCTGAATGATATATTCCATAAACTCATCCGACAAAGCTTCTCCGAAAGCAACAGCTTTTGCAGCAATAACATGCTCAAGTGGTCCACCCTGAACACCTGGGAAAACTGCAGAGTCTAGCAGTGCCGACATCATTTTGATTTCACCTTTAGGAGTTTTTAATCCCCATGGATTTTCGAAATCTTTACCCATAAGAATCATACCTCCTCTTGGTCCTCTGAGAGTTTTATGAGTAGTGGTTGTAACAATGTGACAGTAGGGAATAGGGTCATTTAAAAGACCACGGGCAATAAGTCCTGCAGGGTGAGCAACATCAGCCATAAGGATTGCACCAATTTTGTCGGCGATCTCTCTCATACGCTTGAAATCCCAGTCTCTTGAGTATGCGCTGGCACCTGCAATGATTAATTTAGGTTTGTTTTCCAAAGCAACAGTTTCCATCTTATCATAGTTGATGGTACCGGTCTCTTCTTCAACACCATAAGCAACAACATTATAAAGAATTCCTGAGGAATTGACGGGAGAACCATGTGAAAGGTGACCTCCGTGTGCCAGGTTTAATCCCATAAATGTGTCACCTGGTTTAAGAACAGTCATAAGAACAGCCATATTAGCCTGTGCTCCTGAGTGTGGTTGAACGTTAGCCCATTCGGCACCAAATAAAGCTTTTGCCCTGTCGATTGCAAGTTGCTCGGTTTGGTCAACAATCTGGCATCCGCCATAATAACGTTTGCCGGGATAACCTTCAGCATATTTGTTAGTTAGCACTGAGCCCATAGCATCAAGAACCTGCTGGCTTACAAAGTTTTCTGAAGCGATAAGTTCAATACCATGCATCTGACGCTCTTTCTCCTGCATGATCAGGTCGAACACCTGTTTATCCTTTTTCATCACAAAGAATTTATTTTGGTTAAAGTTTATACAGTATAATGCGGCAAAGTTAATAATATATCTACCATGTAAAAAGAAAAAAGGGAGAACGAAGTGTTCTCCCTTTCAGTGCTAAACTAAATATATTGAATTAAAGAACAATTAGTTTAGCTGTCTTCACCCCCTCGGTTGTCAATATTCGAACAATGTAAGTTCCATTCGGGATTTCCAGGTTAATTAGCGAGTTACCGGCTTTGTAATTATTGGAGTGAAGTTGCTTCCCATCCAGGTCGGTAATAGTTACTGTAGCATCCTTAGTAAGGTTTAGGTTAAAAGTTCCATTAGATGGATTAGGGAAAATCTGAAATTCATTCATTGAGATTTCTTCAGTGTTTACCCCAAGAATGTTTATCTGAGCTCTCTCTGAGACACCTGTGTTATAAACGGCTTCAACTTCAACAAGGTGGTTACCCGCTGAAAGGCTGTTTAGTGTATAGTTTTGTTCTGTTAGTCCTGATGCTGTCAAGGAACCATCAACATAAATGTTATACGACTGGGCATGGTTATACTCTTTCTCAAACGTAATATCATCTATAAGCAGGAAGTAGGTATCGAAAGTAACATAATTAATTGCAACATATTTCGCACCAGCAGGAATTTCATAGTTGAACTCATTCCATCCAACAGGACAAGTGATTATATTGCCGATCTGTGTGAAATCAGAAGTCTCATTTCCTGATTGTGAGTATAGTACCCTGAATTTTTCAAGTCCTGAAGTCGAAATTGAACTGGCCATAAATGAGAACTGTCCTCCGCCCGCAGGTATGATAAGCCAATCGTTATTAACACCATCAGGGCCGGCAAAAGCTGTTAACATTCTTCGCCCCGACCATGCAGGCATATCAATGGCAGGAGTAGTAGAATATGGATTGAATACCATATACGACATTGGGATTCCGGCATCAGGCCATGTGAAGTTAGTATAAGTATAAGTTTCAAATCCATCTATATCTTTGAGAATGTAGTTGCTGATGCTGTTTCGTTCGAAATCGGCATAAGTTTCAACTCTATCAGTAAACGTGTTGTGTAAAGTCCACGTCAGATCAATACCCTGTTCTTCATAAGATGCAGAAAGATTAGTAGGCTTAGCCTTTATAAGTGTCATTGGAATTTCAACTGTTTCATTGTTGCTCACTACAAGATTTTCAATTTCAACAGCTTCATAATTATCAGCCTGAATATATACTTTATAATCACCTCTCCACATATTGGGAATTGTTAATTCGGTTTGACCGGCCGGAATTGTAAATTCATAGTAATTATCAAGGTTCGACAATGAAACAAAAGCATTATCAGCATTTCCATAATCAGGATCGAGATCTATAGTAAGATTGAACAGCATTTGTAGTAGTACATCATTTGATATTGTTGCTTCTGAGACCAGTTCTCCGTACATGGCTTTTACAGCATAGTGATAAATTCCAGGTTCTGCTGCTGAAAGAGTTTCATCTGTATATTCTCTGTTTTCAGAAGTTTGCTCTGTAATTACATTCCATTGTGATTCTGTAGTTTTTTTTCTCAATACCTGATACCCATTTGGATTCGCTTCCATGGTGTTATTTATAATACCATAGATATTCCAGTTCTTATTGGTTAAACTCATTTGATTCCAAACGCCACCGGAATAAAGCATACTACCTTTTTTTAGTGGAGCATTTGGACCTTCGTCAATTCCTATAGGATATGCACCATAGTCAGGCTGGTAATGCAAAGCAATCCATAATTCTTTAGTCGGATCAACAGTTATGGTTCTTTTCAATTCGAATGTGTACCATCCTTCTTCAGTTATAGAAATAGGTTCGGAATAAATCATTTCTGATGCATTCTCACCTTGATATACCTCAAGAATTATGTCAGCATAGTTTGAAATATAAGCTTTTATATGAGTTAGTTTGCCATTTTCAGGAATGATTGTAGCAATATCTGATAATTCAAATCGGATTGCTGCAATGAATTCATCACCACCGTCACCCCAACCGTTTCCGGTGTTTGTGAATGATCCCCAACCTATAGTAGTCTGATTGTATGTACCTTCTGGTTTATCCCATGATATTACACCATTGTCATTGTTATTTATAGCTGATACATTAAGAGGTTTTAAAGCATTGAGTTGCAAAACAATAGCTTCAAGAGTAAAATCAGTTTCTTCACTGGTGAATGAAGTTGATGCCTCAATAAATAATGGATGATTAGCTGTAACAGTATATGATTTGTTTGCAAAAGCGGCAAATTCATAATTACCTGCAGAATCTGTGACAGTACTTGCACTTGAAAATCCGCTAAGTGATACACTAACACCCTGAATGCCATTGCCATTGGCATCTTCTACTAATCCTGTCAGCACAATAGGAATAGCTTCTATTAATGAAGCATTTATAACAAGTGTTTGGTTCTCAGCTAAGGTTATTTCTTCAGTGTAATCATTGTATGATTCTTTCGAAAATGTAATTGTATAATTGCCAGGTAACAAAGCTGGAACTTCATAGTTACCATCAACGTTGGTCAGTGTAGTTTCATTCTGATAAGCTATGGTATCTGAAGGAATTATGGTAACCGTAACATCAGCCAACGGAGCGCTTCCGTCTTCAATAGTTGTATTACCATTAACACTTGCAAATTGTAGTTTTTTTGTTGTTACAATGCTTGGTATAGTAGTCACCGCCTCTGTTGCCCATGAAGCAGGTTGGGTTGTGATCTGACTCATATCTGTTGCATATCCGATAGCATAATAGGTTCTGGTACCTTCAACTCTGGTATTCAGGAATGCTTTGGGATACATATTTGAGGTTTCAGTAGTAAGAGGCTTTACAATTGTAATAATTACATTTTCTCCTGATTCTGAATCGTAATAATAAGGTTGATCGAGAGTTATTGCGATAGGACCTGTACCAGTTTGGAAATTAAAAGTTCCATCATACACAAGTTTCTGATTTCCAAAATATTCCCAGATTGCTGTAGTGTTATTTGTTCCAAAGCTTTCACGTTCAGTATTACTCATGTATATCTTGTATACAGCGTTATGGTCTTCACCCAGATTCCCAAACCATGTAATTCCAGTAATGAGGCCGGTAGATCCTAATTGATCTGCGGTGTATATGCTCTGTGTGAGTATACTTCCACGACTAAGTTCGAAGGGTTGATTTGATTCAGTATTTCCTGCTGTAACTGAGTACTGATCTTCACCTAATCCCGAATAAGCAGAAACAGAAGCAGGTATACCTTGCTGTGTTTCACTAATGTTAGCTGTTATAGTATACGTATAAATATTTAAAGCCGGAATTTCTTCTTCAGTAAATGTAGTTGAAGGATGCATAGTAGCCAGAACTACTGAATTAGATCCCAGTTTTCTTGAAATAGTGTATCCTGCGACAGGGCTTTCAAGTTCTCCACCCATTGAACCGGTTACTACCGGTGACCAGGAAATAACAGTTTGTTGTGAAGAGTTTTTGGTGAAAGTTATATTTGTTGGAGCTGCAGGAGTGCTTTCATATCCATAGAAAGTTACAGGTGAATCATATAAATTACCTCGTCCGTGATTATTATAGGGTTCAATACGATATACATAAAATCCACTTCCGGGTAATATATCGGTATAACTCATTGCCTGTCCCACAGAACCAGTAACTTCGGCAATTTCTTCAAGATTCATTGGATGAGTCCCTCTGTATATTTTTATACCGGTAATGTCAATAAGAGAACCACCTTCCACATCTACTGTCGGATTAGTCCAGTTTAAATGAGCTTTAATCTGAGTGCCAAGTTCCATTCCCGATGAAAAGTTGCTAACAGAGCCCGGTGCCTGAGCATTCAATGTATAGTTAAATGAAATATCATCTACCATCAGGAAGTAAGCATAAGATACGCAATTAATAGCAACATGTTTAGCACCGGCCGGAATATCGTATTCATAAAGTTGCCACATCAATGATGGAATCATCGGTGTGCTGTTTAATAAGATGAAATCTGCACTTTCGGTGCCGGTCATTGAATAAGCTACATTTACATTTTCATCTCCAAAGAAATCAAATGGAGCTTTTGCCCAGAATGAAAACTTACCACCCTGATGTGGAGCAAGTTCTTTGGAAATCAACCAGTCGTTACTAGGTCCGTCATATGAAGTAATACTAGCAAAAAACTTAGATCCGGACTTTGGGATATAAGCTTCCATAGTATTTGGTGGGCTGGTTGTTAAAATATTGTATGGGATAAATCCAAGGGGGCCATCCTTCCCGGGAAAGCTAAAATATGGTCCTGCTGTGTTTAAGCCATCAAGGTCTTTTACAATCCAACCTTCAAGATTATCTCTTGCAAAGTCAGTGTGCCATTCCACATCATCTTTAAATGCTTGTAACAAACCTCTGCCTTCCCCCACATTTTGAGCCATTCCTGCCACAGTAATAAAGGCGAGTAGAACTAGTAAATAGAGTTTTCTCATGTTGTTTGATGATAATTTAGTTAGAATTAAGTGTTAAAATTCATTAGCATATCTGCAGAGGCAAAGTAACCACCAGAATAAGTTCCTGACAAGAAAACCTTCTCCTTTTAGTCCCTAAGGGAGAAGTTATGTAAGTTTTAAAGTAATGCTAATCAGGGAGTTGAGAATTTTCGCTAATTTGCTTTCTATACTGCGTTGGGGTTGTTTTCACAATGTCTTTAAAAAACCTATAGAATACTGACATGGTCTTAAATCCTGCTTCAGCCGCAATAGCTTCAATGGTATAGTTAGCCTTTTTGGGATCTGACAATAGTACTTTACTTTCTTCAACTCTAAGCTCATTAATATAATCGTAGAAAGTTTTTTTTAATTGTTGATTAAGCACAGTAGAAACAGAGTTTCGTGTTTCTGAAATTGAAATTGCCAGATCATGCAAATTGATGTTGGGATTTTTAAAGAGTTTTTTTTCTAACATCACCTTCTCTAGTTTCTTAATTATTTCTCCGTCTTTTATTGAAGGTGTCAAATTTTCAACAATATGATTGCCGGAGTCTGGTTCAATTACAAATTCATTGGATGTTTTCAGAGCTATAACATCGATCTGTTTTTCATCATTATTAATATCAGAAAGGGACTCCGTTGATACGGGTTTATATTCATGAAAATGTTCATCTTCATCATGGGGATCTTTTATAGAGAACAATTCAGGTACACTGAAAATTTTTAAAGTAATATAAAACAGGCTGGCACCCATAATGAAATGATAACCTAAATAGAGATAATAGGGATTAATGTGAGTCGTTCGAAATATAGTTGATACACCACCAATTATAAAGATTAGAGCAAAAGAGTAGTTTATAATTTGAAGCCATTGCAACTTCTTTTTTTCTATATCAGAATATTCTTCGAGTAACTTTTTATGGCGCATTTTCAGAATTCTGTTAGTTGCATAAAAATATAATGGGCCTTGAATCATGGTGATATATGAGCAGATTATAGTTCGTGTGTGATACCACGAGTGCCCTCTCATTCCTGCTATTGTGAATTCCCCTTCCTTATACAGATATAAGGTGAAAATTATGAAAATGTAAACAGGTAGAAAATGGAAGTGATCCTTTATTTTAAATGAATCATATTCGTAAAACAGGTACTTAATATAAAGATAGATTGGCGGAAAAAGTGTTAAAGATAACATTGGTCCTATAAAGGTGGTGACCGCTCTGCTGAAAAATGGAGGCCCCTGAATGAATGCAAAAAACCAAAAACATGAAAAGCCCCATGATAGAAAAAGAAGAGCAAGCATCTTATTGGCATAAGGCTTTACTTTTTCTTTAAGCAAAAGATATATTCCTGTTACTGCTTGTGAAGCACTAAAAAGCATAAAAACAGAGAACCATGCCTGGATTGAATTCAGCATTGTAGTATAAAATAGTTAAACGAGTTGTGTATTAGCTCCCCCTGATAGCACTTGACAAAGATAGTAGATTTTGTAACTGCAGCTTGTGTATTATTTCACTTGAATCACAATCATTTATGTTGAATTTAAGAGGTGCTATAAAGTTAGGCAATGTGGAAAATTTACCCTTATAAACCAACTCAAAGTGATGTTACAGATACGGTTCAGTTACGGTAAAATTACGGTAAACTTACAGTATAAATACCATTATGGTAAGATAATATTAATTAAATTTTAACTTATTTCTAACTGAAGATCCAGTTTAATAGCTTTCTGAAAAATAAAAAAAGAGGAACAATTTAAAATTGTTCCTCTTTTTTTGGATGATAACTGATAGTAATATCAGGAATCAGATAGCTTATAGCCTATCTTACTATAACAAGTTTTTGGCTGATATTTATATCATCGCTCTTAATGTTAATCATATATGTCCCTGCAGTTATGTTGCTGAGAACGAATGTATATCTTTCACTTCCACTGCACTCACGGGTAAATATGATACTACCAGACGGATCAGACAGGCTGACATTAATATTAGATTTTACAGCTGTTCCGGCTTCAAGGATAAACTCATTTACAGCAGGATTTGGATAGATTCTCAAACCTGCTACATTCAGATCTTCTATTCCCACTGTTGAAGCAGTTTGTGTTAATCTTACTATAACCGGTTCACCACCATCAATAGCAACGGATATGTTTGCCTGTCGGTCAACATAAGTTACATTTTCGATATAGGTAAGCTCTAATGAACCATTACCTGAACCACCAGGGGTAGTAGTTAACCAATCAGCATCATCAGTTACAGTCCAGTCGGTATTTGATGTTACTGTTAATGTTGTTGCTCCAGGATGATACGAGACTTCAACCTCTTCAGGACTAACAAATACCATTGGTTCTCCTGCAGCCTGTATTACACTTGCCTGTTGTGAAAGATCATGTCCCTGTAAAGTAATCATTGCAGAGCGTTCACTTAGTGTAAGGTTTTCTTCGTAGTCAGCAGTTAATACACCGCTTCCTGTACCTGATTCAGGAACTATTAACCATTCTGCATCGGAAGTTGCAGTATATTCAAAGTTAGCAGTAACATTAAAATCAGTTGATCCTGATTGTGCCGGTACTTCTGCTAAAGCAGGTTCAATTGCCAGAACTGCTACTGAAGCTGCCTGGGTTAGAGTTATTACTGACTGAGGTAAACCTTCTACGTCCACATTAATGAGAGCTATCCGCTCATCTGCCATTATGTTTTCGGTATACTGAATGGTTATAATTCCATCTCCCACACCTTCGGGTGTTACAGTACACCATTCGGAATCCGTAGAAACAGTCCATGGTGCATTGGATGTAACCATTACATCGGCAGTTCCGGCAGGTGTTTCAACATTAATTGATAAAGGGTCAAGAGTGAGGGTAGGAGCAGGACCTGCCTGTACAAGAGTAACACTAACCGGATCGAGTGATAAAACGGAAACAGTAATGGTTGCTGTTCGTGATGCAGCTATCTCATTTGCATCATAGTCAACATTAATCAAGCCATTTCCTGAACCATTCGGAGTTATGTTGCACCATTCGGCATCGCATGTTGCAGTCCATAAAGTATTAGAAGTAACAGAGAAAGAATTATTGCCTGCTATTGCATCAACATTCAATACAAGCGGTGTTACATTTATAGTTGGAGGAGCAGCCAGAGTAGTAGCTGTAGCATAAACTCCACTTGAATAGCTGTTCTCGCTATTTACTGAATAGACTTTGTAGTGGTAAGTAGTTGATGGAGTTAAGCTTAAGTGACTGTATAAGGTATTATTTCCTGCATATAGTACTGTACCTCCACCAGGGACTGTCTGACCAGCTTCATAGGTTGTTCCATCCTGAGGAATACCAAATGTTCCGTCAGGTGACCAGACCAATATCACATTGTTTGCATCGGGATTTAATGACCACTCAAGTTCAATCCTGGTATCGGTATACGCAACTGCATTCAAAGCTGCGGGATTAATAACTCCGGTTACACAAGAAACTTCTGCAACCCAACCGGAACCATTAAAGCTAGCATTACTCCTGAATACAAATGTAAGTGCACCTGATTCATTTTCTGCTGTTACAACGCCTGGTGATGCTGTTCCGCAATATTTATCAATAAGAGGTGCATTTGCATCCACACCATTGTATATGGCCAGATAATCATTTACACAATTGGTAGAGGTTTCAAGCTGGAATGAGCTGAAGTCCACACTTATCATGCTGCCTGATTGTGAAGGATAGAATGTAGTAGTATAGTTGAGGTTAGAACTATAGTTGCCGGTATTACCGGGATCCATGAAAGTTCCGTTACAAGTCTGAATTGTAAGATTATTCATGATAAAATACGGCTCAACTACTGTAATGTAATTTGTCTTTGTTTCGGTAATATCACCGTTAACAGTAAGTGTGATAGTTTTGGGCCCTGTTGTTGAATATGTAACGTAATGGGGTCCTGAGGTAGTGGCTGTTTCAGGAGTTGCTCCTTCACCAAAATTCCAGTTCCACGAGGTTATTTCACAAGAAGACAGGTCATTGATTGTCACAGAATTGTTAACAGTAACAGTAGTAACCGGGGCTATAAAATCTGCATTTGCAACATTAACCTGAATAAAATCGGTATTTGATTGTGTATCGGAACCTACCTCATTGGTAGCAATAAGAGTCACAGTGTATGATCCAAGTTCATTAAATGATACCTGTGGATTCTGTGAATTAGCATCGGTACCATTAACAAAAGTAACAGTATTGGGGCTAAAGGACCATTCCCAGGCAATTGGACTAGCAGAAGACTGATCGGTAAACTGAACAGGTTGGTTAATACAAGGTGTATTGATGTCAACTGTGAAATTTGCATTTGGCGACAAAGGTCCGATGTTAAAAGCAGCGATTTTTGTTTTTCTGCCACCCTGGTTATATTGATTGGTATACCAAAATGTTTCATCATCAGATGGATCAACGCTCATAAGAGAGTAGTCACCCCATCTGTTGCCACCTGTTTGTGATTGTGCACCTTCATGAATCAAACCTTCAGGAACGTCCATTATTCCTGATGCATTCTCATATTCTGAAGCTGTTTGTCCTGTAAAACGGATTCCGGGATATACTGTGGTACTGGAAACTGAATATCCAAGCGCAATTTCCTTTGCACCATTCATAACGACACTTCCCATCCACCGTGAATGTATATCGGGTGCATAAGTCCCTTGCTGACGTATTGTCCAGTCTTCACCGCTTTTTTGTAATTCGTACCAGCGAACACCGGCATGATCGGTGGCGTCAACATCAACTGTATGGCAACAAACAATAGACTGATAGTCGCCCCAGTTCCGGTATTGAGGAACATTCATCATTACCTGTGGAATTGCATCGAGTTCCTGACTTGTACCTGGTTGTTTAATATTGTTCCAATTGTTACCGAAGTTACTATCGAAAGGTTCGACGTTTATCATTTGAACTCTCTGCCATGTTGAATTGGATGTAGTAACCCAGTCAACGTCAAGTTCATATATCCAGAGCTGGTCTGCTATTCCTCCGAATGCATCGTCCTGGAATGCTATGTAGATACCGGGTTGGTCAACCGGTGGAGGTGTAATTCCATCACAATCAACCGGGGGTACCATCATAAATCCATCAACTGAGCCCGGCCTCCATGTATTGTCGAAGTTCACCATTTTGGGGCTATCGCCACCAGATAACATTACTTCACGTTCAAAAACATAAATATCTTTTCCACTACCTGTATTGGTAGCCATATAATACCCGTCGTGCCATATTCCAAACTTTTCATAATCGGGCATTCCGGTCATTGGAAATGAATATTGATACCATGTTCCTGTTGGATCATTGGTGGTCGATACTGCTACAAGCATCCTGTCGGATGTTCCGCAGAGTGAAAATTCAGCTGCCAGCCAACGGTCTGCCATCTCATCATATAATATAATCGGGTCGCCATCATTACAATTGGCTCCCGGTACACTTCCAAATAAGAGGTTCATATTGGTCGGACCTGCAAGCAGAGTTCCGCTCTTGCTGTATATACCATATGAGGTGTTAACGGTTTGCATATAATGATTCGGACCGGCAGTGCCATTATCGTCAGGCGGAAAGTAAGGTGATGTTAATCCGGTGAAGTTTACAACAGGCTCAGTAGCAGCAGCTCTGTTTGAACCATGTTCCTTCTGCCAGACTCCATCCGGTCCTTTTGGCAATGCTGTAGCAGCGTATGGGAACTCACGGGTCCTTAATTTAGGATTGAGAATTTTTTCAAATGCCTTTGCTTCCATTGCAGCAAATTCCTCATCCGTTATCACAGGTAAATCTTTAAGTGGCTCGCTAATTCCAATTAAAGTTCCGGTTCCGGTGCCTTCAGCATAAATTTTTTGATCTTGTCCTTTCCCATCAATAAAAAAGAGTGAAAGTAAGATTGTAAATAGTAGTGTGTGTAACTTCATACTGTTAGTTTGTTTTTAAACATCGTTAGCAATCATAGTGATTACAAATCATTGATACAGTCATTAACAATAAATAAATTGAAATTTAATTGAATTATTAACGTTGATATCATGGTAACCCGGTGCCCAAAAATAGTTTAAATTTATCATTCAATTAGTTCTGGGTCGAAATTTATTAAATTTGTAGTGTTATGCAGCTGTTAACAAGGTTTCTATTTTTTGCTCTATTGCTCTTAACGACAAACATTTTGTCGGCTGGAAATGGGCTCTCAAAAAATAGAATTACCGATGAGCTTATAACAATCAGATATGATATTTGGCACACAATTAATGAGGATTATTACACTAAATGTCCTGAAGTGCTTTTTTTGTCTCCCGAGTCAATTAATCTTACATTCAATAAAATAAATGACGGAACTGTTATCTTGTTATGGCAATCGACACTGGTTTCGGCAACATATTCTATCTACAGAGACGATGGTTCGGGTCCTCAATTACTTGGTACTACTACTGATAATCAGTTTACTGACATAGTTTACAACTGCGATCCGGTTCAATATAAATATTACGTTACAGTGGCAACTGAACGGTCCAATGATGTTAATGTTGAATTAAGTAATTTCCGCCCTGAAGATCCCCACATCATTGTTATTACTATTAATGATAATGGTTTTGCCGAAATTTTATGGCAACCATCTTCGGAATCGGATGTGACAAATTATACTATTGAGAAAAGGATCGACAATTCATGGCAAACTTATTACACGACCACTTCAGCAAGTCCATCTTTTGTGGATGATCTTGTCAATAATCCTGATTTTGTTAGTGTTTGTGAATCAAATGTATCATATGCTGTTTTGGCTGTTGATGTATGCAACAACAAAAGTCCCGGTGATTTTAATTATGAGAATCCTCATTCCCCTATCTTATTAGGTGGTGAAACGGAAACCCACTGTGGCAGAAAAGCAGAACTTGAATGGACTGCATATGTTGGAATGAGTCCTGATGTTCTGAGGTATATTGTTGAAAGATCAGTAGATGGTGAACCATTTGAAGAAATTGATGTGGTTAATGTTACCGCATCAACAAGATACAATTATACTGATGAAGAGTTTCTAACTCCCGGTGTCTCAACCAGGTACAGAGTTTCTGCAGTAAATGGAAACAATCCTGCCACTTCTTTGAGATCCTATAGCTGCATTATAACTCTTGAAGCTGAAGCTGAGGAAATTAGCAGTTTTAATATTGAGAATGTGAGTGTTGTTGATAATAACACGATCACATTAACTGCACAAGCTGCTCCGCCTTCCATTCCCAATTCAGTAAATATATACAGAGAAGTTGAAGGAAATGAAGCATTAATTCAGACTCTTGAATGGGATTCATCAGGAACTGTTACATTTACTGATGCAGATGTAAATGCCGCTGTAAACAGTTATACCTATACCGCCCGGATTTTTGATAATTGTGAAAATACACTGAGTACTTCGTCGGAATTTAATTCTTTATTGTTAACAGTTAATGAACAGGATGGCGAAGTGCTGCTTGGGTGGAATTCACACGTTGGCTGGAGTGATGATCTGGTAGGTTATAAAGTCTACAGATACCATGATGGTGTCCTGATGTATGGTTATCCAAAAGATATTATTACCAATTCATACAGAGAAGGAAATCCCACCATGGATATTATAAATATCACATACAGGGTGGCAGCTGAAAGATCTGACGGTACATTAAGCTGGTCGAATGAAGTGCTTCTTCCTCGTGCAGTGCATATTGAGGTCCCAACGGCGTTTCATCCGGGTAGTCTCAATGATCATAATACTCATTTCCGACCAATTTTGAAAAATGTTGATCCTTCGGATTATTACATGGAGATTTTTAACCGTTTTGGGCAGATGGTATTTGAAACTGATAAACATTTTGTTGGATGGGATGGGTCTTATAATGGAAAGATTCAGCAGGGTGCATATGTATATCAGATTTCATACAGAGATCAGACTGGGCTGACTCAAATCCTCAGAGGCGTTGTATTTCTAATGCAATAATTAGTAATTTGCGCCACTATTTTATATTCATATGAGTCGAAAACTGAAGATTACAAATTCGGCCATTGTTCTCATTATTATGGGAACTGCAGCTTTACTTCGCTTTTATCATTATTTTGAAGTTCCATTCACTTATGATGAATTTAGTGCTGTTTTACGGCTCAACTTCAATTCATTCTCAGAACTAATAGAAAATGGTGTTAAACTGACCGACACTCACCCGGCAGGAGTACAAGTCCTGATGTATTATTGGACACGATTGTTTGGAATAGAGGAATGGGTTGTAAAACTTCCCTTTACGCTTTTTGGTCTTGGCTCCGTTTACCTGATATATCTGATTGGGAAAAAGTGGTATAACCAAACTGTAGGATTGTTATCCTCAGCTTTTCTCGCATCCCTGCAATATACTGTTATGTATAGTCAGATTGCCCGTCCTTATATCAGCGGATTATTTCTTGTACTGCTGACTGTTTACTTCTGGACAAACCTGGTAAAGAATCCTGAACGAAAATTTTACCTGAATAGTCTGGGCTTTATTTTTTCAGCAGCAGCCTGTGCCTATAATCATCACTTCAGCTTATTGTTTGCAGCGATCGTCGGTCTAAGCGGTTTATTCTTCATTCGAAGAGAATATCTCGTCAGATATATTATTTCAGGAGTGTTAATATTTGTGCTCTACATTCCGCATCTGAATATATTTTTTTATCAGTTAAACGTAGGAGGCATTGAAGATTGGTTAGGTAAGCCATCCAATAGTTTCATCCTCAAATATTTTGGGTTTATTTTTAATTTTTCTGTTTACCCGGGCATCGTGACCCTGATTATCATTCTTTTGGGATTCTTCTTTTTCAGAACTGATGCAAGCATTAAGAAAGAATCCCGGCATCGTGGAGATTTAAAGCCATTATACCCGTATTTGCTTTTTGCTTCATGGTTCCTGATACCTTTCATTATTGGATTCCTTTATTCGAGGTATGTGCAGGCTGTTCTGCAATACTCAGTTTTAATATTCAGTTTTCCATTTCTCTTTTTTGTTTTATTTGGACATATCAAAGAACAGAAGCCATCAATAAACCTGCTAATGGTAGTTGGAATTCTCATTGTTAACATCTATTCACTGACATTTGTAAGGAAGTATTATCAGATTTTCTATAAATCACCCGATCGTGAGATACTGAGAGATTATGAGAAACTGAAATCCCGGGAACAAAATGCAATCTATATTATTGACTCGCACCCTAAGAATACGAATTTCTATATTAACAAATACGGCATTGATACCGGGTTTATCAGACAGGAATCGCTTAGCGGCATATCTGAGTTGAAGAGTATACTCGAAGAACAAAGCAAGACAGCAGATAAGCTTTATCTGGGTGCTTTATCGTCAAATTATCAGATGACTATACCACTAATTCTTGATTATTTTCCAAACCTTATAATGCAGAACAATTATTATGGGGCTACGACCTACATTTTTGATAAGGAAAAGAAACCAACTTCATTCCGCGATACTATAACATATCTGGATTTCGAGAAAGGAACCTATGCAAAGTGGAATGGTGTAAAGGCTGAGCTCATAACTAAAGAGATTTCCTATAATGGGGAACGTGCATACGCTTTTTCGGACGAAACAGAATATGGACCTACTTATAAGATTAGTCTTGATTCAATAATGACACATAAAAATAATTTTATTGACATTACGGTAAGAGCAAGAGGAATAAGTGAAATGGATGGTGCAGTTTTGGTTGCAACCCTTGAATCAAATGGAGAGAATGTATACTATGGTGGTTCGGATTTCAAAGATTACATCATATCGGATTCGGTGGGACAAAGATGGGAATCCATTCATTATTCAATGAAATTGTCAGATATTAATCTGAACTATAAAGACCTGATGCTTAAGGTTTATATATGGAATAAAAACCATCAGCACTTTGTTGTGGATGATATTGTCATCTGTCGGCGTGAGGGAAATCCAATCCTTTACTGGTTGGTAGAACCAATAATACAACCGAAAAATCAATTAGCCACGAAGTAGTACTCTTTGTTTGTATTAAAATACTTGTCGAATTCATCGGCACTCATAGGTTCCTGATTATCGAGGAAACCATTGAGAGTATAGATGCTTAAGCCTGCTTCTTTGTTGAGAAAGTTATAAAGTATAACCGGCTGGGTCCCATAGTAATCACTGGCACCTTTACCACATTCAAAAAGAATTATGGGTTTATTTCTTTTAAGGAGATTAATTCCGCCTTTAAATACACCAAATTCTGCGCCTTCAACATCAATTTTTATGAAGTCGATTTTTGTATCGGAAGGCACTACATTGTCGAGAGTTCTTAATTCCACATTGATTTCTTCAATTTCCGGATTTGGAATATCATAGTGTCTTTTCTTTATTCCGCTATAAGCAGGGGCATTTTTAACAAACTGAAATGTGGTTTTACCTTCAACCTCTGCCAGTGCATAAGGAAAGACTTTCGCTTTGTTTTTATATTTTAATTCCAGGTTATTATAAAGGTGCGGCAGTGGTTCAAAAGCAAAGTGTGTTCCCTTAGGGGAGTACTTTAGAATCAGGTTCAGTATTTCACCCTTATGGCATCCAATATCAATGCAATTTGACCGTTCACCGACTTTATTCTTAATTATTTTTCTGGTAAGCCGGTCGTATTTGAGATTCTTTGTCAGATCAAGGTGTAAAGTGATTAACACCTCTCTTAGCGCATCTTTAATAATTGCATTCATGAATTGGCTTTTAGAATAAGTGAGTGCAAAGTAAAAACTTTTTATTGGTCACGAACATTCAAAACCGATTTTTTAAGGAATTACTTTTCAAAATGGTTCAAATAATGACTTTTATTTTTATATTTTATTAAGAAAGCAATGCGGCTCAATCCTTCAACTTTATCATTTTTAATTAACTTTGCAAATTCCAAAAATTGAATTATGTCGTTTAGTAATGAAAAATTTGTGGGAGAAGGATACACGTACGATGACGTACTTTTGGTTCCGGCTTATTCTGAGATTCTTCCCCGTGATGTTGACACAAGTTCCAGGTTTTCGAGAAATATAAAAGTTAATATACCCATTGTATCAGCAGCAATGGACACAGTTACTGATTCTGTTATGGCCATTGCTATGGCTCAGGAAGGCGGTATTGGTGTTATTCATAAGAATATGTCAATTGATGATCAGGCCAATGAAGTTCGCAAAGTAAAGCGCGCAGAGAATGGAATGATACTCGATCCTGTGACATTGCCGGAGAGTGCATTGGTAGCCGATGCATTTAACATAATGGCTGAATACAAAATCGGAGGCATTCCTGTTGTAGATAACCGAAATAAGCTGGTCGGGATTATAACTAACAGGGATCTCAGGTTTGAGCGTGATCCGCGGAAACCTGTATATGAAGTAATGACAAAGGAAAATCTTATAACAACAACTGAATTCACTGATTTTGAAAAAGCAGCCGACATACTTCAGGAGTATAAGATTGAGAAATTACCGGTAGTTGATAAGGATTTTAAACTTATAGGATTAATTACCTATAAGGATATCATAAAAATTAAGGCCCGGCCAAATGCCTGTAAGGATGAACGCGGTAGGTTGCGCGTTGCGGCTGCGGTTGGTATAACAAGGGATCTAATTGAAAGAGTAGAAGCATTGGTAGCCAATGGCGTTGATGCTGTCGTAATCGATACTGCTCATGGGCACTCAAAAGGTGTATTTGAAGCAGTGAGATTATTCAAAAAGCACTTCCCCAATACTGATTTGGTACTGGGAAATATTGCTACTGCTGAAGCTGCGAGAGATCTGAAAAAGTTAAATATAGATGGTATAAAAGTCGGTATTGGCCCGGGTTCTATTTGCACAACCCGTATAATTGCCGGTATTGGTGTTCCCCAGTTGACTGCAGTGTACGAGGTGGCACGCGAATTAAAGGATACCGGGATACCTGTGATTGCTGATGGTGGAATCAGATATACAGGCGACATAGCTAAAGCTTTGGCAGCCGGGGCAGATACAGTAATGGCAGGAAGCCTTTTTGCCGGAGTTGAAGAATCGCCCGGAGAAACTATCATTTTTGAGGGCCGTAAATACAAGACTTATCGTGGTATGGGCTCTATTGAAGCAATGCAGAAGGGTTCGAAAGATCGTTATTTCCAGGATAC
The DNA here is from genome assembly GCA_002426195.1 of Bacteroidales bacterium UBA5507. Lineage (GTDB taxonomy): Bacteria > Bacteroidota > Bacteroidia > Bacteroidales > Lentimicrobiaceae > Lentimicrobium. Next base: position 121,537 of record DIOT01000007.1, on the reverse strand, counting down.
AGAGGATGATATTAAAAAGCTCGTTCCCGAAGGTATCGTTGGAAGAGTTCCTTATAAAGGTACTTTATCCGAAGTGGTCTATCAGCTTATTGGAGGTTTAAGGGCAGGTATGGGATATACCGGCTCTGCAACAATTGAACAACTGCAAAATGCCCGTTTTATGAAAATAACATCTGCAGGAGTTACCGAGAGCCATCCACACGACATAACGATTACCCGTGAAGCGCCTAATTATAGCAGATAACTATTCTTACAACCAATTTCATACCAATATAAAACCGTATAATAAGACCTAATAATGAATTTCCTAAAAATGAAAAACAACATGAGCGCCCTTTCTATCATAGCCGGCGTTATTATCTTATTATCAGTTTCTTCTCTTAAGGCTCAGGATAAAGATCCTGTTATACTGACAGTAGCCGGGGAAGAAATCACCAAGAGTGAGTTTTTAAATGTTTATCAGAAAAACAATGTTAATGGCGAAGTTATTGACCGGAAGTCTCTTGAAGAGTACATGGAGCTTTATATCAATTTTCGCTTAAAGGTTAGGGAAGCTGAATCGTTAGGCATGGACACCATGCAGTCATTTATTAATGAGCTTGCCGGTTACCGTAAGCAGCTGGCACAGCCTTATCTTATTGATGAAAAGATGAACCGTACGCTTCTTGAAGAGGCTTATAATCGCAAAAAGGAAGATATCAGAGCAAGCCACCTGCTGATTAAGGTTGACAAGACAGCTACGCCCGATGACACTTTAGCGGCTTACAAAAAGGTGATGTCGATTCGTAAGCAAGCCATAAAAGGAGAGGATTTTGGGATGCTGGCAGAAAAGCATTCCGATGATTTGTCAGCCAGGGATCGAGATGTGGAAGGAAGAAAGATTAAAGGTAATAAAGGCGACCTGGGATATTTTACTGTATTTGATATGGTATATCCTTTTGAAACCGGAGCATATAATACTAAAGTAGGAGAGGTTTCAATGCCTGTAAGAAGTGATTTTGGTTATCACCTGATTAAGGTAACCGACAGAAAGCCTGCATTGGGAAGGGTTCAGGTTGCCCATATTCTTGTTCAGGTTCCTGCCGGAGCTTCACAGGCAGATAGTATTACAATGAAAGCTAAAGTAACACAGGCTTATGATAAGCTCAAAAATGGCGAAGATTTCGCTGCTGTTGCCAAGGAATTCTCTGATGATAAGTCAACTGCAACAAAGGGAGGTGTTCTTCCCTGGTTTGGAGCAAACAGAATGATACCTGAATTTATACGGGAAGTATCAAAGTTGGGCCAAATAGGAGAGATTTCTCAGCCATTTTCGTCTTCTTTCGGGTGGCATATTGTAAAGCTGCTTGACCGGAAAGAGATTGGAACATTTGATGATAACCTTACAGAATTAAAGCAAAACCTTTCGAGAAGTGATCGCGCCAAGAAGAGTGAAGACGCATTGGTTAGCAGGATTAAGGATGAATATAAATTCACTCAGAACCAGAAAGCTAAAAATGAATTCTACAAGGTTGTAAATGATTCTGTGTTTAGTGGTAAGTGGAATGCATCACAGGCTGCAGGGCTTGAAAAGAACATGTTCACAATTGGAAGAAGAGGTTATTCGCAGCAGGATTTCGCTCAATGGCTGGCTACACATCAACGCCAGATAACGCCTGAAAATATTCCTGCTTTTGTCGACAGAATGTTTAACACATTTGTTACTGAGAAACTGCTTGAATATGAAGATAGCCAACTTGAAGGAAAGTATCCTGAGTTTAAGAGTCTGATGCAGGAATATCGTGACGGTATTCTTTTATTCGAGTTAACTGAAGATATGATCTGGTCAAGAGCCAGCAAGGATACAGTAGGGCTTGAGAACTACTATGAAGCAAATAAGAATAACTACATGTGGGGTGAAAGAGCCGATGTTTCGTTCTATACTCTTAAATCAAGTGATAAGAAGCTTATCGATAATCTGAAATCCTCCATTAAAAAAGGACTGACGAATACAGAACTTCTTGAAATGTTTAATAATGACAGCACTACCTTACTTACTTTAGATCAGCAGAAACTAGAGAAAGGCGAGAATCAGGATGTTGACTCTATGATGTGGAAGAAAGGTGAAATGAAAGATTCCTTGAATAACGCTTCTGTTGTTATCACACATATTAATGATGTGATTGCTCCTGAGCCAAAGAAACTTAATGAAGCCAGAGGCATTGTAACTGCAAACTATCAGGACTTCCTCGAAAAAGAATGGATAAAGGAACTGCGTAATAAATATCCGTATAAAGTTAATCAGGAAGTTCTTTCGTCGATAAATTAAGAAGTCGGTAATCTGATTGAAGATGAGAATAATTTCCTATATCACATGGTTCACTTTAATAGCTGTTGTTTCCTTTTCATGCAATAAATTTTCAGCAAAAGAAGGGAACCATGTGGTTGCGGAATGTCTCGGTAATTATTTGTATGCCGCAGATCTGGCTGGTATTGTTTTACCGGGGACATCATCTGACGATAGCATTGCAATTACCAGGCAATACATTGATAACTGGATAATGCAACAGATACTTCTGCATCAGGCTGAAAGTAATCTTAGCAATGAACAGAAAGATTTCAAGGAGCAGCTTGAGTCTTACCGGAATTCACTCATCATATACGAGTATGAGAGGGAACTTATAAGGCAGAAACTTGACACAATTGTCACCGAGGAGCAAATTGAATTCTTTTACAACGAAAACAAGCAGAACTTTCTACTTCAGGAAAACATAGTAAGAGTTAATTATGTCAAGATTCCTGTTTCATCGTCAGGTACTGATCTCATTTCAAAAGCAACTCGGTATCTGAAATCTGACAAGGAAGGCGATTTAGATAAATTGAATTTACTGTGTGATAAGTCAATGTTAGTTTGTTTCACTGATGATGAGAGTTGGATCAGGTTTGATGATCTTAAAAAAGAGATTCCAATTGTAACCGGTGATGAGGAGAATTTTCTAACCGGAAGAACGTTCTATGAATTCAGTGATTCACTTTTTACCTATCTTATACGTTTCAAAGAGATAAAGACAAAGGAAGCGTTGTCACCACTGCAGCTCGAGAAAGAGAATATTAAAAACATGATATTGAATACCAGAAGAATTGAGTTGATTGACAAGATGCAGCAGACAGTTTTCCAGGAAGCACTTGCGAAAAAGGAATTCACTATTTATTAGGAAGATTATAATTAAAGGGACTATTAAGAATTTGGAGCCGTATTATATGAAAAAAGTTATTTGTGCATCGATTTTGACAATTGGAATGCTGTGCACATGGCAGGCAAAAGCCCAGGAGCAAGTAATTGATGAAGTTGTAGCAGTGGTGGGATCCAACTACATACTGGCTTCTGATATTGAAACTCAATATATTCAATACAGAGCACAGGGGACAGTGGCAAATGCCGAAGCTCTCAGATGCCAGATTTTTGAGGATATGCTCTTTCAAAAGTTGATGCTGAATCAGGCTGAGCTCGATAGTATTGAGGTTACTGATGATCAGGTAAATCAAACAATGGATGCACGGTTCAGGTACTTCATCGCTCAATTTGGTTCACAGGAGAAGATGGAAAAGCACTATAAGAAGAGTCTCCTGGAAATCAGAGAAGAGTTTCGTCCGATAATAAAGGACCAATTGATGGTTGAAGAAGTTCAGCAAGGACTTATCAAGGATGTTAAAGTTACACCTGCTGAAGTGCGTAAAATGTTTAGTGCTCTCCCGAAAGACAGTGTTCCTGTTATAGCATCGGAAATTGAGATCGGACAGATTGTAAAAATGCCTGAAATAAGCAAAGAAGAGCTTGATGCAACGCGTGATCGGATAAAACAGCTTCGCGACAGGATAATGGCAGGTGAAGATTTTGGAGCTCTTGCTGTACTCTATTCTGAAGATCCCGGTTCATCAAGGAGAAGGGGGGAGGTTGGATTTGTTGGCAGAGGCCAGCTTTATCCTGAATATGAAGCTGCCGCTTTTCAGTTAAAAAAGGGAGAGGTTTCTGAGATTATCAAGACACAAGCCGGATACCACATCATTCAAATGCTTGAGCGAAGAGGTGAGCAGATTAATACCCGCCATATTTTAATCAGACCCAAAATTTCGACAACCGAATTAAATAATGCAAGTAATTTGCTCGACAGTATTGCAAACCTCATTCGTACAAATCAGATGACTTTCGAAGATGCAGCATTAAAGTTTTCTGATGATCCTAATAAAATCAGTGGAGGATTAATGGTAAACCCTGCTACCGGAAATACACGTTTTCCTGCTGATGTTTCTGATCCCGGTATTTTAAGCAGTAATATCAGTCGCGTAATCAGAAATATGAATCCTGGTGATGTTTCAGGTCCTGTTGACGATGAAAATGATGAAGGAAAACAGTTCCTTCAGATAGTATACATTAAAAGCAAGACTGAACCACATATGGCCAATCTGAGAGAGGATTACACAGCAATTCAGGAATGGGCTCTGAATAAGAAGAAAGCTGATGTGATTGATGATTGGTTATCCGACAAGATTCAGAAGACTTATTTCAATATTAATGACGCTTATAAGAATTGTAATTTCAAACATAACTGGTCATTGGAAAACCAATAGCTCTTGCTTGTTGTTAAACCATGCAATGTTAACCTAAATAACCTAAAAAAATGATTTCATTTAAGTCGGATGTTGATGCAGTTGATTCTTTTGTTGGTAAATATAACCAGTTAACTCAGGAGATACATAAAGTCATTGTCGGTCAGGATGATGTTATCAGGGATGTCCTCATTTGTATTTTCAGCAAAGGGCATGCATTATTGGTTGGGGTTCCCGGATTGGCAAAAACATTGCTTGTAAATACTATTGCCCAGTCGTTGGGTTTAACATACAGTCGAATACAATTTACCCCCGATTTGATGCCAACAGACATAATCGGGACCGAGATTCTGGATGAGAACAGGAAATTCAGGTTTCTGAGAGGACCAATCTTCGCAAATATTATTCTTGCGGATGAGATAAACCGTACTCCCCCTAAAACACAATCAGCACTTCTTGAAGCGATGCAGGAGAAAGCTGTTACTGTTGCCGGTAACAGGCATACGCTCACTGAACCTTTTTTCGTTCTTGCCACTCAGAATCCTATAGAACAAGAAGGTACGTACCCATTACCTGAAGCACAACTTGACAGGTTTATGCTTAATATCTGGCTTGATTACCCCTCAATGGAACAAGAACTTAATGTAGTGAAAAATACCACTACTGAAAAAGTTTCAACAACCGAGGTAGTTCTTGATACAGAGGAGATTCTTTATTACCAGAATTTGATAAGAAGAATTCCTGTTCCTGATAATGTTTATCAGTATGCGGTAAAGACAGCTGCCCGAACAAGACCAGGAACAGCAACTGCACATGATTGGGCTAACAAGTACCTAACCTGGGGTGCAGGTCCAAGAGCTTCTCAGTACATGATTATCGGAGCTAAATGCAATGCAGCCATAAGAGGTAAATATTCTCCTGATATTGAAGATGTACAAGCCGTTGCGACTAACATCCTAAGACACAGGATTGTGAGAAATTATAAGGCTGAAGCTGAAGGAATTACCGTGAAGATGATTGTAGAAGAGCTTCTGAAAAATTAAACAGCAAAAAGCTTATTGGACAATTCCGGCACCATCACCAACAGTTGCGACATAGAAAATGGGTTTTAGCTGTATTTCGGTTTCATAGGAGTGACCTACCTTATTAATTACAGCCTCCACATAACGGCTTTCAACTATTGCAATTGCACATCCACCAAAGCCTGCACCGGTCATTCGGGCTCCAATAACACCTTTAATTTTGCGTGCGGAATTGACCATTGTATCAAGTTCTGCTCCGGTTACCTGGTAATCATGACGCAATGATTCATGTGAATCATTCATCAATTGACCCAGTGTTGCCAGATCTCTGCGTTTAAGTGCACTTACTGCCAGATTGACCCTGTTATTTTCACTTATTACATGCCGAGCTCTTCTATAAATTACCGGGTCAGTGATAATATCACCTATTTGCTCAAACTCCGACATTGTTATATCACTCAAATCAATCATATCTTTCTTTTTCCGCAAAAATTCAAGAGCACTTGCACATTCTGCAACTCTTTCATTATATTTTGAATCAGCAAGTTCACGGCGTTTATTTGTATTCATTATAACAATTGTATGATCCTCCAGAATAAGTGGTACTAACTCATACCCGAGAGTCCGACAGTTAAGGAAAATAGCTTGATTTGCCTGCCCCATACCAACAGCAAATTGATCCATAATCCCACATTTTGTTCCAACGAACTCGTGCTCAGCCAGCTGCGACATTTTTATCAATTCGATACGTGCGAGATTCGACTTAAGTAAGTCGTTGAGAGCTACAGCAATAACAAGTTCAATAGATGCGGAACTTGATAATCCGGCACCATTGGGTATATCACCTGAAAAGAGAATATCATATCCCTGCGTAATCTTAATTCCCTTTTTGATAAACTGATCAATAACTCCCAGTGGGTAATTTACCCATTCATCACCATGCTTCCTCGATAGCTCATCCATTCCGACTTCCGTAAAATAAGAGAAGTTTGTTGTTCTGAACCTGATAATATTATCGTTGTTAGGTGAAATTGCCAGATATGTTCCAAAACTGATTGCACATGGCAGAACCAAACCTCCGTTATAATCGGTGTGTTCACCTATGATATTTACTCTGCCGGGAGCAAAGTAAACCAGTGGTTCTTTATTATATAAATCTCTGAACTGATCTTTAAAGGATGAAATCTCTATCATGGAATTAAGTTAATGTTACTTCTAAACTTACAATTGTGGAAATAAAAAGTTTTGAAATGAAAAAATTCTGTTTATGTTGCCGGACATTAATCCAATAATGTGATAACTTTGTCGTTAACGTCATTAAAGAACAATACTTAAATCAGACCGACAATGGCATTAATTTCAAATGGCCGAAGATTTTGGGTAATTCTAACCCTGATAATAATAGTTATAGTTGGATCTGCTTTCTATTTTACAAGAGGTGCCAGATCTGACAGTTCAATAACAGCGAAAGTGGCATTTGGTAATTTCAAAATAGATGTTACCACCAGTGGGGAACTTGAGGCTAAGAATTCCGAAAATATAATGGGGCCTGCAGGGATGAGAGAAGTCAGGATCTGGCAGGTACAGATAAGCGATATTGTCCCTGAAGGAACTTTAGTTGATTCAGGGCAGTATGTTGCATCACTCGACAGGTCAGAGATTACCAACAGAATGAAGGATCTCGAGAGTGAGCTCGAAAAGCTCGAGTCGCAGTATATAAAAACCAAGCTGGATACTTCAATGGACATGAGAGCAGCACGTGAGGAATTGATAAACCTGCGATATGCGTTGGAGGAAAGAAAGATTACTGTTGAACAGTCAATTTATGAGCCACCTGCTACTCAGCGCCAGGCTGCAATAGATCTCGAAAAAGCACAAAGATCATTTGATCAGGCACAAAAGAACTATAAGTTAAAATCCGACAAGGCCAATGCCAACATGCAGGAGGTATCTGCATCATATACACAAGCTCAGCGACGACTTGAGCAAATAAGAGAAGTGTTGCAGGGATTTACAGTTACAGCTCCCAAATCCGGTATGGTTATATATAAACGAAATTGGGATGGCTCGAAGATGGGAATAGGAGCTACTGTGGGCTCATGGGAAAATGTAGTGGCCACACTTCCGAATTTGAAAGAAATGATCTCCAAGACTTACGTTAATGAAATTGATATAAGCAAAATAAAGACCGGGCAGCAGGTACAGATTTCCGTTGATGCTTTTCCCGAAAGGAAGTACACCGGTGTGGTAAAAGAAGTAGCTAATATTGGGGAACAAATGCGAAGTTCAAACGCAAAAGTGTTTGAGGTTGTTATTAATGTTCATGAATATGACAGCATTCTCAGGCCTGCTATGACTACTAAAAATATCATTAATACTTCAACTGTTCCAAATGTGCTTTATCTTCCAATAGAATGCGTTCATAATTCTGATTCACTTTCCTATGTATATTTGGTAGGCAAGAAGGTTAAGCAGCAGATAAGAACTGGGCTTACCAATGAAAATCAGATAATAATAAAGGAGGGTTTGAAAGAAGGTGATGAAGTATATATGGCTCCTCCTGAAGACGCAATTGACTGGAAGCTATTAAAATTATAAACAAGATGTTATTCAGTAAAATGTGACTAACCTCTAATCAACTTGTAATTTGGAAAGAAGACTGTATATATTGTCAATTGCACTTGAGGCTGTAGTGGCACATAAGTTCCGTTCTATACTCACTGCTTTGGGAATTATTTTCGGGGTCGCTGCAGTTATAGCAATGCTGGCTATTGGATCGGGGGCTAAGCAGGAGATACTCGACCAGATGAAACTGGTTGGGGTTAACAACATTATAATCACTCCCAAGACCGATGATCCTAAGAAGAATCAGGATTCGGAAGAGGAAGAAAAAGGTAAACAGTCATCAGAGAAATTTTCACCCGGGCTGTCGCTTGCTGATGCAAACAGCATAGCAGAGATAATTCCAACTGTTAGCAAGGTTAGCCCTGAGGTTATTTATGAATCAACCATTATTGCCGAAGGAGTAAATGTTTACGGTAAAGTTAGTGGGGTGACTCCCGACTTCTTTGATGTTTTTAATCTCGAGCTTGAAAAAGGTGAGATGTTCAACAGGGAGCAGATGATTGAAGGGAAGGCGGTTTGTATTTTAGGAGCCAGCATTAAGAACAAAATATTTCCTAAAAAGGACCCAATTGGTCAGTATGTTAAATGCGGAGGTGTGTGGTTGAAGGTGGTTGGAGTACTCAGAAGCAGATCGGTAACTACCGAACTCTCGGAAAACATGGGTATTAGTGATTACAATCAGGGTATATATGCTCCAATACAGACTCTATTGCTCAGGTACAAGGACAGGTCAGTTGTAACTACTGCCATGGTTAGGGGAGGAGGTACAAGTGTAATTATGGGTGATGATTTCGTTTCGTATAGCTCTTCTTCGGGTAGTGATGATGAAATATCCAATCAAATCGACAAAATAGTTGTACAGGTTAATGAAACTTCGCAAATAACTAAAACAACTGAAATTATAAACCGTATGCTGAAAAGGAGACATGCCGGTGTTGAGGATTATGTTGTTCAGGTTCCCGAGCTTCTGTTAAAACAGGAACAAAGGACAAAAGATATCTTTAACATTGTATTGGGAGCAATAGCAAGCATTTCATTAATTGTTGGCGGTATTGGCATCATGAATATCATGCTTGCTTCAGTAATGGAGAGAACGAAAGAGATTGGTATCAGGATGGCAACAGGAGCAACTAAAAAGGATGTAACATTTCAGTTTCTGAGTGAGGCTACAATGATTAGTCTCTCAGGGGGAGTAATTGGTATCATACTTGGAATTACCCTGGCAAAGCTTATAACCGTAATAGCAGGAATACTTACAATAGTATCTCTTCCTTCGATATTAATATCATTTGGAGTCTCAGCTTCAGTAGGTATAGCCTTTGGCTATATGCCTGCCAGAAAGGCTGCTATGCAGGATCCGGTTACCTCTTTGCGATATGAATAAAGCTATAAAAATGAAATTTTCAACACTCCTTCGGGTTCTATTGGTGTTCATGTGTCTCACGGTAGCTTGCACATCTATTGATAACCAAATAAAGGCACAAAGTGTAAAAGTACTGACTCTTGATGAAGTGCTGGAAATTGCACAGAGGCAATCGCCCGATGCGCTTTCTGCAATGCATAAGTTCAGAAGCAGTTACTGGCAATATCGTAACTATCAAGCTACTCTGATGCCAATGCTGACTCTCGATGCAACAATCCCTAGTTTAAGCCGGAATATTGAAAAAATCACAACACGAGAAGGAGATTTCTTTGTTGAGAGGAACCTTGCCAATTATGCCGGAGGTTTATCATTGTCCAAAAATCTGGGCCTTACCGGAGGAAGTATATTCCTGAGATCGGATCTGCAAAGAATAGATATATTTGGCGATTCTACCCGTACATCGTATCTGTCATCCCCGATTAATATTGGAATTAGTCAGCCTCTGTTCGGATACAATAAGTATAAGTGGTCAAAGAAAATAGAACCACTCAGATATACTGAGGCCGAGCGCAGATATCTTGAAGACCAGGAGCAGATAAATATTTCAGCTACGAGTGCATTCTTTGCATTGCTTAGTGCACAAATTTATTTACAGATACAACAAACTAATCTGGCTAATAACGATACATTGTATCAAATAGCCAGAGGTAGATTCAATATAGGCACTATTGCTGAGAATGAATTGCTGGAAGCAGAGCTTAGCTTGTTGACTTCTCGCTCCAATATGGAAGTAGCAATTCTTGGAGTCGAAATGAGAACCTTTGATTTAAAGTCTTATCTCCGATTACCTGAGGATGTTTCAATTGAATTGGTTGCACCTATAGCTCCACCAATGGTACACATTGATCCTGTTTTTGCTATTAATGAAGCCCGTAATAACCGTTCTGATGCTCTGGCTTTTGAGAGAATGATTTTTGAAGCTGAAAGCAAAGTGGCAGAAGCCAAAGCTAAGAATAGATTTAATATTGATCTCTATGCAATGTATGGCCTGACACAAAGTACTGTCGACTTTAATGATATATTCAGACACCCGCAGGATCAACAACGACTGGAAATAGGTGTTAGAATACCAATACTAGATTGGGGTTTAGGACGGGGGGAGGTTAAACTTGCAGAGTCAAACAGGGAAGTAGCCCGAACAGATGTCCAACAGGGTATTGTTGACTTTGACAAGGAGGTGCTCCTTAAAATTATGCAATACAACATGCAGCCCTCTCAATATGCAATTGCTACGAAAAGCGACACTGTTGCCTTAAAGAGATTTGAGGTTACCAAGCAACGCTATATGATTGGGAAAATTGATATAATTGATTTGCGATTAGCCCAAACAGAAAAGGATGATGCACGGCAAAGGTTTGTAAATTCGCTTGCAACTTTCTGGGATAGTTATTTTGAAATGAGAAGGTTAACCCTGTTTGATTTCGTGAATAATAACAGGATAGAATTTGACTTCAACAAAATTCCGGAAGTTAACTAAACGTCTCAGAATGGTTTTGTAAAATTGGCCGGAGTTTCTTCACCGGTTTCTTCGTAGTATTGCAAAGCATCAATTATTCGCAATACTTCATTTACATTTCTTCCCAATGGTAAATCGTTTATCAGCTGATGCCTTACGATTCCTTGTTTGTCAATTAAAAATAATCCGGGATAAGCAACGGGTTCTCCATCGAATTCAAGGCGTTCATCCTCCTCATCATACTCATAATAACCGGCCATCATATCGTAATTGGCTGCTATTGTTTTGGAGAAGTCAGAAACAATTGGAAATGTAACACCTTTAATTCCACCTTGTGAAGGCTCAATTTGCAACCATGCATGGTGAGAATGAGGAGAATCGACAGAGCAGGCCACAATAGCAACGTTCCGCTTATCAAATTCTTCGAGTTTCAATTGGAAAGCCAGCAATTCAGTTGGACTTACAATAGTAAAATCCTGAGGATAGAAGAAAAAGACGACGTGCTTTTTGCCGATAAACTGACTTAAAGAGAACTTTTCGACGATTTCCCCGCCATTAATTACAGCATCCGCTTCGAAAAGAGGAGCTTTTTTGCCAACTAATACTGCCATATGAAGTTGAATTTAATGGTTACAAACTTATAAAAATATGATATACCAGCGTTGCAAAATATTATTTCATTCAAACAAATAATAGCAGACTAACAGCCATTACAACCATTCCGGATATTAATCCATAAATAGACAAGTGATGCTCGCCATACTTTTCGGCAGTTGGTAAAAGTTCATCGAGAGAGATAAATACCATGATACCTGCAACCATTGCAAAGGTAATTCCAAAGGTTAGTCCGTTAAGGTAAGGCAGTAAGAAGAAATAGCCTATTAATGCCCCTGTCGGTTCAGCCAAACCTGATAAAAACGAGAGAAAAAAGGCTTTTTTTCTCTTATTGGTAGAATAGTAAACAGGTATAGATACAGCTATTCCTTCAGGAATATTATGAATTGCTATTGCTATTGCAACACTTAAACCTAAAGCAGGATCCTCAACTGCTGAGAAAAATGTAGCAAGTCCTTCCGGGAAATTATGGATTGCAATGGCCATAGCCGAAAATACTCCCATACGATATAAAGCCTGTTTATGCTTAACAGAGTGCTGCACATTTTCAATGTCGACAAGAGAATGCTGCTCATGAGGATTTGATCCGGAAGGAACTAGTTTGTCGATAATAGCAGTCAGGATGATACCAGCAAAAAATGCTGCGACTGTGTAATAATAAGCAAATTGAGGACCGACATCCTCTATCATGCTATTTCTTGCCTTTGGAAAGATCTCAACAAACGAAACATATATCATTACACCGGCAGAAAATCCTAATGCAACCGATAGAAGACGGGTATTTGTTTTTTTTGCAAAAAAAGCTACTGCAGCACCGATACCTGTGCTTAAGCCGGCAAAAAGAGTGAGACCAAACGCAAAGAGAATAACTGAAGAATCTATTTCACCATTCATATACTATATTTCTGTTAGAGCCCTTGTTTTTTAGCTTCATCCCAATACTCATCCAATTGGGCCAGATTCATGGAATGCATTGATTTTCCTTCAGCGTTGATTTTTTCTTCAATATACCTGAAGCGATTTATGAATTTCTTATTGGTTCTTTCAAGCGCATCTTCAGGATTAACATCTATGAATCGGGAATAATTGATAAGTGCAAATAAAAGATCACCAAACTCATCTTCAATTTGGTCATGAGAACCATTTATTTTTTCATATTCAAGTTCTGAAAGCTCTTCCTGAACTTTATCCCATACCTGACCGGCATTGTCCCAATCAAAGCCGACACCTCTGGCTTTTTCCTGTATACGATAGGCTTTGACCATGGCAGGAAGTGAGCCCGGAACTCCACTTAAAACTGATTTTCTGCCTTCAGTCATTTTGATTTTTTCCCAATTGTTTTTGACTGTTTCAGCATCTTTTGCTATAACTTCACCATATATGTGAGGGTGTCTTCTGATTAGTTTTTCGCAAATTGAGTTTAAAACATCGGTTATGTCAAAAGAGCTTTGTTCGGATGCTATTTTGGAGTAAAAAACCAGATGGAGCATAAGATCGCCCAACTCTTTTTTCACTTCGTCCATATCATTCTCAAGGATCGCGTCACTCAACTCATAGGTTTCTTCAATAGTAAGATATCTTAGTGATTCTATTGTCTGTGATTTATCCCAAGGGCATTTTGCCCTAAGTTCATCCATTATGTTCAGCAATCTTTCAAAAGCCTGCAGTCGCTTGTCCATTCTATTTTAGTTTTTGCAAAGTTAATAAACCTAACCCGACGTTTCTTACTTTTGTTTTTTCAACAGATATAGGGGAAGAGTGAAAATAAAATGGGATTTCGACATAGTAAGAGTGGTGGACAAACCTGATAGTTTTCGTTACCTTTTTCTGCTAATGGCTTTTAGCTTCTGCTTTAATTATGGTTATACTCAGAAGATCCATAATTTCAAAGCTCCGAATGTTTTAATAGAATCACGTGCTAATGTTGGTTTTTTAGTCGCTCATCATTTGGAAATGGAAGTGTTTAACAAGCACATTCCTTCTTTTGAAATAAGTCTGGCTAAAGCTACTTATGGAAAACAACAATGGGAAGCACTTTATCTTTATCCGGTTATTGGCGTTACATATTGGAGTGGCCATCTTGGAAGTGCAGAAACACTTGGTAAAGCCCATGCAATTATGCCTTATATCTCTTTTCCGTTGACTAAGAACAGAAACAATGAATTAGACTTAAAAGTATCGGCAGGTTTAGGTTATCTTACACAAAAGTTTGATCGTTTAGAGAACTACAAGTATATTGCTATTGGGTCGCATGTGAATGCAGCTGTAAATTTTATGGTTGAGTACAGATGGAAGCCAACAAGTTTTCTTCAACTTTCGGCAGGGATGCAATTAATGCACTTTTCGAACGGATCGATAAAGACCCCTAATTTTGGTCTTAATATTCCTTCTTTATCAGCTGGCGTTGCTTTCAGACTTAACAAGGAGAATCCATATATAATGCGTTCTATCAGACCATCGCTTACAATGTATGAATTCGATGGACATGACTTCCTTGAAGGAAGAGTTAGCTTTTCATTCGGGACCAAGAGTATTGGTGAAGTTATAAGCGAGAGGTATAACGTGATGACCGGTTCTATGGCAGTTTTAAAGAGTCTGAGCTATAAAAGTAAGGCAGGTTTATGTTTCGATATACTCTATGATGGCTCAGATGTACGATTAATAGATGAAGAAGGCGAAAAAACTGAAACAGGGAGTAATCTTACTAAATCCGGGGTATCATTAATGTATGAGCTTGTAGTATCCCGACTTTCATTTCCATTTGGGTTAGGTTTTTATACCGGCGGTCGATCAAATGAAGGTATCTCATACTATAAGATTGGTATGCAATATTTAGTAACACCCAATGTTTTTGGTGCAATAACACTTAAAACACATTTTGCAAGGGCTGATTATGTAACATTTGGTGTTGGTTACAGGTTTAAAATGAAATATAATCTCAAGAAGTTATAGGTGTGATGTGCAATACGTACCGAGGGCAAATGATTTGTGTTTATAAAGTATTATTACCAGTTTTCATGGTAGTACTTCTTTTTGCTTTGGCGGGTTGTAAGAAATCTAAGGTTGACGATTGTTTCAGTCAGCCCGGCAAGACAATACAGGAAGAAAGACCTGCATCATATTTCGATGAAATTGAGATGTACGATAATATCAATGTTATTTTAGTAGAGGGTGATATTTTTTCAATTAAGGTTGAGGGTGGTGAGAACTTAATTAATTCTGTAAACACAGATATAAGCGACAGTACCCTTGTAATTTCAAGCTCCTTAATCTGCAATTGGGTAAGAAGTTATGAGAATGAATTAAAAGTGATTATATCATCTCCAGCACTAACAGGAATAAGGTATGAGAGTTCAGGCGACTTGATTACAGATGGCAGTTTTAATGCTGAAACCCTTAATATTAATGTATGGGGAGGAGCAGGTTCAATGAAACTTGATGTTTCGGTACGTAAATTAGGGTTAGCCCTTCATTATGGCACTGTAGACTTTAATGTGAAAGGCCATGCAGCTAACACGGTGATTTATGCAAACAGTTATGGACCTTTTTATTGTAGCGAGCTTATTTCAAACAATGTATACATTAAAAATTATGGCACCAATGATTGCTATGTCTATGCCCATGACATCCTGGAAGCAGAAATAACATCGGTAGGTAATATATACTATACAGGAAATCCCAGATTAGTAAAGTGCAATGATATCGGGGATGGTGAATTAATTCCTTTTTAAAACAAAAAACCGGATTTGAATCCGGTTTTTTGTTTAATATGCTCTTGCAAAAATTACTCTTCTTGAAGAAGGCTTGCCGGTTAGAATGCACTTTCCTTCTTCGGGTTTTGCATCCAGAGGGATACATCGGATTGTAGCTTTAGTCTCTTCTTTTATCTTTTGCTCGGTCTCGGGAGTACCATCCCAGTGAGCTAGAATAAAACCGCCCTTATTATCAAGAATATCAACGAACTCTTCCCATGAGTCGGCCGTTGAAGTCATATTCTCACGGAAATCGAGAGCCTTCTGGAACAGATTTTTCTGTATACTGTTCAGGAGGTTGATTATTTTATTTTCAATATCAGCCAGCTGATAAACTGATTTTTCAAGAGTGTCACGTCGAGAGACTTCAACTGTTCCGTTTTCAAGATCTCTTGGCCCGATAGCTAAACGCACAGGTACACCCTTGAACTCATACTCGTTGAATTTCCAGCCCGGTTTATAGGTTTCTCTGTCATCATATTTAACAGAAACACCCAGTTCCTGCAGTTTTTCGATGATAGGTTTAACAGTTTGTGAAATCTGAACCAATTGTTCGGAACTTTTATAAACAGGAACAATAACCACTTGTGTTGGTGCAAGTTTCGGAGGTAGTACTAGTCCATGGTCATCTGAATGAGCCATGATAAGAGCTCCCATCAGACGGGTTGATACTCCCCATGAGGTTGCCCATACATATTCAAGTTTGTTTTCCTTGCTCAGGTATTGAACGTCAAAAGCCCTGGCAAAATTCTGGCCAAGGAAATGAGAAGTCCCTGCTTGCAGAGCTTTACCATCCTGCATTAGTGCTTCAATGCAATAAGTTTCAACAGCACCTGCAAAACGTTCATTTGGTGACTTCAAGCCTTTTATAACAGGCACAGCCATAAAGTTTTCTGCAAAATCAGCATAAACACCAAGCATCTTTTCGGTTTCTGCAATAGCTTCTTCGGAAGTGGCATGAGCCGTGTGACCTTCCTGCCATAGGAATTCGGCAGTCCTTAAAAACAAACGGGTTCGCATTTCCCAACGAACTACATTAGCCCACTGGTTGATTAGCAGCGGTAGATCGCGGTATGACTTAATCCAGTTCCTGTATGTGTCCCATATGATAGTTTCGGAAGTAGGTCTGACTATTAATTCTTCCTCGAGTTTTGCATCTTCATCTACGACAATGCCCTTACCTGAAGGATCGTTCTTTAAACGATAGTGAGTTACAACAGCGCATTCTTTTGCAAATCCTTCAACATGGCTGGCTTCCTTACTGAAGAAAGATTTTGGTATGAAAATTGGGAAGTAAGCGTTTACGTGACCGGTGTCTTTAAATTTCTTATCGAGTGCGGCCTGCATTTTTTCCCAAATTGCATAACCGTATGGTTTAATAACCATACATCCGCGGACAGCAGAGTTTTCTGCCAGGTCAGCCTTTATTACAAGGTCGTTGTACCATTGAGAGTAATTTTCACTTCTTGTTGCAAAATCTTTAGCCATAATGCTGTTGTGGTATAGTATTTGTGATATTCAATGTAGCAAATAATTCCGAAAAAAGTCGGAAATGGATTGCAAAATTAATAATTTTAGCAACTTAAAGACACAAACATATTCAACACTATACGCATAATCAAGGGAGGACCTTAAAATGAAAACCTTAATCACTTTACTTGCAGCCATGGCAATAACATTTGTTTCCTGTACTACTCAGTATCAGGCACAGGGTTATGGCGATGACGTCTATTATTCACCTAAAGACGCACCTGCAACGGTTATAGCTACACCTAAAACTACTAACAATCAGCCAATGGATATGCCTCAGGAATCACAGGCACAAGCCGATGAGCAATACCAGGCTGAAGGTGAATACTACTATCAGGATTCGGCATATTATGGAGAATACACTGAAGAGGGAGACTATTCCGCTCAGCCATATACCGATGAAAATGGTAACACCTATGTAACTAACAATTACTACAACTCCGATGATTATTATGATTATGCGTATGCCGCACGTCTAAAGAGATTCCATAGTGATTACTATTTTAATAGTTACTATTCTCCATATTACACCAACAGATACTGGTATGACTACAACCCTTATAGCTGGGGAACCAGTATTTACATGGGTTATAACTGGTGGTATCCATATTCAGGGTTCTCATGGAGATTCTCCTATGGATATCCCTGGGATCCTTTCTGGGATTATCCTTACTATGGCTACTCGCCATATAGTTATGGAGGGTACTGGTCAGGTTACAATCATGGATATTATAATGGATTCTACGACGGATATTATGGCTACAGCCCATATGCATACTATTACAATAGTAAGGACTACAACTCCAACTACTACGGACACAGAGGCTCAGCTGCCGGTGGTGGAAGATCAGGTAATGGACGTAGCTCAAGCCTTTCCGGTTCAAATGGTACATCCTTCGGCGAAAGATATGAAGCTGCGCTGAAGAGTGGAAGGCTCGATAATGTATCAACTGGAAACGGAAGAACTTCCAATTCCCGTTCATCAGGTGCTGTCACACCTGCTAACTCCGATATTAAGAACACAAGATCTGATTCAAGAGATGCTATGTCTTCACCGAGATCTACAGGAAACGCCCGTAGTGTAAGGACTGAACAGCCTGGTAACAACAGGATTACAGTCCCTTCAACAAACTCTTCAAGGTCAACAAGTTCCGACAGGATTAATCAAAGATCTCAGGATGCTCAAAACAACAGGATTCAGGCTCCCGTGAATACAAGAAGTTCTTCACCGGTGAGAAGTTCTGATGAAAACAGATATTCAACTCCTCAACGTGAACAATCTCCAAGATCGGGCAATTCAAGAGGACCACAGGTTATGCGGTATAACGTTCCTGATGATCAGAATGCTCCATCAAAAGAAGCCAGAATACCACAGTCGTATAGTGCACCCGGTTATAATAAGCCAAAGTCAAGTAACGAGTACACAAGTCCTCGTTACAGAAACATAAGAGAAAGTGCAAGAACAGAGAGTGCAAGACCGGCTAATACTAATCATTCAAACACTCAAAGAAGTGTAACTGCTCCCTCTTCCAACACTCAGAGAAGTGTGTCAGTTCCTTCATCATCACCTAACAGAAGTGTTTCAAGAACAGCACCTTCAAGGGGTCAGGGAAGTTATTCAAGACCTGCCACTTCAACACCTTCAAGGTCATATTCGCCACCTTCTTCATCATCTTCAGGAAGGAGTTACAGTCCTTCCGGATCTTCATCAGGTAGCAGTTATTCAAGCCCAAGATCTTCGTCATCATCCTCTTCATCGGGAAGTTCAAGATCATCAAATGGTCGCAGCAGATAAGAACTCTTAATAATAACTCATCATGAAAAAATCACTCGTATTAGTCATCTGTTTACTGACTGCTATAACAGCAGTATACTCTCAGAACGAAATCGATGCACTTAGATATTCAAGGTTATCACCAACCGGTACTGCCAGGTTTACAGCAATGGGCGGAGCGTTTGGAGCATTGGGCGCAGATTTTAGTTCCTTAAGTAGCAATCCTGCCGGAATCGGTCTTTATACCCGATCAGAGTTTTCAATTACTCCTTCATTGTATGTCGGTTCGTCAGAATCAAGATACATGGGTGATATAAGAGAAGATGAGAAGTATAATTTTAATTTAGGAAATATCGGAATTGTTTTGATTCAGGATTTAACTATGCGCAATCCTTCAAGTCAATGGAAGAAAGTTCAGTTTGGCTTTGGAATGAATCGCATGGCCAATTTTCATAACAGGGTTCTGATTTCCGGTTTTAATGAGACTTCAAGTTATTTAACTCCTATTGTGGATGCTTCACAAGGTGTAGCACTGGATGACCTCGATAATTTTGGTGCAGGTTTGGCTTATGACACCGAATTAATGTGGAATGATGCAAATGGTGTATATTACATTGATATGCCAAATGGTGGAGTAATGCAAAGAAAATCAATAGAAAGTAGTGGAGCTATTAATGAAATGGTGTTCTCATTTGGTGCAAACTATAACGACCAGGTTTATCTTGGCGCAACACTTGGCGTGCCGTATATCAGTTATAAAGAAACTTCAATCTATACTGAAACCGATACTGAAAACCGTAGTGATTACTTTGACTCATTTACCAGGATTGATGAGTTGGAAACTTCAGGCACAGGTATTAATCTTAAGGTTGGTATAATTGTAAGACCTACAGATTTTATCAGATTAGGAGGTGCAATTGAGACTCCAACCTTCTATTCAATGTCAGACGATTTCTCAACTTCATTCCGTTCGAGGTTTGATACAGCTTCATCAAAAAGAGCTTCAGCTACCGGTTATTATGATTATGAATTGAACACTCCTTTCAAAGCTATGGCTGGCGTTGGTATTATTCTTGGTAAATCAGGACTTATAAGTGCTGACTATCAGTATCTCAATTACTCAAATGCACGTCTGAGAGCTGATGACTATGACTTTGAAGGTGAGAATGATGCTATTAGAGAAAGTTATAACGTGGCTCACAATCTAAGGTTTGGAGCTGAATGGCGACTGGGGCTATTAAGTTTGAGAGGTGGATATGCTATCTCAGCTAATCCTTATAAGGAAGGAACAAACTCTGTAATGAATACGTACTCAGCAGGATTAGGTGTAAGAGGCAGCAGAGTGTTTGCTGATTTAACCTGGGCAATGAATGATATGGATGATGAATACCATTTATATAGTACTCCATTTAATGCAGATCCTCCGGTAGCAGATACACAGATAACTAACAGTATGTTCTTGTTAACACTCGGTTTTCGGTTTTAAAACTAATAACTAATTAAGCTAAAGGATTATCTCTACCTGATTGTTTTGCCCGGAAGGTTGTCGTTTATCGATGACCTTCCTGCATTTTAAGATAGTTGTTTCATTGCTCAATCTTTAAGTCGGCTTAAACCTGCTTTTGCTTTTTGGTGAATGCTATTCCTGAATATGGGGAAATCTCTGTCAAGGCATTGATTGAAATATGATTTAGCTTCATTATACTTTAACTGCGACTCACTGATTAATCCTAACTGGAGAAGTGAATTTGCACCAAACCATGTTGAAGAATTTCCTTCCGATTGAAGACAATTTAGATAAAAGGTACTGGCATCATCAATTTGTCCTGTTTTGTGCTTTATTCTGGCAAACCTGTAATAATATTCTGTTTTCTGAAGTGATGTCAATGATTTCACACTTATGGAATGTAATGCATTTTCTGATTCGGTATAATAACCTCCATCAAACAAAAGTCGTGCTTTAAGAAGGTTTATGTGAGGTCGCACTCCTGTTTTGGCTTCGGTATAAGCTTCTTTATCATTCTCCATTTGGGAGTTACCAAAAATCAATGCTCTCGAAATATACTGATTGTAGTGGTGCAAGTCATTATCAATTAAATATGACCACGCTAGTTTCTGATATGCTGATTTAACATACGAGGTGCCTTTGTATGAGTTAACATACCTGAGAAGGTATAATCTGCACGATGGATTCATCTTATTCAATAATGAAGTTCCTGTGAGGTAATCCAGATAATGAATTTTATAATAACCCGGGCCATCGGGTCTGTTTATTAGCAATTTTAAAGCTTCATCATTTTCACCATTGTTGATGTAAAGTGAAGCTGCACCATAAGTCAGGAGCAGATTAATTTTTAATTCAGCCCTGTTCTTGTTTTCTGCAAAGAGGTTAGCAAGTTTGTGGCTGAATACGGGATTGTTACTTAAATCGGAGGTTATGAAGGAGCATAAAAAGAGGCATTCATTATACAGGAATGAATTATCAGGGTCGGGATGTTCAAGGATCTTGTAAATAAGATCAATACCATGATAAACATCTCCCTTGAAACCCAGAGTATTGGTAATCCATCTATATGAATCTGGAACTGAACCGAACAATATATGCATAAGACCGTTTCCTGCCTTGGCAGGAAGAAATGAAGGGAAACGCCTTTCATTCTCCTGGAAAAGGTTATAAGACTGTCTCAGGTATGATGCAGCTTTTAAATAGTTGCCTGCTTTGATTGCTGCAATTGCATTTTGAAGATTAGCCTGACCCTGCGAATAATAATGCCATGGTGACGCCTTCGGTACTTTATTGAGAATATTCAACCGGCTTTGATGAAGAGAAGACAAATGTTCGTAATCAGTGCTTTCTTCATTAAGCAGATACTTAAGAAAGTCGATGTACCCGTCAAAATAAGCATATGCAGCATTATCGGGGTCTTTTAACTTTTCATTGCGAATAAGATTTTCAGCCTTATCGAACCGCAGTCTGAGGATCTCGAGATAGGCCTCATTATAAGAGGGAGTAAGCTCAAAGGAATGAGCGTAACAAGGTACATAAAGGGTAAGACCCAATATGAATAAAAGAGATATTTTTAAAAACTTATTGATTGACGCTGGATGCAAGGCCATGATCAACCAGGATACGGCCACAATATTCACAAACGATAATCTTTTTATGCATTCTTATATCGAGATGACGTTGTGGTGGAATTGCGCTAAAACAACCGCCACAAGCGTCGCGTTCAACACTAACAACAGCAAGGCCATTGCGTGCATTTTTCCTGATTCGCTTGTAAGCTGTTAAAAGTCTATCCTCAATAAAGTGCTGAAGATCTTCTGATTTATTTAAGAGCGCCTGTTCTTCCTTTTCGGTTTCATTTACGATATCGGCAAGTTCACTTTTCTTAATTTCAAGATCGTTGCGGCGTTCGTCAAGAACTTTCTGAGCAGCAGCAATCTCTTCATTTTTCAGGCTAAGATTATGAGAGTATTCTTTGATTCTTTTTTCAGCAAGTGCAATTTCAAGGTTCTGATATTCAATTTCTTTTGCAAGGGATTCAAATTCACGACTATTGCGAACATTATTTTGCTGCTCTTCGTAACGTTTGATATGCTGTGTGCTTTCTTTTATCTGATTTTCTTTTTCCTTGACTTGTACGCCCAGGTTCTCAATATCCTGGATGTAATTGTCAATGCGGGTCTGAAGTCCGACAATCTCATCTTCCAGATCTTCAACTTCTAAAGGAAGTTCACCTCTGATGATTCTTATTTTGTCAATCTGAGAATCAATCTGTTGGAGACTATACAAGGCAATCAATTTTTTCTCAATTGATATTTCGGACTCTTCAGTTTCTGAAGAAGTTAAAGAAACGTGTGCCGAAATGTAACTTTTATCTTGCTGTTCTTGATTGTCGACCGGTGAATTTTTTGAAGTGCTGTTTTCTTTCGACGTCTTTGCCATATTATCCCTTAGTTTAGGATTGATTAGAAATATTTAACAGGATTAGAACTTAACCTGGAAATTTGGAGTGCAAAGGTAGTAAATTTTTGTTTAAGTATTTGATATAATAATTCTTTTGTAAACTGTTCAGTCTCATAGTGCCCGGCCTCAATAAGAAGTATTTTACCATCAGCTGTGAAGAAGTCATGATATTTTAGCTCTCCGGTAATAAACACATCACACTTGCGGGCGATTGCATCTTTTATTAAAAAATTGCCCGAACCCCCACAAATAGCAACTCTTTTTAACGGTTTATTAAGGAATTCCGTATGCTTTAAGAATGGAATATTAAGAGTTTGTTTGAGGTGAGTTAATAAGTCAATTTCTGACATTGGGTCGGGAAATTCTCCGATTAGTCCTGAGCCAGCAAGATTATAATCGTTAGTAAGCTGGTAAGAATCCCATGCAATTTCTTCGTAAGGATGAACTTTATTGACAGCTTTTAATATTTTGTTTTCAATCCATGCGGGAAATACAGTTTCAATTCGTATTTCAGGTTCAAAGTGCAGTTCACCTATTTCTCCAACGTGAGGATTAGTTCCCTTACCTGCTCTGAATGTTCCTGTACCATGGGTGTTAAAACTGCAGCAGTCATATTTTCCAATGACACCTGCTCCCGCATCAAATATTGCTTGCCTTACAACTTCATGATGGCTCTCCGGTACAAATACAACCAGCTTGCGAACAACGCTTTTAATAGGCTGTAAAATTCCAGAAGGCTTAATACCAATCTTCTCTGCCAGGATGTTATTGACCCCTTGAGATGAGTTGTCTAGATTTGTGTGGGCTGCATATAGTGCTATGCCATTTTTTATAGCCTTTATTAAGCATCTTTCGGTTTCATCAGCCCCGGTTATCTTTTTCAGTGGCTTGAAAACAGGGGGGTGATGCGTGATAATTAAGTTGTATTTTAACTCTATTGCTTCCTCAATGACTTCTTCGGTAAGATCGAGAGATATTAATGCTCCTGTTATCTGGTCATTTGTATTACCGACTATAAGTCCCGAATTGTCATAAGACTCCTGGGTTTGCAGAGGAGCAACTGATTCAATTAAATCAATAATTTCTTTTAATTTTATATGCATAGTCGGGACTTTCATTTATAACTTAATTCTGGTTGGTTAGTTCATCACAAGTAGTGCAAACAATTATGATATGAAAATAGTTGGCATTAAAATTACTAATTTTTGGAATCAGGAATGAAAATTCGTTAATTTTAAGCCATGGAATTGCTGAGGCTTTTTCTTTTGCCATTTACACTCTTGTATGGATTCGTTATACGAATCAGAAATGCAATGTTTGATATAGGAATATTGCGTTCTGTTACGTATGATATACCTATGATTTCAGTGGGAAATCTTTCTGCAGGCGGGACCGGAAAGACCCCGCATGTTGAATATCTGGTGCGTCTGTTATCAGACAATTTCCTGGTAGCAACACTAAGCAGAGGGTATGGAAGAAAAACACGGGGATTTATTCTTGCCGGTAATGAGGACCATTCCGGAACAATAGGCGATGAGCCATTACAGTATTTCCACAAATTTAACAATCTGATAGTTTGCACAGACGAGAACCGTCGACGAGGAGTAGTGAAATTAATGAAAAAGTATCCTGACCTCGATATAATTATTCTTGATGATGCATATCAGCACAGGTTTGTTAAACCGGGATTATCAATATTGCTCACTGATTATCATAAACTATACTGCGACGATTATCTGCTTCCTTACGGCACTTTGAGAGAACATGCTTATAATGCGAAAAGAGCCGATTTAATAATTGTTACTAAAACACCTTCAGTTCTTTCACCGATTGAACGCCAGCAAATAATATCGGACCTTAATCCATCTGCTCACCAGATTGTTTTATTCTCATTTATTAAGTATAGCATTATCAGATCTCTATGGAATATTAAGGAGACTAAAGATATCAACTCCCATGTAGGTGTGATTCTTTTGGTTGCAGGGATAGCAAATCCATATCCACTTGAGTATGAGTTGAGAAAAAATTGTAATGACTTAATTGTAATGCGATTCAATGATCATCATATTTACACAAGCGAAGATATTGAGCGGATTAAGAGCAATTATTCCGATATTTACACCCGCAATAAACTGCTTATTACAACCGAAAAAGATGCGATGCGTCTGAAGAATCCGGCAATACTGAAACTGGCAGAGGAGTTGCCTTTTTACTATGTCCCCATGGAAATCCAATTTCATGAAAAGGATAAAAATTTGTTTGACGAAACCATTATAAACTATGTTAGAAAGAATAAAAGAAAGCGTTGATTATATCGCATCCATCATTACTAAAAAGCCGGAAGTGGGTATTATACTGGGTTCAGGATTAGGAGGACTCATTAGAGAAATTAAAATAGAAAAAGAGATAGAGTACTCTACTATTCCGCATTTCCCGGTGTCGACTGTTGAAGGCCATGCAGGCAAGCTTATTTTTGGTGAACTTGGAGGACGCCAGGTTGTTGCAATGCAGGGTAGATTTCATTACTATGAAGGATGGACAATGCAGGATATTGCATTTCCAATCCGTGTACTTAAGTTTCTAGGCATCCAATTACTAGTAGTTTCAAATGCCAGCGGTGGTTTAAATCCCGAGTTCAATGTTGGTGATATCATGATTATTACCGATCATCTGAACTTAATGGGTAGCAATCCTTTGTTGGGTAAGAATTTCTCGGAACTTGGACCACGATTCCCTGACATGAAAGAAGCATATAACCATAATTTAATCGAGAAAGTGAAGGTTATTGCTGCAAGGGAGAAGATTGAACTTAAGTCGGGAGTATACGGGGGTGTTACCGGACCAACGTTTGAGACTCCGGCTGAATATAGAATGTTCCATATATTAGGTGCTGATGCAGTTGGAATGTCAACAGTACCAGAAGTTATAACAGCAAGGCATATGAATATTCCTGTATTTGCAGTGAGTATTATCACCGACCTTGGAGTTCCGGGTAAGATTGCCGAAATAACTCATAAAATGGTACTGGAAGCAGCGGGTAATGCTGAACCTAAAATGACCAGGATCATTACTGAACTCATTAAAGAGATTGATTTTAGTTAATAGTATAAACAATCAATAAACTACCGGATATTGAAGATCTACCTGGCTTCTGATTTTCACCTTGGAATACCGGATCATGAAAGCAGCCTTGAGAGAGAAAAGCTCTTAGTGAGGTGGCTGGATATGGTTTGTAAGGATGCGGATGAACTTTATCTCATGGGTGATATATTTGACTTTTGGTTCGAATATAAGACTGTGATACCCAAGGGATTTACAAGATTATTTGGAAAGCTGTCTGAAATAACCGACAAGGGAATTAAAGTTTTTCTTTTTAGAGGGAATCATGACATATGGGCATTCAACTACCTTAACAGGGAAACGGGTATTGAATTACACAGAAAGCATGTAATAAGGGAATGGAACGGTCGCAAGTATTTTCTATCGCATGGTGATGGATTAGGACCCGGTGACAATGGTTATAAATTCCTTAAGAAAGTGTTTGAGTTTAAACCTAACCAATGGTTGTTTAAATGGTTACATCCGGATATTGGAACCCGTCTTGCTCTATATTTTTCACGTCGCAGCCGTTATGCAAATGTTCTGAAAGACCAGAAAATGCTTGACGAACAGGGAAATTTTGACCTATCACGCGAAAGACTCTACTCTTTTGCCTCTCATTATTCAAAAGAAAATCCGGAAATCGACTTTTACATCTTTGGCCATCGGCACTATCCGGGTCATGTGGATATTGACGGCGGCAAACATTATATTAATTTGGGCGACTGGATAAGTAATTTCTCTTATGCACTTGTTGATGATGATGGGTTGTCGCTATTCACTTTCAAAAAAGGAATCCCTGGATTACTTGAGGGACCTTATTAATTAAGATGTATATTATGGACTACCCGGAGCTTAGACTTGACCTTATTAATGATACTATAACTAAAGGAAGCATGCTCTTTTCCGGTATAGACATAGGTTCGAATGCTGTTAGGCTTTTATTTGCCAATGTTTTTGAAACAAAGGGAGGTCCTATTGCTGAGAAAGCCTCTTTATTAAGGATTCCAATCAGACTTGGATTGGATGTTTTTACGTTTGGAAGGATATCGAAGCAGAAGGTTGAAGATTTGGCAAAAACATTAAAGGCATTTAAGATGCTGATTGATGTTTACAAACCGGTAAGTTATCTTGCCGCTGCTACATCAGCAATGAGGGAAGCTGATAATAGCACTGAAGTCCTTGATTACGTGAGAAGCGAATCAGGCCTGAAGATTGATCTTATTGACGGTATAAGTGAAGCAAACATTATAAGTAGCTTCAGTAACCATTTGATCAATAAGAATTATACCAGGACATTATATATTGATGTTGGGGGTGGCTCTACAGAGATGTCAATACTTGATGGCAAGGACTTTATTGCTTCAAACTCATTCAAAATCGGAACATTAAGACTTTTGGCCGATGCAGTGGATAATAATGAATGGGATGCTATGCATAAATGGCTAAATCAATTCAAAAAGGATTTTGGGCAGATGAATGTTATTGGATCCGGAGGTAATATCAATAAAATTACCAAATTGTACGGTCATGCTTATAATAATGTAGTCAGTCTTGATCAGCTGAATTTTGCCTATAAGCAATTAAACAGCATGACATTGAGCGAGAGGATTGACAAAATGGGGCTTAGACCTGACCGTGCTGATGTTATTGTACCGGCAGCAAAGATTTTTATTAAGGTTCTTAAATGGACAGATCTGAAAGTGGTTACAGCTCCTAAGGTAGGATTAGCAGACGGATTGGTTTTAACTCAGTATCATCAGCTTAAAGCATCAACCATTTAAATTTTTCTTAATACGATAATATTTGCCTGTCCTTCACTCTTATGGGCTATTGATTGGCCATTTTAAATAAGGGTGGGTAATATTCTGATTATCAAATCTTTTAAAAAGTCTGAATATTTATAGGGTATCGCTATCTTTGCAGATAAATAATGTCAGCAATGATAACGTTTGAGGAAGCCCTGAAAATTATTGATAGCGTAAATGTTGCCTCTTCAGCCGGGCAGGTAAGCATTATTGAAAGTCTTGGAAGAGTCTTAGCATCTGATGTATACTCAGATATAGACATGCCGCCTTTTGATAAATCTGCGGTTGATGGTTTTGCCTGCCGCAGAAGTGATCTTCCCGGACCTTTGAAAGTAATATCGACTATAGCCGCCGGAGACATCCCGGAGTTTAAGATTGCACATAGCCAATGCTCAAAGATTATGACAGGAGCAATTGTCCCGGAAGGAGCAGACTGCGTTATAATGATTGAATCGGTTAGAATTAACTCTGACGGTACGATATCATTCGAGAAGGCGACTACCTCAAACAACATTGCATATAGGGCTGAAGATGTTAAGTATGGACAGAAGATTCTGGAAAAGGGAACGACCATAAAACCTCAGCATATTGCAATGATGGCTGCGGTTGGTTGTGTTAAACCGGAAGTTTATAATTTACCAACAATTGGAATCCTGACCACTGGGGATGAACTGGTAGAACCGGATGAAATACCCTCGTATGGTAAAATCAGAAACAGCAATGCATATCAACTGATTGCACAAGCTAAACAGATGGGAATTGAGGCAAAGTATATGGGTATTTCACATGATAATGTTGAAGATACAAGATTATTAATTGCCGAGTCTCTTGTCAAATGTGACATTCTGCTGATTACGGGGGGAGTGTCAATGGGTGATTTTGACTATGTGCCATCTGTTATTGAATCACTCGGTTTAAATGTTAGATTCAGGAGTGTTGCTGTACAACCTGGCAAGCCAACATTATTTGCGGAGAATGCCGGTAAGTTTATCTTTGGGCTCCCTGGAAATCCTGTTTCATCTTTTGTGCAATTTGAGATGATGGTTAAACCTTTGTTATACAGAATGATGGGGACTGAGTTCAAACCAAGGATTGTAAAGTTACCAATGGCAACCGGATATACGCGAAAAAGAACTGATAGAAAATCTTTTATTCCTGTAAGGTACTCACTTGGTAAGATTGAGCCTGTTGAATATCATGGATCGGCTCATATTAATGCATTTGAGGATGCATGGGGAGTAATTTCAATCGGAATTGGAGAAGATAACGTTAAGCCTGGAGAATTAAGAGATGTTAGACAATTTTAATCGGAAAATAAACTATTTAAGGATTTCAGTCACTGATAGATGCAATCTACGTTGCAGGTACTGTATGCCTGAGGAAGGGGTTAAAATGTTAACTCATGATCAGATACTTTCTTTTGAAGAAATAGTTGAGGTAGTTAAGAAAGCTGTAGAATTCGGTATCAATAAAGTTAGAATTACCGGTGGAGAACCTTTGGTTAGAAAGGGTATTGTTGACCTGATAAGTATGCTTGGTCAGATTAGTGGCATAAAGGATTTATCTATGACAACGAATGGGATTCTGCTCAGTCGTTTTGCCAAAGATTTAAAAAGTGCCGGACTTCAAAGGGTAAATGTAAGTCTTGATACAATGGACCCGGTTAAGTTCAGGCATATTACCCGCATAGGTGATATAAGAGATGTAATAAGTGGGATTGATGCTGCAATTGAAAATGGCTTGACTCCGGTAAAACTGAATTGTGTAATCAACCGGAATGGCAAATCACAGGATACTGATGCAGTAATGGAGTTTGCTGCCGGCAGAGGTCTCGAAGTTCGTTTCATTCATGAGATGGATCTGGCTGCAGGGCACTTTTCAGTAGTTGAAGGAGGCACGGGAGGAGATTGCAGTATTTGCAATAGATTAAGACTAACGGCTGATGGTAAAATTAAACCATGCCTATTCGATGATCTAAGTTTTGATGTTAAAGAATCAGGTGCTGAAAAAGCATTGAGAAATGCAATTACGCATAAGCCTGAATGTGGAAGTCATAACTATTCAGGGCAGTTTTATAACATAGGAGGATAGAACAAAATGAGTGGAAAATTTAGTCACATTGACCACAGTGGTAAAGCTAATATGGTTGATGTTGGTAATAAAGATATTCAGGAAAGAATGGCGAAAGCCAAAGGTTTTATCTCCCTGGGACTTTCAACCATTAAACTGATAAGGGAAAACCAGATAAAAAAGGGTGATGTCCTTACTGTAGCTGAGATTGCCGGAATACAGGCAGCAAAAAATGCATCATCATTGATTCCTCTATGTCACCCATTACTTTTAACTAAAGTTGATTTAAAAACTGAGATCACAGATGAAGGTGTTATGGCTAATTCAATGGTCAAATGCAATGGACAAACAGGGGTTGAGATGGAAGCACTGACAGCTGTTACTGTTGCTTTGCTGACAATTTATGACATGTGTAAGGCCGTTGATAAAGAAATGGTAATTAGTGACATTACTTTGGTTGAGAAAACCAAAACAGATTTAATAAAATAGCTTGTTATTGAATACAAGAATACGCGAATAAAATTTAAGCTTGATGAAACCTGTCGTATTATCAGTAAACATATCTGAAAAGAAAGGTACTGTAAAAGTACCGGTTAAAGAGATCTCTCTTACCGATATTGGTGTAGTAGGAGATGCACACAGTGGAAAATGGAACAGACAAGTAAGTCTGCTTGGCAAAGAGAGCTTTGATAAGTTTCAACTACAAGCAGGGCGAATACTGAATTATGGTGAATTTGCTGAGAATATTACCACAGAAGGAATTATTCTTCACCATACGAATCCATTGGACAGGTTTATTATTGGAGATACAGAATTGGAGGTAACGCAGATTGGCAAACATTGTCATGGTGATGGTTGTGCAATTTATAGGGAAGTAGGCAACTGCGTAATGCCAAAGGAAGGTATTTTTTGCAGAGTAATCAGGCAAGGTATAGTAAAGGCTGGTGATTTGGTTAAATATATTCCTAAGGTTTATAAAGTTAGAGTCATAACACTAAGCGACAGAGCCAGTTCGGGACAGTACACTGACAGGAGTGGACCGGCAGTCGTTGATAATCTTTCAGTTTTTTTTGATAGTCAGAATTTAAAATCAGAAATTGACAGGATAGTAATACCGGATGATAAAGAGTTGCTTAAAAAAACAGTTGAAGAGTCACTTAACTGTGACATCATTATTACAACAGGAGGGACAGGAATAGGTAAACGGGATATTACCGTGGAAACTATCAGACCTCTTCTCGATAAAGAGATTCCGGGGATAATGGAATTTATAAGGATGAAGTATGGGGCTGATAAACCTGCTGCTTTATTGAGCAGCGGAGTAGCCGGAGTAATAAACAATACATTGATTTATACTCTCCCGGGGAGTGTACGGGCAGTGGGGGAGTACCTCCCTGAAATTAATAAAACGTTGAAGCACAGCATATACATGCTTCATGAATTAGATTTGCATTAATAGATTTGATGATAATTATTATATATAGCTAGTTACACAATATGTTATTACCCAGGGAACAAGCACTTGAATTATTACACAGTTATGTGAAGAATGAACGTATGATAGCACATTCCTTAGCTTCTGAGGCAGTAATGGGAGCGGTAGCCGGGTATCTCGGCAGAGATAAGGATAAATGGAGCCAGGCGGGGTTGCTGCATGATTTAGATGTTGAAATAACAAATGCTAATCCTTATACTCATGCACTTGAAACTGCCAGAATTCTTAGTGATATGGGGGTTGATGAGGAGATTGTTGATGCAATTAAAATGCATAACGAAGAAGCAACCGGGGAAGAGAGAACAACTGAATTTCAACATGCTCTTGCTGCGGGTGAAACTATAACCGGATTAATAACTGCAACAGCTATGGTATATCCTGATAGAAAAGTAGGTTCTGTCAAGGTTAAATCAGTTGTTAAAAGAATGAAAGAAAAGGCATTTGCAGCTTCGGTAAAAAGAGAAAACATTCTTGAGTGTGAGAAGATTGGTATTCCACTTGAAAAGTTCGCTGAATTGGCACTGGTGGCTATGACAGGAATATCAGATGAAATTGGGCTGTAATGTGAATTAAGTTTTGTCTCAGATGTTACGGATTAATTGTTTCATTAGTATATTTGTTATCAATTAGCCCTGGAAATATTTCATAATGATAAAGAAGATTCCTTCATTTCTCTACAATAAGTATTTCTTAACACTTGTTGTTTTTCTTGTGTGGCTTACATTTTTTGACAGGAATAATTTTATTTCGCAGGTAAAGTTTGGCAGAACTCTTAATAATCAGCGAAAGCAGAAGGAATTCTATAAAGGTGAAATATATAATGACTCAATTGCTCTGATAGAACTTCAGGATACAGTGAAGCTTGAAAAATACGCCAGAGAAAAGTACCTTTTTAAGAAAGATAATGAGGATATCTTCATAATTGTTGAAGAGGAGAAGTGAGCCTCATACAGGATCAACATCCAAAACTACCCTTACAGATTTAAAATCCTGCAGTTGTTTAAAGAGATCAATCTGATCAACAGCCTCCTTTTTCATTTCTATACCGCTATTGCCTTTTGGAATTTTCAGCAGGAAGTTCTTTATGAAAAGGTTTCTGATTCTTGAAACATTCGGGTATTCAGGACCAAGTAAATTATTGCCAAGTTTTGGCTTCAGCATTGACAATAATTTTGATGCTGCATTATCCAGGATTGCCTCTTCTTTATGCCTTAAGGAGATAACAATTAGCCTGACATACGGAGGGTAGTTGAACTTATATCTGTCGGCAAGCACATGCTGAAACATTGACTCATAGTCGTTTGCCTTCACCCATTTAAGGACTTCATGATCGGGATTATAAGTTTGTATCAGCACAAGGCCTCTTTTGTTCTTTCTACCAGACCTGCCACTGACCTGAGATAACATCTGAAAGCTTCTTTCGACTGAACGAAAATCAGGATAACTAATCAGTCCATCAGCGTTCAAGACACCAACAAGACTTACATTATCAAAGTCAAGTCCTTTTGTAACCATTTGAGTGCCTACCAGAACATCGGTTTTTCTTGTTTCAAAATCCATCATTATTTTCTGATATGCATTCTTTGTGTGAGTGGTATCTAAGTCCATTCTTGCTATAGTAAGGTCAGGATAAAAAATACCTAATTCGTCCTCAATTTTTTCAGTTCCGAAACCTTTAAGTTTGATTGCCGGATTACCACACTCCGGACAAACTGTCGGTATTGTACGGGTATACCCACAATAATGACACTTTAATAATCCAATTTTCTTATGGTAAGTTAGTGTTACATCACACTGAACGCAAGAAGGGATACTGTGGCATGTTTCGCATTCCATTCTGAGAGAAAATCCACGACGGTTCTGAAAGAGTATGACCTGTTCACCATTTGAAAAGGCCTGCTCAACTGCCGTTAGCAGTTGTGGTGAAAAATGTGATTTCATCCTTCTGAACCATGTCTCTTCCTTGATATTAACAATCTTTACATCGGGCATTTCTATGCCACCATATCTCTCATTAAGTTCTACAAGCTTGTATTTACCTGCCTTTGCATTATAATAGCTCTCAATAGAAGGCGTTGCTGATCCAAGCAATACGGGTGAATTGTGAATCTTTCCCAACATTAATGCAGAATCCCTGGCATTGTACCGTGGTGTAGGATCAGTCTGTTTGTAAAATGCATCATGTTCTTCATCAACTATTATCAAACCAAGATTATTGAAAGGTAAGAACATTGCGGACCGGGCTCCTAATATTACCGAAAACTCTGATCCTGAATGCTCCTGAAGCATTGACAGGTTTGATTTATTCCAGATCTCTATCCGCTCAAATTCATTGTAACGGGAATGATATACACCTACATCAGTACCAAAGAACTTCTGCAGACGTCGTACTATTTGGGAAGTGAGTGCAATTTCGGGTAATAAATAAAGTACTTGTTTACCACTGCTGATAATTTCGTGGATGAGTCGGATATAGATCTCTGTTTTCCCACTCGATGTGACACCTTTTAATAGAACAGTTTGCTTTTGACTGAGATGGCTGAAAGTTTCGTCATAGGCTTTCTTCTGAGCTTCAGTAAATTGAATATTTTCAATAATTTCAATAGCATCTTTCTCTTCAAGCCTGCTTACATTTCGCTGATAAAGCTCAAGGATCCCCTTTTTAACCAGTGCATCGAGTTGTGCTGCTGCTAGTGAAGGGGTTTTAAGCAGATCAGTTTTACTGACTTCTTTAGTCTTACCTGAAAAAGAGTTTGATAATGACAGATAAGCCATTAGCATTTGTAGTTGCTTAAATGCCTTTTTATTCAAAATATCCATCTCATCCTGAAGCAACTTCTCATCAGAATATTTATCAGATAATTTGACAAACCATTCAGTTCTCGGCTTATATCGCTCGGTAATTTCCTCAACAACCCTGATATATTTTTTCTCAAGCATTGTCTTGACTATAGGGATCACTTTTGCTATTCCCACAATCTGACTTATTTCGGTAACAGAAAGAATCTGTTGCAATTCAAGGGCCTCGATAATCAGGTATTCAAAGTCAGTCAGCACCTTAGAGTCGTGAATATATTCCGGGTCGAGAACAACACGGGTTTCACTGGCTAATTTGAATGCAGATGGTAATGCTGCATTCATTACTTCTCCTTCAGTACACAGGTAATAACCAGCCAGCCATTCCCAGAATTTGAATTGATTTTCGTTTACAATGGGAGAGGGGTCAATTACAGACAGGATGTATTTGGCTGAAACCACCTGTGGTGGAATGCCGGTTACATGTCGTACCAATGCAGTGTATAGTTTCCTGGAACCGAATTGTACAACTACTCTCATGCCTGGCTGGACCATATTATTCATTTCGTGTGGAATACGATATGAAAAATATCCTTTTACAGGAAGAGGTAGTAGAACTTCCGCGAATTGGGTGATATATTCAGAGGACAAGGTTGTCAGGATTAATATCTTTTTATAGGTCAAAGATAGTTAATCCTGAATTTTTAATAAGTACAGGCTTGGAGCTTTATAAGGATTTGGATGAATTTAATGTTCTTTATTGAGAGTTTTTTGTTAACTTTATATCAGTCAAATAACTTAAATCTCTATATCATGAAATGGATTGGCAGAAGAGGTAGTTCCAATGTTGAGGACAGACGCGGCATGAGTGGAGGTAAGATAGCAATGGGTGGTGGAATTGGGACTATAGTTATTGTTGCAATTGTTTGGCTGTTGGGCGGAGACCCTTCTCGGGTTCTGACAGGCTTAACTGATCAGTCATATGAACAGGCTGCTACGAATAGTCCTGCGGAAGATAGTATGGCGCAATTTGTTTCTGTGGTTCTAGCCGACACGGAGGAGATATGGCAAAAGGTCTTTGGTGAATATGGCGAAAACTACATACCACCAAAATTGGTGTTATTCAGAGGTTCTGTTCAATCAGCATGTGGTAGTGCGAGCTCAGCATCAGGACCATTCTATTGTTCGGCGGATGAAAAGATATATATAGATTTGAGCTTTTGCGATGAGTTAAGGGAAAGGTTTGGAGCACCCGGAGATTTTGCCATTGCATATGTAATAGCACATGAGGTCGGTCATCATGTCCAGTATTTATTAGGGACACTGGAAGAAGTGAACAATCAACGAGGCCGGCTTAGTGAAGTGCAGGCAAATAAGCTTACTGTGAAATTGGAGTTACAGGCAGATTATTATGCAGGTGTGTGGGCTCATCATGCTCAACACACTCTTGATGTGGTAGAACCCGGTGATATTAAGGAGGCATTGGGAGCAGCTTCGGCAGTTGGTGACGACAGGTTGCAGATGCAGAGTCAGGGAACAATAGTTCCGGATGCCTTTACTCATGGTACATCAGAACAGAGAATGAGTTGGTTCAGAAAGGGATATGATTCAGGTTCTCTGGAAGGAGGTGACACTTTCAGACGGGGGGCTGTTTAGGATAGTCTTTCTTACTTCCCTGATAAAGATCAAAACCGGTATACTTGCATTCTAATTGGCCATTATACAAGGTAATCCTTGCCATAGGTTTTAATCCTACCAATTTCAGAGCAAAATGGTCTGAAGAGATAAGCCATGCTTTGTACCCAACAAAATTTCTTTTCAGGGCATTGCCCATTTCTCTATACAGGTTGTGCAAATCATCAACCTGAATTCGCTCTCCGTAAGGAGGATTGCTAATTAAGACTCCCGGGCCATCCGGTGGTGTTATATCACGAAAATCAGCAACTTTTAACACGATATCTTTGTGCAGGCCGGCATTCCTGATATTTATCTCAGCAGCCTTTAGGTTCTTTGGAGAAATGTCAGATCCTAAAATTTCAATGTCAACATCGCGCTGTAGATCAAGTGCTTCACGCTTAACCTTTTCCCACAATTCAGAATCATAATTTGGCCATTTCATAAAACCATATTCTTCTCTGAATTGACCTGCGGGTAGGTTAAAGGCAATCATTGCAGCCTCAATTAGAAGCGTTCCCGAACCGCACATCCAGTCAACAAAATTGGTTTGTCCGTTCCACCCTGATAATAAAATCATTCCTGCTGCAAGTACTTCGCTTAGTGGAGCTTCGGCATTGACTGAATGGTATCCTCTTTTGTGAAGGGATTCGCCTGAACTATCAAGTGATACATTAACAGTTTCCTTGTATATATGGATGTTTATTCTCAGGTCAGGGTTGTCCAGATCAACTGATGGTCTTGAACCTGTATTCTCTCTGAATCTATCGGCTATAGCATCTTTAGCTCTTTGTGAGACGAAGTGAGAGTGGCTGAAAATACTGTTACTGATGGTTGAATCAATTGCCAGTGTTTGATTTGGTTGCATGTATTTTTCCCATGCGATAGACTTGAGTTTGGTGTAGAAATCTTCTTCCTGGTTAATTGTAAACTGCTCAATAGGCATAAGGACTCTCAGTGCGGTTCGGCAATGATAATTTGCTTTGTATAAGATGGCTTTGTCTCCCTCAAATGAAACTGCTCTTTTGAGGATTGCAACGTTTTCAGCTCCCAGGTTTTCTAGTTCATCGCGTAGTATTTCTTCAAGACCTGCTGCAGTTTTAGCAAGATAGGTCCGATTGAGGGATTTAAGATGATTATTATTGCCGGCCATTGAGTCTATTTTCCTGATAATTTCTTCATAAATTTTTCCTCATTGACTATGAAACGGTCATGGAATCCTTCACCTATAAGGCACTCTTCATCGTTAACCAGTACTTTAAACATAAGCTTGCGGTCTTCAACTCCAATTAGTTCTGAATTACATGTTACTTTCATGCCAACTGGAGTGGCTTTTAAATGTCTGATATTTACAAGAACCCCAACTGTAAGATGACCTTCGGGAAGTTGATCCTGAACACTAAGCTGACAAGTTCTTTCCATCAGAGCTATCATAGCGGGAGTAGCATATACTTCTACCAGTCCTGATCCATAAACCGCAGCTGTTAGTTCTTTTGTAACCGTTAATTCAAGTGTTCTTTTTGTTCCTATTACAATATTTTGATTCATCGTAACTCTGTTAAAAATTATCTTCGTCTTCAAATACAATATTAATGACCTGTTTAAGATCGGTGTGAAGACTATATGCAACAGGACAAGTTTTGGTTATTTGGCGGATGATTTGCTTTTGCTTATCGGTATACCCGTTATCGGGGAAATAAAGATTGACAATGATTTCGCTCACTCTTCTTGGATTTGATTCCATTATTTTTGTCACTTCCCCATGAACACCATCCATTGGAAAACCATGAGTCTGAGAAGCGATGCCCATTATGGTTACCATGCATAAACCTAAGGAGGTGGCCATTAAGTCTGTAGGTGAAAATGCTGAGCCTTTTCCATTATTATCAACAGGTGCATCGGTTAAAAATGTCTGTCCTGACTTTTCATGTTTGACTTCAAGTTGAAGCTCGCCAACATACTTGAAAGATGAAGTAACTGCCATATACTTTTTTTAACAAACATACAGAAATTTGGACTTGATTTTCAGGTAGGTTATTTAATCTTGATCACAAATTATGCTAATGCTTAATTATCAAATGATTTAGTTATTTTTGTTACTCATTTTGCACTCATGAAAAAGCGGACTATTGCTGTTATTATAGCACTCGCATCAATGGCACTTGTTGGTATTCTGATAATTCAGGTTTACTGGATGCATAATGCCTATAAACTTCAGGCTGAATTATTTGATAATAGTGTAAACGTGACATTGAAGAGTGTTGTGAACCGGATGTTTGATGAGAAATCAATGAATGCGGACAATATGTATGTTTGCTCACCTGACTGTGATCATCGTACAAAACAAATACTCGAGGCTATTAAGCCGATCAGGCTTGACTCATTGATGCGTGAAGAATTTACCGGTATGGAGATTACGAAGGAATTTACCTGGGGAGTTTTTGATCCTGAAAGTGGTATTTTTTATGCAGGTGAACAAGGTGATCTCAAGAAAGAAATCCTGAAATCAGGACACAGAGTGTCATTGTCATGCTTGTACAGAACTGAGCAGCTTTTGCTTGGCGTATACTTCCCAAAAGAGTCAAAAATTTTACTGCTCAGATTGGTTCCATGGATTATTCTTTCGATTTTTTTTCTGATTACCTTGGTTCTGGCCTTCTCGTATATGATATTCCTGTTTAAGAAACAGAAAAAATTATCGGAGTTGAAATCAGACTTTGTCAACAACATGACTCATGAACTAAAGACACCAATATCAACTATTTCCCTGGCCAGTGAAATGCTGTTAAATCCGTCGAATAATTTCCTTGATGAGAAGACAAGAAAGTATGCCAAGATGATTTTCGATGAAAATCAGAGGATGCAACAGCAAGTAGATCAGGTGCTGCAAATGGCGGTACTTGAAGAAGGCTCCTTTAAGCTTGACTTTGCGAATGTTGATGTTCATAAACTTATATACAATTGTATTAACCGTTTTGAGTTATTGGTTAACAGCCTGGGCGGTTATATTCGCTTCGATAAAAACGCAGCTGAACATTTCATCACAACCGATCAGGTACATTTGCAGAATATTATTTGTAACCTGTTGGATAATGCTATCAAGTATTCGGTTGGGAAGCCGGAAATTTTAATTAGCACTAAGAATATTGAGGATGATATAATTATTTCGGTGAAAGATAAAGGTCCTGGAATAAGTTTGTCGGATCAGAAGCTTATTTTCGATAAGTTGTACCGGATTCCTAAAGGTAATCTTCACGATGTTAAAGGATTTGGCCTTGGTCTATATTATGTGAAAACGATGATTGAAAGCCTCAGGGGTGAAGTTAGGGTTCACAGCGAGCCGGGGATAGGCAGTACTTTTGAAATACAATTACCTGTTAATCTTATTGTACAAGCGAATGGGAAGCAATACTAGGATACTTTTAGTTGAGGATGATGCAAACCTTGGTGCTCTTCTTGAAGAATACCTGACATCTCAGGGATATAGTATTTCACTTGCTGTTAATGGGGAAGATGGTTTAGAGATGTATAAATCAGGAATATTTGATTTATGCATTCTGGATGTTATGTTGCCCAGGAAAGATGGATTCAGCCTGGCAGCCGACATCAGAAAAATAGACCATAAAGTTCCATTAATATTTCTGACTGCAAGAGGACATAATGACGACAGAATTAAAGGATTTAAGGCGGGTTGTGACGATTATATAACCAAACCATTTAGCAGTGAAGAACTTACACTACGGATACAAGCAATTCTGAAGAGATGTGGTTTAAATCTGGATGCAAGAAATAAGGAGAAAATTCAGATTGGCAAGTATATTTTTGATCCATATAATCATATTCTGAATTACGAGGATACCCAGCATAAACTTACAACTAAAGAGGCTTCGCTATTGAGGTTGTTGTGCATTAATAAAAACAGATTATTACCCCGCGATGTTGCTCAAAAGGAAGTATGGGGTACAAGCGACTATTTTATTGGCAGGAGCATGGATGTGTTCATCACAAAACTAAGGAAATACTTGTGTAAAGATGAATCGGTTGCAATTATCAATGTGCATGGAACAGGCTTTAAGCTTGAAGTTCGTGATGAAATATGTGAATAGATGTATGCAGAATCACTACAGGATTCTTCACTTTAAATTTCTTTAGCATGACAATTAGAGAAGCCCAGGCAATGGTTGATAAATGGATAAAGGATTATGGAGTTCGTTACTTCAACGAGTTAACCAACACTGTAATTCTGATGGAGGAAGTAG
Organism: Bacteroidales bacterium UBA5507; assembly: GCA_002426195.1. GTDB lineage: Bacteria > Bacteroidota > Bacteroidia > Bacteroidales > Lentimicrobiaceae > Lentimicrobium. The sequence continues at coordinate 81,582 of DIOT01000007.1, read as the reverse complement.
GTGAGATGGCCAGAATTATTGCCAGGAGATATGGTGAACAATCAGAAAAGGAAAGCGACAAACTTCTAAATCTCGAAGACGAGATGGCCGATGTCCTCTTCGTACTTATGTGTCTGGCAAATCAAACGGGAGTCGATTTAACAGAAGCATTATCAAAAAATATGGAGAAAAAGACCGTGAGAGATCTAAACAGGCACAGAAATAATACAAAGCTTGACTAGACAGTCATAATATCCTTTTCTTTTGCCTCAAACATTTTATCAATCTTTGAGATAAAGGTATCTGTAAGGTTCTGAATTTCTTTTTCTAAAGTCTTTATTTCATCCTCAGGAATGCCTTCCTTTTCGAGTTTTTTCCCTGAATCCATAGCCGACCGACGAATATTCCGCACAGTTACTTTAGCGTTTTCGACTTCCGTTTTGGCTTTCTTAACAAGATCACGTCTTCTTTCTTCAGTAAGGGGAGGTACCATTATACGAAGTACTTCTCCATTATTTTGAGGATTAAAACCAAGGTTTGCTGCAAGAATTGCTTTTTCAATTGGCACAAGCATTGCTTTTTCCCAAGGCTGGACAATTATTTGACGTGGATCGGGAGTATTAATATTCGAAACTTGATCAATAGGAGTCATTGAACCGTAATAATCTACTCTTACACCTTCGAGCATTGCGGGACTAGCTTTACCTGCACGTATTTTCTGGAATTCTCTATCGAGGTGTGTAAGTGCATTTTTCATGCCTTCTTCGGCTTCTTCTACTACAAATGTGACTTCTTCGTTCATTGGGAATATTATTAATAAAAATGTGGGCAAATATACAAAAACAGTTGATTAGCTTACTAGTGTACCAATCTCTTCGCCGTCAATTAAACGTAAAAGGTTACCTTGTATGTTCATGTTGAAAACAAGTATTGGGAGGTTGTTTTCCTTACACATGGTGATTGCGGTCATGTCCATTATATTCAGATTGTTCTCGTAAACTTCGTCAAAAGAGATAGTTTTGTATTTTTTGGCTTGTGGGTCCTTTTCAGGATCAGCAGTGTATACTCCATCAACCCTTGTGCCTTTTATTACAAGATCTGCTTTGATCTCAACAGCTCTTAGTACGGCGGCTGTATCAGTAGTGAAGAATGGATTTCCCGTCCCTCCTGCAATAATTAACACTTTTCCTGATTCCAGATACTCAATAGCTTTTGATCTGCACATGGATTCAGCAATTCGGTCAATCGCAAGGCCAGAGAGAATTTTGGTCTTAATTCCATGCTTTTCAAGTTCACTCTGTAGAGCCATGCTATTTATGATGGTTGCAAGCATTCCCATATAATCTCCCTGCACTCTGTCGAATCCATTTGCTGCACCCTGAATTCCTCTGAAAATATTGCCTCCGCCGATAACAATTGCTACTTGTACTCTTTTATCTACTACAAGCTTAATATCTGAAACGTAGTCTTCCAGCCTTTTAGGGTCAATTCCGTATTGTTGTTCACCCATTAATGCTTCACCACTCAGCTTGAGGAGTATTCTTTTGTATTTCATTTATAATGCCTTTAAAGATTTTACTTTCACCTTATGACAACCATTTGTCTGGTTAATGTTGAATGGTTGGTTTTTAGGGTATAATGATATATACCTGGTCTTAGATCAGATACTGATGTCCAGATTAAGTGATCTGCCGGTTGATATTTTCCAGATGCAAGGTTTCTAACTTCCCTTCCGTTCACATCATATATTATTAATGATAGTTCTTCTTCTTCATCAAGTCTGAATTTAATTTTTGTGTTTTCAGATGCCGGATTCGGAAAATTCTGCAATAGGACAACCTTGTCAATTGCTGCTATATCATCGGTGTTAACATTATCATCTCTATATAAGAAATGCAAGCACCAATCATTCAGAGTGCCTGCATTTGGAACTCCTGATTCATAAATTCTAAGTTCCCATTGTCCGGTTGCAGGCTTATTAAGGAAACCATCAAATGACATTTGAGGGCGGAATCTTCCGGTAAAAGGGGGAGATGCTGTAGTGATTGAAGTTAGAGCCTGTTCATCAAAAATTGTTTGGGTATAGTTATCGCCATTACCTCCATTTCTATCACTTAATATTGAAGTACCTTTATCAGGTGATAATAAGATTAATCTTAACTCACCTACAGACGAATGTGTAATATCTATTGATACGTCTAAATCGACCAGAGCACCCGTTTCTTCAATTGTAATGTAATCATAGGTATTACTGTTATCAATGATAGCTTTGGGTGTGGTGGCTGAGCATTCCTGATTGAAAAGTATATGGTCAACCTGATATGAAAGCAGCAACTCCGGTTGGGTAGTTCCCGGTGGATTTATTCCTCTTCCACCTGTGGGATAAGTTGCTATCATTCTTGCAGCGGAGTCCTGTACCCCGAAATAATAATATATTGTTGTTCCTATGGGAAAACCCGGAATTCTAAACTTGTAAGTTTTATCAACAGATTCATATGGTAAAACATAGTTGAAGTTCTCTTCATCAACACTATACCATAGTCTTGGAGAGTTATCTCCGGTGCCTATTGCATGGTCAGTGAGTATTGTAAGTTCAGCTTCTCTCTCATCGATTGAGTTTCCTGAGACAACAGGAGTATGGATAAATGACATTCTTTGGTTAAGAGCATTTGCGGTAATATTTGCAATTGCTGCCCTGACAAGAGCAACATAGTAGTCCATATTCAGAATGGAGATATCATCCTGTGGTGTATGGTAATATTCGTTAAAGTCATACCAATCTTCAATAACCAGAAATGCAGGGTATCCATATGTCCAGAAAGATGCATGGTCACTTGCTGTTGTGTTAATAAAATTATTGGTTAATTGGGGTTGATAGTAACTGTTAGTAAGAATGAAATCATTTGTAAAATTAGTGGAAGTGTTATTCGTGGAGACAGAAAACAGGTTGTCGTTATCAGAATCCCATGCAATCATATCCAGGTTTAAGACGCCCAGGATCTGGTCGCCGTTATTGAATGCGTTTTGCGCATACACATCGCTCCCTACAAGTCCTATTTCTTCTTCATCCCAAGCAGCGAATATTATAGTATAGTCGGAATCAATGTTACTGAGAATTCGTGCTGCTTCCAATACTGCAACAGTTCCTGAGGCATTATCGTCTGCACCCGGGGCTGTTGAACCTGAAGGCATATTATCGTAGTGTCCGCAGATAATATATTGTTTTTCAGGATACCGAATTCCAGTCTTCTCTGCAATAACATTTGCACCCCGTAGTCCGTTAAAGCTCTGAAATTGTGGGTGATAGCCATACTCCTCGAACTTGTTATAGATAAACTGCGCTGCTTTTGTGTTCCCGGTTGATTGGTAATGCCTTGATTGTATTGTGATAATTTCACCGTCGATATTTACCGTAGTATCACCCGCCAATTGTCTTGTGAGTAAAAGTATAGATTGATGGTCGGAAAGTTGAATTATAGAATCAACGAACGGACTATAGGCTAATTGAGCTTCTGTTACTTTAACTGAAAGTAAGACAAAAAAAATTGCCAGGAAGCGAACTTTTAAATTCATTTGACAGGTTTATAATTGATTAACTATTCTGTTAAACCATTGAGCTGGATTACTCACCCTGCCCATGGCAGTGTTTGTATTTTTTACCACTTCCGCAAGGACATGGATCATTACGACCAACTTTTTTCTCAACTCTTACAGTAGTGGTTACTTTTGGCTCTGAAGTTCTGCCTGCCTGCGACAGCAAGTCAGTTCTTTCCTCTTTATAACGACCGCTGTCAGAGCGTCGTGGTTTTTGTGCTTCTTTTACTTGTGAGGGCTCCTGTATTGGCAGGTTGGCTTTTACGATAAAGGCAGATATGTCAGAATTGATTTTCTGTATTAACTGCTTAAAGAGCTCGAAAGACTCAAACTTGTAAATAAGTAACGGATCTTTCTGCTCATAGGTGGCATTTTGAACTGAATTCCTCAATTCATCCATATCGCGAAGATGATCCTTCCAATATTCATCAATTACCGCAAGTGTAACACCTTTTTCAATTGAGAGGGTTATTTCACGCCCTTTATCATAGTAGGCTTTCTTCAAATTAGCGACAACCTGCATTGCACGGCGCCCATCAGTAATTGGTATAGCAATATTTTCGAATTGTGTTTGCTTTTCGTAAATATCGACTATTACAGGATATGCTTTTTCGGCAAGTCGCTTGCTTTTGCTTAAGTAGCCTGCATAAACCTGATCGAATATTGAATCAGTGATGTCCTCTCTGTTTTTGCCGATGAAGTCGTCCTGAGAAATGTTAGGTTCGGTAGCAAGAGTTTTCATCATTGCCAGTCGGAAACCGTCGAAATCGCGATCATCCTGATAAGTTGTTACCAAAGTCTCACAGACATCATAAATCATATTAGAAATATCAACGGCAAGACGTTCTCCATACAATGCGTGGCGGCGTTTTTTATAAACTACCTCACGCTGAGAGTTCATAACGTCATCGTATTCAAGTAGTCTCTTACGTATTCCAAAGTTGTTTTCTTCAACTTTTCTTTGGGCGCGCTCGATGGACTTTGTAATCATGGAATGCTGAATTACTTCGCCTTCTTTTAATCCCAGCCTGTCCATTATACTGGCTATTCGGTCTGAGCCGAACATACGCATAAGATCGTCCTCAAGAGCTACAAAGAATTGTGAACTTCCGGGATCGCCCTGACGACCGGCACGACCTCTTAACTGACGGTCGACCCTTCGTGATTCATGTCTTTCAGTACCAATGATTGCAAGTCCTCCAGCTTCCTTAACACCGGGTCCTAACTTAATGTCGGTTCCTCTACCTGCCATGTTGGTTGCAATTGTTACTGTTCCCGCTTGACCTGCTTCTGCAACTATATCAGCTTCTTTCTGATGTAATTTGGCATTAAGAACATTGTGCTTAATATTGCGTATTTTCAACATTCGGCTCAACAGCTCGGATGTTTCAACCGAAGTAGTACCGACCAACACAGGACGCCCTTGCTTGATAAGGCTGTTTATCTCTTCGGCAACGGCATTGAATTTTTCCCTCTTTGTTTTAAATACGAGATCCTCACGATCATGCCGGATTACAGGTCTGTTTGTAGGAATTACCACAACATCCAATTTGTAAATATCCCATAGTTCCCCTGCTTCAGTCTCAGCAGTACCGGTCATACCTGAGAGCTTGCGGTACATTCTGAAATAATTTTGCAGGGTTACTGTAGCATATGTTTGAGTAGCAGCTTCTACTTTAACGTTTTCCTTTGCCTCAATAGCCTGATGTAAACCATCGCTATAACGTCTTCCTTCAAGAATACGTCCGGTTTGCTCATCAACAATTTTAATTTTGTTGTCCATTACCACATACTCAACATCTTTTTCAAAGAGTGCGTATGCTTTAAGAAGCTGGTTTACGGTGTGCACTCGCTCTGATTTAATAGCATAATCGCGCAGCAACTCTTCCTTCTTTTCTGATTTTTCAGCTTCTGGGAGCTTTAATCTTTCTAATTCAGCTATTTCAGCTCCGATATCAGGCAATATATAGAATTTTGAATCCTGGTATGAGGTGGTAATAAGGTCAATTCCTTTTTCAGTAAGATCAACAGTATTGTGTTTTTCGTCAATTACAAAGAAAAGCTCATCATCAATTATAGGCATATGCTTTTGCTGCTCTGCAAGATAAAAGTTCTCTGTTTTCTGCATTAGGGCTTTCATTCCCGGTTCACTAAGGAACTTAATTAATGCTTTGTTTTTCGGTAAGCCTCTGTATGATCTGAAAAGCTGTTCACCGCCTTTTTTCTCATTTTCGGAACCTGGATTCTCTGATAGAAGTGATTTAGCTTCTGCTAAAAGCTTAGTTACAAGATTTCTCTGAGCTTCGTAAAGTTTCTTTATTTCGGGTTTAAGAGCTTCGAATTCCTGGTTATCTCCTTTTGGAGTGGGTCCTGAGATGATTAGAGGAGTTCTTGCATCATCAATTAAAACGGAGTCGACCTCATCGACAATTGCATAATTGTGAGGACGCTGAACCAGTTCATCCGGGTTACTGGTCATGTTATCTCTAAGATAGTCGAAGCCGAATTCGTTATTAGTACCAAACGTTACATCTGCGAGATAAGCCTTTCTTCTGGCATCTGAATTTGGTTGATGTTTATCTATTGTATCAACTTTCAAACCGTGAAACTCGTATAATACCCCCATCCATTCAGAGTCACGACGAGCAAGATAATCGTTCACCGTCACCATATGTACACCTTTACCGGGGAGTGCGTTCAGATAAACTGGTAGTGTGGCAACAAGAGTTTTACCTTCACCGGTTGCCATTTCAGCGATTTTACCCTGATGAAGAACTATACCTCCGATTAATTGCACATCATAATGCACCATATCCCAGGTAATGGTATTCCCTCCGGCTATCCACTTATTATGAAAATATGCTTTATCACCCATAATCTGGACACTTTCCCTTGTTGCTGCAAGATCCCGGTCCATTTGAGTTGCGGTAACTTCAATGACTTCATTTTCCTTGAATCTTCGTGCTGTTTCTTTAATTACAGCAAAAGCTTCGGGTAGGATTTCATTGAGGACATTCTGAGTTATTTCGTAATTCTCCTTGTCAAGCTTATCTATTTCTTCATAGATATGTTCTTTTTCATCCATATCCATGTCGGGCTCATTCTCAATCCGGTTCTTAAGATCTTGTATTGTTTGGTCTTTCTGAGATGTTGCCTTGTATATTTTTTCTTTGAATTCAAGAGTTTTACCTCTTAATTCATTATTTGTTAATTTTTCTATTGAGGGGTATATAGCTTTGATATTATTTACAATCGGTAAAATTGCACGAATATCTTTGTCGGACTTAGTTCCTAGAAATTTCTTTAAGAATGTAAACATGATAGTAGGTTTTTCAAGTCAGCAAATAACTGAAAGATACTTGTTATTTGTTGAAAACAGTATTATAGATGCAAAGTTAATTTAATTTATGGAAATTTAAACAGGTGGTATGATAAAGGACTTGTGGTAAATTAAAAAAGCCGCGTCGCGGCTTTTATTTAATATTCATCTTCATGAAAGAAGAAGTCCTCTTTTGAAGGGTAATCAGGCCAAAGATCTTCAATACTTTCATATACTTCTCCTTCATCCTCAATTTCCTGAAGGTTTTCGATCACCTCCATTGGTGCGCCCGAGCGTATGCTGAAGTCGATCAATTCTTCTTTTGTTGCAGGCCATGGTGCATCTTCAAGCTTTGATGCAAGTTCTAAAGTCCAATACATAATTCCAAAAGAATTAACGTTAAAATTTTTGCAAAAATAGTCTAATTTGTATCATATCCAAGAGTTAAAATTTCTTGCATAAAATTATTTTTTCAATCCTCAAAAACTATGCCTAATATCTTGCACGCCAAGGGGTTTCATCTGCTCCTAAATCGTATGCAATTCTTCTTGCCAGAACGAAAAAGTAGTCGGATAAACGATTAAGATATTTAATAACCAGTTCACCCTGGAATGTTTCAGGCGCTTTTTCAACCAATTTTATTGTTAATCTTTCTGCTCTTCGGCAAATACATCGAGCTATATGGCAATAGGAAACTGTTGTATGGCCTCCGGGAAGTATAAATGAACTGAGTGCCGGAAGTGTTTCATTCATTTTGTCAATTTCATTCTCCAGGAAAGTAATGTCTTCATCTATTAGTTTTGGAAGGGCCTTTAATTCAACTGACGGGTCGGCGGCTAATAATGATTCAGCAGTGAAAACTCTGTCCTGAATTTCTATCAGTGCATTTTTTAATTCCCAGTTTATTTGCTGATCCCTGATAAGTCCAACATATGAATTTAGCTCATCCAGTGTTCCATAGGCTTCAATTCGATCGTGATATTTTGGAACACGGGTTCCTCCAATAAGAGATGTTTGTCCCTTATCACCTGTTTTGGTATAAATTTTAAATTCGCCACTCATCCCGAAATAAATATTAGGTATTGATTGATTCTGTAACAATACAGAATTAATCAATGTTCAAAAGAATCAATTAGATTTGCTAGTATAGTAATCGATGGTGCGGATACTCTTGTTTAGTTCGTCAGATGCAACAAGACCATCTGATAATCTTATAATTCTGTGAGCATGACGAGCAATGTCTTCTTCATGAGTTACTAACACTATAGTATTGCCTTCTTTATGAATTTGTTCAATCAGACCCATAATCTCAATTGACGTAACGGAATCGAGATTCCCTGTAGGTTCATCAGCAAGAATAATAGAGGGTTTATTGACCATAGCACGGGCGATGGCAACTCTTTGCCTTTGCCCTCCGGATAGTTCATTGGGTTTGTGCTTTATTCTGTCGCTTAAGCTAACTTGTGCCAATACCTCAGTTGCTCTATCTAATCTGTCGTGTTTGTTAAATCCTGCATAAATCATTGGCAGAGCCACATTTTCAAGGGCATTTAAACGAGGTAACAAATTGAAGGTTTGAAATACGAATCCTATTTCTTTGTTTCTTATTTCAGCAAGGTCATCATCAAGTAACTTACTTACATCTTTTCCGTTGAGCCAATAGCTCCCACTGGATGGGGTGTCCAGACAACCCAGAAGATTCATCAGAGTGGATTTACCTGAGCCTGAAGGGCCCATCAGGGCAACAAATTCATTCTTGTTTATTGTTAGAGAAACCCCTCTGAGGGCTCTAACGATCTCTGTTCCGACTTTAAAAAATCGGGTTATGTTATCTAAACGAATGACCTCCTGATTCATGCAGTTTTTTTTATGAAACGGACAAATTTAACAATAATTGTCAGAACCTTAAAACAAAATCCTGCTTTGGCAAACCTTTATTGAAAAACACAAGTCCCATACTGAATAAATCGATTGTGATAGTAACCGAATCGTTCTTTTTAATCTCGTTCCATGCATTTTCCATTTCTGATGACCAATGAATGTCGTGGAAAATAAGAATACTATGCTCATTTAGCTTAGGAAGGAGAAGTGAGAAATATTTTAAAGTCGGCTTATATGCGTGATTGCCATCAATAAATGCATAATTCACAATATGAAGTTTCTCAAGAACAGTAGGAAGCATTTTGTCGAAATTGCCAATAATCACATTATAAGTTTGGTGTTCAGAAAAATGTGAAATGTTCTGTTCAGCATAAGATGCTATGGCAGCGCATCCTTCAAGGGTAATGAACAAACTTTCGGGAGATGCAGAAACCTGGTACATACTGCTTATGCCAAGTGATGAACCCATCTCAAGCATAATATCAGGTTTAAAGTACCTCACAATACGATGTAACAACTGACCTTGTTTGGTGGAAATGCCTGTTCTTTTAGCGATATTTTTTACACGTTCAATATAGGTTGAATACCTGGTTCTTCCTGCGGAGGTCCCGAAATCTACAATCTCTATTTTATTCTTGTTATGCAATAGTTTTAGTCTCTGCTCTTCAACTAAATTGTATTTAGTGTAATAAGTTTTATCCTCAATGACTTTTGTGATAAAATCATAGACAAATGGAGAGTGAACGCTATATTTAGTCTTGCTCCGGATAATATACTTTAAGTAACTAAAGGCTTGACTAATCACTTGGTTCATATTGCAGTTATATTAATATCCCCAGTTTTCGCGGTCTAAACTTCTATATTGAATTGCTTCAGCAACGTGTTCCGGACAAATGTTCTCTTTGGAGTCAAGATCTGCAATTGTACGGGAAACCTTAAGAATCCTGTCATATGCTCTTGCAGAAAGATTAAGCTTATCCATAGCTTTTTTAAGCAATGCTAAACAATTTACATCTAAGGTACAATATTTTGATAGATATTTAGAACTCAATTGTGAATTTGAATGAATATTTTGCAATTCCTTGTACCTGTTTTCCTGAATTAATCTTGCTTTCAGGACTCTTTCGCGAATTATATAACTATTCTCAGAGGATTTTGTTTCAGCAAGTTGAGCAAACGGAACGGGGGTAACTTCAGTGTGAATATCTATTCTATCTAACAAAGGGCCGGAAATTTTATTCAAATATCTTTGCACATCTCCGGGCTTACAAACACAGGGTTTATCAGGGTGGTTGTAAAAGCCACATGGACATGGATTCATGGCTGCAATCAACATAAAATTGGCGGGAAATTCGACAGTCATTTTGGCTCTTGCTACAGTTACAAATCTATCTTCCATTGGTTGGCGAAGAACTTCAATCACACTCCGGTTGAATTCGGGCAGTTCATCCAGAAACAGCACTCCATTGTGAGCAAGACTTATCTCACCGGGATTAGGTATAGATCCACCACCTAAAAGGGCACTGGATGATATTGTATGATGTGGATTTCTAAAAGGCCTTTCGGTGATAAGTGATGAGTTCCTATTCATCTTTCCTGCCACAGAATGTATTTTAGTGGTCTCCAGTGCTTCATACAGATTAAGTGGTGGTAATATTGATGGAATCCTCTTGGCTAGCATTGATTTTCCTGATCCCGGAGGTCCAATCATCAGACAATTATGTCCTCCTGCCGCTGAAATTTCCAGAGCTCGCTTAATGTTTTCCTGACCCTTCACATCTGAAAAGTCGAAATCATAATTACCCTGATTAGCATAAAATTCTTCACGTGTGTTTACAACAACAGGCTCAACTGTCATTTTTCCCGTAAGAAAATCAATGACCTGTAAGATATTGTCCATTCCATATACATCAAGATCGTTTACTATAGCAGCTTCTCTTGCATTCTGCTTTGGAAGTATAAATCCTTTGAAACCCTGACGTCTGGCTTCAATGGCAATGGATAGAGCTCCTTTAATAGGCTGTAGTCCACCATCAAGGGAAAGTTCTCCCATTATAACATAATTCTGAAGTACATCAGCAGGTATTTGTTGATTTGCACCCAGGATTCCGATTGCAATAGTCAAATCATATGCTGTGCCTTCTTTTCGAATATCGGCTGGAGAAAGGTTTACTATAATCTTTCTGCCAGGAATGCGGTAGCCATTATTGCGAAGTGCGGATTCTATTCTGAAATGGCTTTCCTTGACAGTTGTATCAGGTAATCCAACCATAAAGAATTGAATACCTGTTTCCATGTTAATTTCTACAGTAATGATAGTTGCATTGATACCTTGTAATGCACTTCCAAATGTTTTAACCAGCATTTATATAGTATTGACAAGTTTTTGGGGCAGAAAGGTAGTAACAAAATTAGTTCTATTTAATGTTTGAACATTTTATCTTTGCACTAGTTATTGTGTGTGGTAATAGCAATACACAATGGAAAAACCTTCAGGTAAACAGGAAGTAAAGTCACCGTGCAGATTGGTTTGTCGTTTGAATGAGAGTGGTATGTGTGTGGGTTGTTTTCGTCTTCTTGATGAAATAGCTAACTGGGAAACTATGTCCAACGAAGAAAGGTTTGATGTTCTGAGAAAAGCACATCTTAGAATGCAATTGCAAAATATTCAAATTTAGCCGGAACGTTAATTATCAGATAGAAAAGTTTACAGGAAGTTGGTTAAACCTTGGCAGGTTTATAACCTGATTTTTCTAAGATTTTCTGTGAATCTGTTTCATTAAGTAAATCAGGCAAACTTACACTATTGTTTTCCATATACTTCTTAATAATTTGCCAGCCTATCCAATGTCCGGTCCTTGCCGGTGATTCATTTGAAAATCCCGCAGTAAAAGGACCATCGGTCATAAACATAGTAAATGCTTTTGGATCAGAAGAGTAAAGCAATTGGTTTTCTATTATGAAACTCCAAAGGTGTGGTTCATTTGATTCTACCCAATCCATTTCCTTTTCGGTGTACTTAATTATTGTCTCTTTCCTCTCATTAGGTAGCATTACTTCGGCAAAACATAAAGCTTTGCCTTGTTCAAGCATAGCATCAAGTAAAGTAACATTTTCTTTTTGAGGTATATATGCCCAACCTATTTCCTTAAAGCAATCTGATAAGATGTACTCTTTAGAAAGGCGGTTGATTATGTAAACGGGCAGGCCCATCTGCACATATGGTTGGTAATCTTTTCCAAGGTATAAATCAAGGCCAATTATCAGAGCAGAATCGTTATACTTAATTGGCATTCTAATGTCAAATCCTGAAATGTATGTATAGACATTTGGCACCTTTTTTCCTGGCATCTTACTTGAGAATATAGCAAAAGCTTCTGTAAAATCCTCATTCAGCCACTGTAAATCAGGAAATTGCTCAAGTGTATAATTATAAGTTTCTCTTATTTCCGGATCAGAAACGAAATCTTTAAGTTGTTGAATACCGTATTTTTCAGGAATTTCATCTCCTAAGAAGACCTTGTAACGGGGATGTATTTTTTTTATACCCTCTACGAATTTTGTGGTATCAATATTAAACAGCTCAACCTCATAACGGCTAATACTGCCAAGTGATTCACTCTCAGACTGATTTCGGTTTTTTGTATTACAGGAAAATAAAAAAATGCTTAAGAGCAAGAAGCTGATTACACGGATCATGCGAAATTCTTTTTGCTGTAAAGGTACAGGTTATTGAAGAATTTTCCATCCTAAGCTTACGGTAAACAGTCTGTTTTTAAGGTCATACAAATCGATCTTTGAATAGTCACCCATTCCAACTTCATATCGTAAATCGACTGTGAACATGAGCACATCGGCACCGGCTCCAAATTGTATTCCCCAATTTGCTTTTCGCATATCATCTTCAGTAATTGCTTCATCCCAATTACTGGTTGTTAATTTCCTATCAAGTGATAATGAAGCAACCGGACCTCCGAAAATTCTAACATTGGCAACATCAAGATTAATTAGTCTTACACCTAAAAGTACAGGTATGTCAATTGTTTTGAGCTTGATAACCTGTTCACTTGCCGGCCTGTTTTGGTTAACCAGCACTCCAGAGCGATCCATAAACAGTATTTCGGGCTGGACATAAACTCCCTGACCAATTCTTGCAAAGACGCCCCAATGAAAAGTGCTCTTTGCTTCTTCCTTAATATCATCAATATCGAGTGTATACTTTGAAAATGTGGCTCCCACTTTTGGGCCAAGTGAAAATCCATCTATCTGAGCAGATAATTGACTGGTGATTATTATCGTTGCTATGCAAAGAATGAGTTTTTTCATAAGTTGAGTTTTCTAGTAACAAATTTAGGCACTAATCGCATTTGAGTTTACAAATTGTCCATAATTCTTGGAACTTGTATTATTTTTGCATATATTTACAACAATTGGAATCTGTTGTTGTCGTTTTATACATTTAAAATTCTAAAAAATTGGCAAAATGAGAACAAAAATTACTTTTATAAGCGTAATTGCTATGCTTTTAGTTCTGTCACCTTGCAGAAGTAACGCTCAATACAGATCATTTATTTTGGGAATTAAAGCAGCTCCAACAATTAGTTGGTTGAAACCTATTGATAAACACTATGACTCAGAAGGTATTAAGGTTGGATTTAATTGGGGCATCACCTCAGAGTTCTATTTTGCAAAGAATTATGCATTTGCTACAGGATTAAACTTTATTTACCATAATGGGAGCCTTTCATATCCTGACATGAGACAAAGTACTCAGGTCTTACTTACCAGAGATTATCGACTCAGGTATCTCGAAATTCCGGCTGTTCTTAAAATGAAGACCAACGAAATGGGACCTTTTAGATATTATGGTCAGATCGGTCTGGGATTAGGCGTAAGAATGACCTCAAAAGCCCGGGATGAATATAAAGTAGGGAATCAAACATTCCTGGATGATTTTGAGAATATAGACTCTCAAACAAGGCTATTTAAAGCTTCATTGATTATTGGAGCCGGTATTGAATATCCATTCGATAATAATACTTCCGCTGTTTTTGGTATTAATTTCAATAACGGATTTACAAATGCTCTAAAAGGTGATAACGCTGTTATTGCAAATACAAAAAATGAAGCCAGACCTAACTTTATTGAGTTTAGCCTTGGTTTGATGTTCTGATTCTTTTATTCTTTATTACTTTTACTTTATGAAGATTGCACTGCTTCAGAATAATTTCCTGATTGGGGACTTATATCATAACAAACAAATTATACTGGAGGGTATTGAAAAGTCAAAGAGAGCCGGAGCTGATCTTGCTATTTTCCCCGAGCTGGCTTTAACTGGTTATCCACCATTAGACCTCCTAAAATACAAGGATTTCGTTAAGATGTGTGAGAATTTAATCTCAGAAATTGCCGCACATTGTGTTGGGATTGCTGCTGTAATAGGAGCTCCTTCTTTCAATAATACAGGAAGTGGTAAACCGTTATTTAATTCAGCATGGTTTCTGAATGATGGGCAGGTTAGTTTCATTGCAAATAAGTCACTGCTTCCTAACTACGATGTTTTTGATGAGTACAGATATTTTGAGCCCTCTAAAGAAATTGGTTGTGTGAATTATAAGGGATTAAAGTTAGCACTTACAATATGCGAAGACATCTGGAATGTTGCTGAAATTCCAATGTATTCCAATTCTCCTGTTGATAACCTCCTTGAGGAAAATCCCGATCTGATTATTAACATAAGTGCTTCCCCTTTTCATTTTGATCAACCTGTCCTAAGAAAGGAAGTTATAAGGAGTGTTGCTAAGAAATTTAAGAAGCCAGTTATATATGTTAACCAAATTGGAGCCCAGACAGAACTTATTTTTGATGGAAATTCAATGGTATGCGACTCCATAGGTAATATCCGTGAGCAACTAAGCTTCTTTAATGAGGATTTTAGAATTGTTGATACTCAGAGCTTTTTATCTCAATATGATTCTATTGATGTTTGGCATACACCTCCAACAATTCAACTTATACATGATGCTTTAATTCTGGGAATTAGGGATTATTTCTCAAAGATGGGACTTAAAAGAGCAATACTTGGTTTAAGTGGAGGTATTGACTCAGCTGTAACGTTAGTTTTGGCGTCTGAAGCATTAGGACCAGAGAATGTAATGGGGATTTTGCTCCCATCTGAGTATTCTTCAGCACATTCCATAACTGATGCATTGCAGTTAGCTGAGAATTTGGGATGTGATTATGAGCAAATTTCAATAGCTGCTATTGTTGATGCAGTAAATAAATCAGTTAATCCATATTTTACTGGTTTAAAACCTGATGTTACAGAAGAGAATATCCAGGCACGATCAAGAGCTATCGTGTTAATGTCTTTTGCTAATAAATTCGGTTGCGTTCTGCTAAATACCAGTAATAAAAGCGAAGCAGCTGTTGGATATGGAACTCTTTATGGCGATATGTGTGGTGGAATTGCCGTAATAGGTGATCTTTATAAGACAGATGTATATAAGTTGGCAGAGTACATCAATAGAGATAAAGTAATAATTCCGGTTAATTCAATAATCAAACCTCCATCAGCAGAATTAAGACCGGATCAAAAAGATAGTGATTCATTACCTGATTATGGGATTTTAGATCAGGTCTTGTATGCATACATTGAAATGAAAAGAAGCCCTGCAGAATTGATTCTGATGGGCTTCGATGAAAAATTAGTTGTACGCGTAACACAAATGGTTAACAGGAATGAATGGAAACGTTTCCAAACTCCTCCCATTCTGAGAATATCCTCAAAGGCTTTTGGAATGGGTCGGCGCATGCCTATTGTTGCTCGTTTTAATTATTAAAAAACGAGAAGTGACTAAGAATTGAATTTAAAAATTTAAGGCTTCTACGGCTTTTATTTCCGGGATAGCTCTTCGCATAGTTTCTTCAACTCCGTTCTTGAGCGTCATTTGGCTATAGGGGCATGATCCGCATGAACCTTGAAGTTCAACGTTGACAACATTATCCTCTGTTAATTCAATGAATTGAATATCCCCACCATCAGCCTGTAAGTAAGGCCTTAGTTGTTCTATAACATTCTTTACTTTTGAAGTTAATTCTAAACGGTCCATAGACATTATTGATTTTATTTCTTTTAAGTATTTCTATATAGGTTATCGATTCATTTCAACAGGTTTTGTTGGTGCCATCACTGTATTACGAATTGATATTTGTTGAGCTGTCTTAACAGCAAGCTCTTTAAAGGCAGCTGAAACAGGTGAATTATCAGCCAATGCGATAGGATAGCCATAGTCACCCGATTCTCTTATTCCCTGCACTATAGGGATTTGACCTAATAATGGTATTTTATATTCGTCGGCAAGTTTCTTGCCTCCTTCTTGTCCGAAAATATAATACTTATTTTCAGGCAGTTCTTCAGGCGTAAACCATGACATGTTTTCGATTAAACCAAGGATTGGAACATTTATATTTTCTTGTGTAAACATACCAACTGCCTTCCTTGCATCAGCGAGAGCAACCTCCTGAGGTGTTGTAACTATTGCAACTCCTGTAACAGAAAGATTCTGGACAATAGTTAAATGAATGTCACCTGTTCCTGGAGGCATATCCAGAATCAAATAATCAAGTTCTCCCCAGTCAGCTTCTGTAAATAGCTGAGTAAGAGCATTTGAAGCCATGGGGCCTCTCCATACTAATGCTTTAGCAGGGTCAACAAAAAATCCAATTGATAAAATTTTAATTCCATATTTTTCAATCGGCTTAACTAATACTTTTCCATCTTTTTCAATTGCAACAGGTTTGGTGTTCATTTCATCGAACATTAATGGAACACTTGGCCCATATATGTCCGCATCAACTAAACCAACTGAAGCTCCTGTACGCCCAAGGGCGACGGCCAGGTTTGCGGCTATAGTTGACTTTCCGACACCACCTTTTCCTGAAGCAACAGCAATAACATTTTTTACGCCCTTTAACATTTGTTCGCCCGATCTTCTGCTGTTTACTCTGGAAGTCATTTCAGGTATTACTTCAGCTTTTGCATCAACCAGCTTGTGAACTGCGTCGATGCAGTCCTGTTTAATTTTATTCTTAAGTGGGCATGCAGGTGTTGTTAGAACAACTTTGAATGTTATAGTGTTACCCGAGAAATTTACGTCTTCGATCATATTGAGAGTTACGAGGTCTTTGCCAAGGTCAGGGTCGTAAACAGTTCGTAATGCATTGAGGATAACGTCATTAGAATATTCCATATCGAGAAATAATTAGCCTTATTTAGATTGCGTAAAGATAGTGGTTTTTTAGTTTACTGTTAAAATTTTAAATTTTCCGGATGGCAAAGACTTAATATTCTCTATCAAGCTCAACAGGGTCCCAAAACACCTCGGTAAAGTTTGTTATCCGATCATTTTCAATTTTAACTCCCTCGCTTTCCAGCAGTTGCTGCATTATGTTTGTTCCTCCGAAATGGCGCTTCCCTGTCAATAACCCATTTCTATTTACTACTCTATGAGCAGGTATGCTTTGAAGAGAATTGTGAGATGAATTCATAGCCCATCCTACCATTCGTGAGGAACCTGCAGTTCCAAGATATCTTGCAATAGCACCGTAACTTGTTACACGTCCATAAGGTATTTTCTTGACTACTTCATAGACTTTAAAGAAAAACGAATCATCTCCTTTCATATCCGAACCATATTAGGTAACCAGATGTTAAATCCTGAATCGCAAGTATTTTATAGGTACTCCCTGCTGAAGAAAGATCTTTTCGTAATGTGTTTGTGTAAGCATCACATCATCCTGTAAGTTGCTATTGTACAAGTCGAAAGTATGAAATAAAAGTTCCATGTTCTCCTCAGCAATTGTTGATAGAGTAAAATTGAAGAAGTCCTGATTATCAGTTTTGAGGTGTATTATGCTCCCGGATTTTAAGAATGTTTTGAATCTATTTAAGAACATAGGTGATGATAAACGTTTGCGTGGTTTAGAAGGTTGAGGATCAGGAAAGGTAATCCATATCCCGGATACTTCGTTTTCAGCAAACAAACCTTCAATTTGGTCTATTCTTGTTCTAACGAAAGCAGCGTTTTTTACATTATTTTCGAATGTGGTTTTAGCACCACGCCACATTCTGGCACCTTTTATATCAATTCCAATAAAGTTTATTTCGGGATATTGTTCAGAAAGTGCTACTATATACTCACCTTTACCACAGCCTAATTCCAAAATAATCGGGTTGTCGTTACCAAAATATTCAGACCACTTACCTTTAAGATGAAATCCTTGCTGAACATCCTCAAAAGAGAGTTGAAACATATGGGGAAACGTTGCATTTTCTGCAAAACGCGCATGTTTCTTTTTAGGCATTTTTAAATAGTTTAGTTGGTTTTTTCAAGCAACCATGCTTCAGGAAACTCATCGTGCTGCACATCGGCAAGCTTTAAATTGGCGGATTCTTTTGTTGTGAAATGAGCCAGGCTGACAATGTGCAGTTTTTTACTGTTTTGGCCAACCAGACTTGCATCGTAACCTTTCTTTTTAAGTTCAATTACAAGTCTTTCTGCATTTTCAGGAATGCTGAATGCTCCCGCTATAATATAATATGATGTTGTATTTTCGACTACAGATGGTTTGGGTATTTCAGAAGTTACCCTTGAGTTCCTGGTTGCTGTCTCAGATATACCTGAGCCACTTTTGCTTTCAAAGCTTATAGTTTTCTTTACAGGTTGTGCAGGAATGTTAATAGTTTTTTCAGTAGTTGAAAACAAACCTGCATAATTATTCTGTATTGTACTGATTGTTTCGGAATTGAATGTTGACCATAAAGCAATCGCTGCAACAGGTACTAATACTGCTGCCCAACGCATTGTTTTCCTAATGGCAGGTTGATTTATCCCGGCAAGGGATTTCTCATTTGTCCGTGAAACAGGATGGAAATCGAATTTAGGTAATCCAAAAGAATCACCTAAATAATTTATATTACTTACAGGCTCAAACTCGATGTTGTTTTCTTTATTAAGTTTGAGAGTGCCAATGTTTTCGATATAGACAAATTCTCCTCTTAGTAAGGAAATCCTGATGCTGAGGACAAGAGATTCAACAATTTTACCAGCCTGATTATAGTCAACCCCCAGGATCCGTACATAGGAATTTAAAAGTACACCATCATTATTTATCAATGCTGAATTGAAAGTAATTCTTTTTGAAGGGGGGTAAAATATATGATGGTTCGGATGAATTGTAGCAGATTTATAGTTGGTAATGAATCCCCCTAATCCGGGAATTATCACACAGTCATGTTCATACAACAAATTGCCTATCTGGAGAGCTAGTGTTTTCATGCTATGATTCATTCGGTGCTAAGATACAGCCATACCTGCATTTTAACAAGTAATGTTAATAAGTTTTGATAAATCATCAGGTGTGTCTATCCCAATTGTCTCAACATCAGTAACCATAGTATGGATAGTGTATCCATTATAAAGCCATCTGAGTTGTTCTAACGATTCAGCTTTTTCAACAGGCGAAAGCTGAAGTGAGGTTATTTCTTTGAGTGTGTCGGTCTTGTAACCATAAATACCAATATGTTTATAGAACACATGGTCATCTAACCAATTGTCTGAGATAGTATTTCTGACAAAAGGAATAGGGGACCGACTAAAGTACAAGGCTTTACCACGACCATCAACAACTACTTTTACGACATTCGGATTAAATAAATCCTCTGCATTTTCCAATCTTTTAATTAGTGTTCCAATCTCAGCTGTCGGATTCTCAAATATACTGATTACTCTTTCAATCTGTGTGGGTTGAATAAATGGCTCGTCGCCCTGGATATTAATTGCGACATCAAAAGCTTCGTTATTATTTTTAAGTCTCTCAATAACTTCTGCAATTCGGTCAGTACCCGATGGGTGATCAGAGGACGTTAACATCACTCTTCCACCGAATGATTTTACGTGGTCAAAGATCCTTTGATCATCGGTAGCAACTATTACACTTTTCAACTTTGTAGTAAGGGATGCTTGTCTGTAAACCCGTTCAACCATACTGACGCCATTTATTTTGGTCAGAGGTTTTCCGGGGAATCGGGTTGATGAAAATCGGGCAGGTATTACACCAATTGCAGTAATATCAGAAAAGTCCATTTATTTCAGCGTTTATTCTTTCGATGATGCTTGACAGGTCCTCAGGTTTCTCTGAGAAGTTCAAACTATCTACTTCAACAATCAGCAACTTGCCAAGGTTGTACTTTTCGATCCATGCTTCATATCTATCATTCAGACTTTTCAAATAGTCAAGTCTTATTGAATTTTCATAATCCCTGCCTCTTTTCTGAATCTGGTTTACCAACGTTGGAACACTGGCTCTCAGATATATCAATAGATCAGGTGGCTGTACAAAAGAACTCATCAACTCAAACAATGATACATAATTATCATAGTCACGCGTTGTCATGAGTGTCATTGAATGTAGATTGGCTGCAAAAATGTATGCATCCTCATAAATAGTTCTGTCCTGTACAACAGTTTTACCACTTTTTCTGATATCAACAATCTGACGAAATCTACTGTTCAGAAAGTAAATTTGTAAGTTGAATGACCACCTTTGCATATCTTCATAGAACGCAGGCAGATAAGGATTGGTTTCTACATCCTCAAAATGTGGTTGCCAACCAAAATGTTTCGCCAGCAATCCTGTTAATGTTGTTTTCCCGGAGCCTATATTCCCGGCAATGGCAATATGCATAATTGTTATAAATTATTATTAAAACTTAGGAATCTATCAAACAAAGATAATCAATTGCGTTATATAGAATCATTGTTACGTGGCAGTTAAAAGAGAAAAACTAAATCTATTTTCTATGTTGCTCTATAACAAGAATTTCCTCAACGATTTTACGATTATTCGACAATCGGGGGACTTTATATTGTCCACCCAGGCGGTTGTTATCTTTAAGCCAGTGATAGAAAGTTCCTTTTGATAAAACCCTTACGATAGGTAATCCAAGGACCATATTCTGATACCTTTTTGCTTCATAATCGGAATTTAAAGCTTTAAGAGCATTATCCAGTACTTCGGTAAAATATGTGATGTTATCCGGTTCATTTTCGAATTCAATCAACCATTCATGTGCACCACTGGTATTATCTGTAAAGTATATTGGAGCTGCGGTAAATTCGTTAATGATTGACTTTGTCTTTTCGCAGGCAATGTTTATAGCTTTCACCGCATTATCAACTATTAATTCTTCACCAAAAGCATTTATAAAATTGCGGGTTCTCCCAGTAATTTTAATCCTGTAAGGGCAAGTTGAAGTAAATGTTATTGTATCTCCAATCTGGTACCTCCACAGGCCTGAATTAGTTGTTATGACCATTGCGTAATTAACACCAATCAGGACCTCATTAAGCGGGATTGCATTTTTCAATGACTGCCCGGTTTCACTTAATGGAATAAACTCATAGAAGATCCCATAGTCAAGTATTAGCAACATATCATCTTTATCAAACTGGTCCTGAATACCAAAAAAGCCTTCAGAAGCATTATAAGTTTCCAGGTAATGGACGTTATTACCCAGTATCTGGTCAAATTGCTGTCGATAAGGAAGGAAGCTTACTCCACCATGAACAAATAATTCAAGGTTAGGCCATACTTCTGAGATATTATTTCTGCCGGTTATTTCAAGTATTCTTTTTAATAGAACCAATGTCCATGAAGGGACACCTGTAATATTTGTAACATTCTGTTTTATCGTAACTTCTGCAATTTTCTCTATTTTCTTTTCCCATTCGTTCATGAGAGCTATAGAAAGTTCCGGAGTTCTCATGAGTTCGATCCATGAAGGTAGGTTTTCCATAATTATTGCAGAAACATCCCCGACATAAGTTCCAATGTCCGGATTGTCGGAAATGTGTGTTCCACCCATTCCTAAAAACTGCCCGGAGAAGATTTTTGTATCTTCGTTCAGATTGCAGTATATTGAAAGAAGATCTTTTCCTCCCTTAAAGTGGCATTCGTCTAAAGCTTCCTGACTTACGGGGATAAACTTGCTTTTATCGCTAGTGGTACCTGAGGATTTGGCAAACCATTTGATCTCTGAATTCCACAATAAATATTGTTCCCCTTTTCTTAACCTTTCTATGTATGGATTCAGATCTTCATATTCTGATATTTCTACTCTTTCGGTGAATTGGTTATAATTATTAATTGAATCATAACCATGTAGTTTGCCCCACTCTGTTTGTTTTCCGGCTGCAATCAATTTCCTGAACCACTCTTCCTGTACGTCATGGGGATACTTCATAAATAGCTCAATCTGATGCATTCGCTTCTTCATGAACCAGGAAATCATTGAATTAAGGATAGTCATATATATTGTCTTGCCGGCAAAGTTAAATTAAAACCATGAAATAGTGTGTCTGGTTTTTTGAAAGGTTATTTTATTACATTTGTGTTGAAGGCTTATGCAATATGATAGTTTTTCCAAATGCTAAAATAAATCTCGGATTAAGAATAATTGAGAAACGTCAAGACGGATATCATAATCTTGAAAGTTACATGGTTCCAGTTGCTTTTTATGATGTTCTGGAAATTGTGCCTTCTGAAAATGGTTTCTCATTTAGCTCTTCAGGAATAAAATTAGATACATCCTCCAGGCACAATCTATGTGTACAGGCTTATGATCTGATGAAAAGAAATTATCCAATTAAACCTGTTAAAATTTATTTGCATAAATTAATACCAGCCGGTTCCGGATTGGGCGGAGGCTCTTCGAATGCGACATTTACTCTTAGCTTGTTGCGGAGGATATTTGATCTTAAATTTTGCAATAATGAACTTGAAGATTTGGCTATAATGCTTGGAAGTGATTGCCCTTTCTTTGTTATTAATAAGCCACAGGAAATTAACAATATTGGGATTACAACGCGAAATTTCCTCCCATTGCCTGATTTCAACATTGTGATAGTTACACCTGGCTTTAATATTTCAACGGCCGAAGCTTACAGGCATGTGAAACCTTCAGGTAAGAGTATTCCCAATTCTAAGGATTTGATCGGCAATTATGATAAATGGCCAGATCTGCTTTTTAATGACTTTGAGGATTATGCCTTTGGGCTATTTCCAATCCTTGCCGATATTAAAAGTAAGTTGTATGAGATGGGCGCATTTTACGCTTCAATGAGTGGCAGTGGCTCAGCTATTTACGGCTTATTTAAACAAGGACCTGCAAATATGGATATGCTTAGCGGATTTAACCATCGCTTAACAAAAATCATAGGATCAGTGTAAATAGAGAATTCTTCCGTTTACTTTGGCGCAATTCTTAATAAGTATAATGCAAGCAATCCAAAACTTATATTTGGAATCCAAACAGCTATTATAGGGGGTAGGTTGCTAAACGTTGCAAATACTGTGGTTACCTGCATGAATAGTATGAATGCAAAACAGATTGTTATTCCTATTCCCAGGTTCAAGCCCATTCCACCTCTTACTTTCCTCGAAGAAAGTGAAACCCCAATTATGGTTAAAATGATTGTTGCAAAAGGAAATGCAGCGCGTGAATGCTGTTCAACCTGAAACTTTAACAAATTGCCCGAACCTCTTATTTTCTCCATTTCAATGAAATCGCGAAGTTCAAATAAGTCCATATAAACGGCATAATCTACATCTATATTAAAATCATCCGGGGTCAGGTTCAGTGCAGTGTCAATAGCAGCTCCTCTGGTTATTTTCTCTCCCTTTTCAGAAATATCGCGTAATACATAATTCTCAACTGTCCAGATAGATTTTATACTATCCCATTTTAAATAATCTCCGGTAAGCCTTGATTCCATTCCTTTCTCACCGAATTTTTCCAGCGAAAATTTAAAACCTGTGTTTTGAGCGGCATTAAAGCTCTCAACAAAAGCAAAGATTCCCGGATCAGTTTGTATGTGAAAATTGGTTTGCGTTCGGCTTTTATCATCCTTTAGGTATTTCTTTTGAAACGTTTGCATATTCTGACTGGTCTCAGGTATGACAAAGTTTGTTAGGAGAAATGACAACAATCCTAAAAATGAAGCCGCAATCAGGTATGGTCGTAGCAATCTTCTAAAACTAACTCCACTATTTAAAATGGCAATAATCTCTGTATCGCCAGCCATTTTAGAGGTGAAGAAAATAACTGCGATAAAAGTGAAAAGAGCACTGAATTTATTAATGAAAAACGGGATAAAATTTGCATAATACTCAAAAGCTATTGCATAAACCGATGGCTTTTTCTCTATGAAATCATCTATTCTTTCTGAAATGTCGAAAATTATAATGATAACCGATAACAAGGCAATAGCATAAAAGAAAGTTCCCAGAAATTTCCTGATTATGTAAATATCCAGTTTTTTCATTTTTTTGTTTTATAAACGTCTGCTTACTTTCTCAACCATAACATTTTTCCATGAAGCAAAAGTGCCATCAATAATTTTCTGTCTTGCAGTGTCAACAAGCCATAGATAGAATGCAAGATTATGCTGACTTGCTATCATTGGTCCCAGTATTTCATTCGAAGTGAAGAGATGTCGCAAATATGCCCGACTGTAATTACTGTCAACAAAAGACAAGCCGTTCGGATCAAGCTCTGAAAAATCATGCTTCCATTTTTCATTCTTGAGGTTTATTATACCTTCTGATGTGAAAATCATACCATTTCTGCCATTGCGTGTTGGCATAACACAGTCAAACATATCAACTCCCTGTGATATGCCTTCCAGTATATTTGCAGGAGTGCCAACTCCCATCAGGTAACGGGGTTTGTCTTTTGGTAGTATGTCGCACACTAGTTGGGTGAATTCATACATCATCTCAACAGGCTCACCAACTGAAAGGCCTCCTATTGCATTTCCTTCAGCTTCTACTGATGCTATTTTTTCAGCCGATTTTATTCTCAAATCCCTATAGACACTACCCTGCACAATTGGGAATAAAGTTTGGGAATAATTATAATGTCCCTCAGTTTCTTTAAATCGTTTAACGCATCTGTCGAGCCATCTGTGGGTGAGGTCCATTGATTGTCGGGCATAATTGTACTCACACGGGTAAGGAGTACACTCATCAAAAGCCATCATAATGTCCGCTCCGATAAGTCGCTGAATATCTACAACTTTCTCGGGTGAAAACAGATGTCTCGAACCATCAATATGTGATTGAAAAGTTACACCATCCTCATGCATCTTCCTTCGGTCGGTTAAGGAATAAACCTGGTAACCGCCGCTATCAGTTAGTATAGGCCTGTCCCATCCGTTAAACTTATGGAGTCCACCTGCTTCTCTAAGTATTTCAGTACCTGGACGGAGATAGAGGTGATAAGTATTCCCAAGTATTATGCGGGCATTTATATCAGTTTTGACATCTTTAATATGAACTGCTTTAACTGAACCGGCCGTTCCAACAGGCATAAACACGGGAGTAGCAATTTCACCATGATCGGTAAATATTGTTCCCGCCCTGGCATTAGATTGTTTATCAGTTACTTCTAGATCGAAATTCATTAATATGTGGCAAAGTAAAAAGAGGTGCAAAGGTAACGAATATACTGCAGACAGTATATACACGACAAACCGGTTATTTTTTATATCAAATCTTTAAGACTTATAAATTCAATTGATTCACAAAACGACATGCTTTTAGCACAAGCTGACAATTTATAATCCAAGCCTAATGAGTAAACCTTCAGGTAAAATCCATAAGTTTCATCATCAGGTACCAATTGCCATTCATCATTCTCAGCTTTTTCCACAGTAAAAGTGCTCAGGCTTTTAGTAAGTCCATGGCCTGTGGTTTTTAAGAAACTCTCTTTCAGGGTCCATATTGTGAAAAACAGATCCTGTTTCTCATCATAATCAATAGCTGAATCGATAGTCGACTTTTCTGATTCAGAAAAGAACCGATTTATAACGCCATCGGGAACTTTTCTTATTTTTTCAACATCAACACCAACAGGGCATTCTCCCACAATAACCACGACCCATTTGCCTGAGTGCGAAATGTTGAAATAAAGCCCATTTAATCCATCCGGATGTGGTTTTCCCTTATCTCCAATAATGAAGCTTTGTTCTGGCCACACACCGTTAGTTACTTTTAAGGCATATCTTGCCAGGAGATCTCCTATAATATATCTCTGTGCATCATCCTTAAATCTGTATTTCAACGCTCTTTGGGCACTGGCTGGTGGCATTTTATTGATCAATGCCAACTCCAATGATTTAAAAGATTGTTCATCAACTAACTCACATGCAAAAAGCTTTACCATGCTAAAAATAATACAATCAGGATGCAAAGTTAGCTTATTTTGCGGGCAAAAATTCTCACAACATCAGCAATGCCCTTGTGAAGTTCGCCTTCGTGAAGATGAAGTTTTATACTATGAAACTCAAGAATTTTTAATGCATTGAAGTCTTCTCTTATTTCTTCAGGTTCATATAGCATATCAGGATCTGATGGCCCACCACTTTTATGGTTTAACTGACTTTTTGTGAAAGCTTCAAAGACAAGACATCCACCGGGTTTTAGAAGTTTTATAAGATCCTCATGGACATCTTTTCTGAATGATGAGGGCATATGGACGTATATCAGTCCAATTGCATCAAATGAGTGTTCCTCTGCTCTGAAACACCTTAAGTCTTTAATAAGATATTCAAATTTTACACCACGATCCACCGCAAGTTTTAATGCTTTTGCTTTCGCTTCCGTACTGTGATCAAATGCAGTTACATTCCACCCATTTGAAGCAGCCCAAACAGCATTTCTTCCTTCTCCTTCGGCTGGTAAAAGTAATTTACCGGGTTTAAATATTTTTAATTTTTCAACAAACCATTCATTCGGTTCTTTGCCATAAACATAGTTTTCAACAGCGTACCTCTGATCCCATATGTCAACCATAGTAGTTCTTTTATTTTGAAGGTTCAAGTTACTGATAATTGAACCACCACTTACAAAAGTATATATTTCAGGCATACAACAACTTGGGATTGCATATTTAGTTCTTATTTGTCAGTCAATTTTCGATGCTCCATTTTTATTTCCTTTAAAGTTTAAAGCTTGTTTTCAGAATGGGAACATTATAGTATCAGAATCTTATGGGATAAAGTTGCCAACCAAAGCTCAATGCACATGGTGATACTTTGTTGATAACTATAATTCTTAATATGGATAGGTTTGAATAATTTTGCGTGTTGAAATAGATAGTCATGAACTGGATCTTTACGCTGATTGATTCACCTTTCTTCCCGTTAGTAATTGTGCTGCTAGTGATTTTATTGGCACAACTCATATACTATTGGCTTGTATTTGGAAGGTTGGCATTTTATAACTCTGCCAAACGTAATTTCACTGATGCACAACCACCTGTATCTGTTATTATATGCGCTAAGAATGAGTACCATAATCTGGTAAAGTTTTTACCAATAGTGCTCGAACAGAATTACCCTGAGTTTGAAGTTATTGTGGTAAATGATGCATCTGATGATGATACATACTATTTGCTAAAAGAGCTCTCAGATAAATATAGCCATTTAAAGGTAGTTCATATTCGCGAAAATCTCAACTTCTTTACAGGTAAAAAGTTCCCGTTATCGCTTGGAATCAAATCCGCAATCCATGAGAATTTATTGTTCACTGATGCCGATTGTTGTCCTGCCGGACCAGATTGGATAAGTTCAATGCAAAAAGCTTTTACCGATAAGACCGAGATTGTGTTAGGTTATGGTCCTTATTTTTCGCAGCCAGGATTGCTTAACAAATTAATAAGATTTGACACTCTGCATGTTGCAATGCAGTATATGGGAATGGCCTTATCAGGAAGCCCATATATGGGTGTTGGTAGAAATTTAGCTTACCACCATTCTTTGTTCTATAAGGCAGGTGGCTTTATTAAACACTATAAACTTATCTCAGGAGATGACGATTTGTTTATTAATCAAGTATCTAAGAAGGCTAATACACGAATACAGCCTGATCCTGCTGCCTTTACTTACTCTAAGCCAAAACAAACCTTAGGATCCTGGATACGACAAAAAAGACGTCATCTGACTACCGGCGGTTTCTATAAAAAGAAGCATAAGTTCATTCTGGGTTTATTTTTTTTAACTCAGATTGCTTTCTATATTATACTGGGCTTCCTTGCATTCTCTAGGTTTGAACTTTGGTTATTGGGCGGTATATTTCTTATCAGGTTAATAAGCCAATTGATTATCTATAGAAAGATCATGGTAAAGCTCAACGAAAAAGGTTTTTTGCTGTGGATACCCTTTTTTGAAATATTTTTATTGTTTATAAATCTCTGGTTGGGCTTCATAGGCATGTTTTCTAAAAAGACCCAATGGTAATCCTGAAATATATCTGATTTTATGAAAGAAATAGATTTTAAAGAATTAGTAAGAACAGGAATTCCTAACGAATTACCTCCAGCACCGGAATATGATAACTCTGTTAGTCATGCTCCGGTCAGGAAAGATAGTTTATCTCTCGAAGAAAAAAAGCTTGCTGTAAGAAATGCGCTGCGTTACTTTAAACCGGAGTTTCATAAGATTCTTGCTGAGGAGTTTACAAATGAGTTAAAGCAATATGGTCGCATTTATATGTATAGGTTCAGACCTATGTATAAAATGTATGCCCGTTCAATCAACGATTATCCTGCACGAAGCCTTCAGGCAGCCGGTATTATGCTAATGATTCAGAATAATCTTGATCCCGCAGTAGCACAACATCCTCACGAGTTAATAACTTATGGTGGAAATGGAGCAGTGTTTCAGAACTGGGCACAGTATCTGCTGACAATGAAATACTTATCGGAAATGACCGATGAGCAAACTTTAGTTATGTACTCGGGGCACCCAATGGGATTGTTTCCCTCACATAAAGATGCTCCCAGAGTTGTAGTAACTAATGGTATGGTCATTCCTAATTATTCTAAACCTGACCATTGGGAGAAGTTTAATGCAATGGGTGTTTCACAATATGGTCAAATGACGGCAGGCTCGTACATGTACATCGGACCTCAGGGTATTGTGCATGGTACTACTATAACTATTCTGAATGCCGGAAGAAAAATAGCTTTAAAGGAAGGAAAGAATAGTAGTTCATTAGGAGGTAGATTGTTTATAACAGCAGGATTGGGAGGTATGAGTGGCGCTCAACCGAAAGCAGCAAATATTGCAGGAGTTGTTAGTATTACAGCTGAAGTTAATCCAATGGCGGCCAGAAAACGACACAATCAGGGTTGGGTTGATGAAATCACCGATGATGTTGATGAAGCCATTAATATAGCATTGAATATGGTTGCTTTAGGAAAGGCTCATTCTATAGCATATCTTGGCAATGTTGTTGATTTATGGGAGCGACTTGTTGAAAGAAACATACATGTCGATATGGGGTCAGATCAAACGTCCCTTCATAATCCATGGGCAGGAGGGTATTACCCGGTCGGCTTATCTTTTGAAGAAGCAAATGATATTATGGCTCATCAACCTGAACTGTTTAAAGAAAAAGTAAGAGAATCTCTGAAAAGGCAGGTTAAAGCTATAAACACTTTAGCCGAAAGAGGAATGTACTTTTTTGATTATGGTAATGCATTCCTCCTTGAATCAGGTAGGGCAGGGGCAGATATTTTCAAGGCAGATGGCAAGTTCCGTTATCCAAGTTATGTACAGGACATTATGGGACCGATGTGTTTTGATTACGGATTTGGTCCATTCAGATGGGTATGCGCTTCTGGGAAACCCGAAGATCTCGACACTACTGACAAGCTGGCAATTAAGGTATTGGAAGAGATTGCATCTGATGCTCCGGATGAAATCAGCCAACAGCTAAAGGATAACATCCTTTGGATAAGAGAAGCTAATAGTAACAAGCTTGTTGTGGGTTCTCAAGCCAGAATCCTGTATGCAGATTGCGAAGGTCGCGTAAAAATAGCTGAAGCTTTTAATAAAGCTGTAGCTGATGGAAGAATCAGTGCGCCTGTCGTATTGGGACGTGATCATCATGATGTGTCAGGTACAGATTCACCCTTCCGCGAAACTTCAAACATATATGATGGAAGTAGCTTCACAGCTGACATGGCAATCCAAAATGTTATCGGTGACTCATTCAGAGGTGCTACCTGGGTTTCTATACATAATGGCGGAGGTGTTGGATGGGGTGAAGTAATTAACGGAGGTTTTGGGATGCTACTGGATGGTTCGGATGATAGTAGTCGCAGATTAAGATCGATGTTACATTGGGATGTTAACAACGGAATATCACGTAGGTCCTGGGCCAGAAATGAAGAAGCAATTTTTGCAATTAAAAGAGCTATGCAGCAAGAACCACTTTTAAAAGTTACCCTTCCTAATATGGCTGATGATTCAATCATCAATGATTGTTTCAGATAAAAATAAAAGGGCATTAAAAAATGCCCTTTTATTTTTACTCTTTATTTTGACTATTCAACAATTAAGTATCTTATGTCTGACAATACTTTTATTGCCCTGTCAGAAAAGAAATCCATAGCCGGGAATAACTGATAAGCTCCGGTTCCTTTTTCATCCTGTTTTACAAGAAGCAACTCGGCCTGATCATTACGGTTAAATATTTCACTAAAAGTAAAAACGCCTCTATATCCATCCATTCCCGCAGTTACTATCATTCCTTTTCTCAAAACTTCACGATTAAGTACTAGTTTGTCTTTTAATAGTTCCTTTACCATTATACCGTTGAAAGGAGTGGTTGAATGAATCCCCATGCCTCTGCCATAAAAAACAGTATTGTATTCAATGGTGTTTTCAGGTTTCCATGATTGATCTATTGCTTCTGTCTTGCCAAAGTTTGTTAATGTAAATTTGGGTGAAAACATTTCAGCTGTTTGTCGGTCAATATTGTACTCAACCTGTGCTGATTTAACAGTAATTTTTACAGGCTTTTCAATATTTCTTTCAGTATAAAGATCACTAGAAACTACCAGTTTTGAATTCTCTGGTAAAATCCAAAGGTCTTTGGTTTTAGAGGGAACTATTCTTCTGACCTTTGAAGCAATCAGTATCTGGTGTCTGTTTATCGGATAATAAAGTTCACCCCAGCTAAAGATCACTTTTTCTCCATTGGCATTCTCCACTTCAACGTATAAGTCAATTATCGGTGGAAACGTTTCTGCATTTTCTTTCTTTAAAATAGCTTGATCTAAAATATCGTAGAGAGAATAACCCTCATACTGATATGCGCCAATAAATTTTCCGTTCAGCCCATTCCATTCAGTTTCTTTAACAATTACCTGGCGTAGTGGCAATGTATTGAAATTGACCGAGTATGGTTTCTCAATTTCACCTGTTACTTCCAATGCCTGAACGGCAAGTTCAAACTGCGGAGCATCATCATAGAAGTCATTTGTTGAAGCGGGTTCAACAATGGTTGATCTTTGACTGCTTTGAGCAGCTAATAGATTAAAGATGCAAAAAGATGCAAAAAGTAGTGTAAGCTTTTTCATAATGCGACTAGAATGATTTTACATAACGTTGGCAAATATAGCACAACATTCCTGATTCTTGTCTCATTAATTCTTTGAAGCTTTAATCAATATCTTTAATTCGCCTATCTCAACTATATCTCCGGCGAAAAGTTTTTTTCTTTTTTGCCTTTCGGTATTCCCGTTTACAACTACTTCACCATCTGAAATAACTTGATTAGCAATACCCCCGGATTCTGTGATACCAAGTAATTTTAGCAGTTGATTTAACTGGATGTATTCATTACCCGATGACAGGTCGAATTCCATATACTATTTCTTAATGTTGATAACTAATTATCTTGTCACCTGCATTTTATGGTAACTTTCACCATAGTTATTAGTGACAGAAATTACATAAATGCCAACTGGCCAGTTATCGGTACTAACCTCTACTGAACCTTTAACTTTAGATGTTTGATAAACAACCTGACCTGTCAAATTAGTAATAGAGATGTCTGAACTCTGCTGATCTGATGTTTTAATCGTAAAGCGATCTGAGGCCGGATTTGGGAATATCTTAACATCCTTATTAATATCAATAGTTTCAGTATTAACTGTTGATACTTCAAACTGAGCAGTAACAGATGTTCCAAATGTAGTACCCTGCGCAATGATAGGATTGCCTGAAGGAGGTGCTAATCTGAACAATCCTGCACCATTTCCACAGCAAAGTCCATTTCCACCGGCATCATAAATGTAGAAATCATAGCAATCATCATCAGAAATAGTAATTTCTTCACTAATCCATTCACCAGTCTCAGTATAAGGGCCTCCACTTGCAACAGTTTGACCCTCGCTGTTAATAATTGCCCATGTGGTCTCTGCAGGGGCATTGTCAGTACGAATCCTTAGCTCAAGCGTTGATCCTACCTGGAAAGAAGGCGTGAATTCATAAATGAGAGTATCATTCTTTGTATAATCATCATCACCTCCATTTAATGTCTCAATGTAAACTTCCAGATTATTATTTTCTTCAAGTGTGAAATCTATTTCAGGTAATAAAATACTCTCTGATTTGAATAATGGCAAATTACCAGTCCAGTCATAATTAATGAATTCTCCGTCATTAATGCGATATTTAATAGCCATACTCTGGAGAACATTATTTCCATTATTGCGTATTTTTATTTGTGGTCTAAAAGAGGTAAGACACATTTTTTCAGGCATATTTTCAACAGTAGTAATTTCTGCATCATTTTCATAGACTGCTTCTATCGGCTCTTCCTGCATATTACCTGCCTGGAACATTTCTTTTGACGTAGGATTCTGAAGATAACTTACTACACTTAGCTGGTCAACGTTATAAACATTAGCCATTTTCCAGTAAGACTCTATAACAACATAGTCACCAGCCGACATAGGGGTTGGTAGTTCAATACCGGTTTTTGTGGGTAGCATTTTTTTAAATACATTGTAAAAGTCTTTCTCGCCATTAGATCCCGGAGCATTGTTAAAATGGATATGTTTTTCAATAATTCCCATATAAGCTGACACTGGCCCGGTAACTTCTGCTGTAGCATGTACAAGCATAGTTACAAATATGGTATCATTTGAAATTCTTTGATTAA
>DIOT01000007.1:47128-48578 GCA_002426195.1 Bacteroidales bacterium UBA5507 | reverse complement strand
GGGACTTGATACCTCTCATTGATAATGTTCATGTTAGTCCAACCCGTCGGGGCGCCAACATAATAATCGCCTTCAACAGCTGATTGAGGCACATAATTGATTCCATAAAGACTAACTCTCGCTGCAACTTCCTGAGGGTTGTGAGCATTCATTGGATCGACTCCCGGCCAACTCGTATGAAAGTTAATAATGGTGAACTTATCGGGGTGTTGAACCATTAAATTATGTATTGTAATATTTGGCTGAACGCATGGACCACATGATGCCTGAGTGAAGTGTTCAACCATAACTAACCTTTGTGATTGTGAGAAAACTATCAGGTTAGAAGTTATCAACAATAAGAGTAAACATATTCTTTTCATATTGTGTATGTTATGTTATTTTATGGTCCGCTAAGATACTTCAATATTTTAATGTGGTAAATATTGTTGATAAAAAAAGAATGTACATAAGTGCTGATTGAAGAAACTAATTGTATAATTTTGCCAGCAGGAAACTATAAATTTATTCATTGATTTTATAGGAAGTTTAGCACGTTTTTTGTTGTACATTTGTGGATATTTAAACACAGCTTATGAAAAGAACATTACTTTTAATTGCAACAGTGCTTCTTGTCACATCTTTAGCCGCACAACCATTCATACTTAAAGAATTGAATGGAAACGATATAACTAACGATACAGTCGACGTATACGGATTATCAACTGATCCATATCTGGCTTTTGAAATAGATGTAACCAATAATACCGACGTAGCCCGCAATGTCGTTGTTCGTAAGGAGCATTTGGATATTCCTGAAGGAGTGACAGTTGTGATGTGCTGGTATTCATGTTACTCACCTGATACTTATTTAACTCCCGAGCCAATCATGGTTCAGCCAAACGAAACAAGAACTGAGTTTGTAGAGGACTTATATTTTCCGGGAGATACTTTTGGTACTTATATAGCCAAGTTTGTTTTCTTTGATTTGGAGAATACCAGAGACTCCAGTTATGTTGTTGTAAAACATCATATAGGTGGTGTTGGAATGGAAGATAAATCGCCTGCTAAAACAGCATACATTTCAAATGCTTATCCTAATCCTGCAGCTTCTACTGTGAACTTTGATATAACATTACCTGAAAATGTTATCAATTCTAAAATTCAGATTAGTAATTTGTTGGGAACCATAATTAAGGTAGTTGACATAAAACCTCAGGGAAACAGAGTAAGTGTAAATGTCAGTGATTTAAAGAATGGTGTATATTTTTACTCGTTGACTGTAAATAATAATGCTACGATCACAAGAAAATTCGTAGTTAACCGTTAAGAGATTTACTAGTTTTACTTGGATTACTTGTTTAGCTTAATGTGCAAAAAGACCCCTTCTACGGGGTCTTTTTCATTTTATCCCTTGCATAATCAATTCTCCTTAAGCAGGAATTCCAGGGGGTTATAACATTCTCAGCAT
>DIOT01000007.1:0-46985 GCA_002426195.1 Bacteroidales bacterium UBA5507 | reverse complement strand
ATGACAACTCTCTTCAGTAATATTACCACACTTATTCTTATAGAAATCCTAAATCAGATAAACGATCAACGGTGCCTTCAATTCATTAATCTAAAATAAAAACCTGTATTGATCACAATACAGGTTTTTACTAAAATCAGAAATTACTCTGTGTTATACATTAGCTTCCACAGCCTCATTAATTATGCTGTAACCAAGGTTGCGAACTTTACTTTTTATTTCATTTACATAATCGCATTCTTCCCAGCCAAAAAGTTTAACCTTCTTGAATATCCTGGTTTTACCATTAATCGATTTCTCGTAGGTTACGTTCTGTTCATCATAATAAACCTCAACTTCGTAATCTGAGATTGGAGTACGTCCAAAATGTCCATATGTCGCAGTTGGTAGGTAAATGGGATTTCTAAGTCCAAATCTTTTAATAATTGCATATGGGCGTAAATCAAAAATGCTTCCAACAAATTCTGCTATTTTACTGTCGGATACTACATTTCCTTTTGCATCCCTGAGGTTTGATGAATTGTAAGTATTAATATAAAGTCCAACAGGCTGAGCTATTCCAATTGCATAGGCTATTTGTACCAGGACTTCATTTGCTACTCCGGCTGCAACAAGATTCTTGGCAATATGCCTTGCTGCATAAGCTGCAGAACGGTCAACTTTTGAAGGGTCTTTACCTGAAAATGCACCACCCCCGTGGGCCCCTTTACCACCATATGTGTCGACTATTATTTTCCTTCCGGTAAGTCCGGTGTCACCATGAGGACCTCCAATAACAAATTTGCCTGTAGGATTAACATATAGTTTAAAATCATCCTTAAACAGATTTTTAACATATTGCGGCTGATCTTCGAGTGACCGTGGAATTAAATACTCCTTTACATCTTTTGTGATCTTATCCTGCATAATCTTATCACGCTTATCTTCGGGCAGATTTGGATCAGCAAAATCATCATGTTGCGTAGAAATAACAATAGTATCGATTCTAACCGCTCTATTGTCATCATCATACTCAATGGTGACCTGAGATTTGGAATCGGGACGGAGATATGTCATGACTTTGCCTTCTTTCCTTATTTCAGCAAGCTTTTGAAGTAATATATGTGCCAATTCCAGAGGCATCGGCATTTTATTCTCCATATCATTATTAGCATACCCAAACATCATACCCTGATCACCGGCTCCCTGATCCTCGGGATTGATTTTGTCGACACCGCGATTGATATCGTCAGATTGTTCGTGAATTGTAGATAAGATGCCACATGATTCTGCTTCGAACCGGTATTCATTTTTAGTATATCCTATCTTACTGATGGTTTTTCTAACAACATCCTGTATGTCGATATAACTGTTTGTACGAACTTCTCCACTACACATAGTAAGTCCCGTAGTAACTAATGTTTCACATGCAACTTTTGCATTAGGATCATTACGTAGAAATTCATCAAGAAGTGCATCGGATATCTGGTCAGCTACTTTATCCGGATGACCTTCTGATACAGATTCCGAAGTGAATAAATAAGCCATTTTAAATTTAAATTAAAAGAGTTAGTAAAGTAAATGATGAGATTTGATTAAAGGCAGGAAATTGCTTTAGCATTTTTTTACATGGTTGCAATCAATCAAATCTCTCCATCGCAAAATTCTTTTGCGTTGCAAAATTAGAAATATTTATGCAGAATATCCACCTGATGTGAAAATTTGTGAGAATCAAATATATGTAATGAATGCTTTTTTCGAATAGCTACTTTTTTGTAAGCTTCTGAAACACATTTTCTAATGAGCTTTCTTCCTTTTGCATTGATAATACTGTAAGGTTATGGTCAACGGCAAACTTGAAAATTGATTGTCTGATATCATTTTCTTTTTCAGCATCAAATTGCCAGATATTTTTACCAATTGATCTTACCTTACTTACTCCTGGTATTTTTTGAAGAAGCTTTTGGTCGACATCAGCATCAAATTCAACTTTAACAACATTTGTTGCTCCAACTGCTAATTGAAGATTTTTTGGAGAATCATCAGCCACAATTTTACCTGAGTTTATAATTATGGCTCTGCTGCACATTGCTTCAACTTCCTGCATTATATGAGTTGAAAGGACAACGGTCTTCTGTTTCCCTATCTCTATTATAAGATTTCGAATTTCAACAAGCTGGTTTGGATCAAGTCCTGAAGTTGGTTCATCCAGTATCAAAACTTCAGGATCATGGATCAATGCCATAGCTAACCCGACCCTTTGCTTATATCCTTTCGAAAGAGCTCCAATCTTTTTTCTTTTTTCAGGATTGAGCCCTGTCAATTCCATTATTTCATCAATCCTCTGATGCTTATTGTTCCCTATATTATGCAATCCTGCAACGAATTCAAGACATTCGCGGATATACATTTCAGTATAAAGCGGGTTGTTTTCGGGGAGATAACCAACTTTTTTCCTTATCTCCAGCGACTCTTCACGGATGTTATGACCATATACTGTAACATCTCCTGCTGAAGGCGGTATGAAACAGGTAATTATTTTCATCAGAGTGGACTTTCCAGCTCCATTTGGGCCAAGAAGCCCGACTACTTCGCCCGGATTAATGATGAAATTAACATGATCAAGAGCTAATTGAGTACCGTATCGCTTTGAAATATCTGAAACAATAATTGACATAATGGTAGTGTAGTTACAGGGACAAAATTATATTATTTAACAACTGTCACGTGAATGTCAGGCAAAAAATCAGAAAGTCTTCATAGCTGGCATGTTAAAATGCCACTGTAAATCATGTTTCATGTGGATATATTTCTGTCACAAATTATGCTAAAGGACTTAAATATTGTTTTAGATTTGTCGAAATAAGCCACCCTGGTAACACTGAATTTTTGTTTGAACCTTTGTGGATCTCTTTCAAAAATAATTGTTTACAAATTTGCTAAATAGAAATTTTACTTCTACCTTTGCACCCCTTTTTAGAAGGTGGAGTCTGTATTGGAGGGCCGTAACCCAATATTCGGATGAAGCATTTGACAAAGGGACTGACCGAATTATCATAGTGTTCTCATGCCCGTGAATATTATTGATATGCTTGGTTTATTATTGTTTTTACAAGTTTAATTTTAAAACAAAATGGACACATTAAGTTATAAAACAATGTCGGCTACACCCGATAACATCCAAAAGAATTGGATATTGGTAGATGCTGACGGCCAAACACTCGGTAGATTATCGAGTAAAGTTGCGAATCTTCTCAGGGGTAAGTATAAAACCAATTATACACCTAACCTGGATTGCGGCGACTATGTAATAGTGGTAAACGCTGAAAAGATAAAGCTTACGGGCAAGAAATTGAATGATAAAGTCTATGTTAGACACACAGGATATCCTGGAGGACAACGTTTTGCAACACCATGGGAATTGTTACAGAAATTTCCTGAGCGTATTATAGAACACGCTGTACGGGGTATGCTTCCATCTAATAAGTTAGGCGATGCCATATACCGTAATTTGAAAGTTTACGTAGGCCCAGAGCATCCTCATCAGGCTCAGCAACCTCAATTGATTAATTTAAATTCGATAAAATAGTATGGAAGTGATCAACACTCTTGGCAGAAGAAAAACTGCTGTAGCCCGTATATATCTTAAAGATGGTAATGGAGCTATTACCGTAAATGGCAGGGATTATAAAGAATACTTTCCGACAGGAACATTACAATATATAGTGACCCAGTCACTTGAAATCGCTGAAGCCATTGGCAAATACGACATCAAGGTTAATCTTGAAGGTGGTGGTATTAATGGTCAGGCTGAAGCATTGAGATTAGCTATCTCTAAAGCGCTTTGCGAAATCAATCCGGAGTTTCGTCCCCCTCTCAAATCAAAAGGACTTCTCAGAAGAGATCCCCGTATGGTTGAAAGGAAAAAACCAGGACAGAAGAAAGCCCGTAAGAAATTCCAGTTCAGCAAGCGCTAATCACAATTGGTGTTTAGTATCTAAATCAACAGGACCTCTTTCTTATTGCCTTCGGGCAATATTGAGCTACCGGTTGATTGCTTTTAACAGAATGTAAACAAATTAATAAACAATTAAATGACAAGAACAACATTTGATGAATTACTGGATGCCGGATCACATTTCGGGCATTTGAAACGTAAATGGAATCCTAATATGGCTCCTTATATTTTTATGGAGCGCAATGGCATTCATATTATCGACTTGTACAAAACCGTCGCTAAAATTGACGAAGCTGCAGCTGCAATGAAACAAATTACCAGATCAGGTAAGAAAGTTTTGTTTGTTGCTACAAAAAAGCAAGCAAAGGAAATCGTTGCCGAGCATGTAAAGAAAGTTGGTATGCCATACGTTACTGAACGTTGGCCTGGTGGAATGCTTACAAACTTTGCAACTATCCGTAAAGCTGTTCGTAAGATGTCTTCAATCGATCGTCTTATGTCAAGTCCAAGTTTTGCTAATATTTCTAAACGTGAGCGCTTGCAAATTGAACGTGAAAGAGCAAAACTCGAAAAGAACTTAGGTTCAATTGCTGATTTAAGCCGCCTTCCGGCCGCTTTGTTCGTAGTCGATATCATTAAAGAACATATAGCTGTTGCCGAAGCCCGCAAACTTAATATACCTACGTTTGCTATTGTCGACACTAATTCAGATCCAAATCAGGTTGATTTTCCAATCCCTGCCAATGACGATGCTTCTAAATCTATCTCTCTTATCGTAGGAAAGATGGTTCAGGCTATTGAGGAAGGTTTAATGGAACGTAAGATTGACCGCGATAAACGTGATGAAGAAAGAGGTGAAGACGCTCTTGGTAATAAGTTAGGTCGTAATTATGATCTCGATGAAGATGAGGATGAGGATACAATTGCAGGTAGAGAAAGACTAAGAGCAAAACCTGTTGGTGGTGAAGAAGGTGGAAATGAAGGTAAAGGTCGTAAACCACTTGCTCGTAAACCTCTTGGTAAAAAGCCGGGTGGTCCACGTAAGTAATATCCGTTACCTCATTAACTAAATTTATTCAACAATTTAACCGAAATTATTTTATGGCAAATATTACTGCTGCAGACGTTAACAAGCTTCGTCAAATGACAGGAGCAGGTATGATGGACTGCAAAAAAGCTCTTCAGGAAAATAACGGTGATTTCGAAAAAGCAATTGATTATCTCCGTAAAAAAGGTCAGAAATTAGCTACCAAACGTGCTGACAAGGATGCTAACGAAGGAATTGTATTGGCTCGTACAAACGAAGCACACAATTTTGGCGTTATCTTCATGCTTAATTGCGAAACCGATTTCGTGGCAAAGAATCAGGAGTTTGTTAATTTTACCAATACATTAATGGCTAAGGCTATTGAAAGCATGCCAAAAAATGCTGATGAATTCAATTCTCTTGATCTTAATGGTCGTTCAATAGCTGAGAACATTACAGAAATGGTTGGTAAAACAGGTGAGAAAATGGAATTAGCTCACTTCGACGTTATTTCTGCTCCTTCAGTATTCGCATACAACCATCCCGGTAATCGTTTAGCAACTCTCTTAGGTATGAACAAGAATGGCGTTGATGGTCTTGATCAGGCCGGTCATGAAGTTGCAATGCAAATTGCTGCTATGGCACCTGTTGCTGTTGATAAAGAAGATGTTCCTTCCGATATAATTGAACGTGAAATTGAAATTGGAAAAGAACAAGCACGTGCTGAAGGAAAACCTGAGGAAATGATTGAAAAAATTGCTTTAGGTAAACTTAATAAGTTCTACAAAGAAAGCACCCTGCTGAATCAGGAATTTGTTAGAGATAACAAATTATCTGTTCGTGATTATCTCACTAAATTAAGCAAGGATTTAACTGTAACTTCTTTCAAACGTTTTATGTTAGGTGCATAATACGATAAATGGATAGAAACAAAAGAGGCCATCATCAGATGGCCTTTTTTATTGTAGTTAGTTGATTCCTTAATTCCTTTTATTTGCTCAGAATGTTTTTTACGATTAGTGCTATTGTTTTACTCTCAGCCTGTCCGGCAAGCCTTATATTAGCTTCGTTTACTACTTTTCCCATATCCTTCATTGAAGATGCACCCATTTCAATGATAAGTTTTGAGATGTAATCTGTCACCTGAGATTCATCTAATTGAGAAGGAAGATATTGAGAAATAACATCAGCCTGGAATAATTCAGCTGTTGCCAGATCATCCCTTTTTTGCCCGGTATATATCTCAGCAGTTTCTTTCCTCTGTTTAACTAACTTTTGAAGTATTTTAATCTCTCCATCTTTAGAGACTTCCCCGGTGGATCCTTCGCTTGTTAGAGCAAGCAATAGGGCTGATTTAACTGCCCGCAAAGCTTCGAGTTTGTCCTTCTCACGGGCAAGCATTGCCTTTTTTATATCATCATTTATTCTTTCAGTAAGTGTCATCTTGAGCCAATTAATTAATCAACATTATCATGCAGGAATGAATTGTTTTGCTTCATTTCCACACCTTTCTCATTTTTGATTAAAGTATATTTGGAGACTTCTGTTTCAGAGGAAGGATTAGGCTCCCGCAGTTCAACATTCCGGCGCAAATACGCAGGTTGTTTCTCCAGTTCTGTTAATCCTTCTGCTGATTTCATCTTCAGACTTCGTTCTTCCAACTTCGCAATCCTGTCCTTTACCATTTCTTCCTGTTTTACTTCACCTCTGAATGTCTTAAGGAAGT
The DNA here is from genome assembly GCA_002426195.1 of Bacteroidales bacterium UBA5507. Classification (GTDB taxonomy): domain Bacteria; phylum Bacteroidota; class Bacteroidia; order Bacteroidales; family Lentimicrobiaceae; genus Lentimicrobium. The sequence continues at coordinate 40,295 of DIOT01000007.1, read as the reverse complement.
CAAATCCTGCCTGAGCTTGTTTTGGCTGTGGTTTAGTAACCGGAACCTGCTGTTGGGTTTGATTGGGATTACTATCAGAAAGGTCGAATGTAAATATCCTTTGTGAGTCGGATTCTTTGGGCAAATCAGCTTCCTGATTCATAAATTCAATAATGGGTTCCTCCTTAACCGGAGTTATAAGTTTCACTTCCTCAATAGGAGGGGCGGGTGTAATTTCTTTTACTATTTCAGGCTTTGGAGCATCACCCAACACATGTACTAACTTTTTCTCCGGTTCGGCATCAATTTTCCTGTTTGAAAAACCGGTAGCGATTAAAGTAATACTGATCTTGTCGTCGAGGTTTTCATCAGTTCCATTACCCCAGATAATATCAGCAGAAGATCCTGCTTCGTGCTGAATATAGTCGGTAATTTCCATGACCTCATCGAGGGTAATTTCTTCTTTTCCTGATGAGATATATAAAAGGATATTGCTGGCTCCCCTTATGTTTGAATCATCAAGCAGAGGAGATGTAAGTGCCATTTGAACAGCTTCAAGAGCTCTGTTTTCTCCGCCGGCCATACCTGATCCCATGATAGCTTTGCCACTTTCTTTCATTACTGTTTTAACATCTTCAAAATCCACGTTGATGTAACCGGTTACAGTAATAATTTCGGCAATTCCTTTAGCTGCGACAGTGAGTATATTATCGGCTTTATTGAATGCTTCTGAAAGTTTTAAATCTCCTTCCAGTTCTCTCAGTTTATCATTACAAATAATAAGTAGTGTATCTACAGATTTCTTTAGTTCTTCAACACCTGTCATCGCTTGTAACGTGCGCTTTCTGCCTTCAAAAGAGAATGGCAAAGTGACAATTCCAACAGTAAGAATACCAAGTTCCTTAGCGAGAGAAGCAATAACAGGTGCTGCACCGGTGCCTGTACCACCACCCATTCCTGCTGTGATGAACACCATTTTTGTATTACTCTCTAGAATTTTTCTGAGGTTTTCAATATTTTCAGTAGCGGCATTACGAGCAACTTCAGGAATTGATCCTGCACCCAAACCTGTTTTCCCAAGCTGTACTTTTAAGGGAACGGGACTAGTTTCAAGTGCCTGACAATCAGTATTACATATAACAAAATCTACACCGCGGATACCTTGTCTGAACATATGGGTAACCGCATTGCTTCCTCCACCTCCTACGCCAATAACCTTTATTATGGACGATTGATTTTTAGGCATTTCGAACTTTAACATTTCGGGCATATTTTGAAATTTAAATTTACTTGTTAAATGAGCTTTTTCGATACTAAATCATCGTTTTTTATTAACAGGTCAATTGTTAATATCTCTACTTTTCACCGTCCTCTTCAAAGAATTTCCTAACCTTATCGAGAAATGATTTGGATTGTTTTTTAGGCTTCGATGGTTTGTCAGGTTTATCGGTTTTAGCTGCTTCTTTTTCATGTCGTTGCATTCCAATTATTACCAGTCCAATACCTGTAGCATACATTGGGCTGGCCATTTCATCGGGCACACCGGGTGCAAGATGTTCGTTAGGATAGCCAATTCTTGTATCCATGCCGGTTATGAACTCTGTTAACTGAGTGATATGTTTTAATAATGCTCCGCCACCTGTTAGTACAATGCCTGCAATCAGTTTTTTCTCATAGCCCGAGTTTTTGATCTCAAAATGGACATGTTCAATGATTTCTTCCATTCGGGCCTGAATTATGCTGGCCAGATTCTTCAGTGTAATCTCCTTGGGTGGCCTGCCTCTGAGTCCTGGTATTGCTACTATTTCTTCATCTCTGTTTTCACTTGCAAGTGATGAACCGAACTTCACTTTGAGGTCTTCTGCGTGTTTTTTAATGATGTTGCATCCTTCCCTGATGTCTTCAGTTATAATATCACCACCAAATGGAATAACAGCCGTGTGACGGATTATTCCATCCTGGAATATTGCTATATCGGTTGTGCCGCCACCAATATCCACAAGTGCAACTCCGGCTTCTTTTTCATCCTCACTTAATACAGCCTCGGCTGATGCTAAAGGCTCCAGCATTAATGATTCTACCGTAAGGCCTGCCTTTTCAACACATTTCAGGATATTCCTAGCTGCTATTGTTTGTCCGGTAATTATGTGAAAATTTGCTTCCAGGGTATGACCAAGCATTCCTTTGGGCTGTTTGATTCCGGTTTCACCATCAATAGTGTATTCCTGTGGAATAGCTTCAATGATTTCTTCACCAGGATTCATAGCCAGTTTATACATACTTTCTGTCAGATTGTCGATATCTTCCTGACTGATTTCTATATCGCTATTTGCCCTGATTGCTGAGCCACGGTATTGAATGCTTTTTATATGTTGTCCGGCAATACCCACATTTACAGTGGCCAGGCTTGAATTCGAACGTCCTTCAGACTCTCTTACAGCAGCAATAATACTTTGAACTGTGTCTTCAATATTGGCTACTACACCTCGTTTAACGCCTATAGAATCAGAACGTCCAAATCCTAATATTTCAATTTTTCCATTTTCATTTTTCTGACCCACAATGGCTGCTATTTTGGTTGTTCCAATATCCAGGCCAACAATTATATCTGAAGATTCCATAACATTTTATTATTTAGAGCAAACAACTTGATTTTTATACTTGAGGTTTATAGTCTTGTAATTATTCAGTGCAAAATTCTTAATTCCTTCCTGATAAAACACCTTCAGGTTGTGAAGTTTTTGATTTATTTGCGATGTGTCGCCTAATATGATTAGCTGATTGCCAACTTTTGGCACCAGTTCAATTTCTTTCATTTCATTAAGGTAAATTTGCTCCACCAATGCATTGGTCAGCGAATCAGAGTGTATGGCCATTGCCGCCTTATGTATATAGCTTAAATCGCCTGTTAATCGCTGGTTTGGTGTGTTTGTCCCTGTAGCTTTCTCTTTTACTGCGGGTTTATTGTTCTTCCTGATAGAAATATTGCCGTTGGCAAAGACCAGTCTTACTGGGAAATCCTGATTTATAGGCATTAAATATCCGGTTTTATCCAAAATATATTGATTGTTATCAACATCCATTATACGGGCAACCGGATCTCGTTGTTGGATAGCTGCTTTAACAACTCCATTAACAGAAACTGATAAGGTTGCCTTTTTAACATATGGATTCGAATTGATAACTTTTTGCAATTTAGTCACAGGGATGTCTGTAATAAGCTGATCTTTTACTCTTATCCCTGATTTTGTTACCATGTTTCTGATTGTTGATTTCGTGATCAGAATTGGAGCACCATCATAGTCAATCTCAATTTCAAACATTGAGCACTTAAGTTCTTCCTGTTTTACATTGGCAAACACAAATAACGAAATTGCTCCTGAAGCAAGAATAATGAGAAAAATAATATTTAGTACCCTTTTCATGCCACGTAAATATTTCTTAAGTGAATATTTTCTCAATTTTGGGAACAAGCTGGTCAATATCACCTGCACCCAGAGTCAGTAAAATTTCAGGTTTATTATTGTGTAAATATTCCAATACCTCATGCTTTGACAGCAACATCTTGCTATCTAAAGGAGTGATGTCGAGCAGCATCTTTGAAGAAACACCTTCAATAGGTAGCTCGCGTGCCGGATAAATATCAAGTAATATGAGCGTATCAAGCATCGACAGGCTTTCAGCAAACTCGTTGGCGAAGTCTCTTGTTCGCGTATAGAGATGAGGTTGAAAGATGCCGGTTATTTTTTTCAATGAGTAAAGCTTACGCACTGCCGTCAAACAAGCTCTGAGCTCTTCAGGATGATGTGCATAATCATCAATGTACAGGAAATCTGGCCTGTTAATTATTCGGTCAAATCTGCGTCTAACACCTTTAAAATTGTTGATTGATTGTACTATTTCTTCTGTTGAGGCCCCACTTAACCATGCTGCAGATGCAGCTGCCAGTGCGTTCTCTACATTAAACAAACCGGGTAAATCAGGTTTAAGACCCCTTATTTCTCCCTGAGGAGTTTGAATAGTGAAATTGTAGAAACCATCTATTAACTTCAAATCTTTTATAGAGAAATCTGCATTTCCTGTAATTGAATAGTAATATGTTCTTCTTTCCGGCAATTTTAGCTTAAGCCCTGACTTTATCAGTAAAATACCATCTTCTTTAACTTTTGAAGCAAATTGCGCGAAAGAATCCAGTAATTCTTCATGCGAGCCGTATATATCAAGATGGTCAGCATCGGCCGAGGTGATTATGGCTAAAGTAGGATGAAGTCTTAGGAATGACCGGTCGAACTCATCTGCTTCAGTTACCATGAATTCGCTTTTGTTGTTTAGTAGCAGATTTGAGCTGTAATTTTTTGATATCCCTCCCAGAAATGCTGTGCAACCTGCCTTTGACTGATACATAATATGCGCTAGCATCGTTGACACAGTTGTCTTACCATGTGTGCCTGCTACAGCGAGGGTTCTATGATCTGAAGAAATCTTTTCCAATAACTCTGATCTTTTCAGGAGAGGTAAACCCAGTTCTTTTATTCTGATAAATTCTTTTAAATCCGAAGGGATTGCCGGAGTGTAAACTACCAAATCTACATCAATTGGTATGTTTTCCGGCAAATCCTCATAATGAATAGCTATTCCCTCATCAACAAGTTTATTGGTAAGGACAGTTTGTGTTTTATCGTACCCTGAAACATCAGTACCAGCTGTATTAAGATACCTCGCCAAAGAGCTCATTCCTATGCCCCCAATTCCAAGAAAATAAACCTTATTAAGGCGCTTAGTTATCATTTTTTTGTTTCCGGTTTAGAGGTAGCACAGTTAATTACTATTCGTGCAATTTCAATTGCTGCATCAGGATATCCTAATTCCTTTATGTTTTCTGAAAGAATGTTCTGTAGGTTTTTATCAAGAGCCAATTTGATTGCTGACGATGTCAGGTCTTCATCGGCAGATCCGTCAGGTACCATTATTGCAGCCTGATCATGCACAAGTGCCATTGCGTTGCGGGTCTGATGATCTTCGGCCACATTAGGTGAAGGAACCAGAATACTTGGTTTCCCCCTTAAACAAAGTTCTGAAATTGCAATAGCTCCTGCTCTGGAAATGACCACGTCAGCAGCTGTGTATGCAAGGTCCATTCTTTGAATGAATGACATTGGGGTAACATTCCCAACCCTTGCATCTTTAACCTTCTGGTTAGCTGTCTCAATAAACGATTTGCCTGTTTGCCAAAGTACCTGTATATCTTTCTTGTCATACTCAGTTAAACTGTTAGCCATGACTTTGTTAAGAGTGTATGCTCCCAGACTACCGCCTACTGAAAGGACAACCGGTCTTTCAGGATCGAGTTCGAAGAAATTGCAGGCTTCTTCCTTTGTTAGTGTTGATGAAAGTATTTCCTTTCTTACCGGATTCCCGGTCATTATTATTTTTTCTTTAGGAAAGTATTTTTCCATGCCGCTATAGGCAACACAGATAAAATTAGCTTTTGATGCCAGCAACTTATTGGTTAGACCGGGATATGAATTTTGTTCCTGTAATACTGTCGGAATACCAAGTTGTTCAGCAGCACGTAAAGTAGGGCCACTTGCATATCCACCAACACCTACGACAACATTTGGTTTAAATTCCTTAAGAATGCGTCGTGCTGCAATGGCACTATGAATGAGCTTAAATGGGAATGATAGGTTTTTTGGTGTTAAACTACGCTGTAAGCCGCTAATCCATAAGCCTTTAATTGGATATCCGGCAGCAGGCACTTTATCCATTTCCATTCTACCTTTAGCGCCGATAAAAAGTATTTCTGCCTGAGGCTCCAGCTGCTTAATTGCATCTGCAATGGCTATTGCCGGAAAGATATGACCTCCGGTGCCACCTCCGCTTATTATTATCTTTAGTTTAGGCAATGGCATGCTCTTGTGTATTAAGTTTCTCTTTAATTTCTTCTGCTTGTATCTCGTCAACCTCACGGCTTACGCTTAATATTATCCCTATTGAAATACTGGTAAACCAAATTGATGAACCACCCATACTAACTAATGGAAGGGTTTGGCCTGTTACAGGCAATAGATTGACTGCTACCATCATATTAACAATTGCCTGAAATACCAGGCTAAAGGCAAGCCCGAAACTTAGAAACGCTGCAAAGTTTCGTTCACTTTTTATTACAATTTTTACCGCCCGGAAAAGTAAAATCAGGTAAAGAAGCACAACTACGGAGCCGCCAATTAAACCAAATTCTTCAATAATGATGGCATAAATAAAATCGGAATAGGGGTGTGGAAGGAAATTCTTCTGGATTGAATTTCCAGGCATTTTTCCTATTACCCCTCCATTGGCAATCGCAATTTTTGCTTGTTCTACCTGATAGTTTGCGTCACTGTCTCCGCCCTTAAAGTTTTCAATTCTATTTTCCCATGTGGAGAATCTCTTACTCAATTGAGGATAATTAACTGCCAGAACAATCAATAGAGCAAAACCAACGATTCCGGTTAAGACAAGCAATGTTAAGTATTTTAACTTTACTCTACCAACAAACATTAGCACCAGGCACGTGGCAAAAATCATTGCAGCGGTTGAAAAATTGGAGGGCAAAATCAGCATCGTTATTACCAGAACCGGGATCATTATTGAAATGAATCCTTTCCTTAGATCTTCAATTTCTTCCTGCTTTTTAGCAAGCAATCGGGCAGTATATATTATAAGGGCAATTTTTGCAAGGTCAGAAGGCTGAAAAGTCATATTTATCACCGGAAGCGTATACCACCTATTAGCTTCATTAATGTTTGTTCCGAAAAATAGTGTATATAACAGAAGAGGAACCGACCCCCATAACACCAACTGCGATAAACGCGCATAGTATTTGTAAGGGACCATATGGGCAAAGAACATTAGTACAAGGCCAAAAGCAAGGATACTGAAGTGCTTCAGTATGTAATGCTCAGTATTGCCACCCTGATATCTGTATGCTAGTGTGCCTGTTGAACTGTATACAGCAAGAATTGAAAAAATAGATAGAATGGCTACAACAGCCCAGATTACCCTGTCGCCTTTGATTTTTTTCCTTATTGTAATAGTTTCAGCCATTTATCTTTGAGAGTTTATATCATAATTAAAGGTTCAGTACGGCTTCTTTAAACTGGTTACCTCTGTCTTCAAAATTTTCAAACAAATCGAAACTTGCACAGCCGGGAGATAACAATACTGTATCTCCTTTTGCTGCTAACTCATATGCATTTACAACAGCACTTTCAGCCGACATCGTTTGGACAATAACCGGTACTGTTTGTGAAAAGAAATCAATTAATCTTGAGTTATTGATTCCAAGGCAGACAATTGCTTTAACCTTCTCTTTGACAAGTTGATGGATCTTGGAATAGTCATTCCCATTGTCTATCCCACCGGCTATCCAGATAACCGGGTTTGTAGAACTCTCCAAAGCATACCAAACTGAGTTTATGTTAGTAGCTTTTGAATCGTTTATAAACTTAATTCCATGGATATTAGCTACAAACTCAAGTCTGTGCTCAACATTTTGAAAGTCTGACAGGCATTCCCTAATTGACTCCTTCCTAAGTCCGATTAGTTTAGCGCTTATCGAAGCAACCATGTCATTATGTGATTGTACACCTGTGTTTGCTAATTCTTCTAGTGTCATGAGAGATATATTAAGTATATTTTATCGTATTTTCAATGTTATTATGGTGAAAACAGCAAGCATAATTCCGACAATAAAAAATCTGGTAACTATCTTTGGTTCTGAATATCCAAGTTTTTGATAATGATGATGTAATGGCGACATCAGGAAGATCCTTCTTCCCTCACCATACTTCCGCTTTGTATGCTTAAAATAAGCTACCTGCATTACGACTGATAAATTCTCCGCTATAAAGATTCCGCAAAGTATTGGCAGAAGCAGTTCTTTTCTTATCATGATAGCAAGCACTGCAATGATTCCACCAATTGCCAGCGATCCTGTGTCACCCATGAAAACCTGTGCGGGATATGTGTTGTACCACAGGAATCCGGTACATGCACCAACAAATGAACTTACAAATATTGTCAGCTCACCTGTATTGGGCAGATACATTATATTGAGATAATCGGCAAATACAATATTACCGGATACCCATGCCAGTATACCGAGTGTAACACCTGATATTGCAGAAGTCCCTGTTGCAAGACCATCAATTCCATCTGTCAGGTTTGCTCCGTTCGATATTGCAGTAATTATGAATATTACGATTGGAATGAAGATCAGATATGCGTAATTGCGTGCTTTTTCTCCAAAAGGTTTTAAAAGGATGGAATAATCAAACTCATTGTTTTTTACGAAAGGGATTGTTGTTTTTGTTGATTTTACATCCACTTTTGAAAATCTGCTGGAATGATCAGGTATTCTTTCAAACTCACTCAATTGGGTTGTTGACCTGGTATTTGTTTGTTGAATCTTCTCCCGTATAACAACATCATCATTGAAATATAGAGTAAGTGCTACGACCAAACCAATAAAGACCTGTCCGAAAATTTTGAATTTTGCTGCAAGTCCCTTTTTCTCTTTCTTAAATACTTTTATGTAATCATCAAGGAATCCAATGAATCCAAGCCACAATGTAGTAAAGAGAATCAGAATTATGTAGATGTTGTTTAGCTTAGCAAAAAGAAGTGTCGGAATTATTATAGCACCCAAAATAATGAGACCCCCCATAGTTGGTGTTCCCTGCTTTTCTTTTTGACCATCCAGACCCAGATCTCTCACAAGTTCCCCAACTTGCTTCTTCCTTAACAAATTGATAAGTGACTTCCCAAACAGAAGAGAAATAGTCAGTGAAGTAATTACTGCAAGTGCTGCACGAAATGAGATGTACTGAAACATACCACTTCCAGGTATGTCGTACATTTTGTCGAGGTATGTGAATAAATAGTACAGCATGATATTTTATTAAAAATTAATTGTCACTCCTAAAGAATTCCCTTAATATTTCCCTGTCATCAAAATGATGGCGTACACCATTAATTTCCTGATAAGTTTCATGACCTTTACCGGCAATTAGTATTACGTCACCTGGTTGTGCCATAGTAATTCCGGTTTTTATAGCCTGTTTACGGTCTGCAATAACCAATGTTTTCTTCTTCTTATCAGCCGTTATACCTGCAATCATATCGTCTAAAATATCTAATGGATCCTCAGTTCGTGGATTATCAGATGTAAGGATTACTATTGAACTGCCTTCAGCTGCTATTTTCGCCATAATAGGTCGTTTGGTTTTGTCACGATCACCACCGGCTCCTACCACTGTAATCAGCTTGCCACCGCCTGATTGAATTGCATTAATTGTATCAATCACATTTTTGAGTGCATCAGGAGTGTGCGCATAATCAACAATCCCAATTATTCCGTCGGATGATTTAATGTGCTCAAACCTGCCATCAACAGGTTGAAGTTTGCTGATTGCAATAAGGGCTTCCAGTTCATCAAAACCCAGAAGGTTTGCTGTTGCATAGATTGCCAGTATGTTGTAAGCATTGAATTTTCCTACCAGATGACTCCACAATTCTTTTCCATTGATGGATAGCATCAGACCGTCGAAATGATTTTCAAGTATTTTGCAATGAAAGGATGCAGCTTTCTTGACGGCCATTGTGTATATTGCAGCTTTGGTGTTTTGCACCATTATTTTACCATTTCTGTCATCAATATTTGTAATTGCAAAAGATCCGGTTGGCAGCATATCAAAGAAACTTTTCTTTGCCTGCAGGTATGCATCAAATGTTTGATGAAAATCCAGGTGATCATGAGTTAGGTTGCTGAAAATGCCGCCTTTGAAAACGAGTCCTGTAATGCGGTTTTGCACAATAGCATGGGAGCTAACCTCCATAAAACAATACTCACAGCCTTCATCAACCATTGCGTTAAGGAGTCGGTTTAATTCTATCGGATCAGGTGTGGTATGTGTAGTACTGAATTCTTTCTCTCCAACATAGTTTCTAACAGTGCTGATTAATCCTGCTTTATGACCGTTTTGTTGGTACATACGGTAAAGTAAAGTAGCAGTGGTTGTTTTACCATTTGTCCCGGTTATCCCAACTAGATTAAGTTTTTGCGAGGGATTATCAAAGAAGTTGCAGGCCATGAAACCCAAGGTTTCAGAAGAGTCTTTGACAAGAACATAGCAAATGTCTTCAGATAATTTTTCCGGCAGTGATTCACAAATTATTGCAGTGGCAGCTGATTTAACTACCTGTTCAATATATATATGGCCATCTGTCTTAGTGCCTCTTATTGCCACGAACGCTGTCTGTTCACCTATGTTTCGTGAATCAAAAGACAAATTTTGAATGGGAATGTCAGTATTTCCAACAATCCTTATAATTCTGCATTTATACAATAAGTCTTTAAGCAGCTTCATTTTTTTAACCCAGTTCAATTAAACAACTTGTACCTTTCCTGATAGTCATACCAGGTTGAATTGATTGTCTTTTGACTTTTCCTTTGCCTGAAATTCTGACTCTAACTCCTGATGATTCAAGTATATACATTGCATCTCTTGCGCCCATTCCTATTACATCCGGCATAGTTTCTCCATTATTCACTACTGGTTTCACAGTTACTGTTGAGTCTTTCGATTCAATTTTTATATAGCTTACATTTTCATTTCGCTCCATTTTTATCGGGGCATATTTCAATAAATAAGCCAGGTCATTATAATCTCCCGAAGCATCCTCAACTTTATATGGTTGTAATTGTGGATTCTTTATGCTATCGCTTATCAGTCTGGTTGAATATACTTTATCAGCAATTTCTTTAAATACGGGACCTGCAATTGACCCACCATAGTAGATTCCTTTACTTGGATTATTAATAACTACGATACAAGAATATTTTGGATCATCAGCAGGAAAGTATCCGGCAAACGAGGCTTTGTAGTTTGATTTATTATATCCTTTGTCATTTTGAGCAATCTGTGCTGTACCTGTCTTGCCAGCAATCTTGTACACAGAGTTCTTTAAATTTGTCGCTGTACCTTTTTGTACCACATCTTCAAGTAGTTTTTTGGCAGCAACAATAGTGCTCTTATTTTTGACAATGCTTTCCTTTAGAACAATGGGCTCAAACTTCTGAGTAGTTAATCCGGCGTGAGATATTTCTTTAATAAACTGAGGTTTTACCATTTTCCCGTCGTTTGCAATTGCATTATATAAAGACAGAGTTTGCAATGGGGTCAGCGCTACCTCATAACCTATAGACATCCATGGGAGCGAAACTTTCGACCAGTATTTATCTTTGGTATCTCTTATCCTAGGCTTCCCTTCTCCGTATATATCCATACCGAGTGGCTGGTTTAACCTCATCTCATAGAACTTGTCAATCATCTTCTGAGGGTTACTTTTGAAGCATTTGGAGATTGCTTTAGAAATACCCACATTTGATGACAATTCAAATGCTCGTGCAACACTGATTCTTCCGTATCCGCCCTTGTGAGAATCACGCATAATCCTGTTGGCAAAGCGGGTAGTGCCATTCTCAGTATCAACGGTATCATTTAAATCGAGTAATCCTTCATCAAGAGCAGCTAGAACTGATGCAAGTTTAAATGTAGACCCTGGCTCTGAGCTTTCGGCTAATGCATAGTTCATTAACTCTTCATACTTGCCGTCTTTATTTTTCCCCAGATTGGCTATGGCGACTATAAAGCCGGTCTTAACTTCCATAAGTACAGCACATCCATGATCAGCTTCATTGGCAATTAGTTGCCTCATGAGGGCATCTTCGGCAACATCCTGTATGTTTATATCAATAGATGTAATAATGTCATGCCCGTTTAGTGGCTCCAATTCATTTTCTTCATTTAAAGGACGCCATGCACCATTGCCAATTCGCCTCATTAATCGTGTACCGGTTTCGCCCTGAAGAATCTGACTATATGAACCCTCAAGTCCTACATCATTCTCTGTGCCTTCTTTATCCCATCCAATCGTTCTGAATGCTAACCACTGATAGGGTAGAACCCTCTTACTTCTAGGTTCGGCAATCAGTCCCCCTCTGTATTTTCCATCACGAAAAATTGGGAACTTTCTTACTTTTTTGAGTTGGTCAAAAGTTATCTCTCTTTTTAAGAGCAAGTAGCGGTTGTTGTTTTTTCTTCCTTTTATGAGTGTTTCCCTATAGCTAGCCCTTGAACGATCGTTAAACAACTGTGATAAGCATAATGCCAAAGAGTCAACATTTTCGTTGAAGTATGCATCGTCATAATGAGTGTTTCCTGCATCCATCCTGAGGTTAAACAAAGGAACACTAACAGCAAGCAGGCTCCCGTCCTGAGCTAATATATTGCCTCTGACTGCTTCGACTGTTTCGACCTTCAGATTCATGACTTTACCCTTCTCTCTCCACATTTCACCTTCAACTGCCTGTATATAAATGACCCTTCCGATTATTGCCAACCCCATGACAACAACGAAAAAGTACACTATGTACACATTACGTAGTATTTGGTTTTTAGGGTTCATTCAGAATCTTTTTTACTAACTATTTTAATTGGTGGAACAGTGGATTCTTTAACCTTTGAATTCGCTAACTTGTATGCTATCTCCGATTGTTTGCTTGCAAACATCAATTTCGATTTAGTAGAAATAAACTCATACCTGAGTTCCTCAAGTTCTTTCTTGGTCTTACTGATTTCGATTATCGTTTTTTCGGCATTGTATGAATTAGCTATGTAGAACACGCCGAGTAATGTTAGAAAGATGATGAAAGGTATTTGCTTAACCAGGTTTTGTTTTGTCAGAAAGCTTCCATCTAAAATATGTGCAACCGACTTGCTAACGGAAACGTTATGATTGACAAGGTGAAATTTTTTCAACCTTTTCTTTGGCTGCTTTGGAGCTTCCTGACTTTTGAGAGTATTTCTGACATTACTCATAATCAGTCCTTTCTGCAGCTCTTAATTTGCCACTTCTCGATCTTGGATTTTCCTCCAACTCATCCTCAGCCGGTGTCACAGGTTTTCTGGTAACAGGTTTATATGGAGCCAGAACATTACCATAGAAATCTTTATTTATAGTTCCCTCAGCATTGCCCGACTTCATAAAATTCTTAACCAATCTGTCCTCTAGTGAGTGATAACTAATAACTACAAGCCGACCTCCCGGTCTTATTACTTTAATGCTTTGCTCGAGAAATTCTTTAAGAATTTCAATCTCATTATTAACCTCAATACGGAGTGCTTGAAAGATCCGTGCAAAGAATTTGTTTTCCTTACCTCTTTCAGCGAGTGGCAAAAGCACGTCCTTTAAGTCGGATGTTGTTGTTATTTCTTTTGTTTCTCTGGCTGAAATAATTCTTTTGGAGATTTGATGTGCATTGTCAAATTCACCGTATTCCTGAAATATTTTCCTTAAGTCATCAATATTACCTGTATTCAGAATATGGCTTGCAGGAGTTCCGGTGCTTTGATCCATTCTGAGGTCCAAATCACTTTCAAATCTGGTTGAGAATCCTCTTTGTGGGTCGTCAATCTGATGTGATGAAATTCCTAAATCGGCTAGTATTCCATCAACAGGTATAGCTTTGTAGAACTTCAAAAAATTCGTCATGAATTTGAAGTTCTGGTTTATTAGCAAAAAGCGAGGGTCATTTAAATCGTTCTTTAGTGCATCCTTGTCCTGATCAAAGGCAATCAGGCGACCGGTAGTAAGTTGTTTCAGGATTTCTCTTGAGTGCCCACCCCCTCCAAAAGTCACATCAACATAAGTCCCTTCGGGTTTAAGGGCTAATAGATTGATTGAGTCCTCCAGTAAAACAGGTTTATGGTACATACACTAAATAATTTTCCCCATTACTTCCTCAGCGAGATCAGAGAAATTATTCTGATCTTCAGCAATCCGCTCCTCATACTTTTCTTTGTTCCAGACTTCAATCATATTAAAAGCTGAAGCGAGAACGATATCTTTGTTTAAATCGGCAAAAAGAGTCAAATCACGTGGTATTTGCATTCTTCCCATCCCATCAAGTTCTAATTCCTTGACTCCAATCATGAACAGACGAATAAAATCGCTGTGCTTTTTTGTGAACCGGCTAAGCTTTTTTATTTCCTTTACATCTTCTTCCCAGACTGAACGGGGATAGATCTCAAGACATTTTTGAAAAATGCTGCGTTTAATGATAAAGCCTTCTGAAATCACATGCTCCAATTGACTTTTCAAGGCTGTAGGCAACAATATCCTACCCTTGTTATCAATTTTGCAGTCATGAACTCCAATCATTTCCAGCATATTACATCTTGTCTTTTGGTGTGGTAAATATAACACATAAAAACCACTTTTTCCCACTTTTTACCACTCTGTTAATAACTTTTTGCATAAGTACCTCAATTTCAGACATCCATGTATAGTAAAATTCAGATTATCAGTCACATAGGATTTGCATCTTTGCAGAATAAATTGTTGAGAAGTGTACTATTTATATATTAAGCATTGATGAGACGTCACTTTTGCTTATTTTTGTGAAAATATTAAAGCTGAGAAGGCAATCACTGAAATGGGGACGGAAGTACAAAGTGATTCTAGAATTATTGACGTTGAGAAGGTTATCTCTGGTAAGAGCCCTAAACTATTGAAGGCTCTTCCTGGTTTTATAGTACGGTATCTAAAACGAATTCTTCATCAGGATCAGCTCAACAATATTATCAACAAGCACAAAGAAAAGGAAGGAATAGAGTTTCTTGATGCAGTTTTAAATGAATTTAATGTAAAAATTAAGGTCGAAGGTGCCAATAACTTTGATAAAAACGGTAATTATGTAGTTGTGTCGAATCACCCTTTAGGTGGGCTTGACGGAATGGCACTAATGCTGGTCATTGGCCGTGTGAAACCTCATATTGCAATGACAGCAAATGATTTCTTAATGCACATACAAAATTTGAAGAGTCTTTTTGTCCCTATAAATAAGCATGGTTCTAATGCAGAGAATATTCAAATATTAAATGATGTTTTTGCGTCTGAAAAGGTAGTGTTGTTCTTTCCTGCAGGGCTATGCTCAAGGAAGATTAAAGGACAAATTATTGATCTGGATTGGAAGAAGACTTTCTTATCTCATGCACGTAAATATAAACGCGATATATTACCGGTTCACATTAGTGGCAGGAATTCTAATTTCTTTTACAATCTGGCCAGAATCAGAAAAAAAATCGGCTTAAAAGCCAATATTGAAATGTTATATTTAGTGGACGAAATGTTTAAGCAGAATAATAAGGACCTGAAAATAACATTTGGGAAACCGATAGCAATTGAAACCTTCACAAACTCAATAAAAGATAAAGAATGGGCTTCTAAAGTTCGCTCACATGTTTATAGACTGGAGCACGAACCTGATGCCAAATTTACCACATTTGAAAATTAATATGGAAACTATAATCCCCTCGTTGCAGCGCGAATTGCTGGAAAAAGAACTAACTCCTGATAAATTAATTAGAAAGACCAATGCGGGTAATAACCACATATATGTGGTTAACTATCACAATTCGCCTAATGTAACTAAAGAGATTGGCCGATTGAGAGAAATTACTTTCAGGGATGCAGGTGGTGGTACCGGTAAAAGTTGCGATCTGGATATTTATGATACCTGCGAAAAACCCTTCGAGCAATTGATCGTTTGGAACCCTATAGACAAAGAAATAGTTGGCGGTTATAGATTCCTTCATTGTAAGGACCTTGTTCCTAATAAAGACGGATACATAGAAACACCAACATTCAAACTTTTTAATTATAACGAAAGATTCCTTAAAGAATACCTGCCATATACTATTGAACTTGGTCGTTCATTTGTGCAACCAAATTATCAGCCAACAAATAATATCAGGAAAGGAATGTATTCGCTCGATAATATCTGGGATGGATTGGGAGCAGTTATAATACAGAATCCTGATGCCAGATACTACTTTGGTAAGATTACAATGTATCCTTCGTACAACGTGAAGGCAAGAGATCTGATCTTATTTTTCCTGAATAAGTATTTTGGTGATAAAGAAAGTCTTGTCACACCAAAAGTACCTCTCGAACTGACAACTGATCTTAACGAACTGGAATCATACTTTACACATAATTCTTACGATAAGGATTATAAAGTTCTGATTCAAAAGGTAAGAGGATTAGGCGAAGGTATCCCCCCATTAGTAAATGCCTATATGAATCTTTCTTCAACCATGAAGTTTTTTGGTACCAGCATAAATGAAGGTTTTGGAGACGTTGAGGAATCCGGTATTCTGATAACGATTGGCGATATATACGGGATGAAAATTGAACGACATCTTTCTGTAGCACAGTAATCTTAGTGTCGATGATTATTAAAAAAGCAGAATTTCTTTCAAGTAATACCACCTATACAAAATGCCCGAAAAGTGATAAACCGGAATATGCTTTTATAGGAAGATCTAATGTTGGAAAATCATCTTTAATAAATCGACTGCTGGGTAGAAAGAATCTGGCAAGAGTATCTGCTACACCCGGAAAAACTCGTTTAATAAACCATTTCATGATTAATGATGAGTGGTTACTAGTAGATTTGCCAGGTTATGGTTATGCAAAAATTTCTAAGAAGGAGAGAGAAAAATGGGAACTCATGATACATGAATACCTTACCAAAAGAGAAAACCTGGTCTCAACCTTCATACTCCTGGATAGCAGAATTGAATTGAAAGCTTCTGACAAAAACATGATTAACTGGTTTGGTGAAAACCAGCTTCCATTGACTTTGATTTTTACAAAAAGTGATAAGCTAAACGCTAACCAGCTTAATTCAAACATTGCAGCAATTAAACATGAATTGTTGCAAGAGTGGGAGGAATTGCCTCAATCATTTATAACCTCGAGTGAAGATGGTACCGGATGTTCGGAAGTGCTAAATTTTATCGAAGCGAACAATCGTGTATGGGATGCCCGTAATGATTAAACTTTTTTAATGTAAACAGGAATTAAAAGAAAAAGCCGGTTTTAACCGGCTTTTTCTTATTTTATTTCAACAAGCAGGTAGTTCTTATGAACCATATCACCTTGTTTAACATGAAGTTTATTCACTTTCCCATCTATTGGAGCAATTAGATTATTCGACATTTTCATTGCTTCGAGTTGCAATAAAACATCACCCTTCTTAACCTTGTCGCCTTCTTTAACCATAATTTTAAGAATCGTTCCAGGGATAAACGAATAAATATTGCCTGGTATAATGGGTTCGTAAGCCTTCCGGTCAACATATTTCCTTGTCAACCTTGTCTTATACTTTATGTTATCAATATTAATTGATTTCAATTCTCCTGATTCTTCCATGGTTAAATAATTAGAATGGTGGAATACCGTGTTTCTTTTTTGGAGTGACTTGTGCTTTTTCGGTTGAGATTGATAAAGCATGAATCAACATATTTCTTGTTTCTGCAGGTTCAATTACTGCGTCAACGTATCCGTAAGCTGCAGCAACATAAGGATTAGCAAACTTATCTTTGTATTCCTTAATTTTTTGTTTACGCATTTCTTCAGGATTTTCAGCACTCTTAATTTCATTTCTGAAAATAATATTAGCTGCACCTTCCGGACCCATAACAGCAATTTCTGCTGTTGGCCAGGCGAATACGAAGTCGGCCCTTAAATGGCTTGAGCACATAGCAATGTATCCTCCTCCGTATGCTTTTCTGAGAATAACAGTCATTTTGGGAACTGTTGCTTCTGAATAAGCATAGAGGACTTTTGCTCCATGTCTGATAACACCTGCATGTTCCTGATCAATACCTGGCAAATAACCGGGTAAGTCTACCAGAGTAACCAAAGGAATATTAAAAGCATCACAGTAACGAATAAATCTGGCTGCTTTGTCAGATGAATCTACATCGAGTACACCGGCCAGAACTAATGGCTGGTTAGCCACAAAACCAACTGTATTTCCGTTAAGTCTTGCGAAACCAATAACAATATTGGCAGCGAACATACTCTGTACTTCAAAGAACTCAGAATCATCAACTATTGATCTTATAACATCTTTAACATCGTAAGGTTGTCTCGGATTAGTCGGGAATATCGAATCGATATTAAATGAACGGGTTCTTGGTGGTTTCTTCGGGAAAGCTTCTGCTTTCTTATCATTATTCCATGGAATAAAGCTACACAGAGTCTTGATCTGTTCAAAGCACTCAGCTTCGCTTTCAGCAAAGAAGTGAGCGTTACCTGTTATTTCACTTTGAACTCTGGCACCTCCCAGTTCTTCCATTGAAATTTCTTCACCTAACACAGTTTTGATAACTTCAGGACCGGTGATAAACATTTTAGAAATTTTATCTACCACGAATACGAAGTCGGTAAGAGCAGGTGAATAAACAGCACCGCCGGCGCAAGGACCTAAAATTACGCTCAGTTGAGGTATTACCCCTGAAGCTTGTGTATTACGGAAAAATATTTCACCATAACCCGCAAGTGAATTAACTCCTTCCTGAATACGAGCTCCACCCGAATCATTAATACCAATAATTGGGACCTTCAATTTCATTGCATGGTCCATAATCTTTGTGATTTTCTTGGCATGCATCCATCCAAGAGAGCCACCGGCCACAGTAAAGTCTTGCGCATAGATACAAACCGGATATCCGTTTAGTGTTCCGGTTCCTGTAATGACACCATCTCCAGGCAGGTACTTGTCTCCCATATTGAAGTCTTTTCCTGCATGTTCAACAAATAGGTCATACTCATGGAATGATTTAGGATCAAGTAATGCTATGATTCTTTCACGGGCAGTCATCTTGCCCGTAGCTTTTTGTTTCTCAATAGCAACTGTTCCTCCGCCCATCAATGCATCTCGCATCCTCTTCTTAAGGTCAGACGTTTTTTTTGATAATGACATTTGTGAAGTTTTAGGTTATACTCTCTTTCCCTATTCTGCCTTTCAAAAAAGCACACAAAGGTACGACTATTATCAAAAAACCAAAGTGATAAGGCTTCCGGTGGTTTTTTAATATTGTAAAAAGTGAGGTCAATAGCCTGATAACTAATACTTAACACCGTAATTGGGCAATTGTTACATCCTAAATTTTAAGGGAATCTTAAGTTTAAGATGTTATTTTTGTAGCTCACAAATTAAAACTAAATGAATATCGAGGAATTGAGAGACTTCTGTATAAGTCTGCCGGATGTAACCGAAGGTTTCCCTTTCGATGAAACTACCCTTGTATTTAAAGTAAATGGCAAGATGTTTCTGTTAACAGATTTGGAGGGCCCTTTAAGTATAAATGTTAAATGCGATCCCGAAAAAGCTGAAGAACTCAGGTTAAGTTATCCTGGTGTTGTAAAACCGGGATATCATATGCATAAGAAATTATGGAATACTGTTGAAATTGACGGCTCAATCAGTGATAAGCTAATTTATGAATGGATAACTGACTCATATGATCTTGTAAAACAAAAAAATAAAAGAAAATCTTAATCTTCCTGAGTCTTAGCCGGGTTCTTAAGCTTGAATATGTCGAATAACAGGTAACCCATAACTCCACCCCATAGTATACTCATGTATGGGTTGCTCGTAATTGCGCATGAGCCACTGTTACACCCAACAAAATGATAATATAAATAGCCACCGATAGCTCCAATTATCATTCCTGCTATGTTTTTAATGAGATTTCTGTTAATTGCTTTACCTGCCATTTTTAAGTGATAATCTTGTTTATATATTTAAATATGTTTCTTAAGGGTTAAATAACAATGATACATCGAAGATGTTTTCTGTTCAGATTATCGAAGAAAGCGATTAAACTCTTAACTATATAGGGACTATTTAAGCTCCGTGTGCTTTAATGCAGATAAACAACTGTTACTCCATTGCCTCCCCGTTCTGGTGCTTCATCCTCAATTTCAAGCACTTCCTGCATGTCATTTAAATATTGATGAACCATATTTCTTAATGCTCCCTGACCTTTACCATGTAATATTCTTATTTCTTTGACACTCAAAAGTAGTGCCTGATCAATATATCTGCTCAGATCACTCTGTGCTTCTTCAGGTTTTTTACCCCGCAAATCTATAGTCATTTTAAAATCAGCCATCTTAACTGAAAGCTCATTGATAATAGAAGAGGATCTTTTACCATAATGCTTTATGCTCTCATACAATCTTATTTCAGAAGAACTGGCATGTTCCAACTTATCTGTTGTTGTTTTAAGTCTGAATGAACCGAATGTCACGTCAACTTTATTCCCTTTCAAATCTTCTATTACCCCAACATTATCCTGACCTTCAATTTTAACATACGATCCTTTTTTAAAAGGACCTGTAAATTCAGGCTTTGCCTCATCAGGTTGCTTGTTTTGTGTCGGAACTTCATCGATTTCTAACTTCAGATCATCTTCTATTACCTCTTCAGTGGCCTTGGAAAGTTCTTCTCTTATTTGCTTTGTAGCTTCTTTTTCAGCTTGTTTCTCTTTAATCTGCCGTATTGCATTTTCAATCAGTTTGTTTGATTTGCTCACTATACTTTCAGCTTTAAGCCTGGCATCCTTTATTATGGTTAATTTCTTTTCTTCCAGGTCCGACAACAATTTCTGATAACGCGAAACTAATTCAGCAAGCGTAGAATCTGCAATATTCAGCTCTGCAATTTTACCGGCAATGAATCTTTTGTCTACCTCAAGCTGTGCCAGTTGCTTTTCAAAATCCAACTGACTTGTACTGATTTTTGACGTAGCATTTTCAAGTATCTCCTTGGGGAAACCAATTTTATTGGCAATCTCAAAAGCAAATGAACTACCCGGTTTGCCAATGCTTAACTTAAAGAGTGGTTGCATTGCTTTAGTGTCATAAAGCATAGCCGCATTAAAGATGCCCTGCTCATTATCAGCCATAAGCTTAAGATTGGAATAATGGGTTGTCACCACTCCAAACGCTTTCTTCTTATTGAGCTCATGCAGTGCAGCCTCAGCAATGGCCCCACCTAACTGTGGCTCGGTCCCCGATCCGAATTCATCAATGAGAAACAGGGTTGCATTGTTCGCATTCTCAATGAAATGCTTAATATGCATCAGGTGTGAGCTGTATGTGCTCAGGTCATTTTCCAGTGATTGTTCATCTCCGATTTCCATGAAAAGTTTAGAGAAGATTCCCGATTTCGAGTCATTTCCTACAGGTATCATCAATCCGCACTGAAACATGTATTGCAAAAGAGCTACTGTCTTAAGAGTAACTGATTTACCCCCGGCATTTGGTCCGCTGAT
Organism: Bacteroidales bacterium UBA5507; assembly: GCA_002426195.1. Lineage (GTDB taxonomy): Bacteria > Bacteroidota > Bacteroidia > Bacteroidales > Lentimicrobiaceae > Lentimicrobium. The sequence goes on along the minus strand of DIOT01000007.1, from coordinate 19,077 downwards.
AATCATTATTCTTTGTTCCTCATTAAGAGTAATATTCTGAGAAATAATGTTTTTACCTTGTTTCCTCAGGGTTTTTTGAAGTAATGGGTGAACGGCATTCCTCCACTCAATAACAGGATCACGTCTTAATTCAGGTTGTATTGCGTTTATATCAATCGCGAATAAAGCTTTAGCTCTTATGAAATCTATTTCACCCAGAAACCGGTATAGTGAAAGCAGGTCATCACAGAATATTCTTAAAAAATCGGTGAATTCTGTCAGTATGTGAATTATTTCCTGTTTTTCTTCAACCCTGAGGTTTTGGATATCGTTGTTAATTTCAAACACTTCTGCAGGTTCTAAATAAACCGTTTGCCCTGTGGCAGATGTGTCATGAACATAACCTTTTATTTTTCTTTTGTTTCCTGAAGGCACAGGAATCACTAGTCTACCATTCCTGATGGTTAAATCAGTTTCATCACTTACCAGATTATCTTTTCTGGCTTGTACAAGCAATTGGCCAATTCTATGATTTACCGATGAAATTCTGCTTCTTATTTCCTTTCTTAATTCATAAAGTCGTTCGCTGGCTTTATCCTTTATTTCAGCTTTCTCATCTGAAATTCTATTTATGGCATCAATTATTCTCTTATCAGGAACTTCTATTGGTATTCTGTTCTTAAGATTGGGAAATTGAGACTCTTCGAGATTAGTTAAGAATTCAATAATTGCAGTTATGGCTTCCAGCGATAGTTTAAGTTCGGGAAGCACTTCCGGTTCAATATATGTCCCTTTTACTCTTATTCTTGATATTTCTGTAGAAAGGTCGTAATAATCTTGTTGAGGAAACCCGGGAATATATTGAAGTATATTTTTCATTTCAGCTGTTTCTCCCAACAGCCGGGCCAGGTTTGCATAATCAGTCTCAAAAGTCAGCTGATCAACGCGATTATGTGAATATTCAACCAAACAATGGTCATGCAAAAAGTTTCTTATAGAAGCAAAACCCGATTTGATTTCAAAGTTTGCCGGATATATCATTACAAGTGGTTATGTTTATAATTAGAGAAGACTATTATAGTGAAAATCAGTAGCAAAAGTACAAAAATCAAGCCGTTTGTTTCTCAGTTACCAGTTTACGTCGTACTTTCCTTTTGTGATAGACTCGGTATCCTCCTATCAGGAGTACAAGAGAGAGGCCGATTAATATACTTGTTAACAGGCTGTTCCTGAATTTCATTGGGACATTATCACCAACATTGATATAAGCAGCCCAATAGAAAGGATGTGATCTTAAAGGATCTTTTTCTGCCAGAAAATCTAATTTGGCCTGTCGCAGAGCTTCATCCTTTGGCATACCTTCACGTAAATATTTATAAAAGCTATTTACAATATCAGAACTGGATTGGTCATCAACCGACCACATGGTCATAACTATAGCTGGTACTCCGGCATAAATAAAACCTCTGGCCAGGTTCATTATGCCTTCTCCTTCAAGTAGCTTTCCGGTACCGGTATTGCAAGCACTCAGAACAGCAAGCCCTGCATTCAAATCCATACCAAATAATTCATAAGTGTTCAGCAATCCATCTTCAACTGTATCATTATTCTGATAAAAAACCAGTTTTGACAGCATTGGCTGGCTGTTATTGACAAGCGTATGCATTGCCAGGTGCAATATATTGTAATCTCCGGCAATGTTTTTGAATTTGTTCTCGGTTGCTTTTTCTCCCTTTATTTTAGTAATTGAAAATGCTTTGTCTATTCCCTCAATTTCATTTTCAACACCCGGAATCGGAAGTAGGTAGGTTTTATTTCCATTTTCATCGATAAATGACAATGGCTCCTTCGACGATTTAGTGTTTTCATAACTTGGGGCAACTGCTAAAAAGTTCTTTGTTGCTTTTCTTTGCCTTTTCCTGAATTCTGAAAACTGAAGTATAGCTGATGTGCTGTAACTAACTATTTTATCATTTATTAAATAGTGTAAACCTCTGAAATCCATATTATTTGTGTCAGGGAGTTTTGTCAATAGCAAATCAAACGACAGGTATCCCATCTCACCATCAGGTATTATGGTTATTTTCTTTTGTGAGTATTGTTTACTAACTGGAAGTAGTAGTTTGTTATATAGCCTGTGAGCAGCAATAGCATAGTTTTTATAATCTTTCTCATTGACACTGAACATTGAACTATTATTAGTCGATGATACTACGGTTCTCAGATCTTTAAAGAATGTGGAGTCAATGTTTTCTTTAAAGATTTGTATACTTTTATTACTGATCGCAAATATGTTTACAGTGCTGTCACAAAGCATATATTCAATAAGAACCCGATCGTTTTCGAGTGACTTTTGTATTACAGCAACATCTACTGTTGGTTCAGTATATTTAAGTTTGTAATAATCCGGATAACTTTTTTCAAGGAATCCTGCAAGACTATCATACCTTACTGTATTCTCAAAAACTTTTGATTCCCATGAACTTATAAGATTAGCATCAGGATTTGACTTCTGATGTTCCTCATAAATCAATCTTCTGAAGGTGCTTATGTTGAGTTTAAGCTTTTTTTCAAGATTTAGAACTTTAGTTGGGATCTTAGTGAAATGTTGCGATTCAACATCATGAATTGACCTGATCAGGACAGATGATTGACTTTTATCTGCAAATCTGAATGCTTCCTCAAGATAGTTCTTGTTGTGAGTCGTATTATATAATTGTATCCCAACGTCAACTGTTTTCTGGAAGGTTTTATTAGATAACTCAGCGATCATAAGTTTACTTTCTTCATCCTGGAAGGCTGATCTAAGATTGTCAATAACCTTTATTGATAGTTTATAAGTTTCTAGTGAATGTTTTAAGGCTTTGTCTGAACCAGCCATACTCAGTGCCTCTCCTTTCCCATTAAGTGCATTGAGTATATATTTGTCTGCATCTGAATTCTTAATAACCGGATTGCTGTATATATCTGTATTATTATAATCAGGTATGATAGCGTTAATCGCAGCCTGATAATACTTTAGCGATTCATTAAGTTTATTATGAGTAAAGTAGTAGCTACCGATATGCATATAATTATTTGATACTTCGCGGCTTTTTTTGCCAAAATTCTTTAGACTTATCTCCAAAGCTTTATTGAAATAGCTCAGTTCATCATTTTTAACCGGATCAAATAACAGAAAATACCCATATCTGGTATAAAGGAGTCCTGTTTCGGGATGGTCTGGTCCATAATATCTAACAGCGAGGTCAAGGGCTTTTCTGTAATACTCATCTGCTTTGCGGGTATCTTTCAGAGAATTGTATAAACTGGCAAGGTTGGCATATGTTTTAACTGATGCCTGACTATTAGGATCAGCCGGTAAACTAGCAAGATAATAATTCAAAGCATTTTTATAATCTTTCTTTTGTTCATATACATAACCAATATTCATATTCAGTGATAATATTTGTGGATGCTTTGGATCCATTGAAGCCTGGGCGAGAGCAAGGGCCTTATTAAAATATATCAGTGCCTTCTCATAATCGGCAAGGTGAACATAGGTTTGACCTTTGTTAGAATAAATGTAAATTAAGATAGGATAGTCTGCAGAAGTCTTAAGTAGAATTTCCTCGGCTCTATTATAAAGAGCGAGGGCTTCATGGTCCTTATTCATGATTGCCTTTAACCGACCAACATTTAATGTTATTCTTGATAGTTCAGGATCGTAGGGAGTTAATAATTTTTCATATACCTCCAATGAATTTGCGAATGCTTCTTCAGCTTTATCGTACTGACCCTTTTGTGCATTGATTATTCCAATATTTTGCAAGACCATCGCCAGATCAGCATCATTAAAATTTATTCTGCTTGCTAATAATTCATAAGCTCGCGTGTAATACTTTAATGCACTGTCATAGTCAGTTTTAAAAAAATAAGATACACCCAAAGAATTGTATGTTAAGGCCTGTGTAGTATCATTAGTTCCATTAATTATTGTTTTTTCCCGTATACTTGAATTTAGGGCGACAATTGCACTATCAAAATAACCTTGATCATTAAGAATCAATCCTTTTTTGTGGAGCAAATCACCATATAGATATCTATATTTTTTATTCTGAAGTATTAATTTTTCAGCTTCAGCAATTTTAGCAATAGCTTTTTCAGTGTTACCTATCACTCTGTAATTCTCAGCTATCTTGAGGATTAGCGTTATCTTCTGATCAATGGATAATGACTTTTCACCGGTCTTCAGAGCTTCTGAATAGACAGTTATTGACTGGTCGTATAATGCAAGTTTAAATAACGAATCTCCTGTACTTATAGTTTTTAGAGGAATTGAATCAACAATGGATTGCTTTTCTTTGATCTTTACATTTTGACTGCATGAGAACAAGAGTGAGATAGTAAGTGCAATAAACAGCACCTTTTGTATTGAATGGTGGAGTGGAAATGTCTTGAAGGTCATGCCCGAAAAAATAATCTTACAAAAATAGCGATTAATTTTTCAGTTTGGATAATATAAAAAAAGGGGCATAAAGCCCCTTTTTAGTCAAAACCTCCTAATATTAATGTACCACAACAAGTCTCTTAGTCTGGTTTATTTTAGCACCATTTTCCGACTTCAGATTATAGAGGTAAATACCATCTTTTAAATCGGAAACTGGTATTTCAACTGAATGCTGACCTGCACTCAGTCGCTCATTGAATACTGTTTTAACAAGCTGTCCGGTTAAGTTATAAATACTTAAGCTGGCTTCTGTATCATAAGGTAATTCAAAATAAATTGTGGTAACATCATTGGCCGGGTTTGGATAACTATGACTAATGAAATCATTATTTGCAATTGAGAGATAAGGAACTGCGAATGCCGGTCTCACAGCTTCTCCGCTTTTTAGGAAATGGCTCTTATTGCTAAGCTCTAATTTAATATCACTGCCGTTATACTTACTGTTAACCGAGCCTGATATCAATGCAACAGGCTGTGAAGGATCAATAGCCATGTCTTCAAAATTATCATTCACCCAGGAAGCAACTATCTGATTGTTTTCAATCCTCAGGTCAATAAAATTGCCCAAAGGAGAAGTAACGTCAGTAACATTAATGAAATCAGGGTAGTCAATTACAAGACCCATTGCCGAAGCAGAAGTCAGGTCTTTTGCATAAACAGGCAAACTGAAATTTTCAGTGAAACGTTGTTCAACGTACTGAACCTCAATTGCAGGTTCATTTCTTTGTGATGGAACAAAAGTACCATTAACATCACCTGAACTTGAACCGCTGATAGTGGGAACATTTGTTTTTGTACCGTCGTGAGTGATGGTTATGTTTTCAAATACCCATTCTGGATCGAAGCTGTCATTCCAGTTCATAAACCATAATGCAAAATCCATAAGGTCTACCTTATTATTATGGTTAAGATCTGATGCAAGTTTCTGGATTTCGCTTGGAGTTTTGATTCTTAGTGCATATAAGAGAATATCCGCAGCATCTCCCAGGTCAAAGCCTCCCGGTTCAATAGAAGTATAGACGCCTTTAATAACGTATGTACCTGTAGGAACATCACTAAAAGTATATTGCCCCAGATTATCGGTTGTGGTTTCATCAATTTTTACACCATTACTAGTATACAACTCAACTGTAACTGATGGAACAGGTTTAGATAAGTTATAATGATAAGAAACTGTACCATCTATTGGTTGGTTGGCGAAAACCCGGCTATTCAGCAAGAAAGCTGAAATAAAAGCAAGTAATAAGTAAGTAGTTCTTTTTTTCATGGTTGAAAGAGGTTTAAATAACTGTTTTTATGTTTGGTAAATATAAAAGGTCTTATATATTTTCTTTTCGGATAAACTTAACCGCTAATAGACTCAACTATACTTCATTTTTTTCTCTTCCTTTTAGCAACTATTATTGAAAAGAAATATCTTTACATTCATTAATCGGGAAAACCTGAAAAGGTAATACCGAAAATGACATATTTTTAGAATATTTTTTCTTTATATTATATTAACTACTTGGAAAACAGTAAGATAAGGTAATAGAAAAATGTTATCGACGGGGGGTCGAAGAAAAATAAAGTAAAAAAAGTTCAAAAAAGCGTATTACCTTTTCGAAGAAAACGGATAAAGTTATGATACATTATTCTGATGAAGCAATCATTGAAGGTTTGAGACTAAGAAGTGATTACATCATCAAGTATATATATCAGAAGTTGTTTCCCATGATATTATTCATGGTATCAAGCAATAACGGAAATGAAGAAGATGCTGAGGATCTTTTTCAGGACAGCTTGCTTGTGATATATAAGAAGATTAAAGCTAATGAGCTTGAACTGACATGTTCTTTTCGTACTTATTTATATTCTGTTAGCAGAAACCTATGGCTGCAAAAGCTTAGCAAGAAAATGCAAATGGAAGACGTGTTTGCTGATTCTGAAGGGTATTTTGTCTTTGACGAGCATGAAATAAGTGAACGAAACGAAGCAGAGATTGAAAAGTTAAGGTTGTATCAACAACATTTTCTAACACTCTCTAATGATTGTCAAAAGGTATTAATTCTTTTTATGAAGAAAATGTCTTCGAAAGCTATAGCTCAAGAGATGGGATTTAAGAATGAAAAATATGCAAAAACACGAAAATACCTTTGTAAAGAGGAATTAAAAAAGAGAATTATCAATGATCCGAAGTGCCAAAAATTCCTGTCCAATGACTAAAAAACTCAAGTATTCCCAGCTTATCGACAGATTTATTGCCGGGGAAATGAATGAGGATGAACTGCGATGGTTCAGTAAAGAACTTCAATTCAATACTGAATTGTCGAATGAACTAAAGCTTGATAAAGATCTCGACAGTATCCTTCTCGATGAAGATATTGTTGAGTTTCGGCGCAAGCTTGTTAGTGTAATAGACGAGTCAAAGCAAGAAAGAACGCCGAGAATAGTAAGGTTCCATCCGCAGAAATGGCAATTAGCCGTTGCTGCTACGATTGCAGTCCTGATGTTAATTGGCGGTTCTCTTTTGTTTACTCAGCAGCGATCATACACGCCTGAAAAACTTTTCAGCATGTACTACGACTCAGATAAAACCATTGAACTAACGCGTTCTGGCAATGCCAATTTAGTTGAGGCTGTTCTGAAATTCCAGCAAAAAGATTTCCAGGGAGCTTCCCTACTTTTCGCAGAAATTCTGGATAACGACCCTTCTAACATGGCAGTCTGGTTCTATAACGGGATCTCCTATATCGAAACTGATAGAATTGACGATGCTACAATGGCATTCAAGTATATCGTTGAAGATAAGGATAACCTTTATATTGAACATGCTGAGTGGTACTTAGGATTGTGCTACTTAAAAGACGAGCAGATTGACTCTGCCGTCGAACATTTTAGAAAAATAGCGGTCGACCCAAACAACTACCATCAAAAAGAAGCTGAAAGGATTCTGGAAAAGCTAGGTCGAAAGTAACAACCCCACCGTAGGATCATTGATATAATAAAAGAACCGGAAGATTATCCGGTTTTTTTATTGATTAAATTTCCGGCCACATTAATTTAATTCCAAAATTTTGTAATTTTGTGGCCTCTTCGGGGTGTGGCGCAGTTGGCTAGCGTACTTGCATGGGGTGCAAGTGGTCGTCAGTTCGAGTCTGACCACTCCGACCAGATCTTAAAGAGCACTTACATCAGTTAAGTGCTCTTTATTTTTTAATTATCCCTGAATTATCAGGTCTTTCTCATCATACTCCATTATATGCATCTTCCAGCTTTTTCCAGTCGAGCTTTTTCATTGGGAAGAGTGCCTGGCTTACTCTTGATACTTTTTCTTTATCAGGATCGGTCATCCATTCACTCAATATATCAGGGGTTACCTGCCACGAAACGCCGTACTTGTCTTTTAACCACCCACATTGTTGTGCTTCAGGATCGCCTCCTTCCGTTAATTTGTCCCAGTAATAGTCGAGCTCTGCTTCATTCAGGCAGTTAACAACAAATGATATCGACTCGTTGAATTTAACATATGGTCCACCGTTTAATGCTATAAATCTGATACCATCAATAAAGAATTCTATTGTCATCACGGAACCTTCGGGCATATGATGGAATTCGTAACCTTCTTTTCCATACCGGGATATTGCACCAATAGATGAATTTTTGAAAATACTGCAATAGAAATTAGCAGCTTCCTCAGCCCGGGTCTCAAACCACAGGTTTATTGCAAGTTTAGTTATTAATGCCATAGCTTTTAGTTTTTAAAACACTTATTGAAAATTCAAAGTTCAATCAACCTGTTGATTATTCTCACACCTGACGTTGAAGTTATATTGTAATTTTGAGCACAAATTTCGCTTTCAAAAATAGTAATTCATAAAATTGATTGCATGTCAATTCAGCAAAGAAAAAAGGTTGCAATTATCGGTGCAGGTCCTTCAGGAATGATGGCTGCATGGTTTTTAGCTCCTCATTGCGATGTGTTACTTTTTGATAGGAATTCGCGTCCGGGAAAAAAGTTCCTGGTAGCAGGCAAAGGTGGCTTAAACTTAACTCATGATGAAAATCCTTCTGATTTCATTCAGAAATATCATCCCAGTGGATTCCTTGATCCAGTTATAGCTGAGTTTGACAATACGGCATTTCGCAAATGGCTTTTAGATCTGGGGATTAAAACATTCACAGGTAGTAGTGGAAAGGTTTTCCCTGAGAAAGAGTTTAACGCCTCAGATTGCCTGAAGGCCATTTTTTCCAACATTATCGGAAGGGGAGTGACCTTTTACCCAAACCATACACTGTTAAGTGTATCGCCTGAACGGGAAATAGTATTTAGTATTGATAAACCGGGACACGCAGCAGTAGAAAGTGGTCATAATCCTCACAAGGGACATGTTACTTATAAACCTGATTATATTATTCTGGCTTTAGGCGGTGCATCCTGGCAAATTACAGGTTCTGATGGCTCCTGGACCAGAATAGTTGAGAATATTGGTGTTAATACTCTACCGTTCAAACACTCAAATTGCGGAATTAATATTTCATGGAATGATAATATTAAATTGCATCATTCCGGTAAACCTCTGAAAAATGTGACATCAACGGTTGCCGGAAGTAAAAGACCGAAAGTTTTGGGGGAGGCTCTCATAACTGAAACCGGTCTGCAGGGAACCGCGATATATCCATTGATTCCCGAAATCAGGCAATGCTTGGATACTGGTATGAAGTGCGAGCTGATTATCGACTTTAAACCTCGTAATAATGAGGAGTCACTGTTAAGGAAGATTAATGAGAATACCAAGCCTTCAGAATATAAAGAAATATTTCACCTCGATGGACCTCAGTTGTCTGTTATCAAGGCTTTTGTTTCGAAATCAGATTACCTGAATCCTCGTTCTTTTTGCCGGAATCTCAAACATGTTCTGATTCCGATAGATTCCCTGCCTCCGATTGATGAGTGCATAAGTGTGGTTGGCGGTATTCCGATACAGGAGTTAAATTCAGATCTTTCTTTCAGGAAGCATTCCTTTCTGTATGCTATAGGCGAGATGGTTAATTGGGATGCACCCACCGGAGGCTATTTACTACAAGCTTGCTTTTCAATGGGCGCATTCGTGGCTCATTCTATATTGCAAAAATCAATTCTATTAAGATAGAGACCGATTTTTCATGGAATTTTGTTATTCTTTATAGTAAATGCCAAAATGGCATTATTTCAAAAAAGGCATAAAGTTTGTTTTCTATCTTATAGGAAAGAAGAGATTCTCCAAATATTTTTAAGGTAAAAATCTATACTTTTACCGCTGATTACAATGTAACTTAAAAGTCGTTATAAATGAAGAATGATTCTGAAACAGAAAGAGTAGAATGTTTGATAATAGGCTCAGGTCCTGCAGGTTATACTGCTGCTATATATGCATCACGTGCGGATCTTAAACCGGTTGTTTACCAAGGAATGCAACCGGGTGGACAATTAACATCCACTACAGAGGTTGACAATTTTCCCGGTTATCCTGAGGGTATCATGGGTCCCGAGCTTATGCTTGATATACAGAAGCAGGCAGAACGATTTGGAGCCGATTTGAGATGGGGTGTGATAACTGAAGCTGATTTTTCTCATAGGCCTTTTACTCTTACAACTGACGATGGCAAAAAAGTATTGGCTGATACAGTTATTATAGCAACCGGTGCCACTGCCAAATATCTTGGCCTTGAGTCAGAGGTTAGATATAATGGACATGGTGTTTCAGCTTGTGCAACATGCGACGGATTCTTCTACAGAGGACTGGATGTTGCTGTAGTCGGTGGAGGTGACACCGCTGCTGAAGAAGCAACTTATCTTGCCAAGATGACAAAGAAAGTTTATCTTATTGTGCGCCGTGATGAGTTAAGGGCAAGCAAGGCAATGCAAAACAGAGTAAAAAACACGCCTAATATTGAAGTATTATGGAATCACGTCACCCGTGAAATTTTAGGTGATGGAAAAGTTGTAACCGGAGCATTGCTTGAGAATGTTAAAACGGGCGAACTAAAGGAGATTGAAATTCAGGGATTTTTTGTAGCTATTGGTCATGAACCGAATACAAAGATTTTCAGAGGTCAGTTAGATCTGGATGTTAACGGATATATAAAGACGATTCCAGGTACAACACAGACAAATATCCCTGGTGTATTTGCAGCAGGTGATGTTCAGGATCATGTTTATCGCCAGGCAATTACTGCAGCGGGAACCGGATGTATGGCAGCAATTGAATCAGAACGCTTTTTACAAAGTGTACGATCATTTGATCAGCCAACTGAAAATAATGCTGTCAAAGAAACCATTAATTAAGTTGAATACTTAACCTGTTTTCAAAATAAAAGGCTCGCATTTGCGGGCCTTTCTTATTTTATTGTCATTATCTCTTTCTGCCTTTCCCGGGGTTTTTCCTTGAAGGGCGGTTCCATGGAGAGTCAAACATGAAATCATCGTTATGTGATTTCTTCCTGTCATCCCGCTTTTCAAATCCACCGGATTTTTTTTCCGATCTTTTCTCAGAATTGAAAGACCGCTGTTTATCATGTCCCGAAGAACGCTTTCTTGACCCACCACTATTGCTATCTCTTTCAGAAGCCACCTCAACTCTAACCCCATCAGGATTAAACTTAGGATTGCTAAATGCTTTAAGAACTTTCTTCACAGCACCTGAATCAATATCAACGAATGAATAGCTATCCATTATATCAATTCTCCCAATCTCAATTCCCCTTGTTTTAGTTACTTCGTTAATGAGACCAATTAATTGCTGGGGCATTACATGATCTTTTCTGCCAACACTGACAAACAACCTGGTAAGATCGCGGTCACCATCATAACGACTGCTTTTCCTCGAACGTGATGTGCTTTCCGGTCTATCAGCAGCTTGCCTCTTGTCTTCTTCAACATTCAGATCTTTGGCATCTCTGTAATATTCTAAGAATCTGTTGAATTCAAGTGAGACAAACCTTCTGATAAGTTCTTCCTTTGTCATCCACTCAAGTTTTCTATAGATCACAGGCAGGAATGATTCGATTTCGCTATCAATTTCCACCCTCTCCATTCTGTCAACATGATGGAAAAGCTGTTTCTCACAGACCTGCACACCTGTAGGTATTTTTGCCTGTGCGAATTCCCTGCCGATCATCTTTTCGATCTGGCGGATTTTGTGCTTTTCTTTAAGGTTGATTATAGAAACTGCAATTCCCTGTTTGTCAGCCCTGCCGGTCCTTCCACTTCGGTGAATATAGACTTCGGCATCATCAGGGAGGTTATAATTAATAACGTGTGACAGGTCATTAACATCAAGACCTCTTGCTGCAACGTCTGTAGCGACAAGCATTTGTAGAGATTTGTTGCGGAAGCGGCCCATTACATGATCTCTTTGAGCCTGTGATAAATCACCATGAAGTGAATCGGCATTGTAACCATCACGTATCAGTGAATCGGCAATCTCCTGAGTTTCGATTCTAGTCCTGCAGAAAATAATTGCATAGATATCCGGGTTAAAATCTGCAATTCTTTTCAGAGCCGGATACCTGTCGCGGGCATGAACCAGATAGTAAATATGCTTAACGTTAGCAGTTCCGGTATTTCTTTTGCCAATTGTTTTAATAACGGGTTTCGACATGTACTTTGCCAGGATTCTTTCAACCTCAGATGGCATCGTTGCTGAAAACAGCAAAGTGTGTTTATTTTCAGGAGTTGTCCCAAGAATAGTATCTACTTCTTCCTGAAATCCCATGTCAAGCATTTCGTCAGCTTCGTCAAGTACGACCCATTCAACATTGCTGAAGTCCACTCTTTTGCGTCGAATCATGTCATTAAGACGACCGGGGGTAGCGACAATAATCTGAGGCCCGGTAAGAAGCTGTTTTATCTGATTCTCAATACTGGCGCCACCATAGACTGCAGTAATTTTTACTGAAGGGATGAATGCAGAAAAGCTTTCAAGATCCCGGGTTATCTGTAGACACAACTCACGGGTTGGACATAATACCAGTGCTTGAGTTTTGTGAAGATCAGGATCAATGTGATGCAGCACCGGAAGTCCGAAAGCCGCTGTTTTTCCTGTGCCCGTCTGGGCTAAACCAACAAGATCAACTGGATTTGATATCAAGGTGGGGATAACTTCTGCCTGAACAGGCATCGGCTCCTTGAAGCCGAGAGCTTCAACTCCTTGCAATAGCAAATCGTTCAAGCCTAATTCTTTAAATGAAGGCATATAAAATTTTAAATAGCGTGCAAAATTACAACAAAATCAGATAGGATATACATTGCTGACTAACAATATATTCTAATTTAAAATCATGATCAGAAAAAATGATCCATGCTTCTTATAGATTGCATTTAAAGTGGAGGTATACATAGTAAAAAGATAGAAATTACATAGAATAGGTTTACAAAAATCGTATTTAAACCGTAAGTTTATCGTAAGTTAACCGTAACTGTACCCTAAGTTAATGTCAATTTCAAACTAACTTAATAAGTTAAAAATTTTAAAGGCCATATCGTATAATTATTTATTTTGGCTAGATAATTTATAAATCCGGAAATACTCATGAAAAAATTGGGATTCAGTAAAAATTTACTTGTTTTTGCAGGTGTTGTAGCTATTGCCTGCTTTCTTTCGGGATGTGCAAACCAGGAGAATATAACCACATGCCTGCAGGGACAGACTTATGGATTTTTTTGGGGATTATGGCATGGAATCATTGCACCGGTCGACCTGGTGCTGATGTTTTTCAAAGATAACATAGTGGTATTTGCTCCCAACAACAATGGGATATGGTATGCCTTTGGTTTCCTGATAGGCAGTGGAGGATGGGGCTTCCTTGGTGGTAAAGGAAGCAAATAAGATCTCTGAGGTATTTAAATTACCTTAGAATCCCAAACAATACATAAGCCACTAACAGAGTAAGGATAATATTAAACGTCTGGGCAATTAAAAATGCACCGGCTGGTTTTCCATGCTGCATGGTTAATAAATCCTTAAATCTGGTTTCCAGACCTATACATACAAACGCCAGATTGAACCATAATGATTGATAGCTCTTGACTGTTGAACTGGCAAGTTTGGCAGTCTCAGGATTAATGAAAAATGAAAATACCAGTGACGTGATTATAAATCCGAGAACGAATTTTGGGAAGCGTTCCCAAATGATTTTAAGTGATGGTTTTTCCTTTATACCTGAATCTGTTTTTCTATAAGACCAATAGATAGAGATTAGCAATGCTGCTACTCCCAATAAAACGTTTTGAGAGAATTTTACGATAGTGCTGTACTTGAGTGCAATATCTCCTGCAATAGTACCTGCTGCGACAACCGCACCTGTTGTGTCAATTGTTCCTCCAAGCCATGCTCCGGTAACTTCGGGCGTTAGATTTATCCACTTAGCCAGCAAAGGCATAAAAATCATCATTGGTATGGCAACAATCAAAACAAGTGAAATAACGTAGCTGAGTTTTTTTGAATCTCCCTTTATAGCACCGGCTGTAGCGATTGCTGCCGATACTCCGCAGATACTTACGGCACTTGCCAGCATAATGCTTAACTCTTCGTCTATCTTTAATTTTTTTGCTATCCAGAAGGCAAAATACCAGACGCCCATAATTACTATTAAAGCCTGAGCAAGTCCCAGCACACCTGCATTCATTATCTCCTTAAACAATATTGTTGCTCCCAGCATTACCAATCCTATTTTAATATAGAATTCACTCTGAATGCCTTCCTTAAGCCATTTAGGTGTACCGATAATATTACTGATAAACAAACCAATGAGAAGTGAAAAAATTACTGTTTCAAGACCAAGATTCTTCATTGATCCACTACTTGCAATCAACTGAGCAATCATTGACAACAGGAAAATAACCGGGAAAGCAAGTAATAACTCTTTGCCTTTACGACCCATTAACCAGGAACCGGCTAATGCAAAAAAGAAGAAATAAAGGAAAGTGGCGATTACCCTAACCGTATTTCCGGTGGTAAAGACTTCTGTGCTTAATACAGTCCAGCCTGTCCATCCTGCCTTAGGCCCGAATTTGGGCATTATTTTTGGAATCTCAGGAATGAATAATGAAGCCACAATAGCCAGAATCAAAACAACCCCAATGATTACTGATGCCCAATCTTCATTTACGCGGAATTTGCTTCTCATGTACGTGTGATTTTAGGTTAATTCAGACAAATATCTTAAAATATTACCACAAAAATCGTAAATTTGTACTTTTAAAACTGCAAAAATCTTATCTAATGGTTCATTTCTTCAAAGGTAGCTTTATTTATGCAATAGAAAGCAAACAAGAACTGGCTTCAGGGGATATCTCAAAATTCTCATGGCTTCTGGGTGGAGCGGAATATATGAAAGCCCGGTCTGTATCGGGCTTTTTTGTTGGGCCCAGAAGAGAAATGATTACTCCATGGAGTACCAATGCTGTAGAAATGGCCCAGAACATGGGCCTGACCAATATAAACAGGATTGAGGAATTTACCCCGGTTGAAAGTCAGAATGCACCTCACGATTCAATGCTTCAGACTATCTATAAAGGATTGAATCAGGATTTGTTTTTAATTGATAAAATGCCTGGAGAGGTTATTTTCATCGACGATATATCATCTTATAATGAACTGGAGGGATTAGCATTGTCTTCCGATGAAGTTGAATATCTTGACCAGTTAAGTAAAAAGCTTGGAAGAAAGCTAACTGATAGTGAGGTTTTTGGCTTTTCTCAGGTAAACTCGGAACATTGCAGACATAAAATATTCAACGGAGCTTTCATTATTGATGGAACCGAGATGCCTGAAACCCTGTTCTCTATGATCAGGAAGACCTCAAAGGATAATCCTAACTTTATAGTTTCGGCTTATAAGGATAATGTTGCCTTTATTGCAGGTCCGAGAGCTGAGCAGTTTGCTCCTGTTTCATTCGACAAACCTGATTACTTTAAAGTTTCAGAGTTTGAATCGGTCATTTCACTCAAAGCCGAAACTCATAATTTTCCCACTACTGTGGAACCTTTCAATGGTGCAGCCACAGGGACAGGAGGTGAAATCCGCGACAGGATGGCCGGTGGTAAAGGATCAATGCCAATTGCCGGCACTGCAGTGTATATGACTTCATACCCCCGAATTAATAATTCACAGAACTGGATTAAAAATACAGGGGCACGTAAATGGTTGTATCAAAAACCTGAAGAAATTCTTATTAAAGCTTCAAATGGAGCAAGTGATTTTGGAAATAAGTTCGGGCAACCACTTATCTGTGGTAGTTTATTGACTTTTGAACATCAGGAACGGGGCAGGTCATATGGATATGATAAAGTTATCATGCTCGCCGGTGGTGTTGGATATGCAAGGAAAGAAGACAGTCAGAAATCTGTGCCTGATGAAGGTGATAAGGTCATTGTAATGGGTGGTGATAATTACCGGATTGGTATGGGAGGAGGTGCTGTTTCATCGGTTGCAACCGGCCAGTTCAGCAATACTCTTGAGCTTAATGCGGTACAGAGGTCAAACCCCGAAATGCAAAAAAGAGTCTATAATGTGGTCAGGGCTATGGCTGAGA
This sequence comes from Bacteroidales bacterium UBA5507, assembly GCA_002426195.1. GTDB lineage: Bacteria > Bacteroidota > Bacteroidia > Bacteroidales > Lentimicrobiaceae > Lentimicrobium. Next base: position 3,053 of record DIOT01000007.1, on the reverse strand, counting down.
GTGGTAAAAATTCCATAATCTCAATACATGACCATGGTGCAGGAGGACATCTTAATTGCTTGTCGGAACTGGTTGAATCTACGGGTGGGGTAATTAACATTGATAAGCTGCCTGTTGGAGATCCTACTCTTTCTGATAAAGAAATTATAGGTAATGAATCGCAGGAACGAATGGGACTTGTTATAAGTAAGGATGACCTTCCATTGCTTGAGAGAGTTGCAGAACGCGAACGAGCTCCATTATTCGAAGTGGGTGAAACGACTTCAAATCAGCAACTCGTTTTTGCGAATAACAACAAGGGAATCAATGCAATTGACCTAAATATCAATGACATGTTTGGGAAACCTCCCCGTACGGTCATGCAGGATTCCACTACAGAATTCTCATTCAGGGAAATCAGTTATAAAGCTTCACTTCTCAAGACATATCTTGAACAGGTTCTGCAACTTGAATCTGTAGCCTGCAAAGATTGGCTGACCAATAAAGTTGACAGGTCAGTCACAGGAAGAGTAGCCGTTCAGCAGACTGCCGGACCAATTCAATTGCCATTGAATAATATGGGAGTAGTTGCCCTCGATTATAAAGGCGTTACAGGAATTGCTACTTCAATAGGACATTCACCTGTATCAGGCTTGATAAATTCTACAGCAGGTTCGGTTCTATCAATAGCAGAAGCATTGACCAATATAGTCTTTGCTCCTCTGACCCATGGTTTAAAGGGAGTTTCCCTCAGCGCCAACTGGATGTGGCCCTGCCGGAATGAGGGAGAAGACGCCCGCTTATATAAAGCTGTTCAGGCAGCATCCGATTTTGCTATTAAACTAGGCATAAATATTCCAACAGGGAAAGATTCGCTGTCAATGACACAGAAATATCCCGACGGGTCAAAGGTTTTGTCACCCGGTACTGTTATAATCAGTGCTGTTGCTGAAGTTAGTGATATTAAAAAGGTTGTAAGCCCTGTCTTACTGCCTGAATTTACTTCAACACTTATCTATGTTGATTTTAGTCATACACCTTTCCGCCTGGGTGGTAGTGCATTAGCTCAGGTACTTTCATCAGTTGGGAATGAAACCCCTGACGTTGAGAGTGCAGAGTACTTTGCCTCAGCTTTTAATGCGGTACAAACTATAATCAATAAGAGTGTTGTGCTGGCAGGTCATGATGTTTCAGCAGGTGGTATGGTAACTACATTGCTCGAAATGCTTTTCGCACAACCTGGTATAGGCATGGATATTAACTTGTCGGATTTTAAAGAAAGCGACATTATTAAGTTATTATTCAGTGAAAATCCGGGTGTTGTCCTGCAAGTTAAAGACCTTGATTATGCCTCAGTCCTCCTGCATGAAGCCGGTGTTAGATTCCATATAATTGGGAAGCCTTCATTCCGTAGATTTTTAACACTTAGATATAACGAAGGGCATTCAGAATTTGATGTTGACCAAATGCGTAAACTTTGGTTCCATACTTCATTCTTAATGGATCAGATTCAAAGTGGAGAAGATTATGCTAAACTGAGATTTAAGAATTTTGAGCTTCAACCGTTGTCATATAACTTCGGAGATGACTTTACAGGAAGATTTTCACAGTATGGTATAAATCTCAACAGGAAGAATGACTCAGGAATAAAGGCTGCAATCATCAGGGAAAAGGGAGTTAATGGTGATAGGGAAATGGCCTGGTCGCTTTATCTCGCCGGATTTGATGTGAAGGATGTCCACATGACCGATTTAATTTCGGGGAGAGAGAACCTCGAGGATGTAAATATGATAGTATTCGTGGGTGGGTTCTCAAATTCCGACGTATTGGGGTCTGCTAAGGGATGGGCCGGTGCATTTTTGTATAATCCTACGGCCAAAGCTGCACTTGATTCATTCTATCAACGGGATGATACTTTAAGTTTGGGTGTATGTAATGGCTGTCAGTTAATGGTGGAACTTGGTTTGATAAATCCAACGCATCAGGATAAGCCTAAGATGAAGCACAACCTCTCGGGTAAATTTGAATCAATATTCTTAAATGTCGACATTCTTGATAACAATACTGTGATGCTGGGATCTATGTCGGGAAGGCGACTGGGTATTTGGGTGTCGCATGGTGAAGGACGGTTCAGGTTGCCGATGCAGGAGAATGAGTACAACATACCGGTAAAATATAGTTACACTGAATACCCTGGTAATCCAAACGGATGTGATTATAATACAGCAGCAATAGCCTCTAATGATGGCAGGCATCTGGCTATAATGCCTCATCTTGAAAGGTCGCTGTATCCATGGAATTGGGCATATTATCCTGCGGGACGGAATTCAGATGAGATAACACCCTGGATAGAGGCATTTGTTAATGCCCGTGAATGGATTGCAGGGAAAAAGAGAAAGTGATAATTTCCTTCCCGGTTTTCTCAATATTAACAAGCTATTTAGAATCAGTAAGTTTAGTTTGCTGATTTTTACACCCTAAGTTTTTTTGCTTTTTGAATATATTCTGATAAATTTGGCATACTGAATCATCATTTTGAGATGATAATAAATTAGAAATATGCCGGGGATAATTCTTATAACTGGTGCTACAAGTGGCATCGGAAGAGCATGCGCTCACAAATTCGCAAAAGAAGGAAATCGAATAATTATAACAGGCCGAAGAGCTGAAAGACTTGAATCTATTGCTTCTGATCTCAGAAAATTATATAATACTGCGGTTTTAACCCTGGCATTTGATGTCAGAAACCGAAGTCAGGTTAACGAGGCATTCAAAGATCTTCCGGAAAATTTCAGAAAGATTGATGTTCTGATTAATAATGCAGGTTTGGCATTAGGTTTGAAGCCTATTCAGGAAGGAAACCCTGATCAATGGGAAACGATGATTGATACCAATGTTAAAGGTGTTCTTTATGTTACACATGCTGTGGTACCTCTGATGCTGCAACATGGACATGGGCACATTATAAATATCGGGTCAATTGCCGGTAAAGAAGCCTATCTTAATGGTAATGTTTATTGTGCAACAAAAGCTGCTATTGATTCTCTCACTAAAACGATGCGTATTGATTTGCT
>DIOT01000021.1:10276-10435 GCA_002426195.1 Bacteroidales bacterium UBA5507 | reverse complement strand
GGCTAAAAGGATGGCCAGGGACAAAATAAATGTAATCATCTGGTGCTCTTTAAAAAGTTTTTAGTAAGATTGGCGGTGTAGGGATCCGAATGTTTTGACAGTTGAACCAGTCGAGATTCTATCTCGTTGTTATTCAGGATATTTTTGTTGGTGACTATC
>DIOT01000021.1:0-10015 GCA_002426195.1 Bacteroidales bacterium UBA5507 | reverse complement strand
TATTTTGTTTCCGGCAAAGAATGATCCATTAACTCAATAAACCTAAGTTGATTCTCTGAATTACTCAGATACTGAGGAGTTACTACAGATAGTGCTTTTTCAGAAATATTCTTGTTTTGAGAAGCAATCAGGGGGAGTAATTGGGAGTTAAATTCGAAGAAAAAAGAACTGTTTTGCCTAATTATCTCAAGAGCAAACAGTTTTTGATTTTCACTTCCGTTCAGTAATTTGTTCAGATAATTAGAATCAATCCTCCCTTTCAGTATATCATCTATGTTCACTTTTGTTTCACCATACACCGTATGCCACAATGTGTAACATGTGAACACGGCATCCTTGATCACATATTCTTTCAAGGATGGCAATGTAGCACTTGAGTAGCCGTCCACTTCAAATAGATCCTTTTCAGGTATATCATCGATGTTGGGCTGAGGCCCATCTTCAATGACGAGATCCTCGTATTGAAGTTCTTTTAAAATTGAAACCGTATCCCCCAGAATTTCGTCCAACCGGATATAATCCTGTGGTTCGAAAGGAGTGTGGTCAGATTTTGTCAACGGTTCTTTTTCATTCAGTTGTATGCCTAAATAATTCCCGACACCGTCCCAAAATATCCACAATTTGACCATCCGGCATATTCCTGTTATACAGATATCTTTATAAAAATAGCGGCCAAACCAGATGGTAAGTCCGTTTTCATCCTGCAATTCTACGATTTTATTGTCAGACAGACTATCGCTGGAATTTTTTATAACGTGGGAAACAGCTATTCCCTTCATATTGAGAAAATCTTCCGAAGGGAAAGCTGTTTTAAAGGAATCACCGGGAGAATAATTGTATCCGCCCAAGAATAGAGAAGAAAAAAAAATGAGTATCGCTAATTTAGTCTTTGTCATAAGGTGGAATCTGAAGATTTATTTTTTTGGCCCTAAGGTTCCTCCTAAAGGCCATTACTAATCCAACTTTCCTATCTCGCGTCTATTGTTACCAATTGATCCCGTTAAATTATCTCCCAAATCGATTCTGGCTTCGTCAGCTATTTTCTGTAATTTTTTTACCATTTCCGGATATTCTGAAAATACATCGTATCTTTCGCCCGGATCCCGTCGTAAATCAAACAACTGCATTGTCTCAAACGATTTATTTTCATTTACTTTTCCCGGAAAACCATCTTTTCCGGGAAAAAATCCCTCGTAGGTGCGATGCTTGTGTGGAAAGATCAGTTTATAAGTGCCATCGGTGATAGCTTCCAGGTCGTTTTCCCGATAATAATACAAGAAGTATTCCCTGGGATTGGCATTTTCTTTCTGATAAAGTAAGGGTATCAGGCTGACTCCGTCAATTTTGTGTTCAGGTAACTTAGCGTTACTTATTTCTGCCAACGTAGGTAGAATATCGATAGCTGATGCCAGTTTGTTGCTCACACTGCCGGGTTCTATTTTTCCCGGCCATTTCATTATGCAGGGAACTCGTTGTCCTCCCTCGAAAGAAGTGCCTTTTCCTTCACGCAAACTGCCTGTGGAACCGGCGTGATTGCCGTAATTGATCCACGGCCCATTATCGGAAGTTACAATTACGAGCGTGTTTTCGTCTAATTTCAGTTCTTCCAGTTTATTAAGAATTTGCCCGATACTCCAATCGATTTCCATCATCACATCGCCATACAATCCTTGTTCGCTTTTTCCTTTGAATTTATCCGACACAAAGAGTGGAACATGCGGCATGGGATGAGCCAAATAAATGAAAAACGGATTGTTCCGGTTCTTTTCGATAAAGTTGATGGCTCTATCAGTAAAATCGGTTGTAAAACGGCTCTGGTCAGGATTCTCTTCGATGGTTTTTGTTCCTTCTATCAGCGGTAGCGGCGGGTATTTTCCAGTAGGATGATTCGGCCACATATCGTTGGAGTAGGGAATTCCATAATATTCATCGAACCCGTGGTTGGTCGGTAAAAACTGGGTAAGATGTCCCAAATGCCACTTTCCGTAAATGGCCGTTTTGTAACCCTTTTGTTTCAACAATTCGGCAATGGTTACTTCGTTTTCGTTGATACCGGTTGTAGCAGATGGTCCCGGTGCACCACTAATCCCGATTCTGTTCGGATAGGAACCCGTCAACAATCCTGCGCGTGAGGCGCCGCTGACAGCCTGTGCCGAATAGAAATGGGTGAACATCATTCCATCGTGCCGCATTCTATCCAGATTAGGAGTTTTGTAGTTTGTAACGCCCATGAGGCCCAAGTCTCCGTAACCCATATCGTCCATCATGATCAATATAAAACTGGGCGATTGCTGAGCAAAAGAATAAACAGGAGAAAGGCAGACTGCCGAAAGAAAAATTTTTGATATCGGTTTCATATATTTTGAAAAATTAATTCAGAATTTGATTTGCGTGACGAACAAATAATCCTCTCATATCATTTTGATAGTTTTTTAAAATACCTTCACCAATTCCTTTAAAGTCTCCACATTTATACAAGGCACGTGCTAAAAGAATTTCACGTAATGATCTTGTCCTTTTCTCATATGAAGAATTTCTAACCGGATTTGGGCCTTTTCCATCATTATCCAACTCTGTTAATGCATCCTCTAAGTTTTGCATCGTATAACCCTGCATTCCAGGTTTTTGTAAAAGTTTAGCAAGTGATTCTGTAGCCGACTTTTCAGCTATTTTTTCTAAAGCCAAAGCAATTGACCTATGGTGAGATAATGTAACGCTCGAATCTAGTCTATCAGTTAATTTCAAAATTATTGGTAACCCAGATTTACTACCACTATATCCAAGTGCAAGAATCATCGCATCTATTGGAGTTGGCAAATGAGCATAATCCGCCATAGAACCTTGATAAATTTTGTCGTCCCATTCAGCAAATTTTTCTAGTTCAGAAATGAGAGTTGGTACACCTTCTTCTTCTCCACATATACCCAAAATTTGCGCATAAAGGAGTTTCCTTTTCCCAGTAGATTTCTTATATTCATTTTTTATTATCGGTAATGCTTTTTCTTTATGAGAAAGAATTATAGCTAATGGTTTTCCTGCAGTTTCAGGATTTGTGGCCAACCCGTAAGATTTAATCGCTTCGTAAATAAGCTCATTAGATAAAGGAAAAGAGTCTTCAAGATATAAAACAGAGTCGGGAAGATTACCTTTATCTATAAGCATTTTTTGTAGTTCTTTAATATTAATATTCCTTGGCTGAACATTATTAGTTATCGCTAACATTGCAGCTACACCCGCAGCGTAGCCTTGATTTGCTAAATCAAGTTGCATACGAATCATTGCTGTGGCATCTCTTTCCATACTAATTCCTAATCCGGTTACAAGAATACCTTCCAATTTTTTTGGTAATAAACAACGATAAGGTGTAAAACATGTACCTCCTGGTGCTGGTTGATTCATTTTTTTCGAAATACTATCATGAGGTAAAAGAGCAAAATAAGGTGAACTTGGATATCCGTGAGAATCATATGTACTACTTGAAATTACAATAACGTCTGGAAATGTTCTTTCTGAAACTTGATCAAGATAACTTAAAACAAAATCACCGACCATTCTCCTTCTTTCACGATTTTGAATGATTGGAACAGCATCATACACTTTCTCCTCAGCTTTTGTAATGTGGACACTAACTAATGTTCTCCATACGTCAACCATATCTGATTCATCAACAAGTAAATAATCACTATTGTAATAATTACCTTTTAAAGGTCGAGAAGAAAATCCTGTGCCCTGGAGAGCAATATCATTCTCCTCTATATCACCGTACATGTAGTTTGATCCTGCTGCAATTGCAACATCAGCACTTCCAGTGGCATCAATTACTACTTGAGCTGTAACTATGGCTCTACCCTCAGGTGTACAAATTGCCACTCCTTTTAAAATATTATTTTCAACATATGCACCGACACCCATAGTACCCAACCAAATATCACCACCTACTCTTTTTATTTGTGATCTATACCATTCCATCTTCGGTTCTGCATTTCCATCAGGGAAAGGAACTTCAGAAGCAAAACCAATTTTTCTTCCGTGAAATGGTTTACCAATAAGTCCCAGAGTACCTATCCCTCCTAATCCTTCCAAATATTCAACAACTAACACATTCATTCCCCAAAAACCAGCTGCTATTGCAGCAGCTGCACCCGATGTTCCACCTCCAACAACAACTACATCATAATGAGTTGTAACTGGTAAATTTGTTTCTGGAAAAGTTATTGTTTGATATTCCTTTTGATTTGTCGGTCTTAATCCGGTCAACACTTCTTTAACATCTCCGACCGAATTTGCTTTGTTTTGAATTGTTTTAAAGAACACCTTGTTCGTGTTTTCAAGTCGTCCGACAAGTGCCGCTGCTAATTTGCCAACAGCGGTTGCTATTTCAGTCATAGCAGCAGGCTTCAACAGCTTATCTGCGGTCGCTCTCGGGATATCGGCACTACCACTCAAAATAAATAGATTTTCAAAGTCTTTTGTCTGAAAATGACCAATCGCTACTTTTGCCTCGTTCTTCCAAGAATCAGCATTTAGTTTGCATTTTATTGGATCAGGTGGAATATGAAAAAGTGATTCAGAAGCTCTCAGCTGACCTTTTGTGTAGGTCTTTTCACGTGCAGTTTGTTCTGCAGAGGCAAAAGATTCAAAGTGCAAATTTGGCATTTCAATTTTTAAATGGTGTGTAATATAATTAGGATTTTCCTCGTCTTTTCCCGGCAACACTACAGTCCGCTCAAATTCAATCTCTTTTTCCTTCCACAAGTAGGCCTCTGCTCCAGCCATCCTGCAAACCCAACCTCTGTCAGTCGCATCAATAATCACTTTGCCTTTAACTGCCTGTCTCCCAGCTCGGTTTGCAATTATGATACCTGCGGGATTATTATTTTCATCCCATAAAATGTCGGTAACGAATGAGTTAAAAACAAAATTGACATTATTATCTATTAATTGTTCGCTTAACAACGACTTTACATGAAGTGGCGTAGTTGTTAATTGGTCTTTAAAGATTGCTTTTTCAATATTCGTTTTCAGAATTCTATCGTTATCAATTTCTAAACGCAGAGTTGCACACATGTCTTCTCCTAGATAAGGTTTAGAGGAAAGAAGGAACACCTTACTTCCTTGCTGAGAAGAAGAAACGGCAGCACTAACGGCTGCAGTTGTTCCACCCACAATTACTATATCAACTGTGTCAATAACAGGGATTTCTCTTTCAGATTGTAAAATAAAATTATGGCTTTTATTTGGAGTACCTGTAGCGCAAATGTTAGTAGCTAACAAGAAGAAGAAAATAATAAAATTGAAAGTATTTGTTGAAGTTGACATATCTCTTATTTTTAATACCCTGGATTCTGAGTCATATTTGTGTTTATTCTGATTTCTTTGCTAGGAATGGGCCATAAATACTGTTTTGATATATCAAAATTTGGCCTCGACAAAATACGATAATAACCGACTTCATACATAGATCCTAGATCCGCAATATATTCCTCGTCAATTTCCGGAATATCTGGAAAAAACCATAGACCCTTATCAATAATTTTTTTTCTTAAAAGATCAACAGGTAGTAAACCATAAATTGGTTTTTTTAATACCTTCTCTGCCAATTTCCAGCGAATAATATCCATATATCGATGTGGCTCATAGGCAAATTCAATTCTTCTTTCATTACGAAGGAGTTGACGTAATTTATTTTGATCTTGCTCAACTACAGCTGGATAATTTGAGGTGTCTGAAATGCTTACTTTATAAGCTCGTGCTCTCACCATGTTTATTGCATCAAATACTGATTGATCTATATCATTTAATTCAATTTTAGCTTCTGCATACATTAGGAGAACATCAGCATAACGCATAATGATTAAATCATTTTTATTTCTCACAATATTGTCAAACCAGAATTGATCTACTCCTTTTTTCCATAATAAACCATTGTATGGTGCATAACGATCGACAGATAATGCATTTGCATTCTTTACAAATGCTCCTGTATTTGTATTAAACACAGTTAATGAGTCTGGGTGTGAATAATAAGGATATCCAAAATAATTTTCACCAAAGGGAACAATTGTCTCTAACAAACGAGGATCCCTATTCAGGAAAGGTTCTCTAGGATTGAACAGAGGTGATTTATTTATTGGAAGTCCATCAGTACATGGATAAGCACAGAACAATTCGAAAGAAGGATAATTATTTGCTTGTCCCCCTGAAATACGAGATATTACACCCTGTACAGAAATTACAGGCCAAAGGTTGTAGACTCCGAATTCCTCAGATGCGGGAATTGCGAAAATTACTTCTTTTGGATTCTTAGTAGAAGACTTAAACAACTCACCATAATTGGGAAACAAATCGTAAATACCTAAGTCAAGACATGCTTTAGATGCATTACGGGCAACTACCCAATCTTCTTGATGCAAAGCAATTCTGGCTTTCATTGCCAAAGCAGCACCTTTTGTCGCAAGCTGTTTTCCGCCATATGATACAGGTAATTTGGCTATCGCTGTATCAAAATCTTCGTATATTTGTGATAAAACTTTACTCTTTTCTGTTCTTCCTAAGGCGAATGCATCTTCCAAACTTAATAATTCTGTGTAGAGAACAACATCACCCCAATGATCAATGAGGTAAGAATACTGCGCCGCCCTTACAAAAGCAGCGTTACCAATAATAATATCTTTTGAGGTTTGAGGAATGTTTGCGAAATCAATATAATTTAGAATTGAATTAGACCTAGCAATTGCCTTGTACTTATTTGACCATGCGTTTGCTAAATAGGCCCAATCACTATTTAATGTTCCATTAGTTATAGCGTTTAATATTTCTCGTCTCACATAGTCATCTGTCCATTCAATATCGTCAACTTGCCAGAAAGCAGGTTTAAATAAATCATTGACAGACATTTCAAATTGGTCAACTTCTTTAAACCATGTTTCTGAAGAAGCTTCCGACAATGGATTTAAATTTAAATCAACACAGGCACTTAGCAATACAAACAAGTTTGCAATAATTATTATTTTAATATTTGATTTCATTTTCATTGTGTTTAGAACATTAAATTAACACCAAATAAGATAGTTGTAGTAATAGGATAGCTTGAGCTTCTTGCTTCAGTATCATAACCTTTTATAAAATTGTCAAAACTATATAAGTCGCTTATATTACAATATAATCTAATGTTTTTAATATAAATTTTTTGTAAAAAAGAACTTGACAATGAGTAACCTACATTAAGATTCTTTATTCGCAGATATGCACCATTTATTAACCAAAAGTCAGACATAGTATAATTTTGATCATTTCCTATATCACTTAATCTAGGATATTTTGCATTTATGTTATCTTCATCAGTATTGTAATAGCTCCAGTAATTTTCATCATAGATTTCAGGGACTGTATACCAACCACGTGTTCTAAGAGGCATTATTTCGTTATTTATAGGAATTAATTGCCTCCCGACTCCTTGAATAACCATACCAAAGTCAAAGTTTTTGTATTCTATATTAATGTTACTACCAAATTGATATCTTGGTAGTGAGCCTCCTAGTGGTATACGATCATAATCAGGAGAAATCATGCCATCGGGGACCCCTTCTGGTCCACTAACATCAATAAATTTCACGTCTCCAGGTTTAACGGAACTGCTTACTTTGGGCAAATTGTCGACTTCTTCTTGAGTTTGAAATAATCCATTTGTCTTATAACCATACCATTCTTGGAATTCTGTTCCTTCCGCAGTTATTTGATCCCCTATGAAAGCCGTTCCACTCAAGTTTTTAATGTATGTTCTGGAATCGAATAAATTTGCTGAGACAGAGTAATTAATATCCCCAATTTTATCACGCCAACCTATTTCAACATCCCATCCTTGAATTTGCATCAAACCTGCATTTTGATCAGGATTGTTAAACCCTATAAAACTTGGAATTTCTAGAGCTAACAGCATGTTGGTAGTTCTTTTACTATATAGGTCTCCAGTTAAAGACAGTTTATTATTAACAAAATAAGCATCTATCCCAATATTATAAGACTCCGTTTTCTCCCATGTTATATTTGGAATTGCCCATTTGATTTGAGCTGCCGATGTGGAAGAAATTATGTTTGGACCGTCAAAAAACAAAATTCCAGGAGTAAATGATAAAGTTGATTGATAAGGATAGTTTCCAATTCGTTCATTTCCCAAAGTACCATAGGATGCTCTTAATTTTAAATATGAGAAAGCTTCTGTACTCTTCCAAAAAGGCTCACTTGATACTATCCATCCCGCTGATAATGATGGGAAATATCCCCATCTGTGATTTGGATGAAAGCGTGAAGAGGCATCTCCTCTAATGTTTCCTTGAAGGAGATATTTGTTATTGTAGTTGTACATAATTCGACTGAAGACCGACCGATATGAATTCGCAAAAGCATTCCCCGAATTATCTCTTAGATCTAGTGGTCCTAAACTTAGATATGGGTAATACGTAAATTCAAAATTTTCTCTAGATGCATCTAGATTCTCTGTGAATGAACTGTATTCTTCATATCCAGCCATAGAGTTTATAGTATGTTTTTCAAATTGATTTTCGTAGTTTGCAATTAATTGAATAGTATAATTTTGATTATGGTTTCTGGATTCATAAAGATTTGTTCTAGTTTTTCCTGTTAGATATCCTAAAAATAGTAACGGATCTTCAGCATCGTAATAAGCAACTTTTTTCGTAAATGATTTTGATAAATCAAAATTTAATGAAGGAGAAACGAGTGCTTTTAAATTAAGTCCCTTAATGGGCATTAAGTTAACTTCCAGCTTGCCTCCAATAAGATTACCATGGTGGATTCCTGTACCTCCATAAACAAGTTGACCATAGGGGTTATCACCGTTCTTTCCCCCAGCAACTCTACCGTCTTCCCATTTTGCTGGATAAATTGGGGCAGTCATATATCCCAACCTACCAGGACTAGTGATGGGTCTTTCTTGAATATTTCTCAGAAAAAAGAAATCCATTTTAGCATCCAAGAAGTTTTCTACTATTGTGACATCTGTATTTATTCTTGAATTCAACCTCTCAAAATATCTGTGCGAATATAATCCTTCGACTTTTTCGTATGATAATGACCCGTTTACTTTTACATTCTTAGAACCTCCACTTATTGTTAAGTTATGTCTATGGAGAGGAGCGTTTTTCTTCATAATTAAATTCTCCCAATCGGTGATTGGATATTTATCTTTGTTTTCAGTATTCAATTGAATATAATTGTCAATTAAATCTTTAGGATATACTGGATGTTCTTCACTTATATTACCCTGATCATTCCATGCTAACTCATTACTCATTTCCATATATCTGATAACATTTACAACATCCGGTCTTACCGTAGGAGTTTCTATACCGAAGTTGAAATCATAATTAAAACTCAACTCTCCATCTTTAGATCTTTTTGTATTTACAAGAATTACTCCAGCTGCAGCTCTTGAGCCATAAATTGAAGATGATGCAGCGTCTTTCATAACTGAAATACTTTCAATATCGTTTGGATTTATCTGATCAATATTATCCATTGGTACTCCATCTACAATTATAAGCGGATTACTATTACCAATTGATGTGACTCCTCTTATACGTATACTTGCAGTAGTACCGGGATCACCGCTACTGCGATTAACCATCACTCCTGAAGCTGCTCCTTGTAGTGCAAGTGATACTTGAGAGTTTTTTCGGTTTGTTATCGCATCTCCTGAAACTGTACTTATTCCTCCAGTCAAATCACTTTTTCTCATTGTCCCATATCCCACTACCACAAGTTCATCCAACAACTCCGTATCAGCTTCCATTAAGACATCGATTATGTTTCTTCCTGCCGTAATAATTTCTTGCGGTTTCATACCTACGTAGGTAACTTGCAGTACAGCGTTTTCAGGTAAATTAGATAAAATGAAATTACCATCTATATCGGTTACTGTACCGTGCGAAGGATTAGCTTTTACAATAATTGTTGCTCCAATAACAGGTTCACCGTTTGAATCGGTAACGGTACC
>DIOT01000053.1 GCA_002426195.1 Bacteroidales bacterium UBA5507 | reverse complement strand
AACAAAAAACCAAGAACAAAGAACATCCATACTTTACCTTATCAGCATCAGGCAACCCTTCTGCAAAGAAATCTTACCATCGGCATCATAAGGCGAATACAAAACTCTGTAGATGTAAATCCCTGATGGTGAAGGTTTCGAATTGTAAGTGCCATCCCAATGATACCCTGGTGTTCTACCTTCAAAAACCAATTGGCCCCAATGGTTGTAAATATGAAGACTTTGTATAAACATATTGGTTTGCACAGGACCAAAGGTGTCGTTAAGACCGTCACCGTTTGGGGTAAATGCATCCGGGAATTCAATCACGGGAGGACATATATCTACAAAAATTTCGTCGCTTACTTCTCCACACCTGAATTGGCTGCTTAAAGTATAAACGCCTCTGGTGCTTACGGTTGTGTATTTAGTGGTATCGCCGTTGCTCCATAAGTAATTGGGCAGTTCGGTATTGGCTGAAAGTACAACTGGGTGGTCTTTCCCATTAAGACAAAGCGTTGTGTCATTGCCAAGTTTAATTATGTCTGTTGGGATGGTATCCACAACAACTTTTACTGAGTCGAACTGTGTACTGCAGCGGTCAGTGGAAGTCAGGTAGTAGGTTCCCCCTTGTGTTGCGCGTAATATTTGTGTGGTATCACCATTGCTCCATCGGTACTTTGCAAAGCCCGAAGGGGCAGAGATAGTTGCCGTGTCACCCCTGCAGATGGTCTTCTCGTCGATAAGACTGAGCAGAGGAGTATCGAATGTTATAACAATTTCATCGCTCAGGCTGCCACAAGCACCAAGAAAGCAGGTAAGGGTGTATTCTCCCTGATTGTAAACATCGATGTTTTGGGTGGTTTGTCCGGTGCTCCATAAATAGGAATCATATCCATCAGGTGCACTAAGTCTGTATGGCATTTGACTGCGACAAAGTATAGTATCAGGCCCCAGGGCAGGGGCTTTACCACCAACAAAGGTAACGCTCACATCATCAATGTAATAATCAATTCTTGTAGCTCCATCACCAAAATTAACCATTGTTGTATTTGCATCGCTGTTAAAATTACCAATGCTGATGTACCTTTCACCCCCTTTCGCTTTATACAGGCCGCTTATTTCTTCCCAATTTGCAGTGTCAGACAAGATATGAGATGATTTGATTTGTGGGTCAAAGTTTGTCAGATTATTCACAGTACCAATGACGTTCCCGACCAACAAAGTATCATGAATATAGGCATCCACATTTTGTATGGCGCCATTTGAAACGTCACATAGATTTACATAATAGCGGATACAATAAATAGAGTCCTTTAATAAGTTAGTTGAAAATATGCCCGTGATATATCCCCTCCTGTCCGGGTCAAAATCCCACGATTTTGCCATCAAGCACATATAAGCAACACCTGAATTGGCATTTTGAAACCCTAACCAGTTATAGGGAACACCTGCCTCGTCATTATTTGCGCAGAGATGAAGATAAGAAAGACAAGTTCCAGACATAAATATCCAATCTTTTACGAACTCATAATCCCAAGTTGATACAGGGCAATGAGTATGATCTTCGAACGATGGGTTTATAACCAGATTCTGGGAAATTGCAGTGCTGGTGAAATTCAAAAAAAGCAGTAAGATGATGGAATACCAATGTAATTTCATAAATGTTTATCTGTGCATATGAAATTCAAGCAGTGAGCATTACTGTAATGAAGAACGCAAAATATAATAGTTTATTTTTTATACAATTAGTTTTGGCAAAGGCTATCAACCATCAGCTTTAAGCGTTCAGTAGTTCAGCGTTAGCAGTTTTCAGAGTTTCAGAGTTCCAGTGTTCCATTGTTGTTCTTGGTTCTTAGTTCTTGGTTCGATGTTTCGAACATTGATTAAGAATAATCAACAAATCGCCCTCATATACTCGTACATCTCATTGACCTTAGGATTTATCTGATATTTCGGCGATTGACTGCATCGTTTCATGGCAACCGTGCTTTCGCCCCCTACCCTGCCGGCAATCCAGTGCAGCTCATCACAAGTTATGAAAGGAGCACCATCGGCACCGGGTTTAGTAATGCAATCTATGAACGTTTTATTATCAATTGCCAGGGCCTTCTCCATCATAACCAGAATTTCATTTTCCGACAACTGCTTTCTTTTCCTGATTTTATTTGCCACAATCGCAGCTTCAGGTGTATATGCTTTACTATCTTGACATCCAAGAATATGCAGAATCATCCATACCCCAATATCATATAAACCATGATCCTTAATACAAAAAGCACAAACTCTGCCAACCATACTTCTGCCTTCAGGCCATTTTGTAATCAGACGATTCATTTTTCTTTTAAACACTGACCTGGCAGTCTGAACAGACCTGAATTTTGAAAATCCATTCAGAAGAAAATACATTTCGGCAATCCCTTCACACCTATACCGCATCATCATGTATACCAAAGCTTCCACACTGTTAGGAGGCTTTGGTATGGATGCCAGTAATTCAAGATTTTCATGGTCCAACAGATGCATTAATTCATGATACCATACTGAAGCGACGCGGGTGTCAGGAGTATCACCAAAAAAATACTCCAAAGCATATTCATACAGAAGTTCATCGGATGCACAAAGCATATACACACCCTTACGCCTGTTGGGCTGATTATAAAAACCTGCCAGAGCCTCAGGTCGTACTTCAAACTTAAGGTTGATTTTATTAACATCGCCCCTCATTTCAAAAAGAGGCAGCATCATATTCAAGGCTCTGCAAAAATGTTCTTTAGCAGTTTCAAAAATCATTTCCCTGAAGAAGCCGTAATCCACGTCCATTTCAATCAGTTCAGCCTTGTGCATAGCGAATAATTCTTTCGTGATCCTTCCCGGGATTTTCTGAAAAGCAACTGATACGTTGCAAGTTGGAAACATATTGTCGCTCGGTTGAAACTTGCGTTTTATCATTTCTGTTTGCGGAACATTCATAGCAGTAATTTTTTGGGCGGTTATCCCGATGTTTTGCTGATCACCATCATTCAAGTTTGATGCTAATCATGCCCATTACCGATATTTGGCAGAAAATGTCCGGTATCTGTCCAGTATATGGCAGATATTGCCCGGTATTTGGCAAAAAGACTGACACATACTGGACACATAGTGGACATTTGGCAAAAAAGACTGCCAAATAATGGACATTTGGCTAAAAAGACTGACAAATAGTGGACACATAGTGGACAAAAGATAGCAATCTGTTCTTGGTTCTTAGTTTTTGGTTCAGTGTTAAGAGCCTCGTACGTTGTTCAAGGAAGATTTTAGTGCGTGGAATGGGAACAAAGAACAAAAAACAACGAACAAAGAACATTTTTTGATCCAGCAAAAAAGTAGAAGATCTTTGGCAAGAAAATTGAACAGATGTAAATATAAAAACGACTTCAGTTTTTAATCTGGCACACAAAATGTCACATAAACAGTCACACAAACAGTCACACAAACAGTCACACAAAACGTCACTCAAATGTCACTATTAAATAAACTAAACAAAACAAAACAAAACATAAACAAAACTTCTTTCAAGAATGATGATAAATCATCATTCGTCATCAAAACTTTTGATGACATGAGCGAGCCGGTTAAAATTTTTCAAAAAGAAAATTCAATTTTAAAAATTTTCGAATCGCAAAATTCCACTAAATCCCCCATAAACATCAAACAGAACGAAGCCTTTACCGGGGGGGCGGCGGTCAGGCTGAACCGAATTGGATATAAAGTAATGCTAAAGAGGATATTAACCTACCACTCAGCAGGTCTTGAGAGGGGGCTAGGAGGGGGTTAGCATACTTGCGCAGCGGCGAAACTCCTTCTCAACTCCTGCTCAACCCCCGTTTAATATTCACTTTATATCGAATCAATCATCAACATCATTCAAACAAAACTAAAAACACTTAAAACCAAATCAAAATGGCAATCATACACTCAAACGGACTAATCACCGGAACAGTCGGAAACAAAGTTTTCTATGTGCTGAAAGGCAAACAGGTTATCAGAACCAAACGGCGTGAACCCTCAAAACCGACAACCAGGCAACAAGCCAGCAATGAAAAGCTGAAGGTTATCAGCAAATTCCTGTGCATGCTTAAAGAAGCTATGAGGCAGGGTTGGGCTGATCCGGAAGATTCTTCAGCCTATTACAACAGTGCGCTGAGTTACAACTACAAGAACGCGGTTACTGAAATTCCCGGCAAGGAAGGTGAAAGGCCCGATTTCAAAATTAATCTACCGGAAGTACTTCTGTCGAAAGGCAGGATAGAACATCCGGAAATCAATAAGATTGAACGGAAAGATAACAATTTGTACCTGGAATGGGACACCACATTGGGAAGCAAGACAAACCGCCCTAATGATTCGCTTACAGTATGCATTTGGAATGAAACCGGGCCGGCAATTGTTCATTACGGCATGGGATTCCGGCAAACGGGCAAAGCAGTCATAAAACTTGAGGGTGAGCCCGATAGTCTCCATGTATGGGCATACTTCCATAACATAACCAGGTTCGGCAATGACAATGAGGCCAGGGTATCGAAGTCCGTTTACCTGGGGAAGTGGTAGATTGGTAACCGGTGATTGGTGACAGGTGCCTGATTAAAGAGTTTCAATTCTAAACAGAAAAGGTTGTGACTGAATTAGAACTTGGCTAGATTTGTAGTTATGAAATCACTTGTTTCAGTGTGCATTTTTGCGCTGCTTTTTTTGTACCAGTATGCTAATGTTTCAGGGAGCCCGGTTACAAATGCAAAGATTACCATAGCAACAAACGATACATCAGAGGCGTCCCTTAAAAAATATAACAGACTGTTTTTATCAGCATTTGACCAGGGTTATAACTTTAAAGCCAGGGAATATGCCCGTAAGGCTCTTATCATTTCCATAAAACGGGGAAATGTTCATGAGGTCGCCATGGCATACAGCAATCTTGCAATTATAAATACTCGCATGGGTGATTATGAGAAAGCAAATGAAAATAATTTTACAGCTCTTCGAATCTTTAAACAGCTGAATGATTCACTTCACGTGGCCCGCTGTAACCTTAGCATCGGCACCGTTTTTATTAAGCTTAAAGAATATAAAAAAGCTCTTAAGTATATTAATGTAGCCGCCGATGCATTTTACCAGTTGAACGATCAGAGAGGATATAGTATATGCTTGTCAAATACCGGATCCATTTTTATGGAAATGAGTGATTATAAAAAAGCACTTCCAATTTTTTTTGAAGCTGCAGGCATCGACGAAAAGAACAACGATCCCGGTGGCACTTCTTCAAATTTTGCAAACATTGGCCTTGTTTACCTTAATCTATCAAATTACACGGCGGCTGCAACATATTTTAAAAAAGCACTCGCAATTAATAAGGCCATGGGTAATATCAGTTCTATTGCCAATGTTTACCTCAATTATTCGAAATTGATGCTTCAAACAGGTAAAAAAGATTCTGCCCTCTTTTATTGTGATGAAAGTTTAAAGAAATATCATGAAGCCGGCCAAATGGATGAGGAAGCTAATGTCTATAGCCAGTATGCCAGTATATTTGAAGCAACCGGTAATTTCAACTCCGCTTATAAATATTTTATTAAGTCAACTGAACTTAGAGATAGCCTTATGGATATTGAAAAGGCTGCTCGTATTTCAATGTTGGAGGAAAAGTATATAAATGAAAAATTGAGTAAAGATATACTGGCTCTTGAATATAAAACTGCATTGCAGGAGACCAAAATTGAAAATCAGAACAGATTGAGCATTACCTGGCTGGTGGGTATGATTTTTTCAATAATTGCAGTAATAATTATTGTTATTCAGCTTAGGAGAAAAAATAATGCTTATAAGTTTATAGTCAGTAAGAATCTTGCCCTGTTGCAAAAAGAACAAGAACTGCATGGTGTAAAATCAGAAATTGAGGAACTTTCAATTGATGAGAAAACCAGGTTAAATATATCAGTTGATGAAAAAATTAAACTCCTGAAAAAACTCAGATCCGCTTTGCAAAATGATAAAATATATACCCGCACAGACCTAACAATTGAAAAATTATCACGAAAGCTAGGATCAAATCGCACATACCTTTCACAACTTATCAATGATGAATATCAAAAAAGCTATTCTGAGCTTATAAATGAATATCGTATAAAGGAAGCTATGTCTATGCTTTCAGACCAGGTGCTTTCTCAACGTTACTCCATTGAAGCCATTGCTAAGGAGGCTGGTTTTAATAACATTTCGACATTTAATTCCCTGTTCAGGAAATATGTTGGTATAACACCCTCAATTTTTCGCAAAAGCGCTAATTTACAGTAATCTACGATATGTTAATATACTTATGAATTGAACAATTCATAATTACTTTAATTGAACTTTACATCCGCATTGAATTAATTTGCAGGCTCAGTTGGTAACTACTAATCCTTTTTAAAACAATCTAATTCGATGCTAATGAAAATGTTTACGAAATTAAGAATCCGGTGCATAGCGCTATTATTTTGTATGGTTTGTTCCTTAACAGGCTATAGCCAGTGGATTATCAATGAAAGCTTTGAGAGTGGTGTATTACCTCCATCATGGGTAACCTATGATGTCAATAACGACGGAGCGCGTTTCAGTCCTCTCAATAGGCCTTCGCATGCACATTCCGGCAATTATTTATGTTTTGTTGACTGTTATGGGAGCAATGGTAATGACTGGCTTGTGCTTCCTCAGGTTACGGTAAGGGCAGGTGATGTATTCAACTTCTTTGCCCGATCATGGTATGGCACCGAGGATATGATGGTAAAATTGTCGACCACAGGAAATGCTATTTCCAATTTCAATGTTACCCTCGGAAATGTTACCGGCCTTGGAGCTTCGTACCAGGAGTTTAATTATGACCTGAGTGCTTACGCTGGACAAAGCATCTACCTCGCCATTAAATGGACTCAGGAGACTTATGGCTTCATTGTTGACGATATTAAAGTTGGGCAACCGCAGGCAAATGATGTAGGAGTTCTTGATATAAGCAATCCTTCTGCTTATACTGTAGTCAATAATCCGGTCCAACCGGTAGCTACTATTAAGAATTTTGGCACCGGAGAATTAACAGCTCCAATCCCTGTTAACTGTGTTATTACTGATGCTTCTTCCAACACAGTATATAGCGAAGAAAGAAATTATTCCGAATCATTAGCTGCAGGGGGTACCGCTTCAATTCAGTTCTCAACCTGGACACCGGCTATACCCGGAACTTATACAATAACGGTTTATACAGACCTGACGGATGATGCCGATTTATCAAATGATACTCTTACTTCTGATTTTGAGGTGGTTGTTCATTACGGAACCGGTGGCCCTGATGCGATGGGATACCAGTGGATTGATAGTGATGAATCCGGTGGTCCTGAATATAACTGGATCGATATAAGTGAAACAGGCACTTCTGCGATTACTTTGGGAGTACCTTCCTTTTCAGGTGACGACAATTTTTCGGAAGCAATTCCTCTTGGTTTCAGTTTCCCATTTTATGGCCTTCCAAGAACGTTTTTCCATGCAGATATCAATGGTACTCTGCTCCTTACTGACAATAATTGGGTAAAACCATATCCAACCAACGGCTGGAGTACTGATGGAAATATTTTCAATTATAGCTATTATATCCCGGGTTATCTTAATATGCCTGCTCTTATTGCTTGTTTCTGGGATGATATGGAAGCTGTTGAAGGCACAGGGAATGTGTATTATCAGACATTTGGTGAAGCCCCTGAGCGGTATACTATAATACAATGGAATAACCTCAATTTTGCTGCAGGCACAGGAGGTTCACCTACATTGTGTTTTGAAGTGATACTTCATGAAAATGGTGAAATAGTAATGCAATATAAAACCGTGGCTAATGGACAAACAGGAGGTGCAAATCCTCATGATTCAGGCCAAAGTGCTACTATTGGTATTCAGAATGATGATTGTACCATAGGCCTGGCATATCTCAATGAGAACGTTGATGGTGACACTTATGTTGGGCCTGATCCTGCCGGAAATCTTCTTCATAATCAGATGGCAATACGTTTTTATACTTCCATTGATCAACAGCCACCTTCAATTACATGTGAAAAAGTTTGGAATACATTTAAATCTTCAGCTAACTTTACAGCGACTATTACCGATATATCCGGGATTGCTTCCGATTCTCTATACTTTAATTATGGTAGCGGATGGCAGGCAGTAAGCCATGATTCAATAACGCAGCTCAATCATTATCATTACTCTGTATCAGGGATTCCTACCGGTTCAACTGTTCAATTCTATTACGTAGCTACCGATAATTCGACATTCTCTAACAGGGCAGTCCTTGATTCAACTTTGAATGAGCCCCTTGTATTCATGGCCCTGCCTACCGCCGGTACCGAAGTCCTGTTAATGGCACAAGGTAGCCAAACGCCCGAACTCTCCGAATATATAAATGCCTTAACGAACACAGGAGTTAATTTCGACTTGTATAATTGGGCAGCATACAGTGAGTTCGACCTACCGTCGCAGTATAATATAATCCTGGCATATGCACATAATTCAGGGACATCCGACATCCAGGATACTCTATGTAAGGAACTCTGTACTTACCTTGATCTTGGAACCATTGGAGCACCAAAAAACTTATTCTTTGCTGCTGATAATCTCCCATCCTCACAGCATGGATTACCTAACTCAAGTAATATATACCGATTTACTTCTGCTTATCTTCGTACAGGTTTTGAGGCACAGGAAAACCCTCCTGTTTTTGGAGGTTCAGATGGACTCGGAGGCCCCGACACTCCCGGCTTTCACCAGGGCAGTATCATTGGGGTTGAAAATTCTCCTATAGGAACACTTAATCTTGAAATACCTGTTCTTGCCGATGGGCCTGATGTAATATACCCACGTTCATGTCCGTCATGGTTTGCTTCGGGTGTTACAAATCCTGATATAAGCTCAAATATTGCATTCAAATTTGAAGATGGCCCTGTTTCAGGCAATGCTTATTCAAAGGGTAAAACATGTGCAGTTTGGTTAGATAACGAAATATACAAGTCGTACTATATAAGTTTCGATATGTCACAACTAACAGACGACGCTGATGTGCAAACTATGATTAATGAAGCTCTCAACTGGTTTACTCCCGATATGTATCAGGTGGATGTACAGGCTATTCCCGGCGATGCCGGCGTTGTATCAGGTGGCGGAATGTACCTCTCAGGGTCAACTGTTACTGTTTCTGCGACAGCTTCAGGTGTATACGAATTCATTAACTGGACTGAAAATGGGAACGTTGTTAGTACTGACTCTGAGTACAGCTTTATTGTATCAAATGACATATCTCTTAATGCTAATTTCGACATTACAGAATATACTATCACTTTAACTTCTATGCCTCAGCAAGGCGGCACAGTTATGGGTGCAGGCACATTCGACACAGGAACTGAAGTAACTATAACAGCCATCCCTTCTGATGATTATAATTTCATTAATTGGACATCGGGTGATGAGATCATTTCGAGTGAGCCACAGTTTGTGCTAACGCTCGTATCTGATACTTCTTTGGTTGCTAATTTTCAAGCTCAACAGGTTTTTTATAATGTTACCTTAACAGCTGATCCCGATAACGGAGGCACAGTAACAGGAGCCGGGTTTTTTGCCCAGGGAACTGATGTTACGGTTTCAGCTGAACCGGAAGAAAACTTTGAGTTTATCTACTGGGAAGAAGCTGGCGACACTATCTCAACTGAGCCTTTGTATACTTTCAACATAATCTCTAATCGCACACTAATTGCACACTTCCTTAATGTAACCGGTACAAATGATATGGCACTTAATACTATTCGATGTAGTCCTAATCCCGCAACTGATTATATAATAATTGAATGCGCCCCAACGATCAACGATAATATCTATATTGTTGAACTCTATAATCTGGCAGGGATGAAGCAACAGATTCAATGGATGAAAGTAGCACAGTCATGCACTATTGATATCAAAGACTATCCAGCCGGAATATATTTCATAAAAGTAACCCTTCAAAGTGGTAAAGCTAAAATGATGAAGGTGATAGTGATCTGAAAGTAAATACGTCCAGACACAAGTATTGTATACAACAAGACTTGCACAAATAGCAAAAGCACAGGCTTTGAGTTTTAGTCAAAGCCTGTGCTTTTATTTGATTTAAAGTTAAATGTAGTTTAGTTAATGCTTATAGAGAAACTTTTTAGTTTCAAAATCATTATCATTGATAAGCTGAATAAAATATACACCATTTTTGAGGTTCATTGCACTACAGTCAAGATTATGGCTACTACTAAAAAGTTCAGGACTCTTATAGATTTCCTTTCCTGTCAAATCCAGAATTTTTACCCTGTATGGGGTTTTACCTTCATAACTCAGGTTGATTATTGCATTTACAGGATTAGGATAAATAATTAATGCAGGTTCTGTCAAAATATCATAATTATTTGTTCCCACCTGCTTGTCAATATAGGCCGCAGGATGCCATGTATGAGCTGATTCATTACCCGAGTTATCTGTTATAACAACCTTTAGATCAAGAAAACCTGAATTTTCAAATTGGTTAATTACAGAAGTAAGGTCACCTTTATAAACGCTACCAAAGCTAATATAATCGAAAAGATCAGGAAATTCGATAACCGATATTTCTGTCCATTCTTCATCTTCATATTTTTTATACCACATTTTGGCAGACAGTGGTGCTGAGATGTAGTTTGACTGAAGATCATAAGCACTAAAGACAACTAAACCCGTATCATCATTATTCAATTGGTTTGTACTTATCCCTTCTCCATTTACTATTTTGAATGAACTAATAGCCGGTGGAACCGGATCAATACTGGTATCAAATGTGTTATCAATGTGATATTCACCGGTTTGACCGTAAACAACATAATTAGTATTAATTATGTTAAAGGCACACTGGCCCGGTTCCACAATATTAAGAGATCCTTCAAAATTTGATAAGTAATCAAATAATAATAAGTCATCATTATTTGATATCTCAAGAACATTGAAATAATGATCAATTTTCCTTTCTTCTAATTTGTCACCAACTGATAAACTTAATGCAGTTATATTGTTTAGATCATTGTAAAAATAAATTCGATAGAACGGTAAGTTGTTCCCAAAGTCTACAATGCTATTCGTCCCAAATTGAGGATTGACGGCAGTAACATTAAATGTTGCAAAAGCAATACTATCATTGCTATTCACGAAGAATGGACTGCTTTGAACTGACTTGTCCGTTTCATCAACATAAGATACAGTTGCAATACATGTCAACAGATCATTATTTATGACTTCTATTTGTTTGTTGTCCATAAAAACCTGCAATGTATCATTATCCTGAACAGGATATGCTCCATCATTGCCAAAAGAATGACCCTGTACAAAGTAATACTGACCGTTATCATAATAGTTTGTGCCATATCCAAAATTCAGATGATTCGTCCCTGTGTTTTGAGGAGTATTATGAAAAACAATTTTCATTTTTTTGTAATCTGTATAACTGTTCTGAAGAGTAGTATCAAGATATAGGTTTTCAAGCATGCCCATATCAGCAATGTACATAGAGCCATTCAATATCATAAGTTGATTCAGAATAATTTTGTACCCGGGTTCTACATCTGAGACTTTAATACAACCATTTGGAACACTTATCTGATTAATTGAAGCTGATATTGTATTCCCTGCCGGGAATTCAATATCAATAGTAAGTGCATTATGAAGCATATTAGCATCTAACCTATTTATTTCCACACCATTTTCATCAGTCATAGGAAGGAAGACAGTATGGTTAGCCATTGACTCAAAGTTAACCTCCAGAGTTGTATCGCTTTCAATAGTGAAGCTATGAGTAATAACATATTTTGGAATAACATCATAAGAATCACTATACATGTCATACATACTTAATATTTCGTATGTGTTAGCAGGGACATCTATCTCACCAATTAAACCATCGGGAGAAAAATCCATATCAACACGACTAAACAGATGCGAATTGCTGGTTATAAATACCCAGGAACCTTCTGTATTCATTGTCTGGCTAAACTGAATTGTCAAATGAAATATAGTAACAGGTTCAGTCTTCGCGCTGCAATAAACTGAAGATTTCTCAATTTGTCTCAAACCGGGAGATGCATCTGCTTTATGCTCTTCTATTTCATCAAAACCGATAAAAGCTAAACGATTACCTTTTGAATTATCGATAATTCTAAAATTTGGTGAATTTTTTGTGAATTCATTCTTTGTTTGCGAGAAGAGACATCCCGGTAAAAAAGAAATTAGTGCTACAATAAGTAGTTTTTTCATGATGATTAAATTTAGGAGATTAACAATCTTGTTTAAGGCTATAAAATTACCGGGCTGATAATGCTATAACCAAATAACAAGCGTTCCGAAAGCGTGGACATCTCTTACAAAACTCTTATATTGTATCTAGGAATGCTTCTATTGAAGCGTCCTTATTTGTTATGAGTTTTTTCTTTAGCCTGCATTTAAACTTTCTAACAGTTTCAGGAGTAATGTTTAACAGACGGGATATCTCCTTTGTACTTAATCCGATTTTGAGATAAGCACAGAAGCGGAGTTCATGTTTTGTAATATTTGGGCATTGCGATTGAAGGTTCGAAAAGAAATCATGATGAATCTTTTCAAACAGTTCCTTAAACTGATTCCATTCTTCCTCTATGTTTGAATTCTCTTCAATTATTCTTTGAAGACTATTATAATAGTCGTTGCTGACAGACTTACTTTCATGGTGACTTAATGAAAGTGTAGATATTTTATTAAGAAGATCATTTTTTGAAATTAGTTTAACAGAATAACCAATCAATTCCTTTTTCTTAACCATCAACTCAGAATCAAGTTTAAGATTTTCAATTTCACGGATCTTCATTTTTTTCTCCATCACTTCATTAATCCTTTGCTTTTCCAGATCCTTAATAATATTTGACTTTTTCAAATTCTTATTTGAGATGTGAATCAGATAAATGCCGGCCAATAAAAGCAAAATAAAAACAGTTAGTGTTATTATCGCAATCTCATTCTTTTTTTCCTTGAGCTGAATATTCTGCTCAAGAATTCTGGCTTCAAATTCTTGTGTAAGCAGCTCACTGTATAATTCAATTGCTTTAACACCTTTCTTAGAAAGCCCACCCCCAATACTATCTTTCATTGCCACATACTTACGGTAATAATTCTTACTTTCAAGATATTTTCCCATATGTTCCTCAATATCTGATAATAATAAGAGAGATTCCATCTCAATCTCAACACTATATGGGTTATGATTAGCATTACGGCATTCGGTTATAAAACATTTTGCCTTATCATAATCTTTGAATTCAAAGCAATAAAGCTTTCCAATATTAACCATTGCCATACAGGATAGTGAACTGGAGTTTGCTTTCTTTGACAATTTAAGTGCTTCTTTGAGTACTGCCATTGCACTATCAGTATTATTTGCAGTACTCAATAACAAACTCTTACTAACTAGTAAATGGACCAGGAGATTAGTATCATTAGTTTGTTTTAAAATAAAAGATGATTTATTGAAATAACTCCATGCACTAAGGCTGTCTCCAATCTTGTTATACGCTAATGCAAGATTGCAATAAACATGCCCGGTTTCAATATAGTTAGTTTTATTATTTAATAGCTCCAAGGCTTTAAGATAGTATTTGATTGATGTTTCAAAGTCACCCAACTTATTGTACACTACTCCCAAAGAATTGCAGATCAATGCTTTTACTGAACTTTTATTAGTATTCAAAACAAGTGCCCAAGCCAAAGAATAATATTCTGCAGCCTTTATATTGTCTCCAAGATATAAAAAATAATGTCCAATCAGAATATTCGCTTTCGCCTCCAATGTATCATTGTTAATTGTATTTGCTAATTGTGAGGCTCTCAACGAATAAAAGTAAGAACTATCATAAGATTGGTCCTTATACAAGGTTCCAGCTTTTGCTATTGTTAACTTGCAGATTGAAATGCTATCATTCAATTCATTAGAAAGGGCCATGGCTCCGGAAATCTGATTAAGAATTCCGTCTGTATTCTTGATTGTAATTTTATTACAAATTGAATCAACCAATATCTCTAATTGCGTGAGCCTGGATTGTTCTTCATAATTTTCTTTGTTTTTATGAATGTGGAAAAGAGCAAACAACAGTATCACCAGGATCAAAAATGAAAGTGACGGGAACTTGAAGTTACTTTTATCTATGTTCATACCATATAAACACACAGATTTCCTTTGATAAAGGAGTTACTTTATTCAAAGGTAACAATATTTATGGTATAGTCTTTCAATTCACCATTACTCAGTAATAGTAAAGAAATCTGCCTCGTCATAAAAAGCCGACGAGACAGAAATCTAAATACACACAAAACCAGGTAACTATTTAATTATTAATTTTTGCGACCCTACCTGCTGTTGGTTACTATTCAGTTTAAGTATATAAACTCCAGGGCTCAATTTTGAATTAACTTGTGATCTGTTTAGAAAAATATGTTCTTCCCCACTATTCACCGTACCTGTATAGATGCGACTAATAAACCTGCCTGCTATATCATATAGGTCTACTTCAATCAAACTTTCATTTAACGCATTAAAAGCAATTTCAAAATTATCAGAAGCTGGATTAGGTGAAATTGTAAATGCATCAGATGGTGGTTCAATGTTGTTGATACCTACATTCAGGTCACAAGTGAACACACCTGCACATTCTACTGAAGCAAATAATTTCGAGCCATCTGGTGTCATTGAAATATTTGTAACATCTTTCCAGATTAGTCCTTCAGAAGGTAATTCTGACCATGATTGCCCTCCGTCAAAGCTTTGAAAAATGCCATTGTTATTTATGCCATGGCTATTAAAATTATTACTTAAAGAAACGTAAAGATGGTCATGGTCCTTGCTGTCAATAATGATATCAGTGATATAAGGTAGTGTTTCATTATTACCTAGTCCATTTGTTAATTGTTCCCAGGAATCTCCGCCGTCTATACTTTTAAAAAGGCCGTTTTCGCAAGATCCCATATAGATAATGTCAGGATTATTACTATCAATAGCAAGGGCATTTCCAGTAACATCTTTAACCTGTGTCCAGGTAATTCCATAATCATCGCTCTTGTATGTGGCTCCAAATAAATCAACACTCCAAAAAACCTGTACTCCACAAAATATTCTTTCAGGCCTTTGAGAATCAAAAGCTAAAGAAACTATCGTTCCATCACCCATCGGTCCACCACTTATAGATGAAAGCTCAGACCAGGTATCTCCTCCGTCATTCGACTTGTATAAAATATTACTGGAAGCGGCGAATCTTTCTGTTGGATTTTCCGGATTAATGTAATATGTATAAAATTCATTCTCACATTGTAAATCCCACATTAACCCCGAATTCTCACTTTTATAAACTCCTGAGTACGTAACACAATAAACAATATCATTATTCCCAGGGTGTGTATAGAGTTTACCAGATTCAGGAAGGCCATTGTCAGTTCTGTTCCATTCCCCACCACTGTTATTGCTTCTGTATGCAAAATCAGTACTGGTATAAATAACAGATTGATCATTCCCTGAAATAGCAGGTTTGGATGGTGAAGTACCTAGCAATCCATAGTCACTTCTAAGGAATGAATTTCCTCCATCAGTGCTCTTTGAGATTTCTGTATATTTTCCCAGATAAATTTCACCTGGAATTGGTTCATTAAACATAACAGTTATACATCCAACTATTTGATCAGAATAATTAGCAGAAAACGTATTCCCACCGTCAAGACTCTTGTACAGCACGTCAGTACAGGCTATTATTATGGAATTAGTATCAGATGGATTAACATCAATCATGTCGAATTCATAAATATTGTCATCAAAATTATAATCTATATTCAATTGCTGCCATGATTGACCTCCATTATACGATTTGTATAAACCCGGAACCCCTGTTTGATCAGGAAATATTTTACGAAATCCAGCATACACTGTATTAGGATTCAATGGATTTAATTTAATAACGACTGGGCTTAGATCAATAGGAACACCATTTGATAATTGATTCCAATTCAATCCTCCATCAACTGATTTATAAATGCCGTTACTGTTCATGCCTGCTATTATTGTTTGCCCATCTTCGGGATAAACTTCAATTGGACCGGATGGAGAGTACTCACCCTGAGGTGTGATAGAATCCCATGTTATTCCATTGTCAGAACTCTTCATAATACCCCCGCCATGAACTGCCATGTACAATATATTTCCACCTGCATAAATCCCGGTGGATATACATCCGACAAAGCCTGATTCATTTATTAACAGCCATGTTTCTCCATTATCCACTGATTTAAACAATCCCTCGCTACATAGTGCAAGTACTGTTTTTTGTTGATCATTTAAGACCTTAATCGAATTAATCATTGCCCAACCCCAGCATACATTATTAGGCGCCAGTGAAAGTGACCAGGTTTGACCATTATCTTTGCTTTTCCAGACACCATTTCTTGTACCTGCGTAAATTATATTATTTTCATGATCAATATCAAATGAAAAAACTAAGCCACCAAAAGGGCCATTTGAAGACCAGGTGCTAATATCTGAATAATTGGTTGAATAAACTTGCGATTGATTTGCAGCACTGTGATTAGTGCTTAAAAAATTATACCTTATATCTGTAGCTTTCATCATTTGTTCTACAGGTATTAATTGATTTTGTCCGAAAATTTGCAATGTCAAAATAAATACGACCAGGAAAGAAACAGTAAATTTTTTTGCCATAAGAGTAAAGTTTGTAATGAATATTAAGGTTAATTAAAACACAATTTGCTCACCTGAGCACATTTGTTAAGGCAAAGTAAGTTTCCTATTTTTATGATGTCAAAATATTGATGTGCAGATTTATCTTTATGTACAATGCCAAGATTGTATACTCTTTAACTCATGTACAAATTTATCAATCTGCTAAATTTGAATACAAATCTAAACGCCTGCTTTTATGGACTTTATATAGAAAGAAGGAGTAAGACCGGTATATTTCTTAAAGGCATTATTGAAAGATGTTTTGGAATTATATCCTACCTTACCGGCAATTGTCTCTATTGTATACTTATGATTTGCAGGATCTGATATAATTTTCCTGGCCTCCTTAATTCTATAGTCATTTAACAGAGAATTGAAATTTCTGTTATAAGTCTCATTAATAACCTGTGATACATAACTTTTATTCGTACCTATTATTTGAGAGAGCTCTGTCAAATCGAAACTGTTTTCGAGAAATAACAAAGTATTATTAAATATCCTGGCTATTTCAGTTTTAATAAATTCTTTATGTGTATCATCCAAATTAGAAGTTGAATATTTTAAGTCACAACCTTCTTTATAATCCTCTATAAATTGATCATTAATACTCCTGTCAGCTTCATTATTAACTAATTCGAGATTTTTCTTAAGAAGGTTCTTTTTGGTAAAGATCAAGTTTCTATTAAGCATCAATATAATTCCCATAAAACCAACAATTAAAAGAAGAAAAATGAGCGTATAATTGCGAATTTTTAGCTGAGATTCACGCAATCTATTATTTGCCTGTAATAGATCTATTGTATTCTCCTTCTTTTCTGTCTCATATTTTGTTTGCATTTCAGCAATCAATGACTTTCCTTCCAAATTATACAACATCTCTCTTATACTATCAGCTTTCTGAGTATAATACCACATCGTATCAGGCTGGCCCTTTAAACCATAATAGAGAACATTAAGGTTAAATATGATTCTGAGCAATTCAGTTGAATTAATTTCGGTCGCAATTAAATAGGACTTATCAAGGTATTTTTTGGCTAAATCAATCTGATTGGTCTTAAGCATAATGTTAGCCATATTGCAGTAATTACTGGCAATCCCAAGTTTATAATTGTTTTTAAGATCCATGTCCAATGCAGCCTTAAAATACCTCATTGCATCTTCGAATAATTGCTTATTCAAATAGATTTGTGCTATACTTTGTATTGTAACCGATATTTTTGAAGAGTCTCTCACTTTTTTTGAATAGTAATATGATTCTTTAAAAAAATTCAATGCTTTATCCGGATCACTTTCCAAATAAACAAGACCGATATTATTTAAAACAATAGCTCTATCATAATCGTTGTTGTGAGAAATGCACAATTCTAGCGACTTAAAATAATAATCCAAACATTTTTCTTTATTCAAGCTTTTGCGATAAAGGTTGCCCAATCTGTTATAAACCTTTATTTTACCGGACGTATCACCTATTCTATCGTAAATTGATAACGCTTTTAAATAATCTTTCATCGCATACTTATGATCACCAATGTTATCATAAGATAATCCCCTGTTGTTTAATATATCGGCTAATAGCTTTGAATTAGGTGAATATAATTCGGCTTTGTTAAAACAATTTATTGCATCATTATATTTTTCACTTTTAATAAATACCAATCCTGTACGATAAAATTTATCGGATAACGAATCTGCTATATTAACCGAATCAGTATTTGAAGCTTCTATGTTAAAAACCAGTAATATAATTGCTAAAAAGTATACCAATTTGTACATAACCCTTAAATTAAAAGACCTATATTTTGGACAAAAAGCCGACTAAGTTCTGATTAGTATTTGATATGCCTAATTTTTTCCTAATTCTAAACCTTGCCATTTCTATTGCATTAAGCGATTGACCTGTCAAATCTGCCATTTCTTTGGTACTCATGTTGAGTTTGAGTAACGCACATAGCCTTAACTCATTTGAAGTCAGTTCGGGGTATTGCTCTAATAATTTGGTAAAAAATCCTTCATGAACATGTGTGAAACGAAGCTCAAATTCAACACAAATCTGCGCCTTGGAACTAACTCTTATTTTCTGAGCAATTTGCATGATTTTTTGCTTTATGTCATCGTCCGCTATATCTTCTTTTAATAATGCTATTTCATCAGAAATTTGCATCAACATTTCATTTTGTTTTAATTTTGACATTGTACTGAGTACCAGTTCTCTACTCTTTATATCAATATCATTTTGCATTTCATCATTTACCTGTAATAATTTCTTGCTTCTTGATCTTCTTTTATGTGAGGACCAGATGAGCAGAAATGTACATAAAACCACAATTAGTATAATTAGAAATAAATAGAACCTTTCTTTCTTTTGTTGTTGAGCACCTTTTTCTCTGTCATCTTCCTCAGTCTTATATTGCATCATTAATTTGGCAAGATCTGATTTCTTTTCAAATTCATCAAGCTCATCATTTAGGCTGTCATTTATCATGTCGAACTTAAATGCTGAAATTGTATCATGCATTGCTAAAAAGTTGTTTCTTAGAAGATGAGTAGCCTGAATAACAACTCTTAAAAAACCATGTTTTTCACCTTCGCTAAAAGCATATGTTGCATAATTGTTGCTTTTGAGGTACTCGTGATGAATTTGATAGTACTGCCCGAGATTTATATTTACCCATGAAATGTATAGCGTATCACCGATGCTTTGAAATTGTTCTAGTGCAAGATTGTAGTATTCATGTACTCGATCAAACTTTTTCTGTTTTGTCAAAACATCTCCAAGATTAAGATAATTTATTCCAATCGATCTCTTGTTATTCAATGTTTTATTTATTTCAAGTGCGAGTCGAAAATAGGTTTCAGCTTTTGGTAAATCAGGTTCCTTTGCACTTGTTAATGCTGCTGCAATATTATTATAACCTTTAGCAATATTCTCCTTGTCTTTTAATTCTTTAGAAATATTTAGTGCACTATGGAAATAATAAAGTGCATTTTGAATGTCCTCTTCAACCAGATAAATTGAAGCGATATTGCTGTATGAAGTCCCTATTTCTAATTTATCATGTTCTTCTTCAGCAATATATAAACATCTGGTATAGCATTCCACACTTTTTTTATATAGCCCCATATCGTTGAATATATGGCCCTTAATTCTTAATGCCCTTATTTCCTCCTTTAATAAATTCTGTTCTCGGGCTAACTCTATTGCCAGATCGGAATATTTGAAGGCTGAATCAAATTGACTTAATGACCAATGGGTATATGATAGGATAATGTATGAATTAAGGATACGTTTTTCGTCGCGATTTTTTGAGGCAATATTAAGTGCCTTTTTAGCATACTGAATTGCTCGTTGAGGATCAGAACTGTGCATATCTTCAGAAAAATCAAGTAACAGGTCAATTCTCTCTGATAATTTCATCTCCCGGTCAATCAAATTATCAAGTGAATCAACATCCTGACTTTTTGATTGTAAAGCTATCAGGATGAAAGGTATAATCAGGACTTGAAATTTTAAATTCAATGCCGGCTATTTAATTATTATTTCAAAGATACCTAAAATTTGCATCCTAAGTATTCATATAAAAGAAAACAGGCTCTTGTTTAGAGCCTGTCCTCAATGTAGTACACCAGCCAAAACAATTATTACTATAATTTCATAATCTTACCAATACCTGTTATTATATCCGATTCCTTCACAATAATAATGTAAATACCTCTTCCAGAATTGATCCCTTCATTATTCTTTCCATCCCAAATATACGAGTTATTACCATAATAATTTACTTGGTGTGAAATAGTCCTTATTATATCACCCTGTGCAGAGTATATCTCAATTAATATTTCACTGCCCATACCCTTGCAAGGAAAATCAAATTGAATATAATCAGTAAAAGGATTGGGATAACTGATGATAGAATTAAAGCCGGATTTATCTTCGTCCATTCCATTAGGTTTGAATTGAGCTTCATTAGAGAAATCACTCTCATTACCATTTATATCAAAGCAAGTAACAATGTATGTGTAAGCCTTCCCATTATTGGTAATGTTATCTATATACAAATTCTCAGTACATGTTGCCAGCAAATTATTTGCTTGTGGTACAAATCCGGCAATCGTATCACGATATACTGCAAAATATGAGAAGTCGGAGGATTGGAAGTTTGTTTCCCACTTAAGAGCGATTGTACTATTTAAAACATCTCCATGTAGATTAAAAGCGGGTTCAGGAGCAATATTGTCTACTGAATAGCCTGAATCTGGCAATGAGCAAATCCAGATCAATGGTTCTTGAGTGTGAGCAGTAATGGCAAATACAGACAGATTAGTTGACACATTATTTGAATCTGCAAGTGTCGGAGCAGCAAAAAGATAACTTGGCTCCTGGACAGCTAGTACTGAAGCTATTGCCTGCCATCCTTCCATTGTAACAGATAAGGCAACACTTTCACTTTTCTCTTCGTTTTCACAATAATTTACCTTATTAGCTGCTATCTTCCTCCAGATTCCATATTGAGTAACTGGATTTTCTGAAATTGTGTTGTCATTATCTGATGCTGCCCATTTTAAATAAACTTGTTTTCCCTGGTCATCAGGCACATCATTAATTGATATTATTGTTGGTGCACCAATTAGTGTTTTGGTAGAGTATGAATATACTCCTCCTTGCCCTATCGCTGCATATAAGTTCCCATCTCGCCTGTCATATAATAATTGTCTAACATCCCATAAATCTAATCCATCCATCATAGGCTCCCAACTATCTCCACCATTGTTTGTAACATATACACCACCGGGAATACCCCAGGGAGCTCCACCTAATCCTTGTAGTCCGGCATATATTAAATCATGATTATCCGGATCTATTATTATTGACGTTATCCATGGATGCACAGGTGAATACCAACCAAGCCCGTCATCTTTTTGAAACCAGGTTAATCCACCATCAACTGTTTTCTTTAATCCGGTTTCATAACTACTATAATAGATTATATTCTCATCAGCAGGGTCGACTGCAAAGCTTTCAATTGAGCTGTTATTAGTGACTTCATACCA
Organism: Bacteroidales bacterium UBA5507; assembly: GCA_002426195.1. GTDB lineage: Bacteria > Bacteroidota > Bacteroidia > Bacteroidales > Lentimicrobiaceae > Lentimicrobium. The sequence continues at coordinate 4,532 of DIOT01000053.1, read as the reverse complement.
GTTTATACCTCCATCAATGCTTTTATACAATGAAGCAGACCAGTTTCCTCCTGTAGCAACGTAAAGACTTGAAAAATCCTTTCCAATTATCTGCAGTTGTTTTATGGAAGCATCATCAGGCATTGATCCGGCCAAAGCCCAATTAGCACCACCATCCACTGACTTGAATAATTCGGATTTATGAGCCACGTAGATTATCTTATGATCTAATGGATCAAATATAATGTCAATAATCTCTTTATATGGTTCTGAGAGCCCAATTTCAAAACCACTCCATGTAAGACCACCATCTGTGCTCTTAAACAAACCATGTTTTGATGTACCTATCCAAATTATATTGCTATCTTCCGGATTGACAGCTATGGCAGTAACGACTTCACATGTTAGCCCAGAATTTAAGGCAATCCATTCACCGTCAATTGATTCACTTTTGAAAAATCCACCCGACATATCCCCACCCGCAGAACCGGCATATAATGTCCCAGGATATGAAGGATCTAGTTCAATTGTTTGAATTAGTGAATTTGACAATCCCTTATTGACATACTCCCAATTTTCTCCTCCATTTATTGATTTTAAGATACCATTATATACATCACCCGCATAAATTACATCAGGATTACCAGGAATGATTTCAACTGAAACTAAAGTCTTGCAGGTAGATAATATAGAATTCCAACTTACTCCGGCATCAGTGGTTTTTAATAATTGATTTCCTGAAATAGCATAAATAACATTGTTATCTAATGTTGAGATTGCCATTAAATCTTGTTTATAATCTGAATAACTTCCAATATCAGAATAAAGCAAAGACCATGTTTGTCCATAATCAGTTGTTTTATAAAGTCCATAGCCACTTGAAACTGCATATATCGTTCCAGGTGTTATTGGATCAGCTATCAGTGTAGAAATATTAACCTCATCAGGTACTGCCGGCAAACCCGTACTTATAGAAGTCCATTCAGTGTCAAAGTATGATCGTCTGTACACACCGAATTGTCCTGCACAATAAATGACATAGGGTTCAAACGGATCACTAATTAAGGGGCCAATAGAGCCTTCAATCCCAATGTCAACCCAATTTTGACCATTATCTTCACTATAAAAAATGTTATGATTATACGAATTATTTGAAACGTAAATGCACTGTGACAGTGATGAAATAGAAACAGCCGACCATGCCTGTTCATTCATATTTCCAAATCCTAAATATTCCCAATTCTGACCACCATTAGTAGTCAAGTACAGTCCTGCATTCTGACAACAGGCGATAATTCTGTTGGGATTTGTGTTATCAATATGGATTTGTGTAATAATAATTTTCTTTGGTGACTTAACAATACCCTCACTCAAAATCAACTCCCATGAATTACCACCGTCAATGCTTTTACTCAAACCCCCGGCAGATCCTGCATACAGAATTTGAGGATTCAACGGATTTTTAACAATACAGAATATCTGCCCTCCGTATGGTCCTTTAGTTGTCCATGTTCTGTCTCCGGCATTCAGTATGTTAGCTGAAAAAAGCAACATCATCATAAGCATAAAATGTGTTGTAAATGGAAGATTAAATTTTGAAAGCATCTTTTTGTCTCCTTATAATTTTAGTGAATAGAAAGGATCAAAAATCTCATAAACTAATCATTCAATAAAAAAAAACGCCTTAACAAAACCGCTCTTTAAGCACATAAGCACCCCTACAAAACCTTTCATGTGTGGTGGAGTGCTTAGTTGCTATTTAAAATAAAGAACTTATTTCCTTAATTCCTGATTATTATACTCGATTCTACTGAGTAGTCTGTTTCTATTATTAATGAGTACAAACCAGTCGTCATAGCGCTCGAGTCTAAAGTAATTTCATGTTTCCCATACGAAAAATCACTATTAAGCAGAGTTTTTACCAGCCTGCCTGATAAGTCATATAAAGTAATTTTTACTTTTGAATCTCTCATTAGATTGAATGCTACGGAAAAACAATCTTTTATTGGATTAGGCCATACTTCTAAAGATATTCCACTTGGTTTTTCAATACATGGCGTTTTTACATCACCGGCTATATATGCAACAGGGTGAAGAGTCTGAGTAATAGAATTACCTACCAGGTCAGTTATTACCAATTTCAAATCTAAATATCCCGGAGTATCAAATAGTGCAAAAGCTTCAGTTATGTTACAAGTATAGATCCCTCCATAGTTAACACTATCAAACAATTCATAAGAAATTTCGTCAGATAATTTTATCCAGATATCGCTGTCCATCTTTTTATAAAACAATTCAACATTGGCGACATTTGATAGGGTTCCCGACTCGATATCTTTGTCAAATGCGCTAAATATCAATTCACAAGGCTCATTGGAATTGAAAGAATTGTCAATTTTCCCTTCTGAATCCAGCAATTTTACAAATGAAAGTACAGGAGGGTTTGCATCATAATTGGTCATATTAAAACTTGCCTCGAGCCTCGATATGCCCGACATTTCTCTTATCTTAAAGTTCTTATTTTCAACTGAAAATCCATAAATACCTGGAACATCTATTATGAATGGTTCATAAAAATCAGTTAATAAGCCACCTGATAGCAGTTCACCATCTCTTGTTATTTCATATGTGCTTACTTTCAGGTCACTATATCTTTGCTCGCCTGTCTGGCCAATTTCCATTGCATATCCGGAAATACAATTTTCACAGGCTACTTTATTTTCGAAATTAAAAGTAATAAAAGGAGATGTATTACCTGTTAAAATATAACTTTCATCAGGGAAAACAGGAGTTAAAATTGTTCGATTCCACTTTGTAACTGCAATGCTATCATTATAGGTAATTCTCATAGGATCAGTGGTAATTCTTTTAGGTGGATAATCATCATCAGGTACTTTTTCCCAAAAACTTACATCAGTAATAAATGAAAATATAGATCTGTTCCCCGGCATTTCACTATTCGATAAGAATGCAACCAGGGTGTCCGAAGAGGCAAAAGGAAAGTTATCATTAAGCTGTTCATGTAAAAAAAGCATAAAAGTAGTGTTATACTTAAATATTGCCCCATAGTCAAAAGTCAAATAGTTCAATTCACTTGTTGTAGGTGAGAATTGACAACCCAATTTCAAACTTTTATAAGTTGATGAATTATTACTCAGCAATGTATCTTTAAAAATACCATTAATCTGACCAATATCACTGATATATAGCTTTTTATCCTTTACGCACATATAATTTACAATAATCTTGAAATTTTCATTGAAATCTGAAAATCTCAAATTACCTGATAATGGTATATTACTATAGACTGAGCAGGATTGAAAATAGCATTCATCAGGAAATTCTACATTAACCATTCTTTGGCTTTTTATGATTGAGCTGTCAGAATATTGTATTTCTTGCCCTATTTCATCATTATGTGAAACGCTCAACGAATTATTTGCCATTGTAGAAAAATCTATTACTGCAATAGTGTCACTGTTTAAAACAAAATTACTAAGCAGTACAAAAGCTATATCACCGGTTGTTTGCCAATAATTATTCATTGCAAAAATTTCATAGTTTCCTGGTTCCAAATCAATCTCAGCAATCTTTTTATCACCTGACCAGTTCACTTCAAGTTTTCCATAAGCAGTAACATTGTTTGAAATTACAAAATCAGTATTGCTATTCATGGGTTCATTAAAGTTTATTGTTAAATGGACAAGTTCCGGATTGATTAATAAGGCATCTTGTTCCCCATTAGCATTTCCCTTTATCTTATTGATGTTTTGGAAACAATAATCATGTTCATCATCCGAATTATAGAGATTGAGTGATAATTTGCATTTCGCACCCTCATATAAGTAATGAGTGTTTCCATTTTCTAATTCTTTAATTTTCTGGCTTTGTTGTGCAAAAGAAACGAGAGGAATTGCCAACACGAAAAGGAGTAAGATTTTTGTTTTCATTACAGTTAAATTGTTTAAGGAATAATTAATTTGAATATTCCAAAAATAGAATGAATAAGAGCTTAAAGGAAAAATTAGCCATATACAAAGTATAGACAAAAAAAATAATCCATTCGATTTTATAAATGTTGGGCTGTAACAATAAATGAAAGTAAAGCTATATAATCGGGGGAGGGTGAATTAGATATCTCTCAAGAAGTCCTCAATACTAGTCTCAGGGTTAAGTCTAAACCTGATTTTTAGCCTGTATTTAAAAGTTCTTACTGTTCCAGGTGAGATATTTAACAGCTTTGCAATTTCCTTGGTTGTCAAATTGATCTTTATGTAAGAGCAAAATCTTAAATCATGTGAAGTAAGATCAGGAAACGATTGCTTTAGATTAGAAAAAAAATTGTGATGTACTTCTTCAAACAGTACTCTGAATTGATCCCATTCCTTATCCAGATTACCGTTCTCTTCAACAATACGAACAAAGTCATTATAGCATTCTTTTGTTAAACCATTATTTTCGTAGTATTTAACAGACAAATTTGAGATTTTGCTTAATATATCATTCTTGGTGATTAGCCTAAGTGAATGAGTCACTAACTCTTTATTTTTTGT
>DIOT01000042.1:9452-17456 GCA_002426195.1 Bacteroidales bacterium UBA5507 | reverse complement strand
TATTTCAGGCATTGACATGTTCCAGAGTTTCAGAGTTTCAGTGTTTCAGGGTTTCAGGGTTCCAGGGTTCCAGTGGTTCCAAGGTTCCAGGGTTTCAGTGTTCCAGAGTTCCAGTGGTTTCAAGGTTCCAGGGTTTCAGTGTTCCAGAGTTTCCTCAACATGAGGGATGGTGATCGAGGGATTGTGCCGAATGCAGAATGCAGAATGCAGAGTACTGACGCTGAACGCCGAACACTGAACGCCGAACATTATTGGCTGTCCGAGTGCTGATGGCTGATGGCTGAGTGCTAAAGTGAGGAACCTATAAGTATTAATAACTGCTGCAATGCTTCACCTTCCGGGATATTCTTTATAACGGCCTGTTTTCCCTTGTAAAGCGTAACCTTGCCATTCCCTGCACCAACATATCCATAATCAGCATCAGCCATTTCACCGGGGCCGTTGACAATACATCCCATAACAGCAATCTTTAATCCTTTGAGATGTGAGGTTGCTGCTTTCACTTCTTCCAGTCGCTTTTCTATTTCAAAATGTGTCCTTCCGCATGAGGGGCACGCAATGTATTCATTCTTTGTGAACCGCGCCCTTGTAGCTTGCAGGATCATATAGCCTTGTTCAATTATGGAGTCGAGAGTGTTCTTTGTTCCTGGTTCTTGGTTCTTTGTTCTTTGTTCTTGGTTCGAAAGGATGTTTTTGGTTCCTGGTTCTTTGTTCTTTGTTCCTTGTTCTTCGTTCTTTGTTATGGAAGACATTAACTGTTGGTTATCTGCACCTTGCTTCTCATTTAATCCTTCTCCAGGATTGGGTTGAGGGATTTCAGGGTTTAGGAGCTTATTGATGTCGATGCATAATCCCTGACCAATTCCATTGAGCAAGAGAGTACCCGGGTGGAGGCAGTTTTCAATCATCAGCTCTTCCAAACTGGTGGCATCCACACAACTCTGAAGAATGACTGGACTCTGATCACCTGACATTCTCATTGATTTAACGGCAGCAACTACATCGGAAGCAGGAGCTCGCATAATAATAGGTTCTATTTCTGCCTTTGTTATTTCTCTTTCGGGAGATGCCTTATATAGTTCTCCCCCATATTTCAGAAATAATCCGACCGGATTATCTTTTTGAGGAAAACCACCATACTGCTGTCTGTCATCCTTCAGCTCGTCATCAATTAAGTCTATCAACAGATCATGTCTCACGGGCAATATTGAATACACATGCGGTTGTACATGCGGTTCGTTAATAAGAGCTGTCTCATTCAATTCTGAATACAAATGCTGCTCTGTATTCAGGGCCGTCTCACTCATGCCGACCGGAGCATTTCTTCCAACTCTTTGAAGGATTGACTTTGCAACTCCAATCTCATTAACCGGGGCTTCTGTAAGTGAAACCCTTATAGTATCACCAATTCCATGATTAAGCACAGCACCAATGCCGGCAATTGATTTCATTCGGCCTTCAATCCCATTTCCGGCTTCGGTTACTCCTATGTGAAGAGGGAAATTAAGCCCTTCCTCTAAAAGTCTGGTGGCCAGCAGCATATATGCATCAGCCATCACCCTCGTATTGCTCGATTTAACTGAAATCACAAGATCACCAAATGAAAGGCGGTCAAATATTCTGGCATATTCCAATGCTGATTCAACCATACCTTCAACTGTATCTCCATAACGGTCAATTATACGACCACCTAAGGATCCGTGATTCACGCCTATCCTTATTGCAGTTCCATTGTCCTTACAAATCCTTATCAGTGGTTTGAGATTGCGTTCAATTAGCTCAAGTTCTTCATCTTTTTGTAGTAGATGCCGTTTTTTTTGAAGCACCAATTGTTCGCTGGTCGGCAGAGGCTTGTTGCTGATATAATTGCCAGGATTAATCCGCACTTTCTCAACTATACCGGCCGCAATTTCAGCAGAACGATGATTAAAATGGATATCAGCAATCAATGGTGTATTGAAACCGGCATTTCTTATTGCCTTTTTTATAGAGGCAAGGTTCTCTGCTTCTTTAATGCCTGATGCAGTAATTCTCACCAACTCTGAACCTGCCTCAATAAGCCTGATAGACTGGTTGATAGTAGCATCTGTCATTCGTGTGTTGGTGTTAGTCATAGATTGCACTCTGACTGCATTGCTTCCACCAACCAATAAGTTACCTATTGCAACAACCCTCGATTTGTAAATCATCTTACAAAAATAATAGTTTCCAACAGGTTTAGTTCCGGTAATTATCAAATCCTTTGAGTGCTCTGAATAATTAGACCCGGCTTAATTAATCAAATCCCGGTCAATTAACTTGTTCAGGATTAATGAATTCGATTGAACAATATCAAAATACTTCCGTTCCATTTAAATATCGTTCAAAAAAAGATGCATCAAATTCATTAATTCTTCAAATCGTTCACTCACAACACACACTACTATGAAGCAAATTATAACGTTGGTGTCAATTTTGGCGGTCTTTTTTGCCCTGAGTTATTGCACTGACAGAAACGACAAAGCCGCTACAACTCAAAATGAGAAAGTAGAACTAACTGACCAGGAACTGATAGAAAAAGGCAAATATCTTGTCATGATTTCAGGTTGTCACGATTGCCATTCCCCAAAGCGCATGACCGAAAATGGGATTCTTGAAATAATTGAAGAGACTGCCCTTTCGGGATTTCAGGAAGGTTCTGAAATGATGAAACCGAATAAGGGGGCTCTGAAGGACAACTGGGTTTTGATGCATCCCGACCTAACTCAATATGCCGGACCATGGGGTGTTTCATTTGCTGCTAACATTACTTCCGATGCAACAGGCATAGGCACATGGACTGAAGAGCAATTCATGAGAGCCATGAAACAGGGAAAATACAAAGGACTCGAAAATTCACGTATGCTGCTTCCACCAATGCCATGGTTCAATTTTGTGAATGCGAAGGATGAGGATCTGAAGGCAATGTTCAGATACCTGAAAAGCACGAAACCTGTCAGGAATCTGGTACCACCTCCTATTCCACCGGATGAAATGTAACTTATTGAAAGCCTGGTGAATGTTCTAAGAATTTTTGGAAATCAGGTGATTGTGATTTTTGCGTAATTTTACCGTTAATTGTTATTATTCTAATGCCGGCTACACTTTTCTCTCATCCTTTTGAATTCTGCACACTTGCCAGTGGCAGCAGTGGTAATTGTCATTACGTTGGAAACGGTGAAGAAGGAATTCTCATTGACGCAGGAATCAGCACACGACGTATCAGGAAATCGCTCGAAGAAATCGGTGGCGGTATTGATCGTATTAAAGCTATTTTCATCACGCATGACCATATAGATCATATAGGTGCACTCACCAGGCTTACAAAAAAGCACCAAATACCGGTGTACTGTACTGATGGCACCTGGAAAGGAATTCTTAGAAACCATAAGACATTTGACGTTGATCAGTCGATGTATCATGAAATCAGACCCTTCAGGCGATATCTGGCAGGTGGGTTCGCCATTGAAGCGTTCCCTACATCACACGATGCCCATGGTTCGGTTGGTTATCATATAAGCGACAATGTGAAGAGTATTACCATAGCCACTGACCTTGGGTATATTTGTGACAATGTGGCTCCGTATCTGCGGAAATGCGATGCGATGGTGATTGAATCAAACTACGATGAGAATATGTTGTTATTCGGCAGTTACCCTCAACATCTGAAAGACAGGATTCACGGTCCTACAGGACATCTTTGCAACAAGCACACAGCTGTATTCCTTGCCGATAACTTCCGGAAAGAAATCACCCACATAATACTCGGACACTTAAGCGCAGAAAATAATACGCCCGATCGTGCACTTGAAACACTACATGAAGCTTTTCAAAGTAAAGGCATCCAGCTTAACGGTACTATTGTCAGGGCACTTGCCAGGGGAGAAAGGTCCGAGCTGTTTCACATCGAATAGCTAAATTTTCTTATCGTCTATTGGTAAAAAAAATAAAGAGGAAAGCAATTGCTTTCCTCTCTTCCCAGCATTCTAAAAAAATGCGCTTAATGCTTACTTAATTAGAATCATTTTTCCTGTCACGACCTGGTTGCCGGAATATAATTTATAGAAGTATGTGCCGCCGGGAATATTTGATGCATCAAATACTACTTCGTTTAAACCTGATTTAACTTGTCCGTTGATAAGTGTGGCGACTTCATGCCCCAACATATTACAGACTGAAAGTTTCACGTCTCTGGTATTGGAAATCTCAAACTTTATGCGGGTTGTTGATGTAAACGGATTTGGATTATTCTGATGAAGAACCATATCGCCTGAAGCAATGATTGAGCTTGCAGAAACGACTTCCGATAAAGGACGCCTCCATGCTCCACCTGAATCGGTACCGGCAATGACATCAGTTCCTGATACTATCAGAGAACCAATTAATGGATTGCCTAAACCGGTATTGATGTCAGTCCATGTTGCTCCGTCATCTGTTGACAAATAAACACCACCGCCATAGGAACCCGCAAATACCGCATTGTCGGTAGCAGCAAGACCACGAATTGACGGATTTGTGAGACCATTATTTACTAATGTCCAGTTCTCACCATTATCGGTTGAGAGGAATACTCCTTCGCCTGAACCTGCATAAATATTTGTGCCGGAGACAGTCAATGCTGAAATGTTTGCACTTCCCGGAATACCATTGCTTATTTCAGCCCAGTTCTCACCATCATCAGTTGAATGGAATACCTTTCCACCATATGTACCAACGTAAATATTTTTACCGGAAACTACCATTGCACCAACAAGATTGTTGGTAATGCCGTTATTTGCAGATGACCAGGTGTTGCCATTATCGGATGACCGGAATACACCACCTCCGAAAGTACCGGCGAAAACATATTCACCTCTGATAGCAAGAGCATAAATGCTTGTTGATCCCAGTCCATTGTTTACCTGTGTCCAGTTTTCACCGTTATCTGTTGAACGATAAACGCCTCCCATATATGACCCTGCGAAGAGATTAGGTTCCGCAATTGCAAGCGCATATATGTCGACATGATTTAATCCATTGTTGATCTTTGTCCAGTTTGTGCCATTATCTGATGTGCGGAAAACGCCTGCGAATGTTCCGGCATAAAGATTGTCACCTGAAACAGCAAGAGCGGGGATGATAGTGGTAGCAAGACCTTCATTTGCATCTGTCCAGCTTGACAAATCAGAGGACTTATAAATGCCTGCTCCAAAAGTGCCGGCCCAGATTTCGGATCCTTTAACACCAAATGACACAACTTCTCTGCTACCAATTCCAGTGTTGATTGCTGTCCAGTCCGTACCGCCTTCAGGTAACAGAAAGACTCCGCCTCCATAAGTTCCTGCAAAAAGGTTTGACCCAACAAACGCGAGCTCCTGTACATCAGTAAAAGTCAAGCCTGAATTAATTTCAGTCCAGTTAGTGCCTAAATCTGTAGAAACAAAAACTCCGGCTGATGTACCGGCAAATAGTTCAGTACCGGATACTACCATCGAACTTACCGAAGTACTTGAAAGTCCATCACTTACATTACTCCAGCTGGTTCCGTTGTTTGTAGACAGAAAGAGTCCGTCGTAGGTTCCTGCAAATAGATTGTCACCAATAGCAACCATTGATCTTATAGCAGTATTAGTAAGGCCTGTGCTAACTGATGTCCAGCTGCCTCCGTTGTCGGTTGAGAGGAATACTCCCGAATATGTTCCTGCGAATAGGTTAGAACCTATGGTTGCAAAAGAAATAACACTTGTATAATCAGGGAAACCGGAGCTTGCAGCAGTCCATGTATCCCCGTTGTCTGTTGATCTGAAAACACCACTTCCTGTACCAGCATAAAGATCATCGCCGACAGCAATAAAAGAATATACGTAAAGGTTAGTTAATCCTGTATTTACCGGCATCCAGTTTTCACTATCATCAGATAAGATATAAACACCGCCATAAGTGCCGGCAAAAACATCTGTACCATTAGTTGCTAAACAATTCACAGTACCTCCATTTGGACCGTTGGTCTGAATCCATTGAGCACTTGCTGTTCCTGAGTACAGCAAAATGATTATACAGACTTCAATTAAAGAAAGTAATTTTTTCATAATGAGGAATTTTTTTGAGAGAATTAGATATAGTACAAAAATATAACCCCTCACCACAAAAAAAGTAATTACACCTTCCCCTATTCTCCTTACAATTGAGCGAAAAACATACCTCAAATCTACTTAAAGCAGGCTAAACCAATTGTAAATGTCAATTCCTTTAGGGATGTTGAGTTTTTTCCTGATGTAGTACTTTTTATTCTGAACAGATTTGAGTGTAATAAACTGGAATCTGGCAATGTCATTGGTGGGGATATTTAGCTTGAGTAATGCACAGAATTCGATATCTGCCTGATTCAGGTTCGGATTGATTTTTAACAATTTTGGTGTAAAGTGTGGGAATACCTCCGAAAAGTAAGTAATAAAAGCAGGGTCATTCTTTTTGAGCATTTCGAGAAGCCTTGAATAATCTTCACCGCTTTTATTCTGATAATTATCTTTCAAATATTCACTACTTGCTTTTTCCTGGCTATTGATGATTTTGTTCTTTCGGATGAAGAAAAAGACTCCGGCAATCAAAAAAAGGAGACCCAAAATAGTAAAAATCAGGTAATTATTAGTACTGTCACTTCCCATCTCATTTATAAGGCTATGAAGCGACTTATTCTGATTTTCACTGATGCTTAGCTTAAGAGAGTCACGCTTTGCTTCATAATTACGCATACTTTCGCTCTCATTAAGCATTGTGTAGGCATAAATTACATTATCATAGAGAGTCAGAAGGTTCAGGTGATTCTTGTAACTGTCAATTTTCTCGGCTTCCTTAAGGTAGCCAATAGCCTCATTATAGTTTCCCTTTTCAATGGCAACCCTTCCAAGTACCAGATAATTAGAGAATTGTATATCATCCCGACCGAATTCATTCTCCTTGAGAAGGGATAACTTGGCATAATACTCGGCCGAATCCACCATCTTCAAATCAGCAAAAACCCTACTCCTATTGGAATAGTCGATATAGCGAAACCTGTCACGATACTTTGGATCAGTAAACTTTTCGTACTCAACAGCGCTGAGTTTCACATATTTGAGTTGATTGTAGTAATCCTTTTGTAGCAGGTAATAATTGGAGAATGCAACATAAAGATTCACTTTTGTAAGAGTGGTAACTATATCCTTGTTATTGACTTTATTGATAATTCTTTCAGCCTGTTTCAGTTCTTCAAATGCTTTGTCGTGCAAACCATTGAAAGCGTAGGCATTAAAAAGATCAATTTTTGCAGAAGTCTGATATTCCGGATTCTGATATGCTTCAGCCTTCTTGTAAAGTAATTTGGCTGAATTCATTAAATCCTCAAAATTATTCTTCGATTCGAAGTAGACACACTGGGTGGAGATGGCGCACAATTCAGCCTCCTGGTTATTTTCTCTTCGCGCTTCCTTTAAAATATCTTTCGATACCCGAAAAGCTTCGTCGGGATTCTTAAATACCAGACTGTAGTTTTCGTTTGCCCTGCGAAGCAAATTATCCTGAGCATCACTCTCCTGTGAAGATAAAAATGAGATGTTCAGAAATAGTAAGGACAGTGTTAAGAAGAGTCTGATCATGTAACAAAAGTAAGATTTTTATCACTCAATCAAATACCGGTTCCAACCAGTGAATAAATATCCCGCAAATAAAAGAAATGCTATTGTTTTAAGCGAAAGTAAGACTAGAAATATGAGCTGCAGGATCTGCATTTCGTACCTGACTATTTAGAGCAATTATCCTTAAGTGGAAAAGAAACCCTTTTAAGGGAGGTTGGGCCTTCCAGGAATGCGAATAGTGAAAAGAAAACCTGAGAGGTGAAAAATTTTCTGGAAAATTTTAGTCAGCCCTTGTTTATTTAGAATAAACCATTAATTTTGCAGTCCCTTTTGAGGGAATAACACTCCTCCTTAGCTCAGTTGGTTAGAGCATCTGACTGTTAATCAGAGGGTC
>DIOT01000042.1:2554-9344 GCA_002426195.1 Bacteroidales bacterium UBA5507 | reverse complement strand
TCTGACTGTTAATCAGAGGGTCGCTGGTTCAAGTCCAGCAGGGGGAGCAAAGAATAAGCCGCTAAATGCGGCTTTTTTTTTGTTTTAGCAATTATCACTTTAATGCTAAATTTGCAGAAAAACCACCAGTGACTCCTACAACCCTGTTAATTTGCTTTCTGGCGTACACAGCCATTCTTTTCATAATTACATGGTTCACCGCAAGGCGAGCCAATTCCGAAGGATTTTATGTCGGTAACCGGCAATCACCCTGGTTCGTTGTAGCATATGGCATGATAGGTGCCTCTATGTCGGGCGTTACCTTTATGTCAGTACCCGGATGGGTTGGCACCAGCCAGTTCTCCTATTTTATGGTGGTGCTGGGATACTTTTTCGGATATCTGGTAATCGCCAATATCCTGCTGCCGCTTTATTACAGACTTCAGCTTACTTCAATATACACATACCTCGACCAGCGGTTTGGCTTTTGGTCTTATAAAACAGGAGCATTCTATTTCCTTCTGTCGCGGGTACTTGGTGCCTCGTTGCGTATGTTTCTGATTATCTACGTCCTGCAGCACTACATCTTCGATGCATGGAATTTTCCCTTTTGGCTGACCGTAGTCATTTTTATAGTTTTAATTCTGCTATATACCCTCAAAGGTGGCATTAAAACAATCATCTGGACTGATACCCTGCAAACAACTTTCATGTTGCTGGCACTGGTTCTTTCAATAGTCTTAATTACCAAAGACCTTGATTTCAGTTTCACTGAACTTGCTAGCCGAATATTTAAAAGCGACTATTCAGATATGATTGTAACCGATTGGTCGGCCCGCAATCACTACCTGAAACAGTTCCTTAGCGGGATCTTTATAACCATTGTAATGACCGGCCTCGACCAGGAAATGATGCAGAAAAATCTTAGCTGTCGTAACATTGGAGATGCTAAAAAGAATATGACCACCTTCAGCTTCATTATTGTGGCTGCTAACTTCATATTCCTGTTTCTTGGAGCTGCTCTTTATATTTATGCCGGGGAAAAAGGAATAGATCTGCAAACCATTGGAAGCACTGACGACATCTTCCCAACCATCGCAATACAATACCTCGGCCCCCTTGCAGGTTTAATATTCTTTGTAGGACTTATTTCAGCAGCATTCCCAAGTGCCGATGGTGCATTAACATCACTAACCACATCATTTACAATTGATTTCCTGGGACTTCAGGACAAAAAGCACTTATCCGACAAACAGCGTACCAACATCCGTTATATCGTTCATACCGGATTTGCGGTTCTGATGCTGGGTGTTATAATCGCTTTCAGATCGTTCTACGACAAGGCCCTCATTGATAAAATCTTTACAATTGCAGGATACACATACGGACCTTTGCTTGGTCTTTACACCTTTGGTTTGTTCACCAAACACAAAGTGAAAGACAAATGGGTGCCACTTGTAGCCATCATTTCCCCGATTGCCTGCTACATTCTTGCAGAGAACTCCTACGATTGGATTGGATACAAGTTCGGCTTTGAACTTCTGATCCTTAATGGACTTATAACCTTTGTGGGATTACTGCTTCTGAGAAAACGATCAGGTAATTAGAGTTCCGCGTTCAGCGTTCCGCGTTAGGAGCAAAGTGTTAAGAATTCTGCATTCTGCGTTCTACATTTACAAGGTTGATATGGTGGGAGTAACTCTTCGAGTTATTGCCTGTTTCCACCAACATCAATAAATCAGTCAACGTTATTTAGGCATTGACATTTGATATTCCTTTCATATAGATCTACATTAACACCGCCCTTGAAAGGGTACAGATCTACATAGGATCTGCATTTTTTGCAGATCTGTACCAAACAGGATGCGGCTTAAAACCAGAGCCAGATCCAGTTTATATTCAATCAATATCCTATTAAGATTTAGTACCACCCGGTGTAAATGCATTCTCGATATATTCATTCACAGACCTTATTCATTAATTTTGAAGGTACCTTATGCCCATAAAACTGCGCATCTTTATAGTTTAAACAAGCCTGTTCCAGTTCACCCAAACAAGCACAGGTGAGACCTAAATCGTAATAAAGCTTACCTAAGCTTTTTTGTGATACTTCTTCCTTAAAAGCAAGAGATCGTTCAAAGCATATTTTAGCTTTTTTGCATTGCCTGGTTTCAAAATATACTAATCCGATCGTAGCACACTGTTCAAATAAGTCAACTTTTGAGTAATCGCTATCTGAGATGCCCGAGACTAAATCGTTCAGCATTGTTGAAATTCTATCAGTGTTTAAAGAAGAATCGATTATTTCGTTCCAAAGCAGAAGCTGGCTTAATTCTGAACCTCTTTCACACTTCCTGAGATGATCGTCAGCTTCTTCCCTGGATTGACTGAACGCCTGATTTATATGACTGATTGCATCTTCTGCATTGTGTGTTTTAGCCAAAATACTCTCAAGCTTCTTTCTGTTCTTTTTAAAAGTATCAAGATAAAGGTTGATTGCTATCTCACCGAAAAGGTTCTTTGGCAAAAAATAGTAAGAACCGGATGTGTTTATGCATGTGATGACTTTGAAACTCAGAGAATCGTCGTTATTTTCAACCGGGTATATGAAATATCCTATATCCAATTTATAAAGTTCCGAACCGAAATACAGGTTGTGTACATCCTTCATTTTGTCCTTAAGAATACCTGCATTTTCATGATCGTGATCATAGCGGCTGAGATTGAATAGGCTATTGATCTGTTTTTTGTTCAATTGTGTAATTAGTAGGGGAATTTTTTCTTTTGGTGTATCGAAGAGTTTGAAATTATTCAGAATCGACTCTATTGACAGAGTGAAAAAGTTGTTTTCGGTATTTTGTCCAAACCTTCCCATTCTGTGGACATACTCATTAACTCCGCCATTTTTTATGTAAAGATTCCCAATACTTTCAATTCTTTCTAAGGGTATGCTGTCTATGTATGATGTGAGCAAAACATTGGACTTTGACTCATAAATATAGTTTTTACTTCTATTATAGGAAAGTACTTCATGCAATTGATTAACTAAAGTCTCCTGATTCCATGTCGAAACAATTGTTACAGGGCTTAGCATTATCATATCAGGAATAAGAAATATCGTATCGTTATCTGTTATTTCAATAACTGTTACTCTCAATGCTCTGTATCCAACATGAGAAATGACCAAACTGTCGTTGTTTCTAAAAAAAGGTATTTTGCATGAACCATCCGTATTAGAAATTGATCCCTTGTTACAAGAAATATTAAGCGCAGTAGCGTAGGTTATTGGCTTGTTTGTCAGTTGCTCACAGATGCATGTACTAAATATCTGCTGTCCAAAAAGATTATAAGATAAGACATAGAGCAGCATTATCAGATAATTCCGCATATAGGATCATATTTATATCCAATCTTATTTCCAATCATAATTGGAATTTAGGAGAAAGTCACCTCGAAAGAATTAATGCTAATTTACACAAAAAAGTTCCATTACCACCCCGGCGTAAATGCATTCTCGATATGTTCGATTTTGTATAAAAAAATCAGTCAACGTTATTTAGGCATTGACATTTAGGCATTGACAACCCTGAACGCCGAACCCTGAACAAAAACAGCGAACCAAGAACAATTCTATTGCGTGGAATGGAAACACTGAAACTCTGGAACGCTAGAACGCTGGAACTCTGAACGCTCCTACTATTCTATCGCTTTAGCGTCACAACCATAACCCAGTTGATACATTATTCCCATCCGGTCGTTTACAATAACGCCACCCTGAGCAATCCCATCTTTCATGATTAGCATGACTGTTTCGAACCAGGAAACCTTTTTATTGGTTGCAGGAATATCAGGGAATAAACTCCATGTTTTTGAATGCGTCCCTGTAACTAGTCCGAAAGCCATTACTGAATCACCTTTAGCAGCCATCATTAGTATTTCGAAATGGTAATCAGGAAACACCTCTCTGAAATCGGCATGCACTTTTTTATGTATTTCAAAATTCTCAGGAGAGAAAATAAAACCTGTGTGGTCTACCCAATCAGGTCTGTTTTGCATCTCTATGAATTTCTTGAATGTTGCCAGATTCTGGTCAGCAACGGAAGTTTGGGCACTAACTCCAATAGTGGCAAGTGCGAAAGCAATGAGAATCAATCTTTTCATAGTACATTACTTTATTGTGAATAAAAAGTGTTATTCAGCTAATCCAGTATGTAACCAGTGATATAGTTCTTATAAAGATACGAAAAAAATGGCAAATTGCAACCTACTAAAAAACACAGGAATCACCAGGCTTAGCCAGTTCAACTACATAACCGAAACCCGCTCAAACATCATCCGGCGTTATATCATGCTCACTTTTAGCTATAGATTGAATCAGGGAAATGACAAAAGCACGATAGATGTTAATTTTAGGAAGTAAAATTGATGTCTTTAACTACTCTGTCAGGATAAACGTCCATATCCGTTTATCAAACGTATTATTTCATTTATCAAATGCAGAACGATATGAACATAAAAATAAGTAGATTTGTACTGCTTACTTTATTAAAACGAAATGAAACGTTACTACATTACTATCAAAGGGGGAAATGTTCAAAGATGCGGTTTCCGTAAAGTTGCTGCCGAGAAAGCGAGGCAACTTAAGTTAACCGGTCTGGCCTACTATCTTGATCATCACATCGCCATTGAAGTAGAGGGTGATATGACTATTCTTGAAAGTTACCTTTCATGGTGCAAGGCCGGCCCACTTGGTTGCATGATTGAAACAGTAGAATTTGTTGAGATCCCGGTAAAAGGGAGCACTTCTTTCGAAATTATCCATGGTGTAGTTATGAAAGAAGCACCTCCTTCACGTCAGGCATAACGCGATGCCACTAAATTTCCACTAGTTTATCTCGGTTAACTATTTTGCCATAACTATTACATCTTAGCGAGGTTGCAAGAACTTCCTACAGGATTGTTATGTCTGATAGTCAACTATATGCAACCGTTAGTGCAGCAATAGTCTCCTCAATTTTTAAGCCTGATTCGTATCATCACGACCTCTTTCTGAACTGTTGTGGTAGTTTTACTTGCTTTGAGGGTGCTATTATTTTTGAACACTTTACACACTTTGTATGTTAACTTCATATAAATATTAGATACAGAGAATAATTATATATAAACCACAAATCTTACAACCTTACATGTAGCAGCATTACCACACATTCAGACAAAACTATCTTTAAATAAATAAAAATAAACACACATCTTCACTCAACAAACATGTTAAGCGAACCTGTCAAAACCAATGTACTTGAAATACATAAATATTCAGATAAATATAAAGATGACTGGAATGATCTTGTAGCAAAATCCCGCAATGGCACATTTCTGATGAACAGGGACTATATGGATTACCATAAAGAACGGTTTTCAGACTGCTCGTTTGTCTTTCTGAAAAAAGACAGAATTGAGGCAATTCTACCGGGAAATATATCCAACAATACCTTCCACTCTCATCAGGGCCTTACATATGGTGGACTCATTATGTCTGACAAGATTACCTCTTCTGATGTACTTGAAATTTTTGAATTGCTGAACATAGAACTGAAGAAACTCCTGATAACTGAAGTCATCTATAAACCGGTCCCTTCCTTCTATCATCGATACCCGGCCCAGGAAGATATTTATGCATTGCATCTGCTTGGAGCTGAAAAAATAGGTTGTAATCTCTCTTCTGCCATCTATCAGAAGCACCATATAGGTTTCTCGGAACTGAGAAAAAGAGGACTGAAACGAGGCATTAAAGCTGGAATAAGAGTTGCTGAATCGAACAATTATTCAGCGTTCTGGGCGATTCTGAATGAAAATCTCTCACGTAGATATAGCAAAGTAGCTGTGCACTCAGAACAGGAAATTAAATTACTTAGCTCGCGTTTCCATAATTACATCAGACTCTATACTGCCCAATCAGGTGACGAGATAATAGCTGGGGTTGTCACATTTCGGACACCACATGCTGTTCATGTCCAATATATTGCAGCTAATGAAACAGGCCGTGAACTGGGAGCACTCGATGTAATCTTCTCAAAACTAATTAACGACACATATTCAAATATTCCCGTATTCGAATTCGGCCAGTCAACCGAGCAAATGGGGGCTTATCTTAATAAGAACCTTATCTTTCAAAAAGAAGGTTTTGGAGCAAGAGGTGTTGTTTACGAAATCTACAAGTACAGAATAGCGATCTGAAATACACTCATATTAATTCTAATACTGTGTAAACAAGGAGCATACCTCTTTGATTAATCAGGTTGGCAACTTTCTTCATTTGCGGATCCTTTTTCATTTCGTCAATCATTATTGAAAGTTCCCGGTTATATTCATCATAGTTAACAATGTCCCCAAGATTCTCAAATCGTACTGACCAGTGCTCCCTTTTAGTCTTTAAAATTCTGATATCATAGCGGGTTAATCCGGTATCAAAGTCTAAATCAGAACGTAAAAAACTTTCATAAGGATTTTCTGACTTCTCAAGAACCTCTGATAAAGTAAGAGTATCA
This sequence comes from Bacteroidales bacterium UBA5507, assembly GCA_002426195.1. Classification (GTDB taxonomy): domain Bacteria; phylum Bacteroidota; class Bacteroidia; order Bacteroidales; family Lentimicrobiaceae; genus Lentimicrobium. The sequence continues at coordinate 2,820 of DIOT01000042.1, read as the reverse complement.
AGTCTAAAGTAGTATAACCAGGAAGTTCCAACCACAAGCAGAGTAGATAAAGCTATCATTATTACTGTTCGCATGGCAAGGCTATTTAACGGTTAAACTGCACAAGGGGTAAATTTAAAGCATTAATAATCAATTAAAAAACACCTCCTATGGTCAAAAAGGATAACTGTAGCATATTTCAGGATAACTGTATGGATTGAATGAGCAAATGTATGGTTTGAGTTATCAAACGTCAGACAAGTCTTGTTCTTGGTTCTTTGTTAATC
>DIOT01000042.1:0-2408 GCA_002426195.1 Bacteroidales bacterium UBA5507 | reverse complement strand
TCTTGGTTCTTTGTTCTTGGTTCGATGTTAAGAGTCAAACAAATCATGTTCTTGGTTCTTTGTTCTTTGTTAATCCTGTTCTTAGTTCTTTGTTCTTGGTTCTTTGTTAAGAGTTTCGAATTTTGATTAAGAAACGTTTTATTTCCTGAAAAGGGAACAAAAAACAAAAAACCAAGAACAATTCTTATGCGTGGAATAGGCAACAAAGAACAAAAAACCAAAAACAAAGAACATTTTCAAAGAACTGTTACTTTTTTTAACGCACTCACTAACAATAAACCTACCGGCTGATGAGATATCATTTAATGCTGCAGCTTTCAATAATTAGCCGGAAAATTAAAGAAGCCGGCATAAAACCGATACTCGGTTATTTATTAGCTATTGGTTTATTCATTGTAATGTCCGAACTGCTTTTTCATGCTACCGGTTTCGCGAAATACATTGTCTGCCTTGCTGCACTGGCACTAATATTTAGATTAAATGAAAGGGATCGCAGCGACTTTCTCCTATCTAATTTTGGATGCAGCGGGATGAAGAAAATCCGAATCATCGAAAACATAACTCTCTGCGCACCATTCATTACCATTCTTATCATAAAAACACACTTTACGGAATCTGCTATTCTCCTGATTCTGGGAATCATAGCAGCTGTCACACCAATAAGAACCAACTTTTATTTCACTATCCCAACTCCCTTTTCAAGAAGCCCGTTCGAATTTACGGTCGGCTTCCGCAAAACCTTCCTTCTGTTCCTGTTTACCTATTTTTTGGCTATAATCGCCATCAAAGTAAACAATCCTAACCTAGGGCTATTTGCAATGATTACCACATTCATCATCCCATGGAGCTATTATACAAAACCGGAAGATGATTTTTACATATGGGTCCATTCTGACACACCCAATAGGTTCCTATTCAGGAAATTGGCAATTGCTTCAATTAATGTTTCAATACTAAGCCTCCCAATTCTCACTGCCTTACTAATTTTCTTTCATGAGAGACATTCGTTGATACTGCTGCTATTTTTTGCAGGACTAATATTCCAACATACTGTAATACTTGCAAAGTACTCCGCATTTCCACGCGAAATAGGTCTGGTAGAAGCAATTTTTCTTGTTCTGAGCATTTACTTTCCACCACTTCTTCTGGCAATAATCCCATTCTTTTACATAAAGTCCATCAACAAGTTAAAACTCCTGCTAAAATGATTTCTCTCACAGATATAAATAAAAGCTACGGAAATAATCATGTATTGAAAGGGGTGAATCTCAACTTCACTCCCGGCAGAATTTATGGTTTTTTAGGAGACAATGGAGCAGGGAAAACCACACTTTTCAAATGTATTGCGGGCCTTGAGCAATATGAAGGAGAAATTACCTCCAATCTGAAACCCCTTAGGAATCATTTAGGATTTCTTCCGACTGAACCATGGTTCTTCTCAAAGATCACTGGAAGAGAGTACATTACGCTGGTATGCAATGCCCGTCACAAAAAGATTACAAATATTGAGGATAAGAACATTTTCAATTTGCCTCTAAACCAGTATGCATCAACTTATTCAACGGGCCTGAAGAAAAAACTTGCCTTAACCGCTCTATTGGTACAGGAAAACGAGTACTTTATTTTAGATGAGCCATTCAATGGAATCGATATCCAAAGTAACATTATCCTTACGGAGATAATCTTAAGGCTCAAACAGTTAAATAAAATTATCCTGTTGTCATCACACATTTTTTCAACACTAAGCGATACCTGCGACGAAATTCATCACCTGATTAAAGCGCAGCCGATCAGGACAATTGAAAAGCCGGATTTTACCGCACTTGAGCAGGAAATGAAAAGTGCAATTCTGAATAGCTCTATTGATAAACTTGGACTTAAGTAATAGTTTTCAAACATAACCAATGGCACTATACCTAACTACTGAATCAGCACTAATAATTTTCATTCAGTATTCAGAATAAAAGTTTAAAAGTTGATGTAAATTGTACAGGTATTTTCGCCCCGGCAAATTGAACTTCATTTCGTGAAAATATACAATCAAAAACATTATTCGCCATGAGAAATTCAGAAGTCAGCAGGCATTTTTTCTCACCATTCAGTCTTGAAATCGACAAAATGGAACACCTGGTACTGATTAATTTTGAGAAGGATACTGATGAATATTATAACGTATTTGAGTTGCAACAGGCTGTCGGTCATGATAATATCAAACGATTCCTGGTAATTGCGTATCGTAAGGATGGGACAGCAGATATATATCATCAGCCCGAATATCCGTTTGCCTCACAATCGAGTATCCTGAATGATGTAAGCTTTTTTGAGGTACCTATGGACGACCTGCAATTCAGAATTGATCCTGATGAGATATTTTTGAAATTTTCTTTCACAGACAAGCTTGGGCGACA
>DIOT01000055.1 GCA_002426195.1 Bacteroidales bacterium UBA5507 | reverse complement strand
CTAACAATTATTTTTTTCAATAAAAAAGAAAACTGCTTCACCCATTATATCAGAATCTCTTATGATAGCCATTGTGGTTTGGTTTTTGGTGGTTTAAGTCTTGTTTAAATGAGGTTGATGATTGATTGGATATAAAGTGGATATTAAACGGGGGTTGAGAAGGAGTTGAGAAGGAGTTTCGCCGCTGCGGAAGTATTCTAACCCCCTCCTGGCCCCCTGTCAAGACCTTCTCAATGGTAGATTAATATCCTCTTTAGCATTACTTTATATCCTCTTTGACTTGGATGATAATTGTCTTGATTCTGTACTTTTTATATTCCAATGGGATTAAAGTCAATTTTGATGTCATTCATCTCCAGAACATCTTCGTATGCCTCCTTTATCAGAGTGAAATGCGATGGTCTGCTCATGCTTGCCTTGTGGCGAGAATATGACGACTGCTTCTCATTGTCGTAATTGCCTTCAATCACTTTTATGAAGTTCGTAGGCCGAATCAACCAGTCAAAATTGGCTTTCCATCCGCTTTCCGACTGACCATTCAGAAAGTCTGAAGATGAAGCCTTTACAAGCATCTTGAGGAATCCATCCTCACCAAAATCCTTGTAACGATTCATAATGTGCTTTTTCCTAAAGTCAGTCAGCACAGTGACTTGCGGCATTCTGATACACTTTCGGTTGTACTCTTCAATGAATCGCTTGCAAAGCTCCTTCAGGGACTTCGCCAACAATCTGCCGGCATTTCGTTCAGCCGCCCCCCTAGCTAAGTATTCGTCCTGATTTTTGTTTATTTGATTGATTTCAGGATTTTGCGTTGGGGAAATTTCAAAAATTAAATTCTTTTTTTCAGGAATTTTAATTGGCTGGCTCCCGTCATCAAAAGTTTTGATGACGAATGATGATTTATCATCATTTCTTAAAGAAGTTTTGTTTCTGTTTTGTATTGTTTTGTATTGTTTATTAATGTTGTCATTTGATTGACACTTCGTGTGACTATTTGTGTGACTATTTGTGTGACAATCTGAATTTCCCGAATCATTTTTTTCTTCAAGATGCAAACATTCTGAATTTAGATCACTTGTGTCATTCACTGTGTTTGGATTATTGCCAAATCGCCCATAGTTTGATTCTGCGTCTTCCTCTTCGAAACTTGTCATGCTATATATTGCGCTATCTCTTCCACCTCTTTCGGTATAATTAATCCTGCCTAATTCTTGTAGAATAACTCGTGCGTGATATAATTCACGTGGACTGAATCCCGTTCTCACTGCCAGTGTGTACATTGAAACAGTGAACTCCTTCTTCCAGCCTGCGAAGTTATTGATAGCCATTAAAGCATACCACAGTGCAATTGCATTTTTGGGTACCTGATTGCAGTCGAGCCACAAATTAAAACTTTTGATTTCTCTTATATAGTTCATAGTTAGTTATTTAAAAGTGCATTCCTGTTTTTCCGATAAACCTATAGTACCAGTTTTTCCCAACCTTTTTATGTTCAATAATATTTTGGATACGGTACCTGTATAATGTCTTCTGGGAGACTTGTAGAAATTCTATAGCCTCTTCAGTTGAAAGCCATGTCGAATCTATCCGTTGTTGTTCCTTGTCCTTAACGTAAACAATAACAGAGTCACGAAATTCATTGATAGAATTGCGCAAATCCATAACAACTACCATTAGGTTAGTAGACTCTTCACTAAAAACACCTGATTCCTCTGATTCCATATAAATCAATATTGTTTGCGCATCAAAATTATATTAAGAAAATTTTACTAAAAAGAAAAAAAACATAAATATGTGTGTATCTGCAAGTTACAAAAGGGACAATTTTTGATTTTATGCACAAACGGCTGTTTTTATGCATAAATTGAGTATTATAATTACTCATCGCTTGAAATTTTCAAGTATCCCGCCCATGATCGGAGAGGAAAAATAATCTACAATCAGCTAACGTTATTAAACTTACTTTGACAATACTAAACACAGGACAAAATGTTTGATGTGAAATTGACTGCATTGTTCGTAGTCTTGGATTTTGGTTCATTGATTCTTTTGGCAATGCTCAATTTTACCAATCCGTTAAAAGTAAATCGTATCGCCAACAGATATTTTGGAATGTTCCTCTTGCTCTGGTCTTCCTTTTTCTTTGATGAAATTTTTTTTCTACTCTATTCTGTTGAGCCTGAAGGTGTGTGGCAAATGTTACTGCGGTTTGTTCAGTACTTTGCTCCTATGTTCTTCTATTTTAGCATAGTTTTTTACTCAAATCCTACTGTGATATTCAGTAAAATAATTCTGCCCCACTTACTGCTTCCATTAATCTTTCTTACAGGTCTTTGTTTTTTCTATTTCCATGAATCTTCCTTCGATTGGCTGAATGATGCACTCATTTCCTTATTGCTTGGGCAAACGTTGTTTTACAGTCTTCTGTCATGGTATAAAATAAGGGTTCACCAGAAAAGGGTGTTATTGTATTCTTCCAATATTCATGAAATAGATCTCTTCTGGCTTGAAAGATTGATCATCGGGGTTTGTATTTTGATACTCGCTGTTATTTTATACAATGTTCTCTTTTACCAGAAGTCACTTAATGTGTTTATGTCATCAATACAGTTACTCATTATCTATTTTGTTGCGTATTATTCGCTGAGACAAAAGGAAATTTTCCCTTTCAGCGAAGCAAACAGGAGTGAAATCCTGGCAATACAGGAACAGGGGGATTTTGAAGAAACCAAAAGGAAGATCGTATCAGATGAAGAGATTGTAATTCAAAAGAGTCGGCTTCACAAATTCATGCTTAAAGAGAAACCTTATACTGATCCTGAACTAAATCTCGTTAAGCTTGCTGATATGTTCGGGACCACTCCGCATAAGCTCTCATATATTATCAATAGTGGTTTTAACAGGAATTTTTTCAACTTTATAAGTGGTTACAGGGTTGAAGAAGCGAAAGTATTACTTCTTAACCCCAAAATGGAGCAGTACTCAATTCTGGGTATCGCCTATGAATCGGGTTTCAATTCAAAGACTTCTTTTAACAACACTTTTAAGAATATTACCGGATTAACTCCAACCGAGTTCAAAAAAAGAGGTTCGACTTTATAATCTCAAACTTTTGACTATAACAAATAGCTTGATTATCCGAGGTTTGCTATTTGAATCTTAATCTGGTCCCGATTTATAATCCCGGACATGAAACCCGTTTTGGCAGCTTAATATTGCAGCTGATCAAAATTGATAATCGATGAAATCATCAACAACTAAATTTGCACTTGTTACAGGAGCAAGCCATGGCTTGGGTAATGCATTCGCTCATGAATTGGCCCGCAGAGGGATTAACCTGATTCTGACAAGCCTGCCCGGAGAAGGCCTCCACGAAACAGCACAGGATATCATAGAAAGATATCATGTTAAAGTAATCTTTTTTGAAACTGATCTCTCGGTCAACGAGAATGTACTTGAGTTGGCCGGACGTGTGAATGAGTCGTATGACGTTTTCATGCTGATTAATAATGCGGGCCTGGGTGGTTCCAGGCGCTTTACGGATGCCAGTAGCGAATATATCAATACAATACTTCAACTCAATATTGTCGCCACTTCATTACTTACTCACCAGTTATTGCCTAATCTTCTTAAACAGCATGATTCCTATGTGCTGAATGTATCGAGTATGGCAGCTTTTACACCTATAGGATATAAAACGGTCTATCCCGCTTCAAAATCATTCCTTCATTCTTTTTCAAGAGGGCTGTATGAAGAGCTAAAAGGTACAGGAGTTTTTGTAAGCGTAGTAAATCCGGGAGCCATGAAAACGAGTACAGAAATTACTTCACGGATAGAGAAGCAGGGCCTGTTGGGCAGGATTACTTTACTGGATCCGGTTAAAGTGGCCAGAAAATGCATTAACGGTCTTTTTAAAAAGGATACGGTCATCATGGTCAATCCCTATAGCTGGCTCTTAATGTCGCTGCTTCCGATTTGGATTAAAATGCCGCTTATGACCAATGTTGTAAGAAGGGAGCTAAATGTATGAAGACAGTTTTTATAACCGGTACTACCGGATTACTTGGAACCAACCTGGTTCACAAACTTCTTGCCGGAGGCTATAGAGTCATCGGATTGGTCAGGAACAAGACAGCTTACCGTGGAATGGAGCATCCAAATCTTGAATTGATTGAGGGAACGCTTTTCAGCGACCTGACAGAAGTGTTGCAAAATGTTGACATTGTTGTTCATGCAGCTGCTGAAACCCGTCAAAGTCTTGCTAAGTATTCACAATATTACAAAGTAAACCGAAATGCCACAATTCTTCTTTACAATACTTCTGTTCATTGTAATGTGGGGCATTTTATCTTTATTAGCTCTGCCAATACTTCAGGCTATGGTACAAAAGAAAATCCCGGTGTGGAATGCAGTCCTGTGCTAAGTCCTTTCGACAGATCGCTTTATGCAAGATCAAAACTTGAAGCTGAAAACTATATTCTCAATTCTTCCAATGCCATGAAGGTCACTGTCCTGAATCCAACATTTATGATAGGTGCATGGGATTCTAAACCAAGTTCAGGGAAAATCATTCTCATGGTCTGGAAAAAGAGGATTGCCTTGTTTCCTCCGGGTGGTAAAAACTTTGTTCATGTTGAAGATGTCGCAGATGCTGTTATCAGATGTGCAGAACTCGGTATAAGTGGTGAAAAATATATTATTTCCGGTGAAAATCTTTCGTATCGGGAGTTTTTCACGAAAGTTATCAATATAGCACAGCAGAAAACCATGCTTATTCAAATACCTAAGTTTATTATGCTGGTTTTAGGATATTTGGGTGAATGTGTCAGGCTGACCGGCATTGAAACCAGTATTGGAATAACTAATATGAAGATACTGTGTATCAATAACTTTTATAGCAACAATAAATCTGTACGGGATCTTGGACTGAACTATCGTGAGATTGTTCTTGCTATTAGTGATGCTTTGGAATATTTTAATAAAGATTGTTTAAAATCTAAAATTTGAGAACCTATGAACTTGTCACTCATACTATTATTAGGAATTACTTGTGCCACGTTTAATCCTGAAGGGACTCCTTCTGATTATAAGTTCCTTAAAAAGGAAAAGCAGGTTTCTCTTTCAAGTCGGGAAATCAAGCTAAATAATGGCAGGACTACAAGAGAACTCAGAGCAGAGTTGGTAATAAATGTGAGGCCCGAAAGGATTAAGGAAGTGCTTAAAAATGAGCAATTGTCACGTCAATGGATGAAAGGAGTTGAGTGTTTTTCTTTACTTGGTAAAGGAACGGATAACAATTGGAAAGCATATATCAGGTACAATATTCCGTGGCCTCTGAGTAACCAGGACTGTATCATCAGCTATAATTGCAGCAGCACTAACGAAGGGAAGGCTTTGACAATAAAGATGATCGGGCTGCCTGATTATCTTCCGAAGAAAGACGGTGTGGAAAGGATTTCACATGTAAGTGGTTGCTGGACGATTATTCAGGCAGCCAACAGTTGCAGGGTGATCTACACGGTTTATTCGGAGCAAAAGCCCAGGTTTCCACGATGGGCAACAGATCCCATTGTCCAGCAAAACCTGATTAATTCACTTTCATCTCTCAAAGAGTTGGTAGAAAGAGAGTAGGGCAGCATCAGTGATAGGTGTACCACATCAACAAAAATCGCTTGTATAAACTGGCTATACAAGCGATTAACTATATAAGCTGTGACCCCGACAGGATTCAAAC
>DIOT01000041.1 GCA_002426195.1 Bacteroidales bacterium UBA5507 | reverse complement strand
TTGGAATCGGCTATCGACAAACAAACTGTTGAATTGCATTATGACAAACATCACAGGGGATATTTTAACAATTTCCAGAATGCAATCAAAGGAACAGAACTTGAAAAAATGCCTATAACACGCATTTTAGCAAGCATTTCCAAGCATCCTGCTGCTGTTCGCAACAATGCGGGCGGATACTTTAACCATGTAATATACTGGCAGAATCTATCACCCGAGGGAGGTGGAGAACCTTCAGGGCAACTTGCAGCATCCATCAGAAAATCGTTTGGAGACTTCAAAACGTTTACCGAAAAGTTCAATGAAACTGCAAAGAGTCGTTTCGGTTCAGGATGGGCATGGCTGGCTGTAGATATTACAACCGGAGAATTATTCATAACCTCAACTGCCAATCAGGATAATCCACTTATGGATATTGCTGAAAGAAGGGGTATTCCAATTCTTGCCCTGGATGTGTGGGAGCACGCATATTATCTTAAATATCAGAATAAACGGGCTGATTATATTGATGCTTTCTGGACAAAGGTTAACTGGAGAGATGTTGAATCTAAATACGCAGAGTACAAAGCATTCAGCGAAGAACTCAAAAAGTAAAGAAACCTGAATTTGGAGAAAAAAGAAAGACCGGTCGAAAATGACCGGTCTTTTTATTTATAGTTTACGTTTAACTTCAACTTCCTCGTAACCTTCAATGATATCTTTTACTCTCAGATCATTGAAATTATCGATGTTTAAACCGCATTCATAACCTGCCGATACTTCCTTCACGTCATCTTTGAAACGTTTCAGTGAGCCTAAAGTGCCGGTATGAACAACAATACCATCCCTGATAATTCTGATTTTTGTATTGCGATGTATCTTTCCGTCAAGAACCATACATCCGGCAACGGTACCCACCTTGCTGATTCTGAATACTTCTCTCACCTCGAGATTACTTACGATCTTCTCTTCAATTTCAGGTGAAAGCATACCTTCAATAGCAAGCTTAATTTCATTGATAGCAGTGTAAATAATTGAGTACGTTCTGATATCAATCTGTTCCTGTTCAGCCAGTTTACGTGCACTTAATGAAGGACGCACCTGGAATCCAACGATAATTGCATTCGATGCTGATGCAAGCAGTACATCACTTTCGGTAACGGCACCAACTGACTTGTGGATAATATTAACCTGAACCTCAGGATTTGACAGTTTAAGCAGTGAATCTGCAAGAGCTTCAACTGAACCGTCAACATCGCCCTTAACAATAATATTAAGTTCCTTGAAGTCCCCGATTGCAATACGGCGTCCAATTTCATCGAGAGTAATGTGTTTCTGGGTTCTGATACCCTGTTCACGTTGTAACTGCTGACGTTTTGCAGAGATACTCTTTGCTTCACGCTCGTCGGTTGTTACCTTGAAAATATCACCGGCCTGAGGAGCGCCATTCAATCCCAGCAACAACGTTGGAGTACTTGGGCCTGCTGCCTTAATCGGCATGTTTCGTTCATTGTACATAGCCTTTACCCTACCATAGGTAGTACCGGCTAAAACAACATCACCCTGACGAAGTGTTCCTGTTTGTACCAAAATTTTAGCAACATAACCACGACCCTTGTCAAGTGATGATTCCAAAACTGTACCTGTTGACAAACGATTAGGATTAGCCTTAAGATCAAGCAATTCAGCTTCAAGTAATACTTTTTCAAGAAGTACCTCTACATTGATACCCTTCTTGGCCGAAATTTCCTGACTCTGATACTTGCCACCCCAATCTTCAACAAGAATGTTTCTCTTTGAAAGTTCTTCCTTGATCTTTTCAGGATTAGCATTAGGCTTATCAATCTTATTGATTGCGAATACGATAGGAACGCCTGCTGCCTGTGCGTGATTTATAGCTTCAACAGTCTGAGGCATCACGGTATCATCAGCAGCAATTACAATAATAACTATATCAGTAATCTTGGCACCACGGGCACGCATAGCTGTAAAGGCCTCATGACCAGGGGTATCAAGGAATGTTATTTTCTTTCCGTTTTCAAGCTTAACCTCGTAAGCACCAATATGCTGGGTAATACCTCCGGCCTCACCGCCTATAACATTGGAATGACGTATATAGTCAAGCAGCGATGTCTTACCGTGGTCAACGTGACCCATCACAGTAACAATAGGTGCTCTTGGTTCGAGATCTTCTTCATTCTCAACTTCAACAACTTCGTCTGAGCCCTCTGTTTCTTCAACACCAACAAACTTAACGGTGTATCCGAATTCATCAGCAACCACAACGATTGTTTCAGCATCGAGTCTTTGGTTGATTGAGACGAACAATCCGAGTGAAAGACAGGTAGAAATAACCTGGTTAACCGGGACATTCATCAGTGTAGCCAACTCATTAGCGGTTACGAATTCTGCAACCATAATGGTTTTCTGTTCATCGGCTCTCTTGGCAGCTTCTTCAGCCATATGCTGGCTGGCAAGTGATCGTTTTTCACGGCGGTGTTTTGATGCCTTTGATTTGCCACCACCACTCAATCTTTGAAGAGTTTCTTTAATCTGCTTCTGGATTTCTTCGGGAGTCAGTTCAACCTTAGGAATTTCACGCCTACCCTGCCCTCTTCTGTCTCTCTGTCCCTGCTTACCTTGTGCCTGTCCCTGACCACCCTGGCGGCCCTGACCCTGTTTCTGTTGTCCCTGTTGTCCACCCTGAGCTGGTCTTCCTGTCTGATCAGTAGTACCTTCAGTTGTTCCGGTAGGTTTTTCACCTTCCTTTTTAATACGTTTACGCTTCTTTTTCTTATTCTTCAATGAATCATCGGAAGATGAGGCAACAGGCTTTTTAGGTTCCGGTTTCCTTGGTTCGGGCAATTTCATAGTACCCAGAATGGTAACGCCTTCCAGTTTCCTGACTTCAGTTTTCAGGAAGTTAGATTCTTTCTCAACCGGTGGTGTAACTTCTTTTACTTCAGGAGCTTTTTCTTCTACTACCGGTGCAACCTCTTCAACAGGTTTAATTTCCGGCTTAACTTCTTCAGCAACAACTACAGGTTCAGCTTCTTTTGGAGTTTCAACAACAGTATCCACAGGCTGGGCAACAATTTCCTCTTCCTTAGGAGTTTCGTGCTTCTTTCCTTTTGATGATTTCTTTGGCTTTTTCAGTGAATCAAGGTCAATTTTACCTAAAACTTTTAGTTTTCCGGGAGTACGACTCTCTTCACCGGTCTCAACCTGAGCTATCTCTTTTTCCTCTGTTTGAGGAAGTTCTGCAGCAGGAACTTCTTCTTTCGGAGCAACATCATGAGTCTTTGGCTTTCTGGCATGTTTTTCAGCATGATGCTCTTCTTCGGTATGAGTATCTTCAGCCTTTACTTCCTTTTCAACAGGAGGTAAGCTCTCTTCAACAGTCACAACAGGTGTTTCTGCTACTACAGGCTGTTCTGTCTTAACAGGAGCTTCCTCTTTAACAGGAGCTTCCTTAACAGGTTCAGCGGCAACCTCAGCCTTAACCTCTTTTGGTGCTTCAGCCTCTTTGTTAGCTTGTGGTTTTGTAGTACGGTTATCAATAGGCATATTACGGATGAACAACTCATCACGCTGACTATCAACATCTTCATCCTCTGATGTGTGCTTTTTATCCTCAACAGAGATAGACTTGTGCTGAGTATATTCTAGCTCTATTTTCTTTGAAGTTTCTTTAACGGTCTTCTCCGTAGAATACTCCTTCAAAAGTAAAGCGTAAATCTCAGGGGTGAGCTTAGTATTGGGATTATTATCTACCTTCATCCCCTTCTTATTCAGGAACTCGACGACAGTAGATATCCCAACATTAAACTCTTGCGCTGCTTTCCCCAGCCTTATGCTTTTCGTTTCTGCCATATTGTAATCCGATGTTTTGTTAAATCCGTTAATACGGATTTTCTGTAAAAATAAGCTAATAAAGTTATTCAAGCCGTGCCGGTTTGCTGTTTAGTCTTCGTTTATCTTATTCATCAATTAGTTGCACCAAGTATTATTCGAACTCAGCACGCAATATTTTTATAACCTCTTTGATGGTTTCTTCTTCAAGATCTGTTCTGGTTACCAATTCATCAGAGCTCAGGTCGAGTACGCTTCTTGCAGTATCGCAACCAATAGCCTTGAGTTCATCGATAATCCACTGATCGATTTCATCAGAGAATTCCTGGAGATCAACATCCTCATTGTCCATTTCAGTATCTCTGTAAACATCAATCTCATATCCGGTTAGCTTGCTTGCCAACTTGATATTATATCCACCTTTTCCGATAGCAAGTGATACCTGGTCGGGTTTCATAAACACATCAGCTCTTTTATTCGCTTCATCAATGGTAATAGATGAAATTTTTGCAGGACTAAGAGCACGTGTAATATAAAGTGAAGGATTGTTGGTAAAATTAATCACATCAATATTTTCATTTCTTAGTTCTCTGACTATGCCATGAATTCTCGAACCTTTCATACCAACGCAGGCTCCAACAGGATCAATTCTGTCGTCATAACTTTCAACAGCAATCTTTGCTCTTTCGCCGGGCACTCTCACGATGTTTCTGATTGTGATTAGTCCGTCATAAACTTCAGGAACTTCCTGTTCGAATAATCTTTCGAGGAAGACCGGTGAAGTTCTGGAAAGAACAATTACCGGGGTATTATTACGCATATCAACTTTCAGAACTACTGCTCTCACTGTGTCGCCCTTACGGTAGAAATCAGACGGGATCTGCTCAGTACGGGGCAGAGTCAGTTCTATAAACTCATCGTCAACAACAAGGATTTCCTTCTTCCACACCTGGTATACCTCACCGGTAATAATTTCACCAATTTTTTCCTTGTATTTCTTAAAGATATTATCCTTTTCAAACTCCTGGATTTTAGAAATGAGGTTTTGGCGGATGCTAAGAATTTCGCGACGGCCAAAGTCCTTCATTTTAATTTCTTCTGATACCTCTTCACCTACTTCAAAGTCAGGTTCGATCTTAATGGCTTCGGAATAAGCAATCTGCTTATTCTCATCCTCAACCTCACCATCTTCAACGATTTCGCGGTTTCTCCATATTTCAAGGTCTCCGCGGTCGATGTTAACAATAACATTGAAGTTTTCGTCCGAACCATGCTTTTTGATAAGCATATGTCTGAAAACATCCTCAATGATGCGCATCATTGTTTCACGGTCAATGTTCTTGAATTCTTTAAATTCAGAAAAGGTTTCAACTAAATTGATATGTTCCATTTGTTACCTTGTGTTCTTTATAAATGTGAACGATTATTTAAAAGAAATAACTTCTTTAACGCTTTTAATTAATGAGAATGGAATCTCGTGATCTTTTTCAATAAGCTCCTTTTTAACTTTGGTAACCACCTTTACAGTGATTTTATCATTGTCGGCTGCTAATAAAGTACCCTTAATGTTAGTTTTGTCGGTAAATTCCACTTCAACCTCTTTGCCGATATTTTTAATGTACTGACGCAAAAGTTTAAATGGCTGACCCAGTCCGGCGGAAGCTACCATTAAATTGTAGTCTTCAACTTCCCGGTCGTAAGATGACTCAATAAATCGCGTAACCTCCACACAGTCATCAATTTTTATGCCTGAATCGCTATCAAGCAATATTGTGATGTTGTTACCCGGCTTTACTTTAATATCCACAATGAATTTATCAGATTCCTGCAGATATTCTTCAACTGATTTCCTTATTTCGTCGGCTGTTATCATTTTACGGTTTTAATAAAAGAGGGGACAACAAAGCCCCCTCAACCTCTTTTCACCATTTCTACCTTATAACTCGCAAGTAGGTGATATGATCTATCAGTTGTCCGACCAGGGCTCGAACCTGGACTCTTCTGAACCAAAATCAGACGTGTTACCATTACACCATCGGACAGACTTCCCTTTAAAAGGTGTGCAAAAATAGGATTTTTTTTTGAATACTGCGTATTCTTGTGTAAATATTTATATTTCCTACAAAAATTTTTATGTTTTTTATCTATCCCTGCATTATTTACAGTGATTAATGCTAAAAATTAACAACAAGTTTAACATTTAACTGTCTGGGAGTTAAATAATTCGGGATCGCGTAACTTCTGTTTGTTACGTCTTTTATCCAGATGTAGGAAATTGTATTGTTAACCTGTAATAAATTGAGCACCTCAAGGCTGATCCAGGCATCTTTAATAAACCTGAAACTCTTCCTCGTATTGGTCTCTGAATATCTTGAGGCACCTAACAGTTGTTTCGAAAATCCAATGTCTACCCTTCTGAATGAGGGCATACGCTGCATATTTCTTGATCTTACTGAACCCGGAGGACTATATGGAAGCCCTGTGCCGAATAACAGGTTCAGATGCATCTTGTATGTTGGATTTTTAGGAAGGTAATCCTGGAAAAATAATCCGAAATTTATTCTCTGATCCGTTGGTCGTGGTATAAATCCCTGTGTTATCAGCACACTGTCAGCCACAACATTATTTGTTGTAAAACCGGGTATTATCCTTTCTCCTTCATCATTATAATAGTTATAATAATCGTCATCAATCAAATCTTCCCTGGTTTGCATTACTGACAAGCTTGCCCACGACTCCACTCCTTTTACAAATTCACCGTTGACTTTGAGGTCAATTCCCGCTGCATATCCTTTTGCGCTGTTGGTAGCATAATATCTGATTCTCACATTGTCAACATCATAGGGGACCAGATTTTCCATGTACTTGTAATAAACTTCCGAAGTCAGTTTGAATGGTCTGCCCCATGCCAGGAAGTTATAATCAGCACCAAATACAAAGTGCAGTGATGATTGTGCCTTTAAATCCTTATTTAAAACGCCCGTCACACTTCTTAATTCTCTGTAGAATGGTGGCTGGTAGTAAAGACCCGATGAAAATCTTAAAACAACATCACTTTCCCAATCCGGCTTAAACGAAACTCCTCCCCTTGGGCTAATTAACAGTTGTTCATTCACATCCCAGTAGTTGGCTCTTACACCAAGATTAAGATTCCAGATTCCTCTCTCATTGCCTAATTCCCAAGAGTTTTGTACAAATCCCGAAAAACGGTTTGAGTTCAGACTTATAGAGGTTCTCACAATATCCTGCAATTCAATATCAGACAGATTTCCGGGTTCACCGGGAATTCCCTGGTTATAAGGAAGTGTAAATCCCGCCGAATCATTCATAATCCACTCATTCAGTCTGTCGTTCACTACTTCCGACTGATATTTCAGGCCCCACATGGTTGTATAAAAATCCTTCACTAAAATACCTCTGTGTTCTATTGATGACACCCGGGCATCGAGATAGTTTCGGGCATGATTGTGATATGATCCCACTCCTTTGGTTTCGACAGGTTCACCAAAAGTCTCCTTTGACTGGTCAGTTTCAAGGTTACCAATCCAGTACTGACCGGTAATATCAAAGGTCTCGCTTTCTATAGTCTGGAATGAAGAAACAATGAGTTTAAGTGATAAAGCATCGGTAGGCTTGTAATGAGTTGTAAAAGCACCCATATAATTAATGAATTTATCCAGCTCACTTCCATCAAAATAAACTGAGAGGTGCAATGCTTCATTGATAGTTCCAAAACTTGTTTCTCTTGATGTTGGTTCTATCCTGTAATGATTTCTGGCATAGTTGCCAAATAACGAGAACTCCCATTTTGAGCCGGCTTCATATATAAGCATTCCCTGAAAATCGGTAAACGATGGTTTATAATCACCTTTTGTTTCCAGCATATTCAGCAAATACTGGTTAGATTTGTTTCTAATGCCCGTTAGATACATGAATCGCCTGTCTTTACTTGATCCTTCAACGTGTACTGATCCGCCAAGTAAGCTTCCGCTTACCGACCCTGTTGTTATTGTCGGGCGCTTGTATCTGATGTCGAGCACCGATGACATTTTGTCGCCATAACGTGCATCGAAACCTCCCGCTGAAAACAGGATTGAAGAAACAAGGTCAGAATTCAGAAAGCTTAAACCTTCCTGCTGTCCTGATCGTACCAGAAAAGGCTTATAGATTTCCACATCATTTACATAAACGAGATTTTCGTCGAAATTACCGCCTCTGACAGAGTACTGTGAACTAAGCTCGTTATTTGAAGAGACGCCGGGGAAGGTTTTTATCAACGCTTCCAATCCTCCGGCAGGACTTGGGATTGTGTTGGCAAGTTTTGGATCGAGAGGCGTTAATGTGCCGGATCTTATTTTCTCATCCGTAATTACAAAAGTTGAAAGTTCTGTGGTCGACATATTTAAACGTCGGTTCACTTCACGGCTTTCGCCCGACTTAAGCTTTATTTTAAAGTATGATGTATTGAAGCCAACGTATGAGAAAACGAGGGTTACTTCCCTATCTGCAGGTATTTTCAGTCGGTAGCTACCATCCATTTGCGATATAGTACCTGCATCCTGACCGCTCACTCTGATATTAGCCAGAGGTACAGGTTCATTAAAGTCATCAGTTATCCGTCCGTAAACTTCAGCGAATTCTTGTGAGTAGCCTGAATTGGTAAAAAGTATAACAGCCAGTACAAAAAGTGTGCTCTTAAGAATATTATTAACAACAGTGGTCATATTCACAGTTTTCTAATCAGAAGTTTATCAATCTTATGCCCATCCATATCAACTATTTCAATAATATGATTACCAACAACCAATGATTCGCCGATGGCAGGCATTCCTTTAGTTTCAGATAATACAAGGCCGGCAATTGTTGAATAGTCAATTTTTTCAAAATCAAAATCAAATCCACCGAGCAACTCTGAAACATATTCAATGGGTGCAAATCCGCTTACCAGGAATGACCCATCGTCTCGTTTTACAATCATCGGTTCCATTTCATCATCCTTATCGGGCATTTCACCCAAAAGGTTCTCCATCATATCATGAAGTGTCAATATACCCTGAAAGCTACCATACTCATCTACAACAGCCGCAATATTCACTTTCTTATTCTTCATTTCAGTCAGTATCAACCGGGCACTGGCAGCCTCCGGAAATATGAGGGGCTCGGTTACGACATCTGCCGGATTTATAGATTTCGAAGCGACCTTCTTAATAAGGTACTCTTTAACGTTCAGGAAGCCAATAAAATTATCTATATCTTCTTTACATACCAGAAGCTGACTGTGGCGTGCAGCGAGTATTTCCTTTTGCACATCATCAGGATGCATTGTGATATCAATCCATTCAACATCATGTCGGTGGGTGATTATGTGCCGGGCTTTCTTATCGGCAAACCGGAACACTTTTTCATGCATTTTATTCTGATCCTGCCCGATAATACCTTCTGTTGAGGCAGTTCTGATCATTTGTTTAAGTTCTGCTTCTGTCAATCCGGTTGAGCTCTGTTCAATGCCAAATATTGAATTTACGAGTTTGGTTGATGCAGATAAGAATCTCACAAAAGGAAAAAAGATAGTGGTAAAAACCCTTATAAAAGGAGCAACTTTAACAGCCACATTCTCGGGATTACTTAATGCCATTGTCTTTGGAACAAGTTCACCTAAAACAATAGAGAAGTAAGTAATAAGAATAATGGTAAGAGGAAGTGCAATCTGATATGATAACTCATTCGACAAGCCCATGCTTATGAATACGGGTGCTACCTTTTCGGCGATTGTGATTCCTCCAAAAGCTCCATTGATGATTCCGATGAATGTAATTCCAACCTGCACAGAAGAAAGGAAGCTCTCTGATTTTTCAAGCAGTTTAAGAGCTGCAACAGCACCTTTACTCCCTGTATCGCGCAATCCCTCGAGTCTGCTCTTCCGGGAAGAAACAAGGGCAATCTCTGACAAGGCAAAGAAACCATTGAACAGTATTAATACGAAAATTACTAAAATCTCCATCTATGCCTTAATGAACAGCAAATATAATTCAGTATCGTTAGTAATTAAACAAAAAAAGCTGTTACTTTTCAGCAACAGCCTATGTATATATAAGTTGTAATTAAATTACCTGATAATAAAACCTTTAGCTTCTGCTTCTTTCAGGCAGGCACTGATACCTTTTTTGTTGATGTGACGTAATCCGTCAGCTGAAACCTTTAAAGTAATCCATGCATCCTCTTCGGGAATGTAGAACTTCTTTGTCTGCAGATTAGGATAGAATCTACGTTTGGTCTTTATATTTGAGTGGGAAACTTTATTTCCTACCATCATTCCTTTTCCTGTAATTTCGCAAAATCTTGACATGGCTTTAAAACTTATCCTGTTTAATTTTTGGGACTGCAAAGTACGTTATAATTTTTCAATCTACCAAAAACTTTAGTGATTTTTTTTCTACTTCCTCACAACTCAGCTTTAACATTGTAGTTTCTTACTGTATTCAACCAATTGAGGGAAGAATTCATCAAAAGAGTCTTTATAAAGTTCATATTCATCTTTCAGGTATTCAACTGCTTTGTCGAGATTCGAATAAAAAGTTGTTCTTTGAGAAATCCCTGTAAGTGCGTTGTTTAGCCCTTCAAATGTGCGGTATCCTGTCAACCAGTCCTCCCCCATCATGTATGGCAAAATAAATTGTGATCTTGGCGGAAGTATATGAAACGACTCATTCAGCACCGAGTACATGCTATCGGTAAAATCTTCCAGGGCACTATCGGAATATTTGCTCCAATCGTTTCCAAGAAAATGGTCATAAAACATATCAAGTACCACTCCCGAGTATTTTCTGAAATAAGGTCTAAGATTTAGTACTGTCCTCTGTACCACAGGATTGCTGTCGGTAAACTGGTCAATTTTTCTATGAAACAGTATTCCGGCCTTTATCCCATTACTATATGAATTCATTTTGCTACCCTTAACATGGTCAGCAATGAAATTCCCGATAATACATTCCTTATTATTCCGGGATAAGTATAGATGAGCTAGAAAATTCATACATTACAATAAACACCAAAGTTAGGTCTTAAATTCTTAACTTAAAGTGTTTTTATGGAGCGGTTTACTCAATTTTACTAATTTTGTCAGGCGGATATCAATTAAAAATCAATATACATAATGCAAAAACATTTATTATTGGGCGATGAAGCAATAGCCCAGGGAGCAATAGACGCAGGTCTTTCGGGAATTTATGCCTATCCTGGCACTCCTTCAACTGAGATCACCGAGTATGTCATGCAGTCAAAAGAAGCCAAATCAGGTAAGATTAAAGCTGTTTGGGGTGCCAATGAGAAAACTGCCATGGAAACTGCTCTTGGTATGTCATATGCCGGCAAGCGTACTATGGTTTGTATGAAACACGTGGGTCTGAATGTTGCAGCCGACGCATTTATTAACTCTTCAATCACCGGTGCCAATGGTGGCATGATAGTGCTGGTGGCTGATGATCCATCAATGCACTCATCACAAAACGAACAGGACTCACGCTTCTACGGTAAATTCGCCATGATTCCAGTTTTTGAGCCGGGTAACCAACAGGAAGCTTACGACATGGTGCATACAGCATTTGAGATCAGTGAGAACCTCGGAACTCCTGTCTTAATGAGAGTAACAACCCGACTGGCACATTCACGTTCAGGTGTTCTCGTTAGTGCAGCCCGTAAGCAGAACGAAATGAAACTTCCTCAAAATGCCCGTCAATATATTTTGTTACCTGCCATCGCACGCCGTCAGTACAAATCATTACTCCAAAAACAGGCTCAGTTTATTGAATTATCAGAAAACTCACAATTCAATAAATTAATAAATCACCCTGATAAGAGTTTAGGAATTGTAACATGTGGTTTAGGATACAACTACCTGCTTGAGAATTTTGAAAACCATGCAGTGCCACATCCAATTTTAAAGATCGGTCAATATCCGCTTCCCGAAAAGATGGTTAGGGAATTCTATGATATGTGCGATTCAATACTCGTTCTGGAAGATGGATATCCCATTGTTGAGGAAATGCTTCGTGGTTTCATGAATAATGGCAAGACCATAAAAGGACGTCTCGACGGAACAGTTCCCCGCGATGGTGAATTAAACCCCAATATTGTAGCAGTTGCACTTGGGCAACAAGATACCCGCGGCAAAGATATACCCGCACTTGTTGCTGCACGCCCTCCTTCACTTTGTAAAGGATGTCCGCATATTTATAGTTACAATGCGCTCAACGAAGCAATATCGGAACATACAAAAGGCAGAGTATTTGCTGATATAGGATGCTATACTCTGGGAGCTATGGAACCTTATAATGCAATTAACTCCTGCGTCGACATGGGCGCATCAATTACTATGGCAAAAGGAGCCGCTGATGCAGGTTTGGTTCCTTCTGTAGCCGTTATAGGAGATTCAACATTTACCCACTCAGGAATGACTGGATTACTGGATGCTGTAAACGACAAATCGAATATCACTGTTATGATTCTTGATAATTCAACCACAGGAATGACCGGTGGACAAGACTCAGCAGCATTTGGTAAAATTGAAGATATATGTCGTGCATTGGGTGTTGATGAAAACCATATTCATGTTTTGAATCCATCGCCAAAGTATCACGAGGAGAACATGAAAATAATCAGACAAGAAATTCACCATGATGGTGTTTCTGTGATTATTCCAAGCAGAGAATGCCTGCAAACTGCTGCCCGCAGAATCAGGGAAAATAAAAAGAAAGCATTAAATGAATTAAAGGAGGCATAAAAAACATGAAAAAAGATATAATTCTGGCAGGAGTCGGTGGACAGGGAATACTCTCTATTGCAGCAATAATAGGAACAGCAGCGCTTAAGGCCGGGCTTTTTCTGAAGCAGGCCGAAGTACACGGAATGAGCCAAAGAGGTGGAGATGTTCAATCAAACCTCCGCATTTCTGATAAGGAAATAGCCTCTGATTTAATTCCGGTTGGTAAAGCCGATATGATTATTTCGGTTGAACCCATGGAGTCATTAAGGTACTTGCCTATGCTATCGCCTGCAGGATGGTTGATAACAAACACCAAGCCGTTCATCAACATCAACAACTATCCTGAAATGGATAACCTGATGGCTGAAATTGAATCGCTCAATAATCACATCGCACTTGATGCTGATGAAATAGCCAAAGAACTCGGTGCTCCGAAATCAGCCAATGTGGTAATACTTGGTGCAGCTTGTCCTTTCCTGGGCATTCCATATGAAGATATCCAACAGGCTATAAGAGACATTTTCGGCCGGAAGGGTGAAGAAGTCGTAGATATTAATCTTAGTGCGTTAAAAGCTGGTTTCGAAACGGCCACAAAAAAACTTCAGACTGCCTGATGAGAAAATACTTGACCAGAAAGAATATTGTTGCCTTTGTTATTATTGTAGTTGCTCTGATTTTAAGTGTTTTTTCACTGGATTGGTATTTAACAGGGCTTGACCGGGAACCTGAAGCTGACAACAAATACATTCCTGAACCAAGAATTGAATATGGGATAGTTGTTGATTCATTCCAGGTTATAAAGGACGAAGTGAAGCCCAATGAGAATCTATCCAACATTCTGCTTCAGTATAATCTGAGCATGGGAACAATTGAGCAACTTGTTCAGAAAGCAGCAGGTATTTTTGATGTAAGGAAAATAAGACACGGTAATAAGTACACCGTACTATTAACTAATGATTCTCTGCCGAGAATGCATTATTTTATTTACGAAAGCAGTCCTACTCAATATGTAATTTTTGAAGCCGGTGATTCACTTCATGTACATGCCGGTGAAAAAGAAATACAAGTTAAAATTAAGACTGCCAGTGGAACAATTACCTCTTCACTTTGGAATACTATGGCTGAAATGAAAGCCAATCCCAATCTTACCATTGCATTAAGCGAGATTTTTGCCTGGACTATTGACTTCTATGCAATACAGAAGGGTGATAATTTCACAGCTTTGTACGAAGAACTATCTGTGGATGGCGAGCCAATTGGCCTTGGCAATATACTTTCAGCAAGGTTTAAACATGCCGGTAAAGATCAGTATGCATTCAGGTATGTGCAGGATGGTACTGCCGATTACTTTGATGAAAAAGGACAAAGCTTACGAAGAGCATTTTTAAAAGCACCTCTTAAGTTTTCAAGGATAAGTTCTAAGTTCTCCAACAGCCGTTTGCATCCGGTTTTACGAATTCGTCGTCCACATCATGGTGTTGATTATGCTGCTCCCAAAGGCACGCCCGTCCACTCAATCGGCGCCGGAACAGTAACCGATGTAAGGTATGCCGGAGGTGCAGGACGAATGGTTAAAATCCGACACAATTCAACCTACTCAACAGCTTACCTGCATTTATCAGGATATGCAAAAGGAATTCGTTCTGGAGCAAGAGTACAACAAGGTCAGGTGATTGGATATGTTGGAAGTTCAGGATTGTCGACCGGACCACATCTCGATTTCAGGTTTTACAAGAACGGGACTCCGGTGGATCCTTTAAAGGTAGAATCGCCACCCTCACTGCCTGTAAAGAAGGAACTTTTGGAAGACTATACAAGAGTGAGACTTGAGATGAACCGCAAACTCGATTCACTAAACATGCCGGTAAAGGCATCAGTTATGCCAATTTAAGAAAAACAAATTCAACATTTACGGAGGCCCTTAACGACAAGGGCCTCTTTTTTTTGTTTATCATCCGGAGTAAATGTTAAGCACTGAAAGAAGATAAAATGGACTTATACTTAGGGTTAGCTTACGGTTAACTTACGAAAAACTTACGGTATAATTACTGCTTTGGTATGTGTTTATTAACTTAACTTTAAGCAATACGTGATTTTACATCCGGTTTAAATATATTAAAGTAGCAATCAGTTTTAACTACATTTTAATTCTATTCAAAAATTAGTACATTTGAAGAATCAAAACAAACTTTTCAAACAAATACCTTATGAAAAAAATTTACTTACTATCTGTGTTACTGACAGTTGGGCTATTCCTTAGTGCTCAAAATCCGGTTAGGATTCCATCCAACTGGAGAAATCAAGCAGTTCCCGATTCAAAAAATGTAAAGGAAGGGAACTACAACTCACTGGAGCAAACAATAAACTATTATGTTAGCTCAGGTAAAGCAATTTCTGAAGTTGAATTAGGTAACACTATTTACGATCTACAATCAAATGCTTCTACTTCAAACCGATTTTACAGGTATGAAGATGGACACATGGCTGCTGCATGGACCAGGGGACTAGGTACTTCAAATAGTTATAGTGATCGTGGTACAGGATATAATTATTACAACGGAACCGACTGGTTACCTGCTCCTACTACACGCATAGAAACAGTACGTGCCGGCTGGCCTTCTTATGCACCTCAATACGATGGTGAAATTATTGTTTCTCACCATGATGCACAAGGTTTTATCGTAAATAGAAGACCTGAGCGTGCAACCGGAGATTGGACACAATATATCCTTCCCGGACCTGCAGGTGCCGTAGATATTTCATGGCCACGAATTGTTAGCACCGGTGATAACAATGAAAATATTCATATGCTGGCAAGTACATGGGTTGCCTATGAGGGTCAGAACCGTGCCGTATTATATTACCGTTCTCAGGATGGTGGTGCTACATGGGACATTCAACACAGCATTCTACCCGGGATGGGGTCAGAAGATTATATAGAATTCAGTGGAGATACATATGCCTGGGCTGATCCTAAAGACAATAATTTAGCGTTCATTGTAGCCGATCAGTGGCACGATCTTTTTATAATGAAATCGACTGATAATGGTGAAAACTGGGAAAAAACAGTTATTTGGGAACATCCTTATCCAATGTGGGATATTAATAATCCAACTCCGGCCGACACTTTTTATTGCCCTGATGGAGCAGCACATATAACTTTTGATAATAATGGTAAGCTTCATGCAGTGTTCGGAATCAGCCGATCAATTTTCGAAGAAGGAAGTGAACTGCCAAGCTGGTATCCATTTGTTGATGGTGTTGCTTACTGGAATGAGGACATGCCGGTATGGACCAATGGTGATCAACTTAATGCCCTTGATCCTGACGCATTATATGAAAGTGGTAATCTTATAGGTTGGATGCAGGATATTAATGAGAATGGCGAGTTAGATCTTATAGGATATGAGACAGCTAATATCGGTGACTATTCCGTTGGAGCTTCAAGTATGCCTCAGATTACTATTGATGAAAATGGCTATATTTATGTAATTTATACCAGTATAACAGAAGGTTTTGATAATGGCACACAGCAATACAGACACATCTGGGCTCGTGGCTCAGGCGATGGTGGTCAAACCTGGGGTGACTTTGTCGATTTAAATTCTGACATTCTTCACATGCTTGATGAATGCGTATTTCCAACAATTGCAAACAGAACATCTGAAGACAGAGTTCACTTTATTTACCAGTTGGACAATGAGCCGGGTCTCGCATTAAGAGGTGATGAAGATTCTCCTGCAGAAAATCTTTATTACTACTCAGAGTTCGACAAGGCAGACGTAGTTAACGTAGGTACAAAAGATATTGAAGTCAGTGATTTCTCTGTTGAACAGAATTATCCAAATCCATTCAATGGCACTACCGCTGTGAAAGTTTCCCTGCAAAAGGTTTCAAACGTAGATTTGAAGGTGTTTGACATGGTTGGTCGTCAGGTTTATTCAATTCCATCTAAAACATACAATGCCGGATCAAGTATGCTTGAGATTGATGGCTCTTCATTATCAAAAGGCATTTACACTTACACCGTAACTGTCAATGGAAGCAGCGTTTCCAATAAAATGATAATAAAATAATCAGATATTGGTTTTTAACCTAACATGTACATAAAAAAAAAGGTTGGCATTGAGTTGCCAACCTTTTTTTACATTATCTAAAACTTTTACAATACATTTATTTTAGTGGTTTTGGTTTGCTCACCAGCTTTAACTTTTACAAAATAAACTCCTGCATTTAATCTTGATATGTCTAACATTACAGTTGAAACACCAGGTTGACGAACTCCATAGGATGTCTCTGTAACTTTTTGACCAGTAATTGAATATAATTCCAATGACACATTTGATTTATTACTCAAAATAATATCAAGTTTAGCTTCTCTGCTTGAAACAGGATTTGGATATACCGAAATCTCTATTGGTTTTGAATCATATTGTAAATCATCAATTCCTACATTAGGTTTCTGTATTGCCGTATAATATATCAAGTTCTCGGACGGTTGGTCTTCATCACCACGTACGCTTAACCCCGGCTGAGCATCTGCCTGATAAGTGATGGGAATAAACTCTCTGTAATTTCCATCTTCTCTTGCTCCTGATGGGAAAACGCACTCATCCAACATATGAAGTATATTATCTGAAAGATGTTCAGGATCACTCCATGTTTCTCCGCCATCCGATGAATAAACCCACCATAAGTGCCTGTATTGCTGTAAACCATCGTCATAACCTTCAGTAACTGAAGAATAAACGACGTATAAATCATCATATTGATCGATTGTCAGATATGGCATTCCACTAGCAGAAACATAGTATTTCCCAATATTAAATGTTTCAAACCCAATAAAATCAAGATCTCCGTTTCCGTTAATATCAATCATAAATGCAATTAAATCGCCATTTTCATATAATAGGTCAGGATTGAGTACATTAACCTGGTCTCCACCTACCCAGGTAGGTTTATCTTCATTCCAGTAAGCAATACCATCAACAAATGGGAACCAACTTGGCAATTCATCTCCTTCTTCAAACAGACCACGGTTTACTCCAAAAGTCATATGCAATTTGCCTGAATGATCAAACACAGCATGAGCAGAACCGTCGGGGCAATAGATAGTATCGATTGAAGGAACATTGTTCCAGAAAGGAATAGGATGTTCCCATACGACTATTTTTTCCCAGTTCTCACCATTGTCGGTTGATTTCATTACAAATAAGTCCAGCCAGTTATCAGAAATTGTTAACGCTACATTATTACCTGTGGCACTGAGTGAGTATGAATCTCCAGCGAAATTAATATAGTAGTCAGCACCCATTCCTTCAAGGACTATAGGTTCTTCCCAGGTTAAACCTGCATCGGTTGAGCGGATATATACTATTGCACCATCCTGTCCATTATAAACGGCACCACCATTTCCGGATGGTGCTGTTAAAGCAAACAAATGAAGGAATTCATTATTAGGACCACTGGAGATTAATCTGGGCCATAACAAACCTACAGGAGCACCTGCGGGAGCAGCTATAGTACCAACTATCCAGTCTCCGGTACCCTTAACTTCTCTTCTTAAAAAATTCAAGGGAACAGTTGCTGAAATGTGAGAAACAAAGCACTCACCTGTTGGTCCGCATTTTGTATAAGCAGGCCAGCCAGCCTTTGCAGCTTCCACTCTGCTGGTTGGCATAGGACCCCAACTTGATCCATTGAAGTAATTGTAACCAGTACCTCTGTTAATGTAGTCCGGAGATCCGGTACCATAAGTCCATGTTGCTCCAATGGTACCATCTTCGAATATTTCCATCCTGTTTGATGGAGTGGCAACGTTAGATTGAAGATCATAGACAGTTGCACCAATTTCTAGTTCATTTTGTGGCACTGAACCTCTTGTTACATAAGGATTAACAGTTTGAAGTAAATTATTGGTCTCAATAATTGCTGTCTTCTGCTCAACTGCAAGTTTTAAAGCTTTTGCAGGTGCTTTAATTCGTTGCATTTGAGCTGACACCCCCATGCATAGCGTAACAGCTACAAACAATAGTAGTAGTTTTCTCATAATTTTTAAGATTTGGATTACATTAATAAATTTCGATGCTAATATATGAAAATCTTAAAAACAACTGCTACAGAACACTTTTTGTTTTATTATTTCGAACCAACATGCTAAATAGAAATAATGAAAGGGACAATGGGCACATTATACTTCAGTTTTCAGCAGATTGAGTGAAAATTAAAAGATTTATATTTATAAAATTATTTTCCGTCTCAATCAAATATTTTATTTTTTTTGCTATATTTGGATATTGTTTAACACAAAACTCAAATTATCATGAATAAAAGAAGTATTTTAAACCTAATTTTAGGTTTTGGATTTGTTCTACTCATTGGACTGGTATTAATACCTTATGGAACAAAAGCAGGCGAGAAAGAGCCTGGGGGAGTACTTAAGCTTACTTTCTACGGAATGAGTTATGCTACACCATTTACTTATGGTACGATTACAGTAAGGACACAAGATGGAAATACTGATACGCAAAATTTTGTCTATGGCCAAACTGTTTATTATTTTGGTTTTTATGATCCTCATTTTGTTGGGACCGCTTGCGCTACAATGAGACTATATAATGTAAACGCCCAACAATTAGGCTCTTGCATTGAATTAAACGGAATTGGTTGGAATCCTCCAACAGGTGGTCCATCAGTTTTTCTAGTTAGGGACGAAATTTAAGTGACATGGGTAATTACTAGAAGATTCAAGAAACTAGTTCAAAATGTCAGGGACTTGAGCCATGCTTACCCCCTGGCATTTTGAATTTAACTGTGTAAGCTATGCTCACACTTTAGTCAAGACTTGAATTAATTGTCCGAAAAAAACATCAGAAAATATTTATTGAAGGAAATTGAAAGAAAAATAAGAGTCAATCGCTTTTTTTATAAATTTGCAGAATGCGCATATACAAAACCATTTTATAGAGAAACAATTAAGAGAGCACAACGTTTAGATTTAAGACCCATTTGATCAGACAATTACCAAATTTCAACAATAATGTTTCACTTAATTAAATCAAAAATGAAAACAACTTTACTTTTAACCGTAGCACTGGGTTTAAGCATCACAGTGATGGCGCAAAAAAGTCCGGGAAAGGTCAAAGCAAATTTGCCTTCGGTTTCTTTGCAAATTCAAAATGCTGACGATGCCGACCTATGCACCTCTCCAACACAAGTTAATTTTGTAAAACCTGAAGCTAAGGGGACAACAGAAGTTTCAATTGTTACATTAGGTGGTGCAGCTAATACATATGGCTTGTATAACGGAGGTCGTACAGTTCTATGGGCAGATCCCAACATTAACTCTGTTGCTTTCTTCCACAGAATGAATACTACCCCGGGTTCGGGCTATATTGCTGTTGATTATTCTACAGATGGTGGTACCACATGGGAAGTTAATCAGCAAGTCTTCAATCCAACTGTTACAGGTACAGCTAATGCCAGGTATCCACAAGGTGTGATTTACAATCCTCAGGGTAACACTACAGCTGCAAATGCCTATATGACAGGTTTATGGCCCACACTTGACGGAAGTAATGCCGGAGCAGGTAGCTGGGGTGGATATGGAGTTTCTACTTTAAAATTTGATGGAACCGGTTTAACTCAAGATGGTTGGCCTTCAGAACCTCCTATCAGGCAAAATGTTCCTGATGCAATGACAATCAATCCTGTTACAGGTGACGTATTCGTTGTAGAACCTGCTTTGGTTGATGGTTTGACTCCAAACTATACTGATACTATAGTAATTACACGTGGTATATTTAATTCAGAACTGGGAACTTATGAATATGAACAAGATGCTTTCTGGGCACCTATGCACCATATTCCCGATACTGCTTCTTATGCTGATACAAGAATCGCTTTTGCTCCTGATGGCCAAATAGGTTATATTTCAATCTTAGGTGACAATGAAGGTGATGAGTTTGCTACAGGCGCAAGCTATTACCCAATTCTCTATAAAACTACCGACGGTGGTATTACATGGGATGAAGAACCTATTGTTGTTCCTTTAGGTGGACCTGAAGGTTTAAATGGTGTTGTATATGGTCTTTTGACTGATGAACAAATTGCTGAGGTTTTTGTAGAACCACTACCTGAGCGTGATGAGATCATTTACACTACAGCTTTCACTCATGATCTTGCTGTTGATGCTAATGGCAATCCTGTAATTTCAGTTGTTATAGGAATCTATCCCGGCACAACATATTCAATTGGATCTTCAAGCGGATTATTCGCTTCATATAACATCTTCTCTCTTGATCAGGGCCAGAACTGGTACGCACAGAAGTTAGGTGAAAACTTGATTACTTTCCGTGGAGAATGGGGAGCTGGTGACGATGCAATCAGCGAAGATAATCGTTCACAAATTACAACTACTTTTGATGGTACTAAAATGTTCTTCTCATGGCTTGACAGTGATTTTGAAGGTCTTGAAGATAACAGTCAGCCTGATATTTATTGTGTAGGATGGGATGTTGCCAGCAATATGTACACTGAAGTTGTTAATGTTACCTATCTCACAGATGCATGGTATGCTGCTTTCATGGGAACAGCTTCATACTACGCTTTTGAACCTGCTGCAGGCAGTTACGAAATTCCTTTTGCATATCAGGATATGAATATTAATGATCCTACTGCTCCTGTTATTTATAAATATGTCAAAGGCTTTATCTTTACTGATCCTGAATTCACAATTGAAAGTGCAGGCAGTTCTGTTATTAACAATGCTTCAGTTTCACAGAATTTCCCAAATCCTTTCAATGGAACATCTACTGTAAAAGTTAGTATAGAAAAAGCTGCTAATGTTGGTCTTGAAGTATTTAACATGGTAGGACAAAGAGTTTATGAAGTTCCGGTAGCTACATTAAATGCCGGTTCACACGAACTTACTATTGATGGTAAAAACTTAAAAGCAGGTATTTATACATACTCTGTTAAAGTTGATGACAGCCGTGTAACCCGTAAAATGATTGTTAAATAATAATCAAGCAATATTCCAAAGGGAGATGTATTGCAGCATCTCCCTTTTTTTTGAATCAGACGATTACTTAAATATTCATTAATAATGTTTCACTAAATTAGATTAAAAAAAAAAATGAGAACTACACTACTCTTAACTGCAGCATTGGCAGTTAGCTTTTCGGTAATGGCACAGAAAAGCCCGGTAAAGTTAAAAGCAAACTTACCTTCGGCTTCTATGCAAATCCAAAAGAATGACGATGTCGACTTGGAAATCACTCCAACTCAAATTAATTTTGTTAAACCTGAAGGTAAAGGAACAACAGATGTTTCAATTCTTACATTAGGTACTTCAGCCAATACATATGGCTTGTATAATGGTGGTCGTACTGCTATCTGGGCAGATCCGAACATTAACTCTGTAGCTTTCTTCCACAGAATGGGTGCAACACCGGGTTCAGGATATGTTGCTGTTGATTACTCCACCAATGGAGGTAGCACATGGTCAGTTGATCAGCAGATTTTCAATCCAACTACACCAGGTACTGCTAATGCAAGATATCCTCAGGGTGTAATTTACAATCCTCAGGGCAACACTACTGCTGCAAATGCCTACATAACAGGTTTATGGCCTACCCTCGACGGAAGTAATGTTTCTGGCAGCTGGGGCGGATATGGCGTTTCTACTTTAAAACTTGATGGCACAGGTTTATCCCAGGAAGGTTGGTCTTCAGAACCACCACTCAGACACAATGTTCCTGATGCAATGACTGTTAATCCGGTAACCGGTGATGTATTTGTTGTTGAAGGTGCGCTTATTAACGGTTTGACTCCAAATTATACAGACACTCTTGTAATTACACGTGGTATATTCAATTCAGAACTGGGTACTTATGAGTATGAACAAGATGCTTTCTGGGCACCTATGCGTCATATACCTGATACAGCTTCTTATGCTGATACAAGAATTGCTTTTGCTCCTGATGGCCAAATAGGTTATATTTCAATCTTAGGTGATAATGAAGGTGATGAGTTTGCTACAGGTGCAAGCTATTACCCAATTCTCTATAAAACTACCGACGGTGGTATAACATGGGAAGAAGAACCTATTGTTGTTCCTTTAAGTGGACCTGAAGGTTTAAATGGTATTGTTTATGGTCTTCTTACAGATGAACAAATCGCTGAGGTATTCGTAGAACCTCTACCTGAACGTGATGAAATCTTATACACTACTGCTTTTACTCATGACCTTGCTGTTGATGCTAATGGAAATCCTGTAATTTCAGTTGTTATTGGAATCTATCCCGGTACAACATACTCAATTGGCTCTTCAAGCGGACTATTCGCATCATATAACATCTACTCTACCGATCAGGGTCAGAACTGGTACGCACAGAAGTTAGGTGAAAACTTGATTACTTTCCGTGGTACATGGGGAAGTGGTGACGATGCTATCGATGAAGATAATCGTTCACAAATTACTACTACTTTTGATGGTACTAAAATGTTCTTCTCTTGGCTTGATAGTGATTTTGAAGGTCTTGAAGATAACTCTCAGCCTGATATTTATTGCATAGGATGGGA
Source organism: Bacteroidales bacterium UBA5507 (assembly GCA_002426195.1). Taxonomy (GTDB): domain Bacteria; phylum Bacteroidota; class Bacteroidia; order Bacteroidales; family Lentimicrobiaceae; genus Lentimicrobium. The sequence goes on along the minus strand of DIOT01000041.1, from coordinate 111,401 downwards.
TGTAGCCAGCAATATGTACACTGAAGTTGTTAATGTTACTTACCTCACAGATGCATGGTATGCCGCTTTTATGGCAACAGCTTCATACTACTCTTTGGAACCTGCTGCAGGCAGTTACGAAATTCCTTTTGCATATCAGGATATGAATATTAATGATCCTACTGCTCCTGTTACTTATAAATATGTCAAGGGCTTTATCTTTACTGATGCTGACTTCACAATTGAAAGTGTAGGCAACTCTGTTATTAACAATGCTTCAGTTTCACAGAACTTCCCAAATCCTTTCAATGGAACATCTACTGTAAAAGTAAATATTGAAAAAGCAGCTAATGTTGGTCTTGAAGTTTATAACATGGTAGGACAAAGAGTTTATGAAGTTCCGGTAGCTACATTAAATGCCGGTTCACATGAACTTACTATTGATGCCAAAAACTTAAAAGCAGGTATTTATACATACTCTGTTAAAGTTGATGACAGCCGTGTAACACGCAAAATGATTGTTAAATAATAATCGTGCGATATAAAAAAGGGAGATGTTTTACAACATCTCCCTTTTTTTATTCCTGAATAAAGGTAAGATCTGGCTATTTCACCTTGGTTAATCTCTTATCAGATTCTCTCTTGTGTCCCTTGGAATCTCAGTTGCATGCTGTGATTCACCGGGTGAATTAAATAAATACCTGTATGTGATATGTCGCTTGGCAAAGTAACCGCCTACTGACTCATGTAATTGTCGCATCTTTGGATTAAAATCTCCAACCCACGAAAGTTCAATCTCCTTATAATTAGGCCTCTTTTTCATCACCTTCTCCATATGCCAGAATATTGCTGATTCAATACCCGACTTTTGGAATTTTGGTCTGATACCCATAACAGTTATTCTGGCTCTTGTAAACACACCTTTCCACCGAAGATAAGCAAACTTTAATTTTCCAAATAGACTAATCTTTCCGTTAAAATGCTTAAGCATTTCATTGGCATCCGGTATCATGATAAGAAATGCAATTGGTTCTCCGTCAGAATATGCAAACCATATAAATTCTTCTTCACCAATAGGCTTCATTTCCTCGAGTTGCTCCTTTAATACTGATTTGTTAATAGGAGTAAAATTTTCGTGAAATTGCCATGCATCATCGTATATAATTTTGAAGTCGTTGATAAACTTCTCACTTTCTTTCCAGCTGAAATGTTCGAATGAATACCCTTTTTTATTTCTAACCCAATCAGCAATTTTCCAAAATCTTTCAGGAAATTGCTTTGTAAGGTCGAGGTGATTGGTCACTTGCTCGAAATAAGGCCTGAATCCATATTCCTCAAAGAAATTCTTATAGTATGGGAAGTTATAATTCATTCCAAAACTGGGTGGTATAAAACCTTCCACAAGGAGGCCCCAAAAGTTATCATTCTCCCCGAAATTAATTGGGCCATCCATTGCTTCCATACCTCTTGCAGAGAGCCATTCACGACAGGTATCGAAAATATAGAAAGCTGCATCTTTGTTGTTGATGCACTCAAAGAAACCCATTCCGCCTGTAGGTTGCTGAAAGTTGTATGCTTTCTTCCTGTTTATGAATGCCGCGGCCCTTCCTATTACCTCATCTTTGTCGTTCATGAATATCCATCTGATGGCTTCTCCATGAGTAAAAAACACATTAAGAGTGGGATTGAACACTGCTTCAATCACAGAATCCAGTGGGCATACCCAGTTAGGATCATTTTTATAGAGCTTTTTGGGGAAATCAAGAAACGCCCTGATTGTTCTTTTATCGTGAACTTCAATGTGATGCATTTTGTGAATATAATTTAGAATTCCAGTCCAAATGTAATGAAAGATTCAATCTTCATAAGAAATAGCTTCTAAATTCGTTTAATGTAAACAGCATGGCTCAATCGGCTTATGCCTTAATAATTGTATTTTTGCATAAAAAAACAAGAGTGAAAAAATTATATGTCCTTATACTCCGTTCATATATCGGGCCACTAATACTAACCTTCTTCATTGCTCTCTTCATTCTTGTGATGCAATTCCTGTGGAAGTACATTGATGATTTAGTGGGCAAAGGGCTCGAATGGCATGTTGTGGCTCAACTGCTGTTTTATGCCTCAACTACTTTCGTCCCTTTGGCTCTCCCATTGTCAATTCTTTTATCATCCCTGATGACCTTTGGCAATTTTGGCGAAAGATATGAGCTTGTAGCTATGAAATCGGCAGGCATTTCTCTTAGCACTATCATGCGCCCGCTGGTCGTATTGTCTGTTATCATTAGTATCGGTGCCTTTTTCTTCTCAAATAATCTTCTTCCAATTTCAAATCTGAAATTCAAATCTATACTCTATGATGTGCGTCAGCAAAAACTGGCATTGAACATAAGAGAGGGTATTTTTTATAATGACATTGACGGATTTGTTATGAGGATTGGTAAAAAAGAGAGCGATGGGGTGACAATTCGGGATGTTATTATATATGATCACACGAGCAAATCAGGCGGCAGCAACGTTACAAAAGCTGAATGGGGAAAGATGGTGCAGAGTGGTGATGGTAGTCTTCTTGAACTTACTTTGTTTAATGGCTATAATTACGATGAACGAATTGATCGCAGAAATGAGAATAAAAGGCCTTTCCAAAGAACTTATTTCGCAGAACAATATAGAAAGTTTGATTTATCAGACTTCAAAATGATGAGGACCAACGAGGATTTATTCCGAAATCACTATCAGATGCTTAACCTTGAGCAGCTGGAGCATTCGGTTGATTCTCTTAAGAAGCAGGTTACTGATAAACAAGAAAGTTACCACCGTTCTTCAATGTTGGCCTTCCCTTATCTCAATAAGGCCGACACTGCTGTACAAAAGAGCAATGTAAAGGTTGATGATAGATTGGTTGCCCTGGGTTTGCTTTCCAAATCTGAAAAAATCCAGGCACTGGATAAAGCACTTAATAACTCAAGGAATGCTCTGAATTCCGAAGAATATGAGAGTAATGATTACAATGAAAGAATGGTGTTGATTAGAAAACATGAAGTTGAATGGCATCTGAAATTTACACTTTCATTTGCATGTCTGGTACTTTTCTTTATCGGAGCTCCATTTGGAGCTATTATCAGAAAAGGCGGTCTTGGCTTGCCTCTTGTTATCTCAATTGTTTTCTTTGTGATTTACCATGTAATTTCAATGACAGGTAAAAAATCGGTAATTGCCGGCACAGTTGATCCTGTTTTTGGCATGTGGCTTTCTTCTTTAGTGCTTCTTCCATTAGGGATACTCTTTACTTATAAAGCGACAAACGACTCACCACTACTTGATGTTGATTCATGGAAAATACGTATAAAACGCATAATGGAAAAGTTTAGCAAGAAGTGAAAGCGCAAAGTATCCTGATAATCTGTAATAAATCGCCATGGCCACCTAAGGAAGGAGGCCCGATTGCAATGAATGCGATGGTTGAAGGATTGTTAAATGCCGGTCATAATGTGAAAGTGCTGGCTATAAACAGCCATAAATACAATGTGGATTTATCATCAATTCCGGACGAATACAAAGAAAAGACAAAAATAGAACTGGTTCATCTTGATTTGAGAATTAAGCCTGTGGATGCCTTTCTTAACCTTTTTTCTACGCAATCATACCATGTTAAAAGATTTATCAGCAAGGATTTTAGTGAAGCATTGCGAAAAATACTGTTAAACAACAAATTTGACATTGTACAGCTGGAGACTCTATTTGTTGCACCCTATATTCCTTTGATAAGACAATTGTCAGCTGCACGCGTTATTCTCAGAGCCCACAATATTGAACATCTTATATGGGAACGATTGAGCATCAATGAGAAAAATCCAATTAAAAAGTGGTATCTGCAACACCTTACAAAGACATTAAAAAACTTTGAGATAAATGTTTTACCGGAATTAGACGGAGTTGTTGCTATCACGCCAAAGGATGCTGAGTTCTTTAAGCAGAAAATGAATGCCCGTAAGGTTATTTCAATTCCATTTGGAGTAAACACCGAAAGAATAGAGCACTTTAAGCCAAATGAGAGTTCCGGTAGTTCATCACAAAAAACAATTTTCCATCTGGGGTCAATGAACTGGATGCCAAACATTGAAGGCATAAAGTGGTTTCTTGAAAAAGTATGGCCGGGAATAGTAGCAATAAGAAAAGATATAGTTTTCAGAATAGCCGGCAGGGAAATTCCTGCATGGCTGCGAAATACAAATCTTGAAAATGTGATTATTGATGGTGAAGTCCCCGATGCACTGAGCTATATGCAGCAGCATAAAATAATGGTGGTTCCGTTATTTTCGGGCAGTGGTATCAGAATCAAAATTATTGAAGGGATGATGGCCGGCTGTGCCGTAATAACAACAACAATAGGCGCCGAAGGAATTGAGTACACCAATGACAAAGAATTGATTATTGCCAACAATGAAGAACAGTTTGCAGAGGCTATCGCATACCTGGTTGATAACACACAAAAAGTTGAAGATCTGGGAAAAAATGCTGCTGACTTCATAATGACTACTCACAATAATCAAGTGCTGATAAGTAAACTTGAAAGTTTCTATTCTACCATAAAGGATTGATCAAATTCTATATCTTTGTATCGTAGGTGACAAAATAGAAACAATACCTGATAAATTGAATGAAGCTTTTAGTTATTTTGCCTCGTTTTCCATATCCCACAGAAAAAGGAGATAAACTCAGAGCATTCAATCAAATAAAAGTGCTGTCGAGGTTTCATGACATTACACTTTTTGCCCTTACTGATAAAGCGGTAAAAAGGTCGGATGAGGAAATTGTAAAACCATACTGCTCATCAATAATAATTCACCGACTAAGGCCTTTTTCAATTGGATTGAACTTGCTGCGTGCTATGATTAATGGTCGCCCGTTCCAGGCCGGCTATTATTACAATAGCCGTGCTCAAAGTGCCTTGAACAAAGTAATTGAAGAAACACAGCCCGACCACATTTATTGTCAGTTATTACGGACTGCAGCTTATGCATTTAATACCGATGTACCAAAAACTCTCGATTATCAGGATGTTTTTTCAAAAGGTGTAGAAAGAAGAATCCCTAAAACCAGGGCCATTATTAGATTTATCTTTAGGGTTGAGTTTAGGCGACTCCTGAAATACGAAAAGAGGATCTTTGATGTCTTTGATGTGAAAACTATAATATCAAAACCCGACAGAGATTGCATTCCACATGAAAAACGAGAGGAAATTCATGTAATACCGAACGGAGTAGACCAGGAATATTTCAAACCATATAAAACAAAAAAGCAGACTGAGCTACTTTTTACAGGAAATATGGGATATCCCCCCAATATTGATTGTGCTGAATACCTCGTTAATAAAGTACTCCCCATAATTCATTCCAAATACCCTGATGCAAGACTTACTATTGCCGGTGCGACACCGCACTCAAGAGTTAAAGCCCTTGAAAATGATAAAGTAATTGTAACGGGATGGGTTGATGATATTAGAGAATACTATGCAGGTGCAAGAATATTTATGGCACCTATGCAACTGGGCACCGGCTTACAGAATAAGCTTCTTGAAGCAATGGCAATGAGATTACCGTGTATTACATCAAGTTTGTGTAATTCAGCTTTGATGGCCAGGGAAGGCGAAGAGATTCTGATTGGCAATACACCCGAAGAAGTTGCTGAGCAAGCAATTAAACTCCTGTCGGATACATCACTCGCTGATAATATCAGCACTAATGGCTACACATTTATCCAGAATAACTATAGCTGGGCGGGTTCAACAGTTCACTTGTCAGAGCTAATGGAACAGGTTTCGGAGAAAAAAACAATGAGTTTTTGAGTTACATTCTTCAAAAACTCACATCAATAGAATAAAGAAAACTGCAAAATGCAACATAACAGTATCTTAAGTAGAATTTCATTCATTCTGATGCTCGTGTTGCTATGCGGTACTATTGAAGCAGCAGATCTTAGAAAATCAGATTTAAAAGAACTGACTGAAAAGGCAAGTGACTTATTGCGAGAGTCGCCTGATGAAGCCATTTCTTTAGACAAGCAGGTTATTGAAGCAACAAATGATGATAAAAACAACCCTTACAGGGCAACTGCATTTAAACACATAGGCTTAGCACACTACTATAAGCAGAATTACAGACAGGCCAAGGAATATAATGAGCATGCTTTAATTATATACAAAAGTCTGAATGACTATGATGGAATTGCCTCGGTGGAGAATAATTTAGGGATAATTGCTGAGAGAGAAGGCGACTATCCCAAAGCAATAAAAAAATACTCCGAATCAGTTAAAATGTTTGATAAAGTTGATTCTTCGCGAAAGAAAAAAACGATTCCTCTCTCGAATATTGGTGGCGTTTATTATACTCTTGGACGATTCGATCTGGCTTTAGAGGCACTCACTGAAGCTCTGGAAAATAGTATTAGTTTAAAAGACACTTCAGGAATAGCTCCATCCTATAATAATATTGGTAACATTTATCTGAGTCTGGAAGATTTTAAATCAGCCATAAATTGTTACAAAAAAGCCGAACAGATTCACATTAAATACAATGAACAGGAAGAACTTTCAACTGTATACAATAATATAGGTGAAGCCTACCTGAAATTGAGGAATATTAAGGAAGCCTTGAAGTGCAACCAGCTTTCACTTGAAATTGCCGGAAAAATAGGTGATTTTGAAGGTATTGTTCAAAGTCATTTGAACATGAGTGAAATATGTCTGGAAATTAATGAGTCAGAACAAGCATTAGCTCATATTAAGGAGGCTATACGGTTGTCGCCTAAAGTTTCCGACAGAGGTGTACAAGCAACCATCCAGGCGGCAGCAGGTAAAGTGAGCAATTTCATGGATGAGCATGATGATGCTATAATCTACTATAAAAAGGCTTTAGAATATGCTAATAAGCCTGGATTTGAACTCTTAACCAGTCAAATCTATGCAGGCTTGGCAGAGGCATACAGTGAAAAGAAAAACTTTGAGCGTGCATTCAATTACCTGAGCCGGCGTGTGGAGGTTCTTGATACCCTTAAGAGCCGTGAAAACAGCAACCGGCTTAACATGCTTAAGGTTAGTTTTGAAATGGAACAAACTCAAAGGGACAATCAGCTTCTAAGGCAACAAAATATTTATGCCGAATTGGCAATTAAGAGACAACAAACTATCAGAAACCTGTTTATTGTTATTTCTGCTATCGTTCTGGTCTCTCTTGCATTCTTATTCTTGTTGTATTACTCAAAGAAAAAGAAAAATGAATTGCTGGCATTACGGAATGATCAGATACTAAATCAAAAGAAAGAGCTCGATAAGCTATATCTTGAGCAATATAAGCTTAATGAGATTAAAACAAAGTTCTTTAGTATTGTAGCGCATGATTTGAAATCACCGTTCCAGTCATTGCTTGGATTCACTGAATTGCTCAGCAAGGAATATGAGCATTTTGATGATGAACAAAGAATCGATGCATTGAATAACATGCATAAGGTTACCTCCGATACCTATAAACTTATTGAAAATCTGCTTGAGTGGGGAAGAATTCAAACCGGAAATGCAACTGTTAATCCTAAGTTTATAAATCTAAAGGATCTGGCTGACTCAATTGCTCCAATGTTTGATGTATCACTGAAAAGTAAGAAGCTCAGGCTGAATATTGATATAGCACCGATCATTCTGGCTCATGCCGATCAGAATATGATTGGAGCTGTCTTGAGGAACCTGATATCCAATGCTATTAAATTTTCCAATCCTGATAGTGACATCAGAATTTCGGCAGTTCAAACTATTGATTCAACGCGATTATCGGTTACTGATAGCGGTGTTGGTATTGAGCAGGACGTAATTGATAAATTATTCACGTTTGATCCGAAAATCAGAAGAACAGGCACAGGAGGAGAAAATGGGACAGGAATGGGTCTGGGGCTTTGTATGGAATTTATGCAATTAAATAAAGGGACCATAAAAGTATCAAGCCAACCGGGTAAAGGAAGCACATTCACTATTATTATGCAACCCGGTTCAAAAGTGTCAGTCCCGATAACCGCTTAAGCTCAATACCTGCTGCTTTTCAAAAATTGACATTGGATTTTTGCGTAAGTTTGCCAAAACTTTCGCATATGTCAGAAGACAATAAAATTATATTCTCGATGGTGGGTGTGGGTAAAGTAATTCCACCTAACCGACAGATACTTAAAGATATTTACCTCTCATTTTATTATGGTGCCAAAATTGGCATTATTGGGTTAAACGGCTCTGGTAAGTCAACACTTCTCAAAATAATTGCCGGACTTGATAAGTCATATACAGGTGAAGTAGTTTTCTCTCCCGGTTATACTGTTGGTATCCAGCAACAGGAACCACATCTTGACAATAATAAAACTGTGAGAGAGGTAGTTGAAGAAGGTGCTGCAGAAACTGTTAAATTGCTCAAGGACTTTGAAACAGTGAATAACCGCTTTTCAGAACCTCTTACTGATGATGAAATGACCACCCTGATTGAAGAACAGGGACGATTGACTGAATTAATAGATCAGCATAATGGATGGGATTTGGATGCCCGGCTTGAAAGAGCTATGGATGCTCTTAGATGTCCGGATCCGGAAACCCCTGTTGTTAATTTATCAGGTGGTGAAAGAAGACGGGTTGCTTTATGCAGGCTTTTATTGCAGGAACCTGATATTCTGTTACTGGATGAGCCGACAAACCATCTTGATGCCGAAAGTATTGATTGGTTGGAGCAACATCTGAAACAATATAAAGGGACTGTAATTGCAGTTACCCACGACAGGTATTTCCTTGACAATGTAGCAGGCTGGATTCTGGAACTTGACAGAGGTGAAGGAATTCCATGGAAAGGCAATTATTCTTCATGGTTGGAGCAGAAATCCAACAGGCTTGCAATGGAAGAAAAAGCTGAGAGTAAAAGACGAAAAACTCTTGAGAGAGAGCTCGAATGGGTACGCATGTCGCCCAAAGCACGTCATGCCAAATCAAAAGCCCGGTTGTCGGCCTATGAGCGCCTGATGAGCGAAGACACAAAGCAAAAAGAAGAAAAGCTGGAAATATTTATACCCAATGGTCCCCGACTGGGCAACAAAGTTATTGAGGCTGTGAATATTTCTAAAGCATACGGAGATAAGCTATTATTTGAAAATCTTAGCTTTAGCCTTCCTCCTGCAGGAATTGTCGGCATTATCGGACCTAACGGGGCAGGAAAAACAACTTTGTTCCGGCTAATTATGGGTCTGGATCAACCTGATAACGGTAATTTCGTTGTTGGCGAAACTGTTAAACTGGGTTATATTGACCAGGCACATACTGCTATTGATCCGGAAAAGACAGTCTGGGAAGTAATTTCTGAAGGAAACGAGAATATTCAGCTTGGCGGCAAGTTATTTAACTCAAGAGCTTATGTTGCGAGATTCAACTTCAGTGGTGCTGACCAGGGTAAAAAAGCCGGTGTTTTATCCGGAGGTGAAAGAAACAGAATGCACCTTGCATTAACTCTGAGGTCAGAGGCTAATGTTCTCCTGCTCGACGAGCCGACTAATGACATAGATGTAAACACACTCCGGGCATTGGAAGAAGGGCTTGAGAACTTCGCAGGTTGTGCTGTTATCATTTCACACGATAGATGGTTCCTTGACAGAATTGCTACACATATACTTGCTTTTGAAGGTGATTCGCAGGTTGTATTCTTTGAAGGTGGTTATTCTGATTATGAAGAAAACAGAAAGAAGAGATCCGGCAATGAAACCCCTCACAGAATTAAGTATAAAAAGCTTCAATAATATAAATTTCAATGAGCTTTCAAAAACCATCAGTACCAAAAGGAACGCGCGACTTCTCTCCTGTTGAGATGAACCGTCGTAATTATATTTTCGGAACCATCAAAAGTGTCTTCGAATTGTACGGATACTCCCCCATCGAAACTCCATCAATGGAAAACTTGTCGACACTTCTGGGCAAATACGGAGAAGAAGGTGACAAATTGCTGTTCCGTGTACTTAATTCGGGTGACTTCCTAAGTGGCATCACTACTAAAGATCTGGAAGAAGGATATCAGAAAACTGCATCCAAACTTAGCGAAAAGGGTCTAAGGTATGACCTCACGGTTCCTTTTGCCCGGTATGTTGTTCAGCACCGAAACGAAATAACTTTTCCCTTTAAAAGGTATCAGCTGCAGCCTGTATGGAGAGCCGACAGACCGCAAAAAGGCCGGTATCGTGAATTTTATCAGTGTGATGCTGACGTAATTGGTTCTGATTCTCTGTTCAACGAGGCTGAACTACTGGCTATAGCCGACAGAATATTCAGTAAACTCAATATTGAGGTAGTAATCAAATTGAACAACCGGAAAATCCTTACAGGTATAGCTGATACCATAGGTTTCCCTGATAAAATCACAGATATCACGGTTGCTATTGATAAGCTGGACAAAATTGGCGCTGAGAAAGTTAACGAAGAGCTTGAAAGTAAAGGAATTACCAGAGAAGCAATTGATAAATTACAGCCTATTATAAACCTTTCGGGGACAACCTCATTCAAACTTAATGAAATGAAAATGGTGTTAAGTGGCAGTGAGATTGGAATGCAGGGAATTAAAGAAATGGAAGAAGTGATGGAAATTGCATCTTCAATGAATATTAAAAATGAGATTGAACTTGACTTGTCACTTGCCAGAGGTCTTAATTACTACACCGGTGCAATCATTGAGGTAAAGGCTAAAAATGCAGGAATTGGCAGTATCAGCGGCGGTGGAAGATATGACAACCTCACCGGAATATTCGGTATGCCCGACGTTTCAGGGGTTGGAATTTCATTCGGGGCCGACAGAATATATGATGTTATGCTGGAGGCTGATTTGTTCCCGGCATCATCTGAAGCTTCAACCAAAGTATTAATTATAAACTTTGGGGCATCAGAAGAGAAATACTGCATCGAATTATCAGAATCACTCAGAAATCAGGGTGTGAATACGGAATACTACCCCGATAATGTAAAAGTGAAAAAACAATTTGCATATGCTGACAGTAAGCAGATTCCATGGGTTGTGATCATTGGAGAGCTTGAGAGAACAAGGAACAAAGTACAACTGAAAAATATGACTACAGGCGAGCAAATTGAATTAAGTGCCACAGAATTAAAAGATTACATAGCATAAAATACACTAAAAAATTATGAAGAGCTTTTTAATTAGTCCTGAACCCTTAACCCTTGTTATTATAAGCGAGTTGCTTACTTCGGAAACAAAGCTTGAACTGTCGGAGGAAGCGATCTCAAGAATCCAGCATTGCCGCGATTATCTTGACAAAAAATTAAGAACAAGTAAGGAGCCAATATATGGAATCACAACCGGGTTTGGCTCATTATGTAACATATCAATTTCGGAGGGAGAACTTTCGAAACTTCAGGAAAACCTTGTTAAATCACATGCGTGTGGCACCGGTGATGAAGTGAATTCAGAAATTGTGAAGCTGATGCTGCTTCTTAAAATTCATGCTTTATCATCAGGCAATTCAGGAGTACAGGTTGCAACAGTACAACGGTTAATCGATTTTTACAATAATGATGTACTTCCGGTTGTATATGAACTGGGTTCTCTGGGAGCTTCGGGCGATCTTGCGCCATTAGCTCATCTAAGTCTGCCGTTATTGGGAATGGGAGATATGAGAATGGCCGGTAAATTAATACAGGCACGTAAAGTTCTGAAAGAATTTGGATGGCAGCCAATAAGCCTTCAGAGTAAAGAAGGACTTGCATTACTTAATGGCACGCAATTCATGAGTGCCCACGCAGTCTACATACTCCTGAAAGCAAGGAAATTAAGTCAACTGGCTGATATTACCGGGGCAATTTCCTTAGAGGCATTCAATGGCAAACTGGATCCATTCATGGAGCAACTGCATATTATAAGGCCTCACAATGGACAAATAGAGACTGCACGTAATTTCAGGAAACTCCTTAAAGGGAGTAAGATAATTGAATTTACAGGCAAAAAAGTTCAGGACCCATATTCATTTCGTTGCATACCACAGGTACATGGGGCAGTTAAAGATACTGTTAATTACGTTGAATCGGTTGTGCTTACAGAGATTAACGCGGTTACTGATAATCCGACAATATTCCCTGACGAAGATCTTGTTTTATCGGGAGGTAATTTTCATGGTGAGCCATTAGCCCTGGCCCTTGACTTCATTTCAATAGCACTGGCTGAATTGGGCAGTATTTCGGAAAGAAGGATTTACAGACTTATTTCCGGACAAAGGGAATTGCCTGAGTTTTTGGTTGCCAATCCCGGTCTGAATTCAGGCTTTATGATTCCACAATATACTGCAGCAAGTATTGTAAGCCAGAACAAGCAACTGGCGACACCGGCATCGGTTGATTCAATATCATCGTCGAACGAGCAGGAGGACCATGTGAGTATGGGCGCAAACAGTGCGACAAAAGCACACCGGGTAGTTAATAATCTTGAGAGAATACTGGCTATTGAGTTATTTACGGGGGCTCAGGCCCTTGAATTCAGGGGTGTTGCAAACACATCGCCATTCCTGAAGGCATTTATTGACGAATACCGTGGTATTGTTCCGTTTGTTACTGATGATACAATTATGTATAGTGAAATCGCAAATTCAGTCGATTTTTTGCGAAACATACAATTTGACTTCCCCGAATAGACGGGTTGTTGACAAAATAATGATTAAAAAAATGCCGTTTGAATTGTCAAACGGCATTTTTGTTATTTATAAACCCGCATTAATCCTAATAAATTGTGATTTTTTAACATTTTTAAACAACTGTTGCTTTTTTTAGAAAATATTATCTACATTAGCATCAACAATTGCATAAAAAATCAACAAAATAGCAATCATTGAAAGCAGTTTATGTTGATTTTATGTTAAAAAATTAAAGGTTGATGCATCCTTAGGAATGCAGAAATCGTCTTTTAAGGAATAACCGACTATTATGAACTAAAAAATGGAGGTATAGGAGCACACGAAATTAGTATAACAAAAGCTTAACAAGAGAATCTATTCTTAAAAACAATGTAAAACAATTCAATCACCAAAAACACACACTATGAGAAAATTTGCATTGATGCTTGTACTTTTGATCTTTGCCGGAGTACAGGTTATGGCACAAACCACTATTACAGGTGTGGTTACCAGTGCCGAAGACGGTCAGCCCATTCCGGGTGCTGCTGTACAGGTTAAGGGCACAACCACAGGTGTAACAACTGACATTGACGGACGCTATTCACTTAGAGTACCAGCCAATGCTCAGGTATTACAGTTTTCATTTGTTGGTATGACCACAAAAGATGTTACAATTGGCACTCAAACCGTTATTAATGTTGTACTGGAAACTGACATTATGGACATTGAGGGTGTTGTTGTAACAGCCATGGGTATTAGCAGAGAGAAAAAGGCCCTGGGTTACGCTGCACAGGAAGTTAACAATGAGGCACTGACAAGAGCCGGAGCTTCAACTCTTTCTACTGCGTTGCAAGGAAAAGTAACCGGAGTTGAAATTAAACCTTCAAGCGGTATGCCAGGTGCATCATCACAAATTATTATTCGTGGTGCACGTTCATTCTCCGGAAACAACTCTCCGTTGTATGTAATCGACGGAATGCCTATTAACTCAAACCCCGACTTTACAACAGGTAACTCGGTAACAGGAGCTGACATTGCTAACAGAGCTGTTGACCTTGATCCTAATGATATTGAATCAATCAATATTCTCAAAGGTCAGGCTGCATCAGCACTTTATGGTATCAGGGCATCTAATGGTGTTATTATCATTACTACAAAAAGTGGTAAAGGTAACGCTGTAGGCAAACCTGCTGTAAGCCTCTCAAATTTTACCAGTTGGGAAAATGTTTCAAGAACACCTGAATATCAAACTACATATGCACAAGGTAACTATGGATCGTACGTACCAAATACTTCTTTCTCATGGGGACCAAAAATATCCGAACTTCCTAACGATCCCGTTAGAGGTGGTAATAATAATGGTCATCCGGGCTTGTATTTTGTACCTCAGAGAGAACAAGCAGGTCTTGATCCATGGGTTGCACCAGCTACTTATGACAACTTCGGTGATTTCTTCCAAACAGGTTTAACAACAACTACATCTTTGAACATAAGCCAGGCTACCGAACGTGGAAACATTTCTTTTGGCTTGGGTAATACTACTCAGGATGGTATTGTTCCTTCAACCGACATGAGAAGATGGAATGCAAAAGCTTTAGGAGAAACAAGGCTTAACGACAACTGGACACTCGGATTTTCATCTAATTTCGCCAGTACAAAGATCAACAAGCTTCCTTCTGCTAATGATGCAGCTCTGAACGGAGCTTATGCAGCACCTCCTTCATATGACCTGAAAGGAATTCCTTATGCTTATCCTACAGATCCATACAGACAAATTTATTTCCGCTCTTTGACCTTTGATAATCCTTATTGGGGAGCAGAACACAATCAGTTCACTGAAAATACCGATCGTTTCTTCGGTAACGGATTTGTTCAGTTTGGTCCTAAGTTGACTGAAACTATGACTCTTACCACACGTTATCAGTTAGGTATGGATTCATATACAACTCACTACCAGGATATATTCGAATATGGTCACAGAAATGCCACCGGTGAAGTTTACAATTATGGTGTTTCTTCAGCAACAATCAACTCCTTATTAACAATTAACTACAATTGGAGAATTAATCAGGATTTGAATTTCAATCTCGTTGTTGGTAATGAACTTAATCATAGAAACAGAAAAATCTATGATGATTACGGTTCTGACTTCAACTTTGGAGGTTGGGCACACATTGCAAATGCAAACATCGTAACTTCTAACGAAGAAAAATATCAGGATAGAAATGTTGGTTTCTTCGGAAATCTTTCATTAGACTACCTGGGAATGTTGTATTTCAATGCAACAATCAGAAATGACTATGTTTCTACGATGCCAAGAGAAAATAACTCATTCGTTTATCCTTCTGTATCTTTAGGATGGGTAATCAGTGAACTGGACGCTGTACAGGAACTCGATTGGTTATCATTTGCCAAGGTTCGCGCATCTTATGCTCAGGTTGGTATGGCTGCTGAATTATTCCTGCCTAACTACTATGGAAAACCTGATTACAGTGGTGGATTCTGGGGCGGCTATCCAATTAATTATCCTATCAACGGCTTAAGCGGATATTTATCAAACAATGTACAATATGACCCTGAGCTTACTCCTCAGTTAACTAATTCTTATGAATTTGGTGCTGAATTAAGGTTTGCCAACAATCGCCTTGGTTTAGATTATTCATATTCATATCAGTTAGTTGAAGATCAGATCTTCGAGGTTCCTCTTGCTGCTTCCACAGGTGCTGCTGCATTGGTTACCAACGGTGGAGAGATCAATACTATAGCTCATGAAATCATATTAAACACTACACCGGTTTCTACTAACAGATTCAGGTGGGATATGAATTTTAACTTCACCACAATCCACAACGAAGTTATCGCTTTGGCTCCTGGTGTTGAAAGCATTTTCCTTGGTGGTTTCGTTACTCCACAGGTTAGAGCAGGTATTGGTAACACATTCCCTGTAATTTATGGCTCATCTTTTGTTAGAGATGATAATGGAAACATTGTAGTTAATGATGATCCTGAAGCATGGGATTATGGTATGCCATTAATTGGTGAACCTAAAGTGATTGGTGAAGCTTCTCCTGATTTCATTCTTGGAGCAACTACTACCTTCGCATATGCCGGTTTCACATTATCAGGAACATTTGACTGGAAATCAGGCGGACAGATGTATCATGGAACTAACGGTCTGTTAGACCTTTATGGAGTTTCAGCAAATACTGAAGATCGTGAAAGTACATTCATCTATGATGGTGTAAAACCAGACGGTACACCAAATGATATTCAACGTGGTGGTCCAGACGATCCGGATGCTTATCAGGATTTAATTACTAATGTCTTAACCAGTATCGATGAATATTATATTCAGGATAATTCATTTGTAAAAATGAGAGACCTTACATTATCTTACAGACTGCCAAAGAAAGTTTTCAACGTTGTTGATCTCGATCTTTCTGTTTATGCAAGAAACGTGCTCCTATGGACTGAATTACCTAACTTCGATCCTGAAGCTTCACAGGGTAATAATAACATGGGAGGTGCATTTGAGCGTTTCTCAATGCCACAGACTACAAGTTACGGATTTGGAATTAACCTGAACTTCTAACCTTAAAACGAGAAAAAATGAAAAATATAATCAGATTATTGACCCTCCCTGTATTTCTTCTCATGTTTGCGGGATGTGACAAGGACACAATGGAGGACATCAATGAGTACAAGAATAACCCATCTGATGTTCCATCAAAGCTTTTGGTGACTGACATCATTACAAGAACTGCATTTACAATTTCGGGTAGTGACCTTGCTTTCTATGCTTCTGTTTATTCAGAGTACAATGTAGGTATTTACAATCAGATGTATAATGCTGAAATCCGTGCCGGTGAGCCTATTTCATCAACAACCTACAATAACATGTGGGGTGCTGCCTATGAAAATCTCTATAACCTTAAAATAGTTATGGGTAAAACTTCAGAGGGCGGTGCAGAAGCCGGCAACTTCCAGACTTTAGGTATTGCTCAGATTCTAACTGCATACAACGTTGGTATGTTGACCGACCTTTTCGGAGATGTTCCTTACAGCGAAGCTCTGCAGCCTGGTGTAATTTTCCAACCTGTTCTCGACAAGCAACAGGATCTTTATACTGAGATCTTCAGACTTCTTAATGAAGGTATTGCAAATCTCGGAAGAGAAACCGAGTATCCTTCTATTGGTGGTCAGGATTTATTGTTTGGCGGAGACAGTGATATGTGGATAAAATTTGCAAACGGCCTGAAAGCCCGTCATACTGCACTTTTAGCTCTTAGAAATCCGAATTGGCAAGATGTAATCACTTTTGCTGACCTGTCATTTGCTGAAGGCGAAAATGCTGCATTTGAATATGATGGTGCACAAACTGCAAACCCATTCTATACTTTCTTCACTGACCGTGATTATTTTGGAGCAAGTCAGAGTCTTCACGATAAATTGATAGAACGTAACGACCCACGTGATGAAGTATTCTTTATGCCATATCCTGGTACAGAAGAATTAATTTTTGCTCCGAATGGATCTCCGGAACAGGCTCAGGGTGTGTATGGTGTTTCAGCTTTAATGTCTGTAACCAATCCTACATATCTGCTCAGCTATCATGAACTTCAATTCCTGAAAGCCGAAGCTTATGCCAGATTGGATCAAGTAGCTCCAGCTCAAACAGCAATGGAAAATGGTATTAGAGCTGCTTTTGTAAAAGTAGGTCTTACTGTTGAAGATGCTGATGCATACATTACAGCTGAAGTTCTTCCTCGTTTCCAGGCTAATGCTTTAAGTGAAATCATGAATCAGAAATATTTAGCGTTGTACGAAGAGGAAGCTGTTCAAACTTATAATGACATAAGAAGGATGATAGCCTTAGGTGAAGACTTCATTTCTCTTTCAAATCCTCTGAATGCACAAAGCAGATTCCCGGTTCGTTATTCTTATGGTGCTGACGATGTAACCACAAATTTAAATGTTGCCGGTGCATATGGTGATGGTAGTTATGTTTACAATCAGCCGGTTTGGTGGGCTGGTGGTAGCAGGTAATACTTTTTATCCTATCAAAAAAGAGGATTGCATTAAGCAATCCTCTTTTTTTTACTAAAAAAGATCGCTCTTATGAGCGATCTTTCTATTTATTAATCAGCTAGCTCCAATTATTCGAATGATAATATAGAAGCTTTAATCCTTTCAATAGCATCGTAAAGTTGTTCTTCAGTGATTACTATTGGAGGAGCAAATCTGATGATATCTCCATGAGTAGGTTTGGCAAGTACGCCATTGTCGCGCATTTTCAAACAAACATCCCATGCTTCTTTACCGTTTCTTGGTTTAATAATCACTGCATTCAGCAGTCCCTTGCCTCTTACCAGTGAAATCATATCGGATTTTATGTTTCTTATTTCACGACGGAAAATTTCACCAAGGTATGCTGCACGTTCAGCAAGATTTTCATCCTTTACAACCTGAAGTGCTGCCATTGCTACTTTAGCTGCAATAGGGTTACCACCAAAAGTTGATCCATGTTCACCCGGTTTTATAGTCAGCATAATTTCATCATCAGCCAATACTGCTGAAACAGGATAAACGCCACCTGATAATGCTTTACCAAGGATGAGTATGTCGGGGCGTACATTTTCATGGTCACATGCAAGAAGCTTTCCTGTACGTGCAATACCTGTCTGTACTTCATCGGCAATGAAAAGAACATTCTTTTCATTACACATTTTATAAGCTTTGCTCAGGTATCCTTCATCCGGAACAAATACACCTGCTTCACCCTGTATTGGTTCAACAAGGAATCCGGCAACATTAGGATCTTCGAGTGCCTTTGCAAGAGCATTCAAATCATTGTAAGGAATCTTGATGAAACCCGGAGTGAATGGACCAAATCCGCCATAAGACTCAGGATCACTTGACATAGAAACGATTGTAATAGTTCTTCCATGGAA
Organism: Bacteroidales bacterium UBA5507; assembly: GCA_002426195.1. Classification (GTDB taxonomy): domain Bacteria; phylum Bacteroidota; class Bacteroidia; order Bacteroidales; family Lentimicrobiaceae; genus Lentimicrobium. The sequence goes on along the minus strand of DIOT01000041.1, from coordinate 92,793 downwards.
GTTACCATCGCAAACAATAATCTTTGCCTGGTTTTCGGCTATTCCTTTTACTTTGTATGCCCATTTACGACAAAGTTTCAGGGCTGTTTCATCAGCCTCTGCACCTGAGTTCATTGGCAATACTTTATCGTATTTGAAGTAATCTGTAATGTACTTTTCATAAACACCAAGTGAATCATTAAAGAATGCACGTGATGTCAAGGTCATAGTTTGTGCCTGTTCAATTAGAGCATTTACAATTTTTGGGTGACAGTGACCCTGATTTACAGCAGAATAAGCTGATAGAAAGTCGTAGTACTCTTTACCTTCAACGTCCCACACCAAAGCACCTTTTCCTTTTGCCAGAACTACCGGTAGTGGATGATAATTGTGTGCACCGTACTTATCTTCCAGTTGCATTAAATTTTCTGATGTCAATAAATCGATCATGATAGAATTATGTTTTAAGTGATTGTCAATTACAACAATAGAAGGCAAAGATATAACTATTAAACGAATAGGCAAACTTAATATTCCCTTCAATTTTAAGGGAAATAACAATCGTATTTTAATACCAATTTTTATCTTTGCATCGCAAAAATCATCAACCTATCAGACATGAAAATCACAACATTGAATGGATTTGCTTTAATTGCTTCTATGCTAATTATTGCATCATGTAATTCACCAAAGCAACCGGGGACTTCCGATGGCTCCTATTCGAAAATCTTCTTTACAGGTATGGATAATCCTGACTCTCTGGCTAAAGTATCCAACTCCAACTGGAAAAATATGTCGACTCTTGTAGAAACATCCGCACATTCCGGTAAATATTGCAGTAAAATAGACTCTGTTAATCAGTTTAGTTTCTTATTTGAGAGTGCTTTTAGTTTAATAGAACATAAAGTACCTAAGCAGGTTAAGGTTTCTGCATACTGCTATGGTTTACAGCCCGAATCTAAAGCAAGGTTAGTAGTCTCGGTGAAAGGAGATAAATACTATAAGGCTTATGTAGCAGATTCACTTTTTGTCACTCCAGGCGAATGGCATAAAATTGAAAGCACATATAACCTGCCCGACAAACTCGATATCTATGACGTAGTGAAAGTTTACGCTATGAATAATAAAACCGGTGAACTTCTTGTAGATGATTTGAGGATTGAATTTATTTACCCTCCTGCAGAAAAGTAAACGATTAATCCGGGTTGGTTATTTTCAGAAACTTGTTTCTGTAAATTCCGTAGGTACTTGATTGTTATTATACTTGGATGGGCATTTCAGGTTCATTTTATGAGCTTCGAAATACCCATTCTTCATTTGGCCTATTACCACAATCTGGTCAAGTTTTTCAAAGTCCTGTGGTTTGCTGTCGTTATACCTGACAAGCATTTCAGTCCCTTCCTCATCAATCATTGTAAATGAAAAACTGTTGGCATCCTTGAGGGCATCATATTCTATTGGCTTGCCCTCACTCAATTTGCCCATTACATGGTATTCTCTGCCCTGATGTTGTTTGGCTTCGTTAAAACCTGCATAGGTAGATGTATTGGTTGAAAGACTGAGGACCACTCCTACTGCAGCAACCAGAACAATTAATAAAAGTATATGTACCTTTTTCATTTTGTCTCAGCTAATTGATTTAACGTGGCAGTAGCATTCTTCTGCATCACTCGTTTCTCAATTTTTGAAAGCTTGATATCTAACATAATAAGATAAACCGCCAAACCGGCAAATATTATGGCCAAAACCAATGCTACTACAAAAAACTTATCATCACCAATCATCATCTTTCTTTATTAGGATTGTTCTAAAAACATTTCGAGTTTTCTTTTACGCTTACGGATTTCAAGGATCCAAAAGCCTATGATTATCCATCCGGCCACGGCAGGATAAAATACTAATCTCATAGCAGGATCTAAATCGGCCATTGCGGATGAGTTGCCTCCTTTTCCCGGATGAAGGGAACTATCGGCTAGTCGTGGCAGCACTCCCAGAAATATTACCAGAAGCATGAAGCTGAATATGTTGTATACCGCAGACACTCTGGCCCGCAAGGCTCTCTCATCGATCGAAGCACGTAGTACATTATAGGCGAGGTATGCCAAAATACTGACAGCTGCTCCATTTAATTGTGGGTCGTTAGTCCAATAATCGCCCCAAGTATTTTTTGCCCATATCATGCCGGTAAGAAGTCCGAGTAATCCAAAAAACAGCCCGGTATTTACTGATTGAGATGCAGCTACATCATCTCCCGGTTTAAGTTTATTGAGATATTTTATGCTATATACCAGCGATGTACCAAACATCACAAACATTGTAAACCACAGAGGAACGTGGAAAAACAGATTTCTTATTGTTTGGTATATCACAGGCAGTTTGGGGACCTGTATAGTCAGTCCTGCAATTATCGAATAGATTATCGCTAATAAACCGAGTAATTTCCACCACCAGTTTCTGAGCATAAGAAATGCTTTTAAGTTTTATTTATGCCAAAGATAAGGAAAAAGCAATGCAGCCATTATAACAACAACGGTATCAATTAAGAACAACGAACCTATGCTTTTTATTAACTGAAGTGTAAAAATTTCAGCACTTAATGCAATTTTGAATGAATTTATTACCAAAAGTAACAGAGGCAATACTATGGGAAACCCAAGAATAGCCATTAACGCCATGTTATTCCCGGCATTGGAGGCTATTGCAGAAACCATTGTAAGGGTTGACGCCAGGCCTATACATCCAAGTATAAAAACAGGATAAAGTATTGCATGGTTAAACTCGGGCATTCCCATGAACAATACATATAACAGCAAGCTTAGGAATCCGAGCAGAACCATAAGGATACTGTTGTATATTATCTTTGAAAGTATAATTGATTGAGGAGAGGCCAATGTAAAATAGTATAGCCATCGGGTTTGGTGTTCCTGCAGAAAGCTCTTACTTACAGCATTGAAAGCTGCAAATAGCATAATAATCCAAAAGAGGGTAATCCATGTGTTTGCGTCAATTATTCTTCCAAACGCCAGTTGGACAACAAACACTGTAGAAACTACATAAAGTAAGATGGCATTTATGGCATATCTCTGCCTTAGTTCCAGTAAAAAATCTTTCTTTATGAGTTCGGAAATTTCTTTCAAATCTTCATATTTTGGTTTTACCTGTCTTGCTTTCTGATTATTGTCTGGCTTCTTTCAGGTCCCAGTGAAACAACAGAAATTGGAGCATTCAGACTATTTTCGATATATAGGATGTAATCTTTAAACTCTTCGGGCAGTTCATTCCACTTTTTCACATTAATGATTGATGATTTCCAGCCTTTGAGATATGTGTATACCGGTTTCACATCATCAGAGATTGACTCATACCGTGGGAAAGAATAGTTTATACCATCTATTCTGTATTCCGTGCAAACACCGATTTCGGATAATTCATCGAGCACATCTGATTTCATCATTACCAAATCAGTAACGCCGTTAAGCATGACTGAATATTTTAATGACGGAAGATCGATCCAGCCACAACGACGTGGTCGTCCGGTAGTAGAGCCAAATTCGTTTCCCTTAACTCTTAACTGGTCACCTGTTTCATCGTCAAGTTGTGTAGGGAAAGGGCCACTACCAACTCTGGTACAATATGCTTTGAATACTCCAAAGACTTTGCCGATCTTTTGAGGGGAGATGCCCAAACCTGAGCAAACACCTGCAGTGATTGTATTTGATGAAGTAACAAAAGGATAAGTCCCGAAGTCAATATCAAGCAAGGAACCTTGTGCACCCTCTGCCAATATTTTTTTACCGTTCGCTATGCTTTCATTAATAAACAGTTCACTGTCGATAAGCGGAATATCATTAATATATGAAAGGCCGTCGAACCACTGAGCTTCATATTCATGAAGCTTCATTGATTCAATTGTCAGTTCAGCGGGATCATATCCAAATGAGCGGATCACTCTGAAGTGTGCCTCCTGCTGCTGATAATATTTTTCTTTAAATCCGGGTAAACGTGTATCGCCAATCCTGATGCCCGATCTTGCAACTTTGTCGGTATAAGTTGGTCCGATTCCTTTTAAAGTTGAGCCTATTTTTGATGCGCCCTTTGAATCTTCATATACGAAATCGAGAAGACGGTGTGTAGGGGTAATTAAATGTGCCCTTTTGGAAATCAGGAGGTTCTTTTCGGGTGATAATCCTTTATCACGGAGCTTCTTTAGTTCCTGTGAAAGTATGTATGGGTCAATAATAACGCCATTTCCAATAACATTTGTTTTTTCTTTATGGAATATTCCAGAAGGAATGGTATGGAGAACATGCTTTCCGCCATCAAACTCAAGGGTGTGACCGGCATTAGGGCCTCCCTGAAACCTTGCAATTATATCGTATTGAGGTGTTAGTACGTCAGTTATTTTCCCTTTTCCCTCATCGCCCCATTGCAGGCCCAGTAAGACATCAATTTTCATTATAAATGATTTATAGCAACTTGCAGATTAAAAAATGATCCAGTTAGCAATTAAACATGCTCCGAAAGAAGGTTTCGGATTTAATGCAATAATAAGAAAAAAACGCCGATGCTCAGCAGATAATGACCAATTAAATTAGTTTTCGGCAACGTCGAATGCTTCGGTAGTATTCTCTTCAATTGATCTTTTTGGCTTGGGTTTGCTCTTATTCATATAACCATAGAAGGTTAAGGCATGGCTTGTTATGTTAACCCCAAGAATGCGCTCTATTGAAGATTTAATTTCCTGGATACGGGGGTCACAGAATTCAAGTACTGAACCATCTTCTATATTAATAAAGTGGTCATGTTGCCTGAACTTGAACGATTTCTCATATTGCGCGTAATTGTTCCCAAACTGGTGTTTGGTTACCAGATTGCAATTCTGCAGAAGCTCAATTGTATTGTACAATGTTGCCCTGCTAACTCTGTAACGGTTGTTTTTCATCCTTACATATAAGGATTCGATGTCGAAATGCCCTTCGGTAGAATAGATTTCTCTCAGTATAGTATATCTTTCAGGCGTTTTTCTATGCCCATTACTCTCAAGATAGTCGGTAAAAATTTCTATTACAGTTTCGAAGTTCAAGCGATTGCTATCATTCTTTTCCATGTGTAAGTTTCCGTTTAAGTATCAGCTCATGGCTTATAGTGTGTAAAATTAATAAATATTCTAATGTTATTTAGAATAAATAAAAATAATACTTCAAAACCTATTTTACGACACTATCGGTTAACCTGCTTATACGGTATACGTTGTTGATGCCCTTTAGCTTTTTGAGCTCGGTCATTAATCTGTTCAGGTCGTCGGTACTGTGAACTAAAAGCATTATGGTAGCTTCGAAAACATCACCTGTGGAGTCAATATGGAATGACCTTATGTTAAGGCTCATTTGTGTTGATATTATATTGATAATGTCATTTAGTAATCCCATATTGTCAAAACCAACAAGTCTGATTCCACTTAAAAAAGTACCTGAATCAGTTCCGGTCCAGTTAATTTTCACAATGCGGTTTCCATATTTCGACATCAGCTGTATTGCTTCAGGACAATTAGTCCGATGAATCCAGATACCGCCATCCTGAGGAACAAAACCAACCACCTCATCACCGGGGATAGGGTTGCAGCAATCGGAAATGCGGTATTCAATTTCACCATTCTGGGCTGTTACAAGTTCTTTTGCACCAACTTTTTGCTTCACTTCATCACTCAGACGTTGTGGAATAACATGCCTGTTCCTGACAAACGGTCTGGTTATAAGATTGAGCCAGCCGCCTTTTTCATGTTGGCTGATACAATCCTTTATTTCCTTAAGTCCTATCTCGCCAAGGGCTACACGATAATAAAGATCGATTGTTGAACTTATATGGTTACATTCCTGAAGTTGCAACAGGCTATTCCTATTATGTTCGATTTTAAGTTCTTTAAAGAGCTGTTCGAGCTTGACTCTGCCTTCTTCCACATACTTTTTGCGCTGTTCTTTCAGGGCATCTTTAATAAAGGATTTGGCTCGGGCAGTTACAACATAATTTATCCATTCTTCGCGGGGACTTTGCTTTTTTGAGGTAATAATTTCTACCTGGTCACCACTCTTCAGTACATAGTTCAGAGGGACAAGCTTGTGATTTACTTTAGCTCCAATACATTGGTTACCTATTTCGCTATGAATGTTATAAGCAAAATCGAGTGTGGTTGAATTGGACGGCAATGTTTTAACTTCGCCCTTAGGTGTAAAAACAATTATCTCATCGGCGAAGAGGTTTAACTTAAATTCATCGAGGAAAGCCAGGGCATTAGAATCGGGTGATTGCAGCAGCTCTTTAATCTTATTCAACCAACGGTCAAGGCCACTTTCACTGTTAGATTTCTCCTTATACTTCCAATGGGCAGCATAACCCTTTTCGGCAATTTCGTTCATCCTCTTGGTTCTGATCTGCACTTCTACCCACTGACCTGTATGGCTCATAACAGTGGTATGAAGCGATTCATAACCATTAGCTTTAGGTGTAGAAATCCAGTCGCGTAGCCTGTTTTGTTTCGGACTATAGAAATCAGTCACTATTGAATAGGCCTGCCAACATTGGTATTTTTCATTCTCAAAACTTGTATCGATGATTATCCGAATGGCAAAAATGTCGAAGACCTCCTCAAAGGGAACTTGCTTTGCTTTCATTTTCTGCCAGATAGAATAGATAGATTTTTCTCTTCCGATGATTTCAAAAACCAGCCCCTGGGCAAGGAGTGCTTTCTTGATGGGGAAAATAAACTTATTTATAAACCTGGTTCTCTCTGCTGAAGTTTCTTCAAGCTTTCGACCAATTGAATTATATATTTCGGGCTCTGTATACTTGAGAGCAAGGTCCTCAAGTTCACTCTTAATGGCATACAGCCCCAATCTGTGAGCCAAAGGTGCAAAAAGATAAATTGTTTCGGATGCTATCTTAAGCTGCTTTTCATGTGACATTGATTCGAGTGTCCTCATATTATGCAACCTGTCAGCAAGTTTAATAAGAATAACCCTTACATCATCTGATAGCGTAAGAAGCATCTTCCTGAAGTTCTCTGCCTGGGCAGAAGGGGTATGGTCAAATAATTCTTTAATCTTTGTTAATCCATCGATTATACGGGCTACTTTATCGCCAAACATACGGCGCATATCATCAATAGTATAATCGGTATCTTCAACAACATCATGAAGGAGGGCACAGATTATGGAAGTTTCGCCCAGGCCAATTTCACCGGCAACTATACGGGCGACTTCAAGGGGATGATATATGTATGGCTCACCGCTTTTGCGGCGCATATCTTTATGTGCGCTAACGGCAAGATTAAATGCTTTTCTTACCGTGCGCTTATTTTTAAGTTCTGCTCTCGTACTCCAGGCATTAAGCAGGCTCCTGTAGCGCTTAAGTATTTCCTTTCTTTCCTGTTCCGGGTCAGCTATATACGTCGTACTCATTTCTTTCTCTTACAATTCTATCACAAAGTTACCGATTTATGGAACGAAACCTCCACCGCAACTCAGATTAATAAAAAAACAAGTCATAAGCCAAAATTGCCTTATATTTGTTCTATAACTGAAAATATACTGAATATTTTTATACTTGCCGGGTGCAAAGGCTTTAAATACTATGGAATTTCGCCACACACAACTTTACATTTTTATTCTAATTCTCTGTTTTTCTGCATTTAATCCTCTTTATGCAACACACCAGAGAGCCGGCGAAATCACATATCGTCACATTAGTGATTTAACTTATGAGATTACAATTACCACTTATACTTTTGCTCCCAGCGCAGCTGACAGGTGTGAACTGACAATAAACTGGGGTGATGGGCAGAACAGTATTCTTGGAAGGACAAATGGCCCTCCGGGTATTACCCCCGCAGGAATACAATGTAACCACACCGGTGAGATGGTTGGTCGTGATATCAGAAAAAATATTTATATAGGTGTTCACACTTATCCTTCAGCATCCACTTACAGAATATGGTTGGAAGATCCCAACAGGAACATGGGGATTCAGAATATTCCAAACTCTGTTGATGTCCCGCTTTATCTTGAGACAGTTCTGGTAATAAATCCATTCCTGGGAAATAATAGCTCACCACAACTTCTCCTCCCTCCTATCGATAATGCCTGTATAGGAATACCTTTCATTCACAACCCCGGAGCCTTTGATCCTAATGGTGATAGCTTATCATATAAACTGGTTACGCCTCGTGGTGCAGGAGGGTTAAATATACTTGGGTATCAGCTTCCCAATCTCGTTGATACAGAGAATCCGGGTACTTTTACAATTAATGAAGTGACCGGTGATATACTTTGGGATAGCCCTACAATACAAGGTGAATATAATATAGCCCTTATCATTGAAGAGTGGAGGAATGGGGTGCGTATTGGCTACATTACCAGAGATATGCAGATTAATGCCATAGCCTGCGATAATGATCCTCCTAAAATAGGTGAACTATTCGACACTTGTGTGATAGCCGGCAGTACTCTCCGGATGGATATTTCTGCCTCTGATGAAAACGGTGACGGAATTACACTCACAGCAAGTGGTGGGCCAATGACTCTTTCATCAAATCCGGCCACATTTAATATTACGTCAGATATGCCTGGATTAACAACAGGTGTACTGGAGTGGTCAGTCACTTGTTCACAGGTGCGCAATCAGTCTTATCAGATTTATTTCAGAGCCGAGGATGATGCATCTCCTATTTCTTTAGTAGATCTGGCAACTCTTAACATTAAAGTGATTGCCCCTCCTGTTGAAAATGTTTCGGCCGAACCATTGGGAAACACAATCAGTCTTGACTGGGATAGGGCATTTTGTAATGAAGCTGTGGGATACAAAATATATCGCAGAACCGGAACTTCCGATTTTATTCCGGGCGAATGTGTCACAGGCGTCCCTCCTGAAACAGGATATCAGCTTATTCAAACCACTCAGGGAATTCAAAATACCGGTTTCACTGATGATAATAATGGCACCGGGCTGGTAAGAGGTGTAATGTATTGCTACTTAATTACCTACTACTTTAATGATGGTGCAGAAAGTAAAGCTTCAGAAGAAGTTTGTACCGACCTTAAGAAAGATTTACCGGTAATTACCAATGTTAGTGTGTTATCGACTTCTGGTACCAACGGAGAAATGTACATTGCATGGTCAAAGCCAACAGAATTGGATACCATTCAAACCCCAGGCCCTTTTATTTACAAAATATACAGATCAACAGGCTCTGTAACTGACAACCCTGTAATAATTGCCGAATTCAATGACCTGAATGATACTGTTTATACTGATGCAGATATAAATACTCTGGATTTCGCTTATACATACGAAATTGAACTCATTAATAATAGTCCGGGGAATGTCTTCTCAGTTGGCTTTTCTGTTCCGGCATCTTCAGTATATATTACCACAACACCGTCAGACGAGCTGATAACCATAAATATCAATTACAATGTTCCATGGTCAAATGAAGAATATGTTATATATCGTCGACCGGCGGGATCTGATGTATTTGATAGTATCGCATTGGTGAGAGTTGCGGTCTATACTGACACGGCACTGATTAACGGTGTTTCATATTGTTATTATGTTAAGACGCTAGGCACATATGGCTCACCGGGTTATATTGATCCGCTGATCAATTTATCGCAAATAAAATGCGATGTACCCCTTGATAACATAGCACCATGTCCGCCAATGCTAACGGCAACTATCAACTGTGAGGACCATACAATCTTCTTTGCATGGGAGAACATTCAGTTAACGTGTGCCCCCGATATAGCTAATTATCAATTATGGCAGCAAGGAAATCCATCAACTTTATTGGCAACTATTGAGCCGGCAGAAACGTCATATCTTTATACGCTACCAAATCAATCAATCTCAGCATGCTATTTTATAGTTGCCGCAGATACAAACGGGAACGTTGATACTACAAATTATTTTGCCTATTGCCTTGGAATTGATGACTGCCCCAGGTACAGATTGCCTAATGTATTTACACCCAATAGTGACAACATAAATGATTTCTTTGTCCCATTCCCTGGTTATACTTCTGTGGAGAGAGTTGAAATGCAAATCTTTAACCGCTGGGGTATATTGGTTTTTGAGACGAATAATCCGGAAATAAAATGGGATGGAAGAGATAAAAATACAAATAACCTTTGTCCCGAAGGTGTGTATTTTTACCGATGCATTGTGTATGAGGCAGTTGGTTCGCCTGATGCTCCGGAGGAGACATCAACCCAGAAACGAACAATACAGAATAGCCTGCATTTACTTTACTGATGAAGATAAATAAAAAAAGGCTGCCTTTAAGGGCAGCCTTTTTACTTTAATGGATTGTTAGAAAAGCCTTTCAGCGAGGTCAACAACTCTTGAGGAATAACCCCACTCATTATCGTACCAGGCAAGTACTTTTACTGTGCGCCCGTTTACCATTGTGCTCTGTGCATCGAAAATCGATGAAGCAGGATTATGGATAATATCAACGGATACAATTTCATCCTCTGTATATTCCAGAATACCTTTCATTGGCCCTTCGGCTGCTTCCTTCATGGCTGCATTAATCTGTTCTTTGGTAACCTCAGTTTTCAGATTAACTACTAAATCGACCAGAGAGCCTGTTGGGGTTGGTACCCTTACAGCAAGACCATCAAGCTTTCCTTTAAGTTCAGGAATAACTTTTCCAACTGCTTTAGCAGCACCTGTGGTAGTTGGTATCTGAGAAACAGCGGCTGAACGAGCTCTTCTGAGATCACTGTGAGGAGCATCGAGAATAGTCTGATCATTGGTATAAGAATGGATAGTTGTCATGAGTCCATTCTCAATTCCAAAGCGATCATTCAGGACTTTAGCAACAGGAGCAAGACAGTTAGTTGTACATGAAGCATTAGAAACAGTTTGGTCAGTTTCTTTAATCTCATGGTCGTTAACGCCTAAAACCACTGTTCTGTCAATCTCATCTTTAGAAGGCACAGTAAGGATTACTTTTTTGGCACCATTTTTCAGGTGATCACCATAACCACCCTTGGCGCTTTCGCGTGAACGGAAAACTCCTGTTGATTCAACAACTACATCGGGAGTGCTTGCCCATTGAATGCTCAAAGGACTTCTTTCGGCTGTTACAGGGTATTTTACACCATTTACAATTAATGATGTTTCGTCGTATGAAACAACACCATTGAATTTACCCTGGGTTGAGTCATACTTCAAAAGATAAGCCAGTGTTTTAGTACTTGTGAGGTCATTGATACCTACAACTTCGATGTTTTCGCGCTCTAAAGCAATTTTGAAAACATTACGTCCAATTCTACCAAAGCCGTTAATGGCTAGTTTAATTTTTGACATACTTTAATGTTATTTAGAATACTACTTGTTACGAATGCAAAATTAGTTAACAAATTAAATACATTAACAACTCATCAATTTAATTGTTGAAGCACTCACCCAACAAGCATTAACATTAAACAGTACAAATTGCCTGTAAAGACCAAACGATGTTTAACATCGTAATATACAGGTGAATTTACTAAATGCTTTTTTTCTATTTTTGCACCGATGAAAAACACCCGAAACTTTTGCATAATTGCCCATATTGACCATGGTAAAAGTACCCTGGCTGACCGATTGTTGGAATTTACCGGCACACTTACCGAAAGACAACAACAGGACCAGGTTCTTGATGATATGGATCTCGAGCGTGAAAGGGGCATTACTATTAAAAGTCATGCTATTCAGATGGATTACCTCTTTGAAGGTCAAAACTATAAACTGAATTTAATTGACACCCCCGGACACGTAGACTTTTCATACGAAGTTTCGAGGTCAATTGCTGCCTGCGAAGGAGCATTACTTATTATTGATGCCACCCAGGGAATACAAGCCCAAACGATCTCAAACCTTTATCTGGCATTAGAGCACGATCTGGAAATCATACCCATTATGAATAAAATGGATATGGATAATGCAATGCCGGAAGATGTTGAAGAGCAAATAATTGATCTTATCGGATGTGATCCTTCGGAAATCATAAGAGCCAGTGGTAAAACCGGTATGGGGGTTGATGAAATCCTGGAAGCAATAATTAAGCGCATTCCGTCGCCAAAGGGAGATCCTGAAGCACCGCTGCAAGCACTTATCTTCGACTCAGTTTTTAATAGTTTTAGAGGTATTATTGCATATTTCAGAGTATTCAACGGACAAATACGCAAGGGAGATTTCGTTAAATTCTTTGCAACAGGGAAAGAGTACAATGCTGACGAGATAGGAGTCCTCAAGCTGGTTCAAAATCCCAGAGAAGTTCTGAGTGCCGGTGATGTAGGTTACATCATCTCGGGTATAAAAACATCACGTGAAGTTAAAGTAGGTGATACCATTACTCATGTTAAGCGCCCCACCGAAAAAGCCATTGAAGGATTTACTAATGTAAAGCCAATGGTTTATGCCGGTATTTATCCTGTTGATGCGGATGATTATGAAGAGCTAAGGTCGTCGATGGAAAAATTACAGCTCAATGATGCATCGCTGGTATTTGAACCTGAGTCTTCAGCAGCTTTAGGATTTGGTTTCCGTTGTGGATTCCTGGGTCTACTGCATATGGAAATTATTCAGGAACGTTTGGACAGGGAGTTTGATATGGATGTTATTACAACCGTTCCCAACGTTTCCTATAAAGCGTACACTACCAAAGGTGAAATGCTTGAAGTGCATAACCCCTCGGGATTGCCTGCACCAAGTTACCTTGATTATATTGAAGAACCTTATATTACCGCTCAAATCATTTCGAAATCGGAATATGTAGGTGCGGTAATGACTCTGTGCATTGAAAAAAGAGGAACTCTGCTTAACCAGGTATATCTCACAAGCGACAGAGTGGAGCTGAGTGTGGAACTTCCTTTGGGTGAAATAGTTTTCGACTTCTATGATAAGTTAAAAAGCATCTCAAAAGGTTATGCTTCATTCGACTATCATATTACCGGATATAAAATCGCCAAGCTGGTTAGGCTTGATATCTTGCTTAATGGTGAGTCAGTTGACGCACTTTCGACTTTAATCCACCAGGATAATGCATACAGATTCGGTGCGAAAATGTGTGCAAAGCTTAAGGAGCTTATACCTCGCCAGCAATTTGATATTGCCATACAGGCTGCTATTGGATCAAAAGTTATTGCCCGTGAAACGGTTAAGGCTGTTAGAAAGGATGTTACAGCTAAATGTTACGGTGGTGATATCACTCGTAAGAGAAAACTTCTGGAAAAGCAGAAAAAGGGTAAAAAGAGAATGAGACAGGTTGGAAATGTTGAAGTACCACAGTCAGCATTCCTTGCTGTGCTGAAATTAGATTAAACAAGATTCGTAGTTGGATTTTATATGCCTATGAGTTGATGCTTAAGGCCGTAAATTATCACTTCTATAATATTCTTAGCACCAATTTTAGTCATCAGATTGGCTCTGTGCTTTTCAACAGTACGGCTGCTAATAAACAGTTTGTCGGCTATTTCCTTTGTAGATAAACCTTTGCAGACAAGCGTAAGTATTTCAAGTTCCCTTTCCGAGAAGCCAATGTCCTCTATCTTTCGGTCTTCATATGCATCTGTATTGAACAACGCCCTGAGCTTGTTAACCAGTTCAGCAGAGATGTAGGTACCTTTCCACCCTAAAATATCTATGGCTTTTTCAAATTCTTTTATGTCATCAAGACTTAATCCGCCAAACAATTGTCCTTCATTAACCTGATTATGAACATGAGAGAGAATACCTAACAAAGTGGTACGCCCTTTAACTTTAAAACCCTCGATACCATATACTTCAACGTTTACCTGGGTACCTGACTTCTGATTAGCCATGAAGCTGATGTGAATTTCTTTTTCAAAACCCTGAAGACTCCTGTTGATCTTTTCCATAACAAGGTTTTTATTCTCCTCGCTAATGAGATCGCGGAATCCCATATGCAGAAGCTCTTCTCTGGAGTATCCCAAAATGTTTGATAAACTAGGATTGGTTTCGATGAACTTTCCGCCCTGGTATATGAATATGCCATACGGGGAAATCATTGAAAGGGCTTTAAACTTTTCTTCATTAGCCCGCCTGTGAGCTTCAGCTTTATTTAATCGGGTAGCAATAGAGGTTAATAATTCATCATACTCAAATGGTTTGACAATATAATCGTCTGCGCCAAGTTGCATTCCAAACCTGATATCTTTAAGCTCCGACTTAGCAGTAAGGAATACAAAAGGAATCATTGCTGTAGCAGAACTTTCCTTTAAAACATTAAAAACGTCGTACCCGCTAATCTCTTTCATGGAGATGTCACAGAGAATCAGATCAGGAATAATTTCAAATGCTTTTTGAATTCCTGAAGCTCCGTCTGGCGCATGAGTAACGTCGTATCCTTTAACCCTCAAAAGATTAGAGATTGTTAAGGCAAGAGCCCTATCATCCTCAATCAGCAGTATTTTAATCTGCTCTTCTGTTTGTTTGGTCATCAGTTATTTTTTATTAACAATTTCTACTTATTGGCAGACATATTGTAAATAAACTTCCCTTGCCTTGTTCACTTGCTATATGAATGGTCCCCTTTTGGAGCAATAAACATTCCTTAACAATTATCAACCCTAATCCAATTCCTTCTATCAAATCTTTTTCGTCACTTGCCATAAAATTGTTTATCACATCCAATTGTGCAGCTGAAAGCCCTATTCCGAAATCTTTAACGGTGAATCTGATTTCATTATCAGATATCAATTTTGATTCAAATATTACTTTAAAATCCCTTTTCGAGTATGTTAATGAATTAAATATCAGATGAGTGAATAAACTAGTGAATAAATATTGATCTATTTCAATCTCGGTAATTGAACTATCATGATTATAAATAAGCCTGTCGGTTGCAATTTCCGCCTCATTTAACGTCTTTACCAGATTTGTACAAAGTGTTTCAAGACATACTTTTGCAGGTTTATACTCAAGCCTACCCTTGTTAATTGAGTCAATAACCGTAACTTTATCCAAAACCCGTAATAAAGACTTAATGGCTAAACGGCTTAGAGAAAATGCATCTTTAATTGTTTCTTTATCAAGGTTGAAATCATGATATTCAAGAAGTTGGAGATTAGCATAAATAATTGATAAAGGAGTTCTGAAATCATGAGAAACAGAGGAGATACACATTGAATTAATCTCACTTAAAGCTTTTTCCGATATATACTTTCTGCTGGTCAGGCTATCAGTGTTTATTAAAGTAGCAGAATTTTGATCTTCAGGCATCAGGTTATAGATTGGCTAAGTTGGTTATCACAAAAATAGGAAATTTAATCAAGTATTTAATTCTTAATTACTAACAATGGAAATTTTATTCAACTTTTTCAGACAGAACTGTAACTTTTTACATGGTTAATCTGTCATAGTACTAACTCAAATAACTCTATGAATACGGCTGAGTATAATAAGTGTGTTAACAACTATGCTGACGGCGTTTATCGCTTCATACAAAAGAATCTGGGCGACAGAGAGAAATCACGTGACATCGTACAGGAGTCATTTTCACGACTATGGGAAAAAGCGGAAGAAGTCTCATTTGAAAAAGCTAAAACATACTTGTTCACAACAGCCTATCATACAATGATCGATATGATTCGTAAGGATAAAAGAAATACTTCAATTGAAGATCAACATCTCAACCTCCAGGTTTCATTTAATAAGTACAATGACCTGCAGGAGATTCTGAACAGAGCACTCGATACTCTGCCTGAGATTCAAAGAAATGTTATTACTCTCAGGGATTACGAAGGATACTCTTACGAGGAAATTGGGAAAATTACCGGATTATCAGAGTCGCAAGTCAAAGTTTATATTTACAGGGGACGGTTATCATTAAAGAATTACATAGGCAGCATTGAGAAGGTCATTTAACAAGGAGGAAGCATTATGAATATTAATCACACCAACTATGAAGAGTTTATTATCGATTACCTTGATAATAAACTTAGCCCTGTTGATACGGCCAATCTCCTTCTTTTTTTAGAGCAGAATCCTGAAATAAAAGAAGAGATGCAGGATATGGGTAATTTTACCCTAAAAGCAGAATTATCTGAGCATCTGGGATTTAAAGAGTCGCTTTATCAGCCTAATGACGTTGATGCTTTAAATCTTTCACCAGATAACTATCCACATTATTTTATTGCAGCCTCTGAGGGTGATTTATCATCGGAAGGAATTTCAAGACTCAACAGCTTTTTACTTGCGCATCCTGAGCTTAGAGAAGAGTACAAGTTATACACTTATTGTAAAGTAAAACCGCAGTCAAGAATAGTATATCCCGAAAAGGATAAGCTGAAAATCAAACAGAAATCAGTATTTATAAGATATTACTTTGCAACCGGAATTGCTGCAGGATTACTTTTACTGGCTACAGTTTATTTCAGGCTCACACCTGACAACGATAGTGCGTTAGATAAAGCACTGAGGAGTTCAGTTGAATATCAGGCCACGCACGAAGGAAATAAAACAGCCCGAACAGCAGTTGAGGAGAATAAGCAAACAGCAGTTATTGAAGAGCAGACTGAAGGCTCGGTCAAAAAGCAGGTTACTATAAAAGACATGCCAAAACCAGCTAAAAAAAGCACTACTGCTAATGAGATTAAACATCAGACTCCTATTAAAAAAATAGGATCAAAGCCTATGATCATAAATACCACTCCCCTCATTTCAGATAACCATACTCGAAGCTTCTATTCGAATTTGTATGACGACATAAGACTGTCCCAGGAACTGGCACTTGCCAACGAAGAAGACACAGAAGAACTTAACGAAAGACAAATGCATCAACAAAGAATCTCAGGAGTAAAAACCGGAAGGATTCTTAGCTCTGTAATTCGTTCAGGAGAGCAGATTGCAGCTCAGATTCCCGAATCTCTTAATGTATGGCTGCTTGCTGATATTGGAATCAATGGATTCAACTTCATTACCAATAATGATTATAAATTAGAACGTAGCTACGCCGGTTCCGGTACCTTTAAAAATATCGCAGTTGTTGAAAAATAAAAAATAAAACTTTTAAATGTAACATACGGCCGGGCACAGCCGTCTTAAACGAAACTTTAATACACTAACGCCATGAAATCGCTATTAATTTACACAACTACCATCCTGAACATTGCTCTGGTAGCACTATTGCTTCCATTTACAGCACTTTCACAAGTTGAAGGAAGCGGCAATGTCATAAAACAAGACCGCCCTTTGCCTGAATTTAACCGCATAGAAGTGGGCAGTGCTTTTACTGTGATTCTTACTCAGGGTGAGCCTTCTTCAGTTATTGTAGAAACCGACGATAACTTAAAAGACGAAATTCACACTTTGGTAAATAAAGGCACCCTCCAAATAAATTCAGGATCTATTAAAAATCCAACATCACTGAAAGCATACGTTACAGCCCCTAATATCCGTGAAATAGAATTAAGCGGAGCTGCAAGGCTTGTATCAAAAGGTGTTCTTGAATTACCTCTATTAAGATTGGTTGCAACAGGTGCATCCCGTGCGAATATTGAAATTAATACTCAGGAGTTGTCAACTGTTGCTTCAGGAGCTTCCCGCATAACACTGAAAGGATCAGCAAGTACTCACAACTCTGAAGTATCGGGTGCTTCTTCAGTTAATGCTATGATGCTGCGCACTATCACAACTAATACAAGTACTTCGGGTGCATCAAAGATTTCAGTTTTTGCCAAGAATAAAATATCTGCTGATGTAACCGGAGCCGGTGTACTAACTTATTTCGACAACCCTGATATCAAGAAACTGAGACAAACAGGTAAAATTGAAATAGCACTTGATAATCCTGATGACGCTGTTCCTCCGCAACCATCAGATGAATTTACAGGTGGTGATATTGAAATAAGAGTTATGGAAGATGGAGATTCAACCTTTGTTAAACTGGGTGATATGGATTTTTCCGTATTTGATGGCTATGATTCAACTTTTGTGAAGTTAGGAAACATTGATGTACGTGTAAATGAAATGGATGATAAAACATCAATTGGAGTTGGAAGACACAATCTTGAAATTGATGATGAAGGAAATGTACAGCTTAAAAGCGATCGCAAAGAAAAATATGATGGACATTGGGGAGGATTCGATATTGGCATAAACGGACTTTTAAATGAAGATTATAAAATTGAAACACCCCAGGACTATGAATTCCTTGATCAAAAAATGGAAAAGTCAATTAACATCGGACTAAACATATATGAGCAGAATTTCAACCTGATTGGTGAAAACTTTGGCTTAACAACGGGGCTTGGATTAGAATGGAATAACTACCGTTTTAAAAACAATGCAGTTATCTCTAACCTGGATACACTTGCAGGCTATTTGGATGTAATTGACGATCCACGTTTTGTAAAAAGTAAACTTGTTACAACCTACCTCACCCTTCCTATTATGTTCGAATTACAGTCAAACAGCTATTCAAAGGTAAACAGTTTCCATCTGGGGGTTGGGGTTCTCTCAGGACTTAGAATAGGAACCCACACCAAGCTCGTTGATGAAAACGACAAGAAAGATAAAGACCATGGTTCAACTGCAATGAGTCCTTTTAAACTTGAACTTATGGCTCGTGCCGGTTGGGGAAAACTAAACATCTTTGCAAAATATTCCTTAACCCAACTGTTTAAAGAAAACCGTGGACCTGAAGTATATCCTTTCGCAATTGGCATAACTTTGGTAAACTGGTAATACTTGATTAATGAATTAAAGGGAATGCTGTTCTTTATAAAAGGACAGCATTTTCCATTATTAAAAATTACTATTTTTACAACTTGTAAGAAACATACCTGAAACTAATTAACACAAGTACCTATGTCAGGACACAATAAATGGTCAACTATCAAGAGAAAAAAAGGAGCCCTGGATGCTAAGCGATCCAAGATCTTCTCAAAAATCATCAAAGAAATAACTGTTGCTGTTAAAGAAAGTGGAGCTGATCCCGATGGCAATCCCCGTTTACGTCTTGCTATTGCGAATGCAAAAGGAGCAAGTATGCCTAAAGATAATATCACAAGAGCTATTAATAAAGGGGCTGACAAAGATTCGGCGAATTATCAGGAAACATCTTATGAAGGTTACGCTCCAAATGGCATAGCAATATTCGTTGAAGCAACAACCGACAATGTACAGCGCACGATATCCAGTGTCAGATCTTATTTCAACAAATTTGGCGGCAGTCTTGGAACGAATGGTTCGCTTGCATTTTTATTTGACAGAAAAGGCATTTTCACCATTCCGGCTGCTAACATCAATATAGACGATATTGAAATGGACCTCATAGATGCAGGCGCAGAAGATATTCAGCTTGAAGACGACATTATCACTGTGACTACTGCAATGGAGGACTTTGGTCCGATGCTAAAGAAGTTGGAAGAAGTAAAGATAGAACCTGAAAATGCAGAATTGCAGCGAATTCCAAAAAACACTGTAAAAGTGGATAAAGATACTGCGCATAAGGTAATGAAATTGATTGATCTGTTTGAAGATGATGACGATGTCACCAATGTGTTCCATAATATGGAAATTACTGATGAAATGATGGAAGAAATGGAATAGCATTTTACTTTCTGTTAAAAAAGAGAGGCGGTATGAAAATACCGCCTCTCTTTTTTGTTCCGATCAGGATAGTTTAAGCGTTTGCTTTTCTTCTCTCCACAATCTCATAAGTATCAAGAGCAATTACCAGCTCTTCATTTGTAGGTACTACCATAACAGTAACTTTAGAATCATCGGTCGAAATAACTGCTTCTTTTCCTCTCAAGCCATTATTCTTAGCTTCATCAACTTTAATGCCCATGAAATCTAATCCACTGGTACTAAACAAGCGGGTTGCTGAATCGTTCTCACCTACCCCACCGGTAAAGATTATTATATCAACACCACCCATTGCAGCGGCATAAGAACCGATATACTTGCGGATACGATAATAATACATCTCAAGAGTAACTTTTGCTCTCTTATTTCCTTCCTCAGCAGCTTTTTCAACATCTCTCATATCGCTCGATACGCCTGAAACGCCAAGCATTCCGGAGTGCTTGTTTACTAAAGTATTGGCCACGGAAATGTCAATTTCCTCTTTGTTGATAATCTGCAAAAATGCTCCAATATCAAGGTCTCCTGTACGGGTTCCCATTATAAGTCCTTCTATGGGAGTCATTCCCATTGAAGTATCCATTGACTTTCCGTTTTTGATTGCTGCAATTGAAGCACCGTTTCCCAGGTGACAGGTAATGATTTTCTGCTCATTAATATCTTTACCCAGAATCTCACATGCTCTCTTAGATACATATCTGTGACTTGATCCATGGAAGCCATATCTCCTTATTTTATATTTTTCATAAAGCGAATATGGAATACCATACAAGTAAATGTAATCGGGCATTGTCTGATGAAAAGCAGTATCAAAAACTCCAACCTGAGGAACATCAGGAAGAAGGTTGGTTATTGAATAAATACCTTTCAAATTTGGCGGATTATGCAAAGGAGCCAATTCTATACATTCTTCAAGAGCTTCTATTACTTCTTTAGTGATATATACACTGCCGTTGAATTTCTCACCGGCATGAACAACCCTGTGTCCAACAGCATCGATCTCTTTAAGATCCTTAATACTTCCATACTTTTCGCTCATCAAAACACCTAACAGATACTCTATTCCCTGTTGATGATCTAAAATTTCACCCTCAAGTTTAACTTCAGCGCCATCATTCCTCGAATGCTTTATCAGCGAACCTTTTAATCCGATTTTATCAACCAGTCCTTTAGCAAGAACTGCCTGGGATGGCAAATCAAATAACTGGTATTTTATCGAAGAACTTCCACAATTTAATACTATGACTTTCATTTCTTTACATTTTAATGTGAGTTGAACTTAAATTAAAGGCGTCCCAGGTTAAGAATCTGACCTTGCTTCGATATTTTCTTTTCATCCTGATACAGGTAGAATCCTTCGCCTACTCTACGACCAAACAGGTTAGCACGAACCATTCTCTTAAGCACAGGAGATGGTTTATACTTTTGCTCACCAAATTCGATATATAAGTTCTCCATCCATTTCAGCAATTTATCGAGACCAATCCTATCGGCCATTTCAAAGGGGCCTAATTGAAGTCCTGACGTTTCTTTCATTGTTTCATCAATATCAGCAACAGTTGCGATACCTTCCATCAGAATTTCGCATGCCTCATTAATCAACGGCACAATCATTCGTGTACTGATATTGCCTGATGATTCATTGACATTTATAAGCTTTTTACCAACTAAAAGAGCAAGTTTACTCACTACAGCATAGGTTTCGTCATTAGTATAGACAGAACGTACTGCTTCAATAATTTTAACTTTTCCAACAGGTGAAAAGAAATGTAAGCCCATAGCTCTTTCAGGATGTTTAAGAGCTGAAGCAATTTCAGAGATCATTAAAGTTGCAGTATTTGATGTAATGATGGTTGTCGGTGTTACAACTGCTTCAATCTTTGCAAAAATCTGCTGCCTTAGCTCCAGGCTTGTGCCTTTCTTTTTTGAATTAACGGTTTCAAATACGACATCGCAATCTGCAATCGTTGAATAATCAACCGAGCCTTTAATTCTCGACATAATGAGTTTCTTCTCGCTACCTGTTAAACCCCATCTGCTGATGCGGTCGTCTAACATAGACTCAATTCTGAGTATTACTTCCGAAACCCTCTCTTCGCTTAAATCAATAAAAGCAACCTCAATACCCGATTGACTCATGAGTACTGACAATTCCTGACCCATTGTACCACAACCCACGATTCCTACCTTTTGGATAGTACCTTTAGATTGCATGGATTTTCCCAGGCTAAAATCTTCTAATCTTTCCGACATTTGAATTTTATTTAAATTATTATCTACTGAGCTGATTGATTGGCTGTTATTGCAACAAGATTAACGATATCGCTTATAGAACATCCTCTCGATAATTCGTTAATAGGTGCTGCCATCCCCTGAAGGATTGGTCCTATGGCTTCCGCGCCTGCAAGACGCTGAACCAATTTATATGCAATGTTTCCGGTTTCAAGGCCCGGGAAGACTAAAACGTTGGCCTTACCTGCAATGCTGCTGCCCGGTGCTTTACTCATTCCTATTGATTCAACCAGTGCAGCATCTGCCTGAAGTTCACCATCGATTTCAAGCCATGGTGCTTTTTCTTTCGCAATTCTTGTTGCTTCAACAACTTTATCCACTAAAGCATGTTTTGCACTACCTTTTGTCGAAAAGCTTAACATGGCTATTTTAGGATCAATTTTAGCAATCTTCCTTGCAGTCTGAGCTGTTGAAATGGCTATCTCAGCAAGCTCAGGAGCAGTAGGATCAGGATGAACGGCACAATCAGCAAATACCAGAATCTGATCAGGTGTATTAGGATTATTCTTTAAAATCATAATGAAAGCACCCGACACCACACTGATACCCGGTAAGGTCTTTACAATCTGAAATGCCGGCCTCAGCACATTTCCTGTAGAATTTTTAGCTCCTGCCACTTCTCCATCAGCAATACCTGCCTTAATAAGCAGTGTAGCCAGGTATAAAGGATCTCTGACTAATTGTGAAGCTTCATCGTAAGTCATACTTTTTGATTTCCTGATTTCCATAAGCATGTTAATATACTTTTCGGCATCAGGATTATTCTCCGGATCAATTATTGTGGCTTCACCTAAATTCTGTAAGCCAAATTCTTCACTCTTACGCTGTATTTCATCCTTGTTGCCAAGTAAAATAATTCTTGCTAGTTTATCGTTAAGGATATACGCAGCGGCTTTTAGTGTACGCTCTTCTGTTCCTTCAGGTAATACAATACATTTGTTTAGTTTTCTTGCATTGTCCCTGATAGTGTCCATCAAACTCATTGGAAAACAATTTAATATTATTAATAAAGTTGGCAGGCAAATTTATAACTAAATAACAGGCCTTCCTAAAATATTTTTTAACTATATACCCTATCTTTGACAACCAATTTTATAGCCTGATATGCCCAAGAAATATATTTTATTGCTATTCCTATCACTTTGTATCACAATTTCCGCATCCTCTCAGGAGCGAAAAAAAATTCGCCTTGTGCAGGCTAACGAAGCAGTGTATGATCGCACTCTGGGAGAAAATATTCAACGAATTCTTGGCAATGCTGTCTTCGAACATGAAGGTGCTTTCCTGTATTGTGATTCGGCACACCTCAATAATGCCAATAATAGCGTAAAGGCATACAGTAATGTGCATATCAATTCGGCCGATACCCTTCATCTTTATGGTGATTCTATTTATTATAATGGCGAAACAAAGGTTGCAGAAGTCTTTGATAATGTGAAATTTATTGACAACCAAACAGTACTAATTACTAATAAACTAACATTTGATCGCGTGAGTGGGATTGCATACTACCTGAATGACGGACACATTGTGAATGCAGACAATACGCTTGACAGTAAAAGAGGATACTACCATACGAACACAAAAGATTTTTTCTTCCGGATGGATGTGGTGTTGATTAACCCCGATTACAAGATGAATTGCGATACACTCGAATATAACACTCAAACTAAAATATCCAAATTCAGAGGCCCTACAACAATAGTTGGCGAAGGCACAGATATATATGCTGAAAATGGTTGGTATAATACTGATACTGACATTTCGGAGTTTAATGAAAACGCACGCGTTCGCAATGGCGATCAAGTCCTTACCGGCGATAGTCTTTACTATGAGAGAACAAATGGCTATGGGCAGGCTTTTAAGAATATACAGGTAATTGACACAGTGCAGAACATGATTGTATACGGACAATACGCGGAGTACGACAAGTCAATTGGATACACACTTATCACTGATATGCCCGAAGCGCATATGATTGATGATAACGATACTTTGTTTATCCACTCCGACACGATGAAGGTAACTTTCGATTCCACTCAGACAACAAAAGAAATCTACGCCTATTATAAAATGAAGTTTTTCAGAAACGATATGCAGGGAATGGCCGATTCACTGATCTATTCATTTTCCGATTCAACAATGCGATTACACAGGCACCCTGTACTCTGGGCGGATGGCAATCAACTTACTGCTGATTCTATATATGTCCTTACCGGCGAAGAAACCATAAAAAAAATGTTCCTGTACTCATCTGCTTTTATGGTCTCAAAGGATACAACCGGCTACAATCAGATTAAGGGGCGAGACATGGAAGGCTATTTTACCGACAATGAGCTTGTATTCATAAAAGTACTGGGGAATTCTGAAACCTTATACTGGGTAAGGGAAGAAGATGGCACTTTAACCGGTGTTAATAAATCATTCTCAAGCAACATGAATATACGAATCCGCGATCGTAAGATTCGTGATCTGACATACCTCGCTAAACCAAACGCAACTCTTCATCCCGAAGGAGAACTCACTCCACAGGAATTACTGCTCGATGACTTTGAATGGCTTGATCATCTTCGCCCTGTTGACCGATATGACATTTTCAGATGGCAGTAACTTTATTCAGTTACAGGAGGAGTATATGGTTTTGATTTCCCAAAAACTGAGAATTGCAGGTATCTTCGTGGATTAAGTCTGATATCTTCAAGAAGAAGATTAAGCTGTTTCGATGAAGACTCAAGGTCTCTGTATAACTTTTCATCATTCAGCAACAGCCCAATAGAGCCCTCGCCTGAACTGATCTTATCAGTAGCTTTGGTGAGATTTGCAATGGAAGTTTCCAGATTTGCAATCATTCCGGCAAGGTTAGATCGAGCAATAGTATCAGAAATGCTTGCTGCATTAGAGATTATGCGTGTTAGCTCTTCATTGTTATCTTCCAGGTTAGTAGTAATTGACTCCACATTCTTAAATATTCCTACGAGTCTGCTACGCTGAGTTACAAGCAATGTGTCAATAGACTTAGTAGCATTTTCAATATTGGCAATAGTATTGCGAAGGCTTTCAACGCTTTTTATCAGATCCTCTCTGGTGCCATAATTAAAAATCTCGCCAACTGCCGTTATAACAGTATCGATGCTGCTCATCATGCTACCTGCTTTTACAAGTATCGGTTGCACCATATCATTAACCTCTTCCTGAAGGCTCATTGCCACATCTGAACGGAGAGTATCGCCTGATTTTGCACCATCAGGAGAATCTCCGAGCACAATCTCTATACCACGTGTACCTAACAGGTCGGAACTATAAATTCTGGCTGTTGAATTTGATGGGATATTTATGTCATTTGCAATAGTAAGCTCAACAACAACCTTTGTAGGATCGCTTTCAAGGAATTCAAGGCCATTTACCTGACCTATATTAAGCCCGCTAATAGTAACGGCATTGGCTTTCATTAAACCTGAAACATTATTATACACGACATAAAATGTGCGTTGACTATTAAAAAGATCTTTGCCTTTCAGATAGTTAAAACCCCAAATAAATGCTACAATTGTCAAAACTGTAACAAGTCCTATCTTCAGTTCACGACTGTACCGGTTAAATTTCATTATTTACTTTTAATCAGTTATTCTGCAATTTTTTAGCTTCATTAATATCAATCCTTTCACCATTTAAGAAAGCAACAACAAAACAATCGCTGAAACCAAGCTTTCGTAGTTCTCTAGCCTTTCTTTCGGCATCCTCAAAACTTATTTCTGAGCCGTAAGTATACTTATACATACCGCTATGTTTGTAATAATCAACATCTTTCAATCCCTTTAATGCTTTATCAGAATTTTTAAGTACATTATCAGAGACGAGGAACTGTACTTTAAAAACAAGATTATTTACAGAAGGTTCTGAATTATCTCCCTCAATAGATGGTGCTACATCTTTCTGAGCCAGCAGAACTTCCTGTGTCTTATCATTTTTAGGTTTTGTTTTATCCTTCATGAGTGAAGAATCCTCCTTTTTGCTCCCCGGGCCCGGAGCTTTAAGTTCATCTGAAACTGCAAGATTCGGAGTTTTCTCCATACTCATTTTATATTCTTTCACAGCTCTGTAGATAGCCGAAGCAATATATGTCTGACCTTCTTCTGATGCAAGCATCTTTTCCTCTTTGGGATTACTTATAAAACCTGTTTCAATAAGAACAGAAGGCATCGTAGTCTTATACAAAACTAAAAAGCCGGCCTGCTTTACTCCCCTGTCAAAAAGATTCACCCTGTCCTTAAAATGCTTCTGAACACTGCTCGCCAGACCAAGACTTTGGTCCATATATGCATTCTGCAGCATAGAGAAAAAGATATACCCTTCGGGAGATGCCGGGTCAAATCCGTCGTATTGCACATGGTAATCTTCCTCCAAAAGAATTGAGGCGTTCTCAGTTTGGGCAACAGCAAGGTTTGCATCACTTTTATGAAGTCCCATAACATATGTCTCAGCACCATAGGGAGTTGATGATTTGTTGGCATTACAATGAATTGAAATAAACAAATCAGCTTTAGCCTCATTTGCAATCCTGGCTCTACGGAATAATTCTACGAACACATCAGTTTTACGGGTGTACACGACCTTGATATCAGGCAGATTCTCTTCAATAAAACGCCCGGTTTGAAGTGCTATTGCAAGTGTTATATCCTTTTCCTTCGAAATCTTACCAACTGCTCCCGGATCATGGCCACCATGACCGGCATCTATAACTACTTTTTTAACTTTTTGAGCTTCTGCGTTAAAAGAAATCAATAATGCAGCAAATAAGAGAATAAAGAAAGAAAAAATCCGTTTTATCACCATGTTTATTTTGATTAGTTTTGCCACAAAATATTAAGGCAACTTTGAAATAGCTCTACCAGGATTTGTCAACCACTAATTAACACACAAATTTAATATAATTGAAGCACACCGGCTACTCTTTTAACATTGATTTTTGGTTAATCCTGAAGTTATTTTTGGCCATTTCTATGATATTGGCAATACATTCATCCACTATTGCCCAAAATGACACCATCAATACTCCTGTGCCGGACACTACAGTTTCAATATCTCAACCGATTGATTCATTGTTCATTACCGTACCCGATTCATTGAATCAGAGTCAATCTAACGACACCACTGCAGTAAAAAAGAAAAAGAGTGCAATCAGCTCAAAGGTAGTCTACAGCGCAACCGATTCTATCAGGCTTGATCTCGAAAACCAAAAAGTATTCCTGTTCAGAGATGCCGATATAAGCTATGAGAAAATAAAACAAAAAGCCGGATACATTGAAATTGACTTCAATACCAACATTCTCACAGCAAAGCCACTGGTTGATTCTGCAAATGTGGAAATAGGCCTCCCTGAATTCTCCGAAGGCTCACAAAGCTTCATTTCTAAAGAAATGAGGTATAATTTCGATACCAAGAAAGGACTTATAAAAAATGTTATAACTCAGGAAGGCCAGGGTTATTTACATGGTGAGGTGGTAAAGAAGATGGACAATGACGTTAGCAATATGAAAGGTGGTGGATATACAACATGTAACCTTGATCATCCACACTTTAGTCTGAAGTTTACTAAAGCTAAAGTAATACCAAATAACAAAATCGTCACAGGTCCTGCTTATATGACCATAGAGGATGTCCCTCTGCCATTAATATTACCATTCGGGCTTTTCCCAAACAAACGCGGACAAACTTCAGGAATCTTAATACCAACATATGGCGAATCAACCAATAGAGGTTTCTACCTTGACAACGGCGGTTACTATTTTGGGATTAGTGAGTACATGGAGCTTAAGTTGATAGGTGATATTGCCTCACGGGGAAGCTGGGCAGTTAAACCAACTTTCAACTATCGGAAACGCTATAAATATTCAGGTAGTTTAAACCTCAATTATGCTATTAATACCTCGGGGGTAAGAGAGACACAAAGCTTTACAAAAAGAAGAGACTACAAAATAATCTGGACTCATCGTCAGGATCCCAAAGCAAGACCAAGGAGCCA
Source organism: Bacteroidales bacterium UBA5507 (assembly GCA_002426195.1). Taxonomy (GTDB): domain Bacteria; phylum Bacteroidota; class Bacteroidia; order Bacteroidales; family Lentimicrobiaceae; genus Lentimicrobium. The sequence goes on along the minus strand of DIOT01000041.1, from coordinate 64,850 downwards.
ATTTAACGCAAGTGTGAATATTGGATCAAGTACATTCTCCCGCTATAATCCGGTGTCTATTAATGACCACCTTACGAATACCTTTCAGTCAAGTATTAGTTATTCTACTTCTTTTGGCGATCGTGTAAACATGACAGGTTCTCTAACTCATAGTCAAAACACTCAAACTAAGTTAGTTAACTTCACACTTCCATCAATTAACTTAAGTGTCAACAAATTCTTTCCTTTCCGCAGACCTGATAAAGTATCAAATCTTAAATGGTATGACAACATAGGTATGTCATATACAATGACTGCAAAAAATGAAATCAGGACTGCCGATTCACTGATGTTTACAAATGCCATGTTTAAGAACATGGACAATGGGATACAGCATACAATTCCCATAAATCTGACACTTAAGCTTTTAAAGTATTTTAGTTTTTCAAATACAGTTAATTTTACTGAACGCTGGTATTCGAGGAGTATTACCCGAATCTGGATAGATGAACAAGCGGTAATTGATGGAGATACAGTTGCGGGTTACCAATTATGGGATACTGTTCCCGGCTTCTATGCAATTCATGAATACAACTACTCAACCGGATTATCAACGACAGTATACGGGATGAAGCAATTTAAGAAAGGCCCGCTGAGAGCTGTCAGGCATGTTGTTCGACCATCAGTTAGCCTATCACTAAGACCTGATTTCGGTAGTTCAAAATTTGGTTATTATAAAAGTGTACAAGCTGATACAACAGGGAGAATTGAACGATATTCAATTTTCAGCGATGGCATTTATGGAACACCACCCGACAGGAAATCAGGAGCGTTAAATTTCTCCATTTCCAATAACCTGGAAATTAAAGTAAGATCACGCAGTGATACTGTTACAGGAATGAAAAAAGTGATGTTAATTGAAAACTTCACCCTTGGTTCGTCATATGACCTGGCAAAAGACACACTTCAATGGAGTCCTTTGCGTTTGTCGGCCAGGACCACTCTCTTTAAGAAACTACAGATATCATATAATGCGAGCTTCAGCCCATATGTTACAAACGATAAAGGCACATTGATTGACCGGTTTGAATGGACAGAAAACAAAAGATTATTCAGAAGAGACAACTCCAGTTGGAATTTCTCACTTTCGTATAATTTAAGTCCCGGAAAATCTAAAACTCCCACTTCATCAACTTCTGTAGTTGTGCCTGAAGAAGAAGTTGAAGACATAATTCAAAACCCTGATAATTATATCAATTGGAATAATCAATGGAACTTAAATTTCAGTTATAGTTTGGGTTATAATGATTTCTTAATTTATCCACAGCGGAAATATGATAACAGAGTCGTACATACCATTGCTGTAAACGGGGATATTAATGTCACACCTAAGTGGAAAGTTAACTTTACGACCAATTATGATATAGAGAATAAAGCCCTCTCACACACATCCATAAGTGTCTACCGTGATCTTCATTGCTGGGAGATGAGATTTAACTGGATACCAATCGGATACCTGAAAAGCTGGAACTTCTACATAAAAGTAAAAGCTTCTGTACTTCAGGACCTTAAACTCAACAGAAAGAAAGACTTCAGAGACAATTAGTATTGTTCGATTTCTTAAATCTAATTGATTTTCTTTAAGGCAAATTTATACATTTGCATGTATGATACTATCCCTCTCTCTTATAAAGCTACAAAAGTGGAGACTTAAGCACATAAGTCACCGCAACTTCGTATTGTTACTGAGTTTTGTTGTCGGACTTATTAGTGGACTATCAGCTGTAGTTCTTAAAAATACTGTTTATTATACACACTACATTTTAACAGTTGGTTTTGAGGCCGAAGGTGTAAATTTTCTCTATCTGCTATACCCGCTTTTTGGAATGGCTCTCACTGTATTGTTTGTTAAATACATTGTCAAAGACGACATATCCCACGGAATCAGCAAAGTACTCTATGCAATTAGTCGTAACAACAGCCATCTGAAACCTCATAATAACTACTCATCTCTGATTGGAAGTACTTTAACTGTCGGGTTTGGAGGGTCAGTAGGACTTGAAGCACCAATAGTCCTCACCGGAGCTTCCATTGGCTCTAACCTTGCACGTGTACTCAGAATGGATTACCGCACCATCACACTCATGATTGGTTGTGGTGCAGCCGGCGCTATTGCAAGCATCTTTAACGCTCCTATCGCAGGAATACTTTTCGGACTCGAAGTTGTGATGCTTGACCTAACCATGGGATCAATAATTCCACTGCTGATTGCATCCATCACTGGTGCTACGCTAAGTTCCCTCATCATGGGTAAAACTGTGATGTTTGCATTCTTTTCAGTTGCACCCTTCGACATAAGCAACATACCGTTTTACATACTGCTGGGTATAGTTGCAGGTTTCGTTTCATTGTATTTTGTAAGGGCAAACCGATATATAGAATCAAAGCTTTCCAATATCAGGAATACATTCCGTAAACTGCTAATCTCGGGAATTGTAGTCAGTCTGCTAATTTTCCTTTTCCCTCCGCTTTATGGCGAAGGTTATGATATTCTAACCGATATATTAAATGGCAGAGGTGAAAGCCTGTTCAACGGAAGCTTTTTCTATAGCTTTAAGGACAACTCATGGCTGTTTTTACTATTTATTGTCCTGGTCTTGTTTTTTAAAGTCATAGCTATGGCATTCACCACAGGTGGTGGTGGTGTTGGGGGTGTTTTCGCACCATCCTTGTTTATGGGAGGTATTACGGGGTTTCTGGTCGCAAAAGCAGTAAACATATTTAAATTCGTTGACCTCCCCGAAAGCAACTTTGCACTCGCAGGTATGGCTGGTGTTATGGCTGCAGTTATGCACGCTCCCCTTACTGCAATCTTCCTGATCGCTGAAATTACGGGAGGATATGAGTTCTTCCTTCCCCTAATGATAACAGCCACTATTTCGTATCTCACCATATATTTCTACGAAAGGCATAATATATACGCCACAAATCTGGCTGAAAGAGGGGAACTTATTACGCACGATAAAGATAAAGCTGCGCTATCAAGAATGAAGATTACCAAGCTTGTTGAGCATAACTTCCTTATTGTTAAGCCTGATGCTACCCTCGGGGAGCTTGTTAAGACCATTGCACGATCAGAGCGAAACGTCTTCCCTGTTGTGGATGAGGAAAACAACTTTCTGGGTGTGGTATTTATCAATGAAATACGAAACATAATGTTCAGTACAGAACTATATGATAATACCTATGTAAGGAATCTTATGTTTATGCCCGATACAATCATTAATATTGATGCAACTATGGAGGATGTTGCCATGAAATTTAATGAAACATCCCATTACAACCTGCCCGTGCTCAATAATGGAAAGTATGTTGGATTTGTATCGAGGGCTAACGTATTCTCATCATATAGAAACTTAGTGAAGGAATTTTCTCAGGAATGATGGACCAAAAATCTTACAAATCAGCATTACACCATATGCTGCCATTTCTGATAATTGCAGGCATTTACATTGCAGGTCTGGCTGCTTCCCTTATCAAATGGGGATACTATGAAAGTTTCATGTGGCTTAATACTGACAACTATTTATGGCTCGACCAACCAATGTTCATGATTACCCATTTAGGCGACTCGCTCATTCTTGCATCAATATTAAGTATGCTGTTAATATATAAGAAACCTGAACTTGTACTTACTCTGATTTTACTAGTTGTTATCACCGGAATAACAGGCCAGTTATTAAAGAATTTCATGTTTGATGGATGGGACAGGCCTTTAAGACATTTTAATGAAAGTCCTTCGGTGCATACGCTGCCATTCTACAGACTATTCCATAACAGTTTTCCATCCGGTCACAGCATTACTGCAATGACGGCATTAACAGCTATTGTATACGGACTGCGGCCAAAGAAGTTACTGCAGATTATTATTGCTTTAGCAGCCTGTATAATCAGCTATAGCAGGATTTATCTGGGCGTTCACTTTCCCGGAGATGTACTTGCCGGAAGTATCATAGGTATTATGCTAACACTCATAATAATGCCCTTTCTTTTACCCCTGGCAGGAAAGATAAACTATTCAAGGCCAATTAAGAATATAATCTTTACAGTTGCACTTATAGCCTTTATCGCCGGGGTGTGGTTTTTAGCCTCAACCTACGTATGCTGACTTAATAATCTTTAATAGTTAGTGTTCAATATTGGGCAAAAAAAATGCGGGTAACCGCCCCGCATTTTTTTCATTCTTAAAACTAAATCATTAATTCAATTCTCTTTCCAGCTGATCTATCAGCTCATTAAGCCTTGAAACAACGGCCAATGTTGGTTCAGTTGAAGTCATATCCACGCCTGCTCTCTTAAGTTGTTCAACAGGGTAATCATTTCCTCCCGATTTAAGCAGCGTAATATAATTATTAAGAGCTTCAGCTTTCTGCTCGTTTGTTCCGGTAGTCAATAACTGATGAATCCTTGAGGCAGCAGCGTAACTTGTTGCATAATTGTAAACATAATAAGGCAGATTATAGAAATGCATAATCTGAGTCCATGTGATATCCCTGTATGGATGAGGCAGAATGGTCTCACCATAATAGCGGTCATTAAGTTCCCTCATTATGGTATTCAGAATAGTTGCATTAACAGGCTCACCCTTCTCTGCAAGTTTATGAACCTGCAGCTCGAAATCAGCAAACTGACTTTGCCTGTAAAAACTACCAATGAGATTGTTGATTGCCTGGTCCAGCAGTGCAATACGCTCCTGCTTATCAGTTGAATTCTTTAGCATATAGTCGAGCAACAGTTCCTCGTTAAAGTTTGAAGCAACCTCAGCAACAAATGTTGAATATTGGTGTGTTTCATAAGGCTGGTTTGCCGAAGAAAACATGGAGTGCATGGTATGACCAAGTTCGTGTGCCATAGTTGAAACAGCATCGGTTGTCTGATCGTAGTTTAGTAAGATATATGGATGCACTCCATAAACTCCCATTGAATAAGCTCCTGTTTCTTTTGCGGCACCTTCATATACATCAATCCAACCACCATTTATAGCTTTTTGGATTCCGGTTGCATATTCATTGCCTAATGGCTTCAAAGCTTCAACTATAATGCCCTTAGCTTCTTCATAAGTATATTTACGATTAAACGTGCCTAATGGAACACCACCATCCCATGATGAGTAATCATCCAGTTTCAGTATCTTTTTACGTAGCTCAATATAGCGTTGCAATGCCTGGGTGTTTTCGCCTGCCACTTTTATCAGATTTTCGTATACCGATACAGGAATATTGGGGCCATTTAATGATGCTTCCAGGGTTGAGTTGAATTTATAAGCACGGGCATAGGCAGCATTGGTTTTTGCTACACTCAGCAAGATTGCTGCCATTGTATTTTCCTTAGCTTTGTAGCTAGCTGTATACGTCTCATAAGCTCTCTTTCGCTCATCTCTGTCAGTACTGAAATTAGAGATATTTGAAAGCATGGGTCTTGTCAGCGTCACAGTATCGCCATTACTTCTGACAAATTGCGGATAAACATGATCAGAAATTGCTATTTCAGTATAGATTGAAGAAGGAGTCTCAGACATTCCCGAAAAATATGAAACCAACTGTTCCTGCTCTTCAGGCAGTACATGGTCCTGCAAACGATACATATTTTCCATGCTAAAGCGGTATGGATTGAACTGCTTATCAGCATTGGCCCAACCCAAGGCTTTTTCTTTAGGAATTGAAACTAACTCAGGAGTTGTCCAGGATAATTCCTGACTTGCCCTAATGGTAAAAGATTGTACTTTTTGAAAGTTTTGGCTAATTTCAGGGTCTCTGCTGTCGAGAGATCGCTGTAAATAAACATAGCACTGGAGCTTTGAAGATACCTTTCCTATTTCGTCACCCAGTAAATAGTACTTTAAAAGATTTTCGGGAGCTACTCCTAATGTACCTTTCAGAGAAACCATTTCTTTTAGCACGTTTTCAGCTTTAACCAAATCATTCGACCATGCATTAATGTCAGGATAAATGTCTGTTAATCGCCATTTCGCATTCTCTGGTGCGTTTTCACGTGTAATAACAGGATTTTCAGTAGACGAAGGAGTTGAAGAGTGATAATTAAGGGCTTCATTTGTAGCCGTAGATTGTTTAACAACGGGATTACCGGCATTTAATATACCGGCAAACATCATTGCAAATAAAGTAATGAAGAAGTGTTTCATAGACATTGATTGTTTCCGTCAGCCTCTCAAATATTATTCCATCTTACATTTACCTGATAATCAATCCTTTTAGTTTATATGGCATTCTTATGGATGTTCATAAACGAACAGACTATTTGCATAAAAGGACACTTTTTTAGATATCTTTGTCAAAAATTGACTAAATGGTGCTTAAGTACTTTGCAAGGATTGTCCTGAAAATTGCCGGTTGGAAAATAGAAGGTCCCCTACCCTCCTCAAAATCAGTTGTAGTCATGGCACCGCATACTTCTAATCTCGATTTCTTTATTGGGTGGCTGGGATATACTTCTATGGGAATTAAGTCACACTTCCTTATCAAGAAAGAAGCATTCAAATGGTACACCTCAGGCATAATCAAAGCAATGGGAGGAATACCTGTCGATCGCAAGAACAGCACGAATGTTGTCCTGCAGGTAGCTGAAGAATTTCACAAAAGGGAGAGTTTCATTATTACAATCACTCCCGAAGGAACACGCCGGCCTAATAAAAACTGGAAACGCGGCTTTTATCACATAGCCCAAAGTGCAGGAGTGCCTGTTATGTTAGGATTTCTGGATTACAATGAGAAGAAAGGAGGTTTCGGATATAGTTTCACTCCTTCAGGAAATTATGAAGCTGATTACCATCATCTTTATGACTTCTACAAATCAAAGACAGCCCGGCACCCCGAAAAGTTTGTTGTTCCTGAAATTCCCGGTGGCGGTCATAAGACTGCTAACTTATAAAGTCTTATTCCTGTTACTTTGCCATAATAATCTTAACGGTATGGGCCGCTGAATGGTTGTTTCTGTCAAGCACCTTTACCCGTGCAATATACAATCCGTTGCGCAGCACTTTGCCTTCTGATGACAAACCATCCCATTTAACATCTTCAACTAAGTAGCCATTTGCAGTTACTCTGCCAGGATTCAGAATCCGCACTAATGTTCCGTTTGAATTGTATATCTCTATTTCAATATTTAAGAGAGCATCAAACAGATTATGCTTGAATTTGAACCACACCTCGCCTCTTGAAGGATTTGGATATGCTGTCACATCATCTACATTCAGCCTGATATCTTTCTTAACTACAAATCCTATGGTCTTTTCTGATGAGTTGTTAAAAACATCCCATGCTTTCACAGTAATTGTATGATCTCCCTCATCAAGATTAAAGAAATGGTAAGCAGCTCTTCCCGATTGATAGCTGTCTATATCGGCAACATAAAAATCATTTAATATCACTGAATTATAGCTGTTATAATCTAATACAGCCATTAAATCGTGCCCCACTCCATTACCCAGAATATTGATTCCACTTTCATCGAATAAATCAACAAGAAGCTTAGGATTCTCACTGGTTAAATCGCCTTCTATGAAGGTTGTATCATTAATATACAAGTCAATTTCAGGACCTGTTAGGTCAGCTTCTACAACTTTCTTATCTCCACCTATCACAAAGTCTGTAAAATAGCCATGTGCGTCATCATACCCATCAGTTGCGTAATAGCTGATCTTTCCGGTTCCAAAGTGATAATCAATATCTCTTGGCACAGGGAAAGTTATACTGAAAACACCATTTACAACTTTAGCTTTTCCTTGGTATATAACGTTTTTCCTAACATTAAAATCAACTTCAAAGCTATCTGTATCCTGTCCTAACGTTCGTATAGTTGATATTTTGTCGAATACTTTAACAGAAACTTCCCCATTGAATCCTGAGAGCAGGTTGCCGGAGTTGTCATGCACTTCACCCGACACAGTGGCCCTGGAGTTTGCCGACAGAGTATCAACCGGTAATAAAGTTTCAGGATTAATTATGCTAGTAGTCACAACATTATACTTAGGCAGAAACATCGGCATAGCTGGATCACCGAACAATGTCAGGTGTCGTTGATTTGAAGACGCTTTATTATTGTTTTTCGTGTATTTGATGATATCTCCTAACCTTGGGATTCCACCTTCTTTTATCAGAACTGAATCAATAAAGCTCTCATTTAGATTTTCATTAACAGATGACCATGCAAGACGCGTAGTTGTAATCATTGCTGCAGCTCCTCCCTGTGGATTCAGGAATACGAGCTCACCTGCAGAAATATGCTGAGGATCATCAAATCGTGAGAATTCACACGTTGCTGTAAAAAACAGTCCCATCCTGTTAAAATTCTTCCATGCCTGAATATCTGATATTTCAAGGACCCTCTCATCAGCCCAGCCTAACTCACCACCATGACCAATATAGTTCGTTATCAATGCACCTTTATCAACCTGCGATGCTATTTCCCTGTTAACATCCGGATACCGGCTTCCACCAGGAGTGTTATTTTGCTTATATGCATCAAAATATATCTTATTAACATTATACAAAGGCTCCTCAGTCTCAATAATAGCATTTAGCCTTTCAGCCTGATTCAAATGCATATTCCTGTCTTCGTCGTCTGAAATGATTAAAAGATTATTACGCCAGTCTCCGAGTACATCAGAATCTCTTTTCAGATACTTCTCAATCTTTTCCATAACATCATCTGCCTGTTCCTGATTTCTGACCGGCAAGCGACCAATTCCTATATCCAAAAGACCTGAAATAGTCTGCCCAACACCTTCCCCATCATCAAGCAATCCATAGTAGTCATCAGATAAATATGATGCAACCGGATTTACCGAGCTATAGCTCTCATAGGTCGGCACTATGTTCAAATTGTTGAATACTCTGTCTTTGAAGTCGTATGAAGCACTACCAAACAACAGAAGGTATTTGGGATATCCATATTCAACACCTTTATGATAAAGCATCTTCATAAAGTCTCTTATTGCCGTGATATCCTCATGGCCCGAAGAGAACTCATTATAAATTTCCGGTAATAGAGTAACCTTAGCTGTAATCTCTCCCATACTGTTATGTAATGCCGCAAGTTTCTCTGCCTGCTTTTTAAACATTGGATGAGTCACTATTATCATGTCGTAATTCTTCATGCCATGCAGGTCCTGATTATTGATTTTTCCTGCAAAAGATGGTGTATAGTATTCTTTGCCATTAAACACGATAAATTCACGGAGATAAGGGGTTTGGACTCTGAAAGAATAGCTGTTCCCGGATTTTGTCATTGGAATCTGATGAACATACGAATGATTGGTAACATCCCACAATTCCAATTCTGCACCCGAACCGTCCAAAGTGTATTCTGTAATATTATCCTGACCAACATTTTCCGGGTCCCTGAAATTCATCTGACTCCCGTAAAACTTAAGTTTTGTTCTTACATTAAGAGAAATGAAGTCAAACCAACCTAATGCAGAACTGTTGGGAGGATTAAACTGTATTTGTATCTGCATATTGCCGGATGTAGGCCTGAACGACTGATAACTGATAATATCATTAGCATAAGAATTATCACCCATCCACTTGGCAATAGTGGTTGTGTTTTCAATATTCCCATTAACCTTAATGTTAAAGGACATTTGTTCAGTGGCTCTCCCTGCAAATCCATAGCCCATTTGCACATTAGAACTTAGGTCGATATCGGGGAAATTGAAGACCGGAAGATTTATTGTTCTGGTGTAAGTATCCAACTTATCACTAAACCACTTTCTTCCACTCTTAATCAGGTTGATATCCTCTTTTCCGTAATAATTTACAGCTGTATAATAGGCTGACTGTTTATTGGCATTTGCAGTCACAGGATCAGCTTTTGGTAATCTCTTTCCGGGCACATTGCCAACAGTAATGAAATAGCCAATCTTATCTGTATATAAGTGAGGCTCGTAGGATAGCCTTCCGGTAGTGCTATTATATTTCCAGGTATTCGGACCTTCACCATAAAACAGAATATAGTCGCCAGGGGCAAAAATGCCTTCATTAGCTGTGACAACTCTGATGGAAATCTCAGTCATGTCATCTTTATAATTCTTACCGGCTTCTTCTTCCAGCATTGAGCCACCTTTACTATACATAGCAATCAATGAAGGATTTATTTTACTCACATCCATACCCATGCTACGCAGGTTCTCATATGTGATTAAATGAACACCTGTGTTTTCAACCCACAACTTGTACCAGTCATCCATAGCAAGTTTTGAATGTGCAGCAAACCGTGGTGGCCAATCCTTATCCCAAATTTCATAATGGTTGTGAATAGTTGAAGGATCAAGTGTCAAACCTTCATTTATATTTTCAGGATTCTGAGGATTGCTCTTTAATATGTATGTATAGCCTGACAATTTAGAAGGCTGTCCGGTTAGAGGATCCATGGCAAAAGGAACCACCGTAACAAAAGCATACTTTATACCCCGTTCAGTCATGACATACAATGATGTTTGAATGACAGCAGGAATTGTGTCAACTATTGTATTTAAATCTTCCTGGCTAAGAGGTATATATTTTAAATCTTTAAGCTCTACGATTACGTTGGCATCATTTACTTTTACTTTTGAAACAGATGCAGGCAAATGATTCTCAGGCAAACCGGCGAATACTGCATCTTTAAAATATAATGCCTCAATTGATTCCATATTCCCTCTGACAATACTGGTATTTGGTTGCCAGTTAATTTTAACTGTTCCTGTCACCTGTGAATTCTCTATATCAGTACTAGTATTCTGTGCAAACACAGGAAGTGCTGAAAGAGTGGAAATTACAGAAACGAGAAGAATCTTAAAGTATAGTTTTGCTCTCATTTTACCTGGCAATTAAGATCTTTACTGATTTGTCCGAAACGAAGCCTTCAGGAGTTTCTATACGCAGATTAGCTATATACATACCTGCACGTAATTTGCTTCCATCAATTCCGGTGCCGTTCCATTTCAATACCGGTGTTCTGAATCCTCCGGCGTTAATTTTTTTATCGATCATCGCAACACGCTGACCTGTAATAGTATAAACATTTAACAATGCTCTTAGTTCCTTTCCGGCGTGGTTATGTCCAATAACAAAATTAATATCATCCTGCATCGGATTTGGCCAGGCCTCTATATCACTCAGAACAAGTTGGTCTTCGGGCGACACAAAGAAAGAAACGGAATGTTCAGATAAATTATTGTGGACATCCCAAATTCTGAAACTTATTATATGTCGGCCAGGCTTAAGGCTCTTAAACTGGTATCTCAAAGAACCACTTTTATATGTATTTAATGAAGCCTGATAGTATTCATTAAGCACATGAGGAAATTGCGTATCATTGTCAATTATGGCAACAATATCATGCCCAATACTATTTCCAAGTGTATTGATCCCTGATGAATCCTTGATAAATGCCAACAACTCCGGATTTTGACCTGTAAAACCACCATCCCTGAAGAGAGTGTCATTCATGAACAATCTCACTGCAGGCCCATCAGTATCTGATTCATAATCTTTGCTGAACCCTCCAACAACCAGATCGCTATAATTACCTGATGCATCTGCAACTCCATCAGTTGCATAATAGCTTATTTTTCCTTTTCCAAAATTGTATGCTATGTCGCGGGGTACAATAAATGTAAACTCAAATTCACCATTTTTAACTTCAGCCTGGCCTTTATAGATGATATTTCTCCAAAGGTAAAACGGCATAACAGTATTTCCCTCGCTGCCAAGTGTTTCAAATCTACTTTGCTTATCAAAAACAGTAGGTGTAATTAAACCATTAAATGTTTCAATCAATTGCCCTTGGTCATTTACAATTTTACCAGCTATGGTAACTTCCTGAAGAGCCTTCAGAGTATCAATACCATCTCCTACCGGTCGGTTATTGATTGATGAGGTCATGACTTTGTATGCAGGATATGCAAGTCTCATCGCAGGATCGCCCAGTAAGACAAACTTTTTAGCGTTATCACTGGGTTGAGTATGTTGTTTAGCAAGTCTGATAATATCACCAAGGCGCGGCATTTCCCCATTCATCGGCTGGAGTGCAATCTGATAAAAGTTCTGGACAAGTGAGAAATTGGGAGTGCCAAATGTAGGTCTGGCTGTAGTGAACAGAGCGACAGCTCCTCCATTTCTGTTAAGAAAAGCCAACTCGCCTCCCGAAACTCTTGCCGGGTCATCATATCTGCTGAATTCACAGGTTGCAGTTACAAAAACCGGCAATCTGTCATAGTTGCTCCATGAATTGATATCATTTGTCTGAAGAATCTGTTCAAGGGTCCAGGCTGTTTCGCCTCCATGCCCTGTATAATTTATAAGCAATGCCCCTTTATCCACCCGTTCATTGATAGCAGCATTCGCACCGGATGATCGTTGTCCACCTGCAGTGCTTTCCTGTCTGTAGGCATCCAGATATATCTTATCAGTGATATAATTCTGATGCGTTGTGTCAATCATAGTAGCCATTTCATCGGCCTGGTACATATGGATATTACCATCTTCATCATCAGCTACAAATGCAATAACATTTTTCCAGTCACCATTAACTGCTTCAGTATCCGTAACATAATGAATAATTTTATCTACAGCGGCTGTGGCTTCATCCGCTGTCCTTACAGGTATACGGCCAATTCCGATATCAACAATATCGTTTACATTTCCCCCATCTTCATCTCCAATGCAAACAAAATAATCGTCGGTTGCGAGGGTATAAATGGGATGCAATGATTCAGGTGACTGATATGTGGGGATAATATTTGTATTGTTATCAAGGCGATTCTTGTAGTCATAAGAAGCATCGCCAAATAAAAGAACATACCGCGGCAAATTATCCGGAGTTGCTTTATGCCACAGCATTTTGATAAAATCGCGTATTGCGCTGATGTCCTGGGCTCCTGAACTAAACTCGTTATATATAGCCTGGGGTGTAACTATCGAAACCGACAAGTTATCATTGTTGCTGTGAAATGTAGCCAGTCTTACTGCTTCGCTCATAAACTCCGTTGGTGCTATAATCAGCAATTGCGGAGTCATCATGCTATGAAGATTCTGATTGGCAACCGTTTCAACAAATTGTGGTTTCTTATAGTCAGCCGGATGAGCTATTGCATATTCTCTTACTGTATCAGCAATTGCCTTAAATCTGAACTGGTTAGCTTCAAAAGTTCCGGCAATTGCTAAAGGAGTTATCTGGTCAGTAACATCCCACACCATCATTCCCGTAACAGCATCATTAACAATAAATTCAACATTTCCCTGTAACCCGTTTTTACGAAACTGCATTTGGCTACCCGGATATTTCAGTGATGCTTCTGCACCGATTTCAATAAAGTTTAGCCATCCGTTGTCGAGGCCGTTAGTCTTGTTATACTGCACTTCAACAGAATTGAAATCCCCATTTGCAGGATGAGTATACAAGTACGTGGATAACTGTGCGTAATTAGTTGTATAATCAGTTGAGATATGTGATATTGGAAGGAAAAAAGAATTGCCCTGAGATGTTAGTGTGAAAGAACTACCAGCAAGAGATCGCGCTAAAGCACTAAATCTGATTTTTATTTCTGAACCTGACCTGGGAGTAAAAGTCTTAAAGTTATACTCTCTCTCTGTGATTAAGTCAAACAGATCGCCATACCAACCCCTGCCAGACCAAATGAAATTATACAATTCCGGGCTTACCACATCACGGTGATCATAAAACCCAACTTGTGCAGTAGCCTGAGCGGGTTGATTTGCATTATTTATTCTCCTGCCCTCGGTTTGTCCAACCGTCAGGAAATAAAATGCATAATCAGAATAAACATTTACCAGGTACTCATAATGGAGTGTTTCCGAATTATAACGCCAGCCCTGAGGTCCCGGAGAATAGAATAACAAATAATCACCCTCATTAAAACGGCCATCGCCACCATCAATAACCTGAATAGCAACTTCCGGCAAGTCGTCATATCTGAACGACCCTGCATTCTCAGTCAACATACCGGCAAAACCATGTAATCTCAAATATTTGGATTCAATACCGGTAACAGGCAGCTGCATTGCAACCAGATCACTGTAGGTCAGGCGGTAAATACCGGGTGAGTCCACAGAAATCTTTTTCCATGTTCCATTTTTCAACACAGAGGCAGGAGTATAAGATCTGCTGGTTGATGATTTGGGAATTACAATTTCAGCTTTTGATGATAAACTATAGATAAATGAGAAAACAAGACATAATAAAAATGCTTCCCTCAGGTAGTAAAATCCGACAGGTTTGAGCAGATAGTAATTACGCCTCATATATAGAACGATATAGTACCTAATATTATATAAAACTTTAACCTTGCAAAAGAACAATAATAATTAATAGGAGTCCGACAATTTAGCTGAAAAACTAATCAATAGGCAACAATGTTGTATCTTCGCAATATAAAATTTAAAATTAAACGACTATTTGATAAGGTTATTGCAGAATTGTAGCTAAAAAAAGACAGAATTTTAGATAGAAACCTTCGCCATATTGAAAATATTCGTAATATTGACTGCCAAAATTATCATACTAAAAATGCGAAAAAAGCTGCTGTTGCTGAGTATACTGTTATCAGCTTCCTACTTCCTGAAAGCTCAGGATCCTTCTTTTTCGCAATATTACGGAAATCCTTTATATCTGAATCCTGCTCTTACCGGTTCAAAAATCTGCCCCAGGCTTACTCTTAATTATCGAAACCAATGGCCCTCAATTCCAGGCACTTTCGTTAATTACGCCGCCTCATACGACAGATACATTGATCCTATATCAGGAGGCATTGGTGTGATGGTAGTTGCTGAAGATATAGCTAAAGGAATTGTAAAATCAACTCAGGTTTCCGGATTATATGCTTTCAGAACTGATTTGTCCAAGAAGACCACAATGACAGTGGGATTTCAGGCTACCTATATCCAGAATAAACTTAACTGGGATAAATTGATTTTCGCTGATCAGCTTGAAGGTATTCAACCGGGTAGCGGTGGCTCTTTACCTTTATCTGGTGAACCGGTTGCCGACCGTTTAACTGCCAGTATGATTGATTTTTCTACCGGAGTGGTATTAGCTTATCAGGAAAGAATTTACGCAGGGCTGGCAGTAAACCATCTTTCTCAACCGGATAACTCCTTTTATAGTAATGGAGAGAGCCGGCTCGACATGAAAGTTACAGCACACGCAGGCGCTTTAATTGGAATAAACACTTATGGGAGTCAGGTTGATGTTGAAGACCTGAGCCTTGCCCCAAATATAATGTACCAGCAACAGGGCAAATTTCGTCAAATGAATTTAGGTCTGTACCTCAACATGTATCCATTTGTGGTTGGAGCCTGGTACAGACATGCATTTGAGAACCCTGATGCAGTTATTGCATTAATAGGTTTCATGACACAAAAATTTAAGGTAGGATATAGTTACGATTACACAGTTTCGCGATTAACTAATGCGACCGGTGGAGCACACGAAGTTTCATTTACATGGCAATTCGAGTGTCCGCAAAAAACTTTTAAGCATAAGGCAATAAAATGCCCAAGATTTTAGTTAACAATAATCTATTAAACAATATTACCTGAAATGATCAGCAACAGCAACAATTCTCTGAAATTAATCTTTTTTGCTATCGCAGCAATCCTGCTGTCAACATCATGCCGTAAAGAAGCCTCCCGTACAACAGGATGGGAATACAATAATTCTAAGAATGGTGGATTTGAAGTCAATACTAATTGGGCCGGACAAGCAATGGGCCCGGGTTTGGTAATGATTGAGGGTGGAACCTTTACTATGGGTCGTGTTAGCGACAATCCAATGTATGATTGGGATAACATCCCCCGCAGAGTTACTGTTCCTTCATTCTATATTGACGAAACGGAAGTAGCAAATGTAGATTATAATGAGTATTTATTCTGGCTTAGCAGGGTATTCGGTACCAACTACCCTGAGGTTTATCGCAAAGCTTTGCCCGACACACTCGTGTGGAGAGAGAAACTAGCATACAATGAGCCATTGGTTGAAACTTATTTCCGCCATCCTGCCTACCGCAATTACCCTGTTGTAGGTGTTAGCTGGCTTCAGGCCACTGAATACTGTTTGTGGCGTACCGACCGTGTTAATGAAATGCTGCTTATTAAAGAAGGCATTCTCGATTTTGATCCTGATCAGCAGGACCAGAACAATTTTAACACTGATGCTTACTTAGCAGGTCAATACGAAGGATTGGTTAATAAACCTCTGAGAGATCTTAATCCCAGTGGCACAGGCGAACGCCGTGCACGTCTCGAGGATGGTATCCTTGTCCCGAAATACCGACTACCAACCGAAGCTGAATGGGAATTCGCAGCTGTTGGACTTGTTGGGAATACAATGTACGAACGAGTTGTTGAACGTCGTCAGTATCCATGGAACGGAACAGTTGTCCGCTCCGATGAAAAGAAATATTATGGTCAATTCTTAGCCAACTTTAAACGTGGAAGAGGTGACTATATGGGTGTAGCCGGTAACCTTAACGATGGTTCAGATCTTCCGGCAGAAGTTGCCTCCTACTGGCCAAACGATTATGGTTTGTATAACATGGCAGGCAATGTTGCTGAATGGGTTTTGGATGTTTATCGTCCACTTTCATTCGAAGATGTGTCTGACTATGCTCCATTCCGTGGAAATGTCTTTACTACAAAACTAACCGACGAAGAAGGCTTCCTAGCTCCAAAAGACAGTCTTGGAAGAATACAGGTTCGTGAGGTAACCGTTGAAGAGAGTAAGGACCGCTTCAATTACCGTAGTTCTAATCAAATTAATTACCTCGACGGTGATTATCAGTCAACCATTAATCCGGACTGGACCACTCCGCCTGCCGATACTATCAGTACAACAAACATGATGTATGAGTATGGCAAAACATCGCTCATAAGCGATAAGGCAAGGGTTTATAAAGGTGGTTCATGGAGAGATCCTGCTTATTATCTGAGCCCTGCAACACGTAGATATATGAATGAAGATCAGGCAACCAACTTTATTGGCTTCCGTTGTGCTATGGGTCGTGTTGGCGGTGCTTATGCCGGAAAAAAATAATGCATCTGACGAGTACTGAAGAATTACTTCAAAAATATTTAAAACATCCCTACCTGAGCACTGACTCGCGAAGAGTCATGCCGGGTAGTTTGTTTTTTGCCCTAAAGGGAGAAAATTTCAATGCCAATAACTTTGCTGCTAAAGCTCTGGAGAATGGAGCAAGTTATGCTATAATCGACGACCCGGAATACTGTACAGGCACAAAAACCATGCTTGTTGAGAATGTACTCGCATCATTGCAGGATCTCGCATCACTTTATCGTGCTACTCTAAGGATTCCTATTATTGCTATTACCGGCACTAACGGGAAAACAACAACAAAAGAATTGATTGCAACCGCTTTATCTGCCCGATTCAACACTGTCGCCACACATGGCAACTTTAACAATCACATTGGTGTTCCTCTGACATTATTATCTATAAAACCTGAAACCGAAATCGCTGTTGTTGAAATGGGCGCAAATCATCCCGGAGAAATTGACTGTCTCTGTCAGATTGCCCGACCAACACATGGCTTGATAACCAACATAGGGAAAGCCCATCTGGAAGGGTTTGGCAGCTTTGAAGGAGTAAAAAAGACAAAGAAAGAATTGTACAATTATCTTAACGAGCATGGAGGCACTGTCTTTGTAAATAGTGGTAATGACCTTTTAATGCAGTTCTCTTCTACAAGTAACAGAGTTACTTACGGTAAAGCCCAATCTGATTCAGTATCCGGCTTTTTGTCGGAAACTAAAAGCGAACATGGCAATGGAGTTATTGATTTTATCTCCATTGAGTTGCAAAAACCAATGACTCTCAAAGTAACTACACATCTTACAGGCAATTACAACTTTGAGAATGTTATGGCCGCTATATGCATTGCCAACCACTTCAGAGTAGACCTGAATCAGATAGTTGAGGCTATTGGCAATTATCAGCCGCAGATGAACAGGTCGCAGGTTTTAAAGACAGATAAAAACACTCTCATACTCGATGCATACAATGCCAATCCTTCGAGCATGAAAGTAGCAATTGATAATTTTTGCAGTATAAAAGCCGGCAATAAAGTAGTGATAGTGGGTGACATGTTCGAACTTGGAGATGATTCTGAAATAGAACATGAAGCTGTAATAAGAATGGTGGCACAAGCCGGGTTTGACCAGATTTACACTGCCGGGGAACACTTTTACAAGGCTTCTGAAAATGTCCCTGCCATCAAAAGGTTTCTTACCACCGAACAACTCAAGCAAGCTCTTACGATTGATCCAATTACCCAATCAACTATCCTTATAAAAGGTTCCAGGGGTATGAAACTCGAAACAATAACAGAGGTACTGTAAGAACTTCAAGGCTATTAAAAGGAAATACCAACACAATTGCTTTCCTAATAGAACAGCAAATGAAAAAAACATACAATGTAATAGGTCTGATGTCGGGTACATCTTTAGATGGGCTTGATATAGCTTTTTGCGAAATACGGGTTCTTAATAACAAATGGGAATTTGATATTCTGGAAACCGAAACTGTTGATTACCCTCAGGTCTGGAAACAACTTCTTAAGGACGCTCCCCTGTCTGATGGAGCAAATCTTTCGCTATTAAATACATCGTACGGGCATTGGATTGGTCAAACTGTTTTTCAGTTTATTACAAAACACAAATTACACCCACGTCTTATTGCTAGTCACGGCCATACCATTTTTCACAAGCCGCATGAAAGGATGACCCTGCAAATAGGCAGTGGTGCAGCTATTGCCGCTGAAACGGGAGTTACTACAATAGTGGACTTCCGATCATTGGATGTAGCATTAGGCGGACAAGGCGCTCCACTTGTTCCAATTGGCGACAGGTTGCTGTTTGCACAGTATGATGCTTGTGTGAATATTGGAGGCTTCGCAAATATTTCGATGGAAACATCAGCAGGAAGAACCGCATGGGACATATGCCCTGCCAATATCGTCATAAATACTCTGGCAAACAGGATCGGATTGCCATACGATCCCGAAGGTACTATTTCAAGCCAGGCACAGGTAGATGAAGCATTATTCAGGAAACTTGAGGATATCAGATTTTATAAGCAGCGCGCCCCTAAATCACTTGGCAGAGAATGGGTGGAAAAAGAGATTCTTCCACTTATTACCAATTCAACCATATCGACTGAAGTACAATTGTGCACATTCACTCACCATGTTGCATCTCAAATAAGTAAAAGCCTCCCTGTTAAATTAGGCAGTAAAGCCATCATAACGGGAGGCGGAGCTCATAATACTTATTTAATTGATCTTATAAGAAACCAGACTAATTGTGAAATTATTAAGCCAGGTAAAAAAATAATTGACTATAAAGAAGCTCTGGTTTTTGCACTACTTGGAGTTTTGAGGGTTGAAGGTATTAATAATTGCCTGTCGTCTGCAACAGGAGCTAAAATGGACTGTTGCTCGGGAGTCATAAATTACCCACCTAAAAAGGCTCTGGGCGATTTATAATTTATCAGAAGTCGCCCCTGAATCCTCGTCCGTTACCTCCTCTATGCATACGATCGCCTCTTCTTTCCATTGGTCTGCTGTCAAACCATGCTTTCTGATCGTCAGTTAGCAAAGCCCTGACATCTCGTTGGTGCGATTCGCGTTCCTTCATTAAATCTGCCTTTATACCAGCAATTTCATCAATAGTCTTATTGATTTCCTTTTCATCATAGTTGTCGGCGACTCTTAGTGATTTGAGTCGTGATCTTTTTTCGTCCATAGTAGCACGCAACTGATTTGTCTTCTTAAGATGAGCAGTCCGCAATTTGTCTATTGACTCCTGCTGTTCACTTGTGAGTCCGGGTATCATGCAATCCCCTCCGCGCTGAAATTCATCTGATCTCTCCGTGCGATTCTGAAGCCCTCGTTCAGCCTTGCAATATGCCTGTGCATTAACTGTAGTCATACTTACTATGCCCGAGAACATTAACATTAAAAACACTTTTTTCATTTTCACTTATTTTTATTGATTATTGCCATGTCTGCCACGACCTTTTCGCATATGTTGACCATCATCAAACATATTGAAGTAAAATTGCCTGAGCTTCTCTTTCTGTTCAGCTGAGGCCCCTCTGCTTACCTCTTCGAAATGTCGGTATGTTATTTCCTTAATCTCCCTGTGTTTGTCACCGATTGTACGTGATAATCTGGCTGCATTTGCTGAATCAGGTTTTTCGGAAGTTGCTTCAACAACAAGTTGACGATTCAATTCGCGAAGTTCCATGAATATGGGATGCATTTGCTGACGGAACTCCTTCCGTGACTGTCTGAATGCCTCCATCTGTTCGGTATTGAAGCCAATTTCCGATTCCATAAAACGAGGGCCCCGACGCGGCATTTCACGGTTTTCAGTCTGATCAACCCGCGACATCCTGACTACTGCAATGACAAAACCAATGTTTACCAGAGTCAGTAATAACATTATAAAGAGGAATACACGCTTATTATCTATTATTTTCATCATCAGTGGTATTTTCACCGTCAATATAATTTATTAGCTCACTGCTTAGTCCGCTGAAATTTCCCGAATTCATTGAAATCTCCTGACGGTACAATTCTGCATCCTGAGTCGGATTATTCATGAATGAAGAACCCGCCCAAATACCCGTCATAATAGCGGCTGCAGCTGCAATCGTTGTATACGCAATCTTGAATATGGAAGGTCTTGAATATTGTAATTTTGATTCCTCCTCAAAATCTTCTGACATTCTCCTTTGCACTTTTAACCACAAATAAGAATCGGGAGTAGTTCTTAACTCTCCTCTTAATCCCGACAGCCCCTCATCAATAAGTTCGTCGAGTTTATCTTTTTTGTTATAGTCCATTATCTATTGGTTTGTTTGTTAGACACTTGTATTTTCCCAATCTTGCGGTTTACCGTATTAATTGTCAAATTATTAGTTTCGAATCTTTTCATAATAAACTGCCAGCTTACTTCTTAAGGCCATTCTGGCTCTGTGAATTAAAGATTCAACTGCTGAATGCGAAATATTCATCACCTCCGCAATCTGCAAATAGGGCATATCATCAATCTTATGTAGTGTAAAAGCAACCCTTTGCGATTCGGGTAAAGAATCTATTGCTTTCTTAAGCACATCTCTTTGCTCCTTTTGCTCCAAAATCTCTTCATCAACAAAAGGCTCATAACTCCTGAATGAACTGTTTGAATCATCAGCTCTCTCAGATGAAAAGGATAACAGCTCGTCAATCTGCTTCCACCATTTGCGCTTTTTATTGTTCCTTATGAAATTTAAGGAACGATTAACTGCAATTCTATAGATCCAGGTACCGGGTTCAGCGTCTCCCCGATACTTGGGTAAACCTTTCAGCACTTCAATAAACACATCCTGCGTAACATCTTCAGCATCCTGATGATCATGCAGCAGCGACATACAGATATTGTATACCTTTACCTGAAACTCTTCTACGAGTTTCTCGCCAACAGATGTATCACCTTTTTTGATAGTCTCTATTAATGCTCTCGAATCCATGCACAGGGTTCAGTATGGGAGTTTGTAAGTTACAATATTTTTGACACCATTGCGAATAAAATCTTGCAATATTTTGACTATTTTTGTCTTTCAATCGACAGGAAATGACCTTTATTAAGGAACTTGCAAATAAAATAATACTTGTAATAGTGTTTGCAGCAGCACTAAACCTGTCATTTCATGCCTCTCTACCGGATAAACAGGAGGAAAATTTTACATCAGAATATGCTTTTAATGAGCACTCCTTTGTCTTTTTACCATTCAGGCAAAGTGAGTTCTCACAAACAGTGCAAGGTTCTTTTACAGTCCAGACACTGCCATATATTGCATTTAATGATTCGTGGAAAAGCCTTTCACATGAAAGAGTTTTACCCGATTTCAGCCCTTACCGACAGGGTTATAAAGAACATCCATTCATTATTGTAGTCAGGAACCTCCGGATTTAGAATTAATAACAGCTTATTTTAAAGTTTATGGCACATATCAGGTATATGAATGCCACTATTATTCATATTCTAAATCTTAATTAAATGTCAGAAAATATAGAAAAACCAAAAACTTCAGGTTTTAAACCATTTTTAATTGTATTCGGCGGTCTCGTTGTACTGATAGTCGTAATCAAGTTATTGATGGATGTACTTATGTAACAGCTTTTGAAGCAATATAACTTAAAGGAGGTCTGAATCAATCAGCCTCCTTTTTTAATGTCAGAATACAAGAGTTTTATTTTCAGATAATAATCAATGCACTTGTCAGTTATATTAACACTGTTATGTTAAAAGTTTATTAACCCGGTAAAGCAATCCGGCTTAAATAATACATAATTTTACGTGCAAAATAAATCCATAACCAATGGTATCAGGAATTCTTCTTCAAATTACACAACAAGCTGCGGCTTTGTCCGATACATTAACACAAGTAGCAGCACAACCGGCACAACCTACCGAAATTCGTCTTTCAATATGGGAACTCGCATTAAAAGGAGGATGGATAATGCTGCCAATCGCACTTATGTCGGTTATAGCTATTTATATCTTCATTGAAAGGTATATTGTGATTAGCAAGGCTTCTCATGAAGAGTCAAATTTCATGAACAACATTCGTGATTTCATTCATAACGGTCGAATCGATTCTGCCCTGTCACTATGCAAAAACAACCATACCCCACTTGCACGAATGATAGAGAAAGGGCTTATTCGAATTGGCAAACCTTTAAACGACATCAGTACGGCAATTGAAACTGTTGGTAAACTGGAAGTTGCCAAACTTGAAAAGTCTATGGCCGGACTCGCTACGATAGCAGGTGCCGCTCCTATGCTTGGCTTCCTGGGAACAGTTACCGGCATGGTGCAGGCTTTTTATGATATGTCAATGGCAGGAAATAATATTGACATTCAGTTACTATCCAGCGGTATTTACCAGGCAATGATTACTACAGTTGCCGGTCTGATTGTTGGTATCTTAGGTTATATCTGTTACAACGTACTTGTTGCCAGAGTTGAAAAAGTAGTTTTTGTACTTGAAGCAAGAGCCACTGAATTTATGGACCTGCTGCACGAACCAGCTTCTAATTAACACCCAGAAACGAGCAAAATGGCAATTACATCAAGAAATAAAATCAGTCTTGCTTATAGTCAGGCTTCAATGTCAGATTTGGTATTCCTTTTGTTGATATTCTTTATGCTGACATCAACACTGATTGCACCGAATGCCATCAAGCTCCTGCTACCTGCCAGTACAGGGAAAACGATGGCAAAACAGACATTAACTGTTTATATTGATGCCAACTATAATTATTTTGTTGAAGAAAACCCTGTTTCTGTAGAGTTTTTAACTGAAACTATCGGGCAAAAGTTACAGGGACAAACAGAAGGCTCAGTAGTGCTGAGAGCAGATGAATCTGTACCGGTTCAATACGTTGTAAACCTTATTGATGCAGTAAATAAGGTAAATGAAATGACGCAGGCAAAGCATAAGGTAATATTAGCGACACGACCTGCTAAGTAAAATGCAGATGGAAAAGGATAAGATAAAAGGGATTATTGGCACAATTATATTCCATGCAATACTGGTACTGGCATTATTTTGGCTGGCACTGGTGACTCCCTTGCCTCTGCCATCTGAAGGTGGTGTTGAAGTAAACCTCGGCAATTCTGATGATGGAATGGGAAGTGTTCAGCCACTCGAGCTAGCAGCTGCAGCATCACCTGCTCCATCTCCTTCACGTACTGACCCTTCTGACGAAATGCTTACACAGGATGTAGAAGACGCCCCTGTTATAGAACCTAAGAAAGTAGTTAAACCCAAACCCGTCGAAAAGCCCCAACAATCGCAAGTGGTTAAACAAGAGCCAACTCCGGAGCCACTTCCTAAAGTAGACCCAAGAGCGTTATTCCCAGGAAGAAGCACTACCGGGAGTAATACAGGTCAGGGAGGCAATGAAGGAATTACAGGCAAACCCGGAGATCAGGGTAAAACTTTTGGTGATCCAAATGCAACAGGATATGATGGCACAGGAGGTTCAGGAGGTGGACCGGGAGGCGTTGGTGGAGGCACTTCATTCAGTCTTGCCGGACGAAGCGTTCGTTCTCTTCCCGCTCCTTCACGAAACTTCACAACAGAAGGAACTGTGGTTGTATCCATCTGGGTAAACCGCGCCGGAATTGTTACACGTGCTGTTGCCGGTGCCAAAGGCACAACTACATCAAATGCTCAGCTTCAACAACTTGCTAAAACTGCTGCTGAGAAGGCCCGGTTTGATCCAAAACCTGACGCTCCTGAAGAACAAAAAGGAACTATAACCTACCACTTCGACTTAAATTAAAACTCATGAACTATAAAGAGGCGCTTGATTATCTCTATAGTCAATTGCCAATGTTCCACCGAATTGGTGCAGCTGCATATAAAGCCAATCTTGATAACACAATAGCACTGTGTAACGCAGCCGACAACCCTTATAAGAACTTCAGAACCATTCATATTGCCGGTACTAACGGTAAGGGTTCAGTGTCAAATATGCTTGCTTCAATCTGTACTGAGGCAGGCCTGAAAACTGGTCTGTTCACCTCCCCTCATCTTGTTGATTTCAGAGAAAGAATCAGAGTAAACGGCCAAATGGTTTCCAAGGAATTTGTGACAGAATTTCTGGAGGAATACAAAGACAATATTGAAATCATAAAACCATCCTTCTTTGAAATGACATTTGTTATGGCAATGGCATGGTTTGAGAAGTGCAATGTAGATATTGCAATCGTTGAAACCGGGATGGGTGGCAGACTGGATTCAACAAATGTAATTGATCCGCTATTTTGTGTGATAACAAACATTGGCTTCGACCATATGCAATTTTTGGGTAATACGCTCCCATCAATTGCAGGTGAAAAAGCAGGAATCATCAAGCATAAAGTGCCTGTTGTTATAGGTGAAAGCAACACCGATACCGACCCTGTTTTCAGGGAAAAAGCACTTAAATCTGGAAGCATGATTTTGTTTGCTGATAAAACAGTGGCTATTGAAGCAACCGAAACACCCGGATATCTAGAGATAACTGACAGTGAAACCGGTAAAAAATACATCTCACAACTAACCGGCGAGTATCAGATTAAAAATATAACAACTTTGCTGGCTTGTGCCAGGCTGCCGGAGTTCAGGCAGTTAATAGATAAACCCAACTACGAAGAACTTATTTTCAGCGGATTAAAGAACGTTCTTAAGAACACCGGATTCCGGGGAAGATGGCAAATTCTCAGCAGAGATCCGCTTACTGTATGTGATATAGGACATAATGTCCACGGTTTGAAATATGTAGTTAATCAAATAAATAGGCAAGAATTTAATCATCTCCATTTTGTACTGGGCGTTGTCAACGATAAAGACATCAATGGGATGCTCGGATTACTTCCCAAAAATGCCACATATTATTTCTGTAAGGCTAATATTCCCAGAGGTTTAAACGAAGAGGAACTTAAACTTCTTGCCAATAAAGCAGGTTTAGCGGGCAAAACATATCATTCAGTAAAAGAAGCATTATTGGCAGCAAAAGCTCAGGCTATTGCAACTGATATGATTTTTATAGGAGGAAGTGCCTTTACGGTTGCTGAAGTCCTTTAAAAGTAACTCCTTTATAGCTCACGGTATGGTATTCAGGTCATGTCAGTAAATGCGGTCTATCAACCGCCCGTGATTAGATGAAATACGCTCACATCATCACCATCCTTGACAGTAGTTGTGTCGTACTCACTGCGTTTCAGCACTCTGCCATTAACCTTGATTATTAACATCTTCCACGTAAACTTCTTTAAAACCAAAAGTTCACTAATTGTAATACTTCCGGCTTCTATAACCTCTTCCTTATTATTTAGTAAGATCTTCATTCTCCTTTAAAAATTTTTGCATTAACAATTCAATAACTTCATTTGCCTCCATATTTGCCACTATTCCTACTCTCGGGGCAGTAAGTGGAGTTTCAGGTGCAACTTCTGAAACCTGGTCACCACACACTATCACTTTACCAAGCCTTTCAACACGCAGAATATCAGTCTTTCCCCATCCGGCTAAACCACAACCTGTGACAAGGTGCTTGTCGGGCATATCATTAAGTGTTGTCTCAATTATCATTTGCTTCATTTCAGCCCTGTCGAAAGCTTCCACAATAATATCACAACCGGCAAAAAGCTCCATAATATCCGATGAACACAATTTCAGATCGAAAGCTTTAACCGAGATGGAAGGATCAATACGCTCAATATTATCTTTCAAAGCGTGTACTTTCAGCTTACCAACCTGATCTCTGAAATAGTACTGCCTTTCAAGATTTTCGGGAGTAACAATATCAAAATCAGCTATAACAAGTTTTCCAACACCCGCTCTTGCCAGATTAATTGCACAAGTGGAGCCCAGGCCCCCGCATCCTGCAATGCCAACAGTACAAGTACTTAGATAATCCCTCACTATGGCAGGAAAGTTTTTTTCCATCTCTATCAAAAATTGAAAATAACGTGCGCTAATATACAAAATTCTATTCCGTTCAATAACCTCAAAACATAATTTGAAATTTGGTGATCCAACTGATATGAAGCACTTTGCATATCGCTATTTTTCAGGCTTTAAGCTATCTGTGACCCAAATCTTATTACATTTGTGAAAAAATAAACAAACGGCAACTTAGAAAAGACTTTATATAATCTAATACAAGAAATTATGCTTACTGAAGTAGAAAAATCATCGCTATGCCTGCTTAAAGAATACAAGTACAACTGGCATCCAATTGAAAAAGGCTACAACAACCGAACACTTTACATCAACGTTGGCACCGGTAAAATTGCCGAGAAACCTGTATCACAGGAAATGAAGGACAAGTTTATTGGTGGTAAGGGATTTGGTCTCAGATTGTTATGGGATGGCACAAGACCTGATACACGTTGGGATGATGATGATAATGAAATAGTTATTGCCGGCGGTCCTGTATGCGGAATCACACAATACTCCGGTACCGGAAAATCCCTGCTTGTTACTATATCACCACAAACCGATTCAGTAATGGATTCAAATGTTGGAGGATTCTTCGGACCATTTTCCAAGTTTGCAGGTTTTGATGCAATTGAGCTACAGGGAAAAGCTGAAAAAGACATAATCATTTACATTGATGGGCGTAATCACGTAATTCAGATATTCGAAGATCCGGGATTTGAAGCCGATTCACACATCCTCGCTGAACAACTCACTGAAGTATTTGCCGAAAATGAAAAAGATGCCAAAAATATTGGTATCGTTTCAACAGGAGCCGCTGCAGAACGATCACTTCTTGGAATGCTGAACTTTACCTTTTATGATATAAAGAGAAAAAAAATAAGATTAAAACAAGCCGGAAGAGGTGGCCTTGGCACCGTATTCCGCAATAAGAAAATTAAAGCAATCGTCGCTCATGTTTCAGGCGTTTCAGGTAACCTTAACAACGTACACGACCTAAAACCAATAATGGAACGTGGTAACAGATACCAGCAGGAAATTCGTGAACTCGATGACCATCAGTGCCAGATGAGAAAAAAGGGTACTGCTAACATCGTTAACGTGATGAACGATTACGACTTACTTCCAACTCATAACTTCAAATATGGAAGTCACATGGATGCTATTAACATCCACAGTGATTTGTTACGCGAAAAGTATTTCACTTTAGGGATCCCCGATGGTTGTTGGATAGGATGTGCAATGTCATGTTCAAAGGGAGTTGACGATTTCGAATTACAGACAGGCCCATATAAGGGACAAAAAGTAATAGTTGACGGTCCGGAATACGAAACAGCAGCAGGATTAGGATCCAATCTGGGAATTTTTGATTACCCTGCTATTATTGAAGCTAATTTCTATTGCGACACTTACGGAATTTGTACCATAACCTGGGGAACTACCTTAGCCTTCATAATGGAATGTTATGAGAACGGTATACTCAACAAAGAAATTACCGGCGGACTCGAGCTTAATTTTGGGAATAAAGAAGCCGCTCTCGAACTTTTACACCAGTTGGCAAGAGGTGAAGGATTCGGTAAAATTGCAGGACTTGGAGTACATCGCATGAAGAAACTCTTCGTTGAACAATATGGTGCTGACGCCGATTTCCTCAACGACATAGGTATGGAGGCTAAAGGACTTGAGTATTCACAATACGTATCAAAAGAATCTCTCGCACAACAAGGTGGTTATGGAATGACCAATAAAGGTCCTCAGCATGATGAAGCATGGCTTATTTTTATGGATATGGTAAATAACCAACTTCCTACTTTTAAAGATAAGGCTGAAGCACTCCATTACTTCCCTATGTTCCGAACATGGTTCGGGTTGCAGGGATTTTGCAAGCTACCTTGGAATGATGTGGTTCCAAAAGACAACAAACAAACTGCCGAGCCTCATAAAGTTCCTGAACATGTTGATAATTATATAACTGTTTACAATGCTGTTACAGGAAAAAATATTGACATTCCGGAAATGATACGACAATCAGAGCGGGTTTATAACTTCCAGAGAGTGTTTAACATCAGACGCGGTTACGGTTTGCGTAAGAATGACGCTCAGCCTTATCGTGCTGCTGGACCTGTTACGAAGGAAGAATACCTGTCGCGTCAGGAAAGATACGACAAGCAGTTAATTGATAACCAGGGATTAAATCCTGAGACAATGACACTTGACGAAAAGATGGCCGCTACGCGTAAATATCGTGAGCAGCAGTACGAAAAACTGCTCGACGCTGTTTATACAAGGAGAGGGTGGAACCTGAATGGTGTGCCCACAATTGCCCATCTCAAAGACCTTGGCATGGACTTGCCTGAGCTTCTTGAGGTGGTTACTCCATTACAATAGAGCATTTGAGTAAATAGAATATGGCTTCACCGCATTACAAAAGCAATTTGTAGTGTTGTGAAGCCATCACTTTTTAATAAAAACACAGTAAGTTTACTCAAATTTTGGATTAACTGCAAATTATCATAAGTGAAAACACGTATGCCAAAAACAAGGTTTTAGATCCTCCTTAGCTAATAAATCTTTCACCCTAAGTAATTATACGTATTTTCATCAGCTAAATGTAAGAAGCGGCCTTTTCTGTTGTAATTTCACGTCTCCAATATTCATCCATTCAGTCACACATAACAACTAGTTATGCAACTCCAGATTAAGCAACATATCGAAATTGTTGACAAAGGCAATATGTTTGTCATTGAAACAGAAATCGGCAGTTCGTATTTGCGCTACTATATCTCAGATAATACTATTGAATTGTTTTCAGCCTATGTTCCTCAATCTTTGAGAGGTAACGGTCACGCTGCCTCATTAATACTTTTTGCACTGCAATTTGCAGTGCTTAACGGTTATTGGGTAAGAGCAGCATGTCCTGCTGTAAAAGAGTATATAAGGCAATATCCTGAGTGGAGTTATATAGTTAAGCGTACATAAAGGATTTCAATTAATAAGCCAACGCCCTTTAACCATTAGCCGGTAATTGTGTTTTGTTATAACACACGAGTTGCCATGAGTGCTAATAAATTGAAATTCCCTATCCGCAGCCTTCAGACTAATATTCTCATTCTGTTCACGATTACTCTGGCCGCTGTGCTGCTTGCCGCTTATTTTGTAAGGGAAAATGAAAGAGTTTTACGTAAAACCCTCAACGAATTAACAAACCCGATAAGTGAACTTACACTTCTGAGAGATATCCTTTCATCATTATCGGAAGCTGAAAACAAGTTAAGATATTACACTCTGACTAATGACACTGCAATATATGCCCAATACACTGCTCTTATTGATAACATTGAGAAAGATATAGATGTACTAAGCGTCAGCAATGAAGGTGACACCATCACGAAAAATCAGCTTGATCTTGTAAAAGATCTGATGTCTCAGCGTAAAGCACTCATCGCTTCATTCATCCAAACCAAGCAGGACCAGGCAAAGTTTGATTTTACTGATGTTGCTTTTAGTACTATCAGAAAAGGAACTCCCGACTCTCTTATACGTAGAAAAAATATCAGCACAACGATAATTACAACCTACGACACCATACCCGCTCCTGTTGATTCATCAGTAGTTCCTGAAAAAACGAAGGGCTTCTTTGGAAAAATAAAAGACGTCTTTACAAAGAATGTACCTACTGAGAAGGAAGTTAAAATTCCAGACCCGATTATACGTTCAACCACAAGTATTCAGATGGACACATCAATTGTAAGGCCATCCGACACAATGAAAATAGGGCATATTGAAAAAGAGTTGGGAGCAATTAAAGCCAAAGATCGTCGGCTTGTTGTTGATTTAAGAGAGAAAGAGTTGCACATGTTGCAAAACAGTTCACTTATAATAGATAAGGTAACTGAAATATTAAACCGGCTGGAAGAGTCTGTACTTGAAGAAAACGAAAGAAGATCGGCAGAAGCCCGCAGCAATGCCTCCAGATCGCTGTTCCTGATTGGGATTGTTACAATAGTTTCGCTTGTAATCATCCTTGTCCTTGTGATTCTCATTCTGAACAATTTACAACGAAGTAAAAAGTATCGTAAGGAACTTCTCAATGCCAATCAACAGGCAAACGAATTGGCAAGGGTTAAAGAAGAATTCCTGGCCAATATGAGTCACGAAATAAGAACTCCACTTAATGCTATAATTGGTTTTTCAAATCAATTGTCCAATTCAGCACTGAATAAACAACAAACCCGATACCTCGACGCGGTTCAGATTTCTTCGCAGCATCTACTTGAAATAGTAAACGATATACTCGATATGTCGCGATTAGTAGCAGGCAAGTTTAGTATTGACAAAATACCTTTCCTGATAGGTGAAGTTCTGAATGATGTGATAAAACCATTCCAGATACAAGCACAGGATAAAGGTTTACAGTTTGAAGAGAATTGTGAATATCCCGATAATCTGGTTCTCGAAGGTGATCCTGTAAGACTAAGGCAAATACTGTACAACCTTTTGAGCAATGCCATTAAGTTCACAAAAAGGGGAAAAGTCAGCTTTAATTGCATCATTATTGAGAATAACGACACAGCTAAAGTTGAAATTGAAGTTGAGGATACAGGTATAGGGATTTCTGAACGCCAGCTTGAATCTATATTTGAGGACTTCCAGCAAATTGAAAGTTCTTCAGCCAGATCTTACGGTGGATCAGGACTTGGATTAGCAATAAGCAGGAGGCTGGCAAGATTGCAGGGTGGGGATATAACTGTTGAAAGCAGGCTTGATGAAGGCTCATCTTTTAAGCTAGCTCTCGAATACAAAGTTCTGGACAAAACAGAAGGCACACTACTGACATTACCTCAAACCGTTCCTCAGTGGACCAAAAACCGGGAGGCTCTGAAAGGTGCTAAAATACTGGTTGTTGATGACGATGAATTCAACATTCTGCTTACAAGGATTATCACTGAAAATCACAGCATGGATATCCGGGTTGCCAAGGATGGATTTGAAGCAGAGTCACTGATTGATAACGAGAAATTTGATCTCATAATGACAGATCTGCAGATGCCCGGATTAAGTGGCTTCGACCTTTTAGCATTCATAAGAAACCACCATGATTCAGCCATTGCTGACATACCCGTAATTGCATTTACTGCAAATAAGAAGGAACGCTTTGATGATAAACTTATAGCCTTGGGTTTTAATGAAGTACTTCAGAAACCTTTTCCCGAAGATGAATTTCTTAACAGGATATCAAATTATATAGCAATAAACGGAGGAACTGACAGTAACCCTGAAATAAATGATCCCGAGGCAAGTTTCAATGGAGAAATTACTTACGACCTTTCACATATAGAAGTTTTTGCCGGTGGTAAACCCGAAACACTTATTGAAATCTTAAAATCATTTATAATGTCCTCAGGTTCTGCCGTTGAAACAATGAGGGTTGCAGCTTTAAACAACAATTATCAGGAAATCAAAGAAATTTCCCATCGCTTACTAACTACATACGGACACCTTAAAGTTCATGAAGCGGTTAACATTCTTGAGCATCTTGAAGGCATGGATGTAAATAATCCCGATGGTAATAAAGTCGGGTCATTGATTAATATGCTCATTGAACTTAACCGGAGACTGCACAAGAATCTTGAAGAAGAGATAGCCGGATTGACGTGATAATAGCCTTAGCCTTCGAGACCGTAAAGCTTTATTTTGTTATATAATGTCTTTCTGTCAATATTAAGCAACTGGGCCGCTTTAGTCTTATTGAAATATGTCTTCTTCAAAACACTGATAATTGTAGCTTTTTCCTGAGATTCGGCCATGCTTTTCAAATCGGTGGTAGAAACAGATGTCACATCATTTTTGGTTTCCCTGACAAACATCACTGAAGGAAGATGCTGTTTAGTTATCATCCCGTTTGAAGCTAGCAAAACCGACCTTCTGATTACATTCTTAATTTCCCGGATATTGCCGGGCCAGGAATATGTGAGCAGATGCTCAATGACCTCTTTGTCAAATCCTTTGACATCTTTATCCAATTCCCTGTTGGCTATTTCAAGAAAGTAATTAGCAAACTGGAGAATGTCCTCGCCCCTATCCCTTAATGGGGGCACAAATATGCTGAATTCATTCAGTCTGTGAAACAGGTCTTCACGGAACGCTCCTTTCTGGACGTTGATAATAAGGTCCTCATTGGTTGCACACAATATTCTTACATCAACCGTTTCTTCTTTTGTACTACCCATTTTGTGAACTTTTCGTTCCTGGGTAGCTCTTAATAGCTTGAGCTGATTTTCGTATGACAGGTTTCCAATCTCATCCAGAAAAAGGGATCCGCCATTAGCGAGTTGAAACTGGCCTTCTTTCTCAAACTGAGCATCGGTAAAAGCCCCCTTAACATGACCAAACAATTCACTGGCAGCCAATTCGTTGGGTAATGCTCCACAGTCAACAGCAATAAATGGTTTATGGCTGCGATTACTTTTCATATGGATCATACGGGCAACATACTCTTTGCCGGTTCCGCTTTCGCCCTGAATTATTACCGACATATCGGTGGGTGCAATCAGATTAATATAATTTTCCACATGCATAGATACATCACTTGTACCCCGCATATAAATAAATATTCCGGAATTTTCCAAAGCAACAGGCTGTTTCTCCGGCTTTTCTTCTTTCCCGGCTGTTAATGCACTTTGAATTATGTTTAGCAAATCATCAGGATTTATTGGTTTGGTCATATAATCAAAGGCTCCTGATTTAATGGCGTTGACAGCAGAACGAATATCACCGTAACGAGTCATTAAGATTATGGGAATACTCCCGTTAACTTTCTTTATTTCACCTATTAATTCAAGTCCATCAATGTCGGGCAACCGGTAATCAGTTAAAATAACGTCAAATTTCTGATCCTTTAGTGCTTTCAGTGCTTTACTGGCAGTATAAACCTCAATAACTTCGAACCCTTTGTTTGATAAATAAGACTTTAACATAAGGCTGAAAGTAGGATCATCATCAACAATTAAAATTCTCGTCATGTAGTTCTGGCTGTCTTTCATCTTTAAACAAGATATCTGGTGTAAAGTTGAATATCTTAATCATGTTTCTTGTATCTCCAAAAATACCCCGGAGAATTTTTGCAAAATTTTGCTGAAGTCAGAAATTAGTGTTAAATTAGATTTATCTTAACAGTAAAATTAGAAATAACTTAGTAAAGATATACGATAATCGTATCTTAGCCGTAAGCTTATCGTAAGTTTACCGTAAGTTTACCGTAACTGTTCTATTACTTTAACCCATTTCCATAAACTTTGGTATTTTAGCAGCATCAATTCAAGATAAATGAGAAATCTATTGACTCTGCTGTTTCTCCTACCATTTCACATGTTTGGTGTATCACAGAACGTAAATCATCAAAAGGATAATTTTGTTCAACTTTCTTCATGGGAATTCAGGCAAACAGGAACTGTTAAATGGCATCCTGCTATTGTTCCGGGAACCGTTCATACTGACCTTTTAGCTAATAATCTCATAAAAGATCCATTTTACAGGACTAACGAAAATGAACTCCAGTGGATTGATAAAGTTAACTGGGAGTACAGAACATCATTCAATTTAAGCGAAAATGAGATAAATGGAAGTACTCCCTATTTGGTTTTCGAAGGTCTTGATACTTATGCTGATGTGTATCTGAATGACCAACTGGTCCATTCAAATAACAACATGTTTGTTAAATCTGAAATAAGTCTGGCTGATGTAAATCTCAAAAAGGAC
Organism: Bacteroidales bacterium UBA5507; assembly: GCA_002426195.1. Taxonomy (GTDB): domain Bacteria; phylum Bacteroidota; class Bacteroidia; order Bacteroidales; family Lentimicrobiaceae; genus Lentimicrobium. Next base: position 30,536 of record DIOT01000041.1, on the reverse strand, counting down.
AATGAATTAGTTATTAGGTTCAAATCACCTGTCATCACAGGCTTGTCAGAATTAGAGGAGTATGGACTTCCTCTTCCAGCTGATAATGATCAGTCAATAAAAGGTGGTATGGGTGACAACAGAATCAGTGTTTTTACAAGGAAAGCTCCCTATCATTATGGGTGGGATTGGGGACCCAGATTAGTAACCTCAGGCATATGGAGAAATGCATATATTCAATTTGTCGACAAAGCCTCAATTGAGAACATTTATATTAGGCAAAAGAGTCTGGACGACAAAGTTGCCTCCCTTGAAGCAGAAATTGAAATAAAGATCATTAAGCCTTCTCAGCTAAAAGTTGAGATTCTGTCAGATGGTAAAGTATTGAACAGTCAGAATGTTTCAACAACTCAAAGCGAACAACCTGCGCTTGACAATTCTACCATAAAACTTCCATTTTCCATAAGCAATCCCCGTTTGTGGTGGACTAATGGACATGGAAGCCCTCATTTGTACGACTTTGAAATAAGGATATATGATGCAGACAAATTACTTGATAAAGAGATAATCAGAACAGGATTACGCAATATAAAACTAGTTAGGAAACCTGATAAGCAAGGCGAAAGCTTCTATTTTGAAGTGAATGGCAAACCTATATTTGCAAAAGGAGCCAATTACATTCCAAACGATGTCTTCCTCACAAGAGTAACACCCGAAAAATATGAGGATATTATATCAGCTGCAGCAGAAGCCAATATGAACATGCTAAGAGTGTGGGGAGGTGGTTTTTATGAGAATGACATTTTTTATGACCTGTGCGATAAATATGGAATTATGGTGTGGCAGGATTTCATGTTTGCCTGCGCAATGTATCCGGGTAACAGGGAATTCTTAGAGGAAATTACTCAGGAAGCAGAATACAATATCAAAAGGTTAAGGAATCATCCTTGTATGGCTTTATGGTGTGGAAATAATGAAATTGAAATAGCCTGGGCTGAATATGAAGAGCCGAGGGGCTGGGGATGGAAACAGAGATATACAAATGAAGAACGCAAAAAAATATGGCAGGCCTACGACACAGTTTTCCATAAAATTTTGCCTGAACAAGTGAAAATGTTTGCCCCGGAGACAGAATACTGGCATTCTTCGCCTTCTGCAGGTATAGGTAAACTGGCAAGTCATATCAACAATTCAGGTGATATGCATTACTGGGGCGTTTGGCATGGTAATGAACCAATTAAAAACTTTTCAGAATACAAGGCCAGGTTCATGAGTGAATATGGATTTCAATCTTTCCCCGAATTTGAAAGTATTAAAAAATTTACAGAACCGTCTGACTGGTATTTAAATTCAGAGGTTTTGAATGCGCATCAGAGAAGCTACATTGGGAATGGGCGGATAAAGGAATATATGAGTGAGTACTATTTTGTTCCTGAGCAATTTGAAGATTTCCTTTATGTGGGTCAGTTGTTGCAAGCCGAAGCAATTAAAAACGCCATTGAAAGCCATCGTTCCGATATGCCTTACTGTATGGGTTCTTTATATTGGCAATTAAATGACTGCTGGCCGGCCGCTTCCTGGTCCAGCATTGATTATTACGGAAGATGGAAGGCTTTACATTATAGTGTAAAGGAGAGCTTTAAGAATCAGATAGTTCGTGTTAATGTTGCAGATGATAAAATTCAGATTTATGGAATTTCGGATGTGAACGGAGGACAAGTTTCATTAAGAGTGAATCTAATGGATTTCAATGGTACATCAATCTGGAACAGGTCATATAGCGTTAAAATGCCTGATAATTCAGCAAAAAAACTTGTTGAAATTGAACTGGATAATATTCCAGCCATGAAAAACAGTAAGACTTCGTTGCTTTTTGTTTCAATTGTCAGGAATGAGAAAGTTATAGACTCTGACATATACTATTTTGAACCTGTAAAGAACCTCAAGCTTCCTTTTGTCAACGTTCATATTCATATCCGGGAAAAGACCGGCAAATATGAACTTGAAATAACAAGCGATAAATTGTGCAAAAACCTTATGCTGATAAGTGAAGATAATGCTTATGAGTTTTCTGATAACTTCTTTGATCTTTTACCGGGAGAAACAAAAGTTGTTGAAGTGCTTTCCGACCTCCCCTATTCTGAATTTGAACGCAGATTGAGTTACATCCATATGTATCAGGTTGTTCATAATTAAGTAGTAAGAAGTTCGTTAAGGGCCTGTTGGTTTCACATCTCATCCTGAGGTCTGTTTTTCAAATGGTTTGTTAGTATAAGATTGAGTGATTCGTAGTAATCCTGTAGTATCCTGTTGTTGATTTCAGGGGAAGCATCATTTGGTATTGTTACAGGTATTTCTCCTATATAAGGCAATAGTTCGGGATGGTCATTCTGAATTCTGGTCATGAGATCTAAGATTCTCGCATTTATGTCTTTTTCCGTTTCCATTTTCTCTTTGCTTTATGTGTTCGACGATCTGATTTGCATCAAAATACAGGTTAATTGTACTATTTGAGTTTATCAATTCTTTTAAGCACAACAGCAAGATTCACCGGATTTTTCAGAACTCCCTGCCACAAGTCGCCCTTTTCCTCGAAACGTTTAACAGCATTTTTTATGGTAAACATATCAGGGCTAAGGTTATGATTTACCTCATCCCAGTCAAGTGGAGTTGAAACAGTTGCTTTTGGACGTGGCCTTACACTATAAGGTGCGGCAATTGTCTGACCTTTTCGATTCTGAAGAAAATCAACATAAATTTTATTCCCTCTTTTTGACACAGTTCTTTCAACCGTAGTAACCTCAGGAATTCGCGATTGAGTAATTTTTGCTAATACTTCAGCAAAAGTTTTTACCTGATCGTAATCATATCGGGCACCAAGAGGCATATAAATATGAAGACCGGTAGCACCACTTGTCTTACAGTAACAAGGCATTTTTAATTCATCACATAACTCTTTGACAACTACTGCGGTATTGACTACTTCCTTAAATGAAATATCGCCGGGATCAAGGTCCAGCATTAAATAATCCGGATGATCGGGATTGGTGTATCTGCTATGCCATGGATTAATCTCAATGCTTCCTAAATTAACCATGAATAAAAGACTCGGTAAGTCATTAACTATCAGATAATCAATGTCGCGATTGTTTGATTTAGAATACATTTTAACTGTCTTTACCCACTTTGGCAGTTGACTTACTTCCATATCTTTCTGATAAAAGCTGGGTCCTTTAATACCATTAGGGAATCGGTTTAATGATTGAGGTCTGTTTTTCAGGTATGGCAGGATAAAACTGCTTATTTGTTCATAATAGGATAAAAGTTCTCCCTTAGTTATGTGTTCCTCCGGCCAGAATTCCTTGTGAAGATTCGTTAGTTTAAGTTCTTTACTTCCAAATTTCAAAATCTGATCTTTTTCCTGACCAATCATAGTGTTTGCTTTGCTGCTTTTTTCGTTTGCCGGTGTCTCAATTGTCTGTTCTATCCCGATTTCATCAGCAGGTTTATCAACTCTAAGCCCAAGAAATACGGGATTCCGCATTACTTTATCATGTGTCCACGATAAGAACTTAACATTGCACACCATTTCCGGTTTTAACCAAACTGGTTTACCACGGGTGTAACGGGTTGTTTTCAAGGTAAACGGTTTTGTATCAGTAATGAGATCCTGAAATCGTTTGTACAGATTCTTTAACGAATCATCATTAAATCCAGTTCCTGCATTTCCAATGTGTCTTAGTTTTCCATCCTCGTAGACACCAAGAATTAGTGATCCGAAGTACTTACGGCTGTTTTGTGGGAGCGCATATCCGCAAATAATTGCTTCCTGCGACATAGTTGCCTTAACCTTCAACCATTGCCTGCTTCTTTTACCAGGTTGATAAGTGCTGGTGCTATCTTTAGCAATTACTCCTTCATGGCCTTCTTTTGCCCTTTGCTCATAATATTCCTTTCCATTTCCTTCAACATATGGTGCCGGTTTAATATTTTTGAAAGAGTACCCCTCCAGAAATTCCGCTAACAGGTCCTTCCTGTCACGAAGTGGGAGATTTATGACTGAATGGCCGTTTAAATACAAAATATCAAAGAGGTAATAAAGGAGTTTCTCTTTTCCCTTGCCGGAATAATTCTGAAGCAGCTGAAACTCGCTGACGCCTGCCTTATTTTCAATTACCACCTCGCCATCCAGAATTACCTCATCCTCGACTGCGGATAGTTCCTTAACCAATGTTTGAAACTGATTATTGAAACTGTTGCCATTTCGCGAAACCATTTCCGGTTTCTGATTGCTTATCAGCGTTACTGCTCTGTAGCCGTCGTATTTTAACTCGTAAATCCATCCGGATTGGTCGACAATTCCTTTGGTAAGCGTGGCAAGCATAGGTTTTTGGTGAGTTTCCCACACATCCTCAGCTCGTTTGGTTTTTGATGAACTTATACTTGATTTTGATTTATGCTTTTTAACAGCTCCGGACGGCACTTTAGGCTTTAAGGATCCTATATCAAACTCTTTCAGTTCAAACCCGTCTCCTTTTTTTATCAACAACCAGTTATTAGCTTCATCACTTTTTATCTTCACGAGTGCAAATGCGCCCTTTATATATGTACCATCAAATACAATTTTCAAATCTCCTTTTTCGAGCTGAGACTTCAGGTGTGTTTGCTCATCAACATTTGGCGGGGCTTTATAAGCTTTATAGGTTCCGGAATCAAAAATATCCATAACGCCTGCACCATAATTACCCTCGGGTATCTCACCATAAAAGTTCAGATATTCAATGGGATGATCTTCAACCATAACCGCCAATCGTTTGTCGCCTACAACCATTGAAGGGCCTTTTGGCACCGCCCAACTCTTTAATACCCCATCAAGTTCTAACCTCAGATCGTAATGAAGTCTTGAAGCATCATGTCGCTGAATCACGAATTTAAGCTTCTTACCTCTGCGGCTCTTCTTACCCGAGGGTTCCGGGGACTGCTTAAAGTCCCTTTTTGATTTATATTGAGAGAGTCCCATTTAATGATCACTGAATTTAAGTATATCAGATTGCCTTCTTCTTTTTCAGACTGGCTTTTAATTGCTCCATCAAATCTTGTGACCTTTGAGGCGAAATTCTGTATTTCTTGATTTTTCCCTTTTTACCGGTTGCTTTATCCTCGATTACTTTTTTAAGAGTGGCTGAATACTCATCCTTAAACTTATCAATATCAAATTCCGATGTATACTGATCTATCAGTGTCATAGCTATTTTAAGCTCAGGAGCTTTAACTTCGGTCTTCATGGGAAGATTGAGATCATCAAAATCCCTTATTTCCTCAGCGAACCTAATTTTACTTAAAACGAGTACATCTCCCTTCGGTTTAAGAACAGAAAGAGTAGCGGCAGTTCGCATAACAAACTGAGCTACTCCAACCTTACCTGATTTCTTCAGAGCTTCGCGTAATAACGCATAGGCTTTGCTTCCCGATTTTTCGGGCTCTACATAGTAAGAATTTTCATAATAGATGGTATCAATATCCGTCTCATTTACGAAATTGTTGACTTCAATAATTTTGCTTTTCTCAGGAGCTGCTTTTTCAAAGTCGCTATCCTCAATCAGAATATATTTGCTTTCGTATTTATACGCTTTGGCGATATTTGCCCATTCAACTTCACGACCGTTATTCTCATTGATCCGCAGATACCTGATTTTGCCTAGGTCACGGCTGTCAACAAGTTCAAGGTTCAAACTACTCTGTTGGGTAGCACTGTACAGTTTTATTGGTATATTAACCAAACCGAAGCTAATTGCTCCTTTCCAAATAGATCTCATAGCATCTGTAGTTCTTTTAGTTTTGGGAGTAAGAGCAATTATTTCACTTCTGCGAAGTTGGTTAAACGCTCCTTCCCTGAATTATTCTTAAAATAATTGCAATAATTGCAATTACCAGAAGAATGTGAATTAATCCGCCTGCACTATATCCAAGAAATCCGATAGCCCAGGCTATTATAAGAATAACAGCAATAATATAGAGCAAGTTTCCCATAGTTATAAAGTTTTAGTAGTTAGTAGCGATTGATTTTCAGCACCTTAAACATCAAAATAGCTAATGTCACATAGGTTAATTGCAAATATACCCTTCCGGCTTCCTCTTTTCTTTATATAACTCTCTCAATATCTTTCATTATTTAGCTTAAAAAGAAAAACCGCCACGGGGATGTGTGGCGGTTTCGTTGAGGGGGAGAGGAGGGATTCTTTAATCTCTTTATTCTAAAATATTAGAAACGATAACCTATTGACAAACCAAAACCAGTATTCTTCCATGCAGTGTCATCATCAGCCATGTAGCTTTCGGGGTAGAAATTCACCAGACCCAACTGTGCGTTTAGTTGAACCGATAGCATATTCGACATCTCATATCCAATTATAAAGTTTGCTCCTGCATCAAATGCCTTAAGGTAAACCACGTCAATTGGATCACCAAGTTCAACCTTTTTAGTGAATTCTACATCATACTCATCATCATCTGCTTTAGCCTTACCTCCAACACCGTATGCAACATATGGCCCAAAACCAAGCAACATGTGACCGGTACCAAGTAATGGTTTAAAGACAACATTTAAAGGCAGTTCGATGTATGAAACAGACAACTTGTAATCAAGTAAATCAATTTCCCTGTCGACATCAGCTCCTTTAGTCGAAAACAAAAGACCGGGCTGAAAATAAATGTCGGTCCCAACAGGAATTTCATAGTTAAGTCCTGCATTAAAGCCTACTTTCAGACTATTCTCAAGCTTGTCGCCATCAATATCTTTCCCGTTGATGTTCTGAAAATTAATTCCGGCTCTGGCTCCTAAGCCTTGTGCATAAAGTCCGGTGGAAGTTATTGTCAATACTATAATTGTTAATATCGTTTTTAAGATTTTCATGATCATAAAGTTTAAGTGAATACTAAATAATTTGCAGGATGAAAAATGGGGCTGTTAATTACCGCTTTCTGCTTGTCTGCGGGCATCTTCAATCATCTTTTCATTTGCAGTTATCAGAAACTCTACTCGTCTGTTTTGAGCACGGCCGTCTTCAGTATCATTGCTGTATTTTGGAGTTGACTCTCCCAAACCTTTAGTGTTGATTCTGGGGCTTGCTATATTATTCATAACAAGATAATTAGCAACTGTTATAGCTCTTCTTTCCGAAAGCGACTGGTTATAACTATCTGAACCTTTGTTATCAGTATGACCCTGAATTTCAATGTCAGTATCAGGATATTTGTTTAGGATCTGAATCAGACTCGTCAGGTTGTTAGTTGCTTCGGGTGTAAGATCTGATTTATCAAAACCAAAAAGCACTTTTCCGCTGAATTCCACAACAATACCTTCACCTACACGCTCAATTTTTGCGCCCGGAACCTCGCGTTCCATTTCAGCTGCTTGTTTATCCATCTGCTTTCCAATAACTGCTCCGGCAACGCCACCAACAGTTGCCCCGATAATTGCGCCTAAGCCGGTGTTACCGGCTGCACGGCCTATTACAGCACCTGTAGCACCCCCACCTGCTGCACCAATCACAGCACCTTTCTGTGAGCGGTTCATTGATGAACAACTGAACATGAGGAGGGAAATTAAGAGTATAAAGACTAAATTGATTCTTTTCATGATGGTAAATTTTTAAGATTCGTTTTATTGTAATTCTTCTTCCAGGCTATTTAGAACCTGATTTTTTTAACTTTTGGTTTAGTATCCCCACCTCCGGTCTGACCTGCCTGAGTACCCTGAGAAGATTTCTTGCCCGATTGGTTATAGTATTTCATAGCTTCGGGCATAATGCTGTTAAGCTTCTCTATACGTGTATTATCAGCAGGGTGAGTACTCAGGAATTCCGGCGGTTTTGAGCCACCTGAATTCGCCATTCTCTCCCAAAAAGGTATTGCAACCTGTGGATCATATCCTGCCATAGCAGAAAAGAACAGTCCGAACTTGTCAGCCTCTAGCTCTTCTTTCCGTGAAAACGGAAGTATTGCTCCAACTGTTGATCCTAGTCCGTAAGAAGTCATGAATATATCCTGAGTCATTTGTGGTTGATTTGCAATGGCTACCTGTAGAGCAACTCCCCCAAGTTGTTGAACTAGTTGTTGACTCATTCTCTCATTACCATGTTGAGCAATTGCATGGGCTATTTCATGGCCCACCACAACTGCAAGCGCATCTTCTGACTGTGTGACGGGTAGCAGGCCTGTATATACAACCACTTTACCTCCGGGCATACACCAGGCATTTATGTCACCACTTTCAACGAGATTAAATTCCCAATTGTATCCTTCCAGAACATCTGATTGTCCTACGCTCCTGTAGTAGTCAGTTATTGCATTTGCAATGTTAGACCCCACCCTTTTTACCATTGCTGCATCGTTGTTTGTTGATGGACTGAGCACTTTATTCTCCTTTAGAAATGAGCTGTACTGCTCAGTTGCCATTAATTGTAGCTCCGATTCGGAAACTAAGCTAAGCTGCTTTCGACCGGTAACTCTGTTAGTTGTACAACTCCCAAGCAGAATTGCAACTAAGAATAATGGAAGAATTCTTTTCATAAAATTGTGGTTTGTTTGGTTATTATAATGCGTTTCAAAATATGTGCCAGAGCTAAACTATAAATATAAGAAATATTCAGGATATTACAATAGGAGTATCAATAACACAGTTTTTCAGATTACAAAGATGATGTATCAGGAAAGGCTCTATGTTACACTTATCAAACTTATTATTACATGTTTACACATACATTGGTAGTCGATATATTTCAGTTATCGCCTTTTGTGGAAAACCTGTGCTTTAATTGTTTGTCAGTGCAATGAATTAATTGGTAGGATAATTGCCAGGTTAATCAATATCTTCTATTAATCTGATACCTGATTCTTCGATCATTATTCTTCTTTCTTTGAATAATCTGCCGATTGCCTGTTTGAAATTTTTCTTACTCATCCCGATTATTCTGTAGATCTCTTCGGGAGAGTGTTTGTCGGTTATTGAAAGATAGCCGTTGTTCTTTCTTAGCTCCGTAAGGACTATTTCATATATATCTTTAATCTTTTCAGGGTAGCCCATTTTATATATACTCAGGTCAATTTTTCCATCCTCCCTGATGTTTTTGATATACCCCTGAATTCGTTGGCCTTTCTTTAAGGTTTGGAACACCTGGTTCGCAAAGATTACACCTTCCCATCGGTTGTTAACTATTGCCTTGAATCCCAACTCGGTAGCTGCATAAATGAAAAGATCGACTTCCTGCCCTGTTTCGAGTTCCGATGTCTGCTTATCGATGAACTTTTCAATATTGGTTGATGCTGCAATCCTGCCCTTGTCGTCAGTATATATGTATACAATAACTTGTTGGCCGGCTTCAACTTTATACTTTTGTTCTCTGTATGGCAATAGAAGGTCTTTATCAAGGCCCCAATCGAGAAATGCCCCCACCTGATTCACTGCTTTAACAGTCAGGTAGGCAAATTCTTCGGCTATAGCATATGGTTTCTGTGTAGTTGCTATTATTCTGTCGGATGAGTCGAAGTACAAAAATACCATTAACTCATCATGTGGTGTACTTGATTCAGGCACCCATTTCATCGGTAAGAGTATCTCACCTAATTCACCTCCGTCAAGATAAACTCCAAAATCGAGTATCTTGGTAATTTTTAACTTGTTATATTTTCCCGGTATTGCCATAATCATCTTTAACCAAACAATAGTTCAGCCAGTTGTTCTATTTTGTTAAGTGCTTCAATTTTTATATTCTTACTTGCCGGTTTGGCAGCTTTATAGTTGTTCTTTGAGATAACAATTGTGTTAAAGCCTATTTTTTCTGCTTCAGCCACTCTTTGTTCTATCCTGGTAACAGGTCGGATTTCGCCCGATAATCCTATTTCACCTGCAAAACAAATTTTCCTGTGTACCGGTATATCAACATTCGATGACAATATGGCACTTACTATAGCAAGATCTGTAGCAGGATCTGACACTTTAATACCTCCTGCTATGTTTAAGAAGACATCTTTTGCTCCAAGTTTGAATCCACAACGCTTTTCAAGAACAGCAAGTAGCATATTAAGACGTCTGTTCTCAAAACCTGTTGTTGATCTTTGAGGGGTTCCATATGCAGCTGTGCTGACCAATGCCTGGGTTTCGATAAGCATAGGCCTCATACCTTCGAGTGTTGCAGCAATTGCTGTTCCACTTAGCATTTCATCATGTTGTCCGAGCAACAGTTCCGAAGGATTCGATATTTCACGTAAACCCGAATTAACCATTTCATAGATTCCCAGCTCAGACGTACTGCCAAATCTGTTCTTTAGTGAACGTAATATCCTGAACCCATAGTTCCTGTCGCCTTCAAAGTGCAGCACAGTATCAACCATGTGTTCAAGCACTTTTGGTCCCGCCAAACCTCCATCCTTTGTAATGTGTCCGATAAGAAATACCGGAACATTGGAGCGTTTTGCATATTGAAGCATTTCAAATGCTGACTCTCTGATTTGTGAAATACTCCCCGGTGATGAGTCAATGCTTTCGCTCTCAAGTGTTTGTATAGAGTCAATCAGAACTATATCCGGTTTAACTTTTTCACATTGGGCTAATATCCCGGAAGATGATGTTTCAGTCAGAATAAAACACTGCTCGTTCTTTATTCCAATTCTTTCCGCCCGCATTCTTATCTGCTGCTCACTTTCTTCGCCCGATACATACAAAAATCGCAGACCTCTTAGGTTAAGAGCGACCTGAAGCATGAGGGTAGATTTACCTATTCCGGGTTCACCACCTATCAATACAACCGAGCCCGGAACCAATCCTCCGCCAAGCACGCGGTTTAGCTCACCGTTATTTGTATTCATGCGGACTTCGTTGCCCAGAGTTACATCCTGAATTTTTACAGCAACACGTTCAGATTGATTACGGTTAGTTGTAGATTTGGTTTCCTTGTGAACAGGCTCTTCAATAAAGGTGTTCCATTCGCCGCACGCCGGACATTTACCCATCCATTTGGGTGATTCATTCCCGCAGTTGTTGCAGAAAAAAGCTGTTTTTGACTTAGCCATGTTAAATGTTGGTTCAGTTTTCCTTTATTTTTCTTTCGATTGCTGATGTTGAGAAACCCGGTAGGAACTCAAGTGTAACTACCTGACCTCCTTTACCAATTACAATATCATGTCCTACAATCTGGTCGATGGAATAGTCCGCTCCTTTAACCAGAATATCAGGCTGAATCATTTTAATGAGGTTGTATGGTGTTTCTTCATCAAAGAATACAACAGCTGAAACAAAAACAAAAGATGCCAGAAGCAGGGCCCGTGAGTATTCATCTATTATAGGTCGGCCATTGCCCTTTAATTTCGAAACTGAACTATCAGTATTTAATCCAATGACTAGAATATCGGCTAAATCGGCGGCTTTTGACAAATAGTCAATATGGCCACGATGCACTAAATCGAAACAACCGTTGGTAAAGACAATCTTCTTATGCTCAGACCTCCAAATCGTTAGTTGCTGTTGGAGATTGTGCGATAGAATAATTTTGGTCTGTATTTGATCCAGATATGCCATTTACTTTTCTGTTAAAGGTGTGTAACAAAAGTAATGAAAAAACACCGGCAACAATCACCATAATGGTTTGGCTTGACCAAATGAGCCATCCCATTGCATATCCGGTAACTGAATTTATTGAGAAGAGCACCAGAGTTTCAGCTACAATAGCCGGGTAAATACCGATACCCCCCTGTACTATCATAATTCCTATTGATCCAAAAACCAGCACTGTTAGTCCTGCTTTTAATGAAAGTGCTGACGTTTCGGGCAAGGCAAAAAATACCACATATGACATAAAAAAGTACAGAACCCACAAAGCTATGGTGTAAAATATAAAAAGCCATGGTTTGCGTATTACCAGTAACGACTTCATCCCCGCCAGCAATCCGGAAATAAGACTATAAATTTTACTGTACAGCTTAGTTCTCATAATGGCCTTCCTGAACAGGAAAAATAAAACTACCAGAAAAGCCATACCTATTGACAAAATAAGAAAAAGGCTCGGACTATTTTCAGGATTAAATATCTGGAACTTGAGAATTAATGGCATATAGATGCGGTCGTAAACATATGCGCTCAGTGCATCCGACATGGTTAAAACCATTAACAAAAACAGCAGGATGTAGGTTAATAGGTCAACAGCTCTTTCGGTTATAACTGTTCCGAAGGATTTATTGAAAGGGATTTTCTCATACCTTGTCAATATACCGCAACGGCTGACTTCACCAAGACGAGGAAGAGCAAGATTAGCAAGATAGGCAATGAGAACTGCCATATATACATTCAGCTTTTTAGGCGTGAAGCCCATTGGTTCCATTAACATACGCCATCTCAGCGCCCTTACCCAATGGCTTAAAAGTCCGAGGATAATTGCGACAATTATCCAGGTATAATTAGCCATCCTGAGGGCTTCGATTATATCGCCCTTTTGCTCTGTGGTAAGATTTCTGAGAAACAACCATATAAAGAATATGCCTATTCCAAGAAATATGAGAAATCGAAATGTTATTGCTAATGTTTTCTTCAAACTACTTGACAATTTTATTGAACTGATCGGGGAATACAATTGCAGGGGTATGATTCTTTGCTTCTTCAGGAGTCATATGAGCAAAGGCAGCTATGATAACCAGGTCACCAGGTTCTGCTTTTCTTGCCGCTGCTCCGTTCAATGAAACCATTCCTGAACCTCTGACAGCCTTAATGACGTATGTCTCCAGTCTTTCGCCATTATTGATATTTAATACCTGAACTTTCTCAAATTCAATAAGGTTGGCTGCGTCCATGAGATCTTCGTCAATACCGATACTGCCAATGTAGTGAAGGTTGGCTTCGGTTACTGTAGCTCTGTGAATTTTAGACTTTAATATTTCTAAGGTCATAAGGATGCAAAATTACTAAATTAACCGGATGTTATCGATGAGCCTGATATCTCCTGCAAACGCGACTACAAATGCATACGCGTTCTCAGGAACAGCTCCATCTATACTCTGTAATGTTTGTCCATCTGCTATAGTAAAATACTCCAATTTTAACAGTGGATGTTCTTCAAATGATTTTTCTATAATTTCTTTAATCTCCTGTGCCGTATGATTAACAGCCATGCTACGCGCTTTCAGCAACTGCTGATAAATGAATGGTGCAGTCCGGCGCATCTCGTCGGTCAATCTTAAATTCCTTGAACTTCTTGCTAATCCATCATTTTCGCGGTCAATTGGACAAGCAATAATCTCAACATGTGAATTAATCTGTTTTACCAGTTCCCGTATTATCAATAATTGTTGATAATCCTTTTCACCAAAATAGGCTTTTGTAGGCTGAACTATGTCAAAAAGACGCCTTACAACTACAGCAACACCATTGAAATGCCCGGGTCGGAATGCGCCTTCCATAACCGATCCTAATTCTCCAAAATCATAGGTTTCTGTAGGTGCATCGGGATACATTTCTTCAACAGACGGTACAAAAACCAAATCAACACCGGCATTTTCCAGCAGGGCTATATCGCTATCAATGTTGCGGGGGTACTTTTCAAGATCAGCCGGATTATTAAACTGAATTGGATTAACGAATATACTTACGGCTGTAATGTCATTTTCGGCAACAGACCTTCTTACCAATGAGATATGGCCTTGGTGCAAAGCCCCCATTGTTGGAACAAATCCGATTCTTTTGCCCGCATTTGTAGTAATGAATTCAAAGACTTCACGCTTTGTTTTAAAAATCAGCATGGATTTACTTGTGTTAATTATTGGCACCGGTAACTATTTTGAGAAGATCGTTTTCAAGTGTAGTTTCAGGGGCCTCAATAATTCGTCCTATTTCTTCGCCTCCACGAGTGAAAATAAAGGTGGGTACCAGATTTATATTAAAATCAGCGAGGCAAAAATCACCACCTTTCTTAGATCTGTCAACCGAGACCATAAAAATCTTTTGTTCGGGATAGCCTATTTGATCAATTATTTTAAAAAAATGAGGAACATGTTCACGACTGTCGCCACACCAGGTAGCCAATACAACAAATATCTCAGGAAGTTTATTGGTATTATCCATCAATTTTTTAATTACGTCAGAATCGGGAGAATATGTTTCATAATTTGCATCAAACCATTCACCAAAATTCTGAAGCCCTTCGCGGGTTACCGCGCCTACCAGTATTTCCTTGCCTGAAACTGAGTCAATTTTAACAATATCAGTTTCTTGTGCCTGTATGCTCTTGAAAGACATCACAGTCAATGAAATGAAGAGTACCAGCGAAAGAGCTTTTGTCATAACTGGAGATTTCTGTTTTGAGACCGCAAAGGTATAAAAAGCAACGCAATTGGAAGCTTCAATATTTATCACAAAAAGTGAACCAAATAGGCATTTAAAGGTTATAAGTAATTCTGAATAACAAATATAGAGTTGGTAACTATAAAAATCACTATATCAGAGAGATGAAATAAACAGTAATAATGTTGCGATGATTTGATGATAGAGTTTATATTTGCAGCCTCAATCATCAATTCTTACACTAACTATAAGCTAGAATGTCAAAAATCGGGATTTTTTATGGGGGCACAGTAAAAGGCAGTACATATAAAACTGCAAAAGCTATCTGTGACCATTTCGGAGAAAGTAATGTTTCTCTACACAATGTTAATGAGGCCACGAAAGAAGATTTAGAAAGATATCGTTTTCTTATATTAGGTACTTCTGCGTGGGGAATCGGGGAAATGCATCAGGACTGGGAACGTTTTATTGACGTATTAAGTGAAGCAGATCTTGAAGAAAAAAAAGTTGCACTATTTGGATTAGGAGATCAAATTGAATATCCTGAGAGCTTTGTTGATGGAATGGGGACTGTTTTCTGCCGCCTTCCTAAGAAAGATAATGTTGTGGGATTTTGGCCCACCCAGGGTTATTCTTTCTACTATTCTACAGCTGAGATGGATGGCAAATTCGTTGGTTTGGCAATTGACGAAGACAGTCAGCCTGAATTAACTGAAGAAAGAATATCCAAATGGGTTGATTTGCTGAAAACCGAATTCAGATAAAATTAAAAACATCGTAATGTACTTTTATGCAACAATGGCCTGACGTTTACTTTCAGGCCATTGTTGTCTGAACAGTACACTATTATTAGCCAAATCAATAATATTATTAAATAGTTATCTTTGCTTACTTTAAAAAAAGGCGCATTAAATCATGAGAAAAATCTTAAGTTTCATTCTGCTGAGTTTCATTACGCTATCTATATATAGTCAACAGGTTCCCATTGACACGCTTCAAAAGCACATTAAATACCTTGCCTCAGAGGAATTAAAAGGTAGGAAAGCAGGTTCTGAAGGTGATTCGCTTGCAGCCGATTATATAAAAAGCTATTTCAATAAGTTCCAGCCCGGTAAAGCTAGCACACAACATTTCTATCTGGTAACTGATGTTATTGCAGGAAAAGAAAATAATATGCAGTTTGAAGGCTTGAGCTTTACTGCCGGAAAAGATTTTCAGCCATTCTCATTCTCTTCATCCTCCAGTGCTGAAGGTCCTGTAGTTTTTGCAGGGTTTGGTATTGTTGGTCAGAGTGACAGTTTAAAATGGGATGACTACAATAATATGGACGTTGCAGGTAAATGGGTTATGTTGCTGAGAGGTGATCCGGAACCCGACAATCCTTCAAGTTCATTTATCCCGCAATCATCTGACAGAGCTAAAGCTCTTACTGCAAAAGATAAGGGCGCCAAAGGTGTTCTGCTGGTTTCCCCATCATCAATTGACAGAACTGATCAAACAATTGATATTTCTTTTGACAAATCGGTTTCTGATTCAGGAATACCGGTTATAAGCATTACAAGGAAGACTGCAGGAGCTATTTTAAAGTTAACCGGAAGCCCTGTTGATTCACTTGAAAAACAAATGCTTGCTTCAAAGAAACCTGTTTCCTTTGAGTTGAAAGGTACTTTATCGGCAACCACGGAAATAATAAGAGAAAAGAAAGTCTCAAGAAATATAATTAATATCATCGAAGGAAATAACCCTGCTTTAAAGGATGAATATATTGTTATTGGGGCACATTACGATCATTTAGGTGAAGGTGGACAGGGCTCGGGATCAAGAGTTCCTGATACAATAGCCATTCATCCCGGTGCTGATGATAATGCTTCGGGAGTTGCAGCTCTTATTGAACTCTCAAGATTCTTCTCCATGCCCGAAAATCACCAGGCAAGGAGCTTGATTTTCATTGCCTTTGGGGCTGAGGAAATGGGACTTGTTGGCTCCCGCTATTTCGTTGATAATAAGATAGTCCCATCATCTTCTATAAAGGCTATGATAAATCTGGATATGGTTGGCCGACTAGGAACTGATGGTAGTAAATCAATCACTATATATGGGACCGGCACATTCAAAGAGGCTGATTCTATTCTCAACAGAGCTGAAAAAGAGCATGGTTTCGCGTTCAAAAGAATTGCGGACGGATATGGCCCATCTGACCACTCTTCATTTTATACTTCCGGGATTCCGGTATTGTTTCTGACTACCGGAGTCCACACTGACTACCACACTCCCACTGATATAGCACAATCAATTAACTTTACGGGTTTAAGCGATGTTACTGCTTTAACTGCTGGCATTGTAGAGGAAATTGTGAATCTACCACAAGCTCCGCTCTATGTTGAAACAGGAACAAAGAGAGCATCAGGCCACTATGGTCGTAATCTTAAAGTCACACTAGGCATTATGCCTGATGTTACCGGGAGTGAGACTCAGGGTGGAATGAAAGTTGAAGCAACGCGTAAGGGTGCTCCTGCTGACAGAGGCGGCATGCTTAAAGGCGATATTATAACAGCCATTAATGGAATGAAAGTTTCAAATGTTTATGATTACATGAGCAGACTTGGAAAGCTTAAACCAGGGGAAACAGTTAACGTTGAAGTGTTGCGAGCAAATAAAAAAGAAATTCTGATAATTCAATTATAGCTGTATCAGCAACATGACAACCTTTTTTACTAATGCAACCTTTTTGAAACTCCTTAAATTTGGAGTTGTTGGCTTTTCGGGCGTTTTTGTTGATTTCGGGTTCACTTATCTGTGCAAAGAGATTCTAAAAATCCAGAAATACGTCGCCAACGCTATTGGTTTTACAATAGCTGCATCAAGCAATTACATTTTAAACAGAATATGGACTTTTGAAAGTCACAACCCTGAAATAGCATGGGAATACACTCGTTTTCTCGGAATTTCTTTAATTGGCCTGTTAATAAATACCCTGGTTATTTATCTGTTGGTATCTAAAAGCAAAATGAACTTCTATCTAGCTAAGCTTATTGCTATTGTGATTGTAACTATGTGGAATTTTGTTGCTAACCTGAATTATACCTTTGCAGCGCTTTAGTGCGTCTTTGTCATTATTTCGGGTGTTACAATAAGAAAGTCGGCCTTGCCTGAAATCTCATCATCAATTTTCTCAATATCCACTGCTTCGGTTGAATGAATAGTTAATATCTTCAGACCTGGATTGGTTTTTTGGAGGTACCACATTATTCCCTGATAGTCGTCAGAATGATATGTACCATGAAAATGAAGAAATGTTTGCTCACCCTTTGTAAAGTTTTGCAGGATAAAATGTGACATTGTTGCATCCTTAATAGCCTGTGCCTTAGGTAGATTCGTGTTAACATGCCCACTTCCTGCCATCATATCAAGCATTGCCTTGTATCCGGATAATTTACCATCATACTCGATTGGCAATGGAGCAATCAAGCTTTTTGCTGCAGATGATAGAGAATCAAGAGATTCCAACCCTTCGCGATTCACCAGAGCTGCATAACGGCGTGGTATATTTGTTGCAACAAAGTTCAACTGATTGTCGCGTGCATATTGTAGTAATGGCTTATAATCAGTTTGGTAGTTTGGCCATAGCCTTGCCTCTGACTCAAAATTCCGGTCGTTGACTTTGCCTGCCAGGTATTCGCTTATAATCAGGGAGTTGTCAGTTTCAAACATTTCAGCGCCAAGTGCCAATTTATTGCCCAACTCTTCATGTAAGGTTTTTGTTAGCTCTAACTGAAGCCAATGGACAATAGGATTGTTATGAAGTTCTCCAAACAGGACTATATCAGCCTTCTTTGCCTCATTAACCAATTGACCAAATGAAACCTCTTTACCTTTAGAAGTATATATTTTGTATGCAGGTTTATCTTTTGACATAGACATAAAGAGAATCAATGCCAATAAAGCTGGAAGTGTTTTTCTCATTTTAATAAATGAATTTAATGATATGGTTACGGTCTTAATCAATGATTTCCGTTACCCGGAAGATGATTTGAATTAAATGTAAATGGCAATAAAGATTTAACCCCATTAACCTTAAATACCCTACCTGTGTTCGATGAAAACAGAATTTCTATTTCACTTCCCTGTCGGTTTTCATATTCAGCCATTACTTGACGGCATGCACCACATGGTGAAACAGGGATATCACTATTACTCGATGATTCTGTTGTGATGGCTATAGCCTTAATTTCGACTCCGGGATTCTGAGCGGAAGCTGTAAAAAGTGCAACTCTTTCAGCACATAGTCCGGAAGGGTAAGCAGCATTTTCCTGATTATTCCCTTTAACTATTTTACCATCACCACATCTGACAGCAGCTCCAACTTTAAAGCCTGAATAGGGAGAGTAAGCGTTTTTGCATGCTTCAGCAGCTTCACTCAATAATTCTCTGTACTCAGTGGAGAGCTCACTTTGAGTATTATACTCGTTGTATTTTATTGATATTTCTTTTTCTGTCATTTTGAGTCCTTAGACAATTCACAAATATACAACTATTAAGCCTCTTTTGATTTAGACTTTCTGAAAATACCATACTTTAATATATGATCTACTTCTCCTCTCACACCAAAAATCAGGACTGCACTAAAGAATGAAAAGAAGGTAACACCTGCCTGAGTTTCTAATGTATCTTCTGTGAGGAATGAAAAGAATGAGATTAGGAAAAATACAAGGTACAATATGTTAGAGAATTTACCGATTCTGATTGGTGGGAAAAAAAGTGAGACCATAAAAACTATGAAACCTAATGCTCCTAATGCAATTGTGATTGCAAGGAACTGGTTGTGGGATCGATGGCGGAATTCAGGTAGAAGACTGGTGTTTGTCTCACTGTAACCTTTTTCGAAAGCGATATTGAGGTCACCGGTACCATAGCCAAATAAAGGTTGCTTTTCAATCAGGTAGATTGATGTTTTCCAATATTCAAAACGCTGCATCATCGAAGACGCATTTGGATTACCGTTTTTCATGTAGGAGCTATAACCTTGCAATGCCTGTTCAATGCGCCCTTTTATATTAACTCTCCCTAATAGCTGTGAATTCGCAACCCCATTCTCTATCAGGGAAATATCCTTGCTGGTTAGTTTATTGACACCCTCGGCATCTTTTCTTAATCCTTTGGAATGAAGGTACCTTATAAGCGTGAATCTTATTGATTGGCCTTTGTCATCAGCGCTAAAGTACTCAATATGACTCCGGCTATTCCATGCGTTTCTTAATTCAGGGACTGACAAGTACAATCCTACATGTTTTCCATTTTCAATACCAAAAGAAATAGTATCATGCTGATATGGATTTCCCAGAGCAGTGAATTTATCAAGTGTGTCAAAATCAACTCTTTCGGCAATTGTAATTCCTTTATACACATCTCTGATATAAAGCCATCCACCTGTAAGAAGAATTATAATAAGCACTATTGAAGGAATCACTAAAGCTTTATGTTTGAATATCCATATGAATCCTAATATTATGAAAACTATTCCCAGGATTACTATACCGGTCATTGATTTAAGTATAAACAGAAAATAAATGAGCCAAAATGCAAGAAGAACAAATGAAATGTTGGCCCATTTATTTGAATGGTACCGCTTCCAGGCAAAGATCAACAAAGTAAAAATTGCCAGACAAATCTGTAATGAGAACCTGATATGTGATATAAACAGACTTAGATCTCTTGAATCACTGATTTTTCTTGTAAACAATGCATACATACTTGCCCCTGATCCTGCAAATACAGCCAGACAGAAAAATATCATTAAAATGCCAAATCGCTTTTTATTCAATGATTCGCTTGTAGCTATTATTATTGGAAGGCTAAGCAGTGGTAACTTTATTCTCAAATCCTTCATTCCATTTGCAAGATCCTGAGTATAAATAAGTCCAATAAAGTGTAGCAGATAAATACTGACTAAAGCGATTAGAGCAGGATTTCTGAGTGCTTTTCTGAATTTTCTCTTCAGGTTAGAAGTAATTATAGACAGATGTCTTAAAATACCATTTCGGGATGATGATTGATTGAAGTTGGCTCCTTCGTAAACCCAAAGGCCTAACAGTAGAAATTGAGATGCGCTCATACCAAACTCCGAGAGTGGTATACTAACGCAAAGGAGTATCATTACATAGAACATCCAGGCAGATATCTTTGCCTGGATATTGGAATTTTGAATCACGGTGCCAATACCTGATTCCTTCATTATCTTGTACTTAAGATTTAGTTATTGCCGGAACGTAACTACCATCAAGGATACTCTTATATTTCTTCTGGTCCTTTAGCAATTCTCTCGCAGCTTTAACTTCGTTATCATCACTTATTGCAGCTTCTACTCTGCCTTTCTGATTATAGTACCGTGCCACTATTTCATTCTTAAGTATTCTCTCTATTTCAGGTCTGAATTTTTCTAAATCAGCTTGTTTGTTATGGATCATCCTGGATTCAAGCTGCTGGATTTCCTGGGTTAAGTCGTCATAGTACTTTTCAGATTCAGCTGTCTTCTTTAGGTCCGCCAGCATTCTCTCGCTTCTGCTGATGTAATCGTAGTCTTTATCTGAAAGCCATGAAATAAAATCAGAGTAGATTTCATCAGTAATTTCAAATTCTCCTGCCGGTAGTATGGTTTCATGACTGCTTCTAAATTTGTTAGCATAGTCGAAGAATAAGTACTTTGTAAGCAGGCTGACAGAGATATTGCTTAATAATGGCTGTTCTATTTCAATATCAGGATTAATTCCAGCACCATCATAAACTGTTCTGCCACCTTTAGTCTTGAATGCGGTAGTTAAGGAATCAGGGATATTGACTGATCTCCCTAAGCTATCTCTATGGACATAATCAACGGATTGAATGCAACGGCCACTAGGTATGTAATACTTTGCAACTGTTATTTTCATCTGTGTATTATACGATAGAGGAATAATGTTCTGCACTAAGCCTTTACCAAAAGTACGTTCACCTATGATAACTCCTCTGTCTAAATCCTGAATTGCGCCTGCCACAATTTCTGATGCTGATGCACTCATACCATTAACCAGAACAATGATAGGAATTTCAGGGTCTAGAGGCTGAATCAGGGTCTTATATGATTTGTTTCTGTCGGGCGTCTTACCTTTGGTGCTGACAACCATTTCACCTCTTTTTACAAACAGGTTTGTAATACTAACTGCTTCATTAAGCAATCCACCCCCATTATCACGCAAATCCAGTACCAGTCCTGAAAGATTGCCGGCTTCTTTAAGGCTTATAAAGGCATCTTTAACTTCCTTACCTGAATTTTGTGTAAAACCGGTTAATTTTATGTAACCAATACCGTCATCAAATAACTGATAATAAGCTACATTGGGAATAGCAACATTTTCTCTAATGACCGTCTTTTTTAATTCACTATCGTCACGCTTAATCAGCAGGTCGAGCTTAGTGCCCGGTTGACCTTTTAACAGCAGGCTAACATCACTTACAGATTTGTTAGTTGCATCTTTTTCATTTATCTTGAGTATTCTGTCTCCCGCCTGTAAACCTGCTTTGATAGCAGGTGAATTCTCATATGGTTCAGAGATCACAACAAAATTATCCTGTTTATGAATTAATGCGCCAATACCACCATATTGACCGGTAGTCATAAAAGTGTAATCTTCAATTTCTGCTTCGGAAATAAATACTGTATAAGGATCCAATTTTTCGAGCATTGCATCAATGCCTGTTTTCATCAGATCACCATAGTTTATCTCATCTACATAATTGTTATTCAACTCTTTATAAAGTGTTGTAAGGATATCAAGATTCTTTGATACCTCGAAAGATGAAGGATTAGGGTTCTGAGAATATGACTGGATTTGTAATCCTAGTAAGAGAACTAATATAATTCTAAGTGTTTTCATAGCGTTAATTTTTCTATTCAGGGAACAGGGTCGTAGCCACTGCCACCCCATGGATTACAGGATGCAATTCTTTTAATTGTAAGCCAACTTCCTTTAAAAGGACCATACTTTTTGAGCGCTTCAATACCATATACTGAACAGGTAGGCGTGTATCTGCATGAAGAAGGCAAATATGGAGAAATAGCCAGTTGGTAAAAGCGGATTATAAGTATAAAGAACTTAGCCAGAAAGTTTTTCATAATCTAAATTTAAACGATGAAATACATCATTTATTACTCTATTTAGAGTGGCAAAGTCAGGCATTTCATTACTGGTATATATTATTGCCAGATAAACTTTCTGACCTTTCAAACCATTCTCCAGCACAAATTTATTAAGTCTGAATGATTCCCTGATCAGTCGCTTGATTTTATTTCTGTCAACAGCCTTCTTAAAGCGATGCTTTGATACAGATATAACAACTTTAACAGAGTTGTTACTATCCCATTGACCTTGTAACCACTTAATTTTTAAAGGATGCTTGAAAAATGAGTGTCCTTGAGTAAATAATTGATCAATAACTGATTTGCTGCACAAGCGCTCATTTTTAGCAAAATTTTGCATCAGAATGGATATTTCACCCTATTTCCCTTTGTTTGAGCTTTGCAATTGTAGTTCAATAGCTTTAGCCATTGAAGGAGCAACTGAATTAGGCCCTTCAAAAGATATGGTCAAACCGGCTTCACGTGCAGCTGCAGCAGTAGAATTCCCTGATACTGCAATTAATGTTTCACCCTGCTGAAAATCAGGGAAATTAGCAAACAAGGACTTAATACCAGATGGACTGAAGAAAACCAGCATATCGTATTTTTTAAGATCCAGGAAGGTCATATTCTCTGAAACAGTTCTGTACATAACAGCCTTTACATAAGAAATTTTACTATTCTCCAAGGCATCTGAAAGCTCGTTATTGTGGTCTTCGCTGCATGGCAGAAGAAATTTCTCATTCTTATGACGCTTGATAAGTTCCATTAAGTCAGAAATTCCACTCTGAGGTGAGAAGAATATTCTTCTTTTTCTGAACTGGATGTATTTTTGAAGGTAAAATGCAATACTATCGGTTGTGCAAAAATACTTCATGCTATCAGGTGTATCAAACCTTAACTCCGATGCTAATCGAAAATAATGATCTACACCATTCTTACTTGTGAAGATTACAGCAGAATATTCATTGAGTCTAACCTTACTTTCTTTCCTGAAATCAATAGAAGACAGGCCCTCTATCTTAAAAAATTTATGAAAGTCAATGCTTACATTGAACTTCTTGATGATTTCATAGTAAGGAGATTTTTCCAGATCAGCCGGTTTCGGTTGCGAAATTAAAATGTTTTTTACCTTAGAAGCCATAAAGATTTCTTTCTTTGACGATTACACTTGTGCCGAAAGCCTTGGTAATCTTAATTCACGATAAGCTTGTAGATTACAAGTACTGGCAAAATTTCGAGGGTGCAAAGATACAAAAAAATGTAGACTACAGGAAATGATTGAGTCGATAATCCTACAAAAATACTCCTAATGAACTTCATCAATAAGCCAACGATTATAATCAAAATAGAAATCCAAAGAATTATGCTGTTGTCTGTGTAATGTGCAGAAAATGCAAAAGGGAATGCAATCAATCCCGATGCTACGTTGAATATTATATTTGTGATCAAATATTCATTGGTTTCATTTCTTGTCCTGAAAAGTATTCCCGAGAGTTTAATTATCACTAGCTTAAGCATCCATAACGACAGTATAACTCCTGCGACTATTGAGAATTGCTGAAAGCTACTGTCAGCACCGGGGAATTCTATATTATATGGCCTTATTAATAATGAAACTGCAGTAGAATATGTGATGAGGCTAATGAACATCAAACCGGGTGTAATTCTTTCATGGAAGATATCACCATCTCTCAACAATTGGTTCATATTATGTCGGGCAAATACGGCTCTGAATAATTGAGAGACCCTTCTGCCTCCTTCATACTTTATCCATGCCAGGATGCCTAGACACAACAATAAGAGAAGTGTTAGCCAGTCATATGCCTGATAATCTCTGAATTTCGGACTAATTTTTATAGGTTCAGATTTGTATGGAAAGAAAACTGAAGGCATTTCCTTTACTATTGTGTCTGAAATCGCAACAGTATCCTCAATAATAATATCTTTCAACTGAAAAATGAAGGTTGAAGAGGGAGGCGAGGGATTAATGCTATCGTACAAAAAATCAACATAATTTGAGTCCTGAGTATCATGAGGCTCATCCATTTTAAGATAAGGCAACTGAGTATCAAATTGTTGAGCTATTATTTCTTCACCTTGCATATTGCTGTAAAATTAGGCTTTTACTGCATCATTAAAAGTTTGTAGTTTAAAAAAAATCTTGTACGTTTGATGCTCCTTAAAAAGAAACTACAATGACTATGAGTTTCAGTCCAATCGACAATTACGAAAATACGAAAAAAGAGGCCGGTTACATTGAACGGCAGAAAGCAACCCAGGATGACTACGACAGAATTGGCTTCATGTCAGGACTTGAAGTGCATCAGCAACTAAAAACCAGTAGAAAGCTGTTTTGCAATTGCCCGGCAGGTATTTACCAAAAGCCTAACCAATTTGATGCAGAAGTTATAAGGCATATGCGTCCCACTCTTAGTGAATTGGGAGAATACGATGGCACAGCTTTAATGGAGTTTAAAACCCGAAAGAAAATTGTATACAGGTTGCAGAATGAAACAACTTGTACTTATGAGGTGGACGACACTCCTCCATTTCCTGTTAATCGTGAAGCTCTGGAGATTTCCATCGGGATTTCTCTTTTGTCAAAACTTAATATAGTGGGCGAAGTGCATATTACCCGTAAACAGTATCTTGACGGAAGTATTCCAACAGGATTTCAACGTACAGCTATAATTGGTGTTGAGGGTCTGTTGCCATTACCTAACAAAAATATTCGACTAATTCAATTAAGTTTGGAGGAGGACTCGTGTAGAGAAGTTTCTGACATTGGTCATACCAGAATATACAGGACAGACAGGTTGGGAATGCCTTTAATTGAGACAGTTACATATCCCGACATGGTTAATCCGGACGAAGTTAAGGAGGTTTGTGATTATATCAGATTTCTTAACAGAAGCACCGGGAAAGTAAGAACCGGAATAGGAGCCGGACGGCAGGATGTTAATGTAAGTTGCCGTGGAGGTTCACGCGTTGAAATTAAAGGAGTTGCTCACACCAGGTGGATCCCTCAACTCACACATAATGAGTGTTTCAGACAGTGGTCCTTACTATTATTAAAAGACAGACTTTTATCAAGCGGGATTAATCCTGTTACCTGGAAAATCCATAGTGCTGAATTAAATTTTCATGACTATAATTTTGATTTTCAGCCATTAATTGATGCTAAGAACAATGGATATAAAATTATTGCTGTAAACTTGCCAGGATATAGAGGAGCCTTGAGTCATTTTACACAACCTGGTAGAATGTTTGCACATGAAATCAGCGAGAGGCTTAAAGTAGTTGCATGCCTCGAATTGCCGCATATGATTCATAGTGAACAATTTAATGCTGATTTATCTGACAAGGACTTTTCAAAGATAAAAGCGCTGCTTAAAGCCAAAGACGAAGATGCTCAGATCATCTTTTGGGGACCGGCTGAGGACGTTTCTACAGCACTTGAAACGATCGAAGAAAGGTGTCTGATGGCTCTTAACGGAATTCCGCCTGAAACAAGGAAATCAATACCAGATGGAACTACCATTTTTGAGAGGGTTCTTCCCGGTGCCGATAGAATGTATCCTGATACGGACTCAGCTCCGATTCCTCTGGAAGATCAATATATTGAAGAGCTGAGGAACAAGCTTCCACAGGAAGTGATTGAACGTTATAACATTATGAAAAATTGGGGAGTTCCCGAAGATGTCTTTACATATATCTTTAGAAATGATCTCTTCCCTTTGATTGAGAAAATTGTAAACGAGCTCGATTACTCACCGGTGTTTGTTGCTACGCTTTTCGGACATAAATTAAAATATACCGAAGGGCAGACTAAAACATCAAACAAGAGCTTCAATTATAAAATAATTTACGCATTACTAAAGTTCCTGAAAGAACAGAAAATAAAGCCTGAGCTTGCATGGTCAATGATACCTGTAATTTATGAGCATCCTCAAATGGACTTCCATTCTGTCCTGGAGATCATAAAGTATAAGCCTGTTGCCAAAGAAGAACTACTATCAAAAGTTCCGTTCCTCAGAAAAAAGTTTTCTGAAATCCAGAAGAGTAAAAATTCTCTTGCCGAGAAACAATGGATTATGGGACAACTGCGATTTGCCGCAACTGGAAATGTCAATTTACACGAACTATCACAATCAATTTAACATCCATAAATAATGTCTGAAGATATTTTCCAAGGCTATAAAGGGGCATCGCTTGAAATCCTCAAAAAATTTAATGTGAGAGTTTGGGGCCAGGCTGAAGTTCAAACAACAAGAGGCGTTTTTAAAGGTACTATTCTCCCAAGAAGCGAAAATGACGACGATAAGCATATTGTAATGAAAATTGTAACCGGTTATAATGTCGGAATTGATGTATTGACAATAACCGGCATGAAGGAAACAGGTTACAAGAAAGCAAACTATAAAATTCCTGAAAAAGAATTTCCATACACCCCCGGTCTGCCTAAAGTAAAGCTAATAGGTACAGGAGGAACTATTGCATCAAGGTTGGATTACAGAACCGGAGCTGTAATTCCCGCATTTTCACCAGGTGAATTATATGGCGCTGTCCCTGAATTAGCACAAATATGCAACCTGACTACCGAAAAGGTTTTTGCGGTATTTAGTGAAAATATGGCACCAGACAATTATAAAAAGCTGGCAATAGCTATTGGTAAAGAAATTGCCAATGGTGTTGATGGCATCGTAATTGGTCATGGCACAGACACATTGCATCACACAGCGGCTGCTTTAACTTATATGGTTCAGAATTCACCTGTCCCTATTGTGTTGGTCGGCTCTCAAAGGTCATCTGATCGGCCCAGTTCCGATGCTGCATTGAATCTTATGCATGCTTGTACGGCTGCTGGTCATGGTGATATTGCCGAAGTAATGGTATGTATGTTCGGCCCTACAAGTGATGAATATGGTTTCCTGCATAAAGGAACACGTGTGCGTAAAATGCATTCTTCCTATAGGTCAACTTTCCGTACTATTGGAGATACTCCGCTTGCAACGGTCACAAGGCAGGGTGTCACTCCAATAAAACAGCAATACAATCATCGTCGAAACGACAGGAATGTTACAATACTCCCTTATTTTGAAGAAAAAGTTGCAATTATTTATTACTATC
Organism: Bacteroidales bacterium UBA5507; assembly: GCA_002426195.1. Lineage (GTDB taxonomy): Bacteria > Bacteroidota > Bacteroidia > Bacteroidales > Lentimicrobiaceae > Lentimicrobium. The sequence goes on along the minus strand of DIOT01000041.1, from coordinate 2,946 downwards.
CTAACATGCAACCAGACATTATTGATTCACTGGTTGAAAACGGATATAAGGGAATTATCATAGCAGGAACCGGATTAGGACATGTTAACAAACCTTTGTACCCAGCAATTGAGAGAGCTTACGCTGCAGGTGTTCACATGTACATGACTGTTCAAACCCTTTGGGGATATGTGCACATGTTTGTATATGACACGGGGCGCGATCTTATGGCTAAAGGGATTATTCCTGCTGCGAATATGCTTCCCGAAGCTGCTTATATTAAATTAGGATGGGCATTAGGTCAAACTACAGATAGAGAGGAAGTAAAGAAGTTAATGTTAACTCCAATCAATGATGAAATTACAGTAAGGGAACCTTATAATGGTTATCTTGTTTATCAGGGTGGAGTGAGTGAAGTGGAAGAATTTGTAAGGAAAGTGCACAAGTAATAGCACATCCTGGTTTTATTTAGATGAGAAAAACATTATTAGCAGCATTATTTGCCTTAGCTATAAACGCATATAGCCAGGATTCTTTGAGAGTCCTGCAGTATAATCTATTAAATTTTGGCAATTACTCGGGTTTTTGTAATAACTCAAACAACAACCATCTTGTAAAAGAAGAATATCTTAAGACAATTATAAGCTATTCAAATCCGGATATCTTTACTGTTAATGAGATAAGCAAAATCACTGCTTATCATGACAGGATTCTAAACAATGTCCTAAAGGAAGCAATTGATGATAAACGCTATGGAAGAGCACCATCTGTCAATATAGCGGGTTCTAACATTGTCAATATGCTTTATTACGACACGCTAAAGCTTTCATTAAAATCTTCAAAAGTACTCCAGTCATTTGTCAGGGATGTAAACTTATACACCTTGTATTACAAAAAAATACCTATTTCAGGTGATACAGTCTTTATCAACTGCATTGTTGCACATCTTAAAGCTGGTAGTGGAGTTAGCGATGAAATTGACAGAGCTGAGATGGCTGGAAACATAATTTCCCGACTAGAAAGTACTGAAGTACAGGGCAACTATCTTCTGATGGGTGACTTTAACTTGTATACTGCTGAAGAGGAGGCTTATCAAATACTCACAAGGGGTTCGTTAACGTTTCCCTTCTATGATCCAATCAATACAGAAGGCAATTGGAACAATAATCCGCAGTTTGCCTATGTTCACACTCAATCAGTTACTACATCGGGAAATGGTTGTCAATCATCCGGTGGTATGGACGATAGATTTGACTTTATTCTTTCATCTCCTCAGATATTAAATGGACTTGAAGGCTTAAGATTCAAACCTGGCAGCTATAAAGCTATTGGACAGGATGGACGTCATTTTAATCAGTCAATAAATAGTGGAACAAATACTTCAGTTCCAGGGAGTGTATTAGATGCTGTGTATCGCAATTCTGACCATTTACCTATACAGATTACTTTAGAAGTTATAGCTGAAATGCCTGGTTCAATAAATGAGCTGTCTTTTAATCCATTTGATAATATCAGAGTTGCTAATGATCCTGAAGGAATAACTACTGTTTCACTTAATTCTTTAACCAATCATGAAATGGAAGTTTCAGTATACAATCTTGCAGGACAGAAGGTATTTGAGAAGCTGCAATACATAGCATCGGGATATAGTGTCGTAAAAATTCCATTCAATAATTTAAACCCCGGAATATACTTACTTCGACTATCAAGTAATAAAGGATATTCAACCACTTTAAAGTTGGTTAAATAAGCCACTATTAATCTTCAATCTCAAATAAACTCTTGTAGATATGCTTTAGGAGTTCAACTCCTGAATCGATAATATCATCAGGAAAGTCGTATTCTGAATTGTGAAGGTTTGGAGTGTTTTCACCGGCACCCAGCCCAAAGAAAGATGCTTTTACCGTAGAATCTCCATGCTTTGAAGAAAGATTCAAGCTATAGTTACCAAAATCTTCCGACCATTTGAACGGTTCAGTAGCTTCAATTACTCCTAACCTGGCAATATGAGCAGCTCTTTTGACAATTATATTTGCCTCTTCATTATTAATTGTGGGTGGAAATTTCTCCACAATTTCAAAAGAATATTCAATTCCCATCTGAATAGCCTTTCCACGAACCATGTCTTTTAGCTTGAGTGTGACTTCTTCAAGTATATGATTAGAGTATGCTCTTATTGTGACCAGAACAACAGCATCAGCAGGAGATAATCCGAATGCATAAGTTCCCATATTCACATGGGTAATTGTACATAACGAGTAATTTGGATTACTTGTATCACAATTTTGTAACGAAGGTACTTCAGCAAGCAATTCACTTAATAAATGAGCAGGACTAATTCCCTTTTCAGGTTCAGAAGCATGAGATGCTACACCTTTGAGCTTTATGATCATTCCATGTGATGCGCAGGCAAAGTAATTATCTCTTATAATAACATTATTTTTGGGGAAACCAGGCAAGTTATGCATTCCAAAAATATACTCTGGATTAAGAGCGTTGAATTCGGTTGATTGAATAATATCTGCAGCTCCTTGTCCTGTTTCTTCAGCAGGTTGGAATATGAGTGTAACATTACCTGATGAAGGTCTATTCTCAGAAATAAACTTAGCAAAAGCAGCTAAAATAGTAGCATGCCCATCATGTCCACACTTATGAGAAATGCCGGGATTTGTGGAACTATAATGCAAATCATTAATTTCCTGAATAGGTAATGCATCAATATCTGCTCTAAAAGCAGCAGACACACCATGAATATTGCCTTTAAATACAGCAATCGCACCATTATCTGCCACGACCTTTAGAAAGTCGGGATTCAATGATTGAAGATAATTAAAAATGAACTGAGAAGTTTTTACTTCCTTTCCCGAAAGCTCTGCAATAGAATGCAAGTGATGCCTGAAACAAATAAAGTCCTCCATACCAAAGACAAAAATAAGGCTTTTATAAAACACAAAAGGCTGTCTTTAT
>DIOT01000022.1 GCA_002426195.1 Bacteroidales bacterium UBA5507 | reverse complement strand
ATACATTTTATCAAATTGTTGTTTATCGATACTAAAAAACACAGCACCGGTAATCCCTCTTCCCAGATCCAGACTCAGCTCATTTTGTGCAAATGACGGAATTGCCAAAAGCAACGCGGTGATTAATACAATTGTTTTCATGTTGTATAAATATAGATCAAATATATAAAAAGGTACTGACTTTTTGTACAAAATTTGCCAGAAAATAACTTTATTACAGGTCATTCGGTCTTTTAGAATTTTATCGGATAACCAATCCTAAGCTTTTCATTTGCTATCCGGGGCTTTTATGCTGACCCTCTGATTTCATCATTGGCTGCCGCCAACCCGATAAGTTTTATGTAGAATAATAAAACTATCTTTGCATGTTCCTGATAACTCCCTGATGTTCGAAAACCTGAATCAGCCTTATATCTTTAATAATAATTTTAAGCACAGTTTGAAGACCATTTCGCTGGTTACTATGGCTTATATGCTCATAGTGCTTTATTTCCAGCCTTTTGGGATTAACTTCATGAATTCTGCCGGCGATCGCTATTTCGTATTAGGAAGTGGCATAATTACAGCCCTTACTTTTTTCCTTAATACTCAGGTTCTGCAGGGTGTTTTCCCTAAAACTTTCGATCCTAAACTTTGGACAATAAAGAAGGAGATCATCCAGAATATCTGTATGTTCATTTTCCTGTCTGCATCGTTTGGTTTACTGGATTATTTGCTCAAGCACAGATATTTGGAGCACCCAATGTCGTTGGTGTTTTCATGCGCTCTTGCCTTGCTTCCCTTAACTCTCTTTAATCTCAGTAATTACAATAACTCATTGAAATTGAAGGTGGTTAAGGTTATTGATTCAGGAAAGCAATGGCTGGCAGAAGAAAAGAAGCATCTGGAATCGGTTAAATCGAAACAAGTAAGTGATTCAGAAGGTACTGCTGCTGAATCTTCTGTTAACACCGGCGATCCGGAGGAAATTGAGCAAGTTGTTTTTACCTCCGAAAACAGTAAGGAAACTGCAACGTACAATATTAATGATATCGTGTTACTGAGGTCTGATGGAAATTATGTGGAGATCTATTCCAGAAGTGGAAAGGCGGTTAATAAAAAGCTAATCAGACAAACACTTTCGAATCTTGAGGGGACTTTATCCGGGTTTCCGCAGTTCATCCGGCCACACCGTTGTTATATTGCCAATACTTCTTATTATAAAAAGTTGTCGCAGGCTTCAGGTAATTATACACTAACGCTGAATGGGCTTGATTTTGACATACCTGTATCAAGAAATAAATATTCAGAATTAAGAAAATTAATGTCGGTATAAATTCCACCGGTCTTTCGTTTTTGCATTTCGTCCCAAAACTTCCTGCATTTCGTCCCTAAAGCATGCAATTGCTCACTCTTTTAGCGTTTCGCACTTTAATTGAAGCACAAGGGCAGTGATTGGGTTAATCTTGCAAAAAATTTCGCAAGATGATGAAGGAACTCACGATTGGCAATTTTAAATGTTCATTACCTATAATCCAGGGGGGTATGGGTGTTGGCGTTTCCTTGTCGGGACTTGCTTCATCCGTTGCCAATGAAGGCGGTGTGGGAGTGATTTCATGCGCGGGATTGGGAATGTTATATAAGGATGGCTTCGATTATCGGCAGAACTGCATTTACGGACTAAAGGAGGAGATTACCAAAGCAAGGATTCTAAGTAAGGGGGTAATTGGAGTGAACATCATGGTGGCGCTTACCAATTATGCAGATATGGTCAGGACTTCACTTGATAATAAGATAGATATCATTTTTTCGGGCGCTGGATTGCCATTAGATCTGCCTTCATATCTTAAACCCGGTGACAAAACATTGCTGGTGCCCATAGTTTCTTCTGCCAGAGCGGCGGAGCTCATATGTAACAAGTGGATCAACAACTATGGTTACATTCCTGCAGCTATAGTGGTTGAAGGGCCTGAGGCAGGAGGCCATCTTGGTTTTAAGCCTGAACAGATTGCTGACAGGTCATATTCACTCGAAGAAATAGTGCCTGAGGTGTTAAAGGTGGCTCAGAAATTTGAAGCCATTCACAACAGACATATCCCGGTTATAGCCGGAGGTGGCATTTACAGTGGCGACGACATCCACAAGTTCATGGAATTGGGGGCATCGGGTGTGCAAATGGGTACCCGGTTTGTTGCTACTGAAGAATGTGATGCCTCGGATGCATTTAAGCAGGCATATCTGGCAGCGGGGAAAGAGGACATCAGGATAATAAAAAGTCCTGTCGGAATGCCGGGAAGAGCCATTAATTCGGTTTTTCTTGAAGCAGTTGAAGCAGGAGAGAGGAAGCCGAAATCCTGTCCGGTTAATTGCATCAAAACTTGCGATGTTGACAAAGTTCCTTATTGCATAATTGCATCGCTGACTTCCGCGTTGAAAGGTAATTTTTCCAAGGGTTACGCTTTCGCGGGAAGCAATGTCTGGAGAGTTAAAAGCATAGTTCGCGTAAAAGATCTCATAAAGGAACTGAAGGAAGAATATGCTATGGCAAGCTCGTTGCAATCGGCATTCGGCAATTAGCATTTAGCACTCAGCATTCTGCATTCGGCATTTAGCACTTAGCATTCTGCACTCAGCATTTAGCAATCGGCATTTAGCACTCAGCATTTAGTTATACCGTTAATATCCTAAT
>DIOT01000033.1 GCA_002426195.1 Bacteroidales bacterium UBA5507 | reverse complement strand
CTGAATGCTGACTGCTGAATGCTAACTGCTGACTGCTGACTGCTGAACGCTGAATGCTAAAAAAAAACCCATGAAATATTCCATCAGTCCCTCGGGCGAAAAATTCCCGTTACCGGAGAAAGAAGACTACGCAGCCGAAATGACACGGTTGACTCAACTAACCCAAGAAGCCCGCGCTAAAGGGCAGGAAATAGTAGTTGTTATGGGTGCCGGATTCGTGGGAGCCGTGATGGCTGCTGTTGTGGCCGATACTAAAGACAAGAATGGCAAATATTCAAAGTTCGTGATCGTTTGCCAGCGTCCAAGTACACGCAGCTATTGGAAGATTCCTTTGATCGATCGTGGCGAATCACCCATCAAAGCTGAAGATCCTGAAGTGGATGAGCTGATTAGCCGCTGTGTAAAGCAGGAAAAGACAATGGTTGCTACCTTCAACAGCGACTGCCTGGCACTGGCCGATTGCGTGGTGGTGGATGTGCAGTGCGATTTCGTTAAACAGGACCTGGGCAATATGCGTACCGGTGATGCCGAAATGGCGGCTCTGGAGGCTACCATCCGAACCATCGGTGAAAAAGTGCAGCCGCACTGTCTCACGCTCATTGAAACAACCGTGGCTCCGGGTACTACTGAGTTCGTGGCATGGCCTATCATGAAGAAGGCTTTCGCAGTACGCGGCATTAAGTCCGAACCTCTGTTGGCACATAGCTTCGAAAGGGTGATGCCCGGTAAGGACTACGTGGCAAGTATCCGCGACTTCTGGAGGGTATGCTCGGGCTGCAACGCCGAAGCACGGCAACGGGTTGAAAAGTTCCTGCGGCAAGTCCTGAACACAGAGAAATTCCCGCTAACGGTAATGGACAGGCCGATTGAATCGGAAACCACCAAAATCATCGAGAATTCGTACCGTGCCACCATCCTGGCATTCCTCAACGAATGGAGCCTCTTCTCCGAAAGGAACGGAGTTGACCTGATAAAGGTGATCAACGCCATCAAAATGAGGCCCACGCACAACAATATGATATTCCCCGGACCGGGAGTAGGCGGTTATTGTCTGCCAAAGGACGGCGGTCTTGGCTACTGGGCTTACAGGCACATACTTGGTTTTGAGGATGGCGACGAACTGTTTAAGATAACACCCGTGGCTATCGATACCAACGACACCCGTTCGCTGCATGTGGCAGAGCTTGTGCGCGATGCTTTACGCAACATGGGCCGCTACATTGCCGGATCGGACGTTGTGCTATGCGGAGCCAGTTACCGGCAGGATGTTGGCGACACACGCTATAGCGGAAGTGAAATGGTTGTACGCAAGCTTACGCAGATGGGCGCCGAAGTGCGGGTACACGACCCGTATGTGGAACACTGGTATGAATTCGAATTGCAGGACACCTATCCTGCACCCGGACAATCATGGAGCCGCTTCTTCAGGAATCAGGAAGGCCTCAAAGACCTCAAAGTAGAAAAAGACCTTCCGGCGATGCTCAAAGGTGCCGAAGCCCTCATACTGGCAGTCCCCCACAAAGACTACCTGTCATTGAATCCCCAGGACATAGTTAAATGGGCCGGAAAACCACTGGCTATTGTAGATTGCTTTGGAATCTTAAACGACGAGCAGATAAGAGAATATTTCAAGTTGGGATGTGAAGTTAAGGCGCTGGGGAGAGGGCATGTGCAGAGGTTGAAGAAGGAGTGCAGGTAAAGAAATTAATACTTATCACTATGAAGATATTATGAAAATATTAGTTACCGGAACTGCTGGATTTATAGGTTACCATTTAGCAAATAAACTTACTAAACAAGGACATGAAATCATTGGACTGGATAATATCAATGATTACGATGATGTCAAACTATAATATTCCGGCGTAATAAAGAACTCATAAGTTTTCTGGTTGTGGCACAAGACATACGAAAAAGGCAATTTTACTACCATATATTTTCTTATATCTGAAACAGAGTTTGGTATCACAATAAATCCGATCTGGCAGTACAAAGAACTTCGTAATAGCAATATTGCTTTCAAAAATGAATATATGATTGATTATTGTCAAGTTTATGTAATCATCTGCTTTTCGCAAAGACGTTAATATGTCCAAGCCTAAAAGTCTTTTTACAAACGCTATTTGGAATATAATAACGGTAGTAATAACAGCTATTGCAGGATTTATTTTGGTACCAATAATAATTAAAGGCATTGGTATTGAAAATTTTGGAATTTACACAATCATTTTGATGATAGGTGGTTTTGCTGCTTTACAAAGTCTTGGTCTTGGTGAAGCAACACTTAAATTTGTTTCACAGTATTATGCAAAGAAAGATCTTGAAGGAGTTAACAGAGTTTTTGGAGCTACGCTTTCAGTATATATATTTTCTGGATTTATTATTAGTGGGCTAATTATTGTTTTTTCTTCATTCATAATTAGTTGGTTTAAATTAAGTCCAGAGAACGTTGAAAATGCAATAATGGCATTACGTATTGCCGGTTTTGCGTTTTTAATTAGTATTTTCAGTGCTGCATTAAGAACGATACCCGAAGCCACACAGCGATATGATATCCTAAGCAAGTACAATCTATTGATGATGCTTCTCCGTTATAGTGCGATGTATTTTATTGCAACATCAGATGGTGGCATAATTGGATTGACGTTTCTGACATTAGGGAGTGCGGTTGTAGATATATTCGTTTACTCTATATTAGCAAAAAAGTTGATACCTGGAATTAAGTGTTTACCCAGTTTTAGTAAAAATGGCATACGTGAGGTTTTTAGTTATGGTGTTTTTTCTTTTATTAATGATTTAATTCAAAGAGCTTCAGCTTATGTTGACCAATTTATCTTGGGAGTTTTTTTTACAGCATCAAGTGTCGCTTATTTAACTGCTCCAAAAGATCTTATAACTAAAGCTCAAGGATTAACAGGAGCAGCAGGACAAGCTTTGTTTCCTCGCTTTAGCTCGATGGATGAGGGGGAAGAAATGCAAAATCTCTACTCAACTAGCCTTTGGATCCTGACAATATTTTCAATAATTATTTTTATCCCATTAGCTATCATTGTCCCTTCTTTTTTGGCTAAATGGTTATCACCTGAATTTGCAAAGAATAGCTCTGAATTTGCACGTCTTTTTAGCTTAGGAGTTGCTTTTAATGGAGGAACTTCAGCATATTTCGCACTTTTAAAAGGGACAGGACGGATTAAATTATTAACGAAGTTCATTATGTCCATCCAATTATCTGCAATGATATTAACAGGATTGCTTGTTTATGAATTTGGCATAATTGGCTCAGGAATTAGAGTGTTATTGTTTTCATTTGTTGGAATTACCATTTGTATTTATGTTGGCAAAAAAGTTTTCAAAGAATTCCCAGTAAAAAAAAATCTGGTTGAAGCCGCAATTATTCCAATCGCATTAAGTTTAATTTGTTTTTTTATTGGCGCATCGATTTTGGATATATATCCTCTAACATCTTGGGTAGAGATTATTATAGGTTATATTTTGTTTTTTGTGATCATAATTTTCATACAATTGGGGTTTAATTTAATTATATTTAAGAAAAAAGGAATAGGTGTAATTGCTTTTTATTCCCTGAAAAATTATTTTATGCAAATTATTTCTAATATTCGCAAATGAGAATAAATAGCAGATTAATCTATATGAAAGTGTTAACAACCATTTTACAGTCTACGGCTTTTCGTCCAAAGAAAGTTTCCTATTGCAGTCAAACAATCTATCAGGTGTTACTTGGTTGCCTAAGATTATGGGATAAAACACAGGATAAGCAATGGCAAAGAAGGGCAGATGAGTTGTGTAATATTTTGTTGAAAATTCAAAAGCCTGATGGTGGTTTTGATATCGGCTATGATTTTAATTTTGGGATGTTGCACAAGAAGGGTGAATCAACTTCACCAGAATTGATTGGACTTATTGCACTTGTTGAATATCATAAACGTTTTGCTAATGATAATGTTAAACTGGCTGCACAAAAAACAGCATTATGGATAAAAAAGAATTCTATCAGAATTGATGAGGATAAATGGGCAATACCCTATGCACCGTACAGTACAAAAAAAGTGATGGTGTATAACGGTACTTCTTTTGCAGTAGGAGCTTTGGGAGCCTATTTATCGGTTTTTCCAGATGAAGAGTTAGAAGTTATTTATCATGGGATGGTTAACTACCTGTATAGCTCTTTAAGTGCATTGAATGAACAACCAGGTAAATTTTGGTACTATTCCGATCAAACTAGAAACGACCTAACAGAGGTTCAGCGTAAAAAGATTGATTATTATCATCAAATGCAGCAAGTTGAAATGCATGCAATGGCGGAATTAAACATAAACAGTAAGAAACAACTTGATATTATTCGTGAGGCTTCCCAGCACATTGCAAATAAGCAGAATGAACTTGGTGTTATTCCATACTTAAATACAAGTGTGCCTATTCATGTTTGGGGCTATTGTTCATGTGCATCTGGATTTATATATTCTTCAAAGCTCATTAAAGAAAAAAAGGACGAATATTTTACCCGAGCATTGAAAATTCTCGAATGGTTAGAGACTTACTCATGGAATAGCAATTATTTTTTTGCAATATTATCAGAGAATGGGCAGGTTATAGATAACCGATTTTATGTAAGAAGTGACGCTTGGGTTTTTAATACGTTTGCATTAGCTGTAAAAGAAAACATAAATAAGGATAAATATTTGCATATTTGTGATAAATGTTACCGAAAAATGGAGTCAGTTGATTTTTCAGGTATAGAAAACCATGCTTCAAACAGAAGAATCCGAACATTTATGAAAATACTTCAAGCGGCTTCATCTGTTAATAAACAACTATGGCAAAAGTAGCAATACTATATGAAAATTTAGGGCGTTCAAGAGGTGGTATTGAGGCATGGATATATCATGTTACGGAAGAACTAATGAATCAAGGTCACGAAGTTACTTTGTTCAATATCCAAGAGAACACCCCTTCTGATGCTGCACCAACTAATGTGAAGATTGTAACACTAAAAAGTCATACAAAACTTAAGATAATTGACTTTTACAGTCAGGTTTTGAGTTTAAGTAAACAGCTAAGACATAAACTTACAGAGTTTGATAAAGTATGGACTAGGTCTTTTGTTATAGCTTGGGCTGCCAGTAAAGTACTTGGAAAAAATAAAGTAGTTTATATTAATGCAGCTCCTTATTCATTTTATGGACAATTACCTTTTCGAGTTAAAGTGAATAGGGCAAAAGGCATGATAGGTATGCTAAAAGCCATTTCATCTGAGATATCTATTGAAATTGCATACAGTATAGAACGAAAAGCAATCCTTCGTTGCAAAAATGTTTATCTTAGTTACGCCAGGATGAATGAGACATTACAATTCTTTAAACTACAAGCTAATAAGTCTAATTATTTTGTAATCCCGGCAGGAGTCAATACATCTCGTTTTGTGCCGGGTAATTTGATAAAGTCTGAAAATGAAGTTTTGAAAATTATCACTGTTTGTCGTTTAGCTCCTGATAAGAACATCCAATGTATTATTAAAGCAGTAAGAATATTGAGTGATAAAGGTATTCCTGTAGTTTTAACAATAGCGGGTGAAGGTGCTTATGGAATAACTCTCAATAATTTGGTTTGCGAATTAGCAATTCGAGATAAAGTTCACATGGTAGGTCGTCAGGAAAACATAGAAAAATGGTATCGTGAAAACCATGTTTTTGTGTTACCATCACTATATGAAGGATTTGGTAGTGTTTATGTTGAGGCAATGTCATGTGGTCTGCCATGTATTGCAATTAGTAATAAATCAAAGCAATATAGTGTTGCAGCAGATGAAATTATTGATGATAATGTAAATGGGTATTTAATGCAGGAGAACGACCCAAATGAACTTTCGCTTTACTTAAGCAATTTATATTTCAATAATGCTTTACTACAAGAATTGGGCAGAAATGCTAGAAAAAAAGCTGTGGAGGTATTTAATTGGAAAAAAACAGTTAATAAAATACTTGACTTAAATTAAATGAAAATTCTTTGGTTTAGTAATCATCAGTTTAGTGAACAGCAAATAAAATCAACAGGTACATGGTTAAAATCTTTGGGAGAAGAACTATCAAAAACCAAAGATGTTGATTTATTCAATATTACTCATGGTAAAGTAAATCAAATTACACATGTAGATTCAAAAACTATTAAACAGTGGATTGTACCACAAAGCTCATTACTTCCTAGAGCTAAAATTATTAAAGATATTCAGATAATCGTTGATGAAATTAAACCTGATATAATTCATATATGGGGACTTGAATCGTATTGGGGTTTACTAACCTCAAGAGGATATTTAAGTGGGAATGTTATCTTAGAGATCCAAGGAATAAAATTTACTATAGAAAAGCATTTCTACTCTGGGTTAACATTTTACGACATTATCAAATGCATAGGAATCAAGGAATTAATAAGACCATTCGGATCAATATTAGGACAAAAATATACATTTAAAAGATGGGGGAAGTTTGAAAAAGAAATGTTAATAACACACAAACACATATCTACTCAATCTGATTGGGTACGTTCACATGTGCAGCATTTGAATGCCTCTGCAACAATCTACAAAACATCTATTGCGCTAAGATCCGAATTTATCAATGCGAACAAATGGGATTTCAATAATTGTATACCCTGCCAAATTTTTACCTCCTTTTCATCGATTGTTTCCTATAAAGGCTTACATATACTAATAGATGCAATTAGCATTTTAAAGAAAACAAATCCTAACATAAAGTTAGTTATTGCAGGAAATGTATCAAAAGGATTTAGGGAGGATGGTTACACAAAGTGGATAAAAAGCAAAATAAAGAAACTTGAGCTTATCGATAACATTTATTGGGTCGGTTCACTAGATGCAAATGAAATTGTATGGCAAATTCAAAAAGCAAATGTCATTGTAATTCCGTCTTTTGTGGAATCATATTGTTTGGTATTAGATGAAGCACTTACAATTGGTGCTCCAATTGTTGCTTCATATGCAGGAGCAATGCCTGAGTTAGCTATTCATGATAAAACCGCCTTACTGTTTCCACCTGGAGATATTGAAATATGCGCCTCTTACATCAATAAATTTTTAGATGATAAATTATATTCCGAACAAATATCCGCAAACGCTTATTCCAATAGCAGATTAAAAAAAATAACTGATGTAGCAGCCATTCAGCTTTCAATCTATCATGAGGTATTAAACAATTAGAATTTTCTTTAAATGATTGCTACCACAGTCTTAGGTTTTATTACAGTTCTGTTTGCTTTTCTAGCGAAATACAAAAATATTCGCTGGGGCTTAGAATTCTCATTTCTGTTAATATTCCTATTCCTTGCATTACGGTATAATTTTGGAAATGATTATAAGGCTTATTTTGAATCATTTATTGAGATCAATAGATACGCATCACTGGATATATTTGATAAAACAAATCAGTTTGAACCGGCATGGATATTACTTAACAGGTTGTTTAAACCTCTAGGATTCTTTCCTATGGTTGCTCTTCTATCTGGTTTTCATTGCTTTGTTTTTTATAGGTTTATTAAAAAGAATGTTCCAGCAAATTATTATTGGTTGGCTGTTTTCTTGTATGTTTTCAACACTACTTTTTTATTAATACTTTCATCAGCTATGAGACAGTCAGTGGCTGTTACACTCTTTATTATTGCAATTGATTACATTTATAAAAGAAAGATAGTACCGTATTTATTACTAATAGGACTTGCTTCACTATTTCATACCAGTGCGTTGTTTTTAATACCTTTCTACTTTTTGGGCTATGTTAATTGGAGGATTACTTTACCTTATGCACTGATTATAGTATCAATATTTACTTCTTTCTTTCTTGCTCAAGAGTTCCTTTCTGAACAAATTAACTCTATAGTACAAACATACTTTAAAAAGTACGAAGTATATGAAGGAGGCTCTCAACTTGCCAGTGGGTTTGGTATGCTATTTTACATCATGATGTTTATAATTACAATTCTTTATGCAAAATATTTCTCAAAGAAGTCTTCTTTACTCTTCAAGCTTGCTATCATAAGTTTCATGTTTATACCCTTAGGCTTTATCATTACTCTTATTGGTCGTGTCGGTTTTTACTTTGCTCCTGCAACTATAATCTCCTATCCACTAATTTTTAGTTCTACAAAAAGACCATTATTTATGTATGGACTAGGTTTTTTGATGATATTTATGACTTTATACTCTTATTTTACGTTTTTCCAATCTGACATGTGGCAAGATGCATTTGGAACTTATCATACGATCTTTTCTACATCAAATATATACTAGTATAAAAGATGAAGATCGATTCAAAAATTCATATTCAGTATGTTAGCACTGTCTGTTCGCAACGAGTCTTGAAAAATATTTTTGACTCTTCTATTGTGAAGCCTGGTCTAGCTGTGCAAAAATTTCATCGGTTAATATTGGAAGGATTAAGTTCACACAAAGATATCCAGGTGAAAACACTAAGTTCTTTACCGATTATTCCTTCAAGTAATGATAGGCTAGTTTGGAATCTTAAATCGGAGATAGTGAAGGATATTCAATTCAACTATATTCCAATAGTTAATCTTCCTGTTCTTAAAAACTTAATCGTTGCAATCTATACATTCATTAAAATTTTTGCAACAAATCTCTTTCGAAATAGAAATAAGAATGTAGTAATTTGTGACGTTCTTAATCTTTCAATTACAGTATCTGCAGTATTGGCGTGTAAATTAAGTAATTCAAAAGTAATCGCCTTGGTTACCGATTTACCAAGTTTAATGGTTTCTAGTTCAAGCAAGAGAATTACTATTTGTACTAATCTGATCTCGCAATTTATTTCAGTTTTTGATGGATATATATTGTTAACTGAGCAAATGAATGAAGTTGTCAATCCACGAAAAAGGCCCCATATAGTCATGGAAGGACTAGTAGATATCAATATGGCTAGTTCGGTCAATTCATTAAGAATTAAAGCAACAGAACGCATTATACTTTATGCTGGTGGTATCTATGAAAAATATGGAGTCAAAAAACTTATAGATGCATTTATGCTATTGGATGACGAAACACTGCGACTAGTTATATTCGGTTCTGGAGAAATGGAAAAGGATATGGATTCTTATATGCTATTAGACAATCGCATAATTTACAAAGGTGTAGTTCATAATGATGAAGTCGTTCGAATGGAGTTAGAAGCAACATTGTTAGTTAATCCCCGTCCAACAAATGAAGAATTTACAAAATATTCCTTCCCTTCCAAAAATATGGAATATATGGTATCAGGAACTCCTCTCTTAACAACTTTGCTTCCAGGTATGCCATCTGAATACTATCCGTACGTCTATCATTTCGCGGATGAGTCAATCACAGGTATGGCACATACTCTAAAAGATATTCTAGCTATCGAAAAAACTGAATTAAACTGCTTTGGCAATAAAGCTAAACTATTCGTCTTGAATGAAAAAAATAACATTAAACAAGCAAATAGGATTATTAACTTTCTCAGTAAATTATAACAACTCTAAAAGTTAACTTAGAGATGAAAGAGAAAATTGCAATTGTTTTGGCTAGTAACTTATATAAAGCCCCTTATGCATTACATTATATTAAACTCTTGGAGGTTGAAGGCCTAAATTATGACATTTTCACTTGGAATAGGTCTAATGTTAATGAACCAGATGTTATTGCTTTTGACTATAATGTATCAGACAGTGACAATTATTTTAAGAGATTTATACAATACCTTAAGTATTATCATTTTTTAAAGAAGAACCTTAAAGAGTATGATAAAATAGTAATGTTCACGATTGCGCCCTCAATATTAGCATATCCAATAATTAGGAAAAAAAATTATATTATTGATATTAGGGACTATTCAATAACACTTAAAATATTCAAATTACTATTTATTAGAGTACTTAAAAAATCTTGTCTCATAGTAACATCTTCAAAAGGGTTTTTAAAATGGTTGCCAATAAGTAAAAACATTCTTATTAGCCATAATATACCAGATCATATCCATAATAAATTTCAGATACAACATCAAGCTGAAAAAAAACAAGTTGTTATTAAGGCAATTGGTTCAATAAGAGATTTTCCAATTCACATCAAATTAATAAAGGCTTGTGCTAATAATGTCTTATTCCGACTAAGTTTTCACGGGCAAGGACAATCATCAGGTCAGTTAAAAGAATTTGCTGCGTTAAACAATATACAAAATGTGTCTTTTACAGGCTTATATGAGAAGTCTGATGAAGCTAATCTCTTAAAAGGTGCCAATCTGGTTAATAATCTTACATCTGAAGACATTAATGGTAAAACATTAATGACAAACAGATTTTATCTATCGGTAATATACGGAATCCCTATGTTAGTTACAAAAGATACATTTCAAGCTTCGGTGTGTAAAGAATATAGTCTTGGTCTTATATTGGATTTGGATGATGATATTTGTAGACAAATTATCGATTACCATTCTAATTTTGATTTATCAAAATATAATTTTGGTAGAATGAAGTTTTTGGAACTAGTTAAAAAAGAAAATAGTGATACACTTAAAGCAATTGCAAGTTTTTTTCATGCTTAAAAAATGCTACTAATGTTCAACAATAAAACCCTCCTCATCACCGGTGGCACCGGTTCTTTCGGGAACGCCGTCCTCGATCGTTTCCTCGAAACAGATATCAAAGAAATCCGCATTTTCTCACGTGATGAAAAGAAACAGGATGATATGCGGCACAAGCTGCAAAGTCCTAAGATTAAGTTCTATATCGGTGATGTGCGTGATAAAAGGAGTATAGATAATGCTATGGCCGGTGTTGATTATATATTCCATGCCGCTGCTCTTAAACAGGTGCCTTCCTGTGAATTCTTTCCCACTCAGGCAGTCAGAACTAATATTCTTGGTACTGAGAATGTGCTGGATTCAGCGGTTCAGCATGGCGTTAAAAATATAGTTGTTCTCAGCACCGATAAAGCTTGCTATCCTATTAATGCTATGGGTATGAGTAAAGCGCTGATGGAGAAAGTGGCTATTGCCAAAGGAAGGTCCCTTGGTCCTGATGCCAAAACAACGATCTGTTGTACACGCTACGGCAATGTCATGGGCAGTCGTGGTTCTGTTATTCCTCTGTGGATTGATCAGATTAATAATGGCGGTGAAATTACCATCACTGATCCGCTTATGACCAGATTCATGATGACGCTGGAAGATGCAGTTGATTTGGTTCTTTATGCTTTCCAGCATGGCAACAACGGTGACTTATTCGTTCAGAAAGCTCCTGCTGCTACACTGGATGTTCTCGCTAAAGCAATCAAAGAACTTTATGATGGGGATACTAAAATCCGGATCATTGGTACCCGTCACGGCGAAAAACTCTATGAGACGCTGGTAACAAGGGAAGAGATGGCTAAAGCAGAGGACATGGGTGATTATTACCGGATCCCTTGTGATAACCGCGACCTTAACTACGATAAGTATTTTAAAGAAGGGGAAGAAAAGATATCGCGCGTTGAAGATTACCATTCCCACAATACCAACAGGCTGGATGTGGATGGAATGAAGAAGTTGCTGCTTAAACTCGATTGGGATAAATTGGGAAGCCTGAAAGTGTTAAAAAACATGAACGCATAATCGAATTACTAACAGCCAATGCTTAAAATAGGAATTACCGGTCAGACCGGTTTTGTTGGAACTCATTTGTATAATACGCTCGGTCTGTTCCCTGATAAGTACCAAAGGGTCCTTTTTAAGGATGAGTTTTTTCGGGATGACAGATTGTTGAGTCAGTTCGTCAGTGAATGTGACGTAATAGTGCATCTGGCCGCTTTAAACAGGCATAATGACCCTCAGGTGATTTATGATACGAATATCCGACTGGTGCAGCAGGTCATTAGTGCCTGCGAACAAACTAACTCAACGCCTCATATTCTGTTCTCTTCTTCAACGCAGGAGGAGAAAGATAATTTATATGGGAAGTCGAAAAAGGAAGGAAGAAAGCTTTTTGAGCAATGGGCTGATAAGAATAATGGACAGTTCACTGGGTTGGTGATTCCAAATGTATATGGTCCTTTCGGGAATCCTTATTACAATTCGGTAATTGCCACTTTCTGTCACCAGCTTACTCACAATGAACAGCCAAAGATTCAGGTGGATGGGAAACTGAAATTAATTTATGTGGGCGAACTGGTCAAACATTTTATTGAGGTCATTGAAAAGGTTGCTGAAAAAATGGATTACACCATTATTCAGGAAGTTTTAGTCCAGCCAACTGCCGAGGCAAAGGTCTCAACCATACTTCAGTTACTTGAAGGTTATAAAGAGAAGTACTTAAATAAAGGGGAGATACCCTCACTTGATTCCCCATTCAAAAAGAACCTCTTTAACACATTTGTCGGGTACATCGATCACTCCACATTTTTCCCTTTCAACCTGGAACTCAATACAGATAATCGGGGAAGCTTTGTTGAAACCATCAAGCTCAACAGTGGGGGACAGGTTTCATTCAGCACCACCGTCCCCGGGATTACCAGAGGCAATCACTTCCATACCCGCAAAGCTGAAAGGTTTGCTGTAATTAAAGGAAAAGCAAGAATTGAACTCAGGCGCATAGGAACCGATAAAGTGCTTACTTTTGATCTTGATGGCAATCAACCATCGTTTGTTGACATGCCGGTATGGTACACGCACAATATCACCAACACCGGAAACGAAGATCTATATACCATATTCTGGATTAATGAGCACTTTAATGCTGATGATCCTGACACGTTTTTTGAAAAAGTATAATTTATTTGTTGATTCGTTTAACCGCTATGACTATCAGTGAAATAATAAGACAGCCGGAAGGCAGGCGTTCTCTGGTCAGCTATATAAGATATTATCCAAGTTAACAGAAGATAAACTAATAGAAGATACTATTCCTGAAAACAAGCATCATCCTGACCAAAGGTTAAGAATTACTAAACGAGGAATTTCCTTTATTGAATTACTGAAGAGGTAAATTATAGAATAAACGAATAAACGAATGTAAGAATGAAAAAACTCAAAGTCCTCACCGTGGTTGGTACTCGCCCTGAAATCATTCGTCTTTCAAGGGTAATGACAAAACTGGATGAATCGGAAGTTATTGAGCATATAACCGTTCATACGGGACAGAACTACGACTATGAGCTGAACGAAATATTCTATGAAGACCTGGGCATCAGAAAGCCGGATTATTTCCTGAATGCAGCAGGTAAGACTGCCACTGAAACCATCGGACAGATACTCATCAATATTGATCCTATCCTTGAAAAAGAAAATCCGGATGCATTTCTGGTATTAGGAGACACCAATAGTTGCCTTTGTGCAATCCCTGCAAAGAAGCGCCACATTCCCATTTTCCATATGGAAGCCGGTAACAGGTGCTTTGATCAGCGTGTGCCCGAAGAAACGAACCGGAAGATCGTTGACCATATCTCTGATATTAACTTAACATATAGTGATATAGCCAGAGAATATCTCTTGCGTGAAGGATTACCTGCTGATCGCATCATTAAAACTGGAAGTCCGATGTTTGAAGTGCTGAGTCACTATATGCCAAAGATTGAGGCATCAGATGTTCTTACGAGATTAAACTTAGAGAAGGATAAATACTTTGTAGTATCAGCACACAGAGAAGAAAACATCAACAGCGAAAAGAACTTCAACGGATTAATCGAATCCCTGAATCTGATAGCAGAAAAATACAACTACCCTATCATTGTTTCCACGCATCCCAGGACAAGAAGGAAACTTGAACAAATAAACGAATCAACAAATAAACGATTAAACGATTCAACGATTAAACAAATAAACCCATTAATTCAATTCCTCAAGCCCCTCGGTTTCAGCGACTACAACGCATTGCAGATAAACGCATTTGCCGTACTATCCGACAGCGGAACCATAAGTGAAGAATCCTCTACCATGAACTTCAGGGCGCTAAACATCCGTGAAGCACATGAGCGCCCCGAAGCAATGGAAGAAGCCAGCGTAATGATGGTTGGAATGAATCCCGAAAGAATCCTACAGGGATTAGCACAACTCCAATTACAATCCACCGGACCAAGGCCAGTCACAAATCACCAATCACAAGTTACCAGTAACCAGTACCCAGTCACCAATTTCCGTCCGGTAGCTGATTACTCAATGCCGAATGTGAGCGATAAAGTAGTGAGGATAATTCTGTCATACACCGATTATATTAAGAGGGTTGTGTGGAGTGAGTAAGGCTATGAAAATCATTAACAATGCTCTGCTTAACGAGCTGACAGAAAAAGCTTCTGAATCTGAAAGATTGAGGATGAATCATAATTTCCATGATTCAAATGAGTCAAAATCACAGCGGTTACTCAATGCCCTTGAACCGGGAACGGTTATTCCTTTGCATAAGCATGATAATACTGCCGAGACTTATATTGTGTTGCGTGGAAGCATAAGGGTTGACTTTTATAATTCTGTTGACTCTTTAGGTGAATCTGCTGTTATCGATCCTCTGGAAGGAAATTATGGCATTGATATACCTGCAGGGCAATTGCATACCCTGGAAGTCCTTAAAAACGGTACTGTTATCTTTGAATGTAAAGACGGTCCTTATATTCCAATAAATACAAGCCTCTGATTTTACCTGAATTAGCATAGTCCTATGAACATTATTTTCCTGACAATTTCAAGGATAACTGACATTAATCAAAGAGGAATTTACACCGATCTGATGCGTAAATTCAGGGATGAAGGACATAATGTTACCATTGTCAATCCGGTTGAACGGAAATTTAAACTTCCAACAAAATTAATAGAGCAAGATGGCATCAGGCTCCTCAATGTAAAAACCCTTAATGTTCAGAAAACCAATGTTGTTGAAAAAGGATTAGGCATCATTCTGCTTGAATATCAATTTATTAAGGCAATTAATCGTCATTTGGGTACTGAAAAATTTGATTTGATTCTTTATTCAACACCACCAATTACAGTGACTAAGATAATTGGAAAATTAAAGAAAGCAAACCCCAAAGCCATTACCTATTTGTTGTTGAAAGACATCTTTCCTCAGAATGCTGTTGACCTGGAAATGTTTTCAAAAAACTCAATCATTTACAAATTTTTCAGGGCAAAGGAAAAGAAACTCTACAAGCTTTCTGATTACATTGGTTGCATGTCGCCGGCCAATGTGGAGTATGTCATCAGCCATAATCCTGAAGTTAATCCCACGAAAGTGGAAGTTTGCCCTAATAGCATAGAACTACAGATTGATAGTAATTTGAAGAGCAGAGATAGCTTATCTAAGTATCAAGTTCCCGAGAACAGGACGTTGTTTATATATGGTGGTAACTTGGGTAAACCTCAGGGAATAGACTTTTTGCTAAAAATTATTGAGTCAAACAAAAATAATGATAAAGCCTTCTTTATGATTGTGGGTTCAGGCACCGAATACAAAAAAGTGGAAGCATGGATTGCCGGCAACAACCCTACAAATGCCAGACTGATACCCGGTTTACCAAAACAGGAATACGACCAGTTAGTGAGAGCTTGTGATGTAGGATTAATATTCCTTGATCCAAGATTTACCATTCCGAATTATCCCTCACGTCTATTATCATATATGGAATATAAAATGCCGGTACTGGCTGCAACTGACAAATGTACGGATGTAGGCAAGTTAGCTCAGGAAAATGGCTATGGGTATTGGTGTGAAAATGGTAACCTTGAGGAGTTTAATAAATACGTTAGGCAGTTCTGCAATAACGAAAACCTTATCTCAGAGATGGGGAAAAAAGGATATGAGCATTTGCTGGCGAATTATACAGTTGATAAGTCGTGTGAGATTATAATGAAGAATTTAAATTCCTAAAAAAGTTTCAAGAAACATTATCATTATTTCGTTTGTTTCGTTTATTTCGAATATATTTGTCAATCTTAAAATTAACTGAGAAATGGAAGCAATTAACGAAATAAAAAGACCTAGTAAGAACGAACAAAAAGTTGCTCAGAACTCATATGCTGCATTAATTGCGGCCATAGAACAATTAACCGGTGAGGAAACTGAAATTGAAATAGAAGAAACAAAAGACAAAATCATTATACCGGTTCGGGCATTAAATTTTTTAGGTAACATTCTAAAAGGAATGAGTCAGGGTAAGATAATATCTATTGTACCCCTGGCAACTGAAGTAACAACACAAAAAGCAGCTGAAATTTTAGGATGCTCGAGACCTTTTTTAGTTAAACTTCTTGAAGAAGGTAAAATCAATTTTACCAAAATTGGGAAGCACCGAAGAATTCGGATTGAAGATGTTTTAAACTTCAAACAGAAAATGAAGGAACAGCAGAAACAACACATCATAGATATTATGAGTGATGATGAAGAATTAGGCCTTTATGATTCATAGTGTTCAATTTACTGCAATGCTGGATACAAATGTAATTTATTTGGATCTGCCTGACGAAAAAGATTGTCACGTATTGGCAGCAGCCATAAAAGCAAATGCAAATGTGATTGTTACCAATAACGTTAAAGACTTTCCAGAGGAGTATCTAGCATCTTTTGATCTCAAAGTAAAAACAGCCGATGATTTTTTGACTGATATTATAGATTTAAATACTGAAATTGCAATACAGGCTTTTAAAGAAATGGTTCTTAATAAGAAGAACCCGGATCTCGATGAATATCAGGTATTGGAGTCATTAAGAAAAGTTGGTTTAATTAACACTGCAAACTATTTACATGCTCTATTATAATATTGTTCTACAAGTGTTGTTCACAAATTAGTTTATTTTGTTTAATAAAATACACCTAAAGTCTTCTTAAGTGCAATATCGTGTTTTTAAACGATTTATAGACTTCATTGTAAGCTTGATTGGTCTTATAATTTTATCACCAGTCCTGCTGTTGCTAACAATTATATTAACTTTCCAAAACAGAGGTTCTGCCTTTTTCTTTCAGCCCCGCCCGGGCAAGAACGAAGAAATCTTCAAAGTCATCAAGTTCAAAACAATGAATGACAGTAAAGACTCACAAGGCAAACTACTCCCCGATGCTCAACGCCTCACTCCCATTGGCCGATTTATCAGAAAAACTTCTCTTGATGAAATACCCCAATTAATAAATGTTTTAAAAGGCGATATGAGTTTAATTGGACCAAGGCCTTTATTACCTGAATATCTATACTTTTATACAGATGAACAAAAAAAGAGGCATCAAGTTAAACCTGGAATTACTGGTTTGGCACAGGTAAATGGCCGTAACACACTTAAATTCAGCGAAAGACTCAAATATGATGTCCACTATATTGAAAATCTATCCTTAGCTCTTGATTTGAAAATATTATTACTAACTGTTAAAACTCTCGTATTCAAACGGGATACTGTTGTTAATGGACAAGAGGCTAGTGAAATTGATGATATTGGACTTACAAAGAACTTAAAACTGTAGTCATGATAATTAAAGGTAAAAAAGTTAATCTCAGAGCAATTGAAAAGTCAGATCTGGAATTTCTACACAAATGGTCTAATGACCCGGAAATCAATTACATGCTTGGTGGATGGCATTTCCCTTCAAGCATGCAGGATCAGGAGAAATGGTTTAATTCTCTCTCTTTAACCAGCAATAATCAGAGGTTTGCAATTGAAGTGCCAGAACTTGGATTAATAGGTATGGCAAATTTAGTAGATATCAATTGGAAAGATAGAAATGGCTTTCATGGTATGCTTTTAGGAGACAGGGATATTAGAGGAAAAGGCTATGGGGTTGATACAATAATGGCCATTTCCCGGTATGCTTTTGAAGAGTTGGGTTTAATAAGGTTAGATGGCTCTATGATCGAGTATAATACAGCGTCTTTGGCAGTTTATCAAAAGTGTGGATGGAAGGTTGAAGGCTACAAGGAAAGATTCTATTTTAGGAAGAACCAATGGTGGAGGCAAGTTATCGTAGGTATAACTAGCGAAGATTATTTTGAATTGGTGCACAAGAATGGTTATTGGCAATAATGGAATTCGGATCAGATTTTAATACTGTTATCAATTTTCGCTTAAAAGCATTTCATCCATACTTACCCGAGAAATCGTCATTCTTCGCAAATGGACGTCAGGCTTTATTATCTATATTAAAACATAATAACTTCAAGAGGATCTGGATTCCCAATTACTATTGCTATGATGTTGTTGATTATCTAAGGAATGAAAATATTGAAATTTTATTTTATCATCAATGGCCAAGACTTTCTTCAAATAAAATATACGGCAGTATTGGCAGTATTTCATTTGCCGAAGGTGATGTATTATTAAGAGTAAATACTTTTGGTTTAAATAAATTTAAAGCAGATGCGTCGTCCTTTGCAGTGCCGGTGATTGATGACATTACACATGATTTATGCGGACAATCAGCAATTAGCAGTACAGCAGACTGGTGTTTTGCATCTTTACGAAAAACATTACCTATCCCTGAAGGTGGTATATTATGGTCTCCTAAGAATCATGCACTCCCATCTTTGCCACAAGCAACGGATGAAATTAATCATATAGTTAAACGACGCGCTGAGGCTATGGCACTTAAAACGTCATATCTAAAAAACCTTATAAACAATAAAGAGGAATTTTTACATCAATTTCAAACTACCGAGCACGAATTAGTGAACTCACAAATATCATGCATCTCCAACTCTACAAAAGACTTTTTACTTCATTTCGACATCCAGAGATGGTATTTGCAGAAAAAACTTAATTGGTTATTGTTATCTGAAATTTCATCTGATAAAGCTGTGGTTATTAAACCTGATAATATTGAAACTTGTTATCCTCTGTCACTTTTGCTTCTTTTCAATACACCCCGGCAAAGAGACATTGCTAAAGAAAAGTTGATTTCCAAGGCCGTTTACCCAGCTATCTTATGGAAGTTACCGGTGACTGCATCTGTCGAAGCTATGCAATTCTCCGAAACTATGATGTCTATTCCTTGTGATGCAAGATATAATCAGGATGATATCCTACACCTTAAATCAATTATAGAACAAGTTCTTTCTGAATTACAAAATGAGTGATAGTTTTACGCTTGTCCCATTTACTGAGGAAACTAAATGGTTCAGTGTAGTTAGTTCATTCCGGGACAATGACATCTACTACCTGCCACAGTATGTTAATGCTTTTAGACTTCACGGTGATGGAATGCCATTGCTTATCTCGTACGATGGCCAATTCAAAGCAGCTAAAGTAGTAATGCAGCGTGATCTTTATTATTCTTTCCCTGAGATCTTCCCATTTGATCAGTTTTTTGATATTGTTACTCCATATGGGTATGGAGGTTTTCTTATAGAAGGCGAGCTCTCAGTCCAAATGTTACAATTATTCAAAGAAGAGTATTATTCATTCCTTTATTCTCAAAACATCATTTCTGAATTCACAAGATTTCATCCGTTAATTCAAAATCACGAAATAATTAGAGAAGTGATGCCAATAATTGAACTAGGAAGTACTGTCTCAATGGACCTGCGAAGTGAAGAAGTTATCTGGGAAAACATTTTGAGCAAGAACCGCAATATGATCAGGAAGGCTCAAAAGTCAGGAATTATCATAAAACAGGGTAATAGCTCTGAATTATATGCAAAGTTCAAAGAGATATACGACGGAACCATGGTAAAAGACAATGCAGATAGTTATTACTTCTTTGGTGCGGAATTCTATGAATCTATAATGAATGATTTGAAGGATAATGCAAGGCTGTTTTATGCAGAGTATAAGACTGATATCATTGCAATGGCAATAATATTATACGCTAACAACAAAATGCATTACCATCTTTCAGGTTCATTGCCAGAATATCGAAATCTGGCTCCATCCAACCTGCTTTTGTATGAAGCAGCTTTATGGGGATGCAGACAAGGTTTTAAAACATTTCATTTAGGAGGGGGCTTAGGTTCAGCAGAAGATAACTTATACAAATTCAAAAAAGCCTTCAACAAAAATTCCAGCCACAAATTTGCAATAGGAAAGTACATAATCAACCAGGAAAAATACAATCAACTGGTTGCTTACCGCCAGAAATCAGATCCCACCTTTAATAAAGAATCAAACTTCTTTCCATTGTATAGGGCATAAATCCAAGTTTTTTCATACCCTCATTCTCACTAAAGAACACTTATACACTTCAGTTTGTAAATTCCGGTGATACTGGTTCTTCGTCAATTTAGGTGATCTAACCAGAGGTACAAAGTACATTTTTTTTCTTCAGAAGTTTAAAACCAGCTCTGCCATACATTTCGAGTGTCTTTTAGTTATTAACTTTGCACAATTTCAATCCTCAAAATCAGTCGGAAGTGGGACAGGTGAATCCGGATCAATTTCAGCCACCTCGAATAATCTTCTAACAAGGGCAAGGTAAGAATCGTACACTTCATCATAATTTGAGTACTTGTAACCGTGCCACCATTCGTTTTTCTTAAATCCTTTTAGTATTGGTGAGAGAAAATTATTCAGGTATTCGTTGTCGTTCTTATGCTTGTAGTGCTTCCCGATTGTCACCTTGCACTAATTTTGACCCACTATATTGCATTAAAAGTGACCCACCTTGTTTGACAAAATTAGTTTAATTAACATTTCTTTTTTCTTTTTTTGTTGATTTCCTCCTGCCGGCTAGCCGGCAGGAGGAAAAGTCCATTAATCGATCCTGCCCCCTGGGTCAATTTAATTGCAAGTTGCATTAAAAGTGACCCACCTTTTTTGATCTATTTGGTTTGATTATCAATGAGATCAGTGCGTTTTTTTATTCTATAACTATTACCTGTAATTTTAATTATCTCAGCGTGATGTATCAATCTGTCAATGATAGCAGAAGCCATTACCGGATCGTCAAACAGGCCACCCCAGTCTTCAAAAGTCCTGTTTGTAGTGATTACTATAGATCCGCTTTCATACCGACTCCTGATTACATCAAAAAAATCATCAAGTCCGTTTCTTGGGATCTTTTTAAACCCCAGCTCATCAATTATAAGCAGATCCAGGCGTTTATAACGCTTCAAAGCTGTTTGGTATCTTCCATCAGCTTTAAAACGGTAAAGATCATCAATGAGTGTATTAGCATGAACCATCATCACTTCATATCCTTGGTGTAATGCAGTAACCCCGATGGCATTGGCAAGATGCGTTTTCCCGACGCCGGGTTTACCCATAAAGATGATATTTTGCTTTTCACCTATAAATCTGCATGAGGCAAGATCCTGTATTTGCCGTTTATCAATATCAGGTTGAAAGCGAAAATCAAATACATCCAGCGTTTTGCATGGATCAAGTCTGGAGGTCTTTAATTTGCGGTCAAAACCAGTGTTCTTACGACGCACACATTCATCTTCTACAAGCATTTCTAAAAACTCAAGATAACTGCATTTGTTATCCAATGCATATCTGTTGCGACTTTCGAGTGATGCTACTGCACCATTTAACCGTAAGGATTTCATTTTTTCTATTATTGTTTCCATGGCTTATAATATTTGATCATATACTGCAAGCTCGTGACCCCATCCACCAAGAGTATTATTAGTTGGCTGGAACTGTTGCTCTTCAATGTGTAGCTTTTTGTCAAGAATGTTTTTAACTGTTTGATAGCTGATGCTATTATACCTTACAGCTCTCTTGCATGCAAGATTAATATCTTCATGTGAATAAATATGGCAAAGACTTATAACACCTTTCATGTAATCATACCAGTGAATGGGGCGAGATTGACGGGCCTTTTGCATAAAATCAATAACATCAGGACCGATTTCAGTAGCTTTCTCTTCGTACCATTGCAAGTCTTTTTTGATTTTGTAAGGAGGCTTATGCTCGTCTCTGGTAACATAATTCCCATTTCCTTCTACTATTGCGTGGCAGGCAACTTCTAATTGCCCTTCATAAACACGGAGTATGTTGCCGGTTATTTTGACAACAAGCTCTGACCCTCTCATGTAATATGGAACTGAGTAAAAATTATATAAATGGTGGATATGCCCATACGAATCAACCTTTCGCAATTCTATCAGAGGGTAGTTATACCTTAACGACGGCAGGGGCGCTAATGTATTGCGTTCTTCAAGGTCAAATACCTCAGAAGGTATCTTCCTGGTGGTTCCATGTTTTCTTGCATTACAAACCTTTTCAATCCATTGAGCCAGATTGCGTTCTAATTCATAATAATCGAGGTTTTGGTCATCATACCGCTTAAGAAAATTATCTTTCAAGTAAGCTATACCGCGTTCAACTTTACCTTTATGTTCTGGTGTTCGTGCTCTACATGCAATTGGTTTACTTCCATAATAATCCAAAAATCGAGCATACTCTTCCTGATACACCGGCTCATAGAAGTCAGGTGTTATAACACCTGCTTTTAAATTATCCAACCTCACTGCTTGTGGTACGCCACAGTAATATTCAAAAGCTAAAGTATGGCACTTAATGAAGCTCGGTATAGACTGGTCAGTTACAAGGCAATAAAAACCCTTTCTGGAATAACTTAATACCATACAAAAGCCCCAGACTTTAACTTTCTTGCCATCTTTCATAAACCTACCGATGTACCCAAAATCAACTTGTGCTTCCTGTCCGGGTGGTGTGATCATAGGAACATATGAATCTGTCTTTTTCAAGGATTTTACAAATCTTGAAACAGTTGT
>DIOT01000010.1 GCA_002426195.1 Bacteroidales bacterium UBA5507 | reverse complement strand
ATGGTCAATTTCATGTCGGCAATGGTTAGCGCCCTTACTATAATGTTTCTGTTCTGGACTATCACCCATATGACAAGGAAGCTCGTCGTAAAAGGCGGTTCAGAAATGACTACCGTTCAGAAGTCTATTATTTTAATCAGTGGTTTTATAGGTGCTTTAGCTTATACTTTCAGCGATTCGTTCTGGTTCTCGGCTGTTGAAGGCGAAGTATATGCAATGTCATCATTGTTTACGGCTGTTGTTTTCTGGGCTATTCTCAAGTGGGAAGAGCAAAAGGAGCAAACACACTCTATAAAATGGATCATTCTGATTGCTTACCTGATAGGCCTTTCTGTTGGTGTCCACCTACTTAACCTTTTGGCAATTCCGGCCATCGCGTTTGTATGGTATTTCAGGAATTATAATAAGGTAACCGGTAAAGGCATTATAGTAACAGGAGCGATTTCAATAATACTTCTGGCCTTGTTAATGTATGTTATCATACCGGGTATTGTCAGCTTAGCCGCTAAATTTGAGTTGTTCTTCGTCAACAGTTTGCACCTGCCGTTTAATACCGGTACTATTGTTTATGGCATTCTGTTAATAGGAGGTTTGACATGGGGAGTGATGTGGTCGCAGAAGAGAAGGAAGTATATCGTCAATACTGCTTTACTTGCCCTCACTTTTATACTTATAGGTTATTCTTCATTCCTTATGATTGTCGTCAGGGCTAATACAAATACTCCTATAAATGAGAATAATCCTGATGATGCTATCGGTTTGTTATCTTACCTCAACAGGGAGCAATACGGATCATGGCCAATCTTGACCGGCCCTTATTATAATTCACCGGTAGACCCTGCAAATCCATCATCAGATGGCAACCCGATTTATGTAAGAAACAGGGAAGAAGGAAGGTACACTATTACTGACAAAAGGGAAAACTCTGAAACAAATTATGATTCACGCTTTACTACTTTTCTTCCACGTATGTACAGCCCACAGGCAAGTCATGTCAGGGCATACAAGAGTTGGGGTAAAGTTGAAGGTCGTCCAATCACTTTTACAAATATCAAAGGAGAACAACAAACTATCGTTAAACCGACATTTACTGAGAACATGAGATTTATGTTCAGGTATCAGATTGGTCACATGTATTTCAGATACTTTATGTGGAATTTTGTAGGCCGACAAAACGATGTTCAGGGTCATGGCGGCATTAAAGATGGTAATTGGTTGAGTGGAATAAATGCTCTTGATGAAATAAGATTAGGAGATCAGACTGACTTACCAGTAAGCATGCAAAGCCAGGCGCGCAATACATATTTCTTCCTGCCTCTGATTCTTGGTTTAATTGGTATGTTTGGACACTTTAACAGGAATTATAAGGATGGTTTGATTGTGATGTTGCTGTTTTTCATGACAGGTTTGGCTATTGTGCTTTACCTTAATCAAACGCCATTCCAGCCAAGAGAAAGGGATTATGCTTATGCGGGTTCGTTCTATGCCTTTGCAATCTGGATTGGCATAGGTGCTTATGCTGTTTTTGATAAACTCCGTAAGGTGTTATCGTCAAAAGTTGCAGTCCCACTTACGGCGATTTTAACACTCACTGTTCCTGTTATTTTGCTGGCCCAGAATTATGATGATCACGACAGATCGAACAAGTTCGCTGCACGCGATATTGCTGTTAATTATCTCAATTCATGCGATAAAAATGCTATCCTTCTCACTAACGGTGATAATGATACATTCCCATTGTGGTACGCGCAGGAAGTTGAAGGCGTTAGGACAGACATCAGAGTTGTAAACTACATGCTTGCTTCGGGTGATTGGTATGTACATCAAATGGCCAGAAAAATCTACGATTCCGAGGCATTGAAGTTTCAGCTGACGCCTGAACAGTATAATAAGGGTGTAAATGAATACATACCTTTTTATGAGCAGACTCAGGCAAGGGTTCCTATAAAGGAAATCATGAATTTTATTGCAAGTGATGATGAGAGAAGCAAGATACCGATGTCAACCGGTGAGATGTTTAATTATATCCCAACCCGGAAGTTCAGACTTCCTGTAAACAAGGAAAAGGCTATAAAGAATGGCATTGTGCCTGCTTATATGGCTGACAGCGTTGTGGATTATATTGACTGGGATGTAACTGCAAGCTATTTCGTAAAGAATGATCTGATGCTACTTGATTTCCTTGCAAACAATGACTGGGACAGACCTGTCTATTTTGCAAATCCAAGTACTATAAAAACATCATTTGACCTTGATCAGTACTGCCATCAAACCGGAATTGTGTACAAACTCATACCGGTTAAGGCAGAGAATTATTTCGAAGGATTAGGTGGAATTGATGATGTGGCTACCTATGATATTTTGATGAACAAGACCAAATGGGGTAATCTAAACGATCCTGATGTTACTGTTGATACCGAAAGCAGACGTGGCCATACTATGAGTGAGCAATGTTTCCTGCGTTTGGCACAGGCTCTTGTAGATAAGAATAAAAAGGCAGAGGCAATTGCTGTTACCGACAGGATGCTGGAGCTATTCCCTAACGAGAAGTTCCCATACGATATGTACTCTCTTTCTGTTATTGACGTGTACTATCGTGCCGGTGATACTATTAAAGCCAACAATTTCGCCAGGGCACTGGCAAAAATTTATGGCGAAAAGTTAAGCTTCTACAACAGGGTAAATCCAAAGTTTGCTTCATTCTATAAAACAGATTCAGAAGAAGCCATTATGGTGTTAGCCCGGGTATACGGTTTCGTAAAACAAAATGGCCAGACGGAATTGTTGCAGGAATTGAGTAGTTCTTATGATATTCCTGAAGAG
>DIOT01000050.1 GCA_002426195.1 Bacteroidales bacterium UBA5507 | reverse complement strand
TTGTTCCTGGTGCTGGAAGCATTATCTATTACTCTGCTCGCCAAAAGAAGCTATTTCCAGAAATCTGTCATTACAAATGTTACCGATTCAATGACCGGTTCTATTTTGGGAACTTATTCGAATATTACCGGATATTTTAAGCTTAGGGAAGAGAACGAGCGACTGTCAATTGAGAATGCTGTTTTATGGGAGAAAATAAAGTCGGGACAGGTAACTACAGATACTACCACTTATTTTCTTGATGATACGCTAAACCGGCAGAGCTATGAGTATATGGTTGCTAAAGTAATCAGTAATTCGACCAACCATCGCAACAACTACATAATGCTCAATAAGGGCAGGAAACATGGAATAACTCCTGATATGGCTGTTATTAATCCTCAGGGTATTATTGGGACGGTTGTCAGTGTTTCGGAGAACTTTAGTTGGGTTATGTCGGTGCTCAACAAAAATTCCAAGGTCAGCGGAAAGCTTAACAGGCTAAGTCAGATGGGTTCAGTCATGTGGTCGGGCATAAATCCGCGCACCGGATCTTTGATGGACATCCCTGTTCATGTGAAAGTCAAAAAAGGGGATACGATAACGAGCAGTGGTTATAGCTATATTTTCCCCGAAGGCATTATGATAGGGACGGTTGAATCAGTTTCAGAGCGCGAAGGTGAACACTTCCATGATATTGAGTTTGTTTGGTCGGCCGATTTAAATAGCCTGACATATGTATACGTAGTGAAAAATTTGTTTCGGGAAGAACAGGTTGAACTGAGCAAAAATGTGATAGATGAATAATTCGTATGCATATCTGCTTTTGAGATTTCTGGTACTTGTCGCTGCGCAGGTGCTTTTAGTAGATCATATTAACCTTGGTGGCTACATAAATCCTCCTGTGTATATCCTGTTTATACTGTTGCTCCCTTTTCAGATCCCCGGATGGCTTTTGTTGGTATCAGCATTCTTTTTAGGACTTTCAATCGATCTCTTCAGTAATTCAACAGGACTGCATGCCGCGTCGACTGTCTTTGTGGCATTTATGCGACCGGCAATAATAAAGTGGGTTGGTGCGCCTGCAGAATATGAGGAGCATTTGCAACCGGGAATTGCAGATATGGGTTTCCGGTGGTTCGCTTTTTACTCGTTCTTCATAATTCTGACCCATCAGTTTGTATTAAGCCTCCTGGAATCATTTTTCCTGGCGGAAATTGGATTGATATTTTTGAGGATGATTCTTAGCACCATTGTTACTCTGATATTTATACTTATTATTAACTACCTCTTTATGAGAGAGAAGAAAAGGTAATAATGTGTTTTAGCGTAAGTGAATTCAGCAGAGGGATTTAATTTTTATTATAAATTTGGGCAGCCAATCGTATTTCTAACAATAAAGGAACTATTATGAAAAACATCATCTCGTTACTAGCTCTGTTAATCGCATTTTCAGCTTGTAACACAAAAAAGTCAAATGAGTATAGAATCAAAGGACAGATTAATGGAAAATATGAAGGGATGGTTTACCTTCAACAGAATAAGGATGGAAATTGGATTAAGCTAGATTCAGCAAACGCAGAAAAGGGCAAATTTGAATTTAAAGGTATGATTGAGTCGCCTGATATGTATTATATCGGACTCAATGAATCAGGGTTTGTAGGTTTTTTCAATGAGCCTTCTGACATAAATATAGTTTTCCATATTGACAGTACGAATAATCCAAGAGTTACAGGATCATCATCAGATGTTGATTATAGAAAATATCTGAAAATTATGAACACTTATCAGAACTCAATGGTCGATTTATATAGTCAGTATAATGAAGCCAACAGAAATAATGATAGCGTTAAAGCTGCCGAACTTGAGAATGAACTTGATTTATTGGATGAGCAGCACAGGGCAGATCTCATGACTTTTATAAAGACAAATAATGAATCATTTGTATCGCCCTATATCACCATGAGGCATGCCTATGAATTTGATCTGGATAACCTAAAGGAAATATCTGAGGCACTGAAATCTAAAGTCAGTTCATCACCATTTTACTCAAAGATTAGTGATAGAATTGTAATTCTTGAAAGCGTAAGTATTGGAAAAACTGCTCCCGATTTCACGATGAATAATCAGAATGGAGAGCCTGTGACATTAAGTGAGCTAAGAGGCAAAGTATTGCTGATAGATTTTTGGGCATCATGGTGCGGACCATGCAGGAAAGAGAATCCTAATGTTGTAGCTGCATACAAGAAGTACAATGATAAAGGATTCGATATCCTGGGTGTTTCGCTGGATAAAGACAAGGATTCATGGCTGAAAGCTATTAGTGATGATGGACTTACATGGACACATGTATCAGATCTTCAATATTGGGAAAATGCAGCAAGTAAGCAATATGGAGTAATGTCAATTCCATCCAATGTGCTTCTAGATCAGAATGGAGTAATAATAGCACGCGATCTGAGAGGAGAAGACCTGCAGAAGAAGTTGGAAGAAATCTTTGCAGCGGTTTAATTACCGTTTCTTTTTAAAGAATTCAGTAAGGAGTTTTTGGCACTCATCGGCCAGGACTCCTTTTTTAATTTCAGTCTTAGGATGGAGCAGACTATTACTTATTGTTGAATAACCCCGCTTTTCATCAGCTGCACCATATACAAGACGGCCAAGTTGTACCCAATAGGCCGCAGCAGCACACATTGGGCAAGGTTCAATTGTGACATAAAGAGTGCAGGTATTAAGATATTTGCCTCCAATGAAGTTTGATGCAGATGTAAAAGCCTGCATTTCAGCATGTGCAGTTGCATCATTTAATGTCTCACTTAGATTGTGGCCCCGTGCTATTATCCGTCCTTCATTAACAATAACTGCACCAATAGGCACTTCGTCTCTTTTTTGAGCTTCATGAGCTTCGGCCAGAGCTAGCTTCATGTATCTGATGTCTTCTTCCTCTCTGAGCTTTTCGTCTTGTTTCATTCCGCAAATATACTCCAGAACACTTTAAGTCTTTTGTTGTTATTTAAAGTTAGTTTTGCCTAAAAATGCCACTAAACATCTAAAACATGTTCATAAGTATTTCGGTCTTGAGAGGGCTTAATTACCAAAAATTGTAGTATTATTGCATAACCTAATATATCTGCCATTAATAGAATTCGGCTATACAAAATGAAGAAGATTCTGTTATCTATATTATTCACAATCAGTGTTTTGACTGGCTTCTCAGAAGGCGTAACCGAGAGTCCGGAGCATAAGGAAACCGTCAATAAGGAGGAGGGATTCAATGCCGGGCAGTTTATTATTGATCATATAGTTGACTCACATGAGTGGCATATAGCCACTTTCGGACATACACACATAACAGTACCGCTTCCAGTAATTCTCATAGATGAAGGCAAGCTTGTGGCATTTAGTTCTTCAAACTTTAAACACGGCCATGCTTCATATAAAGGGTACAAAGTTGAAACAGAAGGGAACAATAAAGGCAAAATAGTTAAAGTGATACCTGGCACAATGGAAACAGATAACAGTGCGGGTAAACCTATTGATTTGTCTATTACAAAAACAGTTGTCGGAATTTTTGTCAGCTTTTTATTTATGCTGATTGTTTTCTTTTCAGTATCTTTTTCGTATAAAAGGAATGCGGGGCGAGCTCCCAAGGGATTACAGTCGTTGATAGAGCCACTAATACTGTTCATAAGAGATGATATAGCCAAGCCCTCTATTGGTAAGAGATATGTGTCGTTTATGCCATTCCTGCTGACTGTGTTTTTCTTTATCTTTTTTGCTAACCTTATAGGTTTAATACCACTCTTTCCTGCAGGTGCCAATGTAACCGGCAATATAGGTGTAACACTTGTATTAGCTCTTTTTACCTTTTTAGTAGTTACTTTCAATGGGAACAAGAATTATTGGCTGCACATTTTCAATGCCCCGGGAATACCATGGTGGTTAAAGTTCCCACTGCCACTTATACCGGTTATTGAATTTACAGGAATGTTAATTAAGCCGTTTGTATTAATGGTCCGTTTGTTTGCGAACATAACAGCAGGGCACATTATTATAATGGGTTTCATGGCGTTGATTTTTATTTTCGGACAGATTAATGCAGGAATAGCCTATGGAGTAAGCTTTGT
>DIOT01000011.1 GCA_002426195.1 Bacteroidales bacterium UBA5507 | reverse complement strand
CAGTCATTTCAGATTGACTGGAGAAATTGTTTTGGTCATATTGGAATTGATGAAGCTAATGATGTGGTAAAAACCAACTCCGGATACTACATTCTTGGTACAGCAAACGAAAGAGATATATGGCTGATCAAAACAGACCTGGAAGGTAATCATCTTTGGGATAAGAAGTTTGGAGGTTCTAAGGCAGACTATTCTATAAGTTTAATTCCTATCTCAAATGCACAGTTTTACATTGTAGGTGCTTCACTTTCAAGTGATGGAGATGTTACTTATGACCCTTATCCAAATAGCCCCGACTATTGGATAGTTAAAATTGATAGCTCCGGCAATAAAATATGGGATAAAATATATGGTGGGAATATGACAGATCAGGTTTGGAGTGGCTGCTACAGTGCAAACGATGAAGTTGTAATTGCGGGGTGGTCTGACTCAAATGATGGTGATGTGCTTTTAAATTATGGAATCTTTGATATGTGGGTTCTTAAGCTAGACTCCACCGGTAATAAGGTATGGAATACAATTATTGGGACTGATGGGCAGGATATTCCATATACAATAAAACAAACCAGTGACAAAGGTTATATCACTGGAGGTACTTCTTTATCAATTACTCAACCCTCCGGTAACATACCTTGTGTAGATCCTTATAAACAATCAGAGATGGTTATTACTAAATTAGACTCCCTTGGCAATATTGAATGGAGCAGGTGTTATGGTGGAAGTGAAAACGAAGCCTTGTTGGAAATAATAGAATTAAGTGATGGTTATCTTGCTGCATGTACAACCAGCTCAAATGATGGAGATTTGCTAAATTCCGGGTACCACATTGGATATTGGAATAGTGGAGCTCCCACTGCAGATACCTGGATTGTAAAGCTAGATTTTGAAGGAAACATTCAATGGCAAAAATGTTATGGAGGAAGTAAACATGAAAGTCCATCAAAAATTTTCCTTACTGAGAAAGGTTACCGGGTTTTCAACACAGCTGATTCGCATGATGGTGATGTAGTTGGGAACAATTCAATTACTGATGATTATCCTGATATCTGGACTTTCGAAATTGATTCTGTCGGCAACTTGTTATCCGGCCAGTGTTTTGGTGATCTCTACGATGAGAGTATTTTTAACGGGGTTTTTAAGATAAGTGATGCTCAGTATGCTATTGCTTGTCAGTCTATTACTTTCGCATGGAGTTGCGTTGAAGAATTTGACATTGTCCTTTTTAAAATAACTGATACTTTATTTATCAATACCAATGTCAATCCATTCCCGTCACAGGTTAAAGTTTATCCCAATCCTGCTCATTCAGGTATCAATTTTGAAAATAGTCAGGGAATGCCTTTACTTATCACTGTTTTTGATGCTTTGGGAATTAAAAAGGAAGAATTTCTGCTTTCTCCGGGCAACAATGCAATAACTATTGACAATTATTCTCCCGGAGTTTATCACTATCAGTATTCATACAAGGGTATTCCTGTTACAGGGAAATTTGTAGTTTATTAAATTGACTTTTATCAGGGTTCTCTGTGTTATTTGATATCAACCCCGGAAGCTTTATTTTTAACTCTTGTGCCTAATAAAAGTAAAACGACTATCACAACGATTGCAATTGTATCTGTGTTTAGAAGCTTTGCCGGATTGCTGTCGTGCATCATCGTAATAGTTGCAATAGTTATCCATCGTAAGATGAGTATGGCAATTATCAACCACGCTGTAAACTTTACTTT
Organism: Bacteroidales bacterium UBA5507; assembly: GCA_002426195.1. Classification (GTDB taxonomy): domain Bacteria; phylum Bacteroidota; class Bacteroidia; order Bacteroidales; family Lentimicrobiaceae; genus Lentimicrobium. The sequence continues at coordinate 1,375 of DIOT01000011.1, read as the reverse complement.
TGCCGGATTTTTGTAGAATGCCATTATAAGTAATGCTAATCCTAAAATGAGATTTTCCACTCCGATTATGTGCCACACATATGTAAGTGTTGTTCTTACACTGCTTTCCATTTCAGGATTATCCAAAACAGGCAGAATGGTTGTTGTTCCGTTCAATGTGTGCGTAACTGCCGATATTATGCAGAAGAGTCCGACTATCAAATAATAAAGATTTTTTACCATAGTCTTGTTTTGTTAGCGGTTTGTATAATGGCACACTGTATGAGCAGCGATTTCTCAGAAGGTGTTAATTACATTAAACAGGAGTAATAACCCTGAAGTTTGATATAAATTTGCTTTGATCAATTCACTATTACATCCTTTTCGAATGTCCTTTCGAGTTCTTTGGTGAAGTAGACGTTGCCAAATGCGCCTATTCCTATTGTTTTGGTTTCGCCCTGAAGGGTTAGTTTGGTGAGGGAGAATATTACATAGTTCTCGGTACTAACCGCTTGTTCTATGATCTGGTCAATGATGGCACCTCCCAGTATTTGTGCTATGGCATTGCCCGCTTCGCTCCATTCGTCGGTTGGTTCGCCTTCGTTTGGCGCAATTGACTGTTGAATGTATTCCTTTATCCTGTTGCGCAGCACTTCTTTGTGCCTGGTCTGGTTGGGATTTGTAAGAGCTGCAATTCCTGTTATCATGGCAATGACCAGAAATGTAATCACACCTTTTTTCATGTTTTTTGATTTTTAGACGCAATAGACTTGTTCTTTGTTTTTGGTTTTTTGTTCTTTGTTCCCATTCCACGACACTTTTAGCAGTCAGCATTCGCGACAGCATTCAGTCCCATCCCACGAAACAGAATTCTTATTAATCAATTTACGAGTCTCTTAACAACGAACCAAGAACAAAGAACTAAAAACAGATTTTTAACAACGAACCAAGAACAAAGAACTAAAAACAAATCCAGTAGAGTTTACTATTTACTTAGTATTAACGAGCGAGTAGCCACATGGTTTCCTGCCTGCAGGCGAACGAGATAAAGACCTGGTGGTACCTCCTTTCCGTTAAAATCTTTACCGTCCCAATTGATGCTGTATTTGCCCGGTGTTTTATTTTCGTCGGTTAAAGTATTTACAAGTTTTCCTTCTAAATTTAATATCTTGATCTGTACGTATGCAAATGAGGTTGTTTCGAATTTAATTTGAGTTTTATCACAAAAGGGATTGGGAGAGAAAGACAACTCAAGATTTTGGTCGTGATGCTGAATATTTAACAAAACAGAGAATCGCTTCAGCCTGACTGAAAAACCTGAATTATCTTCATTTTTCTCAACCTATCCAAGAAATAATACTGTGTCGGAGGACAAAAGGATGTGTTCATAAAATCC
>DIOT01000030.1 GCA_002426195.1 Bacteroidales bacterium UBA5507 | reverse complement strand
ACTTATAGCTGAAGGTATAATGGGTGAAACCTATACTGACGAAGACGTAGAACCCGGATATTATGATTACTGTGTAGTATTTGTATATGAAGAGGGCGCTATGTCATGTATGACAAGCTGTGTTGAGGACGTTCTGATTCTCGAAGATTGTGTAGTACCTCAGGGTCTCACAGCCGAGGTTAATGGACCAGAAACATGGACAGCATTGTTAACATGGAATACCTTTGCAGGTATTTGGTTATCATATGGTGATCTGATTTACGCAGATGCTATAGGACTTACCGATTATTCACCAATTACTGTGGCTATCCAGTTTGATCCTGCTGATCTGGCAGAGTATGATGGAAAAGAGTTCAGTAAGATTAGATTCTATTATGGTACAGGCAGCATTGGAACAGTAAATGCTCAGATTTGGGAAGGCACAACTCTTGTAATGGAGCAAACTGTAACTTCAACGATTGTTGGTGAATCATGGAATACCGTTGAGTATACTGACCCGGTTATAATTGATGCTACCAAATCATACAAAATCGGATATACTGTATCGGGTTATGATGCTTATCCGGCAGGAGCCCAGGATTACACCGGTGATCCTAACAGCGATTTGGTATATATGGATGGAGTCTGGGATAACCTGAGCAATTATCTGCCATACTCATGGTTAATTGAAGCATTTATTTCACAGCCACGCGAAGCAGGAAATGCCAATGAGGCAGTTGTAAGCAATGTAACAGGTTACTCATCCACAGCTACATTGGCAAGTGCTCCTTCAGTTAACACTGAAAGATCAAATTTTGGCCGCGCAGCAGACCGTGCATTCCTTGGTTACAATGTATACAGGGATGGTGTAATGGTTAATGAAGAACCGGTTCCTGAGAACATGTATCTTGATACTCCGGGCGGTGCAGCAGGTGAGTATTGCTATACAGTTACAGCCTTGTATGAGTATTGCGGAGAGACTGAGCATTCAAATGAGGATTGCGTAATTTTAACCAGCGCATCTGACATCAGTCTGTCGTCACTCAGAATCTATCCAAATCCTTCAAATAGTTCAGTAACTATTGAACTGACAAACGATGTAAAACAAGTATTGATTTACAACTATGCCGGTCAGTTGGTTCATGAAAGAGCTATAAACAAGGATAAGAATATTGAGGTTGATGTACGCCACTACGAAGCAGGTGCATATCTTGTAAGATTCATCACCAATTCAGGTGAATCATTTGCAAAGAAGATAGCTGTTACTAAATAATCGTTAAATCGATATATAAGAAAAAGGCTCTCTAACAGGGAGCCTTTTTTATATTCACTTATTGGTTACACTGTACAATTTTCACTCGGGTAAGGAATATGGGTAATTCATAGTGATGATACAATTGAAGTAAATGAATAAAGCATGTAACCCATGATAGAATTACTTATAATTTGTAAGTCGAAGTCTGAGCGAAGTGCCAATTTGGAGTTCCTAAAAAATCAAGACGAAATATTGGATATATATAAATCTACCAGTCAAATCAGATAAAGTAGTTGTGAGTGTCAGATCAAAAAAAAGGCCACCCAATTAAGGATAGCCTTTGCGCGAAAACCACAAAAATTATGGTCGGGGGGATCGCATTTTTATCTTTAAAAAGGAGTACAATCTAATTCGTCTCTGGATCTGTTGCCACCCGGGGATGATCCAAATCCAGAACTCCTCATACCTCCGAAAACATTGAAATTATCAAGTTCGAAAACAATAGAAATTTCATGTGAGCATCCGGTTCCTGGTCTGATCTCTGTGAGTACAAAATCATATGAGTAGTTGATTTTAATCCTGGTCTCGTTTGATAATGGCGCATTTAATCCCAACAGAAATATTAAATCGTTAGATTTAGTCAACTCAGTTGTTCTGTTCCGGAACCACACACCTGTATATATGGATGATTTAAGAATATTGAGACCGACTGAGTAAGATTTAAAATCTGCCTGTGATTCATAGATGAATCCAGGATTGAATTTGAATGTATTTGTTCTGTCATTTCTTTTGAAGTATGGCCCGCTTGAATTTCCATCCATTTCTAAAACCAAATCTCCGGTAATTGATAACTTACGAGGGAGTGGAGCTGTTAGTGAAAGAAATGATTCATTTGGACGAAACAGATGGTGTACAGCAAGACCGAAAGTACCCATTATACCGCTGAAAGTGCTATTACTTTCAGTAAATCTAAATACACCTCCTGCAGCGAAATCAGGATAAAAAATATTGCCGTTTTCTGGTGCCTGAAAATTTGTTTCATAGATATTGCCGTATATTGGATCTAGCTGATCAGTGAATACCAGATTATCCCAATTAATAGTTTTCTGAACGAATGATGTCATAATACCAACTTGGGTGACCATATTTTCCTGAAGCGGTATCCTAACAGCAGTTGAGAGTCCAATAGTAGAATTTTTGAGGTAACCTGTACCAGCGTTGTCAGTCATGACTAGTAATCCAAGTCCACCAGACCCTGGAATATTTCTTTCAGCAAAGTCCAGACTGAAGTTATAATTCCTTAATTCACCTGGAAGTTGAGGCCACTGATCGCGAATAGAGAATCTTGCTCTTAATCCGGGAGAGAGCCCTACCTGAGCGGGATTATAGTATCCGGGAACATTATAGAACTGAGAAAATAAAGGATCCTGAGCCATTAATGCCGGGCTGAGTGTTAATAATCCAATTATGAAGGTTGCTATTTTTATAGTTTTCATTTCCAATGGTTTATAATGTTATTAATCCTTTATCTTATTAAATGAACTGTTCCATAAGTCTTACCTGGAATTTTATCACTCTTCCCAATGCTCTGTCCATCCCAAATTGTTCCATCTTTAAATACTGCAGATATTTTCCACATGTATGTGTCGATGTGTAGCATATTCCCGTTAAATGTCCCATTCCATCCTTCTGCAGGTGACCCATTTTCGTCAAGTTTATTAGAGGTCCATAAAAGGTTGCCCCAGGTGTCGTAGACCTCTATGACATACCTTTCAAGGTTGATACCTACTGGTTTAAAGAGTCTTACTTCAGGATTTGGATTGTTAGGTGAGAATGCATTAGGAACCCATAACCCTTTGAATAGCATTGTATAATCGACAGAAAGGGTGTCAGGACATCCAAATTCATTTACTGATATAAGAGTAATTGTATAATCTCCATCTTCCGTAAAGTCAACAATTGGATCAATTTCAAAAGAAGCAATTCCAGTCTCAAAATCCCATTCGTACGCTGTTGCTCCTATGGTTCCATTTGTAAACAGGACCCTTCCCTGAGTATTCTCATAATTTTCAGTTAAACTGAATGCACTTGTAGGTTTAGGATGTACTGTAATGGTTTGAGAGGTAGTATCTGCGCAACCATTGCCATTTATGATAGTTAACTCAACATTATAATCACCGATTTCTTTGAAGATGAAATTTGGATTTTGAACACCGGCTAATCCAAGCATCGTCAACGAATCACTGAATCTCCACCACCATTGATCAATTGCTGCGTCAGCACTATCGCTAATGTCGGTAAAGAAAGTATGATTGTTCTGACAAGACAATGAATAGCTAAATTCAGCAACTGGTAAATGATGTACTCTAACCTGTTTTGAGATTGTATCAGTACACCCCAGTTCATTGGTAACCGTTAACAGTGGTCTGAAAATGCCAGCATTAGGATATAGATACGATGTGTTTTTAACTGAATCGGTGTCACTTATTGACAGCGGATCATTAAAATCCCATTGCCAGTCGATAATTTGTGATTGAGACCACCTTGATTGATCATTAAACAATGTAATATTATTCAAGCACACATCGTTTGCGGTATAATCCGCTTCAGGTGATATAGCAACACTGATTATTCCTGAAATAGTGTCAGATACTGAAACATTCGAGACAGAAGTTGTAACTATCAATGTTACCGTATAAGTGCCTTCCTCAGTATAAATGTGATTAATCTCAGGCTGGAAAGTGTTATATGTTAGTATAGACCCATCTCCAAAGTCCCAATTCCATTCCTCTATTGGATTTCCGCAAATTGAATGGTCTTCGAATGTTAAACTATGACGCTCACACATTAAGGTGTCTGTTACTGTATAATCAGCCAAAATACATGGCATCTTATCAATGGTCATAGTGTATGTACTGCTACAACCCGATGCGGTTATTGTGGTTAAAGATACGTCGACGCTTCCTGTAATTGAATAGTAGTGAGATGTATCGGCTGGCGAAGCATATAGAGTATCAATAGTGCCATCACCATAATTCCATATCCAGGTAACTATATCATTTCCATTTCCTGATGATAGGTCAGTGAAGTATAAAGTGCTATCACATGAACCTGCCACTACAGTAAACATTGATATTGGCAATGGTTCAACAACAACTGATTTATATACTGTGGTTTTACAGTTATTTTTATCGGTTGCAGTCAGGGAAATCAGGTATGTACCAGTATTTTCAAAATAGTGAACAGGATTTTGCAACGTTGAAGTATTATGAATTCCAGATTGTACATCATCGAAATTCCACACAAATGCTACTAACGAATCTCCTGTAGGTGCAAGGAGTATCGGATTGAAGTAAGTTGAATCACCATGGCAGGTAATATTATTATCAATTTCGACTTCCAGGCCGGCAGGAACACAAACTTCCTGAATTGCAGTATCTATACAACCTCTTGTATCAGTAACCATGAGTTGTACCATGTAGCAACTGTCGGTGTATTTGAATGTATGGTGTGGGTTCTGTAAATCAGAATAGTAGTAAGGTTCAAATTCCCACTGCCAACTTATAATATTACCCATGTACGCAGTAGATTCATCGCGGAATGAAACTGTTCCATTGAGACAAGCATTTGTTGTGTAATCGAATTGTGCCTGAGGGGCAGGGAATATCTCAACCGGCATTACAACCGTATTACTGCATCCAGCAGAAGTTGTTACAGTAAGAGTTACTGAGTAGACTCCAGGCTGACTATATTGATATACAGGATTCTGGACACTTGATGTATCTGATCCCGCTGTGGCATTGGGGTCGCCAAATACCCACTGCCATGCTACAATAGATTCGCCAGTAACACTGTAAGAATAGTCAGTAAAAGTCGTTAAATTCCCAGTACACGAACTATTTATTGTAAAAGTTGCAACCGGTAGGGCTGAGACAGTAACAGTTTGTACAAGATTACTCTGGCAGCCAGTGAGGTCGGTCACTGTAAGTGTTACATTGAAAGTTCCATAGATAGCATATGTATGCTCTGGGGACATTAATGATGAAGTGCCTGTTCCATCTCCAAAGTTCCACGTCCATGAAGCAATAGAGCCGATATTCATAACTGTAGTGTCAGGTTCAAATGTTATAGCCTGACCTGCGCATGCTGATGAATAATTGAATGCTATTGCTGGTGGAGATGTAACTGTAATTGAATGTGTAATGGAATCAGTACATCCTGAAACGCTCGTAATAGTTAAAAGAACATTGTAACTTCCTGTAGTGGTAAATGTGTGAACTGGATTTTGAAGATTTGAAACATTCTGAATTCCTGACGCAGGATCTCCAAAATCCCATGCCCACTGGATTATAGGAGAACCTCCATTTTGTGAAGAAATGTCTGTGAATTGAATTGCACTTCCCAAACATCCTGTCTCATATTCAAATTCAGCCTGAGGCCCGGTTATAATAACTATGTTGTTCGAAACACTCGCATCGCATCCGGCGACATTTGTAACAGTTAATGTCACATGGTAATTGCCTGCAGTTGCATAAACATGAGTTACATCGGGATTCCCAGGTGCGTTAATAGTAACCTGATTTCCATCACCAAAGTCCCATACCCATTTAATGATTGCACTTCCAACAGCGCTTGACATATTGGTAAATTGTACCTCATTGCCTGAGCAGGCAGGTGCTGTGTATGAGAATAAAGCAAGTGGCCCTTCTGATATCGATACAGGGTGGCTGATTGTAGCTGTGCAGCCTGTAATATCTGTTATGGTAAGGCTTACGTTGAATATTCCGGTAGTTAGGTAGATGTGATCAGGATCTGCTACAGAAGATGTTGTGCCGTCACCAAAATCCCAATTCCAGTTAACAGTTGTTGTCATATCTATGTAAGTGGAACTGACAAAGTTTATGGTATCATTAGCACAACCTTCATTGAAGGTAAAGTCAATTAAAGGTGCAGGTGTAATTGTAATAACACGACTTGTTGTGTCAATGCAACTATTTGAAGTTGTAACTGTAAGTAATATTGTATAAGTTCCAGGTAGGGTATATGTATGAGAAGGATTCTGCAAGACTGATGTGTTAGCTATTCCTGATAAAGGATCACCAAAAACCCATTCCCAGTTAGTAATTTGTCCTCCACCATTAGTTTGTGACAGATCGGTGAATTGTACCGATTCTCCCAGACAAGTTTCATTATAAGTAAAATTAGCGACAGGATTAGGCTGGACAGTCACAATTCTGGAGACAGATGCTTCGCATCCTAATGAAGAAGAAACACTCAGGGTAACATCATACATTCCTGATGCTATGTAAGTGTGTGAAACATTAGGATTATCAGGGAAGTTAATTGTAACGACATTTCCATCTCCAAAGTTCCATACCCACGTTGTTATATAGCCCTGAGCACTGGATGAGAGATCGGTAAATTGAACTTCACTCTGTAAACAGGTAGGTTCTGTATAACTGAAATAGGCAAGAGGTTCAGGACTAACCAATATATAGTTACTGACAGAACCTGAACATCCTGTAGTATCGGTAACAGTTAAAGTTACCAAATATGTTCCAGCTGCAGCATACATATGATCAGGGTTTTGAAGAGTAGAAGTAGCTCCATCGCCAAAATCCCAGAAGAAGGTTGCGATTGATGGTATATCAACAATAGCAGCATCAATAGCAAACGACATAGGTTGATTAGCACAGCTGCCTGAGAATGTGAAGGCAACCGTAGGTGGTGTGGTAATGGTAACAGTTTGGGTAACAGAATTTTCGCAACCGGATGCTGTTATAGTTGTGAGTGTAACATTAAAATCACCAGCAACACTGAAGATATGCGTAGGGTTCTGCAGTGTGGAAGTATTAGCTGTTCCTGAACCCGGATCTCCGAATTCCCAATTCCATTGTACTATTGGTGAACCTCCATTTGCTGAAGAAAGATCAGTGAAAGTTGCCGGTGAACCTACACATGCTGATTCAAAGATAAAGTCAGCTGTAGGTCCCTGAATTATAGATACCTGGTTGGACACCGAAGCATCACATCCTGCTGCTGTGGTTATCTCCAGCGTAACTGTATATGTACCTGGCCCAGCATATTCATGAGATACATTTGGATTTGCAGGAGCATAAATGGTTGTATCTGATCCATCTCCGAAATACCACTTATAGATTGTAATCGGGCTTCCATTACCTGATGACAGATTGGTAAACTCAACTTCAGCTCCTGAACATGCAGGCGCATTGTTGCTGAATAGAGCTATAGGACCATCAGTTACACTTACTGCATGTGTTTCTGAGGCTGAACATCCTGAATTATCAGTAATTGTCAATGTTACATTATATAGTCCACTGACTGCGTAAACATGGATAGGGTCAATATCAGCGGATGTTGTTCCATCTCCGAAATCCCATAACCAGCTAACAGTATTAGTCATATCAACCATTGCAGAACTATTGAAAGCAACTGTATCATTGGCACAGCCGGTTGTTGAGCTAAAATCAACGAAAGGTGCCGGATTAATTATTACCGGTATGGTAACAGTGGCAGTACAGCTGTTGGATGTAATGATAGACAGGGTTACATCATAAGTTCCTGCAGCTGTAAATACATGTTGAGGATTTTGAAGAGATGATGTATTTCCTGTACCTGAACCCGGATCTCCGAAGTTCCACGACCAGTTTGTGATAATCCCTCCACCATTAGTTTGTGACAAGTCGGTGAAGATTACCGGCTCACTCATACACGCGTTAGAATTTGTGAAATTGGCAACCGGTGATGGAACTATGGTTACAGTACGACTTATAGAATCGGTACAACCAAGTGATGACGTAATATGCAGTTTAACAGTGAATACTCCTGCAGTTGCATAGGTGTGATTTACATTGGGGCTTGAAGGGAAAACAACGGTGGCTGTATTTCCATCTCCAAAATCCCATGCCCAAGTAGTTATGTAACCAGCTTCAGAAGATGAAAGGTCAGCGAACTGGACTGCCTCACCGAAACAAGTCGGGTCAGGGAAGCTGAAATACGCATTAGGTGAAGCACCTATTGTAACGAGATGTGAAATTGAGTTAACGCATCCCGAGGTGTCGGTTATTGTCAATGTAACAATGTAATTTCCTTCAGCAGCATATAAATGCTGTGGATTCTGAAGAACTGAGTATCCACCATCACCAAAAGTCCAATTATATCCTGCAATAGTTGGGATATTGATTACTGTAGTATCCGCAAAGAAACTAGTCAGGTTATTTGCGCATGCAGCATCCCATATAAACTCTACCGGAGGAGCAGTGCCTGCATTAACTTGTTTGGTAATTGTATCACTGCAATTATTAAAGTTAACTACAATCAATGTAACATTATAAATTCCAGGAGTGCTGAACAAATGCTGGGGATTTTCTAAGTTAGAATAGTTGAAAATTCCCGAACCGGGGTCATCAAAGTTCCATGACCAGCTCACGATATTTCCTGCACCATTAGGGAATGAAGCATCAAAGAAGTCAACAATCATATCCTCACAGGATGAAGAATAGTGGAAATTAGCAATTGGTTGAGGTGATACTGTTAGCTCAGTTGAATATGTGTTATCGCATCCGTATGAGTTGATGACAGTTAGTGTTATTTCATAAATGCCTGGTGCCGCATATAGATGCGAAACGTTCGGATCTTCTGGGAATAATACAGTGTCAGGCACTGAACCGTCTCCGAAATTCCAGATCCAATGAGTAATATATCCATTCTCTGTTGAAGACAGATTTATAAATTGTGTATCGCTGCCAAAGCAATTCGGCGTATCATAACTGAAGAAGGCTATCGGAGTTGTAACAATTTCAATAGTATGCGATACTATCGACTGGTTACCTGCCGTATCTGTAACAGTTAGAGTTACAATATACTCTCCGGTTGCGGCAAAAGTATGGTCAGGATTCATTACATTGGAGTAGAATCCATCGCCAAAGTTCCAGTGCCATACAGCAATACTGCCGAAAGCAGCAAGGGTAGTGTCTGCGATAAAGCTAGTTGGCTGGCCTTCACAAACTCCACTCCATGTAAAATCAATATCAGGATTCTGATTTATATAAATCACCATCTGGTCGCTGACTGTACCGCAGTTATTAAAACTTTCAGCAGTCAGAATCAGAGTTACTGAACCATTGGCTATATCAGGAATACTGGGCTCATAGGTAGGAGTGAGAGTTGACTCACCTGTTAAAATGCCTGTTCCTGTTGATGTCCATAGATAGTTAACTGCATTGTTAATGAAAGCTCCGGAAACAGTATGCATGCATTCGCGGCATATGGTTACATCCGGGCCTGCATTTACTACAGCTTCAGGAATAATTGTAAGTGTTTGTGAATCAGAAATATCAGCACACGGTTTGTTGGATACAATCATGGTAAGCACAACACTACCGACAGATATGTCGTATTGACCAGGTATATATGTTGGAGTAGTAGTATTTCCATTAAGGAAGTATCCAGATCCTGAAGTTGTCCATATAATACTTGCAGCATTTGCAGCTGATGCATCTGTAATCACATATTGTTCACCCTGGCAAATTGTCCCATCGATTCCTGCATATGCCAGAGGCTCTTGTCTGATAAATAACGTCATATTGTCAGAAGCTGAGCCAGAACATGGAGCAGCTGACATGCCTGTGATAGTGAGTTGTACACTACCCGCTGCTATATCAGCCAGACTCGGGGAGTAAACCGGATTAATAAGATTTGGATTATTAAAAGTTCCTGATCCACTGGTTGTCCAGGTTACTGAACTGAATTGCTGAACGGTTGCTTCAGAAAGAGTAAAGTTACTTCCTTCGCAGGTATATCCATCAGCGCCTGCATGTACTGTTACTTCTGGTTGAATAGTCAGAATCATGGTATCAGTAGCATCCGGACATCCGGCACTTGTACCGGTTACTGATAGATGTATAGTTCCGGTAGCAATGTCAGAAACTGAAGGATAGTATGTTGGATTAATGGTATTAGCGTTTAACCAGGTGCCTGTCCCTGTGCTACTCCATTGAATGGATTCACAACCTGTTTGAGTGGCAGTGGTAATATTAAGGACAGAACCTGAGCAAATGACTTCATCCTGACCTGCATCAACTACTGCTGCTTCTTTAATGTTAAGTGTTTTAGTAACACTTACCGGATTAAGACATGGAGTAACAGGGTTAGCGGTAAGGGATAATATCACGTATCCGGCATTAAGATCTGCTGCTCCTGGGATATATGTCGGAATGAGACTGTTTTCATTTACCAGACTTCCCGAACCGAAGACTACACTCCACACTATCGTTGAATAGTCTGAAGCAGAAGCACCCAATACTGGAGTGGGGCCAAAACAGACTTCCTGAGGACTTCCGGCATCGGCAGTTGGTCCTGAAATAATGTCGAGAACCATGAAATCAGATACATCACTACATCCATAACCTGTAAGAGTCAATACTACACTTCCTTGAGAAATATCGGCTAATGAAGGGTTATATACAGGATTTAATACAACAGGGTTGCTGAAAGTTCCTGTTCCACTGGTGCTCCAGAATAAACCAAAGCAATTAGATGCAGTAGCATCACCCAATGTATATTGAGAGCCCTCACAAATTTGAGCATCAAGGCCAGCATCGATTATGGGAAGAGGTTGTACATCAACAGTAATTGTATTAGATGCTAAAGATGCGCATCCATTGAGATCCTCAACCACTACATAATAATCTCCGGCTGTTCCTACAATAATATTCTGGGTTATTTCACCGTTTGACCACAGGTATTCAGCATATCCTGCAGGAGCAGAGAGTGTCACTGTCTCGCCCTGGCATAATGTGGTTGGGCCATTTGCAGTGATTACTGGAGAAGCCAGAGGAGGTCCAACAGTCACTGTGATTATGTTGGAAGGATCGCTGATACAACCTGTTGCATCTGAAACAACAACATAATAATCACCACTGGTTGTCACGGTAATCACCTGTGTGCTGGAACCATCAGACCACATATAGCCAACATATCCGGCAGGGGCTGTAAGTTCGACACTGTTCCCATAACAGAAGTTTACAGGACCATTGGCGGTAATAACCGGTGTAACAGGTGCGATTACATTTACATCAACAGGAATTGAAGGATTACTTTCACATCCTGTTGCATCTGTACCTGTAACCGAATAAGATCCTGTTTCAGTCACCACAATACTTTGTGTTGTAGCACCATTTGACCAGTGGTATGAAATGTAGCCACTGGATGCTGTAAGGGTGACATTGCCTCCATTACAGAAACTGGTTGGTCCATTTGCTGATACAATAGGAGCTGCAGGTGCAGGAGTGACTATTGTGCTAACAGGAGCAGAAGGCAGACTCATACATGCTGCCACAACGCCTACTGAAACGGTATATGACCCAGTTGCTGTGACTGTTATGCTTTGTGTTGTATCACCTGTTGACCAATTATAAAAGTTAAAACCAGGAGTTGCCGAAAGAACTACCGAATCTCCCTGACAGAAGGTTAATGGTCCGTTAGCGGAAATGGCTGGCGTTGCCGAAACCGGGTGAACCACTACTGATATAGTATCAGAAGCAGGACTTGAGCAGCCAAGGGCATCATTCACTATTACATAATAATCACCTGTGACAGAAACCGTTATACTTTGAGTGGTTGCTCCGGTATTCCATAAGTAGGATATGAAACCAGCCTCAGCTGTGAGAACTACATTCTCGCCCTGACAAAATTCAGGAGATCCGCTTAAAGTGATTTCTGGGATGCCTAAAGTATGAACATTAACAACAATTTCATTTGAAACCAGACTGCTGCAACCGTTTAAATCTTCCACAATTACTGAATATGTTCCAGAGGCAGCGACTGTGATCTGAGGTGTCGTTTCACCTGTAGACCATAGATAGTCGTCGTATGCATTAGTTGTTGAAAGAACTACAGTGTTTCCTTCGCAGAATTCAACTGGGCCGTTGGCAACGACGATTGGAGTTGCTGGTATAGGGAATACTTCAACTGCCATTGTGGAAGGAGCACTTGCACCACAACCATTAAAGGTTGAAACACTTATATCTCCTGAAATTGCTGAGGTCGTGAAATTTACTGTTATGCTATTGGTTCCGGCGCCGGTAACAAGGTTCACTCCGGCAGGAAGTGACCACTGATATCCTGTAACATCGGTAACAGGGGTTACTGAGTAATTAACATTATCAGTATTACTGCAAACCTGGGCAGGCCCGCTAATTGAGCCTGGAGTTAATGGAGCAGGATCAACTGTGACGGCATAACTTGCCATCGTACCACTGCCACAAGCGCTAGCCGGGGTGACATAAATATTTCCTGAGATAGCTGAAGTGCTAAAATCAACAACAATATTGGGTGTGCCTGCACCTGAAATAATAGTTACTCCAGAAGGAACCATCCAGTTGTACTGTGTAGCGAACTGTACTGGAATAGCGGAATAGTTTACACCAGATTGCCCTGCACAAACGGTCTGTGGACCACTTATTGAAGTAAGATCAACCGGCATTGAACTAATCAGGAGTGTCATGTTATCGGTGGAAGTTCCTAAACATGGAGGTGTGCCGGTTACCGTCATGGTAAGTATAACACTACCTGCTGTACGATCTCCATTCGATGGGATGTACGTAGGACTGATTGTATTGCCATTGATTAAAGTTCCACTGCCTGATGATGACCAGCTTATGGTTGCTGCACCCAAAGCATTGGCTCCGGTTACAGTGAAATTCGCACCAAAGCAGATTTCAGCATCGGGACCAGCATTAGCAACAGCTCCATTCATGAATGTAAGTAGCATTTCATCTGATACACTACCTGAACATGGGCTTTGTGGAATGGCTGTCAGAATTAAAATAACATTTCCGTTCTGGTAATCTTCAAAACTTGGAATGTATGTTGGTGAAAGAGTATTACCACTAACAAATATTCCTGAGCCGGTTGTTGACCACATAATAGCTGCACTGTTGCTTGCCGATGCTCCGGTTACCGTGTAGTTTGTTCCGTTACATACTGAATTGTCAGGGCCAGCATAAGCAGTAGCAGGGGCAGAAATGGTTAATACCATAGCATCCTGAGCATTATTGAAACAAGGTGCACTACACTGGACCTGCAAAGTAAGAGTTACAGAACCCAAAGATATATCTCCGGCACTTGGGGTGTAAGTAGGATTAATGGTATTCTGGTTTGCAAATGTTCCACTTCCTGAAGTACTCCAGATTATAGTACTGTTTGAACTGGCAGATGCAGTTGTGACAGTAAATGGACTATTTCCGCAAGTAGAAGCATCGAGTCCGGCATTAGCAACTGCACCCTGTCCAATGGTTAACCTCATTTGATCAGCAACCTGATTGTTACATGGTGCCTGACCATTCACAGTCATTGTTAAAATAACAGAACCTGCAATCCTGTCAGAAGCTGAAGGGGTATAAACAGGATTCTCGAGACTGGCATTATTAAACGATCCCGTGCCCGAGGTTGTCCAGTTAATTGAGCTGTGGTTAACAGCTGATGCATTTTCGACAAGGAATGAATTTGCACATGCAACTTCATCCGGACCGGCATTGGCAATAGGAAGCTTATTTATAGTAAGAACCATCTCATCAGTCGAAACTCCGGTACAAGGAGCCGAACCATAGCCAGTGAGCGTAAGGGTGATAGTTCCTGCTGCAATATCCCCTGCAGATGGGTAATAAACAGGGTTGAGCGTGGTATTATTACTAAAAGTCCCTGAACCATTTGTCGACCAGCTCAAGGAAGAGTAATTTATTCCTGATGCTCCTGAAATAACCAGATTCTGGTTTTCACATATCGTAATATCAGCACCGGCATTAACAATTGGACCAGGACTAAGGCTGATTATCATAAAATCTGTTGCTTCACCAATGCATGGTGCTATGGCATAGGCGTGCAAGGTGAGGGTTACCTGTCCGGCTGTAATATCATTTTGAGAAGGAGTGTAAACAGGCGTCAAACCTGTCGTTCCTTGTATTGTTCCCGTACCGTTGTGTGTCCAAAGAAGGGAACTGTAATTTGTTGCATTGGCGCCAACAATTTGTACCTGAGCATTTCCGCAAGATGACATATCAATCCCGGCGTTAGCAGTAGGGCTTTCGCTGAACGTCAATACCATTTGGTCAATATCAATTAGGTTGCAAAGGTTAACACCTGTCACTGAAAGTGTTAGCGTTACTGTGCCAGCTGATACATCAGTGGTTGATGGATAATAAACAGGATTGATAACGCTGGCATCAGAAAAAGTACCGGAGCCACTTGTTGACCATGTAATCTGGGAATAGTTCAGCGCAGTAGCATTAATAAGGTTATAACTTGCGTCACCGCAAACTGAAGCATCCTGACCTGCATTAGCCACTGGTTCTGGAGTAAATGTAAGAACCATTGCGTCTGACACTACTGTTGTGCACGGAGAAATTCCTGTAGCATTTAAAGTCAGGGTCACACTACCTGAATTAACATCAGCAATACTTGCTACATACGTTGCATTTGATGAACCAACATTTATAAAAGTACCTGTTCCGCTTGTGCTCCATGATAATACACTATAGTTTTCAGCAAATCCTGATAAAGTATAAGTGTCACTGCAGATAGTTGCATCCAATCCAGCATTAACTACTGGTTCAGAACCGATAGTGATAATAAGCTGATCAACCGCAGGTATAGTACATGTACCGGTAGGTTGTGCTGTAAGGGTAATAGTAACTGACTCTGTGTTAATATCACCTGTTCCGGGTGTATATGAAGGTGTAAGGGTTGATGGATTTGTGAAACTGCCATCACCATTAGTGCTCCATGAAAACAGAGTTGAATTAGATACTGTTCCTGAAAGATTTACGATAGTAGCTCCACAAATCGAAACATCCTGTCCTGCTATAGCGATAGGATTCCTGTCAATAACCAAAAGCATTTCATCAGTTGCGGAATTTAGACAAGGAGCCTGGGCATTAGCTGTAAGTGTTAGTGTGACAGAACCATTTGCAATATCAGTGGCGCTTGGATTATAGCTTGGATTTAAAGTGTTCTGGCCTGAGAAGGTACCTGTTCCGGAAGAGGTCCAGTTTAAGCTACTATAACCGGTTGCGGAAGCGGTGCCAACAAGGAAAGTAGAACCCTCGCAAACTGATGCATCCATACCTGCATATGCAGTTGCACCAGCCGGTAAAGTAAGAATCATGAAATCAACAGATTCATTTGTACAGGGAGCATTGCTTTGACCGGTCAGCGTAAGGATAACTGACCCATTTAGCTTGTCCTGTGCTGAAGGAGTGTATACAGGTGTAAGAGTTGAGCCATTAATGAAGGTACCTGTTCCACTGGTTGTCCAGATTAGCGAACTGTAGTTTGAAGCCGAAGCACCTGAAATAAGATAAGTGTCATCACAAGTCGTTCCATCAAGTCCTGCGTTAACAAGAGCTGACTTTGAGATAGTGACTGTAAGCTGATCAGTTACTGATTCTGAACATGGAGCAATTGCGTCTCCCGTTATGGTTAATACAACAGATCCATTCTGTATATCAGCTATGCTTGGTGTATATGTAGCATTTAAGCTATGAATGTCATTGAATGTTCCTGATCCTGAAGTACTCCAAGTGATCAGGGAAGTGTTTTGTGCAGTGGCACCATTAATTGTAAAAGTTGAATTTTCACATATGGAACCATCAATTCCTGCTGAAACAGTAGGCAAATTGTTGAAGGTAATTCTCACCACGTCGCTTACACTTCCAGTACATGGTGTTAAGCTCTGAGCAGTAAGAGTGAGATCAACAATACCTGTTGCCAGGTCAAGTGGACTAGGAGTGTAGGTTGGTGTGAGAGTATTGCTGTTTGAAACAATGCCAGTGCCTGAAGTAGTCCAAAGTAATGAATTATAATTTGAAGCCGAAGCTCCGTTGATGGTTATGCTGCTTTCGCAAACATTCATATCAGATCCTGCATTTACGATAGGTAAGGTCTCAAATGTCAGGGTCATCATATCAGTATTGTTTCCAGTACATACTCCTGAGGCTGTACCCGTTAGGGTCAATAACACTGATCCATTAAGAACATCGTCCGAGCTTGGAACATATGTGGCATTAACCTCAGCAGGGTTAATAAATGAACCGGTACCTGAAGTTGACCACATCACTGATGAAAAATTCAATGCAGTTGCATTCCCAAGGGTATAGTTAATTCCTTCGCAAACAACATCATCAGTTCCGGCATTAACAACCACCATTCTATTTATAGTCAAAACCATTTGGTCAGTCACAATTTCAGGACAGCTAGTCGATCCCTCTATAGATAGACTGATCGTAACATAACCTGCATTTATGTCTGCAATACTGGGTATATAAGTCGGAGTTAATGTATTAGGCTGAAGAAAGTTTCCAGATCCTGAAGTGCTCCAACTGTATGTATATCCTGCTGTTACAGAGGCGTCATTAATAGTATAATTGTTACCCTCACAAATTGTGGCATCTGAGCCGGCATTTGCCTCAGGGGATTGATTTATGTAAATGATCATTTGATCGGTAACCTCGTCTAAACAAGGAGAAGCAGAGATTACAGTGAGGGTTAGTGTAACTGAACCATTATTAATGTCTTCCTGACTTGGACTATAAGTTGGGGTTAAGCTTGCTGCATTTATTAATGGGCCGGAGCCCGTTGTTGTCCATAGAACCGAAGAGTAGAGTGTAGCAGATGCAGTGTAAACAGTGTAAGAATCTTCTTCACAGATATAGGCATCTAGTCCGGCATTGGCGGTTGCATAAGGAACAAGCGTAAGTGTCATTGCATCCGAAACTTCAGAACTACAACCTGCACCTGGCTGACCACTTATTGTCAGTATGACAGATCCTGAAGCAAAATCCGCTTCACTCGGTGTATAGGTGGGTGTTAGAGTTCCATTATCAACGAATGACCCACTTCCCGATGTAGTCCACCAAATAGATGAAGTGTTTTGTGAGGTTGCATCAGTGATTGTATATGAATCTCCTGCACATAAAATACCGTCTGAACCAGCAGTAACAATAGGAAGTCTTGTGAATGTCAATGTTTTTGATGAGACAGCTTGTCCAATACATGGAAGTTCCGCATTGACAGTCATTGTGATTGTAACATATCCTAAATCCAAATCTGTCAAGCTCGGAAGGTAAGTCGGATTGAGAGTATTGGTTCCGGTCAAATTTCCACTTCCCGAAGTAGTCCAGTTGATAGATGAATAGTTTGAAGCAGAGGCATCATAAACTGTATAAATTGTTCCTTCACAAACCAAAGCATCTGATCCGGCATTTGCCGTAGGTGCTTTAATAAATCTTAGAAGCAGGTCATCTGTATCTTCAGCACATGGAGGTGTGCCTAATGCATGTAGAGTGAGAGTTACAAATCCTGTTGCCAAATCATCAGTACTTGGTGTGTAGGTAGGTGTAAGAGTGTTTCCTGCACTAAAATGACCAGTTCCTGAGGTCGTCCAGACAATAGTTGAATAATTAATCGCTGAAGCAGAAATTATATTATAAACTGAGCCTTCACAAATTGAATCATCCGGTCCTGCATTTGCTATCGGAGAGTCATTAAATTGGAGTACGATTAAATCGGATACTGATTCTGAACATGGATAAACCGATTCAGCTGTAATAGTTAATAATACTTGTCCCGCTACATAATCTGCTGCACTTGGAATATAATCAGTATTTACGAGGTTGGGATTTGTAAAACTACCACTTCCATTGGTAGTCCATAGCACCGATTGATAATCTGAGGCAACGGCATTGGAAAGTGTATAAACTGCACCAATGCAGATTGAAGCATCAAGTCCGGCATATACTTCAGCAATCTGCTGTATAGATATAACTTTTTGATCGGTAAATGTGCCACAAGATCCATTACCTGAGAGTGTCATTGTCATTGTAACTGAACCTGCCAACGCATCAGCAGTTGAAGTAGTGTACACAGGATTCAGTGTATTGGCACCTGTAAGGATTCCACTTCCATTAGTAGTCCAGTTAATTGACGCATAAGCTGATGCACTTGCATCTGTTACAGTGTAACTATTATTTTCACAAACAACATCATCTGCACCTGCTGTTCCATCAGGAGTCCTGTTTATTGTTAGCGTAAATGAATCAGAAGGATTTGATGTACAAGGTGAATTGCTTATTGCATTTAATGTGAGAACTACACTTCCAAAGTTAATATCCTCAACACTTGGTGTGTAAGTTGGATTCAGTTGAGTATTGTTTGAGAATTGTCCTGTCCCTGAAGTCTGCCATAAAAGACTTGCATATCCGGTTGCAGAGGCACCGGTAATGTTATAATATGTATCACTGCAAATTTCTCCATCAGGACCGGCTTCAATTACTGGCATTGCAATAACAGTAATTACTTTTGTGTCAGTAACTATCTCACTGCATGGTGCAATACTGGTTGCAGTTAATGTAAGAGTAACCTGCCCGGCTATTGCATCTTCAGCACTTGGTAAGTAGGTCGCATTAAGCGATGATCCATTAATGAAGCTTCCACTTCCATTGGTCGACCAATTAATTGATGAGTAATGGGTTCCAGTAGCATCCGAAATAATAAAGCTGCCGTTTTCACATACGGAGCCATCAGCTCCAGCATTAACCTCTGCTATTTGATTAATAGTTAAAATAAATGAATCACTGGTTGTTGAAGAGCAAGGACTGTCTCCAGTTACTGTTAAAGTGATGGTAACTGAACCTGACAGGATATCAGCAGTACCAGGAATATATTCAGGATTTATGGAAGTTGGATCAATAAAAGTTCCATTTCCACTGGTGGTCCATAGCAGGCTTGAGTAATTATCTGCCGAGGCATTGGTAATAACAAAAGTTTCATTCTCACAAATCGAAACATTTGGACCAGCATCCAATGACGGCAACCCTTGAATAGTAAGTATCACGAAATCGGTTGCAGGAGTATTGCATGGTGCATTACCAGTTGCAGTTAATCTCAATACAGCACTACCATTGGCAATATCCACAACACCGGGTGTATAGGTGGTTGACAATTGTGAGGGATCCAGAAATACACCGTCACCGGTAGTTGTCCATACCAGAGAAGTGTGGTTATTGACCGAGGCGTTATTGGTGCTGAGATTCTGACCTTCACAAATTGTAACATTGGGACCAGCATCAACGATTGGTTGCCTGACTAATGTCAATCTCATAGCATCGCTAACAACCTGGGTGCAAGGTGCATTACTGGTTGCAGTGAGTGTCAGATTTACCCATCCTAATGCTATATCAGCAGGACTTGGTGTGTATGTTGGATTAATTGTATTTGCATTAATGAATAATCCTGTTCCAGAAGTAGTCCATTGTATTGATGCATAATTCGTAGCTGAAGCATCACTTGGCGTAAAAACAGACCCTTCGCATATAGTAACATCCTGACCGGCAGACACTACTGTTGTCTCCCGGATAATGATTGTCATCTGGTCAACAGCATCAACGCTACAAGGGAAATTCGCACTGGCTGTCAACGTAAGTACCACTGAACCATTGGTAATATCAAGGGCGCTGGGGATATATGTTGGCGTGATTGTGTTTGCATTCAATAGCGTACCTGAACTTCCACTTGACGTCCATTGTATATGATGGTAGTTCTGGGCAGTAGCTGTTGTAATGGTATAGTTACTGACACAGATTTCCTGATCAGGACCGGCATTTGCAATAGGAGCAGCTTCAATATTAAGTTCCATCTGATCATCAACCTGATCTGTACAAGGTAAAATTCCCTGAGCAGTAAGAATTAAAGTTACAGAACCATTCAGAATATCTTCACTGCTTGGTGTGTATATGGAGTTTAATACCGAGGCGTTTGAAAACCATCCTGATCCTGAAGTTGTCCATTGTAAGGAACCATAATTTAAGGCTGTAGCTCCTGAAAGCAAATAGGTATTATTCTCACAAACTGAAGCATCTGGCCCGGCTGTAATATTTGGTAATGGTAAAATTACTAACTCCATAGCATCGCTTACATCACCGGTGCAAGGTAGTAGACTGGTGGCATTAAGATAAAGAAGAACTGAGCCTGCTGCTCTGTCGTTTGGACCTGGTGTGTAAGTAGGATTAATTGAATTCTGATTGGAGAAGAAACCATCTCCCATGGTTGTCCATGTAATAACTGAGTAATCAGATGCTGAAGCATCAAAAATATAATACTGGCTGGTTTCGCAAATGGTTCCATCGCTTCCTGCATTAACCTGAGGAGGTTGGCTTATATTAAGCACCAGGGCATCTGTTGTGTAATCTGAGCAAGGTGATACTGGTGAACCCGTCAGGGTGAGGATAATTGTTCCGTTTGAAATATCTTGTGGACTTGGAGTATAAACAGGATGTAACATGGTAGGATCAGAAAAACTTCCGTTTCCTGAAGTGCTCCACCTCAATGTAGAATAATGGTCAGCAATTGCTTCGGTTAAAGCAATATTTGAACCACTACAAATGGTTATATCGCTTCCTGCATAAATGTCAGATGTGTTTTCTATAGTAATATAAATCTCATCGGTAACAGGCTGGATACAGGGACTGTTACCATATGCCCTCAGGGTTAGAGTGACATATCCAAGAGTTGCATCAATTAATCCAGGCGTATAGGTTGGGAATAAGGTATTAGAGCCGGTTATTACACCATCTCCAGTTGAAGACCAAAGCACAGATGAATAATATGAAGCGGTAGCATCAGTTATAGAGTGGGTTTGATTTTCACATATAGTAATATCACTACCAGCCTGAACGATCGGCTGGCGTGTGATGTAAATAGTCATTAAATCGTAATCATTTGCTACACAAGGTGCCTGAGCATCAACACTCAACATTAGTTGTACTGAACCAGCCATAATATCAGCTGCAGAAGGGATATAAGTAGGAGTAAGAGTTGTCGGATTCTGTAGGGCACCACTACCGGTTGTTGTCCAAAGATAGGTGGAACAATTAAGTGCACTTGCATCAGTAATCATATAAGAATCACCTTCGCAAATTGTTGCATCACTACCTGCATTTGCGGTTGGGTTATGATTAATTACCAGTGTCATTTCATCATATACCGGGAGACATGGAGAGTTTTCCAGTGTCATGGTAAGTATAACTGAGCCATTGGCTATGTCAGCCAGACTTGGATAGTATAGTGGATTTGTTGTGTTTGCATTATTAAAGTAGCCCGAACCACTTGTAGTCCAGATTATGCTAGTGTAATCCTGTGCAGTAGCATGCTGCAGAAGATAATTGCTGCCTTCACAAATAATTACATCAGGTCCAGCATAAGCAGTAGGCTCAGCTTTTATTGTGTAAATCACATTGTCTGAGATTACATCAGTACATGGAGGTAGAGCCACAGCCGTAAGGGTGAGAGTAACATATCCCCTGAGTAAATCAGCAGTACCAGGTGTATAAATTGCATTTAATGCACTTCCATTATTGAATACACCATCACCATTTATAGTGCTCCATTGTAAAGTGCTGTAATTGATTGCAGTTGCTCCGGTTATGTTATGAGGTCCTTCACAAATTGTTATATCGGGACCTGCATTAATAACGGGTACCTGATTGATTGTAACCAGCACCTGATCGCTTATCACCTGATTGCATGGGAAGTTGCCGGTTAAACTCATTGTTAGTGTGACATTTCCATTAGCAAGATCGGCTGCACTTGGTATATAGGTTGGATCTATTCTGTTAGTATTTGACAAACTACCGGTGCCATTTGTGGTCCAGCTTATTGAGGTATAGTTTGTGGCTGAAGCGTTAGTGATTGTGAAAGGTGTCAATCCACAAACTGAGAAATTTGCTCCTGCGTCTGGTATAGGTTCCGGTATTATTGCAATAGTAATATTATCCTGAATTGATGTGTTGCAAGGAGGATTTCCTGTAACTGTCATTGTCAAAACTACAGTTCCATTAAGAGCGTCTTGAGCTGAAGGTGTATAGGTTGGTGTTAATGAACCTCCGCTTACAAGTGTCCCGGTTCCACTACTTGACCATTGTATAGTAGTATTTGCTGAAGCGGTTGCTGTTGTAACTGTAAATGATGAGTTTTCACAAATTACTCCACCTGAACCGGCATCTGCAACGGGTGATTGGGTGATAGTAATTTCCAGCTGATCAATTGCATTCTGATTACAGGTTGCATTACCGTATGCCGTTAAGGTCAAGGTCACTGAGCCATTAAGGACATCCGAATTACTTGGTGTATAGGTGGTATTTAAACTATTTGTGCTTGAGAATGATCCCGTGCCATTGGTTGACCAGGAAAGTGATCCATAATTTGAAGCTAATGCATCTGATATAGTGTAGGAAGAATTATCACATACTGTTGCATCAATCCCAGCATACACAGTCGGATTAATTGAAAAATTAATGATTTTGCTGCTTGAAACAGGTGTTGAACATGGTGCCAGCGGAGTTGCTCTAAGTGTGAGTGTAATCATACCCTGATTTATATCTGCAACACTAGGCAGATAAGTGGGATTCAATGTTCCGTTGTTTATAAAGGTTCCACTTCCTGAAGTTAACCAAGTCAATACCTGATAATTACTTGCAGTGGCATCAGTGATTTCCAATTGAGTTCCCTGACAAACAGTTGCTGGGGGACCTGCATTAACAGTGGGCTCGGCATTCAGATTTAATATCATGTCATCAGAAACTGAGATTCCTGAACAGTCTCCCGTTCCTTGAGCAGACAGTGTTAGTATGACAGAACCTGCAGTTACATCAGCCAAGGATGGGTAGTAAGTTGGAGATAATCCGTTTGGACTATCGAAAGTGCCTGAACCAGAAGTACTCCAGGTCAAAGACGAGTAATTTTGTGCCTGACTCCCGGTAATTGTGAATCCTTGGGTGCCACAACTCGTAATATCAGGTCCTGCAAAAACAATAGGTTCTTCATTAATGGTTACAGTCAGGTCATCAATGAAATCGCTCATACATGGACTAATGGGATTTGCTGTAAGGCGTATAGTGAATGTGCCCGCTGCTACATCATCGTTACTTGGATAGTAGACGGTTTCAAGATTATTTCGGTCAAGGAAAGTGCCATTGCCACTAGTGGTCCAAATAACTGAAAAATAGTCATTGGCGGTCCCGTTTAAATTTATGGGTTCATCTCCACACGACTGAATATTTGCACCTGCATTTGCCTGCGGTACAGGAATTATCTGAAGGGCAAGATTGTCTTGTACTGTACTGTTGCAAGCACCATTGCCAGTGCCACTTAGTGTGAGTATACTCGAACCATTTGTAATGTCTGAAGTCCCGGGCAAATACATAGTTGTCAGAGAACCCGGGTTACTGAATGTGCCATTACCGTTACTACTCCAGATTAATGTTCCACAGTTAGATGCTGTTCCTGACAATTGTACCGCTCCGCTTACAGCGCATATTTCAATATCAGCACCAGCATTAACTGCAGGAGTTGAAGAAATAATAAGTGTAAGATTATCAGTGACTAGATTAGAGCAGGGATTAATTGGCTGAGCACTCAGACTAATAGTAACATTGCCGGCATTTATATCAGCAGCACTGGGAGTATAAGTAGTGTTCAGTGTATTTGTTGAGGAGAAACTTCCTGATCCTGAGGAAGACCACTGTATTGATTGGTAATATTGTGCACTTCCCGTAAGATTTACAGGGGCATCCTGGCAACTCTGTATATTATTCCCTGCTTCAACCACCGGACGGCGTGTAATGGAAATTGTTAAAACATCACTTACCTGAGAGCCACAGGCGCCTGAACCATTACCTGTAAGAGTTAAGGTAACACTACCGTTGATTATATCATCCGGACCTGGTAAATAATTAGATGTCAATGAACTGGGGTTACCAAATGTGCCATCTCCTGAAGTTGACCAAACAATACTTTGGCAGTTACTTGATGTGCCGCTTAATGATAGTTGACCACTCTGCTCACATGTAGAAATATCATTACCGGCATATACAACCGGTATCTTTGAAATTGAAAGAGTTAAAGAACTTGTGGCATTTGGACATACTCCATTGCCTGTTACAACTAAAGTAAGGTCAACAATTCCGTTCTGAATATCATTATTTCCTGGAGTATATTCCGGCCTCAGCACATTTGAATTACTGAAGCTGCCATCCCCCGTAGTAGTCCATTGTATTGAACTATAATTGGTTGCTGTTGCCTGATTGAGATCAAAAGTGCTTCCTTCACATATCGATGAGTTATTGCCTGCAAAAGCGGTTGCCGGTGATGAAACAGAAATATTAAATACTGGTGAGAAAGAGCTGGTGCCACAGTCGTTTATACCTCTAACCCTGATTCCGCCTGAATTAGCATTGGATAAAGCATTCAGCGTTATAGAATTTTGTTGATCAGAACCGGTAACAGTAAATCCGGATGGGAATTCCCACTCATATGATGAAGCTCCCGTAATATTGGCAACAGTGAATATCAAACCGTTTGAAGGAGCACAAATTTGGTTATCACCACTAATTGTTCCTGCAGCCTGGGGCAGCGTATTGACAGTAACATTAAAAGGTTGTGACCATGGTCCTTCACCACAACTATTTATACCTCTTACCTGAATGGTTCCACTAATAGCAGTTAAGCTGAAATTTGCTGATATCTGATTGGTCGATCCGCCTGAGAATGTTATTCCCGAAGGTAACTGCCATTCGTATGAAGTTGCTCCAGTGATAGCGGCAACTGAATAAATTACGCCGGATACTCCCTGACATACGGTGCTTAAACCACTTATGCCCGCCGGAGTGGCAGGCACATCATTGACGGTTATATTTAAAGGAGGTGAAGTTATTCCTTGTCCGCATGAATTTACACCAGCAACGGTAATCTGCCCTGAAGAAGCTGTGGGTGAAACATCGATTGTTATACTGTTGGTGTTTTGCCCCGAAGTGATATTGAAACCCATTGGAAGATTCCACAAGTAACCACTTGCATTGACAATAGGGGGTATGCTGAATGAAATACCTGATTGCCCTCTGCATACTGTATTAATTCCTGAAATGGTTCCACTACTCCCGGGTAATGGATTGACTGTTATATTTAAAGAAGAAGCCTGTCCATTTCCACAATTGTTAGTTCCGGTTACTGTTATGTTACCGGATAATGCTGAAGTCCCAAAATTAACAGTAATGGAATTATTGTTTTGTGTAACAATATTGGCACCTGAAGGAAGGGCCCAGAGGTATCCCGTTGCATTGGCTATAGAAGGCACAGTATATACTACACTGTTCTGGCCTTGGCAAACAGTACTGAGTCCTGTTATAGTACCTGCTGCAGCTGGTTGAGGTTGTACGTCGACAGCAAAATTCGACCAGTTTCCGGGTCCACAATCATTTACTCCTCTGACACTTATAAATCCTGAAATGGCTGATAAACTATAATTAGCCGTGATTTGATTATTTACCTGGCCAGCTAAGTTGACTCCTGTCGGGAGTGTCCATTCGTATGAGTTGGCATTTGTGATAACCGGAACTGTGTATATTACACCAGCTTCTCCCTGACATACATTTGCATCACCTGATATTGAACCTGGATTTCCGGGTAATGGATTCTGAGTTAATGTTGCTGAACCAAAAATTACTCCCAAACAATCATTCGCATCGTAGATAGATACGCCTGTATATAATCCGGGAGTAGAGGTAATTATATTAAAGGATGTATTAGTGATACCGGTTATCTCCGGTTGCTCAATTCCGTCAATGGCATAGATAATGCGCCATGGCGGTAAACCGTCATCCTGGTTTATTGAAAAATTTATTTGGGTTGTACTACCTTCACAGATTGTTGTACTTCCACTTATCGTCAGATCACTGCACGGCAGTGCTTGTTGTTGAGCGAATATAAATACGATGATTGTCAGAGTTAACCATCTCATTAATTTCCCCCCGAAAATTGTATTACTGGTTCTCATACGCTTGTATTTTGCCTTATAGAAAGAACTCATCTTCATCAGGTAAAGAAGATGTAATTGTTAATGCCAATTTCGAGGTGAAGTAACTAGGTGATTGTAAAAAAATTTAAGATTTTTTGTGATAAACTTTACCAGTAATACATAAAAGCCTATAAATCAATTAGATAAGAATAGAATGAGGTAAAATATTTTTAATTAAATGGCCTAATTCTGCATGATAGTTACCAATATATTGGAGACATAGTGCAATGCTTGTAATGAGGAAGTTGAGACAGTCTTCATCCAATAGACCATTATATTCAGGCATAAATGTTAATTTTGCCTTCAAATTAATTGTTGATATGCTGTCTGTTAATAATCTGTCTGTTTATTTTACCGGTAAATACTTATTCGATAATGTTACATTTCTTATTAATGATCGTGATAGGATTGGACTTGTTGGTAAAAATGGAGCAGGAAAGACAACTTTATTGCGCATAATTTATGGTGAACAGATACCTGAAACTGGTATTATCAGCAAGAAGCCTGATCTTACAATAGGTTATCTTCCTCAAGATATTACCAGTTCAGGGACGGATACTGTTTTTAATGAAGCTCTCAAGGCTTTTGATCATGTTATTGATTTTAAAAATGAAAGTGACGCGATAAGTAATCAACTGGCAGAAAGGGAGGACTACAATTCAAAAGAGTACCTTGCCCTGATAACACGCTTTAATGAATGTAATGAACATTTTAGCCTCCTTGGTGGAAATTCAATGGTGGGTGATACAGAAAAAGTTCTATTAGGTTTGGGTTTCAGACAATCAGACTTTTCGCGAAGAATAACAGACTTTAGTGGCGGATGGAAAATGAGAGTTGAATTAGCCAAATTGCTCTTGAAAAGACCCAATGTTCTACTTCTTGATGAGCCTACCAATCACCTTGATATAGAATCAATTCAATGGCTTGAAGAGTACCTGCAAGTATTTCAGGGATCTGTAATTCTGGTATCTCACGACAGGGCGTTCCTCGATAATGTAACTTCCCGGACTATTGAAATCACTCTTGGAAAAATCTATGATTACAAGTGCTCATACTCTGAGTATGTGGTTCAAAGGGCAGATCTACACGAGCAGCAACAGGCCGCATTCGCCAATCAGCAAAAACAATTAGCAGATATTGAAAAGTTTATTGAGAGATTCCGTTATAAAGCAAATAAGGCAAAGCAAGTACAGTCAAGGATTAAAATGCTAGAGAAGGTAGACCGAATTGAAGTCGAAAAAATTGATAAAGCGTCTATACATTTCAAATTTCCTCCTGCACCTCCTTCAGGTCGGCTTGTTATCGAAGCTGTTGGACTTACTAAACATTATGGTGAAAAATGCATTTTCAGAAATATCGATTTTGCCATTGAGAAAGGTGATTTTGTTGCATTCGTAGGCAAAAACGGTGAAGGCAAGACGACTATGGCAAAGGTAATAACAGAAAATTTGCAACATACCGGTGATTGTAAAATAGGGTATAATGTTAAGATTGGATATTATGCGCAGAACCAATCAGAAATGCTCGATCCTGAAAAGAAAGTATTTGAAACAATTGATGATATTGCAGTAGGAGATATGCGTCCAAAAGTGAGAAATATTCTTGGAAGCTTTTTATTCTCTGGTGAAGATACGGAAAAGAAGGTAAAAGTTCTGAGTGGAGGTGAAAAATCGCGACTTGCATTAGCACAACTTTTACTTTCTCCAGTCAATCTCCTTATCCTGGATGAGCCAACTAATCATCTAGATATGATGTCCAAAGATATTTTAAAAAACGCACTATTGATGTTCGATGGTACTCTGATTGTAGTTTCGCATGATCGTGATTTCCTTCAGGGACTTACTCAAAAAGTTTTTGAATTTAGGGATATGAGTGTTTATCAGCATATAGGTGATGTTTATGACTTCCTGGAAAAAAGAAAACTTCAGAATCTCGACCAGCTTTCTGCACAGGTGGCCAAGAATGCCAAACTGAGGGAAACTGAAGTGTCTTCTGATAACAAGCAGCAATATGAAAAAAGGAAATTATTCGAAAAAGAGCTTCGTAAACTCCAAAATAGAATTGAGAAAGTTGAGCTGGAAATTCAGGAAACTGAAGTTAAAATAGCTTCAATGGATACCAAACTCTCAATACCTGAACACTATGCGAAATTCATGAATGATCCCGAATTTTATCAAACATACGAAAATCTCAGATTTCACTTGGATAAACTCATGAACAACTGGGAAACACTTCATGAGGAGGTTGAGAAGATGAAGCAGGAATAGGACTTACCTCACTCTTTTAATCATATTACTGGCTATATCTGTTAGCATAGCTCTCATCTCATTAGGAATGTTAATTGAATCAAGTATGTGACAGGCTTCATTGAAGTAGCTCTGAATTAGCTCTTCCGTGCTTTCTTTTACACCGAGAGTGTCAAATATTGACATAACCTTGGATACTTTTTCATCGACCGGTAAATTGTTAACTTTATATAATCTCTCAAGCTTTAATCTAATTGTATCGCTTGATTTCTCAATGGCCTTGATAAACAATACAGTCTTCTTATTAATCGCAATATCACCTCCTGTCTTTTTACCAAAAATTGCCTGATTACCGTAGGAGTCAAGCAAGTCGTCCTGAAGTTGAAATGCAATCCCCATAGCAATTCCGAACTTATATATCTTCTCAGAATTTTCTTCAGATGCACCAGCTGTCATTGCACCAATCTTAAGACTCGCAGCAAGCAGTACGGCAGTTTTTAATCTGATCATATTGATATATTCCTTCAGTCCGACATGTTGTTGAAGCTCGTAATCAATATCATACTGTTGCCCTTCACATACTTCAATAGCAGTTTTTGAGAACAATTGCATTAAACTGGGAAGAAGTTCTGGTTTGCTTTTTGAAAGTTCTCCATATGCAATTGCGAACATCGTATCACCTGAGAGAATAGCAACATTTGTATTCCATTTTCTGTAAACTGTCTCATACCCTCGTCTTAAAGGCGCCTGGTCAATTATATCATCATGTAGTAATGTAAAATTATGGAAGATCTCAATGGCAGTTGCTGCAGGTAATGCTTCAACTGGATCACCGCCAAAAATTTGATTCGCTACAAGAACAAAGAGGGGTCGGATTCTTTTTCCACTCTGATTAAGAGTATAAGAAATAGGCTCATATAGACCGATAGGTTCACCATGTATTGGAAGAGCATCTAGTGCATTTGAAATTTTCTCATGCAATTGATCTTGTGTATACATATCTAAAGGTATTGTGTTTCACTGATTTTTAATAAATAATCACCATATCCGCTTTTCAGTAAAGGTTGAGCAAGTCTAATCAACTGTTCTTTGTTAATAAAGTTCATCCGATAAGCAACCTCTTCAATGCATCCTACTTTCAGCCCTTGTCGATTTTCAATTACTTCAACGAATTGTGACGCTTGTAGTAATGATGAGAACGTTCCTGTGTCGAGCCATGCTGTACCACGACTCATAACTTTAACAGTTAGACTTCCTTTTTCAAGGAAGTATCGATTAACATCGGTTATTTCATATTCACCTCTGGCACTTGGTTTTATACTCTTTGCGACGCCAACTACTGAAGAATCGTAGAAGTAAATACCAGGAACAGCATAATTAGATTTTGGATTTTTGGGTTTCTCTTCGATGGAAATTGCCTGGTTGTTTTGATCAAACTCAACCACTCCATACCTTTCAGGATCCGCAACGTGATATGCAAATACGATCCCACCTGAGGGTTTTTTACATTCTGCCAACAGCTTTGGCAATCCGGTGCTATAGAATATATTATCTCCTAGGATAAGGGCTGAATCGTCATTTCCGATAAATGATTCTCCGATAACAAAAGCCTGAGCAAGACCATTCGGGATTTCTTGAACAGCGTAACTAAACCTACACCCCAGACTTCTTCCATCGCCCAGCAATTTCTCAAAATTCGGCAAATCATGTGGTGTAGATATTATTAAAATCTCATTGATACCAGCCATCATTAAGACGGAAAGTGGATAATAAACCATTGGCTTATCGTAGATAGGCATTAATTGCTTACTGACTGCCAGAGTGAGGGGATGAAGTCGGGTGCCTGATCCACCGGCAAGTATTATTCCTTTCATTACGCTGTAAGTATTAAAAAATCATTTCATGTCACCATTCTCATCATCACCATCATACACTTCAATTAGTGGTTCAGATGAGAATGCTTTTGTTACTGCAAATTTATCAAGTACCATCAGAAGCGATGGCAGAACCATCATATTGAAAAACATGGCAACAAATAGTGTTGTGGAAACAAGCAAACCCAGAGCTTGTGTACCCCCAAAATCCGAAACAATAAACACACTGAATCCAAGTACCAATACTATTGATGTGTAGATCATACTAAAACCAGCCTCTCTTAATGCGTTTATTGCCGATAATTTTATATTGTTGTTGGTAGCTATCAGTTCATGCCGATATCTCGAAAGATACTGAATTGCATTATCAACTGATATTCCCAACGCAACACCAAATATAATAATAGTGGATGGCTTTACTGGCACCCCAGCAATGCCCATAATCGCCGCTGTTATGATAAGAGGTATCACATTAGGCAACATTGAAATAACTATCATCCTGAAACTCGAAAACATCATCATCATAAGTAATGAAATAAAAGCTATTGCAATTAAGACACTCTGAAAAAGATGCTTAATAAGGAATTCTGTGCCCCTGGCTGAAACTACACTATTACCAGTAATCTGAACATTATATTTATCAGGAGGAAAAATTTCGTCAACCTTTGGCTTTATATCAGACAATACCTGATTCATCTCCTTTGTTGGTAGGTCGGCCATTTGGAAGCTAACCCTTGTATGTTGTTGAGTACTATCAATAAACGAATTCAGTAAGCCTGCTTGTTTCCCTGCTTCTTTAGGTAAATAGGAAAAAACAAAGTTTCGCTCCTGTGAGTTAGGAACGGAGTACATTTCTTTATTTCCATTAAAATAAGCCTGACGAGCGAACTTTGATAATTCGGCCAGTGAAAGCGGTCTTGAAAATTTATCGTGTTTTAAAATCTCATTCTGCAGTTCATCAATTTTCTCAATAGTTGTCAGTCTTAATGCACCTTTTGGTTTTTTTGCGTCTACCCATATTTCAAATGGCATTACACCTCCGAAATTCTGCTCAAAATATCTCAAGTCTTGAGCTAATGGGTGACTCTTTTTAATATCGTCAACTACTTTTCCCGAAATCTTTAAGCTGAACATACCGAGTATTCCTGCTATAGTCAGAGATCCGGCAATAATAAAAATGGCTGGACGTCTGTGTTCTATAAGGTAGATGGTTTTATCAATCAGGTAACTGAAAAATTTGCTGTTTAGATGTGAAAGGTGTTTTTCACTTGGTGGTTCCATGTAGCTAAATATAATGGGAAGTAGCAGTATGCAGAGTGTATACTCTAAAAATATGCTTATGGCTGCTACAATCCCGAATTCAAACAACATTTTATTTGAAACCATTATAAAAGCAGCAAACCCTGCTGCTGTAGCAGTATTGACCATTAGAGATGCAGGTCCGATTCGCTGAATAACCCTTGATAAAGCCTTAATCTTATTCCCATGTGATCGATATTCCCAGTGGTATTTATTAAGGATATATATACAGTTCTCAATTGCTATGACAACTATAAGTGATGGAATGACACCTGTAAGTATACTGATCTTATACCCTAGCAAATTTATGACTCCGAGTGTAAATATTATACTTACAGCTACAACTATAAGTGAGCTCAATACTACTCTAATAGATCTGAAGAAAAGAAACAGAATTATAGCTGCGATACCGACTGAGAGGAAAATAAACATAAAAAGCTCAGATTTGGTCTGCTTCATCATAGCTGATCTGATATACGGCATGCCAGAGTAATGAAGTTTATTCCCCGTTTCCTTTTCATAGGCTTTTGCATGCGAAACGATATTGTCAGTAACAGTCATTCTTCGCTTATCGTTTAGCTTCTCTTTGTCAAGCGTAATAGCCATAAGATAAGTATCGGTAGTAGCATTGAATAGCAATCCGTCGTAAATAGGGAGTGAATGAATTAGCTCTCTTAATGAGTCGGCTTGACTTTGCGATGAAATAGTACCTGATAAGACAGGTTTAAACTCAAAAACCCGTGTGCTATCGTTTTTCACCATTACTACTGCTTTGGTTACTGAAGTCACACCCTCAACTCCGTCAATGCTATTAATATCATTAGTAAGATTGTTCCAGGCGTTGATTTCTTCAAGCTGAAACATATTTTTATTAGTAACACCTATAACTAAAACGCTACCATCCTCACCAAATTTCTCCTT
This sequence comes from Bacteroidales bacterium UBA5507, assembly GCA_002426195.1. Taxonomy (GTDB): domain Bacteria; phylum Bacteroidota; class Bacteroidia; order Bacteroidales; family Lentimicrobiaceae; genus Lentimicrobium. The sequence continues at coordinate 180,754 of DIOT01000030.1, read as the reverse complement.
GAATGCCCTATAAACAATAACACTAGAATCAGTTTGCGGGAGGATGTTTTGATTGTTATACGAAAGCTGAACACTTAATCCCTGCCATCCCATCAAAATAGTGAGTATTGCAATAACGGCGATTATACCAGGGCGATTTCGTAACATCAATCTAACCAGAATATTCCACATAATTTTGTATAAACTTTTAATAAAATTGCAAGTGGGCGAAGTTACGATTTTATTGAGAGATAGACTTACGCGAACCACCTAAATATTATGCTGACCTTTATGATTAACTTTGCAGACTAAAAGAAAATAAAATGAAACCAGGTAATGTTTTGTTTATTGATACAGCTCATGATGTTCTAAGAGAAGAACTCGAACAATTTGGATTTCAGTGTTATGACTTTACCGGACTTTCGCGTTCTGAGGTTCTTGAACAACTTCATCTTTATGAGGGCATAATTATAAGAAGTAAAATAATGCTAGATAAGGAAGCGATTGACCATTGTACTAAACTCAAGTTTATTGCGAGGGTTGGAGCAGGAATGGAAAACATAGATGTCAGATATGCTGAATCTAAAGGTATTATATGTCTTAACGCTCCCGAGGGTAATCGTGATGCCGTTGCTGAACATGCAATGGGAATGATCCTTTCATTGCTAAATCACTTGTGCAAGGTAAATATTGAGGTACGCAAAGGAGTATGGATTCGTGCAGGAAACCGTGGCAATGAAATTAAAGGTAAAACTGTTGGAATAATTGGATATGGCAATACAGGAAGTGAATTTGCACGAAGATTAAAAGGATTTGGAGCTTCAGTAATTGCCTATGATAAATACAAAACAGGATTCTCGGATGACAATGTTAGAGAAGCTTCAATGCGGCAGATATTTATTGAATCTGATATCTTGAGCCTTCACATACCTTTGACGGACGAGACTTTCCATCTAATCAATGAAAGTTTTCTAGGTAAATTTAGTAAGCCTATATGGCTCATTAATACTTCTAGAGGTAGTTGTGTTAATACCGCTCACCTCATGGATGCCATTGATAATGGTATTGTTAAAGGTGCGGCACTTGACGTTTTAGAGTGCGAAAATCTTTCTTTTGAGAATATTGAGACTTCTTCATTGCCCGAATATTTCCAAAGGCTATTTAAATCAGAAAGAGTTATTCTCTCGCCTCATATTGCAGGATGGACTCATGAATCTCATTACAAACTTTCAAAAGTTTTGGTGGAAAAGATAAAACAGGTCTACATAATAGGTTGATTGTTACCCTTACCAGTTAAGGATTCTTTTCATTACATAATCGGCTGGGCTCTGAAGGTAAGTTGAAGCTGCTTCAATATCATTTTCAGTTAAATATTGAAGTCCGTCTTTGAAGACCATGCCGGTTTTTTGACTGTACATATTGACAAGTCGAGGTTTAACTTTTCCATTCTCATCTTCAACATCTTTAAGGAAAATGGGGAATATATCACCGTTAGGACCACTAACAACCATGCAACTTGTCAAACCTTCATCAAACAGTTTCTTTACACCCATCCCTAATAATGCACAGTAGAGCATATCAAAAGCAATGGGTTGCACGCAACGTAGTTCGTATCCTAGTTCAACAGGTCGACTTTTAATGTTTATTTTTAGTTGTTTAAGCTTTTCCTGAAGAAGTAAGTTAAATATGTGAGCTTTACTTACATTGCCCAATTCAGGATGACCATGTTCGTCGTATGAGAACTGTATACCCGATTTTATAATTTCTTCATCAGTCATAAAGTGAAATACTCCTTCACTTATAATGACAACTCCATAGTTGATCCCAAGAAGTTTTCTTTTTACCATAGAAGACACAATCAACTTTAATATTCTGTCGAAAGTAACCTCAACCTTATTAAACATCTCGGGAATTATGATCATGGGATAATGACAAGAAGCACCAATGCCAAATGCTAGATGTCCAGCTTCTCTTCCCATAGCCGATACTACGAACCAATTTCCACTTGTTCTGGCGTCTTCATATACAGTAGTTGCCAATCTCACTCCTTCTTGTTTTGCACTTTGATACCCAAAAGTTGAAATTCCATCAGGCAACGGCAAGTCATTATCAATTGTTTTCGGTACATGGATATTTTGTAAAATGATATTATTAGAGGCAAGGTACTTTGAAATTCTGTTAGCTGTAGATGCAGTATCATCGCCTCCTATTGTTACCAGAAGTTTAATGTCGTTTTCAATAAAGAAACTTGTGCTGAATTCTGAATCCTTTGGTTTATAACGGCTCATACTTAGAATTGATCCGCCGAGATTATGAATTTTATCGGCCATTCCAAAGTTGATATCAATGAAGCTTGGTGAAGAGCTAAACAATGTCTTGTATCCTTCGTGTAATCCAATTACCCGGTATCCGTCTTTTAGAAATATTTTAGCAACTGATGCAATAACAGAATTAATGCCGGGTGCAGGACCACCACCAGCTAGAATTACAATAGAACCTTTCATCTTAATAGTTTGCTTTAAATTTTTGGATTGCTTATTAAGCAAGCACAAAAATAGAAAAGTTTTAACCAGAAATCTTAGCTTAAGAATTTGTTTCCTGTCGCATATGCATTTTCATATACTCTTCAGCAGTCTCAACCATTTTTTTTGACCCTGTGATAAAAGGTACTCTTTGATGAAGGCGTTCGGGCTGAATTTCAAGAATTCTTTCATATCCGGTTGAAGCTTTTCCACCTGCCTGTTCTGCAATAAATGCAATTGGATTACATTCATAGAGTATTCTAAGCTTACCATTTGGGTTCTTAAGAGTTCCTGGATAAATATAAATTCCTCCTCTTAATAGGTTTCTGTGGAAGTCTGAAACCAAGGACCCTATATAACGGGATGTATATGGCCTGTTTGTTGAAGGATCATCAGCCTGGCAGTATTTTATATATTCTTTAATACCGCGTGGAAAGTATATATAGTTAGATTCATTAACTGAATAAATTGCGCCGTTTTCAGGAATTCTTATATCAGGATGAGATAGTATAAAGAGTCCAACAGACGGGTCATAAGTAAAGCCGTTTACCCCATTCCCAGTAGTGTAAACAAGCATTGTAGATGATCCATAAATAACATAACCTGCCGCTACTTGTTTAACTCCTTTTTGTAAAACATCTTCAAGTGTTCCAGGTCCTGATTCTGAGATTCTCTTGTAAATAGAGAATATAGTTCCTATTGGTACATTAACCTCAATATTCGAAGATCCATCAAGAGGATCAATAGCGACAACATATTTTCCTTTTTGAGAAAAAGCATTTTCATACCTAATTAAATCCTCATTTTCTTCCGAGGCAATGGCACACACCATTCCCCCGTGCTTCAATGCAGAAATGAAATGATTGTTGGCAAAAACATCAAGTTTCTTCTGTTGTTCCCCTTGAACATTCGTCTCACCAAAATAGCCATTGATATCTGCAAGTCCGGCAATTTTGATTTCACGATTGACAATCTTTGCCGCAATGGTAATGTCATTTAGTAAATGAGTAAATTCGCCGGTAGCATACGTGTATTCCGCTTGCTTATCGTTGATAAATTCTATCAGAGTCTTCATACCGTCAAATATATTATTTTTGCATGACAAACAACGACTGCTAATGAAAGTTTTCAAATTTGGTGGCGCATCTGTAAAGGATGCTGAGGCTGTAAAAAATGTTTTCAGAATCTTAGCAAAGTATCCAGGTGAAGATTTGATTGTTGTTTTTTCTGCAATGGGTAAGACTACCAACGCCCTTGAAAAAGTTGCCGATTCCTGGTATAGTAAAAGTCCCTCAATTAAAGAATTGCAAGATGATGTGTTTAGCTTCCATCTGAAAATCGCAAGCGATTTGGGTCTTGAAAATTTTAGAATTACTCCAGTCATGAAACAACTTGAGGGTGCTCTGGAGGAAGAACCTCCCCATTTTTATGATCAAGCATACGACCGCATCGTTTCTTTTGGAGAATTAATATCAACTGATCTTATTAGCCAATATCTTGCCAAACAAGGATTTGATCACTGCTTACTAGATTGTCGGAGCTTGATTAAGACCGATAATACTTATCGAAATGCGAATATCGACTGGCAGGAAACAAAGGCTATGGTAAAAGAAGGATTTCAAAAACATAGAGATTGTAAAGTGTATATAACACAAGGATTTATTGGTAGTTCTTTGGATGGAATTCCTGTAACTCTTGGTAGAGAGGGCTCTGATTTTAGTGCAGCTATCTTAGCTTGGGCTGTTGACTCAAGTGAGGTTGTTATATGGAAAGATGTTCCTGGTGTGTTAAATGCAGATCCAAGGTATTTCCCAAATACTATTAAACTCACAAGCATGTCTTATAGGGATGCTATTGAACTCGCCTACTATGGAGCATCAGTTATTCATCCAAAAACTATTCAGCCTTTAAAAAGCAAGAACATACCACTTAAAGTTAAATCATTTTATAATCCTGATGATGATGGGACAATAATTACCGATATTGCCAATTATACAGAAATTGAAGATTCAATTCCATGCTTTATAACAAAGTCTGATCAGCTTCTTATTTCAATATCCCCAAAGGATTTTTCATTTATAGCTGAAGGTAATCTTCATTATATTTTTGGGCAGTTATCCGCTTTGGATATTCACATTAATATGATGCAGCTATCTGCTATAAGCTTCTCAATTGTGGTTGATGAAGATAAAAGAAAGATTGAAAAGTTATTTAAAATTCTAGATAATGAGTATAGTGTAAGGTATAATATGGATCTTCAACTCTTTACAATTAAATATTATAACCAGAGAATTATTGACGAAATCACTAATGGTAGAGAAATCTATCTTGAGCAAAAGAGTAGAAATACTGTTCAATTAGTAATAGGAAACTAATGATGCCCAACTCACTCAAAAAACAATCAGATAAGTCAGGCTTCAGATCTTTCCCCCGGAATTTCTGGACAGTAATCGTAATGGAATTCTTTGAGAGAGGATCTTATTATGGGGTTATGTCAGTTCTTTCAGTTTATCTGATTCTATCACCACAAGATGGAGGATTGGGGTTCTCAAAGGAAAATGTCGGTATTATTAAAAGCACAATAACTCCGTTACTATACTTATTACCAATACTTGCAGGAGCAATTGCTGACCGGTTTGGTTATCGCCGAGTACTTATGTATGCATTCACATTAATGAGTGCCGGTTATTTGTTTACCAGTATGTCAACATCTTATTCAATAGTCTTCCTGAGTCTCCTTATTATGGCTGTAGGTGCTGGTTTATTTAAACCAATAATTTCAGGTACAATTGCACGAGTGACTGACGAAGGCAATTCTTCTCTAGGTTTTGGTGTATATTATTGGTCGATTAACCTGGGTGCTTTTCTATTCCCTCTAGTACTGGTTCCAGTTTTAAAGGATATATCATGGAGTTATATTTTTATCATGGCAGCTATTGGCACAGGTGCTATGCTTTTTCTTAATATTTTTGTTTTTAAAGAACCTGCCCGTAATGAAACGTTTAAGCCGTTGTCTCAGGTATTTAAGGACATACTGCTAGTGCTGAAAGATTATCGCTTTGTCTTGATGATCGTTATATACTCGGGATTTTGGATCCTCTATTTTCAGATGTTCGATACTGTGTTATGGTACCTGAAAGATTATGTTGACATGACACCTGTAAACAATGTTGTAAACAGGTTCCTTACTCTATTTGTTGACAATCCCTCATGGGAGTTTGATTCTGAACATGTTACTGTCATAAATGCAGGAGCTATTATCGCGCTGCAGTTACTTATATCATCATTTGTAAAGAAATTCTCAGCATTGAAAACTATGGTTGCAGGTATTGCTTTAGGTACTATCGGAATGGGTATTCTTGCGATATCTTCTTATGCGTGGATCTTTATACTTGGTATGGTCATCTTTTCAATTGGTGAAATGACTGCTCACCCGAAATTTATTTCTTATATAGGACTAGTAGCACCAGATGATAAGAAAGCGCTGTATCTTGGATATTCATTTCTTTATGGAGTAATCGGAAGTGGTATCGGTGGAATTTTAGGAGCACTTCTTTATGTTTATTTTGTCGACACCCTTAATCAACCTGGAGTTCTTTGGCTTGTTTTTAGTATGATTGGAGTTATGACAATAACAGGTTTAATCTTGTATAATAAATTTCTGGCTCCAAAATCATAGTTAATCGTACTGTTTCGCACATCAATTGTACATATCCGTACAATATTTATATATTCGACTAACCGTAAATCATTGACATGTAATTGCATAGCGAGTGGCATCGTATTTGAGCGATTGCAATTACAATGTATATGTGCACAACCATGCTTAGAAATTACATATTGATGACAATAAGGGACTTCAGAAGACAACCTGGGTTTTTTATTACAAACATTCTAAGTCTTTCCATTGGAATTGCTGCTTGTTTATTGATAGCAGGATATGTACGATTCAATCGTAGCTACGATATGCAATCGCCAAATTATAAGGATACATATCGAATTCAATACAACCGGTGGGGTGAAAATAACGACCTTGTGGAATTTGCAAGCGCCTCTCCAACGATAGGGCCAGTTATTAAAGAAAATTTTCCGGAAGCACTTTCTTTTGCCAGAACTTTTAAAACTGAAGGGGTATTCTTTAATAATGATAAGTTTTTTAAGGAAGACAAAGTTTTTATGACCGAATCTTCCATTTTTGAAGTTCTTGGCATTCCTATTATAAATGGTGATAGAATTACCTGCCTGGATGATCCTAATGCCGTTGCTATCTCCAAAGAAACTGCTAGAAAATATTTTGGTAATGAAAATCCAATTGGGAAAACCCTCAACCTTAACAAAAGAATTAACTTAACAGTTACCTCTGTATTCAAGGACTTGCCCGATAATATGCACATGAAGGCTGATATTTTTGTTTCACTAAATGATTGGAAGCAAAGGAATCCTGATGTTTTTACAAACGGCTGGTTTTATAGTGGTTTTTTCACATACGTCAAATTTGCAAAGGGTACTGATCCTGAGAAGATTAATCAAGGAATTGCTGACTACATTGAAAGAGAATTCGGTAAAGACCTCAAGGAATATAAAATTGGGATGTCATTTAAACTGCAACCACTAAATGAAATTCATCTGAATTCTGATTATATGCATGAACTTGAAGCTAATGGAAATAGAAATTCAGTTGATGTATTGGAAATCGTGGGCTGGTTTATTCTCATTATTGCATGGGTTAACTTCTTCAATTTGACAACTATAGCAACGATCCGCAAACAAAAGGAGATGGCTATTAGAAAAACCAATGGTGCTTCCAAGCGGCATTTAATTTCTCAGATGCTCGTATGGTCTGGATTTATCAACATTTTCGCTGTTGTAATGGCACTAGGATTCTTTGAACTCACCGAACCTGTTTTTTGTAGATTTACAGGGATTCCTGAAAACTCTGATGTTTGGAAAGGTACTTGGTTTCCTTTAACAGTCCTAATTGCATTTATTATAGGAACATTTTCACCTTGCATATATTTGATGACAGGAGTTTTCTCGGAGGATATTGTAAAGGTTCTTAAGGGATCAAAAACTAATTATAGGAGTGGCTCTATAATGAAAAAGGGCCTCGTGACATTACAATTTATTATCGGTATTGTGCTTATTGCTGCAACAATTGGTGTTAGTATGCAGTATAGATTCCTAAGTAATGGCGACCCAGGATTTAGTTTGAATAATATTCTTGTTGTTGATGCTCCTGTAGTAGGTGATTCAACATTATCAAGTAAATACCGCGTTTTTGCTGAAGAAGTTGATCACTTGACAGGCGTGCAAGCTTGTGCCTTTTCATCTGTCATTCCCGGACAATCAAATATGTTTAACAGGGGAGGTATTTATCGTTATGGCGGCGATGGGAATGACTCACGAAATTACAGGGTAACTGAAACTGCTAGTGATTTCTTCAAAGTATATAATATTCATTTTGTTGCTGGTGAAGATTTTACTTCAAATCCGGAAATTGATAAAAACAGAGTGATAGTAAACGCAAACGCTGCTATTAATCTGGGTTTTAGTAAGCCTGAAGATGCTGTTAACCAAAAAATAATTATGGAAGGTAGACCTTACATTGTCAGCGGTGTAGTAATTGATTTCTGTCAGCGTTCAGCTAAGGAGTCTATAGAGCCTCAAATTTTTAGGTATCCTCAGAGATTTCAGGGACATTTTTCAATAAATACTCGAACCCCAGACGGCACTTTAAAAGAAGTTGGGGAAATCTATGGAAATTTATTTCCAAACAACCCATTTAACGCATATATGCTTAAGAACTATTATAATCTTCAGTTTGAACAGGAGAAGCAGTATAGTGTCGTTTTGATATTGTTCTCGTTCTTAGTTGTATTTATCACAATATTGGGATTAGTTGGACTTGCTGCTTACACAGCTGAGCAGAGAAAAAAGGAAATCGGAATACGTAAAACCCTTGGTGCTACTCCAATTTGGTTGTTCTTACTAATGTTAAAGGATTATATATGGTTATGTCTTATCGCTTCTATCATTGCTCTTCCAATCTTTTTCGTTAAATTTGAAGATTGGCTTTCAAATTTTGCATCAAGCATTCAAACTCACTGGGGATTATTTGTGATACCAATAGTTGTTGTGTTATTGATTTCTGTAATTACTGTATGGGTGCAATCATCAAGAATTATACATTTAAAACCCCGTTGATAATTTGAAGTACGAATGAAAGCTAGAGTGTTATTTGCTTGAATTTTTATCCTTCTATTGATATTTGAAATTTTGAAAGAAATATAATCTGGAGTCTTTAGAACTCAACATAGTCCACGCTCATAAAACAATAAATTGTAAATTTGCATCCTGTCTTAACTAACGGAATGTTTTAGTGAAATACTCCCCAGTGCTTGATTATTACAGCGATAATTCTATTGTCGCTGAAATTGTTGCGTTAATAAATCAGACTGATTCCGCACGCCTACACTTGAAGGGCCTAACTGGTTCATCTTCATCCATTATTGCATCATCTGTTTTTATTAAATCATCTACTCATTTTCTAATAATTTTGACAGATAAAGAAGAAGCTGCTTATTTTTTTAATGATATAGAGAATCTGCTTTGCGAACGAGACACTCCTTATCACAAGAAAAGTGTACTGTTTTTCCCTACTACATATAGGCATCCTTATGAATTAGAAAAGACTGACAATATTAATGTGTTATCGCGTACTGAGGTAATGAAGAGGCTCAGTGCAAAAGAAGCTGGTACTATTGTCGTAACCTACCCTGAAGCTCTTGCGGAAAAAGTTGTAAGCAAGGGGTTCCTTAAGAAAAACACCCTTAGATTGAGTGTAAACGACAACCTATCAGTTGATTTTCTAACTGATATCCTACAGGAGTATGGTTTTACAAATGTGCAATTTGTTGTTGAGCCAGGGCAATTCTCCATAAGAGGGGGTATCGTTGACGTCTTTTCTTTTACAAACGATCGTCCATTTCGTATTGAATTCTTTGGTGACGACATTGAATCAATTAGAACATTCGACCCGGCTACACAACTGTCCATTGACAAATTAACCCACATAACAATCTCTCCTAATGTACAGGACAGAACTGTATTAGAAACCCGACAGTCTTTTTTGAAATATTTCGATGATAGTGCAGTGGTCTGGATAAAGGATTTCTCTTTTTCTCTCGATAAGATAAATAAAGAATACGAAAAAGCAGAAAGAGCGTTTAATGAACTTACGGGCGATATAAAGCACCTTGAGCCTCATGAGTTGTTCATAAATTCTGCCGACCTTCAAAAGGATATAGTAAACCATAAGGTCATCGAATTCGGTTCACAGGTATTTTTTAAATTAAATGTTAATTTAGTATTCAACACTCTACCTCAGCCTTCATTTAATAAGAATTTCGACCTTCTGGTACAGAATGTAATCGACAACAGTAAATCCGGAATAAAGAATCTGATTGTATCTGATAATTCAAAACAAACAGAGCGAATTCAATCGATACTTAAGGACCTGAAATCCAGTCGTAATATCTCTAAACTTGATATCAATATCATTGACTTGTCGTTACATGAAGGCTTTGTAGATTTCAATACAAAACTTGCTTGTTATACTGATCATCAGATATTTGAGAGATACCATAAATTCCGGATTAGGGATGGATTTGCAGGTAAAGAAGCAATTACCCTAAAGGAGATCTATGATCTTCAGCCGGGAGATTATGTAACACATATAGATCATGGTATTGGAAGGTTTGATGGTCTTGAAAAAATTGATAATAACGGTAAGCAGCAGGAGGCAATAAGGCTTATTTATCAAAATAACGACATCCTTTATGTCAGTATCCACTCGTTACACAGAATTTCGAAGTACGTTGGTAAAGAAGGAACAGCCCCTTCACTTAACAAGCTTGGCTCTAATGCTTGGAACAGGTTAAAAAGCAAAACCAAGCAAAGAGTTAAAGATATTGCCAAAGACTTGATTAAATTATATGCGGAGCGAAAAGCTTCCGAAGGACATCGCTATCCTCCTGACAATTATATGCAGCACGAGCTTGAAGCATCTTTCATTTATGAGGATACACCTGATCAGGTAAAAGCAACTGCAGATGTAAAAAGGGATATGGAGAAAACCTATCCAATGGACAGACTTGTTTGTGGAGATGTAGGATTCGGGAAGACTGAAATTGCTATAAGGGCTGCATTTAAAGCTGTGAGCGATGGCAAACAGGTGGCTGTTTTGGTTCCAACAACGATATTAGCATTGCAGCATTATCAGACTTTCAGGGAGAGATTGAAAGAATTTCCGGTATCTATAGATTACCTAAATAGATTCAAGAATACTATACAGCAGAAAGAGACTATTAAAAAACTCGAAGGAGGTAAAATCGATATACTTATTGGAACACATCGTATTGTCAGTAAGGATATAAAGTTTCGCGACCTCGGATTGATGATTATAGATGAAGAACAGAAGTTTGGAGTTGCTACTAAAGAAAAATTGAAACAAATGAAAGTTAATGTTGATACATTAACACTCACTGCAACCCCGATACCCCGGACTTTACAGTTCTCTCTAATGGGAGCCAGGGATCTTAGTATATTAAATACTCCACCTGCTAATCGATATCCGGTACAGACAGAGTTACACCCATTTAATGAGGAAATCATCAGGGATGCAATTCATTATGAACTTTCACGTGGAGGCCAAGTCTTCTTTGTCAATAATAGGGTCAAGAATATTATTGAAGTGGCAGGGATGATCCAAAGACTTGTACCTGATGCCCGAATAGCCATTGGACATGGCCAAATGGAAGGGCATAAGCTTGAAAAGGTGATGCTTGACTTTGTTGAAGGCAACTATGATGTGCTTATAGCAACAACTATTATTGAATCGGGTCTCGATATACCAAATGTCAATACTATAATAATCAATGATGCACACAATCATGGACTTAGTGACCTTCATCAGTTAAGAGGTAGAGTGGGTCGTACTAACAAAAAGGCATTCTGTTACTTGTTGGCTCCTCCTGTCTCGGTTCTTACAGATGAAGCACGCAAGCGTCTAAAAGCTATTGAGGAATTTTCAGCTCTGGGAAGTGGATTTAATATCGCTATGAGAGATCTTGATATCAGAGGAGCCGGCAATATTCTTGGTGCTGAGCAGAGTGGTTTTATTTCTGAAATAGGATTTGAAATGTACCAAAAGATACTTGATGAAGCTGTAATGGAACTTCGGAATACTGATTTCAAAGGGCTTTATGAAGAACCAGTAAAGAGGGCGTTTGTGAGAGAGTGTCTTATTGAAACCGACCTTGAAATTATGCTTCCAGACAGGTACGTGTCCAATATTACTGAGAGACTTAGCTTGTATAAAGAACTTGATAGTCTCGATGTTGAAGATGAACTACACGCTTATCAGGAAAGGTTGATTGATCGATTTGGACCAATTCCACCTCAAGCTCAGGATTTGATTAATACAATCCGTCTAAGACGTACCGCACGGAGTCTTGGATTCGAGAAGATTTCACTTAAAAATAATGTTATGACTGCTACGTTCGTAACAGATAAGGAATCTCCATTCTATCAAAGTGAAATCTTTACAAGTGTTCTTCAATTTATTCAAGTTTATCATAAAACAGTTAGAATGAAAGAAGTTAATGATAAACTTAGTTTAACATTCAAGGACATCACTAATGTCTCAGATGCAATCCAGGTACTTATTCCGTTAGAAGAAATGATCTCGAAATGAATGTTAACCTTCACCAATCGGATACCTTTTCCTACTTCAACAGAGATTGTGAATCCGGAAATAAATCAGTCAAAGTATTAATACTAAAGTACATTAATTTTGTACCCTCTCCATTTCAAGAAAGTATATACTAGTTTGTTCTTTACTTAATGAATGGTCTACATTAATAAACTACCTGGGTGATATGGAAACAATGCTAATTATCTCCACTTGAGCGAAAGGTTTATTGTTACAACTGTCCCTGTTACAGCAGGACTATTATTATCTTTTATGTAATTATTAGATTCATTAAGGTCAGTAATTTTAATTGTATTCAATCCTGTTTGATCAAGGCAGTTCAGTAATTCAAGTCTTTTCCCTATGGTTGACAGACCAAAGTGCTCATGTTGGCTAATGTTCTTTGATTGAGAGGCTGCTCTTCCAATTCCGTTATCTTTAACAGTTATTTGAAGTGTTTCATTTATCTTTTTGAATTCAACCCATATTTGCCCTGTGCCAAGTTGCGGATTAATAGAATGCTTTATTGAATTTTCAATTAGAGGTTGAATGATCATTGGAGGCATAAGGAGATGACAAACATTTGATTCATTTTTAAGTTCAATCTTAAGTTTCCCTTCAAATCTCACCAGTTCCATTTTTATATACTTCTGTAGAAATTCTATCTCTTCAGCGACCAACACATAATCCTTCCCAGCATTGGATAGGTTTGTACGTATTATGGACGAAACGTTATTGAGGTAATCGAGTGATTCATTAATATTCCCTCTTAAAATAGACGACTGTAATGAAGTTAAAGCATTAAATAGAAAGTGAGGATTCATTTGAAACTGAAGTGACCTTAACTGTAACTCTGAATTTTCCATTACAAGTCGTGATTTTTCCATTTCTCTTTCACGGATTCGATTATACCTTAATCTGAATAGCCCATATGCCAAAATAATAGCAATAGTTAATGTTACCAAACCAAACCACCATGTGTTCCAAAATGGTGCTGCAATTGAAAAGGATAAATTTCTTTGAATGAGCTTGTTATTCTCAAGGTCGAGCATCTCAAGAGTGATAAAGTATTCTCCTGGTCTAATTGACTGAAAGATGATTTGATTGCCCTGATTCCAACCTTCGTTATTGATGTTGTACCGATATTTTAAGTTCCTGGCTGAAGGGTACCTTATTCCTCTGAAATTAAATGAAATCTGCTGCGTAGAGTAAGGCATAATCTTTCCAGCAATGTCTGATATATTTATAATATTATCATTTATACTAAGATTATAAATATTTATAGTGGGCTCTGTATTTGCAATTGTATCAGTTTTAATTCTAATAATTTCATCGTTTGTATGAACGACTAAATTGCCGCAGGGATCTAGAATTGGATGCCCTGCGGATATAAAACTATACCCATTATTATGATTGTAGAACTTAGCAACATTAGCATGTTTGTACCAGTTGTCTGCATTTGTGCACTTTATGCCTTCAGATTCAATTATATTCAAACCCGCATTTGTGCCTATGTAAAGGTGTTGACCTGAAAATTTAAGCCATTTGATTATATCGCCTACAACTCCCATCTTATCAATATCAAGTTCACCAATGATTTTGGGTTCTTTTATGTACTCTACTCTATATATGTGGTTATTACCGGTAAGGCAAACAATCTCACCACCCGGACCGACATCCATTCCGATAATACTATTTCCGAGTGAAGAATTTTCTGAATTTAGTCTTGAGATCTTCTCTTCATTAATTGTAAGTAGTCCATTGAATTGTGAGGCAAAGTATAGTACATTATTGTATTCAAGCACACTAGTAATTTTATAATCAATATTTGGTGTGCTTTCAAGTTCTATAAATTCATTAGGTTTATTTATGTCTGGTAGGTAGGAAACTGGTGTATAATTAGTTGCAGCATACATACCAGTTTGTCCAGTATTGTAATTCTCTTTAAGAAAAACAGGACCATTACCACAAGGAATAAACTTGTTCAGTTCAGGGATGGGTGCTCCTCCCCAACTTGTTTGTATATAAAGTTGATTTTTATGCTTCCACAAGGAAGTAAATTCAAGACTCAGACTCAAATCAAACAATTGCCTTTCTTTTGGAGAATATTTCTTCTCAATTTCTCTGTATTTTGACTCAATATAGGCCTTGATCTGATTTTTAGTCAACAATGTTTCATTGCTTTCATTCTTACGATAAATTACCCGCTCTTTTGTTAGGATTATCAGACTGTCCCCAATGAAAGCTTTGTCAATAATTTTTTCTCCTTTCAGACTAATATAATCTAAAAGGGATTCTTTATAAGCTATAAGCCCGTTGGAACTTCCAAACCACGTTACTCCGGATTTTTTATCGAATAGAATTTTGTTGACTGAACATGTGTTGTCAGGAATGTCAAAAGGAATAAACTTTCCTTGTTTAGGATCATATAGTCGGATTCCTCCTGGAAATCGACCATCTTGTAGTCCACCCAGCCAGAGTAATCCATTTTTAAATGAAGCCATTCTCCAAATAAAAAAACTGCTATCTGGTAGCGATTCAATTTTGCTTAAACCTGAATTAGTTATTGTAAATTCCTGTAGTGTTGAACCCTCACTGCCATGCAACTTTCCATTTTGCCAGATTAAGGAAAATTTTCGTATAGGATCTATACGACGACATTTCGTTTTTCGCGGATTATATTGGTTATAATCAAGTTGATATAAACCAGCCGATTTTCCTTTCAATACACTAAAATAGATCCCCGCAGGTGTTTCAATAAATGAAAGTACTATGGAGCGGATTGATATGTCTTTATGATATTCAATTTCAATTAAAGTGCTATCAATAAGCATGTAAAGGCCATTTTCTGTACCTATAAACAATTGATTGTGTTTTTTGCTGTAGTGAAGGGTTCTGCATATGTGTTTGGAATTGTCGGTGTAAAATCTCAATTCATTTTTGATCTCATTATCCTCAATCGTAACTATACCTCCATAAGAGCAAGCGGCATATAATTTATCATTTTCACCCAAACATAATGCCCCTATCTTGTCAGACGGTAATCCATTTTTTTTATAGAGATTAGTAAATGAAGTTCCATCGAACTTTGAAAGCCCATTATTGGTAGCAATCCAAAGGATGTTGTGGGTGTCTAACAGTAAATCCCATACCAAGTTATCGGCTAGACCATCATCTTCAGAGAAATGAATAACAGGTTTAATTTGTGCAACTGATAGTTGCATTCCAGTAAAAAGCATTATTGAAATAATCAGTAACCTGTAGTTTATCACTGAATAAAAATGAACATTGTGACGGTCAAAATTAGACAAAATCCTGTAAATTCCTATAAGAATAAAAACCCCACTTAAAAAGCGGGGTTTTCTAATGCTAAAGCCAACCTTATTCTGATTATTATATAGTTGGAGCGTTTGCCATATTGTGGATGTCTTCTTCAACTGAGCTGATTGTTCCAATTCCAAATGTATCAACAAGAATTTTTGTCACATTTGGTGAAAGAAATGCTGGTAGTGTAGGTCCAAGGTGTATATTCTTAACTCCCAGGTGTAAAAGTGCTAATAATACAATAACTGCTTTCTGTTCATACCATGCAATATTGTAAACAATTGGCAGATCATTGATATTATCGAGTCCGAATACTTCTTTCAGTTTAAGCGCTATTATTGCGAGAGAATAGCTATCGTTACATTGTCCTGCATCCAGAACACGTGGGATTCCTCCAATATCTCCTAGTGGTAGTTTGTTATAGCGATATTTAGCACATCCTGCAGTTAAAATTACTGTATCATTTGGAAGCTGTTGAGCGAATTCTGAATAATAGTTGCGTTCTTTATGACGTCCATCGCAACCGGCCATTACAAAGAATTTCCTTATGGCTCCTGATTTTACTGCTTCAACAATTTTGTCTGCCAAAGCGATTACTTGGTTATGAGCAAATCCTCCTGTTATAAATCCACTTTCAATTTCGGATGGTGGCTGACACATTTTAGCGTGCTCAATTATTTCAGTGAAATCTTTCTGCTGACCAGGTTTGCGTTCTTTGATATATTTGAATCCTGGGAATCCCACTGCGCCGGTTGTGTACACTTTATCTGAGTAATTACTGGTTGATGAAGGCGGAACTAGGCAGTTGGTAGTAAATAGGATAGGTCCATTGAAAGTCTGGAACTCTTCCTTTTGTTTCCACCATGCATTGCCATAGTTTCCTACAAAATTTGAATATTTGCGGAATGCTGGATAGTAATGCGCAGGAAGCATTTCGCTGTGTGTATACACATCAACACCTGTATTTTTAGTTTGCTCGAGTAATTCTTCAAGATCCTTTAGATCGTGACCACTAACAAGGATTCCTGGGTTGTTTCTTACACCAATGTTTACTTGTGTAATTTCTGGATTACCGTACGTTGTGGTATTTGCCTTGTCAAGAAGAGCCATAACCTCAACACCAAATTTTCCTGTTTCCAGTACAATGTTTATATGAGTATTCAGATCGTCGTCATCTGTTAGTAGGTAATCAAGTGTTTTTAAAATGTGAAGGTTCACAGCTTCATTTTCAAAGCCTAGATTAAGAGCATGTTCCGCATAAGCCGCCATGCCTTTGAGACCGTAAAGTGCAAGTGCACGCAATGAACGGGTATCTTCGGTCGGCGCATCAATACGCGGATCAATTGTAAAGGCGGTTGATTCGATTCCGGAGTCATCCATTGGTGACCATTTGCAAGCGAATTTGAGATCAGTATCATTAAATACAACTCCTACATTCTCTAGACTGGCGCGCAATTGATCACGCATCCTAATGGTTTCTTTAATTTGTCCATAAAAGAAGTTTTTGTCGAAATTTGCATTTGTAATTGTGGAAAATAATACTCTGATGGCCGTATGAGCTGCAGAGTTAACCGGTAAATCCTTTGCCGCTGCCCTGGTTGCAAAGAATGACATCCCTTTTAGCAGATGAACGTTTAAGTCCTGGAAATTGATGGTTGGCTCATCAATTCCACAAACACCACGATTGGCGGAGCATCCTGTTCCTTTGGCTGCTTCCTGACACTGATAACAAAATAAGCTCATGATAATGTTACGTTTTAAATTAGTTGTTGAATATCGAAGCAAAAGTATAAAGTTAAAATTGATTATACAAGAGTTTAGGTACAAGTATACCTAAAATAGAATGATTTTATTTAATTGCACCTTAAATCAAATTGCGCAACAGGCAGTAAATCAATACTGTTTGTAGTCAGTTATTTATTGTGTCTTTTTGATTTCAAAACCTCATTTTTAGTCCTCCGTAATAGTTTCGCTCTGGAGCTGGATTGTAAAATCGATGTCCAAATGCATTAATATCGTTTCCTAAACTATACTTCTCGTCTAGTAAATTGTCGATACCTATGAATAATTGAATTTGAAGAGTTTTAAAAATTTGATGGTTCCAGATTGCTTTAAGTTGTATTAGATGAAACTTCTTTGAATAGAAAGTGTTTGCATCGTTTAGTGGTGTTGATGAAGTATAGTTTTGTGAAATGTTAAGTCCGAGTTGTAATGGGAATGTCAAAAGCAATGTGTTAATCCATATAAAATCAGGTACACCGGTTACTCTGTTATTAGTAAAATCATTACCGTTTACCCTATATTTCTCAAATTTGAAGTTGTTGTATGTAAATGAAGTTTGATAATTCAAAGCCCGAAGTAATCCTTTATTTTGATACATCAACAGATCGGCCGAACCAGAAGCTTCTATACTTCTTTGTTTTATCACTCCAGCATTGATATAATGTTCATCGCCACTTTCTCGAACTTGTCTTACAATTCCATTATTCATCTTGTAATGATAGTAGCTAAGATCCCCTATCAATCTTCCATTGTTCATTTCTAAACGTAACCCTACTTCATAATTAATTCCTTCTTCAGGTTTAAGGTAAGTGTTAATGGATTTGTCAGATGAACGTATTTCAGATATTGTTGGTAGTGAGTATCCTTTAGATACCGAACCGCGGATGGCGATAGTGTTATTAACTAGGTAGGACGCTGCAATTCTGGGCATTAAAATATCATCGAATAAAATACGACCACTTGGAATAGGAATAATCGGATACATTTGGGTATAGAGTATTTCTGCTGAATTCAGCCCTAAGGAGGTTTCAATTGTTAGTTTATCATACAACTTAACCATAGTACGTATAAAGTAACTGAGATAGGAATTATCCAAATCATCAAATGCTTGGGGTTTTGTAGCATGTCCATGATCATTATAGAAATTATTAATACTGTTCCATCCTTTTTGTCCCTCAAGTCCTAATTGAATCTGCAAACGGATACCCGATAAAACTGTGTCTTTAAATGATAACCATGTTCTAACCCCAAGGTTTTTCTCTTTTCTGATTTCATAATTCGAAATAAATGAATTCTCGAAATTAGTGTATGAACCAAATATGCTAAATGAGTGTAATACTTTATTCGTGAAGTTAGCCTCATGGACAATTCCTCCGAAAAGAGTTTTATTGGTCACTCCGGCTTTTTGTTCTTTAGCCGATAGAATTGAATCGCTTCCAGGTCGAGACATTCTTGGATTTTCATACATCTCGTTTTTGGTGAGACCTCCAGGAGTAAGATAATCAATATCGGTGAATAATATAATAAACCGCATTTGGTTCTTCTTTGAATATTCATATTTGTGAGCAGTCTGAAATGTTTTCTTTTTTAATGAAGAGTTTTCTCGGTAACCGTTATTGCTTGTAAAAGACTGGTCGATCGAAAAGGAATACTTATCATTTAATTTTTTTTGAACAGATATATGCTGCTGGATCAATCCAAAGGATCCAAAGTTCAATAATAGACTTATTTGATTTCTTAACACATTAAGTCCATTGGGCTGCATTCTTATTACACCTCCAGAGTTTGCACCATAGAGAGAACCATCAGGTCCCTTCATGATGTGAATACTATTTATTGAAACTGGATCTATTAGATTAATATATGTATTGCCACCTGCATCGGTTAGTGGAAATTCATCCATGTATATTTTGATGTTACGGACACCAAATGGTGAGCGGATTAAACTTCCTCTTATAGAAAGACGGTAGCTGCCAGTTGAGCGCTCTTCCATTCGTATTCCTGGAACACTGTTTAAAGCAGGCAGTAGTGTTGTGGTTTGCTGGATTTCAATTTTCCTGGCGGAAATTAACTGTGCTGAAGATGTTATTCCTAAAAGTGGTTGCTGATTGAAATATGCAATTATTTCAATCGGTTCAAGTGCTTTTCTTAGTGACAGACTGTCAACCTCTTGACCCAGAATTATTGAAGGATTTATAATGTAATAAACGAAGAGAATAATTCTTCTGACTCTAAACATTTCCTGTGATTTCCTTAAATAGGAATTGTAAGATGGAGACTATCGTTTTTTATCTATTTTATATAATCGACCTTGATCGGTTATAGTATATAGTGCGCCATCTAGTCCCATAGTTATATCTCGGAACCGTTGACTTTCACCTGATAATATGCGTTCTTCACCCACTACTTTATTATTTTTTATTATGATTCGGGCAATATGATTACTGTTTAATCCGGTTATAAACAGATTGTTTTTCCATTCTGGAATATTTTCTCCTGTATAGAATTTCATACCACTAGGGGACAATACTGGATCCCAATAATAAACAGGTTGTTCCAACCCTTCACGTACTTGAATTGGTGGATTACCGATGGCATTCCCATTGTATTCGAGTCCATAGGTAATTATTGGCCAGCCATAATTGGCTCCTTTATTAATCAAATTAAGCTCATCCCCGCCAAGTGGGCCAAATTCACTACTCCATAACTCACCGGTTTCAGGATGAAAATCTAATCCTTGTATATTTCGGTGCCCGTAACTATAGATTTCTGGCAATGCATTTGGCAGACTCTCAAATGGATTTCCTGAAACAGGTTTTCCTTCTTTTGTGATGCGAAGTATTTTTCCCAATGCTGAATTTAGATATTGTGCTTGTGAACGGGTTTCTATATCTGAACGTTCTCCTGTGCTTATAAATAAATTTCCTTCTTTATCAAAAATTGCTCGCCCTCCATAATGTAACGTACCTTCGTAGGTTGGTAAGGCACGATAGATGACTTTCACATTCTCAATTGTTTTTTCATCATTTGATAATCTACCTTTTGCAACTGCCGTGTGATTGCCTTCGGCTACCTTTTCTGAAAATACCCAGTATATCATCCTATTCGACAAAAACTCGGGGTCTAATACTAATCCCAAAAGCCCCCCTTGGCCTCTATCATCAACTTCTGGTATTCCTCTGATAGGGCCACTTAAATAACCACTTAGAGGATCAACAATTACCATGTTACCTTTTTTTTCAGTTATCAGCAACCTGCCATCGGGAAGTGGAACTATTCCCCAGGGAGAGCTTAATGAGCGAGTTATTACTCTTCCTTCGTAAGGAGTGGAGGTTATAACACCTCCAATTCTCGTTTGTCCTTCGAATGCTGGTTTGTAATCGGTATTAGGCTTTCTTGATTCAACAGGCTCCCCACTGCTTGTTTCAATCCGGTTAGCAGAAGTGGTGCCATTATTACAAGATATAAACACTAAACAGAATACTAGTCCAATCAGTAGTAATTTCATGATATCTTTTTCTTTAGTAGGTATCGACGAATATAATTGACTCAATATATTTAATAACAAAAGGCAGCCAAAATGTCTTTGTTAATTTAAGTGCATGTATTGTCAATTTAGCTCTAAATGGTGATTTTAGTTTTGACCTTTTTGAATGATTAAGAATAATTTGAGTAAATTGTGCATACAAAATTCATTAATTATGGAAGTAAGAAGGTACAACAAACAGACTGACGAAGCATCCCTTCTTAGGATGATTGAAAATGAAGAAGATTGGGATTATGCATACGTTGCTGAAGAGAAAGGCGAAATTTTAGGATATTCCCGTTCACTTGAAGATTGGGGATTTTGCATTTATGTTTGCGACTTGTTGGTAAGGGCTGATTACAGGGGTAGGCACTTAGGTAAAAAATTGATGGAATGCCTCCATCTTGATTATCCTGGGCTAGAAATCTATGTCATGTCCGATGTTGACAATTATTATGGGAAGCTGAACTATAAGAGAGTTGGATCTATCTTTGAAGTAAAATAAACAATGCATTTATTTTGAGTAAATTTGATATCCAAACGTATCGTCCATGAAATGAGAAACCATAGCTTAATGCGATGAGACAGTAATTAGATTAATTCTTTTAATAATATTTCTGAATGCCTCATCTGAAACTGGTAATTTCACAACATTGTAATTTCTAATGTTATAGTATGTTGTCATATCAGCTATAAATTCTTCTCTAACGCTCATGATTACCACAGAGTTTTCATACAGGATTTTTTTAATTCCAATATCCCATCCACGACCCTCAATCTCAAGACGACCAACTTCATCAACTATAACCACTTCTGCTGTCGTGCAATTTCTAAGAATCCCGATACCTTCCTCCAGACCTTCAGGTTGAATTCTAAACCTGCCAATTTGCTTATCCAGAGTCTGTATTTCACCCATTCTGAGAAATTTAATCTCACGCCCTGTAGTTAATGGTTTGATATTATATCCAATAGTTTCTTTACCGTCAAAAACCCGGGGACTTGTGAATCCATCAATACTAATGTTGTTCAATCGTAATTCATCGGCAATTTTATTAAGCAAGGTTGTCTTTCCTTCTTCAATAGTACCGGAAATGATGAAAACTTCAGCTACATGTTCATTATTGTTTCTCAAGATAGAGGTAATGCGGCTATCGGCAATGGTAAATAGAAGTCTAATAACTTCACCTGGTTTTCTTATGAAACTACTAGCATCTGGAAGAATCTTAATTAATTCTGGCAATGACTCAAAAGCTATTTCAAAAGCTTGCCCGGCATTTTTCAGCCAGCTATTTCTGATCTTTTCTCTGATAGTTGGATTGTAAAGTTCAGTACCCAAAACAGAGAAACCTATAAATATAACGGCTGCCCGAAAATTCATTTTAACACCTGTAATTAGTCCTGAAATAAGATCGCTCTTGCCACCATTCAGATAACTGATCGTAATAGTAGCAAGGAGGGTGATAATCATGAAAGAGATCCAAAAACGGGGTCTTAAAATTTGTCTCATTGCGCGTTTGTATCTTGAGACCCAAATAATAATGACTACAATAGTAGTGGGAAGCCATACTAATATATTATAATTGCTGTTAAAGTATAATAATACTATCATCGTAATCAGAGAGAAAGTTAGCCAGACAATTGAATACTTAAATGATTGAGAAATATGAGTAGTTGGGCTTAGATTGTCTCCAATTTTATAGTAGGCTTTGTTGCTGTTATTATCTCTTGTATTAAGAGTTCTCGCGGTTCTTATTCCAAAGAGTGCTGTGATAGTCCCTAATATTACATATAGAGAAAGTAAAGCGATAAGCAGCTCCCAAAAAAGGGGCGTGGTGATGTTAAGTTCTTTTTGGATGAAATATAGCAGACCTTTGTATATATCGACGATGTTGTTACCATAATAAATTAGGAGATTTGCAATTTTTTGAAAAAACACCCATGACATGGCAAGGATGGAACCGAAAATATAGCCAGTGATATTGCGGCCAAAAACCCGAACGGAGAACTGGAAAAGCAATGATTCCATTAGGATAGCAACCATGGGACCAAAAATGACCGCACTTGGCGACATAGTTTTCATCATGGCACATACAACTCCGCTCCTCCAAAATAGCCCTCTGTCCTTCCACTTATAACTGGCAGAAATAAGTAGTATAACACCAATAGCGGTGAGAATATTACCTTTAAACGGAATGTGCAGATTGTGAAGGAAGCTTCCAAGAATTATTTCAGAAGCAGCCCAGGTGGTACCGATGACAGAAGCTTTAAGCCAGACTTCCTTTCTCTCTGCTGCATGATTCATGGGCTAAAGATATTGAAAAAAAAACCGTTCACGGTTACAGTGAACGGTTTTTTAGTTGTCTCCCCGACAGGGCTCGAACCTGTGACCCATTGATTAAGAGTCAATTGCTCTACCAGCTGAGCTACGGAGAGTTCTTTTTAGCGGCTGCAAAGGTACAAAAATTATTCCTTACAGCCATTTTTTCATCAAATTTTCTACAAGCTTTTAATTTCTGCCACTAACTTTTGTAATGTAGCTTTAGCATCCCCAAATAGCATTCTGTTTTTAGGATGATAGAAAAGATTATTGGGAATGGCAGCATATCCTGCAGCCATACTTCTTTTCATTACAATTATGTTTCTAGCATCCTGGGCTTTTATAATCGGCATACCAAATATTGGACTTGATGGATCATCTTCAGCGGCAGGATTAACTACGTCATTTGCACCTATTACAATAACCACATCGGTATTCGACATCTCGTTGTTGGCATCTTCCATTTCAACAAGTTTATCATATGGTACATCGGCTTCAGCTAAAAGAACATTCATGTGACCCGGCATACGACCTGCAACTGGATGAATAGCATATTTTACTTCAACTCCTTTGCCATTGAGTAATGTATCAAGCTCATGACATAAATGTTGTGCTTGAGCAACAGCAAGCCCGTATCCAGGAACTATATATACTTTTTGTGAGTAGCTTAATAGTACTGCTGCATCACTGAGGGATATCTCTTTAACAGTTTTATCAGTTGCTTCTGTACCAACACCTTCATGTCCACCAAATGCACCTATTATTACATTAATAAGAGATCTGTTCATTGCTTTGCACATGAGGATGGTGAGTATGGTTCCAGCAGAACCGACCAGGATACCTCCGGTCAGCATTGCTTGGTTGCTGTAAAGGAAGCCACCCATAGCTGCTGCAACACCAGTGAAGGAATTCAGAAGTGAGATTACGACGGGCATATCGGCTCCGCCTATCGGCATTACGAAAGTAACTCCATATATTAGTGCAGCAAGTGTAAAGAGATAGATTGGCCAATTTCGCCCTGCAACTGGTTCCATAAGCATAATTAATACAAGTGCTACTACCAGGAGAATGAGAAAAGTGAGATTAATAACCCTTAATGTGGGATTCTTCACATCTCCAAGTCTTCCATCTAGTTTCAGGAATGCAATCATACTACCTGCAAATGAAACGCTACCAATCATTAGTCCAAGCAATATAGCTATTGCAGGTCCGTTAAACATATGCGCTTCACCAACAAGATTGCCCTGCAGATGGGGAAACTCCATAAGTGAAATAAGGGCAGCACAGGCTCCTCCCATCCCATTGAAAATTGATACCATTTGTGGCATTGCAGTCATTTTAACTTTTACCGATGCATACCAGCCTATAAAAGATCCGATTGCAAGTGCAGTTAGTATCCATCCAATATTTCCAATGGGTTTCCCATCCATCTTGTGAAAAAGGACAGTAAATAGTATAGCAGCAGCCATTCCTGCTGCTGCCCACAAATTCCCAGCCCTTGCTGTATCAGGATGGCTTAATTTCTTTAGACCTAATATGAACAATACTGAAGCTACAAGGTATGATAGCTCCAAGATTGAATTCTGTATCGAATAAATTACTTCCATTGTATTCTCCTACTTTTTCTTTTTCTTAAACATTTCGAGCATTCTATTGGTAACAACAAAGCCACCTACTACATTCAGGGTCCCTAGAATTACAGCGATGAACCCAAGTATGAGTGCAAGAACATTATCTTCGGCATGTCCCATTACTATAATGGCTCCAATTATAACAACTCCATGTATGGCATTACTACCTGACATAAGGGGTGTATGAAGAACTGCGGGTACATGTGAGATTACTTCTATACCCAAGTAAACTGAAAGGATGATAATGAATATCAAATCTTTGTTATCCCAGAAAAATTGCATTATATCTGTCATATAGCTTAATTGTATATTTTTTATATAAAAAGAGACAAGCATAAGCTTGTCTCTTCAAGAAATTATGATTGGATTGAAAGTTTAACCCTCTCGTTTACTATTTGATGATTATGAGCTACGGCTGTTCCTTTAACCAAATCATCTTCCCAGTTCAGATTAAGAGTGCCATCTTTTGTGATTATGAGTTTAAGGAAGTTAATAATATTCTTGCCAAACATTCTGCTAGCATCTGTCGGCATATCAGTTGGAAGCTGTGAGTTGCCGATAATCTTGATATCATTATGAACTACAATATCATTATCTTTTGTAAGCTCACAGTTGCCACCAGTTGAAGCTGCAAGATCGATTATTACAGAACCTGGTCTCATGGATTCAACGGTTTCTTTTCTTATCAAAAGAGGTGCACGTTTTCCAGGGATTTGGGCAGTACAGATTATTACGTCAGACTTAACGGCTTGGTCATGTATTGCTTTGGCTTGTCTGGCTTTGAATTCTTCTGTTTGCTCAACGGCATAACCTCCGGCAGATTTATCGTCTATTGCTCCTTCCACTTCCACAAATTTGCCTCCCAGACCCATCACTTCTTCTTTGACAGCAGCCCGTACATCGAAAACATAAACTACTGCACCAAGTTTACGTGCAGTGGCTATAGATTGAAGTCCAGCCACACCTGCCCCTAGAATAAGCATGTTAGCAGGCTTTATTGTGCCAGCTGCAGTCATAAACATTGGAAAGAACTTTGGCAGCGTATTGGCAGCTGTTAATACTGCTTTATATCCGGCGACAGTCGCCATTGATGACAAGATATCCATTGCCTGCGCACGTGTGGTGCGTGGTACAATATCCATGCTGAATGCAGTAATATTTTTATCAGCCAGTAGCTTGACTAGTGGTGCGTTGAAATAAGGATTCAAAACAGAGAGGATAACCTGCTCCGATCTGAATGCATCAATGTCATTTCTACTTGGTGGCTGTATCTGAATAAGGACATCAGAATCATTGATAACATTGGTGCGGCTGGCTATCTTTGCACCTGCTTCTTCATATTCTTTGTCAGAAGCAAATGATCTGGCACCTGCACCGGATTCAACCAACACTTCTGTCTTCAGTTTTACTAGTGCTGCAACCCCTTCGGGTAACATGGCTACTCTATTTTCGCCTTCAATTTCTTTGAGTATTCCTATTGTCATACAGGTAAGTCACATTTTTTTTTGACGCGTAAAAGTAAATATATTTTTCTAAATTGAGGCATCATTTTATTAAATCCATTAGCAGATAGTCCAGTCTTCACTGTGACAAAATTTTGCTAACTTTGTTAATTTACCATGAATAAGAAACAATACCTGCAGATACTCGTATATTTTGCACAGGCTGACAATGACCCTGATGAAATTGAAATAGATTTTATTAGGCAGGTTGGCATTAGAATCGGCCTTGAAGGTTCTGAAATAGATGAAATTATTGAATCTAATCCAAATTGGGAACCGGATTTGCCAAAAAGTGAAGTAGAAAGGTTTATCCTTTTTGATGACATTCTAGATTTGATAGCTGTTGATAGTAAACTAACTGAAAGAGAGGAGATAGAAGCCCGTAAAATTGCGAAAAAGCTAGGCTTCCTTTCCACAATGGTTGACGAAATCTTTAAAAACCTACGTAAACGACTTACTGAAGGGATTGCTTTAAATAAGCTTCCTGACATTGGCCCAAATAAACGAAACCCTACTCCATATGGTAAATACAATTAGCAGCGTAATTGAGAATTTGGGGTATGACTATCAGATTCTAGTTGATGATCCTACCATTACAGTATTCAGAATGGCTATTGCCCTTGAGCATGCCAAAACGGATTGTATTATTGATGTGAGGATTCCGGATAAAATAGTTGCTGTATTTATAATATCACCTGTAAGTGCTCCTGAATCGGGGAGAAAGCGTGTGTCTGAATTCCTGACTATGGCTAATTATGGCCTTATTCTCGGAGGTTTTGAGATGGATATGGACGATGGTGAACTAAGATATAAGTCTTCATTCATTTATGAAAATGAAGTCGGAGAAGAATATGAGTTCAAGCAGCACCTGTTTAATGCTTTATATACAATGGATAGATATTTTCCAGGAATTATGGCAGTGCTTTTTACAGGACTTGAGCCCAGGGTTGCTATTAGCCAGATTAACAATTACATCGATCCAAAAATGAATTAGTTAATACTGTGAGTAAAACCATGATTACTAGTAGGAGTTTGTGCTATCTTTGTGTTAAACATTAATTCATGAAGAAACCGCAGAAAGAGGCAGTTAATCAGGAAAGTAAATCAAACTTGAATAGTCACAACCAACTCCCATCGGCATTGACCGAGAGGGGTGGAATTCCTCAGCCACCATCGATAAACGAATCAGCCGTAAGAGCATTTAAGAGTAGAAGGAAAACTGTGATTTCAACTGATGAATATTATGAAGGTATTATAAATTTCAATAGAACAGTATTTAGTCAGGCTATTACTCTGCTTGAAAGTTCTTTACCTGAACACCAGAAAATTGCCCAGGAATTAGTAGCAAGATGTTTGCCACATTCAGGAAAGTCTTTCAGACTAGGAATAACCGGTGTTCCCGGTGCAGGAAAAAGTACATTTATTGAAGCTCTAGGACTTCATGTTACTTCTTTAAATCATAAACTTGCAGTTTTGGCAATTGACCCTAGTAGTACGCGATCAAAGGGAAGTATTTTGGGTGATAAAACCAGAATGGAGGAGTTATCAGTTAATCCAAATGCATTTATTCGTCCAAGTCCTTCAGCAGGTTCTTTAGGTGGTGTAGCCCGCAAGACAAGGGAGATTATTATTCTTTGTGAAGCTGCAGGATTTGATGTAATATTTGTTGAAACGGTAGGAGTGGGCCAATCAGAAACCGCTGTTCACTCAATGGTCGATTTCTTCCTTTTGTTAATGATTGCCGGAGCAGGTGATGAACTTCAGGGGATTAAACGGGGTATCATGGAAATGGCCGATGCCGTTGCGGTTAATAAAGCTGATGGTGATAATAAGGTTAAAGCCGAGATCGCAAAGACCCAGATTAAGAATGCATTACACTTCTTTCCAAAACCTGATTCTTCATGGGGACCTGAAACCGTTGCATGCTCGGCAATTTCAAATGAAGGAATTCATGAAATATGGGATATGTTAATGAACTATAAGGAGTTTACAACTCAGAACAAATATTTCGAACAGAAACGTTCTCATCAGAATCAGCATATAATGTATGATTATATTAACAGCAGGTTACATGATAGCTTCTATAATGATCCTGCTATAAAGAGTCTGTTGCGCGAAACTGAGAGGATGCTTCGGGAAAAAACACATAGCCCTTATCAAGCTGCTCAATTATTACTGGAAAAGTATTTTTCTGAATAGCTTAGGCATTTAAGCCCCATTTTAGTGGATGATCAGCTACTGTTATTGGGCTTGTCCCGAGATTATAACTATACTCATTTATTTCATCACCATTATCAACTATAATAGAATGTAATGAGCCATCAGTAGTGTTATGTATAATATGAATTATGTTGCCTGAGCTTGCGAAGGATACTGAGAGAAAGCCTGTTATTAGTCCTATTGAGTTCATTTTGTGTAAGTTTATGGTTTTCAGCCCTATAGTGAAAAGTGTTATTATATAAAAACACAAAACTTTACATAATGTTGAGTAAATGTTACAAAATGTTCACATTTTATATTGCTCTTTTAATACTTGAGGCGTAGGTGTTTCCGGTCTGGATAAATCCACTTGCGGTTGAATTGGAGAAACATCTGGTGGTAGAGGTAGTACTATAGGTGGTTCATACATCCTTATTATATTAAGTGATGTGATCAAATTGAGGTATTGCTTTGCTTCCATTGTATGGGGTTTTAGTAATCAACAATAAAATAATCAGTTAGGTTTATCTCAATTTGTTCTGAGAATCATTTCTGGAACTTAACGACCAATTTAATCTTAAAGTTACAATTCATTTCGAAGTAATTGGTTGAAATTTAATCTAATGGAAATATTAAATGATATTATTGTTAAATGTTTCTATGTATTTAGTCGTGTACTCCTGAGTTTTTTGTTGTCTGTATTGCATTATATATCGAGGATGTTCCAGAGGTATGATCATGCCAAAGAATTTATGTTCTGCATTCAGGTCGGTTAAAAACTTAAAGTTTTTCCCGGTTCCCAAACAGAAAACTTTATTTGTGTGAATGCCGAGTTCTATCTGACGGTACAGGTTTTCAACAATAAAACCCCGAACTCGACTCATGATCTGAGGTGTGTCATAATAGTTATAGTTGACCTCTTTGTTTCCTTCTTTTAGTTTTGTAAAACCAAGGGGACTAACTGCACCTATATAAAAATTTTTGTAGAATTTGTATACCCCACCAAATGCGTCAATCATGTTATAAATGAATACAGATGATGGTTCGTGAGTGATTTTGCCTGCATAATCTATACCACAGTGAGAAATAAGATGCTTGGGATCCGTAAAGGGCACTCCTGTATTACCTGCACCAAATCGTCCAGGATTAATTCCTAATAATAAATAGCGGGGCAAGTTGTCATAATAGAACTTATCATAAAACTGACTTGATGCTTTTAAAGCTTCAGGATTTTCTTTGTATGGATTCATTATCCTGATATCTTCAGGCAAGAATCCATCAAATTGCAGGCTACAGTTAAATGCTTTTATCCTATCGGACAATTTACCTCGCTCTTGCTCCATATTCTGAGTTTAACTTCAGAAAACTTTTTAGTTGACTAGATTTTCATCGAAATATGAAGCTATCTTCCGGAAAAGATGTGCCCGGTCAATTCCTCCCACATTGTGCTCGTGAGTTGGATAAACAAAGTAATCCAACTGTTTTTTGTTATCGATACAAGCTTTCACGAAGTCAAGGCTTTGCTGCCAAACAACTGTTGGATCCATCCCACCATGAATTATCAATAGCTTGCCATCAAGATTGCCCGCTTTGTTAATCAGACTTGAATTTTTATAACCATCAGGATTTTGTTCAGGCGTATCCATGTATCTCTCACCATACATTACTTCATAATATTTCCAATCGGTTACCGGTCCACCTGCTGTTGCTACTTTGAAGACTTCCGGATGTGTAAGCTTCAGATTTACTGACATAAATCCTCCATAACTCCATCCGTCAACTCCTATTCTTTCAACATCAACATATGGCAATGATTTTAGATACTCTACACCTTTCATCTGGTCAGCCATCTCAACCTCACCCACATGCCTGTGTATTATGCTTTCAAATTCAAAACCTCTGTTAGCTGAGCCTCTGTTGTCAAGCGTGAATACAATGTATCCTTTTTGTGCCATATATTGAAGAAACAAACCCCCACTCATCCATGTATCAGTTACCAATTGAGCATGTGGGCCTCCATAAACATAAATAAACACCGGATATTTTTTTTGAGGATCGAAATTAGCAGGCTTTATAAGCCTGCAATACAGATCAGTTGTTCCATCAGCAGCTTTAATTGTAAAAATGTCTGTTTTTCCTAACTCATAATCAGAGAGTGGATTTTCAGCTTTCTTTAATTCTCTTGAATACTTTCCACGTGATTCTTGAATTTTTACTACTCTGGGAGTAGATATATTGCTGTAAGATGTTATGAAGTAATAACCATCGGGTCTAATCGTAATATTGTGTGTTCCCTTCTCACTAGTTAATAGTCCACGTTTACAAGTTCTTAAGTCGATGTAATACAGATAGTTACCTACTGGTGATGGTTCATTTGAGGTGAAAAATACACCATTTCCGTTTGCATCAAATCCATAGAATCCGGTTACTACCCATGCACCT
This sequence comes from Bacteroidales bacterium UBA5507, assembly GCA_002426195.1. Lineage (GTDB taxonomy): Bacteria > Bacteroidota > Bacteroidia > Bacteroidales > Lentimicrobiaceae > Lentimicrobium. The sequence goes on along the minus strand of DIOT01000030.1, from coordinate 149,779 downwards.
GAGGTAAGTTGGTTTACAAGTTTTCCATCTACATTATATAAGTATAAGTGATTGAAACCATCACGCTGGCTTTGCCATATAAAGTGATCGGGCTTCTTTGGAAGAAAAACTATAGGATTCTGAGGCTCAACATAACGATCGTTCTTTTCTTCAAACAGTGTCTTTATGAATTCACCTGTAATGGCATCATACTGATTAAGCTTCATGTGATTCTGATCGCGGTTAATGACAGCAATATAGATTGAGTTTTGATCAGGACTCCACGCAATGTTTGTTAGGTACTGTTCCTTTGGTTCGCCTGTTTTCAGAAATATGGTTCTGCCTGTATTAACATCGTAAATTCCGACGTTAACATTGTGACTCGTCATACCTGCCATCGGGTATTTAATATTATTAATTTCGGCTACCCGGGCTGTTATATCAACAAGGGGATATTCGGTAACCATTGTCTCGTCCATTTTGTAAAATGCAAGTTTATTGCCCTCAGGTGACCAAAAAAATCCCTTTTCAATACCGAATTCATTTCTGTGAACCGACTGCCCGTTTACAATTCCTTTATCTGAATCATCAGTTACAGGAAGGATTTGTCCACCATTTGAAATGAGCAGATTATTCTGAATAGTAAAAGCCAGATATCCCGTTTTGGGAGCTATCTCAATATTTTCTGCTTCTTGAGGAAGGCTGTGCATTACAGAAATGCCTCCATTTTTGAGTTCGTAATAATCACTGCCTATACTGAACGCTATAATATTTTCATCTTTCCAGGTAATAAATGGCATACGCTTTAAAGCCTCTTTACCAGTTGCTGTGAATAACTGGTTGAAACTTTTGAGATTGTAAAGTGTATCTATTAAACCTTTCTTAACATGGCCTCTTAAAATTACGTGTCCAACCTGCCAAGTGAAGTAATCGCTGTTGCCCTGCCATTGAATATTATTTAACCCTGAAGGATACAAAGATCTATCAGACATTATTTCTTCAGGTACCAGTATCTTTCCTTGTCCCGAAACAAAAAGTACTTGTAGAAGAAACAGAGATGAAAAAAAGAGTTTGCGCATTTATTAGTAAATTTAAATTGAGTTATTTAGTTTTTCGAAACTTTATTGCACTGGCAATTTCTTTGAGCATTGCAGGTTCTTTCTCAATTATATTGCCTATTACAATGACATCAGCGCCTGCTTGGGCAACAGTCATTGCCTTTTCAGGAGTATTGATTCCTCCACCTGCAATTATTGGAATGCTGATACTTTTCCTCACCAGCTCAATCATTGAAGCATTGATGGTTTTTTCAGCACCACTACCAGCATCCATATAGATCAGTTTGAGACCCAACATTTCACCTGCTATTGCAGTGCACATTGCAATATCGTCCTTATCAGAAGGAATTGGAACAGAATGACTCATATATGATACAGCTGTTGGCCTGCCACTTTCTATCAACATATATCCGGTACCTATAACTTCTAATGAAGTTTGCCTCAGATATGGCGCTGCTATTACATGCCTGCCTATAAGCATCTCAGGATTTCTACCTGAGATCAGCGATAAGAATAAAATTGCATCAGCATGACGACTGATTTGCATTGTATTGCCCGGAAAAAGAACTACAGGAATGCCAGTTAATTCCTTAAGGTTTTTGATGCAATGGTCAATATAATTGTTAACCAATAAACTACCCCCGACGAAAAAGTAATCAACCTTATTTTCGACTGCTAAAGTCGAAATACTTCGCAATTTTATCTCATCAGTCTTATCGGGATCAATTAAGACTGCCAATTGCTTATTGTTCAGTTTATTAGCAGATATAATTGAATCTAATACTGTCATTTTTGTGAATTGTATTATTAAGGATACGAAAGTAAGAATTTTCCGTTGACAATACCATAGGTGAGTTATTAGGTTGAACCCATGGAAAGTAATAGTTCATTTTGAATGCAGAAGCAATCAATTTTAATAGTAATTTTGCAAGCCAAATAAAAATAGAAACAATTATTCAGCAATGAAAGCAATTGAAATAGATTCTCTCCCATATAAAGTTAAAGACATTAATCTTGCAGCCTTTGGCAGAAAAGAAATAGAAATAGCCGAAAAGGAAATGCCCGGTTTAATGGCAATTCGCAGAAAATACTCTGATGAAAAACCGCTTAAAGGTGTAAGAATCTCAGGATCCCTTCACATGACCATTCAAACTGCCGTGCTAATTGAGACTCTTGTTGCCCTAGGAGCAAGCGTAAGGTGGGCAAGTTGTAATATTTTTTCTACTCAAGATCATGCAGCAGCAGCTATAGCCGTAACCGGTGTTCCTGTGTTTGCCTGGAAAGGCGAAACTCTCGACGAGTATTGGTGGTGTACTTTACAAGCATTATCATTTCCAGGAGGTCTTGGTCCTCAATTAATCGTTGATGATGGTGGCGACGCTACTCTTTTAGTTCACAAAGGGTATGCTGCGGAGAAGAATCCTGAACTATTAAAATCGATACCTGCAAACTCTGAAGAAGCAAGTGTATATAAAACACTAAATGATGCTTATGCAGAGGATAGCAATCGTTGGCACAAAGTAGTTAAAGATCTCAAAGGAGTTTCAGAAGAAACAACAACCGGAGTCCATAGACTTTACCAAATGTTTGAAAATGGCCAATTACTGATTCCTGCGATCAATGTGAATGACTCTGTTACAAAATCAAAGTTTGATAATCTGTATGGTTGTCACGAATCGCTAGCTGATGGTATTAAACGCGCCACTGATGTAATGATAGCCGGTAAAGTTGTTGTTGTACTTGGCTTTGGTGATGTGGGTAAAGGTTGTGCAAGATCAATGAGATCATACGGTGCAAGAGTAATTATTACAGAAATAGACCCTATTTGTGCTCTTCAGGCTGCTATGGAAGGTTTTGAAGTCAATACAATTGAAAATGCTTTGCCAGAGGGAAATATTTATGTAACAACAACCGGTAACAAGGATGTCATCACCATAGATCATATGGCAAAAATGAAAGACCAAAGCATTGTTTGCAATATTGGTCATTTTGATAATGAAATTCAGGTTGAAAAACTAAACAACCCTGCAATAAATAGAGTCAACATTAAGCCTCAGGTTGATAAATATATATTCCCCGACGGGCATGCAATTTTCCTTCTTGCTGAAGGTCGCTTGGTTAATCTTGGTTGTGCTACTGGTCACCCTTCATTTGTTATGAGTAATTCTTTCTCAAATCAAACACTGGCTCAAATAGACCTATGGAAGAATCATTATAATGTTGGTGTTTACCGTCTACCAAAGAAACTTGATGAAGAAGTTGCGAGACTTCACCTCGAGCAGTTAGGAGTTAAACTTACAAAATTATCTGACGAACAGGCTGCATATATTGGGGTTTCAAAAGAAGGCCCATACAAACCTGAGCATTACAGATACTAAGTATTAATTATAGACCATTAAAACATGTCCATCGTAATGGGTTCGATATTGTTTTAATGCTATTCCGGCTGGCCCTTCAATAGGAGAGCCATCAGTTAATATAAATTTTGATCCGCAGAGTGAATCAACGGCTATTAAGCCCGACTCATCTACTTTAACTCGTGCACCCTCCTTGAGAGGATCGTGAGGACAAGCGCGTTCATAGGCCAAAAATTCATCTCTAATAGGCCGATAGATAATAATTCCTTTATAACCTCCAGATACATAAATGTACTGACCTTCAGCTACATAATCGAGAGTGTTAACATACAACGGGAAATTTACATACACGTATGGGATCTGATCTCTGGTTTCTTCTTTTCCGCAAGAAAACGTGGAAAAAATTAAAAGGCTGAAGAAAAGAGGAAAAATTAATCGAAATAAGTGGAAATTACAGGAAGCGTTTTTTAGCATACAGTAAATTAAGAATTGTTTAAGAGTTAAAAAGAATTGTACACTGCAATTCGTTTTTTTTCGTTAATGATTAAACGATTTTGTAAAGGTAATATTTTTGGAGATTTAATCTTTAATCAAGATTGCCTTTAGATAAATCCGATAATTTTTAAGGTATTGTTGATAATGGAAAAAATAAATGGATACCTTCCAATATTTGGAATATTAGTAATTCTAACTTTTAATAGTTGTTCTATTTTACAAAGATCTGATGCAGTAAAAGCAGAGAAGAAAATTGAAAGTCAGATGAAGGATGCTGATAAAGAGCTGAAAAGCCAACAAAAGGCACATTATAAAAGACAGCACCAGGCGACCAAGAAAATGATTAAGAAATCAAAAAGGAAATCAGATAAACTGAATAAGCCAAAGAAGCTAAAATATTAATTTGAATAATAGGTAAAAAAAGCTTTGACTTTTTTACTTGATTTTCAGAATATCTCTATCTTTACCCACATAATCCTTCAAGGAAAAGAATATTTGTACATCCATGGCTATCTTAATAGAGGTCGGGATATTTTATATTCATAATGTAGCATTCGAACTTATGGACGATATACTTTATATTATATTAGGTATTGCCTGGCTTGCGTATTCATTTTATGCCAACAAACAGAAAATGGATAAAAAAAAGTCAAATCAGGCTAAAGCATTGAGGGAGCAACAGGCAAGGAGAGAATACCAACCTGAACAATCTGAACAAGTTCCCAGAAAGAGTGTCCTGGAAGAATTGTTTGGCGAAATTTCAAGTGAGTATACAGAAGCTCAGGAAGAAATTTATATCCCCGAGGTTGATGAAGATACAACAAAGAGAAAATTGGCTGAATATGCACATAATGAAGCTGAATCACTTGAGTTGATAAAGGAGGAAGTGCCGTTCGATTATTTCTTGAAAAAGTATGAGAGTGGCTATAAGACTGTTAATGAGAATTTTCATGATGCATTAAAAATAGAGGAGGAGGATAAAGAAATTGAGGAATTGACAGAAAAGTTTAACTTATCGAAGGCAGTAATTTATAGTGAAATACTTAGAGCCCCATACAATAGCTGGCAATGTTAAAATTGTTCACTTAAAATGATTTTTTTTGGAGCTTAAATTATTTTATTACTACCTTTACCCGCTTTTACTACGCACACAAACACGTTTATTCTAACATAAAATTCATTGGTATGATCAGAAATCTTCTACTAACTTTTTGGTTGGTACTGACAGCTAATCTTTTAGTATTTTCCCAATCGGGGACTCTGAGAGGTAAAGTCGTCGATAAGGATACGAAAGAGCCTATTCCTTTCGTGAATATTATCGTTGAGCTTGGTGGAACTCAGGCTGGTGGTACAACCTCTGATTTTGATGGTAATTATACTATCAAACCGATTACCCCTGGTAAATATAACATTAAAGCTACTTTTGTGGGCTTTAAACCTGTTATGATTCAGGGCGTTCAAATTAAATCCGACCAAATTACTTTCCAGGACATTAGCATGGAATCAACAATGGTTGAACTTACTGAGTTTGAAGTTATCGACTATAAAGTTCCATTGATTGATAAGGATAAGACATCTGTTGGTGCTACCGTAACTTCTGAAGAAATTGCCAAGATGCCTAACCGTTCAGCAAACGCGATCGCAACAACAGTCGGAGGTGTATTCTCCGCCGACGGTGAACGTGGTAGCGTGCGTGGTCAGAGATCTGAAGGTACAGTAATGTATATAGATGGTATCAGAGTTCGTGGTTCTTCATCTCTTCCTGAATCCGCGATTGAGCAGGTATCTGTTATCCTTTCTGGAGTACCGGCACAATACGGTGATGCGACCGGAGGTATCATCAACGTTACAACTAAAGGTCCGAGCCGAGATTTTGGCATTGGACTCGAATTACAGACTTCTGAATATCTCGATGCTTTTGGATACAATAGAGCCGGTTTAAATATGCAAGGTCCATTACTTTGGAAACGCAATGAAGCAGGCGAGAAGGAAAGCGCATTGTTAGGGTATTTTATTGCTGGTGAAGTTACCTATAATCGTGATAATCGCCCTACTGCAACTGGAGTTTATGTGGCAAAGGATGATGTTCTTGCAGAGCTTGAAAGAAATCCGCTACGCCTAACAGGTAGTGGATTCGGGACCTATTATAACACGAACTTTATTAGAAAGGAGCATCTGGAGCATACAAAGACTAATCCGAATGCTCAAACCCTGGATATTAATGCTTCGGGTAAACTTGATATTAAAACAGGTCCAAATATTAACCTATCTTTAGGTGGTTCTATTAATTACAGTGACGGAAATGAATTTGATTTCTCCAACGTTATGTTCAATTATGATAAAAACACTCAAAAGATTGACAACACTTGGAGGGTTTTTGGTCGATTTACTCAAAGATTCCCCACTGATCCCGAAAGCAAGTCTTTTATTAAAAATGTATTTTATACAATTCAGGCTGACTATACAAAAGCAAAAACTATTTATCAGGATCCTGATCATAAAGACAATCTTTTTAATTATGGGTATCTTGGGAAGTTTGAAACTTACAAACAGAGATCATATTCTTTTGAACAATTGCTAGACACTGTAAGCGGAATGACTGCATTCCTGCACAATGGTTTCGTTGATACAAATGTTGACTTTACACCTGGAGACTTTAATCCTGTTACTGCAAATTACACTCGTCAGTATTATGAGCTTTATCCTTCCGTAATCTACCACTCGAATTTAAATGATATTATTTCAGGAGGAGGTTTGTTAAACGGTTTTGGAGCTACTGGTGCTTATAGTTATTGGACAGCACCAGGTGAAAACCAGTCTGGTTATCAGAATATAGATAATGAACAATATTCTTTAAATGCTAATGCTTCTGCTGATATAGGAAATCATGCTCTCCAATTTGGATTTATATATGAACAGAGAATTGACAGATATTACTTATATGCACCAAGGGGATTATGGACTCTTATGCGTGGTCTCACCAATTCACATATTGAACAGCTTGATTTGGCCAATCCACACTTAGTATACCGTGATAATGTCTTTATGGACACAATCTATTATGACAGAAAATATGACCAGAATTCTCAACGTAACTTTGATATTAATTTGCGTAGTAAGTTAGGCTTACCTGTTGATGGAACAGATTGGATTGATATAGATTCTTACGATCCTAACACATTAACCATTAATTACTTTGATGAAAACGGGAAAATGGTAACTAAGGCTTTAGATGAAGCGTTAAGTATCGATATGTTTAGTCCTGATGAACTTTTTGACAATGGTAATTACATGGCAAATTATTCTGGATATACATATGATGGTAAAAAAGTTAAACTTGCTGATAGCCCAAGCTTTGATGACTTCTTCACTAAACAAGATGAGAATGGCATGTATACTCGTGAAATAGCTCCATTTACTCCTATATATATGGCTGGTTACATTCAGGATAAATTTGCTTTTGATGACCTTATCTTTAATATTGGAGTTCGTGTTGATAGATTTGACGCAAACCAGAAAGTATTGACTGATCCCTATTTGTTATATCCAGCCAAGACAGTTAGTGAAGTCTCTGATCTCGGACCACACCCTGCAAATATGGGAGAGGATTTTGTTGTTTATGTTGATAATCTCCGTAACCCCACAAATATCATGGGTTATCGTAGTGAAAACACATGGTATAATGCTGAAGGTCTTGTAGTAACTGACCCAACTATAGCATTGGATGCAGGAAATGGTGTTATTCCTTATCTTGTTGATCGCGACAATATATCAGTTACATCAAAAGCTTTTAGTGATTATGAGCCTCAAATTAGTGTGATGCCACGTATTTCATTCTCATTCCCAATTTCTGATGAGGCATTGTTCTTTGCCCATTATGATGTTCTGACTCAGCGTCCAACAGCATATCTGAGAATGAATCCACTTTCTTATTACTTCTTACCTACAACAGGTAGTCCTGATATTTCTAATCCTAATTTAAAGCCTGAAAAGACAATCGACTACGAACTTGGATTCCAGCAACGTTTATCAGGAAGTTCTTCATTGACCATTTCAGGTTATTATCGTGAAATCCGTGATCAGATTCAGGCTTATCGTTATACAGCTGCTTATCCTAAGACTTATTATTCATACAATAATATTGACTTCTCAACTGTAAAAGGATTAACTGTGACTTATGATATGCGTAGAACTACTAATACCAGAGTAAGAGCTAGTTATACACTACAGTTTGCTACAGGTACTGGCTCCGATCCAGATTTTGCAAAAGGTCTTATCCAAACAGGTCAGCCTAACTTACGTACTCTGTTCCCATTAGCATTCGACCGTCGTCATGCTATCAATTTGATGCTTGACTATCGTTATGGTGAAGGTCAAGAATACAATGGACCAGTTATCAGAAGAACTAAGACTGATGCTACAGGTAAGGAAGTTGTAAAGTCCACCCAATTATTCAAGAACACCGGTGTTAACTTTACAATATTCGGAGGTTCAGGTACTCCTTATACTCGATCAAGTAAGATTGTTGCTCTTGGTCAGTCAGGTATTATCGATGGTTCAATACATGGATCACGTTTACCATGGCAATTCAGAATTGACGGTCGTATAGATAAGGATATCAATATTGATTGGAATTCTAAGCGCTCATCTTATCTAAATGTTTACCTACAGGTTCTTAACATCTTTGATTCAAAGAATATTCTAAGCGTATATGGTGCTACTGGAAATCCAGATGATGACGGTTATCTTGCCGCAGCTGAATATCAGAATCAGATAAACGACCAGTTAGACCCAATTGCATTCCGCGATCTCTATAGTATCAGAGTTGACAGCCCATATAACTATAGTTCACCTCGTCAGATTCGCCTGGGTGTTATTTTTAACTTTTAACCATCCGTAACTGAAAAGATTAAAATATACTATTTACTATGAAACATTTACTCAGAATAACAATTGCCGTCATACTGTTAGGAATCCTTACAGTACCGGGTTTTGCCGAGCCCTTTAAAAAGCCTGGCACCAAATCTTCCGGTTCGGTCATTAAGTCAACTGCAGCGGGGTGTTTACCTGGTGCAGGATTTAAATATCTTGAAGTAAATAACGTTAGAACCCGTATCAACACTGGTGGTGATATGTGGTGGGACTTTGAGGTCGCTCAGTATGAAGTTCCTAAAGGTTCACGTAAAACTTCAATGTTTTCAGCAGCATTATGGATTGGTGGTATCGATGTAAACGATCAGTTAAAGTTGGCAGCTCTGCGTTATCGTCAAAGTGATGGTTATACAGTAGGAGCCGGTAATGATTTCTGGCCAGGCCCATTAACTGTTGATGGAACTGCTGCTATTGATGAAACAACTTGTGCTGAATACGATAAACTATTTTCGATTACCAGACATGAGGTTGATGAATTCCTTGCATGGCAAGAAAATCCGGCTGCTTTTCCAAATTACCAAATACCAGCTTCAATCCTTGACTGGCCTGCTCATGGTGATTTGTCAAAAAAACAAAGTTGGTATCTTGCTCCATTCTATGATAAGGATGGTAGCGGTCACTATAATCCTGCAGAAGGAGGTGACTATCCATATTATGACCTGTCTAATGAACTATGTCACTCAAATACTGCCACTCAGGAAACCAATGACGGTACTGTTGTTGGTGGTCTTTTAGCTGACCAGGTTATTAAAGGTGATGCTACACTATGGTGGGTATTTAATGATAAAGGAAATATTCACACTGAAACAAAAGGTACTCCTATCGGTCTCGAAATTCGTGCTCAAGCCTTTGGATTTGCCACCAATGACGAAATAAATAACATGACTTTTTACAGTTATGAAATTATTAACCGTTCTACTTATCGTTTAACTGGTACTTATTTCAGCCAATGGGTTGATACTGACCTTGGATTTGCTACAGATGACTTTGTTGGTTGTGATGTTAATAGAGGTCTTGGTTATTCTTACAATGGAAATGCAAAAGATGGTGATGGTCAATTCTGGGCATATGGCGATCAGCCTCCTGCAATTGGGGTTGACTTTTTCCAGGGACCGTATATGGATCCTGATGGATCTGACAATCCATCTTTTAAAGGTGATGGTATTTTAGGACCTTCATTCTTTGGAGATTGCAGCCTTGTTGGTTTGTCAGGTTCTAACTTGAACATGAATTATGGAACAGAATCAGAACCGCAAAATGGTAACTTTATTGTAAGATCTGAAGCTATCAATGGAGTTAATTTTGGTAATGGGATCGTAGATGATGAGCGTTTTGGAATGCGTCGATTCGTTTATCATAATAATTCAACCAATGGAGCTTTCCCGTATCAGTTAGATCCGAAGTATGCTCCTCAATATTACAATTACCTTAAAGGTATTTGGCTAGATAATACCAAGATGCTTTATGGTGGTAATGGTCACGTTTCAACGGGTGCCTATGGCCCTGCATGTGATTTCATGTTTCCTGGTGATACAGATGAATGTAACTGGGGTACAGGTGGACTTCCTCCAAATGGTCCAAAATACTGGACTGAAGAAGCTGTTCCTAATCCACCTAATGACCGTCGTTTCATGCAGTCAGCTGGTCCTTTTGTCCTCGAACCTGGAGCTGTTAACTATATTACTGTTGGTATTCCATGGGCACGTGCTGCTTCTGGTGGTCCTTGGGCTTCCGTCAAGTTATTACAGGTTGTTGATGACAAATGCCAGATCTTATTTGATAACTGTTTTGCAGTAGTTAGTGGTCCAAATGCTCCTGACCTTACTATACGTGAAATGGACGAAGGATTGATTTTCTTCATTAGTAATCGTAAAACTAACGATGCTGGTAACAATTTTAATGAAAGTTACATTGAGTTAGATCCTGCTATTCAAGCTGTTGCCAATAGTACTGGATACGACTTTGATCCTTATTATCGTTTTGAAGGTTATCAGGTATTCCAACTTAAAGATGCTACCGTTTCTGTTGCTGATATTCATGATCAGAAATTGGCTCGTATTGTTTTCCAAACAGATGTTAAAAATGGTATTACTCAATTGGTAAATCATAACTTTGATCAATCTCTGAATTCTAATGTTCCTGTTGAAGAAGTTAGTGGTTCTGACCTTGGCATTAGTAATACTTTCACTCTTAATATTGATGCTTTCACCGGACAACCTCTTGTTAATCATAAACAATATTATTACCTGGCTCTTGCATATGGTCATAATGAATACATGAAATACAGTGCTGATCCTGGATCACAGCAGGAACCGCAGATTGGTATTGGTGGTCAGAAGAAAGTTTATCTTGCTGGTAGAAAGAATATCAAAGTATACACTGCAATTCCTCACAAGAATGTCGGTACAATTTCCGCCAACTCAAATTTTGGAGATGGTGTTGAAATAACACGTATCCAGGGCCAGGGTAATGGTGGAAATGTATTAGACTTTACGGATGCTACTATTGCTGAAATTCTTTCAAAGAAACCTGTTGATTCAACAAATCAACTTGGAAGCCCAGATTATCCAATAGCTTACAATCCAACCTATAAACAGGGAAGAGGTCCTATTGATATCAGAGTTATTGATCCATTAAATGTTAAGAGTGCTGACTTTGTTTTAGCTATGGATTCTTTAGTTCCTTATGATATGGTGGTTGGTTCTGAAGCAGATGGAAGCGAAACGGTTGACGTTACTGCTCCAAACTTTAAAGCGCATTGGAGACTAATTGATGTTACTAATAATAAGGTTTATCATTCTGATACAACTATTTCATACAAGAAAGAACAATTATTCCCTGAACTCGGTATAGCTATAACAATCTTTGAACCTCTTGATCCGGGTCCATACAAAGTTGGTAGTACTGCTGAAGATGAGCCAAGTCCAATATATGGTATTATGTTGGAAAATAATGGAGTTCTTGAATCAAATCTTACTTTTGCAGATAGTACAAAACGTTGGTTAGAAAGCGTTGCTGATGTAGATGGTTTTCCAAGCTTAAATTGGATAAGATCGGGGGTTGTATCTGACCAGAATGATATTACCAATAGTGACTGGAATATGCCAAATAAGCCATATGACCCTAATGGAGCATACGAAAAGGTGATTTCAGGAACTTGGGCTCCATACATTATGGTTGCTTCTAAAGATCAAGATGCTGTATATGGCCCTGCACTAACAAATATCTCAAAAACTCAAGCACAATTCTCTGATTTGGCTAGTGTTGATGTTGTGTTCACATCTGACAAAACCAAATGGACAAGGTGTCCTGTAATTGAAATGGGCTCAGATAAAACTCTTACTGAAGGTAACGTTGAAAAGTACCGTATACGTGCAGGTGCTTCAGTAAACGTTAATGGTGAAACAGGAGTTGAAAGCAGCGATCCTATGTTGAATTCGAATTATATTAGTGAGACAGGAATGGGTTGGTTCCCTGGTTATGCAATTAACCTTGAAACCGGCGAACGCCTCAATATTGTATATGGTGAGAACTCGTGGTTAGTTGGTGAAAACGGCCGGGATATGATGTTCAATCCTTCTGCTAATATCTTCACTCCTAGTAGTGAGTTAGTAATGGGTGGAATGCACTACTTATACATTTTCGCTCATACAAGTGGAAAAGCTGATCCTGTTGGGGACATTCCTGCATATGATGCTGGTGCAAAACTAAGAACCAGTCTTATGGTTCCACAAGCTATCTTCCAAGCTCTGACTTTCTCAAGTGCTATGTGGGTTAATATCCCATTAGCAAGCCCTGAATCAGAATGGTTGTCAACGGATGCAACAGTTAAATTGCGTATTTCAAAACCTTACAGAAGGTATTATAGTACTCCTCATCCTGGTGTAAATGCACCTTCAGGTGAGTTGGATAACAATAACTATCCAATGTATACTTTTAGTACTAAGAACATTGCAACAACCGATAACAATATCGCTAAAGCTAAGTCTGATTTGGATTTAATCAATGTTGTCCCGAATCCGTATTATGCTTATTCGACTTATGAAACAAATCAGTTGGATAACAGGGTTAAGATTACTAACCTACCACGCACATGCACGGTTACAATATATTCAACAAACGGTTCAATGGTACGACAATTCACTAAAGATGATATGAGTACATCCATTGAATGGGATTTGAAGAATTATGCAGGTATTCCAATATCAGGTGGGGTATATATACTTCACATAAAAGCTGATGGCGTTGGAGAAAAGGTAGTTAAATGGTTTGGCTCTCTCAGACCTATTGACTTGAATGCATTCTAATGTACATTGGTAATGAAATATGGAATTTTAACACAACAAAAATTTGCTTATGAATAAGATCTCTAAATACATAGTTGCCTCAATGATGATTGGATCAATGCTTGTGCCATGTCATCAACTTAAAGCCGGTAATAAAGATAGGACTGGTCAGGCAGGTGCTTCAGAATTGCTAATCAACCCTTGGGCTAGAAGCTCAGGGTGGGGTGGAGCAAACATCGCACATGTTAAAGGACTGGAGGGATTATATGGCAACGTTGCCGGAACTGCTCATACAAGAGCTACAGAAATAATTTTCTCTCACACACAATGGCTAAAAGGGAGTGAAATTGATATAAATACTTTTGGTCTTACTCAAAAGGTTGGTGAAACCGGAGTTATTGGACTAGGTATTATGTCAATGAACTTTGGCGATATCCCTATTACGACAGAAGCTTTACCAGAAGGAGGAATTGGAAACTTTTCTCCAAGCTATATGAATATCAATATCTCATATGCTAAGGCTTTCTCATCTTCGATTTATGGAGGTATCAATATTAAGATTATTTCTGAAGTTATCTCCGACGTTAGTGCACAAGGTGTCGGTATTGATGCAGGGATTCAATATGTAACAGGACCACAAGAGAATATCAGATTTGGTATCACTCTCCGTAACGTTGGACCAACAATGTCTTTCAGCGGTGACGGTTTATCAATCAGAAGTTTGCTACCTGGGCAGGAAAGTTATTTCACATTGGAACAGAGATCTGCTGACTTTGAACTACCAACACAACTAGCATTAGGAGCAGCTTATGATTTTCATTTCGGTGAATTACACAGATTAACATTAGCTGGTAATTTTGTTTCAAACTCATTCACAAATGATCAATTCATATTTGGTGCAGAGTACGAACTAAAGTCATATCTCATGTTAAGAGGTGGTTATGCATATGAAGACGGAATTACAGACGATGCAGAGCGTACTACTGCATTTACTGGTCCAAGTGCTGGATTCACAGTACAGGTTCCTTTTAATAAAGAAAAAGGATCAACTCTTGCTATCGACTATTCATATCGCGCAACTGATCCGTTTAACGGAACTCACAGCATAGGGGCACGAATTAACTTGTAATTGTTAATTCAGGTTATTGCCTGTTTATTATAAGAAAGGACCCTTGAGATATAGGGTCTTTTCTCTTATTGAATAAAGCATAAACATAACACTGAATCATTATGTATTTTACACAAGAGGGATTGGACAAGTTAAAGGCTGAGCTTGAACAACTTATTAATATAGAAAGACCTTCAATTTCTCAGCAGATTGCCGAAGCTAGAGATAAAGGGGATCTCTCTGAGAATGCTGAGTATGATGCAGCAAAAAATGCCCAAGGCATGTTAGAATTGAAGATATCCAAATTGCAGGAAACTATTAGAAATGCCAAAGTCATTGATGAGAGTAAGATGGATGCATCAAAAGTCTTGATTCTATCAAAAGTTAAGGTGCGTAATACTAAGAATAATGCTGTTATGACTTATACTCTTGTTCCTGAAAACGAAGCAAATCTGAAAGAAGGAAAAATTTCAGTTGGCTCTCCAATAGCTCAGGGCTTGTTGGGCAAATCAATTAATGATACAGCTGAAATCAAAATTCCTGCAGGGGTTATCACTTTGGAAATTTTGGAAATAATGAGGTAGTTTTATACTCCCTTAAAAATCCTGTTGTTCACCTTAAAATATTGTCAAATATGCCTACTATTTTTTCTAAGATTGTTAGCGGTGAAATTCCATCATACAAGGTGGCGGAATCTGAAAAATTCTTTGCATTTCTTGATATTAATCCTCTGGCAGAGGGCCATACTTTAGTAATACCAAAGACAGAAGTCGATTATATCTTTGATATGGATAGAAGTCAGTATGCAGACTTATGGTTATTTGCTCAAAAAGTTGCAAAGGCTATTAAGTCAGTTATTCCTTGTGAGAAAATTGGAATTGCCGTCATTGGATTAGAGGTTCCCCATGCACATATTCATTTGGTTCCAATCAATAGTATTTACGACATTGACTTTAAGAAGGAGAAGTTATCAATGCCAAAAGAGAAATTTGAGGAAATTGCAAAGAATATTGCTGAAAAGTTCAATAACAATGACTAAAGAAGGATCTGTAATTATTCCTGCATATAATGAGGAAACTGGCATTGGTC
Organism: Bacteroidales bacterium UBA5507; assembly: GCA_002426195.1. GTDB lineage: Bacteria > Bacteroidota > Bacteroidia > Bacteroidales > Lentimicrobiaceae > Lentimicrobium. Next base: position 134,475 of record DIOT01000030.1, on the reverse strand, counting down.
CTCTACTTGAAAAAATGCAAAATGAGGGATTACTTGAAAGGTATGAAGTAATAGTAATTGATGACGGTTCAACAGACAATACTGCAAAAATTGTATCAGGATATCAGGTTAAGCTTGTTAAACATGGTGTAAATAAGGGCTATGGTGCTTCATTGAAAACAGGGATAAGAAGAGCTACTTGTGATAAAGTAATGATGCTTGACTCTGATGGACAACATGATCCTGTTTATCTTGATACCATCACAAAGATGCTGGACGATGCTGAAATGGTCATCGGCGAAAGAAATAGGGAATCCTTTCAGGTGTCAAATCGTAAAAGTGGGAAATTGCTAATCAGAAAGACCGGTGAGTTCCTTGTGGATCAACCACTCCCAGACTTTAATTCTGGACTAAGGGGCTTTAGGAGAGAGCTAATTCTTAATTTCCTTCATATTATGCCTAATGGATTCAGTTTCTCTACTACGTCCACTCTAGCATTCCTTAAGGAAGGATACACTATAGGAACTTTTCCTATTTATGTCGCTGAAAGGATAGGAAGGAACAGCAATGTTAAATTTTTAAAGGATGGTTCTAAAACTATCCTTCTTTTATTTAGAATAATAATGTTGTTTAATCCTCTTAAAGTATTTTTCCCTGCAAGTTTACTAGTAACAATTTTGGGGTTGCTTTGGGGGGTAGTTGGCTATCTCATGTATTATAGGGTTCCTAATTCAGCAATAATACTAGCTACAATGGGGATGTTTTTATTCTTCTTTGGATTACTGGCTGATCAAATAGCTCTCCTTAACAGGAAAAAGTCATGACAGGATTAGACCATCATAAGAACAGATGGACTGATCAAGAGGTAGAGAATCACTGGGATCGTGTTGCCCATATCTACGTTAAAGAAAATAATAAGGTAAAGGAGGCTCATGATCAGCGTTTTAAAGAATCTATACGTCATCTGAATCTTTTTGAAGGTTGTAAAGTAATTAATATAACTTCCAGAGATGCTGAGGCTAATGATTATATTATTAACCATGAACCATCATCTGAAGTTGTGAATGCTGAGATTTCTGCCGGCCTGATGGAAGTAGCAAGCAAATTAAGACCTTACATACGTCAGATTAAATTAGATTCCTATTCTCAGCTTCCTTTTGCCGACAATGAGTTTGACCGTATATTGAGCCTCGAAACTCTTGAACATGTTGCTGATCCAATTGCTTTTTTAACCGAGTTGAACCGAATTTCTACTCGAGATGCGCGTTTAGTGTTAAGTTGTCCACCAGCTACAAGTGAAATGCCTTATAAGATATTTACTGCTCTATTTGGTGGGCATGGTGAAGGCCCGCATCGTTTTCTTCGCTCTCAGGAAGTAAAGAGATTATTCAGCGAAACCGGATGGGAGTTGCTTTTTCATAAAGGAACTGTCCTTTTTCCAGTTGGACCTTTGAGAATTCAAAATTTCGCAGAAAAGATTATAGATAAATTTCAGAGCACATTTATCTCGGAATTGGGAATTCGCCAGTTTTATGTATGTGCAAAAAAGCTTTAATTTAAATCTGAAAAGGGGAGAACCAACATCATTTATGGCACATAGAAGTATTGATAAACTGAAATCTGTAATAAAGTCAGATCTGTGTACCAGATGTGGCAGTTGCGTTGGATTATCAAAAGGTAATATCGTTTTTAAAGACAAGGAAGGAGAATACAGACCAGTTGTTGTAAATGAACCGGATGAAATTGAAGCTGCCAGGTTATACCATGCGTGTCCGGGTAAAGAGTTTAATTTCCCTTATTACAGAGGGCTATTTTATAAGAATCCTCTTGATTTTCATTTATATACAGGACCTGTTGAATCTATTTATATAGCTTATAGCACAGATCCTGAAATCAGGAGTCAGGGTGCTAGTGGTGGAATTATTTCTGCTATATTAATTTGGCTGCTTGAAAATGGCAAAATAAAAGGTGCAGTTGTAACAGGTATGTCAAAAAAGACGCCATGGTTAACAGAACCATTTATAGCAACAACCAAAGAGGAAATATTAGAAGCTGCTCAGAGTAAATACATTATAACCTCGGTAAATGAGATATTGCCGGAAATAGAAGCTTTTGATGAGCCATTGGCGTATGTTGGCTTACCACCTCAGGTTCAAAGCATCAGAAAGCTTCAGGAGATTAATGACATTTCAGTAAAGAATATTAAGTATATATTTGGACCTTTCTATGGCAATACTTTACACTTCAGTTCTGTAAGGAGCTTTTTGAAATCATATAAGATCAGAGATTACAAAAACATCAATAAATTGTACTTCCGCTATGGCGAGTGGCCAGGTAATATGCGTATTGAAATGAATGATGCCAGAGTAGTACAATTGCCAAAATTTCATGCTAATTACCTTATTCCTTTCCATATACTCACTAATTCTTTGTTGTGTACAGATTTGAGTAATGAATTTACTGACATTTCAGGAGGTGATGCCTGGGCTCCGGTTTATGAAGAAAGAGGTAAGGGATTTTCAATGGTAATTGCCAGGTCAAAAACAGGAAATCAAATACTTGATGAAATGCAAGCAGCCGGTCGTTTGTCCCTTGACAAGATTACGATTGATGAGGCAATTACAATGCACTCACATGGTTATGACCTTAAGAAGCGTGGCACTTTTATTCGTCTTAGGTTTAGAAAATTCTTGGGAATGACGAATCCTGATTATGGTTACGAAATAAAGGGTTTCCCTTTTACCAGGTACATGATGGAGGTTGCAATTAACGCTCTCTTTATTATTCTGGGAACACGTTTCTCACGGTGGCTTGTAGCACAATTCCCACCTTCTGCTGTTGGAAAGATATTTGAAAAGTCTAGAAAAATATGGAAGAAAGCAACTTACAGCATTAAAAGAGAAAACCTAAGCGGCTTAAATTAATTCCACAAAAGGATGAATAAGAATAGCAAATCGCTTCTCATTAAAATTCTCGGCAGTTCTGTCATACTTATTTTTCTAATTTCTCAAATAGATTGGGATGCCCAAATATTCAATTCTGTTTTAAAGCAGATAAATCTATTATGGTATTTACTTTCTCTTACGGGAGTGGTCCTGGTGCTCTGGCTTAAAAGTATAAGATGGAACTTATTGCTGAAATCAGAGGGCTGTAATTACTCTTTCTTCTCCGCGTTCAGTGCCTATATGGCTTCATATACCATTGGATTGCTAACACCGGGGAGAATTGGTGAAATAGCGCGATTATATTACGTAAGGGAAGAAAAAGGTATGAGTATCTTTAAGTCTTTCAAGACGATAGTTACTGACAGAATTTTTGATTTTGCTCTTCTTTTTTGGTTCGGTTCTGCAGGAATACTTTTTTTCTATAAAGCTTTTGGTGATTTTCAATCATTTATATACCTCATCATAACAGGAAGTGGTCTTTTACTTTTATGGATTATGGGTACTGTTATCCTGAAAGTTATCAAATCGGAAAAGACTCTTATTGTTTTTGTAAAAGAATCGTGGACTGAGATGTTTGACATTAAGATGATAATTCCTTGGATTCTTACTATCACTTCCTACCTGATATATTATGTTGCCAATTGGATGATACTACTAGCTTTGGGTTCTAAGATTTCGCTGATTGAAGTGGGTTTCATGCTTAGTATTATGAGTTTGGTTACTCTCATACCCATTACTCTTGCTGGTTTTGGCACAAGGGAAGCGAGTATGATTTTCCTTTTCGGATTCTATAGTTTGAGTCCGGAATTGGCAATAGTTTTCTCTCTCCTTCAGTTCATTGCATTCTTCCTATGCGGAGGCATTGTGGGTTGGATGTTTTGGTTATATAAACCGGTTAAGCTTTCAATTATTAAGGATGATGCTTTAAAGTTAAAAAACTGGATGAAAAAATTCAAAAAGGATGACAAATAGTTTTCCGCTCAACATTAAATAGTAATTTCTTGTTAGAAGTATAGTTTGTTCCAAACATCATCAATAGCTCATGAAAGAAGACTTGTACAGAGCATCCACTGATAGATACAACAACATTAAATACAACAAAACCGGGAAAAGTGGTTTGTATCTTCCACCCGTATCTCTTGGTCTATGGCATAATTTCGGTGGTATTGATATTTATGAAAACAGTCGTAAACTCTTAATACATGCTTTCAACAAAGGAATAACACATTTTGATCTGGCAAATAATTATGGCCCTCCTGAAGGAAGTGCAGAAGAGACATTTGGAAGGGTATTGATGGCTGATTTCAAGCCATACAGAGATGAGATGATTATATCAACAAAAGCGGGCTATTTAATGTGGCCGGGTCCATATGGTGACGGAGGTTCAAGGAAATATCTCATTTCGAGTCTTGATCAGAGTCTTAAACGAATGCACCTCGAGTATGTAGATATATTTTACTCACACAGGCATGATGTTAATACACCTATAGAAGAAACTACAAGTGCACTCATTGATATTGTTAGACAAGGAAAAGCATTGTATGTTGGTCTCTCGAATTACGCTGAGGATGCTACTGATAAAGCAGTTGATCTGTTAACCAGGGGCGGTGTAAAGTGTCTGATACACCAACCAAGATATTCGTTATTTGATCGTTGGATAGAAGATGGTTTGTTGGATAAACTTGAGGATGAAGGTATGGGATGTATTGTATATTCACCATTGTCACAAGGATTGTTAACTGATAAGTATTTAAGTGGCATACCTGTAAATTCCAGAGCCGCAAGAGCGCATTTCCTTAAACCCGAAAGTATTACACCTGAGAAACTTCAAATAATTAAACAATTAAATGAAGTAGCTGGAAGGAGAGGACAAACTTTGGCTCAAATGTCACTCGCATGGGTATTGAAAGATCCTCGTATTACTTCAGTACTCGTTGGTGCAAGCAGTACTCTCCAAATTGATGACAATCTTAAGTGTCTTGAAAACCTGACGTTTAGCAGGGAAGAGTTGAAAGAGATAGAGGAAATAATTTCAAAAAAATAATTATTCCTGATAATAGATACGTTTAACCCTCCGTGAAATTCCGGTAAGAACTTCATATGGAATTGTATCCATCAATTCTGCTAATTTATTTATGGAGAGCTCTTTCCCGAAAACTATAACTTCATCTCCTTCTTCTGCGTCAATTCCTGTGATATCGACCATAGTCATATCCATATTGATATTACCGATTATGGGAACAATTTTATTTCTAATGACCATACAGCCTACTTCATTACCTAGTTTTCTGCTAAGACCATCTGCATAACCAATGGGAATAATTGCAATTGTAGTTTTACGGTCAGCTACCCATCGACAATTGTAGCCTACCGATTCACCTTCCGGGATCTCTTTGATTTGTGAAATAACACTTTTAAGGCTGCTAACAGTTTCAAGTTTCTTTTGAACTAAAGGCAGAGAAGATATGCCATAAAGAGATATGCCGAGACGAACCATATCAAGCTGGGCATATGTATGTCGTATTATACCGGCAGAATTCAGAATATGGCGCATAAAAGTATAACCAAGGTTATCATTGAGAAACCAGGTCATACGCTCAAAATTCTGAATCTGGAGCTTTGTAAACCAGTCAAACTCCTTGCTTTCACTTGCGGCAAGGTGTGTAAAGACTGAAGAAACAGTAATGTTCCTATACTGTTGTAACCTTTCTGTTAGTTCTCCTAATTCGTCCTCCATAAAACCAAGTCGGTGCATACCAGTGTCCAGTTTTACATGGATTTTGTATACATTATTGTTGGTTAACCCATAGTTTTCAATTGTTGACCTAAATAGCTCCAATGTTCTGAAGCTATATACTTCAGGCTCCAAATTGTACCTGATCATCGATTCCATTCCTGTCATTTCGGGATTCATAACAAGAATTGGTAAGCTTATTCCGGCTTTTCTTAACTCTACCCCTTCATCTGCATACGCAACAGCCAAATAGTCAGCATGGTGAAACTGTAGAGTGTTGGCTATTTCAAAACTTCCACTACCGTACGAAAAAGCTTTTACCATTACCATAACTTTAGTTTCTGGCTTAAGTAAGGACCTGAAGTAGTTGAGATTATGGACCAAGGCTGACAGATTAACATCAAGTACTGTTTCGTGTGATTTTTGTTGCAGCAGATCTATAATTTTCTCGAAAGCAAATACCCTTGCTCCTTTAATTAAAATACTCTCATTTCTGAAGGGAGTAAAATTATACTGCTCAATGAACTGGTCAGTACTATTGAAGAACTGCTTCTGCATTATAAACAAATGACTATGGCGGGAGATGCCGTCACCTATACCAATAAGTCGCGAAATTTGCCTTACTTCCAGTAAAGATGCTATAGATCTATAAAGACTCTCTTCTTCACCCGAGCTTTGCAGTATGTCACTTAGTATCACTGTGCGCTTGTCGTGCCTTGTTTGTTGTACCAGGAAGTCAAGTGCATTAGCCAATGACTCAAGATCAGAGCTGTACGTGTCATTAATAATCAGGCAACCATTTATGCCTTCTTTCATTTCCAATCTCATTGCCACAGGTTGCAACTTCAGCATCCTGCTTTTTATTACTTCAGGACCATAACCAAGAAGAAGCATTGTAGTCCAGCAATGCATTGCATTTTCAAAAGAAGCTTCATCTGTGAAAGGAATAGAAATTTGCCGCTCTTTCTCTGCATAAACCGCTTTTATAGTCGTTTCTTTTTTAGTCCTGAATATATCAAGAATCCGCAGATTGGATTCGGCGTGATTACCCCAGGTTAATTTGGTAGCAGAGTTTGGTGCATACTTGTGTATAACTTCATGATCGCGGCAGTAGATTAATGAATTTGAAGTTGCAAAAAGTTTCATCTTTTCTTCAGTCTTTTGTTCTTTTGATTCAAAAAACTGATCGTGTGCCTGTCCTATATTAGTAATAATACCTATTTCAGGATTAATTATTGGTTGAAGTCTACCCATTTCACCAGGTTCAGATATGCCTGCTTCAAAAATCCCTAACTGATGAATCGACTCAATCTGCCATACAGAGAGGGGCACACCAACTTGTGAATTATAGCTCTGTGGACTTCTGATAATTGTTTTCTCTTCCGAAAGCAACTGCCAAAGCCATTCTTTAACTATTGTTTTGCCATTACTTCCTGTTATTCCAATTACAGGTATATTGAATTTTTGTCTATGGAACGCAGCTAGCTGTTGTAATGCTACCAAAGTGTCGTCAACTTCAATGAAATTAGCTTTTTGTTGGAGATGATGAGGGATTTGACTCACACAGAAGTTCATTACTCCTGCTTTTATCAGTTCTTCAATAAATTTGTGCCCATCATTTCTTTTGGTAGTCAGGGCGAAAAAGATTGAACTTGCCGGAGAATTAACTTTCCTGCTGTCTATAAGCAAGTTGGTAATTTTATGCTTATCAGAATGAAGCAATAATTTCCCTTTGACAGCTTCTGCAATTTCGTAAATTGAATACCCAACCAAGGTTGTGATTTTTTTTGAAGTGTTTTTAAATATCGATATTATGACTCAGTGTCGTGTCTTACAGTCTTTAGTGGATTGCTAGAGATTGCTTCATGTTCTCTCCTGTTTTTCCAGATATCACAAGCAAGATACATGGCAGCTCTGAACGATTCAGGTGAAGCCATATCCTTACCGGCAATCTCAAAAGCAGTACCATGAGCAGGAGACGTTCTTATAAATGGCAACCCTGCAGTATAATTGACTCCTGATTCAAATGAAAGGGTTTTAAAAGGCAGCATACCCTGATCATGATACATAGCTAGAATACCATCAAACCGATTGAATGTTGACGAACCAAAGAATCCATCTGCAGGATATGGCCCGAAAACAAGATGCCCTTGTTTTTTAGCCCTTTCAATAGCAGGTATTATGATACTTTTTTCTTCTGAACCAATAAGGCCATCGTCACCGGCATGTGGATTTAAGCCAAGTAATGCTATTCGCGGTGAGCGGATACCAAAGTCAACTGTTAGTGATTTACTCAATATTTCAATTTTTTGAAATACCAGTTCACTTGTAATTGTATTCGAAATTTCATTTACGGGTATATGCCCTGTAATAACTCCAATCCTAAGGTTGTTATTAACCATTAACATCAAGCTATTATTCACACCAAACTTTTCGCTCAGATATTCTGTATGTCCGGGAAAATGGAAATTGGCCGACTGAATAGTTTTTTTATTTATAGGAGCGGTGACCAAAGCATTAATACTGCCTTTCTGTAAGTCGGCAATAGCAGCTTCCAATGAGTAAAATGCCTGTTCTCCAGCAACTGTATCAGGCTTCCCAAACTCTATCTTTATCTCATTGTCATGCAGATTAACGAGATTGGATTTCTTAGGGTTTAGGCTATCAACCCTTTTAATTATATTAAAATTGAGCTCTGATAGGTTTAATACCTTTTTATTGAATGAAACCACTTTAGCTAAACCATAAACAACAGGTATTAAAATTTCGTTGATTCGGTTATCCGATAAAGCCTTCAGAATTATTTCATAACCAATGCCGTTCAGGTCACCTGTTGAAATCCCAATTATTGGCTTCATCTCGTTTTCAGCAATTTTCATCATAACATAATTGTTTGAGGCAAAGATAAGATTTAACTATTTTAGCAGACTGCAATTATTAAACATAAAAATAAAAGCAATGACAACATGTTTTTTTGTTAGCGATTTGCATGGAGATACAAATAAGTATGAGCTTCTGGCACAGGAGGTTATAAAAAGAAAACCCTCTTTTCTGTTTTTGGGTGGTGATCTGTTGCCTCATGTTAGGGCTTCTGACAAATCACGTGATAATACAGTCAATCCTTTTATTAATGATTATATCATCCCGTTATTTGTCAGAATTCAGAAACAATTGGGTTGCAATTATCCTGAAGTGTATTTAATTGCTGGCAATGATGACTACAAAACAGATGTCAAGGGTTTTATTGAAGGCAATAAAAGAGAGTTATGGAAATACCTAAATTCAGAAAGAGTGAAATTTGGCCTATACACCATTTATGGTTATTCTTATGTTCCTCCTACTCCATTCAGAAATAAGGATTGGGAGAAATATGATGTTGATTTTACAACATTAGATGGCTCAATCTCACCAAATGATGGTTTTAGAAGCAATAGTGATATATACGATAATTCATTAATAAGCAGTGATCTGGCACAGTTAGCAGAAGGCTATGATATGACTAAGGCTATTTTTCTTTTTCACAGTCCACCAAATAATAGCAGTCTGGATAAGATTCCAGGAAATAAGAATATTGGTAGCAAAGCTATTGCTGATTTGATCTCAACAAAACAACCCTATGTTACCCTTCACGGACATGCACACGAATCATCGCGCTTATCAAATGAGTGGCATGAGGTTATTGGTAGAACTCATACTTTTTCAGCAGCCTGGGATGGGGAAGGGTTGGCAATTGTAATCTTTAGGATTGATGAACCTTCAGACTGTCAAAGACAGATTCTAACTCGCTCATAATTGAGCTGGTGGCTCCTGTTCTGAATTTTACAAATTTTGCTGCTTGCTCAGATGCAACCCTCAGCTTGTCGGGTAGGCTGTAATAGATATTTACAATTTGAATCAGCTCCTGTTCATCCTTAACACTTACTCCAGCGTTTACTTCGATTAATTGTTGAGCTTCTTTGAACTTGTGAAAGTTTGCTCCAAAAAGAACTGGCATTCCATAAACAGCAGCCTCGAGTGTATTATGTATTCCAACACCGAATCCACCTCCTATATATGCTAACTTACCATAACGGTACAATTTTGAAAGTAGTCCGATGGAATCAATAATAATTACACGTGGTTTATTCCTCTTAAAGTACTCCTCGGCACCAAGGTTCGATTCTCTTATTTTACTATAGAATTCACAATTGCCTGAAAACTTTGAGGACAGCTCATCCAGGTGCTTCCTGTTAATTTCATGAGGTGCAATTATAAGCTTTAAAGAATCATAAGACGATTCAAAGAGCTTTTGAAGTATTGCTTCATCAGGAGGCCAGGTACTTCCAGCGACTAGTGTAAAGCTATCTTTTGAAAACTCGTCAAGATAAGGGATGCTAACTTTCTTGTTGCCTATGCCTGCCACTCTGTCAAATCTAGTGTCGCCACTGATTATTACATTATTTACATCAATCATACTGAGCAATTCAGCAGATACCTCTTCCTGCACGAAGATTTTATTGAGGTTTCTCAGGTGTGTCCTGAACCAACCGCCATACCATTTAAAGAAGTGCTGTGAAGGGCGGAAGATTGCTGAAATCATATATGTTGGAATATTCTTTTCCTTCAGTTCGTGCAGATAATTATACCAGTATTCATACTTTACAAAAATGGCAATTGAGGGTGAAACAATCCGCAGGAACTTTCTTGCATTTTTTCTGGTGTCGAGTGGCAAGTAGAATACAAAATCTGCCCCTGAATTGCTGGCTTTATTGTTGAATCCAGAGGGCGAAAAGAAAGTGAGAATGATTGAAATTTGTGGATGTTGACTTTTAATCTCTTCAATAACCGGTCGTGCCTGCTCATATTCACCTAATGAAGCACAATGAATCCAAGCAACCGGTGAAGGATCTTCTGAGTGGTAATGATTTGAAAATACTTCCTCGAGTTTTGTGAATATTTCGCGACGACCATAAAACCAGTCACGTGCTTTCTGATAGAAAAGTGAAGATATCCATAGCGACAGTCCGTATAATGTGATTATGAAGCTATAGATTTGTCGCATGATTGATTTTTTTGTTGACTACAAAGTTAGGTGGACAATTTTAATAATAATAAAAATCTTTAGGTGATCTTTTATACACAGGAATCATCCATCCAACCTTTAATGAGATTAAAAGATCAGTGTATTTCCCATTTAGATACTCTCTTCTTGCAAAAGAATATGGCCTTATGTCTTCGGTAAAGGCAACTGTTAAATCAACATTTGCGTAGAAGTTAACGACTTTATTTTCACCTGTAAAGAAATAACCCGCAAAGATACTTGCAGCAGGTCCTCTTTTTAGTTCATCATACCCTTTCAAATAATCACCTGTAATCTGAGGTGCAGTTTGATCACGATGATCTATGAAAACTTTATGTTGAATTAATCCACCGCCAATTCCTGTCATTATTCCTGAGTTAGGATTTGATTTTCCAACAGGAATTACTTTTCCTAATTTAGCCAGAAATGAATAGCCCCGTTCGTAAAAGTGATATGTTGAGTAAATACCATCAACATCAACGATATTACCATCCTCTGTTTCAATACTGCTTAAAATACTCTCCTTGTTTTTCACTGTGTTACCAAACATAAAACCTGCTTCCATGCCGATAAGCCAGTTTTTTGAAGACTTGTAATAATATGCCGGACCAACCATAGCATTAGAACCAAAACGATCTGCCATATCTCCTGAAGGAAGTTGATATGCAAAATGCGCTGTAATCAGATGCATTGAAATGGTTGAGTCTTTCACGTTTTGTTGCGCCGAAACTTCATTAACCGATGTAACTAGTATGAGAAGGGAGGCTACCAGTAAATTTTGCAGAAAAAAGTTAGACTTAAGCATCAGATTTGATAAGTTTATTCGTTTACAAAGATAAGCAAATGAGCCCAAATTCAACATTGTTAAAACAACTATGAACTTTTTCGTAACAGCGTAATAGTCGTATATTTGCCTTTTTATGTAAAACTCATCTAAATGAATAAGATATCAATGGTTGACCTTAAAGGTCAATATCAGAAAATTAAAAACCAGATCGACAACTCAATTTCAGAAGTCATTGATTCTACTGCTTTTATTAACGGGCCTGCAGTTAAGAGGTTTCAGGAAAACCTTGAGAATTATCTTGGTGTAAAGCATGTAATTCCCTGTGCAAATGGGACCGATGCATTGCAGATTTCTATGATGGCGCTTAACCTTCAAAGAGGAGATGAAGTAATTACGACTTCGTTTACGTTTATTGCTACAGCTGAGATTATTGCCCTCCTCGGATTAACACCTGTTGTTGTTGATGTGGACGCAGATACTTTCAACATTGATCCCGAAGCTATTAAGAGAGCTATTACACCAAAAACAAAAGCTATTGTACCTGTGCACTTGTTTGGACAATGTGCCAATATGGAAGCTATTCTTGAAATAGCAGAAAAACACAATCTATATGTTATCGAGGATGCTTGTCAGTCAATAGGTGCTGATTATATTTTTAAAGATGGCAGCAGAAAGAAATCCGGAACAATCGGACATATTGGTTGTACTTCATTCTTCCCTAGTAAAAATTTAGGATGCTATGGGGATGGTGGCGCAATGTTCACAAATGACGATGAAATAGCAAAGCAGCTTCGTGTTATGGCAAACCATGGTATGACTGTTAGATATTATCATGATTTTATAGGTGTTAACAGTCGACTTGATAGTATCCAGGCCGCTGTTTTAGATGTTAAGCTTAAATACCTTGATGAATATAATGCAGCCAGAAGTAAAGCTGCTCAATACTATAACAACGCTTTTGCCGGTAATCCTAAGATAAAAACTCCTACTAAGGCAGTAAATACCACACATGTTTATCACCAGTATACTATTGTTACATCAGACGTTGATAGAAACTCATTAGTTGATCATATGGCTGCAAAGGGTATTCCGGTAATGATTTATTATCCGGTACCATTGCATATGCAAAAAGCCTATCTTGATCCGAGATACAAAGAGGGCGATTTCCCGGTTACAGAACTTTTATGTAAGACAGTAATCTCATTACCAATGCATACAGAGCTTGATGAAGAACAGCTGTCATATATTACAACAACGTTACTTGAGTTCATTAAATAGGTGAAAGAAATATAACGCAGTTATCTTTAAACTACATGGTTAATTTTTGGTTACTTATGTAACCTGCTAATTCACATTTTTTATAAAATGATACAAAACGAAGTATATTTTGCTCATGAAACTGCAATTATTGATCCTGGATGTAAGATCGAAAGAGGTGTTAAAATATGGCATTTCAGTCATATAATGGAAAATTGTGTTATAGGTGAAAATTGTAATATCGGGCAAAATGTAGTGGTGTCGCCGGGAGTAATTCTGGGTAAAAATGTTAAAGTTCAGAATAACGTGTCAATATATACAGGCGTAACCTGTGAAGATGATGTCTTTTTAGGGCCTTCGATGGTTTTTACCAACGTAATTAATCCCAGAAGTGCAGTTAACCGTAGAGGTAATTACAGTAAGACAACTGTAAAAAAGGGTGCATCAATAGGTGCTAATGCAACTATCGTCTGTGGACATGATATTGGGGAATACGCTTTCATAGGCGCAGGAGCGGTTGTTACAAAAGAAGTTCTACCATATGCATTGGTTGTCGGTAACCCTGCTCGTCAAACCGGGTGGATGAGTGAATATGGGCATAAATTGAAATTTGACAGCCAGGGAATGGCTAAATGCGAGGAAAGTGGTGAATTCTACGCACTTGTTGATGGTAGAGTACACAAAGTAAATAAGTAAATTTTGTCGTATGAAAATTCTGGTTACAGGTGGAACTGGATATATTGGTTCGCATACAGTCGTTGAGCTGCAGAATAAAGGCTATGAAGTTGTTATTGTTGATAATCTTTCTAATTCATACGAGTATGTAGTTGACCAGATTGAAAAGATTACCTCAAAGCGACCCACCTTTTATAACTTCGACCTTGTAGATGAGTCAAAGACCAGCGCTTTCTTTAAAGAGAATAGCGATCTTTCAGGGATAATCCATTTTGCTGCTTACAAAGCAGTGGGTGAGTCAATGGAGAAACCATTACTTTATTACCGAAATAATTTGCAGTCATTGATAAATATCCTCAATGGGATGAAAGAGAATTCAATAGAAAATCTGGTATTCTCTTCATCATGCACAGTATATGGTCAACCCGATGAATTACCGGTTAAAGAAACATCTCCCATTAAAGAAGCATGGTCGCCTTACGGTAACACAAAGCAAATGTCAGAACAAATCATAAGGTTTGCGGTTGAAGCATATCACCTTAAAAGCATTTCATTGAGATATTTCAATCCAATAGGTGCTCACAGTTCTGCATTAATTGGTGAACTGCCAATAGGTATTCCTAACAATCTTGTTCCATTTATTACCGAAACAGCCATTGGAAAACGTGAAAAGCTTAAAGTGTTTGGGTCAGATTATAACACACCTGATGGAACGGCAATTAGAGACTATATTCATGTTGTTGATCTTGCACAGGCTCATGTTGTAGCAGTAGATCGCATGACACACAAAATATCACCCAAGCCATTTGAAGTTTTCAATCTTGGCACAGGTAATGGATTCAGTGTTCTTGAAGTCATAAAATCATTCGAGAAATCCACTGGTCAGAAACTTAATTATGAGATAGTAGATAGAAGACCTGGTGATATTGAAAAGGTTTGGGCAGACACATCATATGCAAATGAGGTTCTTGGATGGAAAGCACAAAGGGGCATAGATGAAATGATGAGTTCCGCATGGAATTGGGAGTTGGAATTAAGAAATAAACAACAGTAACGATATAACATTTCAATTAACATGAAAAACATTCTCATAACCGGGGGAGCAGGTTTTATTGGTTCTCATGTTGTACGCCTTTTTGTAAATAAGTATAGTAACTACAGAATCGTCAATCTTGATAAACTTACCTACGCGGGTAACCTTTCTAATCTTAAAGATATTGAGAGCTTTCCAAATTATACTTTTGTCAAAGGCGACATAACAGATGGTGACTTCATTCAGCAACTATTTCAGGATTATAATTTTGAGGGAGTAATTCATTTGGCTGCTGAATCTCACGTTGACAGGTCTATTTCAAATCCCATGGAGTTCATTATGACAAATATTGTGGGAACAGTAAACCTACTAAATGCCTCACTTGCAAAATGGAAAGACGACTATGAAGGTAAGCTGTTTTATCATATTTCTACTGATGAAGTGTTTGGCTCATTAGGAATGGATGGGATGTTCACAGAGACCACTCCATATGATCCTAAAAGTCCATATTCAGCTAGTAAAGCGAGCAGTGATCATTTGGTAAGGGCTTATAATCATACCTACGGATTACCTGCTATTGTATCGAACTGTTCAAATAATTATGGGCCCTATCAGTTCCCTGAAAAACTTATACCGTTATTTATTCACAACATCCGTAACAAAAAGCCACTACCTGTTTACGGTAAGGGTGAGAATATAAGAGATTGGCTTTATGTAGAGGATCATGCTAAAGCTATAGATCTGCTTTTCCATAAGGGGAAATCGGGTGAAACTTATAATATAGGCGGGAATAACGAATGGCGTAATATCGACCTTATTCACAAATTGTGTGAAATAATGGACAATAGGCTAGGACGAAATCCCGGAGAATCAGCACAACTTATAACATTTGTGAAAGACAGAGCGGGTCACGATTTACGATATGCAATCGACGCCGGTAAAATTAAAAGAGAGTTAGGCTGGGAGCCCACCGTAAAGTTTACTGAAGGTTTTGAGGAAACTGTTGACTGGTACCTTACTAATGAGAAATGGCTCAATACTGTTACTTCAGGAGAATACCAGAAATACTATGAACAGCAATATGGTTGATTAGTTATGAAACGGTAATTTCCAATCACCGTTTTTATAAACCATTGGCTATCACAGGTATAGTGTCTACCTAAAAGAAAAACCCCGTTGTCTTTAGTGAAAACGGGGTTTTGCTTTTATTTACTGAGCACTCAAAGCTTCAGATTGAGGGGCGATTTTTTTTACCAGGCCCTGCAATACGGTCCCGGGACCTACTTCAATAAAAGTAGTAGCACCGCTATTTACCATGTTTTGTACAGTCTGCGTCCATCTAACCGGTGAAGTGAGTTGTTTAATAAGGTTTTCTTTAATTACCAGCGGATCGGTAACAGCCTGAGCATTTACGTTCTGGTATACCGGGCAAACAGGGGTGTTGAAATGAGTGTTATTAATTGCACGTGCCAATTCGATTCCTGCAGGTTCCATTAAAGGTGAATGGAATGCTCCGCCTACTTTTAGTGGAAGTGCTCTTTTTGCTCCTGCTGCTTTTAAATTCTCGCAAGCTATCTCAACACCTTTGACTGATCCTGAAATTACCAGTTGTCCTGGACTGTTGTAATTTGCCGGAACAACAACTTCTTGTATTTCATTTAACACTTGTTCGGTCTTGTTATCATCCAATCCAAGTATTGCAGCCATTGTGCCGGGTTCTGCTTCACAAGCTTTTTGCATAGCCATGGCACGCGCATATACTAATCTGAGACCGTCATCAAATGATAATGCTCCGGCTGCAACTAGTGCTGAGAATTCTCCTAATGAGTGTCCTGCTGTCATGTCGGGCTTAAATTGTTCGCCCAATGTTTTAGCAAGTATTACTGAATGCAGGAATATGGCTGGTTGAGTAACTTTAGTCTGTCTAAGGTCTTCATCAGTACCTTCAAACATTAAATCTGTAATTCTGAATCCAAGAATTTCGTTTGCTTTCTCAAACATTTCTTTTGCCTGGTCATTGGTATCGTACAAGTTTTTACCCATACCAACAAACTGGGCGCCTTGTCCCGGGAATACATATGCTTTCATAAAAAGATATTGATTTAAATGTGCGGCAAAGATACAATAATATCAAATAACTGCTTCCCAAGCTGCAAGCGCATCCTTCATACTTGATCTTCCAAATCCTATTCTGAAATGTTGATCACCATACTCAAACATTTCTGATGGCACCAGCATTACTCCTGATTCCTTTACAATTTTTTCAGCATAGTTTAATGCAGGCTCCTGTAATCTAACCTTAACCATAGCAGTAGACCCGGCTCCAGGTTCAATATAATAATCAAACAACTCAGTATGTTTTTCTACAAATGCCTGAAATATTTGCTTATTAGCTCTTATCTTCTGCAGGTTTACTTCAATAAATCTTTCACTGTTATTTAATGCTATCATTGAGAGTACTTCGGAAGTCGCACTATTACAGATGGTGAGATAATCCTTGAAATGTTTCATCATTCCGAGTAGCTTTTTATTATGAGAGGTTACCCATCCGATTCTTAAACCGGCAAGACCAAATGATTTGGCCATTCCCCACAAGCTTACTGTATTGTCATATAGATCACAAAGCGAATCATTTAACAGTGCAGGGTTATGTACAAGTTTATGATACATCTCATCAGAAAATAGCAAAGTATTATGACGTGATGCTATTTCAATCACTCTGTTGAGCTCTTCTCTCGTCGGATAATACCCGGTAGGATTGTGAGGAAAGTTAACAACAATCAGCTTCGTTTTTTCATTTACTAGTTTGGCAAGGTCATCGGGATTAAATAATCCTTTATCATCTGGTTCCCAAAAGTGTATGACACAACCTTTATCTTTTGCAATCTGATATAATGACTGATATGAAGGCCGCATGCAGACTAAATGATCGCCAGGATCTAATTGAGTTTGCATCAGGATATAATTGGCTTCACCAGGCGACAATACAAAAACGTCGTCAGGTTTAATCGAGTTATAATGTCGTGAAATTGCTTCGCGCAAAAGGAAGTGACCTTCTGATTCAGTATAACCAAGGGTTAGTGAATTCCATAATTCAAGTTCACCATGTTCGGCAGATGAAAGGACATAGTTGAGACTAAAACCATCACAATCAGAGCTCGACAAAAGATATTTTGCATTGAATTCGTATTTTGCGAAATAGTGTTCGAGTTTGAAGGAGCTAATAATCATTTTATTAATGAAGCTTAGATCCAATAAGGTGTATAAATTCGGCTCGTGTTTTATCTACAAGGAATGCGCCGGTAAAATCGGAAGTTGTTGTCACTGAATTTTGTTTCTGAATCCCCCTCATGCTCATACACATATGCTGAGCTTCAATTACAACAGCCACACCTAGAGGTTTAAGTGTATTATGAATCGCTTCTTTTATCTGGGTTGTAAGTCTTTCCTGAACCTGAAGTCGACGGGCAAAGGCATCAACAACTCTGGGTATTTTACTTAAGCCTACTATATATCCGTTTGGAATATAAGCAACATGAGCTTTGCCAAAAAATGGTATCATGTGATGTTCACATAAAGAATAGATCTCAATATCTTTTACTATTACCATCTGCTTATAGTCTTCCTGAAACATTGCGGATTTCAGGATTTCTTCAGGATTTAAATCGTAACCATGTGTTAAGAACTGCATTGCTTTCGCCACCCTTTCAGGCGTCTTAAGCAGTCCTTCTCTTTCAGGATCTTCACCTATTAGCTTTATAATGTCTTTATAATGGTTACTCAATTTGGCTAAAGTACGATTATTATATGTGTCCTTTCGGCGAAATCCAACTTCCAGAGAATAGTCGTCCATGATATTTTCAACAGCCATCTCATTTATTCCATCATTGATATCCTCTTTTTTCATTCCTTTGATTTTATCTTTACGATCCATAATACTCAACATAATTTTTTTCAGTTTCATAGAGTTTTATGCAATGCAGAGTTGCTCCATGTTCAGCAATTATGCTTTCGAGCTGATTCCATACCTGTATTGCAATATTCTCTGCTGAAGGCAAAATTCCTGCCATAAAATCTACCTCAAGATTGATATTCTTGTGATCAAGCTTTTCAATTATAAGGTCGTTAATGATTGAGCTTAAAGTTTTAAGGTTCATTAGAAATCCAGTGTCAGGATTAACGTCACCCTTTATGGTAACAAATAACGAGTAGTTATGTCCATGCCAATTGGGATTTGAACATTTTCCATATACTTCAAGGTTCTGTTCGTCAGTAAGTGAGGGACTAAATAAACGATGAGCAGCGTTGAAATGTTCGTGCCGGGTAATATAGATCATAGAATTAAAATTTTATTACCCCACAAAGATAATTAAAGTAGTTGTTTATCTTGGTGATCTGTTATTCCATTTTACCAGATGGACAACTTCAAAAATTGTGTAAATGATATAGATAATGAAGAAACTGATTATGAAATTAACAGCATCATGAAGGTATGACAGAGCGTAAATAAAGAGAATAGCCATAAACAACAAAAGTTTAACTGTTGTATTTCCAAGGTAAACGCTGACGAATTTCTTGGGAGCCGATTCGGTCTTTTTGATAATCAGAGCAAACGATAGGAAAGCGATTGCTGCGTGAAAGATCAGAATAAATGGCAGAGTGACGGTTATTCTTGCTGGTGGCATCGTAACCATTAATATTGTAACAACTACTCCCAGGCCCAGGGTCAATATTATATTTTGTTTAAGAAAAAGCCTTACTTCATTTCTCATTTTCCGTTTGTTTTATTAAATTCTCTGATAAATAACCAAATAGCCAGAAATACGGAGACAAGTGAAATAATAATTGTGAGAAAAGGAAATGTTACATCAATCCATTTATCTAATTTATATGCACCAAAGCTTCCTCCCGCAATAATGAAAACCATTTGTGCGGTCATTCCCGAGTATTTCACATAGGGATTAAGCGGATTATTGTCCCTTGAATTCTTCTTCGGCATAGATGGCAGGCTCAGTCATTACCGAATCCATTTTGCATGTACCAGTAAATCGAGCACCCGGCTCAATCGCCAGTTTATTTATATGGATATCACCGGTAACAACAGCGGTAGCCTTTAATGATAGAAGTTCTTTTGCTTTTATTAAGCCATTTACCCGACCTTCAATATCAGCGTTAATACAATGAATCTCTCCTTCTACTGTACCAGTAGATCCTAAGATGACTTTACCACCGGCGTTTACTGTGCCTGTTAATGTGCCGTCAATTCGTATGTTACCATTTGACTCAATGTCGCCCGTAATCAGCGTTCCTGACTGGATCAGATTTGCTGATGGGGGAGGTTCCGGAATATTATTTTTGGCCATTTTTAATAATGATGGTTTATGGTTGTTGGTAATTATTTCTGAAGAACAACAAATAAGGAGCTGTCTTTTTTTCCTTAAAGAATACCGGATAGTTGTTAGAAGAAATTATGAACTGATCATACGATCCATCAGGAATCCCTGAGAACACGTAACCATCAGTAGATATATGATTAATAAATCTCATTGCGTCTTCGCTATTTGCGAATGTACTTACAGAGATCATCTGCTTATTGCCTTCCAGAATGACACTGTTAACCTGAAGATTTTGCGTGCCATAATTACGCGAATTGAAATCGCTTATTCTGACTTTGGTTCCGTATACATTTACAAGGTTTCCATCGACTATCATAACATAGAAATGAGATGTGGCCGGACTATATGTATACATTGAAACATCAAGGTTTGTTGCGATACTATCACCGCTTACCGGATCAAGAATCATTCCTCCGGCCCCGGTCTTTTGTTCACCTAATATGATATTGGCATATGGGATTACCGTAGATGAAGGAAAATCTTTAACAAGTTGTGCCAGTTCAACCTTCATTGTATCCTGGTTTACTGTCTTGCCTAAAGCCAATGCCCGCAAATAGGTAAACTGTGGAATTAAATCATTGCCATTATACATGCTGATTGCTTCATTACTGTATAGAATTACCATTCTGTACAGACCTGCACTAAAAGCTTCATATGTTTCCTCATACAATGTCCTTACCCTGTTCTTTGCCTCCTCAAGTTCAGCTTTATAACCCGGATCAATAAGAATTCTTGCATAATCACTGTCAGGATAGTCCTGAATAATCAGATTTTGATGAGCCATCATTTCCTCATTGTCACCTAGGTCACGATTAATTCTGTACAAGTGATAATGTGCTTGCAATGCGTTTGTGTCGGATGGAAATCTGGTAAGCAGCGTATTAAGGGTCTTCTCTGCCTCACTAACATTATTTAGTTCTTCAAGGTAAATAAGCCCGGCATTGAACAATGCCTGTCCAATCTGAACATTACTTGCATCAACTTTTTCGGGTGTTAGAGGTAGGTTAACCAGATATGCTTCGCGTGACCTTAAATCAGTAACACTTGCTTTTTCACCACCCTCTATATCAAGTGAATCCGCAATTTCTCCGTTTTCAGCAATCATATCAAAGTCAACGACTCTTTTATTGCTCAAACGCCAGTTATCTTCTAAACGGCGGCGTCCCCATTTTCTGGTAAATTCACTGTAGCCCATTCCAATGGCTGATGGATTGTAGAAGTACCATCCACCGCCACCAACTGTTGTCTGCCCTTCCATATCCGTTACTCTTCTTCCACCTAAAGCAATTCCTGCCTCCAATGCCATTTTCTCTTCTTCAGCTTTACGTGCAATCTCTTCCTCACGTTCAATATATCGGGCAATGGCCTTGTCAATAATAGCAAATCTTTCAGCCTGAGGCATTCCAGCCAGTGCCTGCAAACTATCCTGTACTTGTACAATCTCCAGGTTTTTCACCAGTCGGCCAATTATTTCAGTCTTTTTGCTGATATTTTCATAGTCAGGGAATTCCTTGGGAAGGTAGTTAACTGCTGTGTCATAATACAGACCGGCAAATGTGTATTGTTGGCGGTTGAAATATAAATCGGCCAATTTCAGGGCTGATGTTGACTTTTGGAAATCATTATCAAGACTCGTTGCTACTGATTTACGCAAATGACTGATTCCTAAAGTGTCATTTTTTTCTTTGAGAGCTATATCAGCCAATGCGAAATATATCTGATCCTGAAAATCGCGGTTCTTCGCATCTTTCAACATTTTTTCGAGTTCCCTGACAATAAGACGGTGATCGCTCCTGCCTGCATCGTAAACTCTTGCCATATTGATGCGGGCGTTAAAAGCCATTTCGAAACTGGGAGTTCCTTTTATCGCTAAAGTGTAATATTCAGTAGCCTGGCTATTCTTTCCCTCTTGCTGATATATTTGCCCCAGTATGAAGTTTAATCTTGTCTTGAATTTTGATCCTGACTGAAGAGGCAAACCAGCTTCAATCTGTTCACGTGCCAGAGCAAGTTTCCCTTGTGCTATATATATGTCAGCATAAGTCATTGGTAAAGCCTTTCTGACTTTCCAGGGTAGCAGTATCGTTTCCGACTCTGCTGTTAGTTCGTTTAAAACATTTAATGCTGCTTCGTATTGTTTCTGCTTTTGGAGTGTCTTGGCAATCCATAACTGAGCTTCGTACCTGATTGGATCATAGGAATATTTGGTAGTTACAAATTCAAATGCACGCTTTGCAGCACCATAATCCTGCTTATAAAAGTTGGCTTTCCCTATCATCAGATAGCTGTTCATCACCCATTTAACATATTCCTTATTATTAAAGAACATGGAGTGCTTCTGTATGACTTTGGAAGCTTTCTCAATTGCCCGGTCCATATTTGGATTAACCGATTGAGCTACAGTTTGAGACCCATAATTATAAACCGGGAGTACGGAAATGTAGTTGTCTTTTGCTGATTTGCCAATTTGATATACTCCTTCTTTGAGACTTTCGTTGCCATTCCACCATGCATTGTAGTGTGCACTCAAATTATGATATGCCCTGCGGGTAAATGTGTTTTTTTTAGTAGAACATGCACCTGCGAGTAACACTATCAGTGTCAGAATTAATATATTACGATTTAAACGGAGATATGCAGCCAATGGATTTTCGTATTTTTTACAATTTCTACCTTATAACTGTTAATTTGCAAAAATATTTTATTTTTCTGAAAAGGAAGGTGTAAAGTTACAAATTAATGAGTTTCATGCTTCTATAATATTCAGCCTGAATAAATAATTTAGTGCTTTGTCAGAACATCCTATATCGCAACTGTTTTATCTTTGAACAAATTTTCTATTATCATCATTGGCAATTTAACACTCATCTAAAAATGTGGTATACAAAGACAAAAGAAGAGGTTCTTAAAGAATTAAGCGTTGATCCTCAGACCGGTTTATCGGATGAAGAGGTTGCCAAACGTAGAGAACAATATGGACCTAACAGCCTAAAGGCAAAAGAGAAGAAAAGTATAATTACTCTGTTTTTTAGCCAGCTGCGTGATTGGCTTATATATGTTCTTCTGGCAGCAGTTATTATTACTGTGTTGATGGGAGAATATATTGACGCTGCAATTATCTTAATGGTCATAATTCTAAATGCCGTATTAGGTGTCGTTCAACAGGTTAAAGCAGGTAAAGCTATAGAAGCTCTTCAGAAATTGTCTTCTCCAAAGGCTATTGTTCGTCGCAATTCACATATTTCTGAAATCAACTCTGAGCAGTTGGTTCCTGGCGATATCGTTATTTTAGATGCCGGGAGATATGTCGCAGCAGATATAAGGATCATTGAATCAGCTAATCTGAAAATTGAAGAATCTGCCCTTACAGGTGAGTCAGTACCGTCAGAAAAGTATGACGACACTGTATATGATGCAGACACACCACTTGGTGATAGAGAAAACCTTGGTTTTATGACTAACCTTGTTACTTACGGCAGGGGTGAGGGTGTTGTGATCGCAACCGGTATGGATACTGAAGTAGGCAAAATTGCAGGTTTCCTTGATGATGATTCTGAAGATAAGACACCTCTTGAGATACGACTTGATGAATTGGGTAAAATATTAGGCAAAATCGCTATTGGAATATGTGCTTTCATTTTCATCCTTTCAATATTTCAGGACAGAAATCTCAGTGAAATGTTTCTTACTGCCGTTTCTCTGGCTGTTGCTTCTATACCTGAAGGTCTTGCTGCAATTGTTGCGGTAGTTCTTTCAATCGGAGTTACTACAATGTCTCGCAAAAATGCTATCATTAAGCGATTGCCGGCCGTTGAAACACTTGGCTCAGTTAATATTGTGTGTTCTGACAAAACTGGAACGCTCACTCAGAATAAGATGACTGTTGTGAAGTATGCAACGATTAGTGAAATCAGAAATGTTGAAAGAGAGTCGGAGAACATCTCAAATGAAGATGCATTATTACTGGCAAAAGCAATGGTTTTATGCTCTGATGCAACATTGGAAGATGGTGAAGCAACAGGAGACCCAACTGAAATTGCTCTACTTGCGTTTGCTGATGATATACAATTAGGCAGAACCTCAATTAAGCATGAAATAAAGCGAGTTGACGAATTTGCTTTCGACTCCGACAGAAAACTAATGTCGACTCTGAATAGTGAAAATGGCGGGCATATTGTCTACACTAAAGGTGCTATTGACAATTTGCTGAAGATATGTAACAGGGTAATAGATAACGGTGAAATCCTGCCTATCAATGATTCACACAAGGAACTATTCCACAGGGCAACCGAGGAAATGTCAGATGAAGCCCTGAGGACCTTGGGAGCAGCTTTTAAAGAAGTTGACGGAAAGATTCCACCAGAAGAAATGGAGAAAGATCTTATTCTCATTGGAGTTGTGGGGATGATAGATCCACCAAGAGATGAGGTGAAGACATCTATCCAACAGGCAAAAATGGCCGGAATAACTACGGTAATGATTACAGGCGACCATAGAAATACTGCATTCGCTATTGCACATGAACTGGAAATATCCGATAATAAAGATCAAGTTATTACCGGGCAGGAGCTTGATCGCTTGACTCAGTCACAATTTAATGATCAGGTTAATAATTTTCGTGTGTATGCCAGGGTGTCTCCTGAACATAAAGTTAAGATTGTTAAAGCTCTGAAAGCAAATGGAAATGTGGTCTCTATGACAGGCGATGGTGTGAATGATGCCCCATCACTTAATGCCGCTGATATTGGAGTTGCGATGGGTATTACAGGAACGGATGTTGCTAAAGGAGCTTCAGATATGATACTTACCGATGACAATTTTTCAACTATTATCACAGCAATAGAGCAAGGGCGAAACATTTACAATAACATTAAAAAATCAGTAATATTTCTGCTTACCTGTAATTTAGGTGAGGTTGTTGCAATGGTAATACCTTTGCTAATTGGTTGGCAGGTACCTTTACTGGCTGTACAACTACTTTGGATAAATCTCCTTACCGACTCTCTGCCGGCTATTGCATTAGGAATGGATAAGGGCGATCCTGATGTCATGAAGGAAAAGCCACGGAATCCCAAAGAAAGTTTCTTTGCTGGGGGAGCAGGATTTCATGCCGCATTGGGTGGACTTATAATTGGGCTTCTTACAATCTTTGGATTTTGTTACGGCTACTATGAACTAGGTTATAGTCCTTTCGATAAAGCAGCTCCTGAGGAAGTTTTAACCAATGCCCGAACAATGGCATTTATGGTACTTGTTGCAAGCCAGATGTTCTATTCACTCGCAGTCAGAAATCGAATAAAGTCAATATTCCAGATAGGCGTTTTTTCTAATAGATACCTGGTTGGTGCGATTGTAGTGGGCATTGTCCTTCAATTATTGGTTATAGCCGTTCCGTTTATGCAGAAAGCTTTCGGACTTAATATGTTGGATACACGCGGTTGGTTAATCGCTGTTCTGTTTGGGTTGGCTCCATTGATACTCAATGAAATCTACAAACTCTTTAAAAGAACGGTAAAGCATTAATGCCTATATTTGTCAGCTCATTTTCTTCATATAGCTACGATGTCATCGAGTAAGAACAATAGTGAATCAGCTGATAAAAAGACGCCTTGGTATAAAAAGCTTCGTGACAAGTATCGTCTTATCATTCTGAATGAGGATACATTTGAAGAAAAACTATCCTTCAGGCTCTCTCGATTGAATGTTTTTGTTGTGATTGGAATGTTAGCTATCATTTTCATTTTTCTCACAACATACATTATAGCTTTTACACCGCTGAAAGAGTACATCCCTGGATATAGCAGCACTGGAGTCCAGGAAGAATTGTATGAATTGCAATTGAAAGCTGATTCACTTGAAAAGGCATTTAAGAGCAAAGACCTTTTTATAAATAATATGCGAAAGATTGTGGAGGGTGATACTGAGCAATCAATTGAGGCTCCACCTCCTAATGATACATTTTCGTATAAAAAATACGAGAACATAAAAATTAAAAGATCAAAGGCCGACTCCTTGCTTCGAATTGAATATGAAAAAAGCAATAAGTACGCCCTAATGCCTCAAAATGGAGAGGTCACTCAACACCCGGTTTCAATAATTGACAAGTTTTTTCCACCGGTAAAGGGCCTAATTACAAATAAGTTTAATGCTCAGTCAAAACATTATGGAGTCGATATTGTAGCTCCTAAAAATGAAGCTATCAAGGCAGCTTATGATGGAACAGTGATATTTTCAGAATGGAGCTCATCCACAGGACATGTTATAGCTTTACAGCATATAAATAATGTAATTACCGTCTATAAACATAATTCTGTCATTCTTAAAAAGCAGGGATCAATTGTTAAGGCTGGCGAATCTATAGCGATAATAGGTGAATCAGGTGAATTATCAACTGGGCCTCATCTTCATTTCGAATTATGGATTGGAGGAAAACCTGTTGATCCGGAAAAGTTCATTATACTCTGATTATTGGATGAAAAGGAAGATTGCAATTTTAGGCTCAACCGGTTCAATCGGACGTCAAACACTTGATGTTATTTCAAGAAACAGCAACTTATTTGAAGTGGTTGTTCTTACAGCTAACGAAAATTATGAGCTGCTAATAAAGCAAGCGGTCAAGTTTCAGCCGGACACAGTGGTAATTGCAAACCCTGTACATTATGATATAGTCCAGTCTGCCCTTAGTCCATTAGGAATCAAAGTTTACACAGGTCATAATTCTGTCTGTCAGGTTGTTGAAATGGAATCAATAGATTTGGTCTTAACAGCTATAGTTGGATTTTCAGGATTGAGGCCTGCATGGAATGCTATAAATGCAGGTAAAGCTCTCGCTATAGCTAATAAGGAAATTTTAGTTGCGGCTGGAGAAATTATTACAAGACTTGCTATAGAAAAAAATGTACCTATAATTCCTGTGGATTCGGAGCATTCGGCTATTTTTCAGTGTCTTATGGGAGAATTGACTGCCCCTGAAAAAATCTTTTTAACTGCATCAGGTGGTCCATTCAAAGGAATGAAATTGTCGGAACTCGAAAAGGTTACCGTAGATCAGGCCCTTCATCATCCTCGATGGGAAATGGGTAATAAGGTAACTATTGATTCAGCAACTTTAATGAATAAGGGATTGGAGGTTATTGAGGCCAAATGGCTGTTCTCATTGGATGCCCGACAAATTGAAGTACTTGTTCACCCTCAATCGGTTATCCATAGTATGGTACAGTTTAATGACGGTTCTATTAAAGCTCAGTTAGGTCCGCAAGATATGCGCTTACCCATACAATTTGCTCTAACATATCCCTATAGATTGGAAGGTGACTTCGGCAGACTTAGTCTTGCTAATTTGCAAAACCTGACTTTTGAATCTCCTGACTATGAGACATTTCCTTGCTTAAATCTTGCTTATCGGGCAATCGGGAAGGGAGGCAATATGCCTTGCATCATGAATGCTTCAAATGAAGTAGCGGTTACTGCATTTATTAATGGCAGAATTAAATTTACTGATATTCCTGCTATTATAGAAAGATCTATGAATACAATAGGTTTCAGCTCGTCTATAGATATTCAGATGTTATGTGAAACAAATAATGAAACCAGAAAAAAGGCTGATGAATTCATTACTGCTCTTTCAATTAAACCTTAACTCACTATCTTTGTTATCCAAAATTAATATTTCAAATACTCCATATGGAAATTCTTATCAAAGCTGCACAACTCCTTTTAAGCCTTTCAATACTTGTAATTTTTCACGAATTCGGTCACTTTATTACAGCAAAAATATTTAAGACAAGAGTTGAAAAATTCTACTTATTCTTTAATCCATGGTTCTCAATTTTTAAATTCAAGAAAGGAGAGACCGAGTACGGAATGGGTTGGCTTCCATTAGGTGGATATGTAAAGATTTCCGGTATGATTGACGAATCTATGGATAAAGAACAGATGAGTCAACCTCCACAGCCATATGAATTCAGAGCCAAACCTTCATGGCAGAGACTAATCATTATGCTTGGAGGAGTCACAGTCAATATTATTTTAGCTATTGGTATATATATCACGATGTTATGGTATTGGGGTGAGCAGTATTTACCAACTTCAGAGGTAAAATATGGTATTGTTGCCGACTCGATGGCTGAACAAATGGGATTAAGAGATGGAGACAGAATTTTAACTGTTGATAATGAGGTTGTTGAGGATTTCTATAAAATACCTGCAAAAATAATTCTCGATGATGCCAAGACAATTCAGGTTATTAGAGATGACCAACCATATGAGATACAAATACCACAGGGATATATTGGAAAATTGTTAAAGCATCAATCGGCTGCCTTCATCATGCCCCGTCTTCCTTTTTACATAGGTGGTTTCACAAACGATTCACCGGGTAAAGAAGCAGGTCTGCTGGAAGACGACAGAATAATTGGAGTTAACGACTCACTTTTACTGTTTTTTGATCAGTTCAAAGGTGCACTTGAAAACCATGCTGGTGAACAAGTTAAAATTACAGCTCTCAGAGGTGCTGATACTGTTAATATTGATGTTACACTCGATGAGAATGCCCGAATAGGTGCTGCTCTAAGAGATCCGTCAAGTTTATTCAAAATCAAACGACATGAATACTCATTTGTATCTGCAATACCTGCTGGTTTTAACAGAGCATTTGCACAGATAGGTAGCTACTGGAAGCAACTGAAACTTTTGGTGAATCCTGAGGTAAAAGCATACGAATCTGTAGGTAGTTTCATCTCTATTGGCAACCTTTTCCCCTCAGTATGGGACTGGCAATCGTTTTGGGCTTTAACAGCATTCCTTTCAATTATGCTGGGAATTCTGAATGTTTTACCAATTCCTGCTCTCGATGGTGGACATGTACTATTCCTCCTTTATGAGATTATAACAGGTCGCAAACCATCCGACAAATTCCTCGAATATGCTCAGGTGGTTGGAATGGTTCTGTTATTTGGCTTGCTAATCCTTGCCAATATCAACGATATTATGAGACTTTTTTAACTAGCTTTTCCTTTTTATCAGACTTGTTGTTTTACATAAAAAGCTCAGCTGAGTTTAGTATTGAAACAGGAACTCCAAAAGAGGTATTAAAGTAATGCTAAAGAGGATCATGATCTAGATTTAAGCAGCTCTTTGTAGGCTCTTGAAAGGGGGACGATCTACATAAAATGCGAAGCCATGCCGTCTAAAGAGCGGCTCAAGGGACTCGCAATATCCACTTTAGCATTAATTTAATACCAATATAGAATAAGACTAGTCTTCCAGCTTATCATGTAGTGATTTGAAACCTTGTCCAAGAATTTCATGGGCATCCATAATTGTAAGGAAAGCTTTCGGATCGACCTTATTGATAAACTCCTCAAGCATAGCCAACTCTCGCCGGTTAACAACAGTGAAAATAACTCTTTTTTGATGTCCGTTATACATTCCCTCACCATGTAAGAAAGTGCCACCTCTGTTTAGATCCTTAATAATTTTATCACGGATTTCCTCGTACTTATCTGAAATAATGAATATTGTCTTTTCGTAATCCACACCTGAGAGAACGGTGTCAATAGTTTTACCCATCACAAAGATTGCAATCCAGGAATATAAAGGAATCCGCCAGTCACCAAAGGCTACAAAACCTATCAATACAATCACTGAATCAACTACCATCATTAACTGTCCCAGAGGGAGTCGTGTGTATTTGGCCAGTATCATTGCAATTACGTCAGTACCTCCCGAGGTAGCTTTTGATTTAAAGATGAATCCAACGCCTACTCCAATAAGTACACCGCCAAAAACTGCTGAAAGAAATGGATCATCCGGTGCTAGCGGTTTATATTCTGAGAAGTATGACAGTATGTCAACATATGCTGATGTGAGAACAAAACCAACCACCGTTTTAGTGCCAAATCTTGGTCCTAAAATTTTTGTTCCAATTATTGTAAGAGGGATATTGAAGAGAAGTGCCGTTAATCCTACAGGTGTATTAAACATATGATGCAGGACAATGGAAATGCCATATATACCTCCGGGTACTATTTTATAAGGCGTAATGAAATATACATAACCTGCTGAAACCAAGAAAGTTCCAAAGACAATAAAAGCATACGATAAAAACCATTTTTTTGTAAATAGTTTATCTTTCTGAAGGAATGACATATATTATAAATGAGGAGTTACAGAACAGAAACTTTTTCGCTCAGAGAACGAAAACCTTCACCTAAAATTTCATTAGCATCAACAACAGTGAGGAAAGCCTGAGGATCAATCTGATGAACATATTCCTGCACCATCGCGACTTCACGTCGATTCAGAACTGTGAAAATAATAGTCTTATCTCCGTTATTATACATGCCTTTTCCCGGGATGTATGTACCACCCCGGTGCAGGTCATTTATAATCTTATCGCGAATCTCTTCAAAGTTTTCAGAAATTATTAATACCATCTTGTCATAACTTATTCCCTGCATGGTAATATCAATTACCTTACCTGTTATGAAAATTACTATCCAAGAATATAAAGGGATCCTCCAATCCTGAAAAACTGCAAGTCCAAAAAGAACAATGATTGAATCAACGTAAATCATTAACTGACCTAGTGGAAGTCGTGTGTATTTTGCAATAATCATAGCAATGATATCAGATCCTCCGGATGTAGCTTTTGATTTAAAAATCAAACCCAGCCCAAATCCTATTAAAACGCCTCCGAATACACATGCCATGAGGATTTCGTTCGAAAGTCCCAATGGGTCATTTTCACCAAACACCATAGTTAGTAGGTCCATAAATACGGAGGTGAGGACAAAGCCTACCACTGTCTTTATTCCGAATCTGGGTCCCAGGATTTTTATGCCGGCTAAAGTGAGAGGAACATTAAGAACGAGCCCAAAAAGTCCAATAGGAATTCCTGTCGGCCAAAATGAAAACATCCCGGCAGTAAGGTGATGAACCACGATACCAATACCATAAACTCCTCCAGGTACAATATGATAAGGATTAATAAAAAATACAAACCCTGCTGCAAGTATCAATGAGCCTAAGACTATTAGGGAGTATGACTTGAACCATTTTGCCGAAAACAGCTTTTCATTTTGAAGATATGCCATTGTTGGGTATAATAATATTTTAAAGGTGCAAATTTACGACAATAACCGAGAGACTTCCTCGTTAATGCTTTTACTTTAAAAAAATCACTGATATGGTAAAAAAGTTCTTGTTAGGTATAACTTTCAATAAACATCGTCGCGTCTTATAATATTAGTAAACTGAGCAGTGGAATATGCAAGGAACTTTTTTTTCGGGCTTGTTGTTTATAATGAGAATGTATTACTTTTGTGATTATTTTAAATAAATAGAGAAATCGACGGAATTTTCAGACCCGTTCGTGACAAGTTGTCTTTAACTTAACAATAATTAAATTGTTGCCCATACACTCGTTGAGTAATGCTAAAATGAAAAGCATTCAAGATAGGTTTAAGTCATATGGTCTATCAGGTACTCTGGTTGTGATTGTATTTTTATTGCCATTAATTGGCAAAGGACAACAAGAACCACAATTTACTTTTAACCAGTTCAATCATACTACTGTTAATCCGGGTTATGCCGGTTTACGCGATGCTATATGTGTTACAGGAATTGTTAGACAGCAATGGATTGGCATGAATGATGAAGAGGGTAATCATGTAGCACCCGAAACTTTCGTGGTTAGTGCTGATGCACCTGTAAGATTGTTGCGTGGTGGAGTTTCAGCAGTGGTTATGCAGGACAAGATTGGGTACTTTAAAGATGTTTATGTAAAACTGGGCTATTCATATAATAGGAGTTTGGCAAGTGGCGAACTTGGGATTGGTATAAACGTTGGCTTTCTCAATAAATCTTTGGATTTTTCCAAGCTTAAACCTGTTGAGCAGGATCCATTATTAAATGGAGCATCCGAAAGCATTATGTTTACAGATATGGGCTTCGGGGTTTTCTATGTACAACCAGGTGGTTTATACATGGGGGTTTCTGCAACCCAGCTTCTGGAGGGAGCCCGTCCTCTAGGCAAAGGAGGCCTGGAATATGATTTAAAAAGACATTACTATGGTACTGCAGGTTATGAACTCACATCCATGAGGAATCCTGCTTTTACATTTATACCAAGCGTATTCGTGAAGTTTGATGGCACAACCGCACAGGTTGACCTGAATGGTATGATTGAATATAATAGAAAGATATTTGGTGGGTTGACTTATAGGTTACAGGAGACTGCAGCAGTAATGATAGGGATGAATTTCAAGGACTTAAGCTTCGGTTATGCGTATGATATACCACTATCGAAAATTGGAGGTGCCGGAAGTCACGAGGTAATGCTGCGATATTGCTTTAAGTTAGAATTTGAAAAAACACAAAAAAGTTTCCGAAATACACGATTCTTATAACACAGATACTTGTTTTGTTTCGATATATTGGTATTTTTGTGGGTTAGAAATTCGGAGATCAACTAATAATATTTTATTAGAATTGCCGTTATTTGCATTAAAATCAGTTAATAAACATGAAAAAACTCTTCAACTACATTATTGCTGCCCTAATATTGAGTAGCTGTGGGAATTCAGGCAATGGTGAACTGGTAGGTGTTACTAAACGCGAAAAATTTTATCAGCCAGATCCCTATGGTATGGCCTATATTCCAATGGGAAGCTTCACTATGGGTGTAGGAGATCAGGATGTGCCTTATGCACATATAAATGATCCGAGGACTGTTTCTGTTAGTGCATTCTATATGGATGAAACTGAGATCACCAATAATGAGTACCGCCAGTTTGTTTTTTGGGTCAGAGATTCTATTGCTCGTCGTAAACTTGGTGACGTTAATCCTGAGGACTTTTTAATTGAAGAGAACAAGAAAACAGGTGAGCTTTATGATCCTCCTTTCCTCAATTGGAAGACTGAAATTGATTGGAATGGTGAAGAAGAACGTAGTGCTCTTGAAGATATGTTCTTACCTGAACATGAAAGATATTTCCGCAAGAAAGAAATTGATACCCGTAAACTTTTCTACGAATATTTTTGGGTTGATTACCGCGCAGCATCAAGTAAAGATTATTCAGCAGGAGATCCTGTAAATGCTGGTCTTGCAAATCGTCCGCAAGGATTGAAAGACAGATC
The DNA here is from genome assembly GCA_002426195.1 of Bacteroidales bacterium UBA5507. GTDB lineage: Bacteria > Bacteroidota > Bacteroidia > Bacteroidales > Lentimicrobiaceae > Lentimicrobium. Next base: position 101,470 of record DIOT01000030.1, on the reverse strand, counting down.
ACTCTATGTTAGAAAGGAAATAATTAATGTTTACCCCGATACACTTGCATGGATTCATGATTACGCTTATTCATATAATGATCCAATGACTGAACGTTATTTTTGGCATCCTGCCTACGATAATTATCCGGTTGTTGGTGTAAACTGGAAGCAGGCCAAAGCTTTTGGAATATGGCGCACCGAATTGCTAAGAGCTTATCTCACTGGTAGAGGTAATGCTGTAGTTAATGAATTCAGAATGCCAACCGAAGCTGAATGGGAATGGGCTGCAAGAGGTGGAAATTCATTTAGTCCTTATCCATGGGGTGGACCATACACACGTAATGAGAAAGGTTGTTTCCTGGCTAACTTTAAACCGTTGAGAGGTAATTATGTTGACGACGGAGGATTAACTCCTGTTATAGTTGCACACTATCCGGCTAACGACTTTGGACTTTATGATATGTCGGGAAACGTTGCAGAGTGGACAAATGATGCGTTTGATGAGTCAGCATACAATTTTACATGGGATATGAACCCGGCATACAGTTACAATGCCAAGGATAGTGACCCACCTGCACTGAAGAGAAAAGTCGTTCGCGGAGGTTCATGGAAGGATATTTCCTACTATCTGCAGGTAAATGCCAGAACTTATGAATATCAGGATACAGCAAAGAGTTACATTGGATTCAGACTGGTCCAGAATTATATGGGACGCCAGAAAGACGATAATCCTGCAAGAGCATCAAAAATTTATAACTAGAAATCTTAATAGCTTATTATAATCATTCATCAATAATTATCAAATAACACACAATCATGGGATTGAACAATTTAGTCAGAGGAAGAGGGTTCAAAAACTTCATGGCAAAACTGTATGGCTGGGGAGCTGCAGTTGTTATTCTTGGAGCCTTATTCAAAATTAACCACTATCAAGGAGCAAATACAATGCTGATTATTGGTCTTGGTACTGAAGCAATAATATTTTTCTTTTCAGCCTTTGAACCACCACATGTTGAACCCGATTGGAGTTTGGTGTATCCCGAATTAGCCGGAATGTACCATGGTAACAAGAAGGTTGTTGCTAGAAGTGGTGGTAAAACCCCAACTCAGGAACTTGATAATATGTTGGAGAAAGCGAAAATAGGCCCTGAGCTAATACAAAGTCTCGGGAATGGCCTGAGGTCACTGAGTGATAATGCAAGTAAGATGTCTGATCTCAGTAGCGCAGCTGTTGCTACTAACGATTATACCCGCAATCTTTCAAATGCTAGCAAGTCAGTCAATGACCTTTCATCAAATATTGCTAAAGCTGCTGAGACAACTAACCAGTTTGCCGGAACCTATCAACAAGGTGCTCAGGCACTTGCAAGAACAATTGATAAACTCGATTTATCGGGTATCGATAATAAGGCTTATGCCGACCAGTTACAGAAACTTGCTAACAACCTTACTGCTTTGAATAGTGCATATGAACTTCAATTAAAGAACTCAACTGCACATGTAGAGGATACTTCAAAATTGCATAATACACTGAATCAGTATTTGACAAGCATTAATGAATCTGCTCAGGATATGCATCGTTATCGCCAGGAAATGGACAACCTGACAAAGAAGGTTACCGCTTTAAATCAGGTTTATGGCAACATGTTGGCTGCTATGAATGTGAATGTTAAATAACCGGATAAGACTCTAATTTGTAAATAATATAAGTAAAAGAAATTATGGCTGGATACAAGGAAACACCGCGGCAAAAAATGATCGCGATGATGTACCTGGTGTTGACTGCTCTGCTTGCTTTAAATGTATCAGTTGAGATTATTCAGGCCTTCGTTGTAGTTAACAACAGTATTGAGGGCACGAATACTAATCTAAAGGAAAAGATCGACGAAACATATGCAAGATTTGAACAACAAAACCTGCTCAACGAAGCAAAGGTAGGCCCCTATTGGAGTAAAGCACAAGAAGTTCGCACACTTTCTGACGAAATGGTTGCCTATATTGAAGATATAAAATGGGAGATAATCGCAAGAACTGAGAGAATAACTGTTGATCAGGCTCGCACTACTCCTCTTGCTGATATTCAGGCAAAAGATAAATACGATGAATCAACCAACTATTTCATTGGTGATTCACAAGATGGTTCTAAGGGTAAGGCTCGTGAACTTAAAGATAAAATTAACCAATTTAAGGCTGATATTGTTAAAGGTCTTGACCCACAAGCTCAATCAAAGATTAAATCAGGTCTGGAGACAGACGGAAAATACAAGGATGCGACTGGCAATAAGCAAAATTGGGAAATGCATAACTTTTACCACACAATACTTGCTGCTAATGTCACATTCCTCAACAAACTCATTGCTGACGTAAGAAACCTTGAAAGTGATGTAGTGAGTGCTTTGTTCAGCTCTATAACTGCTGAAGACTATAAGTTTGATCTTCTGGCAGCTAAAGTTGTTCCAAGCTCCCGTTTGGTTTTCTCTGGTGATACCTATGAAGCTGAAATAATGATTGCAGCTATTGACACAAAGCAGAATCCGGAGGTGACAGTTAATGGCAGATTGATACCAACTGAGAGTGGTGTTGCTAAATATACTGTAAATGCTTCAGCAACCGGACTACAGACATACAAAGGTTCAATTAAAGTTGTTGGCCCTACTGGTGAAACTGATGAGTACCCGTTTGAGGAATCATACTTTGTTATGACACCTTCACTAACTGTTGCTCCTACAAAGATGAATGTTTTCTATGCCGATGTTGATAATCCCGTTTCTATTTCTGCATCAGGTATTCCTGAATCACAGTTACATGCCAGTATTAATGCAGGAACAATAAGAAAAGCAGGTAAAGACTGGGTGGTAAAAGTGCCAACCGGAGTCAACAATGCTGTTGTTACTGTTACACATAATGATGGTGGGCAAACAAGGAATATGGGTCGTGCTGAATTTAGAGTAAAGAGAGTTCCTACTCCGACTGCATATATTGCAAACTCAGATGGGGGCCCTATAGCTAAGAGTATGCTTCTTGCATCCAGGGCTATTATCCCAAAAATGCCTGAAGATTTTGAATTTGATTTGAATTTTGAAATTACATCATTTAAATTCCTGGGTATCAGGGGAGGTGATGTGGCTGAATATAATTCTAATAGTGGCAGGTTAACACAGGAAATGACAAACTTTATTGAAAACAGTAAAAGAGGTCAGAGAATTTGGATCGAGAACATCATGGCTAAAGGCCCTGGTGGTAATCGTAAACTTGGCAATATTAGTATAATAGTTCAATAATTGATAGATGGTGGTTTAATTAACCACAAGATAAAATAAAACGTTAACGGATGAAAAAAGTATTTGGTATCCTGGCTTTAGTATTATTTACCGCCGGTTTTTGTAAAACAGGTAGCGCTCAGGTTCTCGACAGTCCTCCACGTGATGGTGTTTATGATAAGAAAACTACTATTGAAAAGAAGCCTATTACGTATCCATGGGTTAGAGAAGCTGATGTAGTTTGGAGAAAGCGAATCTGGCGTGTAATTGACGTTAGAGAGAAAATGAATCAGGCTTTCTATTATCCTGAAGTTCCAAACAATGACCTCAGAAGTCTGATGCAGGTACTTATGGATGCTCTAAAGGAAGGTTCTATTACTGCTTATGATGCTTCTAATCCATCCGACGAATTTGTAGTGCCCCTAACTTATCAGGAAATTATGAACAGACTTGAACGTACTGATTCAGTTCCTATGCAGAGGCCTTATCCACCATACGATTGGTATGATACCATTATTTCAGTAAAATTCAACCCATCTGATGTTAAACGCTTCAGGATAAAGGAAGACTGGTTCTTCGATAAGCAAAGATCCGTAATGGAAGTCAGAATCCTAGGGATTTGCCCTGTAAGGGATAATCTGGATGAGAATGGAGTGTTCAGAGCTTATGATCCTTTATTCTGGATAAACTTTCCTGAGGCAAGACCAATATTGGCTAAAGCAGAAGTGTTTAACAGATATAACAGTGCAGCCAGAAAGACATACGATGACATTTTCTGGAAACGAATGTTCAGTAGCTATATCTACAAAGAAGATAACGTATTTGACCGTCGAATCTCAGATTATGCAACAGGTGTTGATGCGTTAATGGAGGCTGATAGAATCAAAAACGAACTATTTATGTTTGAGCATAATCTTTGGGAATTCTAAAGAATCATGTTCTTGAACTTTTATAAAACAGCCCGGTATAGCCGGGCTGTTTCTTTACAAACATGACAAGAAGTAATGCCATGAAAAACTGGAGTAAATCATTAGCTTTCTTTTAAATTAGAGGTTTGTTATCTTTGCTATTATTATCTTTTGTTGAATCCCTGAATAGCTATTAGTCTTGAATCCATTAGACACCCCTGTTGAGTACCTGAAAGGAGTTGGTCCTGTTAAAGCAGAATTGCTTAAAAAGGAACTTAATATAAGAACTGTAGCGGATATTCTTCAACATTACCCCTTCAGATATATTGACAGAAGTAAGGTTTTTACTATAAAAGACATACATTCTGATGTAGCTCATATTCAGTTAAGAGGAAAGCTGTTAAACCTGAAAGAACTGGGGACCGGCAAAACATCGCGATTGAGTGGAATTCTTGATGATGGTACAGGGCAAATTGAACTAGTTTGGTTTCAGGGAGTGAATTGGTGGAAAACTAAACTCAAGTTGAATGAGGAGTACATAGTTTTTGGTAAACCTTCTTTATTTAATGGCAGGTACAATATTCCACACCCGGATGTGGATTCAGTGGAGGAAGAACAACTGGTTCAGAATGAACCGCTTCAGCCATATTACTCTACTACAGAGAAGCTTAATCGAAGAGGTATAACCGGTAAGAGTTTTGGTAAGATTGTGAGAAGTGCATGGGCATTGAGCCAAAATTATATTCATGAGAATCTTAGTCAACAGATTGTTGATTATAATAATTTCCTGCCCAGGCAGCAAGTAGTTTTAAACATTCATTTTCCCCGCAATTATGAATTGCTTGAAAGAGCAAAATACCGAATTAAGTTCGAAGAATTTTTCTTCATTCAACTAGAACTATTCAGACAAAAGTACATTAGAAATGAAAAGTCGGTCGGTAGACTATTTTCAAAAATCGGGAACAACTTTCTAACCTTTTATAATGAAAATTTGCCATTTGAATTAACAGGAGCTCAGAAGAAAGTTATAAAGGAAATTAGGAAAGACCTGAGTACCGGAAAGCAAATGAACAGGTTGCTTCAGGGAGACGTTGGGAGCGGAAAAACCTTAGTTGCACTAATGACAATGCTTATAGCCCTGGATAATAACTGCCAGGCTTGTATTATGGCACCAACTGAGATTCTCGCCATTCAGCATTACAGAAATATTCTAATGTTCCTTAATCAGATGTCTGTAAATGTTAAACTACTAACTGGATCAACGAAAAAATCTGAACGTGCGATAATTTATGAGTCATTAAAGAATGGAGAACTTCATATTCTTATTGGTACTCATGCTTTGATTGAGGAAAAAGTTGTGTTCAATGATCTGGGTTTGGTAGTAATTGATGAGCAACATAGATTTGGAGTAGAGCAAAGAGCCAAACTATGGCAAAAAAGTGACATACCTCCGCATATTTTGGTAATGACAGCTACGCCCATACCCAGAACACTTGCAATGACAGTTTACGGGGATCTGGAAGTTTCTGTGATTGATGAATTACCCCCAGGTCGGAAGCCTATTAAAACCTATCATTTCTTCGATAATGAGAGGCTTAGGGTGTTTCATTTTATGAAGCAACAAATAAAAGAAGGGCGACAGATTTATGTTGTTTTTCCGCTGATCAACGAGTCGGAAAATCAGGATTTGCAAGACCTGATGGATGGCTTTGATACTCTGTCGAGATATTTTCCACTTCCTGAATATCAGATCAGCATTGTTCACGGAAAGCTAAAACCGGCTGAAAAGGAAAGCGAAATGATGCGATTTGCCAAAGGTATTACAAATATTATGGTTGCAACTACAGTTATAGAAGTTGGCGTTGATGTTCCTAATGCAACTGTGATGATTATTGAAAATGCCGAGCGATTCGGATTGTCTCAACTGCATCAATTAAGAGGGCGCGTTGGAAGAGGAGCTTCTCAATCATACTGTATCCTGATGACATCTTACAAGTTAACTTCAGAAGGAAAAACACGTCTGGAAACAATGGTTAAGAGTAATGATGGTTTCGAAATTGCCGAGGTAGATCTTCATCTGAGAGGTCCTGGAGATATTCAAGGTACACGACAAAGCGGATTAATTGGTCTGAGAATGGCAGACATTGTTAGAGATGAACCTATACTTAAAAAAGCCAGGGCAACAGCTGCCCGTATTGTTAAGGATGATCCCGAGTTAGAACTGCCTGAAAACAAGAGGATGGTGTCGTACATTCAATCACAAAATAAGCAATGGAGCAATATATCATAAGGTTGAATAATTAAATACGTGGTCAGATAACTCATTTAAGACGTTAATTCCTTAATTTTGCCCTTCAATTTAACAAAATGAAAATATCATATAACTGGCTCACAGAGTACCTTAAGAGTTCTGTTGATCAAAATAGTATTTCATTACTTCTCACCGATATTGGTCTTGAAGTAGAAGGTATAGAATATTATGAATCTGTTAAAGGTGGAATGGATAAGTTTATTACCGGGGAGGTAATATCTTGCCAACGTCATCCAAATGCTGATAAACTATCTATTACAACTGTTAATGTTGGTCAGCCGGAATTGCTTAATATAGTTTGTGGTGCTCCAAATGTTTCTGCAGGACAAAAAGTTATAGTTGCCCTGGAAGGAGCAGTTGTTTACAAAGGGAATGAATCATTCAAAATTTCCAAGTCCAAAATCAGAGGTGAAGTTTCTCAGGGAATGATATGTGCTGAAGATGAACTTGGCATAGGTGAGTCTCATGATGGCATACTCGTACTTCCTGACAATACTCAGGTTGGAATTCCGGCATCGGAATATTTCAATATTACCAGAGATACAGTTTTTGAAATAGGCATTACACCGAATCATGCTGATGCGCTTTCTCATATTGGAGCTGCGCGTGATTTGCATGCTGCAATCAGGGCTAGAGGTATGGGCGATGCCAATATTCAGTTTCCTGACATCTCGGATTTTGTGGTTGATAACAACGACTACCCTATAGAAATTGAGGTAAGAAACCCTGAAGACTGTCCTCGTTATTCAGGCGTCACTGTTAAAGGTGTTAAAGTTGGTCCTTCACCTGATTGGCTTCAAAATCGCCTTAAGGCTGTTGGCTTAAGACCTATCAATAATATTGTAGATATATCAAACTATATCTTAATGGAATATGGTCAACCGTTGCACACTTTTGATGCCGATAAAATCAAGGGCCGGAAAATTGTTGTTCGACGGGCTTATGAGGGAAGTAAATTTGTTACTCTTGACAATGTTGAAAGAAAGTTGCTTGATACTGACCTAATGATTTGTGATGTTGAAGATCCCATGTGTATTGCTGGGGTTTTTGGAGGTGCAGAGTCAGGAGTAGGTGCAAACACGACGAACATTTTTATTGAAAGTGCTTATTTTAATCCCGTGACTATCAGAAAAACCTCGAAACATCATACTCTTAAGACTGATGCTTCATTTAGATATGAGAGGGGAACTGATCCTAATATTACAGTTGTAGCACTTAAAAGGGCTGCAATGTTGATCAAGAGCCTTGCCGGTGGAGAAATTTCCTCAGATCTCGTTGATGTATATCCCAATCAGGTAAAGAATACTGAATTGGACTTAACATTTTCTGAAATCGATAAGCTTGCTGGAAATAAAATTCCTAATAAAACTGTAGTTGATATACTTGAATTGCTATCCATAAAGGTTAACAAAGTAGCTGATGATAATTTGTCGGTTTCAATTCCGCCTTTCAGAGTTGATGTAAAGAACCTGGCGGATATTGTTGAGGAGGTCCTTAGAATATACAGCTATAATAAGATACACAGTGATCACAATTTACGTTCAAGCATTTCTTACAAAGAAAGGCCTGATCAGGAACTTTTGTATAATAAAGTAGCTGATTATCTGGTTAGCAATAACTTTAATGAGATTCTTACAAATTCACTTAGCAGTGAACTTTATTATAATGACAGTAAATACTTTAATGCTGCTGAATCTGTTCAAATCCTTAATCCTTTGAGCAAAGAACTGAATGTGATGCGTCAAACATTGCTTTTCGGGGGACTTGAATCAATTGCCCACAACATCAATCGCAAACAGAATAATCTTAAGTTTTTTGAATTTGGAAATGTACACAAATTAAATACAAACGCAAAGACTAATGAAGTTACAGACAAATATCATCAAAGGAAACAGTTGATTTTATTTGTAACCGGAAATGAACATAGTGAGCATTGGCAGTATAAAGACAAGAAGACTGATTTTTATTTTATTCAAGGGTATGTGTTGAATATTTTGCGGATGTTGGGCATTGATACCGAAAGTCTTGTTGCAGCAGAATCAGAAAACATATTTTCAAAGGGAGTGGCTTTCAGTTACAACAATCGTCACTTATATAGTGTAGGTTCACTTGATTATGATTTAATTGGTAAAACCGGAGTTAATCAGGAGGTATTGTCTGCAATAATTGAATGGAGCTATCTTGTTGAACTTGTTCGTAATCACCAGGTAACTTATCAGGAAGTGCCAAAATTTCCTGAAGTAAGAAGAGACCTTGCTTTGGTACTTGAAAGAAATGTTGAGTACAAGGCAATCGAAAAGGTTGCAAAGAGAGTTAATAAGCATCTTCTGAAAAGCATGAATTTATTTGATGTATATGAAGGTGATAAAATTGAACAGGGCAAGAAGTCTTACGCTGTAAGTTTCATTCTTCAGGACGAGAATAAAACGCTCACTGATAAGGAGATAGACAATTTTATGAATAAGTTGTCAAAGTCTTTGGAAGAAGAATTGGGAGCAAGAATCAGGAAATGATCGATTTGGTGTAATAATTGTGCCAATTTGGCAGTTATTAACAAAAAAGCCCATTTAAATAGACTGCTTATTTCGTAACTTTGCATAAATATGTGAGGTTATAACTGTTATGGACATACAAGCTATACAAGCTATAAAACAGAGGTTTGGAATTATTGGTCATTCGCCACAGCTTGAACGGGCAATTGATATTGCCAGCCAGGTTGCAGGTACCGATATAACTGTTTTAATTACAGGAGAGAGTGGAGTTGGTAAAGAGGTCTTCCCACAGATAATACATCAGTTGAGTGCACGGAAACATGGTCCATACATAGCAGTTAACTGTGGTGCAATTCCGGAAGGAACTATTGACTCAGAACTGTTTGGTCATGAGAAAGGTGCATTTACCGGTGCAATTGATTCAAGAAAAGGATATTTTGAAGTAGCAAGTAGTGGAACAATATTTCTGGATGAAGTTGCCGAATTACCTTTATCAACCCAGGTCAGGCTTTTGAGGGTTCTGGAAAGTGGTGAATTTATCAAAGTTGGATCATCAAAGGTTATAAAGACTGACGTACGTATTGTTGCTGCTACAAATGTTGATATCCCTGATGCTATCAATAAAGGTAAGTTTAGGCAAGACTTGTATTATAGGTTGAATTCTGTGCCTATTCAAATACCTCCTCTGCGGGAAAGGCGCGAGGATATAATTCTTCTTTTCAAAAAGTTCGCAAACGATTTTGCTGAAAAGTACCGTATGCCACCTATTGACCTGGATGAGAATGCAAGGCAAATGCTGATGAATTTTCGTTGGTCGGGAAATGTCAGACAACTTAAAAATATTACAGAGCAGATTTCAATTATTGAAAAGGAACGCCTCGTAACAAGTACCATACTGGTAAACTACTTACCAGATGAACATAGAGACCTTCCTATTATTTACAAGAAAGAGAACTCCAGTGTTGAATTTTCGGAAAGAGAAATATTGTACAAGGTTCTCTTTGACATGAAAAGGGATATTAACGATTTAAAGAAACTGGTGCTTGATATAATAAAGAATGGCGATGTTTCAAACGATATTCAACAATATCCAATAATTCAGCAACTTTATAAGGATGTTGAGAATAACCGGCAACCGGTATATGACTATGACAACACTGGTGAACAGAATCCGATTGAAGGATTTCTAACTCCTGAAGAGATTGACGATTCTCTTTCAATTCAAAAGAAGGAAATAGATCTTATCAAGAAAGCAATAGAAAAACACAAGGGTAAGCGTAAAACTGCAGCTAAAGAACTTGGAATTTCAGAAAGAACCTTGTACAGAAAAATCAAAGAATATGGTATTTATCCCGATTAATAATAAGAGGTTTTTATCTGCAATTTTTTTAACAATAACATTTGCAGTGTCTTTCAGTTCTTGTGGAATTTATTCCTTTTCAGGTGCATCTATACCTCCTGAAGCAAAAACAATTTCAATACTTACCTTCCCAAACAAAGCTGAACTCGTGCAGCCATCATTAAGTCAGGTGCTTTCAGAAAAACTGAGAGACAGATTTACATCTCAGACTAGTTTAAGCCTTGTACCAAGAAATGGTGATCTGCATATAGAAGGAGAGATTACAGGTTACAGCACTGAGCCAATAGCTATTCAAGCCGGTCAGACTGCCGGATATATAAGACTGAAGGTGACTGTGACTGCCAGATTTGTTAATAAATATGATCCCAAGAGCAATTATGAGTCCTCTTTTTCAAGATATAAGGATTATTCGAGTTCACAGGATTTGAGGCAGGTTGAAGATGGTTTGATTGATGAAATTACCAATGAGTTAGTTGAAGATATATTTAACAAGTCGGTTGTTAATTGGTAAAGGGAGTTGCGATATGAATGCACAACAATTTCTGTCATATATACGTCAGCCGGAAAGGCTGTCGACAGAGACATTGTCGCCACTGAAACAGTTGACACAATATGTGCCATATTGTCAAATTTCACAGGCACTTTTAGCACTGAATCAAAAATTAGTTGATGATATTCTTTACAATGATCAGTTTAAGAAAGCAGTTGCATATTCAGGTAGCAGGTTAAAACTTAAATATCTTCTTGAAGGTCAATCAGAAACTCCAATTTATGAAAATTTGGTTCTTACTGAAGAGGGAATTAAAGCAGATACAACCGAAGTATCAGAAACTATAACCGAGGTAACATTGGAGGAATCTGATAATAGAATCGTTGTTGTTGCAGATGAAGAAATATTAAATATACAGGTAGCTCAGGATAGTGCAGAGATAAATATTGAAGTGGATGGGAACTTTAATGAGGGCACATTCGAAGAGTTACGCTCTGTTATTTCCAAGCATTTAAAGGTTATTATTAGTCAGGACGAGGTTGAGGGTATAAACAGTGAATCTGATAACATGATTCAGGTTGCAGAGACACAAAGTGAGGATGTTCCTGATAATTTATCTGATAATGGGGCAGAGCCATCTGAAGAGCAATCTTCGGGGACTTCAAATGATCAGAAGAATCCTGAACTGTTGAGCAAAAAGGAGCTCATTGAAAGGTTTATTAAACTGGAACCCAAGATTTCGAGTCCGAAAAAAGAATTTTTTAATCCGGTCGATAAAGCTCGTCAAAGTTGTATTGATCATGACGAGCTAGTTAGTGAGACTTTGGCAAGAGTTCAAATGCAGCAAGGCAATATTGATAAGGCTATTAAAATTTATGAAAAATTAATCTTGCTATATCCGGAAAAAAGAGTTTACTTTGCAACCCAAATTAAAAATATAGAAGAACAGAATAAATTTTAAAATAAAAAGAAATGGGAGCCTACGTATTTGTTTCAGTGTTGATCCTTATCACCTGTGTTTTATTAGCCCTGGTTGTTTTAGTACAAAATTCTAAAGGTGGCGGACTTGCTTCCAACTTTTCATCTTCAAATCAGTTTATGGGTGTTAGAAAGACTGCCGATTTTCTTGAGAAAGCAACCTGGACCTTAGCTGTTGTGCTACTTGTACTCAGCTTAGCCTCTATATTTGTCATTCCAAGAAATGTAGCTTCAACCAATCAGGCAGACACTGAGCTTCGCCAAATGATTAACGAGCAGGCAGCACCTGTTGAAGATTTCCAGGCACCCCCTCAGGAATAAGAAATTGAAAATATCACAGAAAATGTCAGATTGTCATAAAATCTGACATTTTTTTTTGGGCCAAAGTAGATTCAAGAAAAGTAAAAGTGGCCATAAGAAATTTCCAAATGTGCTGAATATCAATATGGTTGGGTTGGTGAAAAATAATATGGGACTTTATCGGGTATATTTGGCACAGAATGTGACAAGGGCTAATCCAAACATTATATTGTAAAACTTTAAAAAATATAGCAATGACAAAAGTGAATATTAAGCCATTAGCTGATCGGGTTTTGGTAGAGCCGGCTGCAGCTGAAAACAAAACTGCTGGGGGAATTATTATTCCTGACACAGCTAAGGAAAAGCCACAGAGAGGAACCGTTGTAGCAGTAGGAAACGGGAAAAAGGACGAGCCGATGACTGTAAAAGTAGGTGACACCGTATTGTACGGTAAATATTCAGGAACCGAGATAAGCATTGAAGGTTCTGACTATCTGATAATGAGAGAATCTGACATTGTTGCTATCATTTAATTTAAAGAACTTAAAGAAACACGAAAATGGCAAAGCAAATTATTTATAATACTGAAGCCCGCGAAGAATTAAAAAAAGGGGTTGACGCTTTAGCAAATGCAGTTAAAGTAACTCTAGGTCCTAAAGGACGTAATGTAATTATTGACAAGACTTACGGTGCTCCTGTAGTAACTAAGGACGGTGTAACTGTAGCTAAAGAAGTTGAATTAAAGGATGGCGTTCAGAATATGGGTGCTCAAATGGTTAAAGAAGTTGCATCTAAAACAGCTGACATAGCTGGAGATGGTACAACTACGGCAACCGTATTAGCACAGGCAATTGTTACAACCGGTATGAAGAACGTAACCGCTGGTGCTAATCCAATGGATCTTAAGAGAGGAATGGATAAAGCTGTTACGAAAGTGATCGATTCATTAAAAAAGATGTCGGTAATCGTTCAGGAAGGCAGCGAGAAAATTACTCAGGTTGCTACAATTTCGGCCAATAATGACATTTTTATTGGTGAGAAGATTGCCGAAGCAATGAATAAAGTGAAGAAGGAAGGTGTTATCACGATAGAGGAAGCTAAAGGAATAGAGACTACAGTAAAGGTGGTAGAAGGTATGCAGTTTGACAGGGGATACATTTCTCCATACTTCATAACCGACACAGAGAAGATGGAAGCTGTTTATGAGAATCCTTTCATCCTGATATACGATAAGAAGATCTCTGTAATGAAGGATTTTCTGCCAATTCTTGAGAAAACCGTTCAAACCGGCCGTCCATTAGTTATTATTGCCGAGGATGTTGATGGCGAAGCACTTGCTACACTCGTGGTTAATAAGATTCGCGGTTCTCTGAAGATTGTTGCGGTAAAAGCTCCTGGTTTTGGCGACCGTCGTAAAGAAATGCTTGAAGATATTGCGGTACTTACAGGCGGAACTGTGATCTCAGAAGAAAAAGGTTATCGATTAGAAGATGCAGATCTATCATACCTTGGACAAGCAGAGAAAATCACTGTTGATAAAGAAAATACTACCATTGTTAGTGGCCGTGGCACAACTGAAGCTATCACATCCAGAGTTAATATGATTAAAGCTCAGATTGAAACCACAACATCTGACTATGATCGTGAGAAGTTACAAGAAAGATTGGCTAAGTTGGCAGGTGGGGTAGCAGTAATTTATGTTGGCGCTGCAAGCGAAGTTGAAATGAAGGAGAAGAAGGACCGCTTTGACGATGCTCTCCATGCAACCCGCGCTGCAATTGAGGAAGGTATTATCGCTGGTGGTGGTGTTGCATATATAAGAGCAATCCCGGCACTTGATAATCTTGCAGGCGATAATGAGGATGAAAACACTGGTATAGCCATTGTTAAACGCGCTCTTGAAGAACCTCTTCGCCAAATAGTTGCTAATGCAGGCCTCGAAGGCTCAGTAATAGTACAGAAAGTTCGTGAAGGCAAAGATGATTTCGGGTTTAACGCTCGTACCGAAGTTTATGAGAACTTATTCCAGGCCGGGGTAATTGATCCTACCAAGGTAGCCAGAGTAGCTTTAGAAAATGCTGCTTCTATCGCTGGAATGCTGTTAACTACAGAATGTGTTTTAGCCGACATCAAAGAGGAAAAGGAAACACCAATGCCAAACCCAGGAATGGGTGGAATGGGTGGAATGTACTAATCGATTCCAATTATATAAAGAAAGGTTGGGTAAATCTACTCAACCTTTTTTGTTTATTATCCTCAATTAGAGTTTTACTCGTTTTAAGTGAAGATGATTCACTATGGGCATCATTTTTGCTATTACCTTGTTTAAATAAACAACATTTGTTATTTTTGTCACTTAAAGTACACGAAATGAATAGATTCACTTTTTTTGTAGTTGCACTTTTGCTCCCTTTTTCTCTATTTTCTCAAAATAGCGATGTTTTTCCTGTTGATCAGGACTCGAAGTTGGTAACCTACCAGGAAGTTGTACAGCAAGCAGGAACACAGGACGAGTTGTACATCCGAGGTATTGAATGGCTGAATAGCTATTATAAGAACCCTGCAGACGTCTCAAGGGTCAGGAATAGAGAAAGTGGAGTTATTGAACTTATGCACCGTATTGAAATTGAAAATCAGGCAGAAGGTACAAAAGTTGGTGCCGGCATCGTCAATTATGATTTGAAAATTGAATTTAAGCCTGGAAGATACAGATATACAATTACAAATCTCACTTTGCGACAGGCTTCCAGGTTCCCGGTTGAACGATGGATGAATAAAGAAGATCAAATGTATTCGCCTTTATGGGACAATTACATACAACAAGTCGACACAAAAGTTAAGGAGATTATTGTCAGTTTAAAAACCGGAATGGAACCTAAAACCGAGAAACCTGAAGAAAAGTGGTGAGAGTCACATCCTTTTTAATTCTCATTTTTTGAAGGCTCTCCTTATGTTGTTGTATTCAATTTCTTTTTTGTCTTTAATGTATTGTATTAAAATTTCGGCTGTCGTAACAAATAATGATCTCCCTGAATCTTCATGGTCAAACTTGTAACTGCTTGCTATGTAGCTATTCAGTCCAACATTAATCTTTTTACATTGCTTAATCTTCTTGCCATTAGGCCATTTAAGCTCAACAGAATTGAGCGAATATCCCTTATGTGAGTTAATCGTATATGTCAAACCTGATACCTGAAGATCGATTTCGTCTCCTGCATCTTTATATGCGTTAAAAATCAAAGACTTAATTTCTTTTGGTGACATTCTGAAAAGGATAATTTCATTACCAAATGGATCTAATTTATAAATATCCTTGACTGTTATGGGCCCTTTTGCAAGAGCATCGATTCTGATACCGCCGTTATTTTGAAAAGCAACTTCAACTTCAGGTAGAGATGTTACGGCATCTGTCATTAATGATCCAAGTTCATCGGATCCCTTTATTGGTACAAGCGAAGTGCCGATTATTTGATTAAGTTCTTTATTGTCATTGTAATATGCTAATTTTTCTTCAATAATGCGATCAGTGGATTTAAAATCAGCAAGATTTAACATTTCAGTGTTGATCTTGACAACCTTACCATTAACAAGTGAGATAATTGCTTTAGAAAGATTCCTGACGTTAGAACCTGATTGCATAATATATACTCCGTTAACATTATGCGAAGGCTTTGTAAGAGTGTGAGTATGTCCCCCCATGATAAGATCTAGTTCAGGCATCTGTTCTGCAAGTCTTACATCTTCTTCAAAGCCGATATGAGTCAAAGCTATAAATACATTGCAGTTTTCCTTGAGATTCTTATAATTTAGAAGCTCATCAACACCGTCTTTAAATGATAATCCCTTAAGGTTAGATGGATGAGAATCAGGTAATCCCGCGTTGCCGAGCTGTATAGCACCTATAACAGTTACCTTAAGACCATTAAGTTCAAAATCATTATAGGGTTTGAATGCGTTTTTAGTCCCGTCCTGATTTTTGATATTAGCGCTAAGAAAAGGAAATTTAGCCTGTTCCATTCTTTTATTAAGGATTTCCTGCCCGTAATCAAATTCATGATTGCCGACAGCACTAGCATTGAAACCTACTATGTTCATTAGATCGATAATTGGGTATCCCTTGTCGGAATATTGATCAACCACAGGATTGCCGGTAAAATTATCACCTCCCGAAAGAAGGAGCACATTGTCATACTGGCTCCTTATTTGATCTACGGCTGCTTTAAGCTGACCATAATTGTCGATTTTGGCATGTTGATCGTTTACTGCCAGAACAACAAGCTTTATAGTATCGTTCTTATTTGCAGATGTTTGAGCATATGTTATAGACCAAATGCTAAAGAAAAAAAGAATAAAAATGGTTCTTTTCATAATCATTAAGCTAATTCTGAATCAATTATTATTTCGGTACCTGACAATAGTCGTCCATTATCCATTAACCTATTACCATAAGCATCCGTTACGTCTGTAGCTACGTGATTCTTAAGCAAAGGATTCGAATTAAAGTAGAGATTAATGGCATCCACTACACGGGCACCTTCGAATATTTCATACGGTTCATTATTGATAAAAATGGTCATATTACAAAGATGTATGAAGAGGTATAAATAGTTTAATTATGTTACATAATATAGGTGCTTTCAGTTGTCAATATTACGCATATTTTAAGAAATATGAGACAAAAACCTGCGTGAGGTGCGTAATTTCTTAATTTTGTAATATCGTAAAAAGGGTAAACTTTCGTAGCCATGTTACACAATCAAAATGCAGTTAATCAAAGGCGAGTGATAAAAGGATTTTCAAAGTTCTCCAAGGAACAAAAAATTGATACAATTGTGTCATATTTCTCGAACCCCGATGAGATTAAAACACTAATAAAATCATTTTGGCATTCAGATAAGAAAATCCAGCAAGCTTTTGATGAGTTTAGTGAGAACACCATAACCAACTACTTTTTCCCATATGGTATTGCTCCCAATGTGATTATTAACGAAAAGATGTTCATGGTACCAATGGTAATCGAAGAAAGTTCTGTAATTGCAGCGGCTTCAAAAAGTGCCAAATTCTGGGCTACGAACGGAGGTTTTCATAGTGAAGTAATCTCAACAACGAAGGTTGGGCAGGTTCATTTTGTTTGGAGCGGTCATCTGAGTAAACTAAATGAACATTTTGTCTTATTAAAACAAATAATGCTTGAGAGATCATATTCAATTACTGCTAATATGGAAAAGCGGGGTGGAGGTGTAATTTCGATGGAACTGGTTGACAAATCATCTGAGCTGAAAAATTACTATCAGTTGGAAGTGCGGTTTGAAACAATTGACTCGATGGGGGCAAATTTTATTAACAGTTGCCTTGAAGAATATGCAGCAGTTTTAAGAGAATTCGTAAATGAAAGCGGACTGTTTGAAGAACAAGATTTGCAGGTTGTAATGTCAATTCTTTCAAACTATACTCCGGAATGCCTTGTTAAAACCTGGGTTGAATGTGACACTTCTGCTTTTGATACAATAGATGAAAGTATGTCGGGCGAGGAATTCGCTAAGAAATTTAAAATGGCGGTAGATATTGCCACCATTGACGTATATAGAGCCACTACTCATAACAAAGGAATCTTTAATGGAATTGATTCTGTTGTACTTGCTACCGGCAACGATTTTCGTGCTGTTGAAGCTTGCGGGCATGCTTATGCGTCACGAACAGGAAAATATAGAAGTCTGACTTCAATTGAATTAGATGATCAAAAGTTCAGATATTCATTAACCCTACCGATATCATTAGGAACGGTGGGCGGGCTGACTTCACTTCACCCAATGGCGAAACTATCGCTTGCTATACTTGGAAATCCTAATGCGCGGGAATTGATGGAAATTGCTTCTGCCATTGGACTTGCAAATAACTTTGGAGCATTAAAGTCCCTAACTACAAAGGGTATTCAGGTGGGTCATATGAAGATGCACCTTTTTAATATTCTAAATGTTTTTAATGCAACTGAATCAGAAAAGGATCTGGCAGTTGAGTATTTTAAAAAGAACAAAGTGTCACATAGTGCTGTACAGACATTCCTGAATTCAGTTCGACACAATGCCTGAAAGCATGGAATCGAAATTAGATTTCAGAGCAAATGGTAAACTTCTTATTACTGGTGAATATCTGGTAATTGATGGTGCCAAAGCTTTGGCTATTCCAACTGTACTGGGACAGGATCTGTCTTGTAAAAGAAATGATAACGGAGTGATCTCATGGAATGCGACAGATGTAAACGGGCTATGGTTTGAAGCTGAATTTAAATCTGATAGTATAGAAATACTGGCATCCTCGAATGAAGGCACCGCCCTCTTTATCCAAAGCCTTTTAAAATCTGCCTTAGAACTATGTAATGAGAACCCGTTTCTTTCAGGAGCAGTAATTATAACACGACTTGATTTCGACAGGTTTCTGGGCCTTGGAAGTAGCTCAACAATTATTGCACTTGTTGCATCAATGTATGGAATTGACAAATATAAATTGCATTCAAAAGTTTCAAAGGGATCCGGGTATGATATTGCTTGTGCCGGAGTATCGTATCCCATATTGTTCAGGAGAACGGATAAGCACAATGCGGTTTTTTCTCCAGCTCCATTTAATCCGGAGTTTTCCAATTCTCTATATTTTATTTATTTGGGAAATAAGCAGGATACAAACCGTGAAATAAACAGATACAAAGAGTTGAATAAGTTTGAATTGCAAAAACAAATTCAGGAAGTTTCTGAAATCACAAATAAGATAATAGAGGTTAAAGAAATAGCTACATTTGCATCTTTAATTGAACGGCATGAGCAAATATTATCTGCTGTTTTGCAAACAAAGACTATCCAGGAGAGGTTATTTAATGACTTTAATGGTTTTATAAAGTCATTGGGCGCCTGGGGGGGTGACTTCGTTCTAGCTGGAACTACAAGCAACAAGGCATACGTTAAAGATTATTTTGAGGAGAAAGGAATAAGAGTTATTTATCCTTATGATGACCTGGTGTTAAAGCAAAAAGCCACAATCAATGACGAAATTAGTATCAGATTTTAAAGAAATCCTGACACAAAGTGTTAGCACTTGTTGGCAAAGTCCCTCAAATATAGCACTCATAAAATACTGGGGAAAGAAGGGCTTTCAGTTACCCGCAAATCCTTCCTTAAGTTTCTCCCTATCAGAAGCATATACTATAACAAGAATAAAAGCTACCTATAATTCAGCGGGAGATGGTCCTGAAGTTTCTTTCTTTTTTGAAGGAGAACGCAATCCAGCCTTCGCATCTAAAATCGAAGAATTTCTTTATAGTCTGGAGAAGTATCTTGTTTATCTTCCATATGTTAATTTGTCAATAGAAAGTGGTAACAATTTCCCACATTCTGCCGGTATAGCTTCTTCGGCTTCATCAATGAGTGCTCTTGCAATGGGTTTGGTATGCATTGAACAACAACTTTTGGCAGATAAGCTGAATTCTGACGATATGCTACAAAAAGCATCCTTTATTGCAAGGCTTGGATCGGGGAGCGCATGTCGTTCTGTATATGGTGGCTACTCAATCTGGGGGAAAAGTGAAGATTTTAATGGATCTTCAGATGAATATGCTGTTCCGGTTGACTTTGTGCCAGGTGAGAAATTCAGAAGTATAAGGGATTCAATTCTTATTGTTAATCAGGCTCCCAAAAAAATATCAAGTAGAATAGGCCATCAAATGATGAATGGTCACCCGTTTGCAGAAGCAAGATACATTCAGGCAGTTAGCAATCTGAAAAGAATTAAACAAGGGATGATTGAGAACGACTGGAATACTTTCACAGAGGTTGTTGAGAACGAAGCATTGACACTTCATGCTATGATGATGTCTTCAACCCCCGGATTTATCTTAATGCATCCAAATACTTTAAATATTGTTGAACATTTTAATGAAATCCGTAAACAAAACAAAATAGAAATGTGTTTTACGCTGGACGCTGGCCCAAACATACACATATTATATCCTGAAGAGGAGACTGAAAAAGTTAAAAGCGCGTTAATTGAGCTGAAGAAATATTGTGATGAAGGCAAAATTTTGGATGATATGATAGGAAAAGGGCCTGAAAATAAGCATTGCAGATAATCATGAAAAAAAGAGCCGGCATTTTTTATGCTAAAATACTTTTATTTGGAGAATACAGCATTTTGTGTGACTCAATGGGCCTAACAATTCCCTACACACATTTTAAAGGTGAACTGAGTTTCATTAATGAAGATAAATATACAGATCTTGATTTTGCTCAAAGCTCTAACAAGTTGCTGAAGGAGTATTCATTGTATATAAGAACATTGAAAGAGTCAGGAACGCTAAAATGTGATTTTGATATTGATGCTTTTGAATCTGACATTGAAAGGAGTTTGTATTTTGAGTCGAGTATTCCTCAGGGTTATGGAGTTGGAAGCTCAGGTGCACTTGTAGCAGCTTTATTCGAAAAATATGTTCCCGATGCATTTCCACGTGGGCAAAAGCTTTCAAAGCAAGAGATGCTGGATTTGAAAGATCAGCTAGCTCAGCTTGAATCATATTTTCATGGAACAAGTTCGGGAATGGACCCTCTGAATTGTTATCTTAAACATCCACTTCTTATTGAAAGCAAAAAAGATATCAGCATGGTAGGGATTCCCAGATACAGACATAGTCAAAAAGGAGCAATCTTCCTTATAAATACTGGAAAGCCTGGTAAGACAAGCGGTTTAGTTAACACGTTTCTCGACCGATGCAAGATAGATTCATACATGTCGCGGGTAAAAGAAGAGATGATCCCACTTAATGACCAGTGCATTAGAAGTCTAATAAAGGGTGAAACAAAAAGATTCTTCAACACACTTTTCTCACTTTCGGCATTTTTGTATGAGAACCTTGAGCCAATGATTCCCGAAGCTTTTAGAAAGGTGTGGCGTCAAGGATTAGAATCTCAATCATACTATCTCAAACTTTGCGGATCAGGTGGTGGTGGTTTCCTTCTTGGGTTTACAGAAGATTTTGAGAAGGCTAAGCGTGACCTCATGAAACACGACATCGACATCATTCCAGTATACAGAAGTCTGTCAAACTTGTAGTTGAAATACTAGATATTAGCAGCTATTTTTCCGACATAACATACATAGTTACACAAATTCCATTAGAAACATAAAATTGTGAAAACAATGTTTATGTTTGTACGTTCATATTTTTAAGTGGGAGAAAAGCTAATCCACTAATTATCAGGTAACGTATGCAGGACACAATTTTAAGCGGTCAGATTGTTGATGTGGTTTCGGGTAGAGTTTATCCGGGTACTATAACAACGGAAAGCGGTTTTATTAAATCTGTAGTAGAGGATCCGGGTGTAATTGGTCCATTGATTCTACCTGGATTAATTGATGCACATATTCATATTGAGAGTTCAATGTTGGTTCCTTCGGAATTTGCAAGAATTGCTGCAATACATGGTACTACTTCAGTTGTATCCGACCCTCATGAAATAGCAAATGTAATGGGTATGGAAGGAGTGAAGTTTATGATTGAAAATGGGAAATGTGTTCCTTTTAAATTTTATTTCGGAGCTCCCTCGTGCGTACCTGCAACAAGTTTTGAATCATCCGGAGCACTTCTAGGGCCTGAAGAAGTTGGTGAATTACTATCATGGCCTGAAATAAAGTACTTGTCGGAGATGATGAATTACCCGGGAGTATTGTATGGCGACAAGGATGTACTTGCTAAAATTGCCAAATCATTAAGTGTAAATAAACCTGTCGACGGTCATGCACCGGGACTGAAGGGCAGAGATGTTGAATTATATGCAAGTGCCGGTATTTCAACAGATCATGAGTGTTTTTCGAAAGAAGAAGCAATTGATAAGATCAAGAATGGGATTAAAATTTTAATAAGAGAAGGGAGTGCGGCTAAAAACTTTAATGAACTGATACCTCTGATTGCCGAATTCCCTGAAATGATAATGTTTTGTTCAGATGATAAACACCCTGATGATTTACTGATTGGTCACATTAATTTGCTGGTTAAGAGAGCAATTGATCAAGGATACAACTTTATGGATGTGATCAGGGCGTGTACTTTAAATCCGGTGATACACTATAAATTGGATTCCGGTCTGTTACAACCAGGTGATAAAGCTGACTTTATAACAGTTGATAACGCAAAGGATTTCAGAGTATTGTCAACCTATGTGGATGGTAAACTTATAGCAAAAGAAGGAACTTCGTTCATAGAGAAAGTTGATGTCGAGCATGTTAATGTTTTTAATCCTATGATCCTGACGCCGGATGATATAAAAGTTAATTCTGGTAATGGAAAACTTAAGGTCATGAGGGCATATAATGACCAGTTGATTACATCTTCATTTCTTGCTGATCCCCAAATTGAGGAAGGTAATGTAGTAAGTGATACAGATAATGATATTCTTAAGATTGTGGTTTTAAACAGATATGAACCTCAACCACCATCGATTGCATTTGTGAATGGTTTTAATATAAAAAATGGAGCCATAGCATCGACTGTTGCACATGATAGCCATAACATAATTGCAGTTGGCTCTGACGACGATTCAATTATAAAAGCTATAGACATTTTGCATAAAAATAAGGGAGGAATTTCTTTATATGCGAATGATAAAGATTATTCTTTATCTTTGCCAATAGCCGGATTGATGTCAGATGAAAATGGGGACACCGTTGCCCAACAATACCAGATGATTAGTAATACTGTGAAAGAATTGGGCTGCGACCTTGATGCTCCTTTTATGACACTTTCTTTTATTTCACTATTGGTAATCCCTGAATTGAAGTTAAGTGACAGGGGGATTTTTGATAGTGAAAATTTTAAATTTACTAAATTATTCGATAATTACTAAAACAGTGATGTTACATATATTAATTTTGTAACTTTGCATTAAACTAAAACCCTAAGCACCATGGCAAAAGAGATTGTTCTAGACATTGTGAAGCTTGAAGCTGCTGCAAGTAAGCTTCGTGCAATTGCTCATCCTATGAGGATTGCAATCATTGACTTACTAAATGAAAAGAAAAAACTCAGTGTTACTGAAATTTATGAATATCTTAAGATAGAGCAAGCTGCAGCTTCTCATCACCTTAATATTCTCAAAAGTAAAGGAGTTCTCCTTTCAAAAAGAGAAGGTAAGCAAATTCATTACTCTGTTAAAGCATCAGCACTGACTGAAATCGTTCAGTGTATTGATAAGTGCAACGGATAATAGTTTACCGTTATCTTTAAAATTCCTTTAAACAAAAGTACGTAAACAATCAGACCCGGTAGATAACTCTACCCGGGTTTGGGAGTTTACTGTATGATCCATTCTTCTTCTACTGTCCAGTTTGCCCTTAATTCAAACTCTTTATTAAAATACAGTACTTTTTCAGGATATCTGTTTACCAGGTATTTTCCAGTGTCCCAATATCCGTTGGCATTAGCATCCAAAATTGCTTTTACCTTGTATTTGCCGGGATTTAAATAATTGAATTCCAGATGAGTGGATTCTGAGATTATATATTGTTCTATTAGTTTCTCTTTTGGATCGAGAAGTTGAATAATATAAGGTTGAGGTGTTTCCAAAACCACATTCAATGAAATCTTTGATGTTTCTTCTTCTGTATATGCTGTAAACCTGAAGGCAGTGCTGTCATTTGTAAATCCCATTACACCTTCACTAATGCTATCTGGTATGATAAAAGTATAATTAAAACCCGGTTTCCAGGAGTGCCTGATTATTAATTGTTTCTTAACAGTATCAGCAAATTCAGTACTGAAATTATTGATAACCAGGGAATCTTCAATTAGTTTCAGACTGTCAGTAATTAATGAAATCAATGGATCTGTAAAAGTTAATCTGAGTGATTGATTGGGTTTAATTTTTGAAGAAACTAAATTAGTTGAAATGCCAATCCTGGGAATTGCAACGGTCTCCTTGTTCCTGTTAATTCTTTCAGGAGGTTTAGCACTTAGTTCAACAGTATCTATTACAGCCCCTCCGTCTTTAACAACCATTCTTAAGCTATCTTCCGTATAACCTGGAAACCACAATGACAAGGTGTCATGGATTTTGTTAGAAACGACAACAGGATTTAGAATTGCACTATCAATAAGAGAATGAAATTGAGGAGCTTTAACAGGGTATTTGAATACCATGTTTATGACATTCTCTTTTATAAGGTTGGATTTAATAATTGATTGAACCGAGTCGACCTCTTTAAAATGAAATAGCTGCACGAAATTTTCCCTATCCTCTGAAAGCATAATTGAATCGGGGATTTGAACAATTGTGTCGGATTGGATTTCTTTAACTGACACTGAGTCTGCTTGAATTGTAACCAACACGCTATCAACTTCTGATTTTGTAGCAGATACATCGGTTTTAATTGAGTCAGCACCAATAATGATAGGACTTGATGAAGCTGTTTCAAACCATGGATCTATAAGGTAATCAAGAAAAGCAATACCTTCTGAAGGAATATCAAAGATATAATTAGCATTCGCATCAGAGAGGGCAAAAACTTTGTATGGGATGTTTCGGAGATTTGTCAGTTCAAACTCTCCTGATTCATTGGTACGACTTATGTAATATGGTATTTGCTTGTATGGAACCGAATCATAGATGGAATCATAAAGCATAACATATGCAGCACTAACAGGTGTAAGATCGAAAGCATTAACTAGTCTTCCATTTATCATCATGGAATCTAATACGTTACCTGTTGAAAATGTGAACTTATATCCGGTTATTGGATTGGCTTCGGTAATATCCACGATAGCATCACCCATAAACATGCTATATGTAGTCTCATCACGCAATGGCTCTTTAAATAAGATTTCTAAACTTTTACCTCTTACTTTAAATTCTGGAGTTTGGCCTAGAGGAGGTGATACAATGAGCTGTTGCATCATTTCCTTCAAGGTTACAAATTCGTTGAAATAAATAATAATCTTGTCACCTTTGAAGTTTAACGATCTGTCAGGGGGAACAGATCTGAGAATTACGGGTGGTTCTACGTCTTTCGGGCCTCCTGTTGGAGCAACAGGGTTAGCACATGACCATGCGATGAACGCCAGTACAATAAAAACGGAGAAATATAGAGTGATTCGCCTCAAGTCGGGATACATTGGATAACTTTTAAATGCAAAGATGCTAATTTTTTAGAACTTAATTTGATGTGTGTTATTGTCCAGGAGCATTATTGTTATCTTAAATATCCATCTTTTGGCCCATATTGTTTAAATTGCCACTTCGTTTACTACTTTGTTGTTTTTTTATAAACAGTTGAAATGAAAGAACAATCTAATTACAAACATTTGCTATTGGCCTTTATTTTGTTTCAAGTCACAATACTAACGGGATTTGTAAGTAAGGTATTCGCTCAGGAAAAAGGCAGCTCTGATTTTTCAACTTATGATGTTAAGCATGTTAGAATGGATTATTATATTGATCCTGCTCTAAAATATATAAGTGGTTCAGTAGAAACACTCTTTGAGACATTAGTTGATCTGGATTCTGTTAATATGGAGCTCTCAGTCAATTTAACTATTGATTCCATAGTTTATGAGGGCAATCACCTTTCATACAACCATAAGAATTTGTGGGAATTAACTATCTTCTTTCCTAAAGTTGTGAGACAAGGGGAGGTTATTGAGTTTACAATACACTATAAAGGTATTCCATCTTCAGAAAATGGTTTTGGTTCTGTTGGTCAGCATTTTCATGAGGGTGTACCATCTTTATGGACTCTTTCAGAACCTTATGGTGCAAGAGATTGGTGGCCTGGTAAGAATGATCTTCGCGATAAGATTGATTCTCTTGATGTGGTTATTACTTGTCCTGAACAATATAGAGTTGCTTCAAATGGATTACTTATTGAAGATTATGTCACAGGCGGAAATAGACGAAGCCATTGGAAACACCGTTACCCCATTGCATCATACCTCGTAGCTTTTGCAGTTTCAAATTATGAAGTATATACTGACACTGCTTATTCCAATGAGATGATGGTGCCAGTTATTAATTATGTGTACCCCGAAAATTTTGAAGAGGCTAAAAATGCAACTAAAGCTACAATTCAACTAATTGATTTGTTTAGCAATCTGTTCGGAGACTACCCATTTCTGGAAGAAAAGTATGGGCATGCGCAAATGGGAAGGGGTGGGGGAATGGAGCATCAGACTATGTCATTCATTGGCGAATTTCACTTCGAAATCATTGCTCATGAGTTGGCTCACCAATGGTTTGGTAATAAAGTTACAACTGCCTCATGGCCCGAAATATGGTTAAATGAAGGCTTCGCAACCTACATGGCAGGAATATCTTATGAACATTTATTTGACGGGTACTTTTGGCCGATATGGAAGAAAAATAACCTGAATTTCGTTGTAAGTATGACAGATGGATCGGTGTATGTGAGTGACACCAGTAACATCGATAGGTTGTTTGATGCACGTCTAACATACAGTAAAGCTGCTTTGGTACTTCATAATCTAAGGTGGCTTATTGGGGATAGTGCCTTTTATGAAGGTTGCAGAAGCTATTTAAATGATCCGGTCGCCCAATACGGATTTGCAACGACCGAAATTTTAAAGACTCATATGGAAAGTGCTTCTGACACTTTATTAGGTGAATTTTTTAATGATTACATCTACGGTGAAGGATATCCTTCATTTCTTGTAAGTTTGAGCCAGCTACATGATAATCAATATAAAATAGTACTGTCACAGTTCAGTTCTCATCCTTCCGTTGACTTTTATGAAATGAAGGTTCCGATTAAATTATTTGGTCCGGAAGTCGATACAATGATAGTTTTCAATCATACACATAATTATCAGGAATACGTAGTTGATGTCGGTTTTCAAGTGGATTCTGTTAGAATTGATCCAGATCAATGGCTGATTTCAACAAATAATAATGTAGTCCTGCTAAATCCCGAACAGTTATCAATTGCGGAAGTTGCAGTATATCCCAATCCTGCAGGTGATAAAATTAAACTTATGGTACCTGAAAAATATACCGCTATCCAAATATATGATCTGGCGGGAAAGGAAGTGGATGAAGGATCTTATTGGTTCGATGGCTCCGGATGGCTGTTTTTGAGAAATTTGAAATCCGGAACTTATATCATTTATATTACAGGAGAGACCTGCTCTTATAAGACAAAATTTATTAAGGTAAATTAAGGTACTGTCTCTGGGACTATTCTATTCTGTCGAAAGAGAATCCAAGTTTCCCAAAATGCTCAAGAGTTTTAGGTAATGCATAAAGCATTCTTTCGCCTGCCTTTATGCTGTCGTGAAATACCACTATGCTTCCATTACTTGAATATTTTATTGCATACTCAAGGACTTTTTCTTTAGAAAGATTTCTGTTATAGTCGCCTGTCAAAACTGACCAAAGGATTATGTCGTATCTTTTCCTTAATTCTTTTATCTGAGAAAACCGGATTCTTCCAAATGGGGGTCTGAATAGTGTGCTATTAATTAAGGTATTACACCTCTCTATGTCATTTATGTAATTTGAATCATCGACTTTGAAGCCATTCAAATGACTATATGTGTGATTTCCGGTAGCATGGCCTTCGTGTATGACTCTATTATAGAGTTCCGGATATTTTCTAACATTATCTCCAACACAGAAGAAAGTTGCTTTTGCGTTAAATTCACTAAGTATATTCAGTACTAATGGGGTGATTTCGGGAACCGGACCATCGTCAAAAGTAATATACATGTGCTTTTTGCCTTCACGCTCAGAATGGAATTTATCTTTCATATTCCAGCGTACACCTGAAGGGTAAATTAATCTAACAACAGAAGGAACAATAGGTATGTGCATAGTTAAATATTAGAATCCAGCTTCCTCATATTTCTCGAAGTACTTATCCATAATGAGAGTTGCTTTTTCTTTAAGTGCATAATTCCCATGTTCATTAGCCATTGAAGCTATTCCACTAACAACCATAAGCGATTGACTTATATCCTGTTCGAGAATTTTCAGTTTAGCAGCAGGAAAGCTAAAATAGTAGTCAAGATTTTGAGTATAACTATTCAATAAAATTTTAAGTAGTTCATCGGCTTTCGTGTCGGCTCCTGAAACCAGATAGCTTTCGGCCAGTTGTAATAGATAATAATTAAATGGAACTGACTCATTAGGAGCTATCTGTAAACACCGATCAGCTACTTTAATTGCTTCTTCAACTCTTCCTTCTTCTGCAAGTTTTTTTGCGAGTCTACCAAACAATGTTCTCAAATTGTTGATCATTCTTACACTTGACTCATCGAGATATACATCAGGATTATCTATGTTGCGATATTTATAGACCTGCATAAGATTTTTATACAGTACATCAGAGTGAATATAGCCGTCAAATGCTTCTTCCATTTCTTTTTTCACAGGTACTAAACGAAGGGCAAATCCTTCATTTCTTAAGTATGAATCAAGCCCTAAATACGAGTCAGAACCTGCAGTTGCAGAGAAATATATTGGTCGTTCCCAATTATTGTGGGCGATAATGTCCAGGGCAATAATCTGGTTTTTAGTCAATGCTCTACTATCGACTGTCCATTCAAGTGAAGAAAGTACAAGATTTATCTCATCAGGTTGAACAGTTCCGTTTGATCGTACAAGGTTAGTATCA
Organism: Bacteroidales bacterium UBA5507; assembly: GCA_002426195.1. Taxonomy (GTDB): domain Bacteria; phylum Bacteroidota; class Bacteroidia; order Bacteroidales; family Lentimicrobiaceae; genus Lentimicrobium. The sequence goes on along the minus strand of DIOT01000030.1, from coordinate 72,730 downwards.
ACAGGGAGTATGAACTTATTGGCCGGAATTACATCAACCGGACCTATTGATGTCTTTACTTTTAGTGCATCGGGTTGTTTGTGCATTACCTCAAACAACTCAAGAAGTTGTACATATCCTGTAAACTTTTCATTTGGTGCCAGAAACATTACATCGAAAGTTCCACTTTTGAACTGATCAAAATTTAAACTGATGGGTAGAGGCTCAGAATCATGGACCTTCCGTTTCATCTGATCAATATACCAGTGACTATTTAAAAGACTCAGATTTACGACTCTTACATCAGTCCTTATACCTTCTACTTCCTGAGCGTACCAAAGGGGGAATGTATCATTATCACCAACTGTAAAGATAATTGCATTTTTCTCACATGATTGTAGGTAATTAGTTGCAATTTCTCTTGCTGTATAGCGACCCGATCTATCATGATCGTTCCAGTTCTCAGCTATAAGAATTCCAGGGATAACGGTACAGATCGCAGTAGCTATAATACCAGCATGTTTCAATTTGAATAATTTATTAAGGTAGTGGGCAATGGCAAGAACACCAATTCCAATCCATATTGAGAAGGCATAGAATGATGCAGCATATGCATAGTCTCGCTCTCTTGGTTGTAGCGCATATTGATTCAGGTATACTACAATAGCAATTCCTGTCATAACAAATAATAAAGTCACAACAAGTGAGTCTTTTGCGTTTTTGCTGATATGAAATAGTAGCCCGATGAAACCCAGAATAAGTGGAAGAAAATAATATGTGTTGCGGGCTTTACTATTCAGATTATCTGGCAAATTTGACTGAGGTCCAATGCGGGCTTCATCAATAAAATTTATTCCACTAATCCAGTTGCCATTCAAGTCATCACCTAATCCCTGCCTGTCATTCTGCCGACCTGCAAAATTCCACATAAAGTATCGTACATACATGAACTGGATCTGATAGTCAAAGAAAAACCGCAGATTCTCCCCGAAAGTGGGTTTATTTATTGTTTGCTGTGTGCCATCAGAATCCGTAATTGTTATTGGATTGCCCTTAACCTTGCCCCATCTTTGATAAAAATATTTATGAGAATTTTCAGTTGCGCTCCACATACGGGGAAATATTGTCATAAAGTCCTCATGATAAACTGGCTCGTATGATTTTCTCTCATTTATAATCTCATAAATTCCTTTTTGGAGATTTTTATGATAAACAGGCGATGCATCAGAATAATCAACAACAGGGGCATTATAATATGGCCCATACAATAAAGGCCAATCTCCATATTGTTCTCTGTTCAGATAGGACAGCAAGCTGATTGCATGTGTAGGCTCATTTTCGTTTATTGGAGTATTGGCGTTAGATCTGATTACTATCATAAAGAAGCTGGAATACCCAATGAGAATGAAAGAAAATGATAGTATTATTGTGTTCCAGATTACTTTTCTTCTTTTTCTTGTATATGCTAAGCCCCATACTGTTAGCCCGATTAACAGAACGAAATAGATAATAGTTCCTGTGTTAAAAGGTAGCTTCAGTGAGTTTACAAAGAACAATTCAAACAACCCTGCAAATTTCACAATCCACGGAATAATCAAATTCATTACCAGTGCAAGCAGAATAACAGAAATAATTAGTGTGAGAGTAATCCCTTTAAAGGTGGGCTTATATTTTTTAAAATAATACACTAATGTTATTGCCGGTATGGTTAGAAGATTGAGTAGGTGAACTCCAATACTCAGTCCTATCATAAACGCAATAAGAATGATCCACCTCAATGACCTGACTTCGTTTAAATCAACGTCCTCCTCCCATTTCAATATTGCCCAGAATACGAAGGCTGTGAAGAATGAAGACATTGCGTACACTTCTCCCTCTACTGCTGAAAACCAAAATGAATCTGTAAAAGCATAAGCCAGAGAGCCAATTAAACCACTTCCGATAATAGCAACAGTGGGATGAGAAATTAATCCGGGATTCCGTTCAAGGAGTTTTTTAGTTAGTCTTGTTATTGTCCAATACAGGAATAAAATAGTAAAGGCACTGCACAAAGCCGACATAGTATTGACCATTCTGGCAATCAGTTGGTCATTTCCAAATGAAAACAAGCTGAAAAACCTTCCAATGAGTTGAAAAAGAGGAGCTCCAGGAGGATGACCTACCTGTAACCCCGCAGCAGTTGCAATATACTCGCCGCAATCCCACCAACTAGTAGTCGGTTCGGATGTAATAATATATACAACTGCTGAAATAGTGAAAACAAGCCAGCCAGCCCAATTGTTGATATGTCTGTAGTTCATACTGTGTGAAGTGTGCCGATCCAATTTTGTGCGAAGTTAGGTATTTCTATGTCATGTCCATCATGATCCAATATTGACTAATTTTGCGTAAACAACAGATATCTATAAATTAAACATAATCATCATGAAAAAGCTTGTTTTATTGCGACATGGAGAGAGTACGTGGAATAAAGAAAATCGTTTTACCGGTTGGACTGATGTTGATCTATCAGAACGTGGAGTGAAAGAAGCAATCGAAGCCGGAAAAGTTTTAAAAGAAAAAGGATTCAACTTTGAGATTGCTTACACATCATATCTAAAGCGTGCCATTAAGACCCTCAACTATGTATTGGAAGAAATGGATTTAATGTGGATACCTGTTAAGAAGAGCTGGCGTTTAAATGAGAAACACTATGGAAGTCTCCAGGGACTGAATAAGGCAGAAACTGCTGAAAAATATGGTGATGAACAAGTGTTAATATGGCGACGTAGTTATGATGTTCCTCCCGCACCACTTTCTGATACCGATGAAAGAAATCCACGCCTTGACCCTCGCTACAAAAATGAGGAGGTAGAACAAATCCCATTAACGGAATCATTGAAGGAAACAGTAGCAAGGATGATTCCATATTGGGAGAATGATATCCGTGAATCCTTGAAATCACATAATGAAGTACTTGTAGCTGCACATGGCAATAGTTTGAGGGCAGTTATTAAATATCTGAAAAATATAAGTGATGAAGATATTGTAAGCCTGAATCTCCCCACCGGAATACCTTATGTTTTTGAATTTGATGATAAACTTAACTTAACAGCCGATTATTTTCTTGGAGATCCTGAAGTAATTAAAAAGCTAATGGAGGAAGTTGCTAATCAGGCTAAAAAGAAATAATTTAAAGCCGCTACAGCCAATATAATGAGTAAATGCTGGGTAATTTCTGATATACACGGATGTATTCATACACTTCGTACTCTTATAGAAAATCAAATAGTTCCCTCAAAAGAGGATAAGCTCATTTTTTTAGGAGATTATATTGACAGAGGGCCAGGTTCTAAAAGTGTGCTTGATTATGTTATGCAGCTTGAAGATAATGGATACTCAATTATTGCCCTTAAAGGCAATCATGAAGAATTTCTGGTCAAATCGTATGAGACGCAAAAACAGCTTAAGAATTTTTGGTTCTATAAGGAGGCAAACAGGTCGCTCGAGATGTGGATGAGGCACGGTGGTAAAGAAGCCCTGGAGAGTTTTGAAGTAAGTGATGTTGAGGAAATTCCCAGCCATTATATTGATTGGATTAATAAAAGACCATTGTATTTTGAAACTGAGAAGTTTTTTATTGTACATGCAGGACTTAATTTTGAAATTGATAATCCATTTGAAGATGAACAGGCTATGACATGGATAAGAGAGTATAAGGTAGTCCCTGAAAAGATAAACTTTCGTCGCCTTATACATGGGCATGTTCCTGTGAGTCTCGATTTTATTGATCTTACAATAAAATCATCCGGCTATCAATTTATTGATCTGGACAATGGTTGCTATATGGCAAATAAGCCTGGATTTGGAAACCTCATCGGACTAGAATTAAATAGTATGGAACTAAAAGTTCAATCGAACCTCGATTTCGAATGAGATGTTACTTTTTGAATTGAGACTTCGGTATTTGTACCTTCTTAATCTTTGCTCTTCCTCATTGCCATTTTTTTTACCCCGGACTTTCTTTCTTTTAATATTTCTGAAAGTCGTTGAACGGTATTTTCAATTTCATAATTGAACCTGGCAAGCAGAGCTTCTGTGTATTCATGCTCAGGGAGCCTTTCGAAAAGCTCATTCAAAGCTTTACCCTGGGATATGTTAGTCTTTAGCATATTGTCGAGAGCTTTATTTCTGCGTTTTAGTTCAGTCTCCCCTAAAATCAGAGTGTCAGCCTCAGAAGGTTTAATAGAACAAACAGTAATCAGTGCAGCAGATTTCCTGACATAACGTTCTGAAGCAAAATGACACAATCCATATGCTCTCTTATGATCTGCTTGTTTTTGTTCAAGATATAGCATGATGCTGTCACAAGCAAGATTGTTTTCTAATTGAATCCAGTACCTGACTGCAGTTTTGAGGTAATAATTGATTTTGCTTTTTTCTAACTCCTTTAATAGAATGGTATCAGGGGTTTCAGTAGAGGCAAATTGAAGAACCTGAGGATCGGTAATAATAGCATTCTTATTCATTGGTGACCTTAATAACAGACCATTAAAACTGGTACATCTGCTCAATGCCACATAGACCTGACCATGTGAGAAAGCTTCTCCTACGTCAGCAATAACTTTATCAAAAGTCAGTCCCTGACTTTTGTGTACTGTAATTGCCCATGCCAGCTTAAGTGGAAATTGGACGAATGTACCAATACTTTCTTCGATTACTTTCTTGTTTTTGGTGTCCCACTTATATCTAATATTATCCCAGGTTTCCCTAAGTACATCAACAATAGTTTCATCTTCAAATCTTACTTTGATATTATCGTCAGAAATACTTTCAATATGACCAATCTTCCCATTAAAGAACCTTTTATTTCTATCATTTCTTAGCATCATTACCTGTGCACCTGTTTTTAGCTGCAACAATCTGTCGGCAGGAAAACTTCCTTCGGGAAATACTCCTTCAACTTCAGCTTCAAAAAGAATAGGGTGTTCATTGATTTCATTGAGTCTTCGCTGATTTATATCAATTACCATTCTGTTGTGTGATGCGAGTATAATATAGTCTTCAGCATTTTCAGGGTCAAATCCATGCAGATATCTGCTATTTAGTATTCGTAGGTCATCCGGATGAAGTTTATTCAACCTTACTCTATTAAGTAATTCAATGAAATGATTATCCTTCTGACGATAAATCTTCTTAAGTTCAATATAGACAGGTTTTGAAACCTGCATTACCTTAGCGCTGAAGAAATGAGGACTATCGTAAAAAGTTGAAAGTATACTCCAGTCATCATGATTGGCAATTGGAGGTAGTTGGAATGTATCACCGATAAGCAGAACTTGAACACCTCCAAAGGGAGTGAAGTACCTCTTTCTTACAAATTTGAGAATCTGATCAATAACATCCAACAGGTCACACCTCACCATTGATATCTCATCAATTACAAGAAGCTCGAGATTCCTGATTAATTCAAGTTTTTCTCTTTGATACCTGAAGTGATCAGTTATCATTGTTTTATCATCATCCCGATTAGGCACAACATACCTTAATCTTTTATCGCCCGGAACATATACGCTCGGTTTGATATTAAAAAATGAGTGAATAGTTTGGCCTCCGGCATTGATAGCTGCAACACCCGTAGGAGCAAGAATGGCCATACGCTTAGTGCAAACTGATTGCAGGTAACGCAGGAAAGTAGTTTTACCAGTTCCTGCCTTTCCCGTAAGATATACCAGTCTGGTTGTCTGAAGTACAAAATCCAGCGCAAAATTGAACTCAGTATTATCCTTATCGAGTTTTGGCAGTTCGAACATCAGCGTATGGTCATTACAAGTTATTTCGAATGTTATTTTATATCGTATTCAATCCACTTGCTTCTATCTGGAGGAGCAGGAGGGCTAACTCTCTTAACTGGATTTTTTTCGAGTTCTTCAAGAAGTTCTTTAACTGCTCTCTCAATACCAGGGTCAATACCTTTGGCTAATTGTTCAGGCCTGTCGACTACTTCAATATCGGGGTATACTCCAATTCCTTCAATTATCCAATGTTCGTTTTCATCAAAAATACCAAATCTTGGAACAGAGATATATCCACCGTCAACAAGTTCTGCATTGCGCGAAATTCCAACAAGACCACCCCATGTACGTGTCCCGATTAACCTGCCCAATCCTAATTTTCTGAAATAATATGGGAAAGCATCACCACCCGATGAGGAATAGCCGTTAATGAGCATAACTTTTGGACCATCATGAGCAACTCCAGGAGCTTTTCCGGGTTGAAGCCCATTCCTGTGCCAGTAGCTTAAAGTTTTCCGATCAAGCAGATCTGCCATCCTGTCGGGAATAAAACCTCCACCATTATAGCGGTCATCAATTATGAGGGCATCTTTATCATGATAAGTATACATTCCTCTGTATAGTTCTCTGTTGCCTTCAACTGCAGTATTGGGGACATGGATATAACCAATTTTGCCACCTGATAGCTTGTCAACCATTGCTCTTCTCTCATTAACCCAGTCATAATACATGAGTTCCAATTCGCTACTAATAGGTCGAACAATTTCAATTCTTGACCCTTTAGCATCGGCTTTTGAATTTACTTCTAGCTCGATGTCTTTGTTAGCAGTATTTTCAAGAAGTTCATATGGATTATCCTTTGTAGTCAATGATTTCCCATTAATACTGATAATATAGTCACCTTCATTGACATTTACACCAAGATCGCGTAAAGGAGATCGCCTTTCCTTGTTCCAGTTCTCACTATCGTAAATTTTACCTATCTTATATAATCCTGACTGTGAGTCGGCTATAATCTCAGCACCAAGTAAACCGCCATCTACTCTTTTTACTTTAGGAAAATCGCCCCAGTCAACGTAAGCGTGTCCGGTGTTTGTTTCAGCTACAATCTCTGACAAAACATAGTCAAGATCGGCTCTGTGAGCAACAGATGGAAGAAGGGGACTATACAAATCTTTAATGCCGGTCCAATCTACTCCGTGGAGGTTATTAACATAGAAGAAGTCTCTGAATATTCTCCATGCATCAGTATATATCTGGTTCCATTCTTTACGAGGGTCAATTTTCATTTCAAGATTATCAAGATTGAGTTTACCTGCAGGTGCTTTCTGACCTTCTTTAATCTGGATGATACCATAATCCTCGCCTGAGGTATATAATAAGCTCTTTCCGTTAGCACTTACAGCAGAATACATTGCTCTATCAAATATTTCCACCGTTTTCTCTTCTTCCTGGTTGTAGAACATTATCTTATTATCAGATGCATAAACCAGTCCTCCTTCAGCTGCGTATAGATTATAATAACTTCCTGATTTGACAGGTAGAGTTACTATCCGTCTGTTAATATCTGCAATATCAATACTTACATTAACTGTAGGTTTCTTTTCGGTTACACTAGGCTCATCTGATTTTTGCCCTGAATTTTTCTTCTTGTTGTTATCAGCAACTATGTTTGCTTTTTCGTCAGGCTCTGATACCGGTTCAACATCAACTTCCTTCTTCACCAGAGGAGGCCCGTCCTTTTTTAATACCATTGCATAAAGTTTTGTTGCTTTGGTATATAGGTAATCAAACTCAAAACTTGAGAATTCGAGATTGAAATCCCTGTCAGATGCGAAGAATATATAATTGCCATCTCGTGAAAAAACGGGAGACATATCGTTAAAAGTATTGTCAGTTAACTGATAATTTTTACCTTCATTAATATTGTAAACCCAAATAGCTGATAGCCCATTACCACCTTCTCTTGTGTACGTTAACCATTTTGAATCAGGAGAAAATGAGTATTCTCTGATTTCATTTATTGTTGCAGTATTAACCTCTTTCTCAACAGATGTCTTGATGTCAAGCAACCAAAGCTTCAGATTTCTGTCAGAATAAGTAAGATATTTACTATCAGGTGACCATGTTGGTGAATATTTCCAAGCTTTTGAACCTTTGGTTAGTTGTTTTGGCTCAGCACCCTTTTTATTTTCCAGTAAATAAATTTCATATTCACCTGATGCGTCAGATATATAACTAATATATTTACCATCAGGTGACCATGAAGGATAAATATCCCTTACACCCTGACTATTGGTGAGATTTATAATCTCGCCATGTTCTGCTGGGACTGAAAAAATATCGCCTCTAGCTTCAAAAAGTGCTCTTTTCCCAGTTGGAGAAATATCGAAATTTGCAATGTTCTCCTTAACATTCTTGAAATATGGAATTAGATTGGGATTGTCGAAATTGATATTCACAACTATTCGTTCATTAGCACCGGTGTTGAGGTTTAGTTTATAGAGGAAACCACCGTTTTCATAAACCAGTTGCCCATTTTCCCCCGAAGGCCACATAACATCATAGTCCTTATGAAATGTCATCTGTTCAGTCTGTCGGGTATTCACATCGTATTTGTAGATATTTAATTTAAGGTCTTTATCGGAAGCATAGAAAATGTGATTTTCGTACCAAACTGGCCATTGATCTGCTCCTGCAAAACTTGTAATCTGATCTGAGCTGTGTTGTTTCAAATCATATATCCATAGTTCAGTTGCCCGTCCACCCTTATAACGTTTCCATGTACGGAACTCCCTGTCTATGGGAGTAAAACAGATCTTGGAAGCATCAGGCGAAAGAGCTGCAAAACCTCCATTTGCAATTTCAAGTGAGGTTTCCATGCCTCCCTCAATACTGACGAGAAAATACTTACCATTTCGATCACCGAAAGAAGTCCTGTTACCTCTGAAAAGTATTTGTTTACTATCAGGTGTCCAATCGAGTACAACATTGTCAAAACCACCTCTGGGAGGCATTACACCCACTGAATTATAAAATGTTAATTGCCGGGGAGTTCCACCAATTGAAGGAATGACATAAATCTGACGTGATCCGGAATACTCTGCTGAGAATGCAATCCATTTGCCATCAGGCGAGATTTTTGGAAACAATTCAAAACCCTCATGCGAAGTAAGCCTTCGGGCATCACCACCATTGGCATCTACTGTCCAGATGTCACCGGCATAAACAAATGCCACTAAGTTGTTATTAATGTCGGGAAAACGCAGCAAACGAGCGTCTTCAAGCGCCATTAAAGGCAATGTGCCAATCGCAAGCACTGCGAAAAGCAAAAGTTTTTTAGTAAATTTCATGCTAAAAGATGTTTACAAATAGAATTGATTAAAGATAGTTTGCGGCCACCAAATTACAGAATATTAAATAAATGAGCAGCATTTTCTGAGATTTGTTTTCATAAGGAGAGCTCCTTAACCTTATCTATCTTCATTATAACAGATGCCTTGATTTAAAAAAATTTAACCCCAATCATTTGTTTAAAAACCTGTACCTTTGCAAAAAAATTCAGGAAACAAGCTTTCATGCTGTACGTTTCTCATATAATACACTCAGGTTGAAACAGTAACTCTATATTTATATCATCAAATTACAATATGGAAAAGAATAAAAAGCCCGATGGTTTATTTTCAGAATTTCCTCCGGTATCAACCGAACAATGGGAGGCTAAAATTCAAGTAGACCTGAAAGGGGCAGATTATGAGAAGAAGTTGATTTGGAAGACCGCCGAGGGATTTAAGGTAAAGCCTTATTACAGATCAGAGGATATTGAAGGTTTTAAGGAAATGCTTTCTAATGTTCCCGGAGAGTTCCCATTCACAAGAGGAACAGTATCAGAATCAAATGACTGGTTGATAGGTCAGGATATTGAGTTCTCAAACCCTAAAAAAGCTAATGCATTTGCAAAAGAAGCTCTTGATAGAGGAGCTGACGCAATAGTTTTAAATGCCTCAGAAATCAAGAGTGTAGATTCTTTAAAGGAAATGCTCAAAGGTCTTGATTTTAATAGGGCAATGCTATGCTTTAACAGTGCTCCTTCATATAGCGAATTATTAAAAGTTCTTTCTTCCCTTTTAAGAGATACAGGTTTTGAAAGCAAAAGTTTCAAGGGATCCTTCGATTTTGACCCATTGAGTTATTTTCTTATCAATGGACATTTCTATACTGGCGAAAACGAAGATATGATGGAAGGCGTTGAGCTTTTAAAGAATACAAAGGAATTTGATGGTTTAAAAGTTCTAAGTGTCAACGGACAGCATTTTCATAATTCGGGTTCTACATTAGTACAAGAATTAGCCTTCTCACTCGCATCCGGAAACGAATATCTTACGTGGTACACACAGAATGGCTTGAGTTCAGATGAAGTTGCTCAGAAGATAGTTTTCAACTTTGCAATCGGCGGCAATTATTTCATGGAGATTGCAAAATTGCGTGCTGCAAGAATGTTATGGGCTAAAATAGTAGAGAATCACAACCCTGCTATGGCTGATTCGGCTAAGATGTTTATACATTCTACAACCGCCAATTGGAATAAGACTATTTACGATTCATACGTTAATATGCTTCGAACAACAACCGAAGCTATGTCTGCTGCAATAGGCAGGGCTGATGTTATAACTGTTTTACCTTTTGACATGAGCTATCAGGAGCCTGATGAATTTTCTCTCAGAATTGCAAGGAACCAACAAATTATTCTGAAAGAAGAGACAAACCTTGATAAAGTTATTGATCCTTCTGCAGGTTCATACTACATTGAAAACCTAACTGCCTCTATAGCTGATGCCGCATGGAAGTTATTCCTGCAAGTAGAAGAAATGGGAGGTATGCTACAAGCAATAAAGAGTGGTTTTGTTCAATCCCAAATTACAGAAGAAGCATCGAAAAAGAAAAGTGATGTTGCAAATCGTCGTACTCTAATTCTGGGTACAAATCAACATCCTAACCTTAATGAAAACATGCTTGCCAAAATTCAAATGGAAGAAGAACAGTCTGATGAAGAAATCGTTGAATTTACTCCAAAAGACGATGATATGTTCAAGACTCTGGAATTATCAAGAGCAAGTGACGAGTTTGAAGATTTGCGACTTGCAACTGAGATATGGGAAAACGAAGGTAACAAACGCCCGTCAGTATTCCTGCTTACAATTGGAAATCTTGCAATGAGAAAAGCTCGCGCAGGTTTCAGTTCTGGCTTTTTCGGTGTTGCCGGATATACAATTATTGATAATCCGGGTTTTGCAACTGCACAAGAAGGGGTTGATGCTGCAATTGCTTCAGAAGCTGAAATTATTGTAGTTTGTAGTTCTGACGAAGAATATGCAGAGTTAGTACCAACTATCGCAGCAGATATAAAGAAAGTTGATTCCGATAAGCAGATTGTGGTTGCCGGATTCCCTAAAGAAATAGTTGATAGTTTAAAAGCATCCGGTGTTGATGAATTTATTCATGTAAAAAGCAATGCTTTGGATACTATGTATAAGTTTCAGCAGAAACTGCGAGTAATGTTGTAAACTATTTATTAATTTGTAAGTACTCAAAATAAAGATATGCGTCCCGATTTTAAAAATGTAAACATCAGGTCAAATGGTACTGAATCGAACCACAACTTGCCGAAAGGTGAAGAATGGATGACAACCGAGCAGATACCTGTAAAGCCAATATATACACAGGATGACCTGAAACAGATGGAGCATCTTAACTATGCAGCAGGAATTGCTCCCTTTCTGAGAGGCCCTTATAGTACTATGTATGTCATGAAACCATGGACAATCAGACAGTACGCAGGGTTCTCAACCGCCGAAGAATCAAATGCATTCTATCGCAGAAATCTCGCTGCCGGACAAATGGGATTGTCAGTTGCTTTTGACTTGGCAACTCATCGTGGATATGATTCAGATCACGATAGAGTAGTAGGTGATGTGGGCAAGGCAGGTGTGGCTATTGACTCTATTCTCGACATGAAGATATTGTTCGATCAGATCCCGCTCGATAAAATGTCGGTCTCAATGACTATGAACGGAGCTGTCCTTCCAATTTTGGCTTTCTACATTGTAGCTGCTGAAGAACAGGGAGTTCCAATGGAAAAATTAAGTGGTACGATTCAAAATGATATCCTTAAGGAGTTCATGGTTCGTAACACATATATCTATCCTCCGGCACCCAGCATGAGGATCATTGCTGATATATTTGAGTTTACTTCCAGGAATATGAAGAAGTTTAATTCAATATCAATCAGTGGTTACCATATGCAGGAAGCAGGTGCAACGGCCGATATAGAACTTGCGTATACATTGGCTGATGGACTGGAGTATATAAGAACCGGCATTCATGCGGGTATTCCAGTTGATGCTTTTGCACCTAGATTGTCATTCTTCTGGGGAGTTGGTATGAACCACTTCATGGAAATTGCAAAGATGAGAGCAGCACGATTGCTTTGGGCTAAAATTGTTAAGCAATTTAATCCGAAAGATCCTAAATCAATGGCATTAAGGACACACTCACAAACTTCAGGCTGGAGTTTGACAGAGCAAGATCCATTCAACAATGTTGCCAGAACGACTGTTGAAGCGCTTGCAGCTGCTTTGGGGCATACTCAAAGTTTACATACTAATGCTCTTGACGAAGCAATCGCACTACCGACCGACTTCTCGGCTAGAATAGCTCGTAATACTCAGATTTATCTGCAGGAAGAAACTAACATTACTAAAGTTGTTGATCCATGGGCAGGCTCATATTATATTGAATCTCTTACTAATGAAATAGCCAATAAGGCATGGAAGTTAATTCAGGAAGTTGAAGAACTCGGTGGAATGGCTAAAGCTATTGAAACCGGAATTCCTAAGATGCGTATTGAAGAAGCTGCTGCACGAAAGCAAGCACGTATTGATTCTGGTCGGGATACAATAGTTGGTGTTAATAAATATAGACTAGCTAAAGAAGATCCTATTGAAACACTTGAAGTTGACAATACTGCTGTAAGAGAAGCACAATTGAGGCGACTTGCACAACTAAAAGCAAACCGTAACAACGAAGAAGTACAGAAAGCTCTTGATGCACTTACCAGTGCAGCAGAAAATAGCAGTGGTAATTTATTGGAGCTTTCAATAGAGGCTGCTCGCAAACGTGCATCATTGGGTGAAATTTCAATGGCATTAGAAAAAGTTTATGGGAGGTACAAAGCTGTGATACGTTCTATTTCTGGAGTATACTCCTCAGAATCACAAGATGACAGTAGCTTTAAGCATGCTGTGGAATTAGCTGATCAGTTTGCAGAGCTCGAAGGCCGTCGTCCTCGTATTATGATTGCAAAAATGGGTCAGGACGGACATGATAGAGGTGCAAAGGTCGTTGCCACCGGATATGCGGATATAGGATTTGATGTTGACATCGGACCTTTATTCCAAACACCGGCTGAGGCAGCACGTCAGGCTGTTGAAAACGATGTTCATGTGCTTGGCGTATCAAGTCTGGCCGCAGGACATAAGACATTAGTTCCTCAGGTTATTGACGAGCTAAAGAAACTTGGCAGAGAGGATATTATGGTTATTGTAGGGGGAGTTATTCCTCCTCAGGATTATGATTTCCTTTACGAAGCTGGTGCAATGGCAATCTTCGGTCCTGGAACTGTAATACCTGATGCAGCTATCAAGATGTTGGAGATTATGATTAATTCAAGAAAATAGTAAGAACTATAATACTTTTATGAGGGGTGTGCTGTTTTAAGTACACCCCTCTTTTATTGTAAGATTATTGTAAAAAGATAGGTATTTGAGAGTGACAAAATGAAAAGATATTAATAAATTTAGTAACTTTGCTATTCTACTAAAAACTACTACATTATTGATTATGAGCGAATTAAACAATAACGCTGATTCCAAAGAGGCAGGTATCGTAAATGGTAATGGTAACAATAACTATACTGCAGAAAATATTCAGGTTCTCGAAGGTCTTGAAGCCGTTCGTAAGCGACCGGCAATGTATATTGGCGATATCAGTGAGAGAGGCCTCCACCATCTTGTTTATGAGGTTGTTGACAATTCAATTGACGAAGCTCTAGCAGGCTATTGTGATAACATTCAGGTTACAATTCATAAAGACAATTCAATTACTGTAGCCGATAATGGTAGGGGGATTCCCACAGGTTATCACGAAAAGGAGAAGAAATCAGCCCTTGAGGTTGTGATGACTGTTTTGCATGCAGGTGGTAAGTTCGATAAAGGATCTTACAAAGTCTCCGGGGGATTGCATGGTGTAGGTGTTTCTTGTGTAAATGCATTGTCAAGTGTTCTAAAAGCTACGATCTATCGCGAAGGTAAGATCTTTGAACAGGAATATCATAGAGGCAAACCTGCTTATGCCGTACGGGAAGTGGGTGAAACTGACAAAACAGGTACTACTGTTTATTTTAAACCTGATGATACAATTTTTGCAGTAACTACTTATGATTCAGAGACTCTTAAATCGCGACTGAGAGAGCTTGCGTTTCTTAACAAGCGAATTAGATTAGCTCTAACTGATGAAAGAGAAATTGATGAAGCTGGTTTATCAACTACCTATTCCTTTTATTCTGAAAATGGATTATTAGATTTTATAGAGTATCTCGATACCATGCGTGAAAGCCTTATGCCGGAGCCGATTTACATCGAAGGTGAGAAAAATGATATTCCGGTTGAGATATCTATGCAATATAATACTTCATTCAGCGAAAACATTCACTCGTACGTAAATAATATAAATACTCATGAAGGTGGAACTCACCTCGCCGGTTTTCGCAGGGCTCTGACAAGAACTCTCAAAACATATGCGGATAAGTCGGGAATGCTTAAGAACCTTAAGTTTGAAATTAATGGTGATGACTTTAGGGAAGGATTAACTGCAATTATTTCAGTAAAAGTTCAGGAGCCACAATTTGAAGGTCAAACTAAAACCAAACTTGGGAACAACGAGGTAATGGGTGCAGTTGACCAATTAGTATCAGAATTGTTGACTTACTATCTTGAGGAGCACCCAAAGGAAGCCAGAACTATCGTTAACAAAGTAATTCTAGCTGCAACGGCACGGCATGCTGCAAGAAAAGCCCGTGAGCTGGTTCAGCGAAAAAATGTCCTTTCAGGCTCAGGATTACCCGGTAAACTTGCTGACTGCAGCGATAAAGATCCCGAAAAGTGCGAACTCTTCCTTGTTGAGGGTGACTCTGCAGGAGGTACTGCTAAACAAGGACGTGACAGACGTTTTCAGGCTATTTTACCATTGAGGGGAAAAATCCTTAATGTGGAAAAAGCTATGCAACATAAGATCTTTGACAGTGAAGAAATAAAGAACATGTTCACTGCCCTGGGTGTTTCTATTGGAACTGAGGAAGATACCAAGGCCCTTAATCTTTCTAAACTCAGATACCATAAGGTGGTTATTATGACCGATGCTGACGTTGATGGTAGTCATATCGCAACTTTAATTCTGACTTTCTTCTTCAGATATATGAAGGAGCTGATTGAAAATGGTTATGTCTATATCGCAACTCCACCACTATACCTTGTTAAAAGAGGAAATACCGAAAGATATTGCTGGACTGAAGAAGAGCGTATTAAATTGGTTTCGGAATTGTCAAATGGTAAAGATACCGGAGTGCATGTTCAGAGGTATAAAGGTCTTGGTGAAATGAACTCTGAACAGTTATGGACAACTACAATGAATCCCGAGTTCAGGACATTACGACAGGTTACAATTGAAAACGGAACTGAAGCTGATAGAATCTTTTCAATGCTGATGGGCGATGAAGTGCCTCCACGTCGTGAATTTATTGAAGCTAATGCTAAATACGCAAGAATTGATGCTTAATATCAAAATCTTAGATGTCATTTATAAGGCCCGAAAATGTTTTCGGGCTTTATTTTTTGGGTCTTACTGAATTTGTAGTTTTGCATTATCTAATTTGAATACAACTAAATTAAATAGACAACGTTATACTATCTAAAAACAAATCAGTTATAAATGAAAGCAAAACTTCCTCTTCTAATTTTTACCCTCGTATTGTGGTCGTTTGTGTCAGAAGCTCAAAGCTATAAAACAGGACTTGGAGCGCGTCTTGGATATTTTAATGGCGTTACAGTAAAACATTTTGTGAATGAAACTAATGCGCTTGAAGGCATAGCCTCTTTTAGATGGAATGGATTTATTATAACAGGATTATATGAATGGCAAAAACCGGTACAAAATGCGCCTGGTCTTAATTATTTTTTGGGATTAGGTGGGCATATTGGAGCTTGGGGCAGTGGAAATAGATGGTGGGGTAATCCTCCATATGATGATGATGGATTTACTATTGTTGGTCTCGATTTTATTGCAGGCCTAGAATATACTTTTGCTGAAGTGCCCTTCAACATAGGCCTTGACTGGAAACCCGCCTTAAACTTTGGTGGATATTCATGGTGGGGCGATGGTTTCGCATTGTCAATCAGATATACCTTCAGATAGGATGCAGAATCCTTAAAGCTACTTAATTCTCAATACCGGATATTTGGTTCCTTGTATCAGATACATAAAGTTCTTGTAGGTAGAAAGGCCTAACATTGATTCAGGCTCTAATGCCATGATAATCATGTTACCCTTTAGCTGAGAAATAGGTAGAATTATGTATTCTTCCTGATTAACTGAGCTGACAATTTCAGTTCTTACATGAGGTATGGCTATTTGATCACCTTCAAAATCAGCGGTGCCAATACTCTCAATTGAATATGCTTCTATAACTGAACTCTGTGGTATGGCATCTTCGGTAATAAATTGGTGTGCTTTAATCCAATCCATTAGCTTGCTATCATCTTTTGGTAAGAGATACCCGTATGGAGTCTCAACATCTTTTATTGAGTTTACAATAGGTCTGTAATCATTCACTATGACAATTGAATCGTACGTGTCATACTCTTGTGACTGAAATTTGACAACCGGAAGTTGTAAACCAGAACCATTGGTTACATGATTTGCTTGTATAGATGTTTTTGCAGATGAGTAACCATTGATTAGTTGTTCTCGCGATTGTTTTACCAGATTAACAATTTTATTATGATTAGCATGGAAGTAATTGAGGAATCCCATGAGTCCTGTTAACTGGGATACCGAACGATGAGACAGATTGTCTACATATGTATCCGAGCCATTCATTCCTTCCTGGATGAAGGAATATGAGTTCTGAATTCCAAAACTCTGTCTTCCATCATTTATGTCAAACGTACTATGTCGGATATAGTCTATACCAGGAGGGCCACCCGGTGTATAAATGGCAGAACTATACCCTTGATTCTTAATAAATTGTAAAACCCATGGTAAAGCATCATCATTTGTTGATTTTCTTAGCGAAGCATTAATGTTAGGATTCGTCAATGCACCAAGTGTTACTGAAGCATTTTTTCTATATCCCCAATTTTGCCAGGATTCACCAAAAGGTGAATACTCATGTACATCAACTGTAGCATCAAAGCGGTAAATATTAAAAAAGTTGTGCAGAGCTTTTGTTTCAGGCTGGTCTAATAATAGATGGTTGCGATTAAGGTCAACACCATTTGAGTTGGTTCGTTTGTTTATTTCAGCACCATCAGGATTTATTTGAGGAATGAGTGCAATGTCCAATCGTTCAAATAGATATAAGTTTTCCTGTTTGAGCAGCTCTTTTGCGAGTAGAAGCACTGCTTCTTTCCCAGATTGCTCATTGCCATGTTGCTGAGTAAAAATCAGCACTTTTAACTTTGAGGGATTTCTGCCAAATTGACCGTCAGAAAAGCAAAGCGCGAAAATGTGACGATTTTGAACAGAGTTACCAATGACTTTAGTTTGCAATAATTCAGATGAGCGATCTAGCTCCTGAACATACTGATTGAGCTCAGAGTAAGAAGTCGGTGTTTTGTACTCCCTGTTGTATGCTGTAATTGCTTTCGGTTGTGCAAAAATTGTCATTGGTAAAAGTAAACATAGGGTTAGTGCTAATCTGAGTGTTTTCATAAAATCATTATTAAAAACCGTTAAGTTGCATTGTTACAGTAGGAATAAGAGCTAAAAAACCTATAATTACCAATAATAGAATGAGTTTCCAGGCCCATGCGAACCATTTACTGAATGGTATCCTCGCAACTTCAAGAACCCCTATTAATACTCCTGAAGTTGGTGTAATCATATTTGTAAAACCATCTCCGATATGAAAGGCTGTTACAGTAGCCTGTAACGAGAGGTCAACCATTTGTGATATATCTTTTAAGATTGGCATTATGAGAGCAGCTTTAGCTGTACCTGATGTAATAATCATATTGATCAAGGATGTAAATGTGTACATTAATCCCAGAGTGGTAATCTTTCCCGCACCTTCAATTGCATTAGAGATGCCAAAAAGAATTGTATCGATTATAGCACCATTTTCCAGAATTACTATTATTCCACCTGCAAGTCCAACTACAAGAGCTGCCGACATTATGTCTCTTGCACCGGCAATAAATGATTTGGCCGTGTCATTAGCGTCTTTTCCCATCGCAATACCTGATATAATAGCCATTGCAAAGAAAAGAGCTGCAAGCTCCAATAATCCCCATGCAAAACCGGTAACCCCAATTACAAGCCAAAGGATAGTGAAAATAAGTATATTCAGAACAAAAGCCTGTATCGACTTTCGCACAGAAACCCATCCAAAAATGGCAAATAGGACGGCAAGCATCGGCAATGCAGGCATCTGAAAAGAGCCGGCTCCTAAAGCAATTGAATTAATTGGCCAAATAATTGCAGCGATTATCATGGCAACCAGAGTGGAAATGTAAGCTATCCATGTTGGAGTCTTTGATTTTTCCGAAATATTGTAATCGGTCTTCTCCTGATGCTCTCTCCAATATGCATCCTCTTTATAAACTATTGACCGTGTGGGATTTTTCTTAATTCTGGCAGCATACCACAGAACAAAACCAATACCCACAATATTGAAAATTATCCAGATAATAAAACGGTATTCCAGACCAGAGAAGAGAGGAATTCCTGCTATCTCCTGAGCTATACCTAACGTAAATGGATTCATTAAGCAACCCGCGAAGCCTAAACCTGCGGCTAGAAAGCACATACATACCCCAACAATTGAATCATATCCCATAGAGATGGCCATAGGAACGAAGATTATAACAAATGCTATTGTCTCCTCGCTCATCCCAAAAATGGCACCGAAGAAGCTGAATATTAACATTACAACTGTTATTATAATGTTATTTACTCCAAGGGCACGTATTAATTTGAACTTGTTTAACTTTTCACTTTTTCGCAAGAATGAATACACTCCAAGGTCAATGGCTCGACTTTCGTTCAGTATCCAAAAAGCTCCACCAAGAATCAGGATAAATACAATAATTTTTGGAGTTCTGACAAATCCTTCATAGAAAGCTGAGAAAACCTGCCATGTCTGAGGAACATTCTCAGTATACTGAAACGAATTCGGTACAATTACTTCGCGCGTACCTGAATTTGTAGTTATAGTTTCTCTTTGAAAGTTTCCGCCGGGTACGAACCAGGTAAATACAGCAGCTATAAGTATTACAAAGAAAATAATTACATAGGTGTGTGGAATCTTTTTTCCAAATGCCATAAGTGTCTTTTTTTGAGCCATCAAACATACATAATTTACTGAATTTATGAAGCATGAAAGAAAAAATATAAATAGTTAGTTATGCCATCTACTTTTATACCTGCCATTTGTTTATTATATTTGTCACAAACAAATTACATAACCAACACATTATCCTTATGAAAAAACTTTTACTTTTTACTTTATTGGCGGCAGTTTCAATCAGCCTTAGCGCTCAGGAGGTCCTTTTCAACGAACCTTTCGATAGTCAGACTGAATTACCTGCTGGTTGGACTAACATTGACGCAGATGGTGATACCTATGTTTGGTATGCCGATTGGTATGAAGGAGATGTCCTGGAAACCTATGCTGTTTCAGAATCCTGGAATGAAGATCCTCTTACCCCTGACAATTATCTTGTTTCTCCACAGATTGATTTAAGAAATGTTACAGCTCCCGCTGTCCTTTATTGGACGATTGGAGTAGGAGATGAAGAGTGGCCGGCTGAAAAGTACCAGGTTAACATTTCTACAACAACACCATCTGTTGAAGGCTTTAATAATTCTGTTTTTGAAGAAATCCTTGAAGCCGATGCTTATTATTGGAATAAGCGTCAGATTGATATTTCAAGTTTTGTTGGTCAACAAATTTACATTGCATGGAGACATTATGATTGCACTGATAATTATAAACTCCTTCTTGATAGTGTAAGGATTGATGTGGCTGACATTGTCAAAACCAACGATTTGACACAGGATAATTTCCGAATTTACCCAAATCCTGTTGTAAATGAATTATACTTAAATAATGCGAAGGCTAATCGTATTGTGATTTATAATCTACTAGGTGAATCTATTCTCGAAAGGCAGATTATTACTAATAAACCTATTAATGTATCCAGTCTTAAGAAAGGAGTATACTTTGCTTCATTCTATATGAATGATCAGATTGTTTCTACCAGGAAGATTGTAAAAAGATAGAGTTTCAGTAGATTAGGTCGTAAACATTTATTCCCCTGATAGTTTAATAATGCAGACTTTCAGGGGAGTTTTGTCAAATAAAAGGTCAATTTAATAGAACCGTTTCCAGGAATTTACTAATGAAATTTATGATTTGATCTGCTTTGTGAATATCTATTCGCTGAAAATTATCGCATGGTGTATGGTAATCATTATGGAACCCACTAAAAAAAGTAGCTACTGGTATATTTAAAGATGTAAATGAAGCATAATCACTTCCATGATAACCATCCACTTCCCATAAATCGAGTTGAAAATAATCATTCAGGTCCTTATTAACCTCGGAAGCTTTAATTCGTAGTCCCTCATCTATCTTTCGGGTGCCAATACTTATAATATTCAACCTGATATCTTCAGGGGCCGAACGTGAAATCATATCCATATTGAGGTATAACTTTATTCTCTTGGATGTATCCAGTTTAGAGGCATAATGTTCACTACCAAGCAACCCTTTTTCTTCACCGGTCCATGCTGCGAACACTAAATTGAATTCGGGAGTTACTCCTGAATTCGCAAAATGGCGGGCAAGAATAAGCAAGCCCGCTATCCCTGATGCATTATCGTCCGCCCCTGTATATATTCCTTCAGATCGACTACCGAGGTGATCATAATGCGCTCCAATAATTACTGTTGCATTGGTGTCTTGTCCCGGAAGGCAACTGACGACATTATAAGCCTGAATGGAGTCTTGTTCAATGATAAAGCTTACTCTTAGCAATGAATCATGCCTGGTTGAATAGAATTTGTCTGCACCATGCATGGATAAATACACTACAGGAATTTCATTATGACTTTCTCCTTTTTTTAGGAAGATTGCATCCTGATATAATTCAGTATTATTACAAGTCCCAACCATGTTTGGCTTAACAGGAGATACAAAAGATTCAGGATAATCCTTTGGTATCACAATTAATAAAGTAGCTCCTTCTTGCGCTAAACGTATAGCGCGATTATCTAGTTCGAAGTAAGAGGAATCCTTATTTTGCGATATTATAGACCATTCCTTTCCCCAAGACTCACTAATGTTTGGAAATCCGTCTTTTATGATCACGACTTTTCCCACAACATCAATAGGATTATAACTTCTGATTAAAGTTGCTGAGTCATTTATTCCATATCCTACCCATACCGGTCTATCTTTGATAGTGATATTTCTGACTGCATTCTCAATAATAAAATCAGTGCCATGAGTCAATTGGGTATCGCTTACTGAAAGGGAACAATCTTTTACTCTATAACGCTTCAAATTAAAGTTCTGGAAGTAATCTGAGATAGAAGGGGACTCAACATTTGACTTTTTTATTGGTTTTAGGCCGGATTGTATAAACTGTGATGCAATGTATTCCGCAGCTATTTTTGATCCATGAGTGCCAATTTCGCGGCCTTCAAGTAATGGTGAAGATAAATACTGGATAATTCCGGATATTTCCTTCTTTTGTTGTGAGAGTGCACTATTATGAAAAAATAGTAATAGTAAAATCACCCACACTTTTTTAATTAGTGTCATATAATCAACATGACTTTTTGTAATTGATTCACCCGTAATCATTAGACTGCCATTGTTTTTGAGATCTCTCTTTTGACAATCTTTCCATTAGCCATTAAGTATATAATGTTCATATTTCTGTCAAGCAGTAGAATATCGGCATCAAATCCCTTTCTGATGAAACCTTTACTATGTAACTTTAAAATAGTGGCAGGATTTGATGTAGCTACTTTTAGTGCTGTCTGCAAAGGGATTTTCTCATCAAAAACACTTTCTTTTATCTCACGCAGGACCGAGTCAGGATACCCCATATCAATTCTTATTAGCTCTCCGGTTTCATGATCGAAAGTAGGTAAAGAACCACAGGAATCTGAAGTAAAAGTAATGTGCTCAATTGGTACCCCACTGTCTAATAATTCACGAAGTGCTACTGATGGTTTTATTTCTTCGTCCTGATAGTATGGATATGAGCTGGTGGTTATGTCAATGTATCCTTTTATTCCATATTTTTTAGCATCCTCAAATATATATTCATTTCTGTTAATATGAGTTGGGACAAATTGCCTGTAGTTTAATTCAGTATTTGCAACAATGTCGTGAATTGGTTGAAAAGGATTTCGGGCATCACCCATATGGAAGTTTATTATACCGGCTTTACCACCTATCATACCGGCAACTCTCGCATGACCGGCAAGTTTGGAAAGTTCTGCAATTGTAGGGGCTGAGGATCTATGATCGGATATTGCAATCTCACCAACTCCAATCACTTCTTCTATTAAAGCAATATCCCGGGTTATGTCACCAGTAATTGTTGGAGTGGGCACCTGGTAAGCTCCGGTATACATCCAGGCCGACATACCCTTGGCCCTGATAGTCTTAACTTTCATCAAAACGCTATCAACAGAACGTGTTATTCCGTCAGTTCCCAAGCATCCTATTACTGTTGTAACTCCTCCATCAATCATCATACTTATTTCAAGTTCTGGCATTCGTGATGCAGGTCCACCTTCACCACCTCCACCTGTTATATGCACGTGAGCATCAATTAATCCTGGCATAAGATCTAATCCTTCGCAATTGATAACATCAACCTCTATGCCTGTTGGGGGAGTGATGTTCTCAGCTATATCGAGTATTGTTTTACCTCCGGTTAGAACATCCATAGGGCCTATGAAATCAGGGGAATATACATTTGCTTTCTTGAATAATGTGATCATTTTTTCGTGTTTACTTATTGTTCTTAAATACAAAGATGGTAAATAAAAGCATAAATGCGTGGAGAGTCTAAATTGTTTTCATTCATCTTATAAAATAAAGTTGGTAAGAATAAATAAGGCGATAGAGAGGATGTAAACTTAGTAAAAACATAGAATTAAGATAGATAACATTTAATAAAATCGTATTCTAACCGTAATTATATCGTAAGTTTACCGTAAGCATACCGTAAGTGTACCTCCAGTTTATCTTCGTGAGTACAATAAAAAAGGTTTCATGGATAGTAAACATCCATATATTTAGTTATATTTGCTCTGTATTGCACTTCTTCTATGCCACATAAAATATTTATTATTACTATATCAATAGTATTCTTGTCTTTTGTGGTTACTCATGCCCAAAATGAGCATATTGATCAAAACGAACCTTTCCTGGGGCATCTAGTAATAGCAGGTGGAGGCATGGAAGCTGAAAATCACGACTTTTATGTCAAACTGATTAATTTAGCAGGTGGTCCTGAAAATGCCAGTTTTGCCATTATACCGGCTGCCGGTGGGGTTCCTATGCAATCTTATGTACTTATCAGAAGTACTTTACTGTCATATGGTGTAGAACCTAAAAATATCCATCTGATCCCAATAGCTATGGTTGATGATGACAGCACTTTAAATGTTGATGAATCAAAATGGAAGGATAATTCTTACGATATAAAACTTGCTGAAGATGTTAGAAAATGTTCTTGTGTTTGGTTTACAGGGGGTGACCAATCAAGGATAACTAAGCTATTATACAAACAGAATTGTGAAAAGACGCCTGTGTTAGAGGCAGTTTGGGATGTATATAATAGAGGAGGTGTTGTTGGTGGTACTAGTGCCGGTGCCGCAATGATGAGCCATCCCATGATCGCATCAGGAACAAGTATGGGAGCTTTAACATGGTCCGACTCTGATGAGCAATTAGTAATGGCTGAAGGACTTGGTTTTTTTAAACAGGGAATTGTGGATCAACATTTTAATGAAAGGGCTAGACTAGGCAGACTTATAACCGCACTTTGGAGGTCGGGATTTACGATGGGGTACGGTGTAGATGAAAATACTGCTCTGTGTTACACTCCTGTTACAAACAAATTTGAAGTAGTTGGCGCATCAGGAGTAACTATAATTGATGCTTCAAAAGCTATTTATAATATGGTATCTGGAAAGAGCGATACATTGATGTCGGTCGAAAATGTCACTATTCACTATCTTACGACAGGCGACATGTTTGACATTACCACAGGCGCAATTTTACCCGCATCATATAAATCAAATTTACTACTAAAGATTGAGGATGGTCATCAGAGGCCTATAGAAAGCAATTATGATACAATCATTCAAAATGGGTTATTGACTTCATACAACTATGGATTTGTCGATATTTTAACAGAAATGGCCAATCGGCCCAATTTATCAGGAATACAAAACTTAAACTATATAAATAGTGAAAATGCTATTAAAGTAGTACTGTCAAGGCAATCTAATTTTTCAGCATTTTCAGGTCAAACAGATGATGAAAATGAAAAGTATTTATTCAGTGGAGTGCGGATGGATATAGAGCCTGTAAGAATAGAATACCATCAAATAAAAACAGTTGACTAAACAAAACCAACACCTATGCAAAAAAGATTTTTTTTACTGCTAATGATGATAATAACTTCGGGCAGTTTGTGGGCACAAACAATTCTGGTTTCTGGAAGAGTACTTTCTGCTACTGATAATAATCCAATACCCGGAGTGACTGTTCAGGTCAAAGGAACACAAAAAGGAACGATAACCCAGCTTGATGGAACCTATCAACTGGATGCAGAGTCCAATTCTGTTTTAGTGTTCTCTTTTGTAGGAATGAAAAAACAGGAGATTTCAGTAGATGGGAACCGGAAGATCAATGTTACTTTGGAAGAAGAAAACATCAATCTTGGAGAACTTGTGGTTGTTGGATATAGCACAACAAGCAGAAAGTTGATTTCGGGATCGGTAGATGTTGTTGGTGAGGAAGAAATAAAAATATCCCCCATTCGTACTATAGAAGGGGTTCTGCAAGGTAAAGCGGCAGGAGTAAGTATTACTCAAAATTCAGGAACTCCAGGAAGCCAAAATCTGATCAAATTAAGAGGCGGTAGCTCAATAAATGCAAGCAATCAACCACTTGTTGTAATAGACGGAGTTCCTGTGCTTACAGGAAGTTACGGGCAGATAGGTTATAGCGGTCAGGAGATAAGTGCAATGTCAGATCTTAATCCTAATGATATTGAAACCTTTACAATTTTAAAGGATGCTTCTGCAACTGCAATCTATGGTGCAAGGGCATCTAATGGTGTTATTCTTATTACAACTCGTAAAGGTGATTCACAAAGGACAACGGTAAACCTGAATGCGACCTATGGTTGGCAAACCCTTCCTGCAGAAAGAATGCCGGATTTAATGAATGCTGAACAGTGGAATGCTTATAAGGAGACGAATATTCAGGGTGTTGATACCGATTGGATGAAAGAAATAACTCAGGTTGCACCAACAACAAACACTGAGATATCGGTTAGTAGTGGAAATGATAAGACACGGGTATTTATTTCGGGTAGTTATTATAAGCAAGATGGTATAATCAAAAGTACCTCATTTGACCGTTATTCAGGACGAATCAATGTTGACCACTCTTTATTAAAGAATCTTACGATAGGTGGTGGATTTAGTATGAGTTACTCAGTAAATAACCGCGTTGAAGGAGATCAGACATTATTTGGTCCACTGCCAAATGCCCTTTCAATACCTGCGATTTATCCGGTTTATAATCCTGATGGTAGCTATAATGAAGATGGTCCATATGCGAATCCGGTTGCAATAATCAATGAAACCAAAAATGTTGCATATACCAATAGGAACAATAACAATATTTATCTTGATTACAAATTCTGGAATGGATTTTCTTTCATTTCCCGATTAAGTGCAGACATCTACACATTGAGAGAACATGAGTATGATCCAATAACTACGGCTCAAGGTGCTAAATACAACGGTTTGGGTATTGAAGGATCCACATACGTTAGCAATCTGGTAAGTAGTAATGTTCTGCAATATGTCGGTACATACAATGAAAATCACAACTTTGAAGCGCTTTTAGGTTATAGTGCAGAAAAGTATGCAAGGCGTAACACTTATATTGAAGCTATAGACTTTCCTAATGAAGACCTACAGTATATAACTTCAGCAGGTACAATAAGAGCTGCTTCAGCAGGAGCACTTAACAGAGGAATGAATTCCTTCTTCGGGCAGTTTAAGTATAATTACATGTATAAGTATATATTTACACTGACCGCAAGAGCCGATGGTTCATCTAAGTTTGGAGAAAACAATAGGTATGGCTATTTCCCTGCTGCCTCATTAGCATGGAGAGTTTCTGAAGAGAACTTTATGCAAAATACTACATGGATTGACGATTTAAAACTACGCTTGAGTATTGGTTTAACCGGAAATGATGGTATTAGTGATTTTGCAAGTTATGGTTTATATGGTGGTGGATTTAATTATGGTGGGATCTCCGGTATCGCTCCAACACAACTCCCTAATCCTGATTTGAAATGGGAAAGCACATTCCAACAGGGTATTGGTATGGATTTATCTATCTTGAAAGAGAGAATTTCAGTTTCTCTAGACCTGTATAAGAATCGCACTTTTGATATGCTACTGGAACGCCCATTACCCCCATCAACAGGATTCTATACAATTAGTGCCAATATTGGAGAAATGGAGAATAAGGGGGTTGAAATTGTCCTCAATACTCAGAATATCAAAAGAGAATTCACATGGAATACTTCTTTTAATTTCTCAATCAACAGAAATGAAGTGCTCAAATTATACAACGGTCAGCCTATTGCCGACTTAGGTCGAGGAGGTAACTGGGTAATTGAAGGTGAACCTATTGGCGTTTTTTATGGATATCGATGCCTGGGTGTTGATCCAACAACCGGAAATTTGGTTTATGATGACATCAATAATGATGGTCAGGTAACGTCAGATGACATTACTAAGATAGGTGACCCAAATCCTGATTTCACTGTCGGGCTAACCAATTCATTTAGTTATCGTGGATTCGACCTTTCAATTTTCCTGCATAGTATTTATGGGAATGATATCTTTAATGGAACCTGGATTTATTTGAAATCGGGAATGGGAGAAGATAATCAAATAGTAGATATCCTTGACCGTTGGCAGAAACCGGGTGATATAACTGATGTCCCGAGGGTTGGAGATACCTATAAGTCATCAAGATTTATTGAAAATGGCTCTTTCCTAAGAATTAAGAATGTGACTCTGGGATATAACTTACCAAAAGGCCTGTCAAAAAAGATTGGCATGAAATCACTCAGAGCATTTGTCTCGGGTGAAAATCTATTTTTATTCACTAAGTATACCGGTATGGATCCTGAGGTTAATTATTACTCTAATGATAATATAATTATGGGTACTGATTTCTTTACCTACCCACAGTCGAGGGTTATTACAGTTGGGTTAAATATAACATTGTAAAACTTTAGCATTCTTATCTGATGGAATTTAAAAAACTAAGTAAAATGAAGAAAATATTTCTATATATAATCGCAACTGCACTGATATCAACATCATGCACAAAAGTTTTTGATGTTTATCCGGTAGCTTCAATTGCCGATGACCAGGCTATTAACGACAAATCAAGTGTTGAACACGCACTCGCTGGGACATACAATGCTCTCCAACAGGGGGGAATGTATGGAATGGACTTTGCCATAGTTGGTGACCTTGCTGCCGATAACCTCAAATGGTCAGGTACTAGTCAGGATTATGGCCAAATAGAGGACAAACCTATTCCTGCTGATAATTCTATTGTTGAAGGCATGTGGGCCTCAGCATACGATGGAATTAACAGGGCTAATAATATATTAAACAAGTTGCCTGAGATAGGTGGCATTCCCGAGTCTGAATTTAATCAATTCAAAGGAGAAGCATTGTTTATCAGGAGCTTACTTTATTATAATCTCACCATGTATTTTGGAAATGTACCCTTAAGGCTTGAACCTACATCCAATCTTGATAATATTGACATGGCGCCTTCTTCAAGGATACAAGTGCTGGAACAGATTATTCTGGATCTTAATATAGCGCGTGATTTATTAGGCAGCTCAAAATCCCCGGGAAGGGTAAACACTTATGCTGCATCCGGATTACTTGCTAAAGCAAATCTCACATTATTCCATATAAATAGTGATGACGCAAATGCTGAAGCTGCAGTTACTGAAGCAACAAGAGTTATTGAAGAGGGTGGTTATATACTCGAAACGGAATATTCAAATTTATTCGGCATAACACCAGTTTCAACAGAATCAATTTTTGAGGTGGTTTATGATCTGCAAAACTTCAACCGCTTGGCACAGTATTTTTTCTCCAGAGCATTAATTGGTCGTTATGAAATTTCACCTAAGCAAAGTTTTATTGATAGTTTTGAGGAAGGCGATTTACGGCTGTCAGGATCAATACGATATGATGATGATATGTTACCATACGGAGCAAAATATGTTGATGTGGCAGGTGGGACCGACAGAGTTTATGTATTACGGCTTGCTGATATTTTATTGATCAGGGCAGAGGCTAATGCTTACATGAATGCGCCGGAAGAAGTTATAAAAGCCGATATCAACGAAGTGAGAAACAGAGCAGGTCTGGAAGATACACAGGTTTCGGGTATACCACAGCTAAATTTAGCTATTGAGTCGGAAAGAAACCATGAACTGGCATTTGAAGGGCATAGGTATATCGACCTTGTAAGAACAAAAAGAGCCGTTAGTGTTCTTAATATTGAGGAGAAATACACTTTATTCCCAATCCCACTTTCTGAAGTGCAGACAAATAATTTAATGAAGCAAAATATTGGTTATTAATGCATCGCAAATACGACTATACAATGGAAAACATTATAAAATATACACAGCAAAAGTCACGTAAAGTCTTGATTTATTCATTATTTGTCATGACTTCTCTTCTAATCTCTGGTTGTGAACAGTATGAGTTGGGTTCTCCGGCCGCAAGTACAATATCTGATTTCACATATACAGCGACTAATGGGGGAAAAGCGCCATGCACGGTTACCTTCACCAACAAATCGTTAAATGCTAAAGGATATTTATGGGATTTTGGGAATGGTATCACCTCAAATGAAGCAAATCCAGTAATCGAATTTGTTGATCC
Organism: Bacteroidales bacterium UBA5507; assembly: GCA_002426195.1. Classification (GTDB taxonomy): domain Bacteria; phylum Bacteroidota; class Bacteroidia; order Bacteroidales; family Lentimicrobiaceae; genus Lentimicrobium. The sequence continues at coordinate 43,370 of DIOT01000030.1, read as the reverse complement.
GGGTTTATTTACAGTAAAACTGACTTGTATTCCAAATAATGATGTACATTACAATTCGCTGGTTAAATCAATTGGTTTAAATATTAAAGATCCGAATGCAGGACAAACACAGGTTTTGTATTTTACATCACGGAGTCCTGAAGGTGGAGGAGCGCATTATGTAATTCTTGATGATAATGCTCCTGTAGTGCAGGATTTTGAATCGGTACCGTTTAGTCGCCCTTATGGAATTGCTGCCGATACTTTAAATAAGAAAGTGTATGTGAGCGATTATTCGGAAGGGGTAATATACAGATTCAATGCTGATGGCACTAATCCTGAGAAGATTTTAGATGCTTCTGTTTCTGGTCAGGAACTGACAGGCTCTCCAGAAGCGTTGTTTATCCTTGGTGACAAGTTATATTGGGGAACTGTTGGTGGAATTAACAGAGCTAACCTTGATGGTTCTAATCCTGAAGAGTGGATAGCAACCGGAAGCAATGCCCCTGAATTTCCAATTGATATGCAGTATGATCCTCTCAGTAACAAGATCTATCTTGTAAATGATAAAACGGATTATAGTGGGGGATTCTTCTCAATGAATCTTGATGGATCAGCAATAACTGAACATATTCTGGATATAGATGGGACTGCTTTGGAAGCTGATTTTGTCAATGGAAAGATTTATATGGCAATCTATGGACCGGAGCCTGAAGATGGTATATATATGTGCAATCTTGATGGAAGTTCGCTAACGAAGATTGGAGACTATGGGAGCAAAGCTACATGGGGAATCGGTGTTGACAACAAGAACAATAAGATATTCTGGAGCTATAAGATATCAAATGCAGATCCTGATGGTAAAATTATCAGAGCCAATCTGAATGGTTCGGGTGCTGAAGACTGGATTACAGGTGTTAGCCCGCATGCCATACAGGTAGTCTTTATCAAACTATAATCCGTGGTAGAAGGTTAATCATAGAATGCCCATGAAATGCCAAATCTAAAACCGGCATCTGGCATAGGATATCCAGGAACAAGAAAATAGTTATAATCCATAAATCCGCTGTTCAGATGCTTCATTAATGCAAAGATCCTGGCACGTTTAACTCTTATGTTTATATAAGCGTCAATGTATGGGTACCCGCCTATTTCTTTCTCATCCTGAACGTAGAATGCTCTTAAAGCGGGCATATATGCATCGGCATAATAAGGAGTGTTGTACATCGCTGCAACACCCGCTTGAAAATGCAGGGCCTTCTTAAAGAGTGGTCGTGTGTAATTTATTGACGCTCTGCCTGCAAATTGCGGTAAATGAATGAATGATTTACTTGAACTTTGGAACACACCATAAATTTCCGACTCAATATAACGCCACTTAATATTGGTGTATGCCCATATTTGTGTTATAGCTACTGAACTCCCGGCTTTTACTGGTGTTGCTGTTTTGTCGAGATAAGTATAATCCCTCAGGTTATGGATGTTAAAACCGGCCTTAAAAAATTTGTGCTCGTAGGACGACGATAAACTAAGGGTAGTTTGTTGTCCGAATGAGTATTCCCAGCTAAAATGATTAGAATAGTGATATTGGTAGATATAATAAGGTTGCTCAACCCGCAATATAGCGTTAACCCTTAAATTTCCCCATTTTTCAGTATTATCATAACCCGGTATCAGCAAAGTTCCCTCTATCCCTTTATCTCCATTAAAAGGAGCTCCATCCGTTAGCCATATTTTTCCTTCAGCTTTTGCATAACCAAACGCATTAGCAGATATGTAGCCATAAGGTGTTATATATTGAAAGGATTTTGTTATTGAATCGGTATTATACTTGGCAAAAGTATGCTCAATTCCAACTCTCAGTAAGATAGCTTTCGAGCTTCCTCTTGCTTTACCAATACCACCCTCTATTGCAATATCATTTATAATCTCATGTTGAGATATCGAATCGTTCGTTACTGTTGAATCTTTATAAATATTGTTGTAGAAGCCGGCAAGTGGGTTCTTGTCAAAGTAATAGTATTTATTTTTAGAGTAGGTGAATGTGTGTCTTATGAAATTGCTTCTTGAAGGGTCATAATAACGATGCTTTCTTGCTTCTGATGAAGTATCCGAACTTGTTGTGTCTGTTTTAAGCTTTCCAGGATAGTAAAATTGCCTTATCTGAACACCGTTTTCCTTATTCGAACTTTCAGCATTTTTCAAAAAAACAGGGATTCGTTTTCTGTCACTTTCAGTATTTTGAGTAAACATCTCTTCATTGGAGATTCCTCCATTCTCTCTCCAGGTGAGTTTACTATGATGGTAATTGCCAAGTACAACATAATGGTCGTTACGGCTAATAAATTGTGCAGTTCCGGCAAATGTTATATCATCAGATTTCTGTCTTTCATATAGCCCAAGTGAATTTATGAGGCTAAGGTCCAGGCCAATACTTAAACCACCTGTTACATTCTGTGCATGGGTCACTTTAAATAGCTGTTCCTTCTCTGGTCCGGTTGAATAAAACAATCGTGAATATGGACCTGAGGTGAAAAAATACCTTATGTTGTCATTTCTCCACTTATAAAGATCAAAGTTAAAAGGTGAATATCTGAATCCTGTATTCCCAGGTGTAGTATATACTAAAGATTTATAAGCTAAACCTGCGTTGCCAGTTAAAGCATACAGTTGAGTAGCTGATTCAGTGGGTAAAAAGTACTGGAACCCGGTAAGAGATGTGTCATTTATTGCTATGATATTCTCACCCGGAAAACGTTGATTCAATGACGTATAAAAATTCGTTGCAGTATCAGGTGATCCTGCTTCCTCTCTTCGTTGCCCCATCTGTTGCGCATGCAGATTAAAGGTGGTTAGTAAAAGAGTGAATATGATTATAAAATTTCGCATGAGTGGCGGAGGATCAATGCCTGTAATGGTTACTAACATTTAGTTACACTTGCAAAGATAATATTTAACCTTCTATTGCACTCAAAAGGTGCATCATATTATCAAATCTTCGGATCTCTCTACCGGAGCATCGCAATTCAGGTTAGTACATTTGTAAATCAGTGTTTTCCCTATTTTAAATTTGTTGTTAAAAACTGGTAAGTCACTTCCTCTTGTCGCTGCTGCTATAAGAGATAAAGGCATAAAATTGGATTTCAGCTTTTCAGCTTTCTGATATGCTTCTTCACCGGCGATTACAATCATATTAATACCATGTACGTGTGCTGCCATTACTGTTGCCCATTTTGAGTTATATGCCGGGTATTTTTCAACATTTGACTGCAAATAGCTGCACATTTCAAATGAACTATGAATGTAATCCTGATCTTCGAAGTAGTTTCCAAGAACTAATAAAACCCATGCCAAAGTTGAATTCCCTGAGGGTTCTACACCATCACTGGTTTCCAGAATTCTCGATAAGTGGGTTATATGAGCATCAGCATTGCTTTCGGGAAGGAACCAGAAAAGGGGAGTGGCATCCTGACTAAAATGTTCGATCGCCGATTCAACCAGATCTCTTGATCTTAAAAGCCACTTCTCATCAAATGTAATCTGGTACAACGATAGAAATGCTTCTGCCGTAAAAGCATAATCATCAAGAAATCCATTTATTTTAGAAATACCATTCTTATATGACCTAAGTATTTTTCCACTTCCTGTCATTTTATCCCAGATAAAATTTGCTGTTGTAATGGCCATTTTTTCATATTTTTCATCTGATGTCGCCATTGCAGCTTTCGACAGTCCTGAAATCATTAATGAGTTCCACGACATAATTATTTTGTCATCGAGCCCTGGTTTAATTCTCTGGTTTCTTTTACTCAACATAAGTTTAGAAGCCATGTTGACCAACTGTCTCAATTCCTCCTGGCTGAGGTGTTCTGACTTTGCAAACTGATCATCGTAGAAAGGCCTGATCAAAACGTTATTTCCGTTCTCCCATAAACCTTGTTTGTCAATGCCCCAGTAACGACTTAGTAATTCAGCATATTCCGGAAGTAAATCAGTTATCTCGTTCTTACTCCATACATAGAATTTACCTTCTTCACCTTCACTGTCTGCGTCAAGTGATGAATAGAATGCACCTTCTGGTGATAAAAATTCAACCTCAATGAATTGTAGAGTTTTGGTAAGTATTTCTAAGTAGCTTCTATTACCTGTCATTCTATAAGCATCTGCATATAAAGAAATAAGCTGTGCATTGTCATAGAGCATTTTTTCAAAATGAGGGATCTTCCAATTAGCATCAGTGCTGTATCGGGAGAAACCACCATCTATCTGATCAAATATTCCACCCATGGCCATCTTGTCAAGTGTTAATCGAAGCTGATTGATTGCTTCTTCTGACTGCGAAAGATAGTAGTAATATAGAGTAAACTGCCATATTACTGGCATTGGGAATTTTGGAGCACCCCTTAATCCACCATTCACTTTGTCGAATTGCTTCGCTAATTGCTGAAATATATCCTCAAGTGTATTTTTGTTAAAAGGGTTAGCATCTTCAGAGATTCTGATAATTCCCATTGATCTTAATCCTTGATGCAACCTTGTTGCTTGCTCAAGTAAGTCTTCATAACTATTTTGATAAAGATCCGAGATCTGTATTAGTATTTCTTTCCATTGGTCTGGCCTAAAGTAAGTACCCCCCCAGAATGGTCTGCCATCGGGGAGTGCGAAGACATTTAATGGCCAGCCACCTTGTCCGTGCAGAATTTGAACTGCATTCAGGTAATTTTGATCAATATCGGGCCGCTCCTCGCGGTCAACTTTAATACAGACAAACCTACTATTCATGATCTCAGCAATATCATAGTTGCTGAAGCACTCATGTTCCATTACATGACACCAATGACATGCAGAATAGCCAATACTAATGATCACTGGACAATTACGTCTTTGAGCTTCGAACAAGGCTTCTTCTCCAAATGGTTGCCAATCAACTGGATTGTCAGCGTGTTGCAATAAATATGGACTAGTTTCTTTATTTAGTCTGTTAGGCATAATGGAATTTTTTGGTAATCTACCATAAACATTCAAACTTACCCTTTGTTGTACCAAAAATGATCTTGAAACGGGTGGATTTTTGCATAATATTTAGGGGAATCAAAGGAAACATATTTTAATTTTGAATGTTGAACTTAGCTGATAATGTAGTGATTTGCAGTATTAGCTGTAAGAATATTACTTTAAAATGACTGAACAGAAAAAAGCTGTAAAGGAAGGCAATTATAAGCACATGTTCATGTATAATCCCACTCCTATGTGGATATTTGATCTGGAGTCGTTCAATTTTTTAGAAGTTAACGACGCAGCAGTAAAGCATTATGGATACACCAGAGAAGAGTTTCTTTCAATGAGTGTGAGGGATATAAGGCCCAAAAGTGAAGTGGATGCTCTGATTGACGATGTTCAACGAAACCGGGGAGTGATTAACTATGCAGGCGACTGGAAACATGTTAAGAAAAATGGTGAGCATATAGTCGTCAGTATCATATCGTTCCCTTTTATTTTTAATGGTAAGGAAGCCCGGCATGTTATGGCTACTGATGTTACTGAACAAAGACAGTTTCAACATGAGCTCGAAAAAAGCGAGGACCGATTTCGAAGAATTGTTGAAGGAGCGCCTGATCCCATTATCATTTATCAGAATAGAGAAATTGTGTATGTAAATAAAGCTGCATTGGCTTTATTCAATGCTGTTTTACCTAATGAACTTATTGGAAAGGATATTATTGAATTTGTTCACTCCTCAGATATAAATGCTGTTACAGATAAATTGAAAAGTATTTATGAGGGTGTACAAACTGTTAGCAATTCTGGTGAATTACATTTTCTGTCACTTGATGGAAACGATATTTGGGTGGAAATTGCACTTCAACAGGTAGAGTATGAAAGCAAATTGTCAGGATTAATATTTGTAAGAGATATTTCAAATCGCAAAGAATCAGATGAAGCTATAAGCTATCAGGAATATCTACTGAAGGAAATGGGTAGTCTTGCCAAAATCGGAGGTTGGGAGTTTAATCCGGAAACAGGAATTGGAACCTGGACTGATGAGACAGCAAAAATACACGGGGTTGATCCGACGTCTAAAACGAGTGAACAATTCGGACTTAGTTTTTATACTGATGAATCCAAAACCAAGGTTACCAAAGCAATTAAAAGAACAATAAAAGAACAGATTCCTTACGACCTGGAACTGGAGATTATTCTACAAGACGGTACAAAAAAATGGGTTCATACATTAGGTAAACCGGTAATTGAAAATGGTAAAGTTGTCAGAATAAGAGGTGCTTTTCAGGATATAACTCAGAGAAAGGAATCAGAGCATGCCTTAATTGAAAGCGAACACAGATACAGGGCTTTTTTCGAGTATAGTCTTGATGCCATGTTATTGCTATCAAGTGATGGGAAAATTCTTGAAGTCAATAATTCAATGTGTCAATTATTGGGATATTCGGAGGAGGAACTAAAGGATTTAAAGATTAATACTTTTATTGATGAGAGTTCTGAGAGTTTTAAAAAATTTGTATCTAATCGGGAAAAATATGGTAAGGCAGTTGGAGAAGTTTGCCTTGTCCGCAATGATGGAAGTAAGATAGATGCTGAATTATCATCCGCCACTTTTATTGATGCTCAGGGTAAGCAGAAATCAAGCTTAATTATCCGTGATATATCTGACAGGAAGAGGGTTGAACGGGAAAAAAGTATTCTCAACAAAGAACTTGAGCAAAAAATAAAAGAAAGAACAGCTGAGCTGTCAGCAGTAAATAAAGATCTTGAAGCATTTGCCTATTCAGTATCACACGACTTGAGAACACCATTGAGAGGAATTAATGGATTGACACAGATATTAGTTGAGAATTATTCAAATCTGATGGATGAGGAAGGATTAAGACTTTGTAACAGAATTAGGGCAAACACTTTGAAAATGAGTACCCTTATTGATGATTTATTGTCATTTTCAAGAGCAAGTACTGCTGAAATAAGGAGAGCTAAAATAGATATGAACTCCCTGGTTAGAATTGCACTCGCGGAGGTAGGAGAGAAGAGAGAACTTAGTAGAATAAATATTGTATGTGAGCGATTACCAAAGGCTGAAGGTGATGCAGCGCTTTTGCAACAAGTATGGGTGAATTTGCTATCAAATGCGGTAAAGTTTACATCAAAAAAGGAACAACCTGAGATACACATATCAGGTTGTAAGAAAGAAGATGGCTCATATTATACTGTAAAAGATAACGGAGCAGGATTCGATATGAAATACATTGATAAAATATTTACTGCTTTTCAGAGGCTTCATTCAGAACAGGATTTTCAAGGAACTGGAGCCGGATTGTCAATTGTGCAAAGAATCCTCAACAAACATGGAGGTCGTGTTTGGGCTGAAGCTGAGGAAAATGTTGGAGCAACATTCAGTTTTATGCTTCCCGGTTAATTTTATTGGACTGTAAATCAGTATAGTGTATTTGTTTGATTTAAAATGATTGGCAATAAGACCGCCAAATCGGGCATATTTAGTAATTTTGAGCCTGAAGATTCTCATTTTAAAAATAATATATGATATGAAAAAAGTGATCTCTACTGAATTTGCTCCAAAAGCTATCGGTCCTTACAGTCAGGCAATTGAAAAGAATGGATTCCTATACATCTCGGGACAGGTTCCCATTGATCCTGCAATAGGAAAGGTAATAGAAGGAGGAATTAAAGAGCAGACTGAACAAGTGATGACGAATATTGGTGCTATCTTAAAAGCTGCCGGTTATACGTTTTCAGATGTCGTAAAATGTACATGTCTCTTGTCTGACATGAACAATTTTGGAGCAATGAACGAAGTATATGGTAAATACTTTGAGAGTGAACCTCCTGCAAGAGCAGCTTATGGGGTTGTAAAACTTCCACTTGGAGCTTTAATTGAAATTGAGGTTATTGCTGCTAAATAAAACTCATTCCAAACCTAAATCTTATTTATGAAGGTAAAAGTGACTATACTGGCCTTACTACTCTCAATGAGAGTAGCAACGGCCGGTGAAGGTATGTGGATTCCCATGCTCCTGGAGCAATTGAACGAACCTGAAATGGTAAGTATGGGAATGCGAATAACTGCTGAAGATATCTACAGTGTTAATAATTCAAGTCTAAAGGATGCAATTCTTCTCTTTGGAGGGGGTTGTACAGCTGAGATTATATCTGAGCAGGGACTAATTCTTACAAATCATCATTGTGGGTATGGTAGAATTCAACAACATAGCTCACTGGAAAATGATTACCTAACAGAGGGCTTTTGGGCCATGAACAAGTCGCAGGAATTACCCAATCCCGGGCTTTCTGTCACTTTACTTGTCAGAATGGAAGATGTAACTTCCAAAGTTCTTGATAAAGTGAGTAGTGACATGACAGAGAAGGAGAGGAGTGATTTGATACAAAACAACATTAAAAGAATTGAAGAGGATGTTGTTAAAGGTACTAATTATGCTGCACGGATTAGACCATTTTACTATGGTAATCAATACTTTGTATTTGTTACTCAAACTTTTAAAGATGTTCGGCTTGTCGGCGCACCTCCTTCTAATATAGGGAAATTTGGAGGGGATACTGATAATTGGATGTGGCCCCGGCATACCGGTGATTTTTCATTATTCCGTATTTATGTCGATAAAAACAATCAGCCGGCTGATTATTCTCCGGACAATGTACCATATAGACCAAAGAAACACATACCTATATCCTTAAAGGGTGTTGAAAAAGGCGATTTTACGTTTGTATTCGGATATCCGGGAAGAACTCAGGAATATTTGCCCAGTTTTGCCATTGAAATGATTACAGCACATGAGAATCCTGCTGCAATAAGACTTAGGGAGAAGCGGCTTGAGATATTTGACAGTTATATGTCTCAGAATGATCTTGTAAGAATTCAGTATTCTGCCAAGCATGCTGGTGTTGCTAATTTCTGGAAAAAGATGATTGGTGAAAATCGTGGGATAAGCAGATTGAATGCAATAGAGAAAAAGCAAATACTTGAAGAAGGTTTTGTAAAGTGGGCACAGTCTGATCAACAGAGAAATGTTAAATATGGTAACCTGATCGGTGAATTTTCCAAAACATATCAACAACTGATTCCATATAATGTCTCGGAGACCTATATTATTGAGGGTGGACTCGGTGTTGAAGCCTTTACATTTGCCCGGCGATTCAACAAATTAATTGAAATGAGTAAGAATAAGTCTACTTCTCCTGAGGAACTCTCTAAAGTAGTCTCTCAGATTGAGGGAGGTATCTCAGCTTATTTCAAAAATTATCATATGCCTATCGATAAACAAGTTTTTGAAACGTTGATGGAAGACTGGTACAATCATGACCAGGCTAGTATGCCATCAATTTTTGTTCAGGAAATAGGAAAGTACAAAGATTTCGGTAAATGGAGCGACTATATATACAGTAATAGTTCATTAATAGATTCTGTTGCTGTTCGAAATTTGTTAGTCAACTATAAGGCAAAAAATTACAAGAAGATAGCTAATGATCCAATTTACATTTTAGCAAGTGCTGTTTATAATCAATATATAGAGAGCATTCTACCTTTTACCGAGATTATCAACACTAAACTTGATAGCCTTCAACGAATTTATATGACAGGACTGATGGAGTATCAAACAGATAGGAGATTTTACCCTGATGCCAACTCCACTCTCAGAATTACGTACGGAAAAATTGATGATTTCGCTCCACGGGATGCTGTTAAATACAATTACTTTACTACGCTAGAAGGTATCATGGAGAAAGAGGATCCTGATATTTATGATTATGTTGTAGATCCTCGTCTTAGACATCTTTATCAAACTAAAGATTACGGTCAGTATAGCGCTACTGACGGGACTATGCATGTGGCTTTCATAGCTAGTAATCATACCACAGGAGGTAATTCAGGAAGCCCGGTTCTAAATGCGGATGGGCATCTTATAGGAGTCAACTTCGATAGAAATTGGGAAGGAACCATGAGTGATCTTATGTATGATCCTGATCAATGCCGTAATATCTCACTCGACATTAGGTATTGCTTATTTATTATAGACAAGTTTGCGGGAGCAAAGCATCTGATTGATGAGATGACAATTGTTAAGTGAAACATAAGCATCTTATTTGATGAGATGACCGTTAAGAAAAATCAAAACAGGATGAAGTGTATTCTTCATCCTGTTTTTTTTTTGCCAGATTTTGAATGTAATTTTTATATTTTGTCCATTAAGAATCTTATAGCTACTGGATTAACACCTACATCAATTCGGAACTTCAACTTGCCATTGGTACCAAAGCAATAAACGACTCCCGGACTCATGTAATCTTTTGCATCAGTTATGTAAATCTCGTCTTTTGATGGGTCAGCGGCAATAGCATATATTGTTTGAATGGAGGTATTATCAGTGATAAATTGTTGTGATATAACTTGTTCGGTCCTTACATTAATTGTCATCACTTTTGATCCGCCACCTGTCATAAAATCATGGTGGTAAACATAAGCAGTATCTCCTTTTATAGTAAAGTTATAAGCTTCAAATTCTTCAAAAGTATGTGTTATTTGGCGTGTAGAAGCTTTAATTACTTTTAAACGCATTTTTTCTTCACCATAGTTGCCACGTGTAATCAGGTAAATGTCACCATAGTTATCCGCCTTCATGGTGTAGGGATTAGTTCCAACTTCAATCCTTTCGATTTCAACTAGTTGATCAGGATCAATGATTGATATCGTGTTATCATAGTCAGGGAAATTTAGTCCACCGGAATTCGATACCCATATTTCATTATTTGCAGCAAGAATTGCGTCAGGATTGAGGCCTACTTCAATTGTCTTTATAACTTCCAATGACAAAGTGTCAATAACCGTTACGAGGCCGTCGTATGATGCAACATAGACTTTATCTCCTAATCCGGCTAAAGCGGATGGTTGTTGTGGAACTCCTTCTTTAATGAATGATATCTGTTTCAAGCTCTTAAAAGATTTTGAGTCTACAATCTCAAGTTGACTAGATACATTTGTAACGATATAAGTTTTGCCTCCATATACTAATAAATCTGCTCCTGTGTCACCTAGAACTCTATCATTTTGCGATTGAAAGTAATCCAAGGTAATAGTTGAATCTGTGGGATTGTATAATGTTACTGATGCATTATTTCCGCTGAAAGAGCCCTGATTAAGTATATATATAGCCACACTTTCAGGAGGATTTACCGGATCAGGTCTGTCCTGATCTTCAGGCTCCTTCTTGCATGCTGTAAATAAAACGCTGAACAAACCAATAGACATTAATGCCAGGCTCAATACCGAGAATCTGTTTGATTGTGAAGTTGTAGTTGAATAATTTTTAGTCAATTTCATAGTGCTTGTATTTAAAGATTAAGATCGAGATTTAGAAAGAAAGCTCTTCCCATCATTGGGAATCCCCTCATTACCTCATATTTCTGATCAAAGATGTTAGCTAATTCTATTTTAATTACTAGTTCATTTTGCTTTAATGAAATTTTTGTGCTCGCGGTAAGATCTGTTGTAACCCATGAATTTAACAGGTTCTCGGTTGTGTTATTATTTGAGATGTACCTGTATCCGTTATACAATGTATTGATCCCAAAATTTAATTTCTTGTAGGAAACAGTAACAAGCCCTCCGGCTGTTTCAAAAGGGATGTATGCCAATTGATCTCCATATGTTTCATTTGATGGGTCAGAGATATCCTGTGCATCCTGGAATGTGTATGTGCCTGACAATTCAAATGACCATTCGGATGAAAATTTTCGTGAAAATGATAAGAATGTCTCAAAACCTTTGATAGTCGCTTTTTCAATATTTTGGGTTCTCCAGATAAAGAGATTCATAGTTGGAACAGTGACAATCTTATCAGTTACCAGATTGATAAAACCATCTCCCCTCAAATGAATCCCTGTCTTCTCATTTATTGGTTTTTCATAAATAATTCCCAGATTAAACATAGTGACATTCTCAGGTTTAAGATCCAGATTTCCCGATATAGTATAATACAATTCATTGAAATTGGGCAACCTGAATATATCCTTATATAATGCCCTGACCTTTAGTGTTTTATTCGGAGTTATCGCATGTAATATTGAAATCTCGGGTGACAACCTAACAAAGTCGTTATTTGAATTATCAGTCCTGTCGGAAGCATAAGTAAATAAAGCATTGCCCTGTATTTCGGTTCTATTTCGGTTATACCTTAGGGAAACAACAGTAAGAGAGGTTACTCTTTCTGGACTTTCAATCGAATAAGCATTTGTTTCCAGGCGATTGTAAATTAAATCACTTGCAAAAGAAACAATTAAAGGATTACTCAATGGGAATTCTATTCCTTCTGAAATATTGTATTCCTCCTGTCTATATTCGTTTTTGAGAACTCCTGTTTGATTTTGCCAGTGTGGATCAATATATATAGTATTCCTGTTTGAATATCCTGCTTTTGTCATCAAGCGAAGATTTTTAGAAGGATTATTTCTAAAAGTTAGTGCAGTTACGAAATCTATATTTTGAAGTCTTTGCCCTGAAAATGGATTATAAAAAATTATGGCACCTGGCAGACCTCTTTCAGAATTTGTGTAAGAAGCATTTAGTACCAGTGCGGAACTATCTTTAAGCGTGTAACTCGATTTTATTGAAGTTCCAATTGTATTAATATCTGAATTGTCTCTTTTCTCTCTTTGTAGGATTGAGCCATTCCAATATTCAAAGGGAAATTTTCCGTTAGCCTGCGAATAATCAACTCTCAAAGAAGTAATTAATCGGTTAGTTTTAAAATGGGTGGCAAAGGAGGGATTTAATGTTCCGAAAGAACCTGCTCTAACTCCGATTTGAAAGTATTTATTTTTATCTGTAAAATCAGGGGTTAAGGTATTAATCTCAATTACACTTGCACTCGAATACATCCGTGCTGTTTTTAATCCTGCATTCGATTGTCCGATACTAAGACTGATTTTACTGATATCCCTAAGTGAAAGTCTCCCCAAGTCAGCTTGCCCTGTTGCAATTTCGCTACTTGGAATGCCATCTATGTAGATGCCGGTATGACTTGCACTCATGCTTCTTATCATTACAGTTTTAAGTCCTCCTATACCTCCAAAATCTTTTATTACAACTCCTGAGAAGTTCTTAATTGCATCGGCTACACTAGTTGAAGCAAGCGATTCTATCTTCTTTAATGAGAGTTGCTGAACCGGGGAAGCTGAAAGTGTATTTTGGACAGATTTAAGCCCCAGAACTTCAATCTCCTGAAGTGTTACTGTATCAGTCTGGGCAAAGGATATTAATCTTAATAAAGCAAAGCAGATAATCAGTTGCAGCCGAAGAGAATGGGAACTGCCAATCAGTATTCGATACGCATTATTAATTTGTGGAAACCTTAAATAACCACATAGGCAATCCTTTTTGTTAATGATTTTAGTCAGCAGCATCTCCTTTAAATAAAAATAAAATGGGATTTGTTGCTACGATTGGATTCTACCTCATGCTATGAGCAAATAGAAAGAAACCGGAGTGCAGTCCATTCACCGTAAACTACAAATCCTCACATTGCATTGGCTGGTCTTCTGACTTATTCCGGTTTTGGCGTCTTCCCATCATTCCCAGGCAGGAATATTTGACAGTGACATGAAGCCAAAACCATTAAAGGAACTTACAGCAGCGGGAACTGTTGCCGATTTTCACGGCATTCCCAATTATCCTATAATAAGGACCAATGCTCTGCAAAAGTACATTAATATTTTAAAGAAACTACAAAAATCTATACCCTGATTTAGAATGAGTATGTAATTCCCCCCATAACATTGAACCTGTATGAAGGGTAATTGTAATAAACAAAATGCCTTGTATTTGTTATGTTATTGAAGTTCAAAAATGCTGATAATACTTTGGTATACCGGTATTCAATTCCAAAGCTCAAATCGGCAAATCCTTTTACTTCAACGTCTTCAAAAGCATCAGAGCTATTTACAATTCTGGCATACTGCTTTCCGCGATATAAAATACCCAACTTGGTAACAATCTTATTTTGTAGTTCATAGGAAAGATCTGCACCAATCTTAAGTGAAGGAGTGTGATAAGCATATTTAAGATTGTCGAGATTCCATGAAACATATTCGCCATAAGCCTTGGCATTAAACTTATCGGCCATACGATATTGGGCTTCAACCCGAATTTCAATTACGTTTCCATCGTCATTAACAAGAGTAAATCTATTATATGGGATCGAAGAAAAATCATTAACGAAGAAAATTGCATCAGCAACAAATGAGGATTTAACTTGAACATTCAAATCAACTGAAGATGAAATTCTTCCTTTGAGGCCGCCATAAAAAACAAATTTGTCGCGCGTATATTGTAATGGCAATATTGATTGCACAAATGGATTAATATCACTCAGTTCATCAAAGCTTTGTCTTCTTATTCCTCCTGTAATTCCTATATTGGCAATAAGTGCGTTTTCGATTAACTGTAATCGACCTTCAACAAAAGGGAAGAGATAAGCTTTAGATAATGTGTCAAGTTTGAAGTTTAAATTTAAGCCTACCCTCAAACTGTATTCATTAAAACTTGCACCAATACTTGGTTTTAGTGTAATAAGAGTATTGTTTTGAGTAATCAGGGAATCATTATATCTTACATACTGAACATCTAATGGTAAACTTAAACTCTCATTATCAGTAAACTCCAAAAGTTCAAACATTTTATCGGCACCAGCATTCAGAGTGAATCCAACTTCACTGGTTTCGAATAGATCTTTAATATAACTTCCTTTAATTATGGCAAAATGATTAAGCATGTCATCACCCTTATAGTTAGATTTAATGCCAACACTACCATTAAATCTCATAAATCGCTGTTTTAGCATATCATCATTAAATGGATAGCTGTTTGGGAGGTCTGGGACATCAAAATCTCCAATCTTAAATCCGTAGTGGTGAACAACATTACGTCTGAACCCCAGGTCGCCCGATAAAGTATGATTGTTCAAAAATTTTTGTCCGTCAAGTTCAATAAGGTTAAGGCTGTTATTAGTTATCGGATAATCTTCAATTTTTCCCGATGAGGACAGGTGCTTTAGATGTATACCTACTGAATACTCCTTCGATCTCAAGGATCCTGCATAAAACTCCAGAAGTGGCGTTTTATATGTACCAAGTCCTGCTTTTAAGTAATTTCGGTAAAGCTTTTTTTGAGGTTCTCCAACAAGCTTCACGGGGGCAATATTTTCAGGGGTGAGTGTTATGGCAATTGGTCTGGCAATATTTTGGTAAACCATTACAGGTAATTTAATATCTGTTTCTCCCTGGGGTGGCTCAAGCCCTATTTTGGAGATACCAGGTATTTTAGGTTGAAATTCGGCAGTAACAGTAACCTCTTCCTGAATTCCTTGTCCACGGGTTAAAGTTGCCATTGATAGCAATGCAAGCAATGTTAATGCTGAATAAATAATTATTTGAACTCTACTTTGTCTAATCATGGCCTCATCCTTATTTAATTATTAGTTCCTCATCGGCTTCGGTTGTTCTACCACTGTCTTTTTTGCTCTTTTCAGATGCTTCTATTGACATTAGTTTTTCTGAGGCGACCTGCTTCAAGTCAGCGCCTTCGTAGTTGTCGATAATGCTTTGTAAAGTTTGGCGAGCTTGAAATGTATTGCCTTGTATCACATATATATCGGCTAGAAGGATAAATCCTTTGGCTAGCCAATATTGGTATGATGGATAATCGGAGGATAACTTAAAGATGTTTTCTTCTGCTTTAGAATAATCTTTCAGATTAAATGAAATCAGTGCAAGATTGTATAAAGCTTCCGCAGCCGGTTCTGTAGATGAATTTTTGATCACCTCCTGAAATGCTGCCCTTGCTTGTTCCTGTCGGCTTAAAGCTAAGGATGAGCGTCCTATTATTAGATTAGATTCAGCAATCATTGGTCCGCTTATTTGACTGTTGTCAAGTATCCTTTGCGCATATAAAGTGGCCTGTCCGAAATTGCCGACATGATAATTACACCGCATTTGACCAATAATAGCCTCATTAAGATTAGATTTGTTTTCAGCGTTCTCTTCAAGCTGCTGGTACATTGCAAGTGCTTTTTGGTATTCCTTTAAATTATATAGAATGGAGGAAGCTTTTAATGCAGCATTTTCTGTATATGAGTTTACAGGCCTTTTAAGTATTTCTTCATAACTCTCCAATGCCTCAGAGTAATTTCCTGATCTGCTTTGACAATCAGCCTTATAGTAATGAGCATTTAGTGAGAAACTTCCATCAGGGAACTTTTGCAAATAGGATACAAATCCTGGAAGAGCTTTTTCACAATCTCCGTTCATATACCTCGACTCAGAAGCCACAAACGTTAAAGAATCCTGCTCTGTTCGCGAGAGATTAGCAAACGGTACATCCTCAGCATACTTCACATAGTCGTCAACTGTATTTAGTTCAACATGTATATTCTTAATAAGTGCCAGGGCTTCTCTCGATGTGGAGGTAGATGGGTAATCTTCAACAATCTTCTTGAGTGTTTCTAATGCCAACTGATCTCTGTCGGTGTTATAATATATCAATCCAATGTTAAGTAAAGCTTCTCTGACAAGACTACTTTTAGGATAATCGTTAATGAGCTTTTGAAATGAACCCAGAGCCTCACTATTCTTGCGCATACCTAAATATGTCTGTCCTATTTCAAACTGAGCATCATCAGCATAAGGCGATTTGGGATAATTATTAAGTAGCTGTTGTAATGAATTAATTTTATTATTGTTGTCGCCTAAAACTCCGGTTGCAATTGATTTTTGATATAATGCATAATCTGATTCCGGATTACGACTACTTGCTGCTTGTTCATAAATACTTGCTGCCTGACTATATTGTTTCATCATAAAATGACAGTCAGCCATTCTTAGTCTCGCATCTTGCTGCAGTTTGGAATTGTTATTATTGGAAGCTAGAAATGTACTGAAAGCTTTTTGAGCCTCATTATAATTTTTAAGTTTAAAATTGCAGTAAGCCAGATTATAATATGCATTAGAATAATTTTTGTTTCCGGTGCCTGTTTTAATAAAATCATTGAAGTAGTTGCGGGCAACTTCATATTGCTCAAGTCGATAATACGATTCTCCCTGCCAAAACAACGCATTTTGAGCGACTTCGGTATCTGTCTTATTTTCAAGAGATTTCTTGAATAATCCAATCGCATCGTAATATTTTTGCTCGTTAAAGAGCTCTATAGCTCTTAAATAAGTTATCTTTTGATAGATCTTGTTTTGTTCATTATTTCTTTTATCCACTGATTCAAGAGTGGTTAAGGCATCCTCATAGTTTTTTGTAACAAGGTACAGATTGGCCAGATATGTATACGCTTCATTCTTCCTTGGAGATTTCGGATATTCATTTAAATATTGCTGCAAAGCTTTAATTGCTTCATTATAAGGATTATTTGAAAGTTCTACTGATAATTTGGCATAATTAAACAATGATTCCTCTGCAATCTCTGTCTTTAAAGGAATTTTCCAGGCATTTAAAAATGAGTTTGCGGCAAATTGTTTTTGATCAGTTTTCAGATAACTGTCGCCAAGATGATAGTATGAATTTTGCCCAAGACTATCGGAACCGTTTGCAGCAGCCTGAAATTCAGGAATAGCTTTCTCATATTGATTTGTTGCATAATAAGAATAACCCAACATATACTGATCTTCACGCTCCAGTTTACTCCTGTTAGTTCTATTATATTCCTCCATAAGTTTAATTGCTTCGAGGTAATTTCCTTTTTGGAAATTAACATCGGCGACTAACCTTAGCATTTCATTGGTTCTCTTGTTTCGTGTCCCCTTAAGATATGGATTTGCCATTTCAAGCATTTCATCGTAACGTCCCTGAGTGTAATATATCTGAATAATATAATATGGAGCTACAGTTTTAAATGTCTCATCCTGGAGTAGTCGCTCAAAATCTCTGAGAGCAGTCTCATAGTTACCCTGCTCATACATCATGTGAGCATAATAGTATGTCGCCGGTCCTGTGTATTTTGTCTGAGAAACTTTGATTCTGGAGAAATCATTCAGAGCCTCATCAGTATTTCCGCTTCTGAAATTGGAATAGCCCCGTTTAAATGTGAATTCCGATATTTCTTCCTTATTAAGATCTGCAGTTGACACGTTTTCATAAGCATCCAAAGCACTTCTAAAAGTGTTATTTCTAAAGTAAAGGTGACCTAGCTGCAGCCATACTCTGTTGTTTCTGGAGCTTTGAGGATGTGTTTTAAGGAATTCCTCAAGCAATATTTCAGCATCTCCATGTTGTAATTCAGCAGCTGAGACGGCTATGTGAAAATCATTTTCAGTATCAAATTCCATTATCAGGTCGGGTCCTTTTGCAATCCTTGTAAACGCATAGCGAGTAGGAGCGTAATGCTCCTTTGCATACAAATCGTATGCAGACTGCATGGGAGAATCTTGATTTACTGTTTGTTGTGCTATTAATGGTGACCAATGGAAAGAAAGAATAACTATGCCAATTGCAATGCTTATTAGTTTCATGCGCGCAGATTTTTCCGTTGCTAAGTTAACTTATTTAAAGTCGTATAGAGTACTTAAACGTTCCAAAATACTAACAGTAGCTTGTGCAGTTTCTCTAGTTGCACAGAGAAGTAACGACCGGAACAGGGTATTAGTATATCTAATCTTTTGACTATTTGTGTATAGTAATCACTAGATTTAAAGCGTGTTTTTCACAATGCTGGATTATCGAAGTTGCTTAGTGCCTTACAAATTTGATTGACTCTTCATTACCTGAAGAGGTTTTTATTCTCGCAATATATATGCCTCGTGGTAGTTGCGAAATATTTACGTAACACTTCTGGTTAGTCACAATTAGGGATGTACTGATAGCCTGCCCGGTTATTGAATATATTTCCACATGTTTGATATGCCCTTCATTGCTGGAAGCTATCAATGAATTTCCGTCATCAGAAACTGTTAAGAGTATGCTCCTGGTATATCCGGCATTCTGTATTCCCACGCTGCTATAATCAAGCCAAAGATCATCGATATATAGAGAACTTTCTCCTACTGGCATACCTGTAAATATGTACGACGAAATGAACATTATATTCATCGTGTCTGGTGAAACCCAGTTATTGTAGTTAATAGGTATAGAGAATTCAGTCCACTCATTTACAGTCTCAGCTACTGTTTTGTAGCTTAATGCAATTGTGTCCCGTGAGTTACCGTTCCATTTTGTGAGACCTATCCCAAGAATGCATTGATCACCGTTTTGAGGTAAGTATTTGTAAAATCCACTCAGTTTAACCGGATATCCTGAAACAGGAACACCTCCCTCAACAGTTCCTGTCATATTGACTATATCAATTATGACTTCACCAAGAGTAATAATTCCGGGGAATGTTACATCCCCGACAAGGAATACATTCTTTTTTACTGACTGTATTTTTATGCTATGGTTTCCACTATAGGGATCATTAGTTTCGGGAGTAACACATATAAAGTCGGTGCCGAAAATATTTCGGTTACTGGTACTCCAGTCATTTGGTTCACCTGAGGTCCATTCTTCAAATTCTGCATTTGGAACTTCATTCTGAGCAGACAATTGCAATGTTCCGATTAAAATTATTGTGATGAGAGTGAATCTGGATATAAGTTTCATCTGGTTTACGTTTTAACCACTCAAAGTTACAAATATAAACCGCAATTATATAAAGAATGATTGGTAAGAAAAAAGGAAAGCAGAATTTATTTCTGCTTTCCTTTTTTAAATAAAACGGTACCGTACAGTGCTATAAGCGGGGTTCTGTTCCTGATTAATGCTCAGGTTTCTGTCATTTATCTTAGGCCGGAGTCACCTCCGGTCTTAAACGACCTACCCCCCCGGAATAAAGCGGGCAGCTTCCGATCATAAAGATCTCCGGGTATATTTGGTCTTTCAATCCATAAGGTTTACCCATATGGTTTGTTACCAAACCATATCGTAGGCTCTTACTCTACGTTTTCACCCTTACCGGTCATGCAACGATGACTTAGGCGGTTGTTTTCTGTGGCACTTGCTGTTTTCGCCGGTTGCGAAACCTTCCCGTTAGGAAGTATGGCGCCTTTTATTGCCCCGACTTTCCTCCATAAAATTAAATTATGGCGACAGAACACACTGCTTTGCCGTTTTAAAGAACTTTTATTATGCAAAAATAAGCAAATTTCAAGCCAACTAATTAATGCAATTAACTATTGTTTCTATGGATATGAACTTCAACTGCACCATAACCGTATTTTGCAAAAGATGCTCTTCTCATTTCAACATTTTCATAGTCTTTCAATTTGTCGGCAATGGCGTTCTTTAAAACACCGTTCCCAATGCCATGTATAAAAATTACTTTTTCATAGTTAAATGCAATTGCGCTTTCCAACATCCTTTGAAAGTAATCTAGCTGGTATAGAAGGATTTCATTTTGTGGCATCGTTGGGTAATCACTTCTTAATGAAGAAATATGAAGGTCGACTTCTGCTTCTTTTGAGGCAATCCTATGTTTATCGATTAATGCTGCGGGAGTAATATATTCAATCTTTTGCCTTGCAGCAGGTTCAACTGTTGAGTTTTCAGCATTCAATTCAGGGATTGATCTTAATGAAGCAATATCTCCCAAATTAAGTACCAATGCTTTCGAACCAGTTAGTTTGAACTCCTGATAGCTGGTTTCCTTATAGAATCTTGTGGGTTTTACAGCAAATTTGGATTGTAAGGGTTGAAGCAGTTCCTGGCCTGATGCCGGATGATACAATACCTGTACAATACCTTTCGACCAGTGCTCCAAATCATCCCTATTGATTGTTTCAATATGAAATTTGGAATATGGTGCTACTACATCATACTGAGCACCTGTTAAGAAATTATTCTCTTCAACAAGAATTAAAGAAAAGATAGCTTCATAGGGTGTATTATTAACCAGAATAATGTCCAGACTACCCAAAATGAGATGGTTTTGATCATGGGGCTCCCATAATAGCCAAATAGCTTCGGGATACCCGGCACCACTTTGCTTATATAATGGTTTTGACTCTTTAGTATATAAATCGTCTTCCGGTAATTCTTCCTTTTCAACTTTTTTATCTTCCCTGGTACGATTCATGTTCTCATATTGTGTTCTGGTATCAGAAGGCTTTGCATCCTCTTGTTCCGATGGGAAATACACATTTATCGGTCTATCAAAGAAGCGGTCGGCTGCACCTCCCGGTTCTATTTTGACCAGATCACTCACCATGACAGGTATTTCAAATCCTTCCTCTATTGCCACATGAACCATTGAGGTACTCACTAGCTTAGTAACTATACCTCCACCCTTTTCATTTAAGAATCTAACTTTATCTCCAACCTTTAATTCCATCTTCTTTGATTATCGTTCTAAGTATTTAAAACAGCAAAATTACACCAATTCCCGATGGTATGGCAAAAAGGACTAATTTAGCCTGACTGCAATTGTTAATATGCTACATTTCAGATGAAATTCTTGATTTCCCAAATAAGGAACGTTTCCTTGTGGAGGCATGTGAATGGCTATTCTGTAGGATTTTCTATTGGGCTGCTTATGGTTTCAGCCTTATTAATTTCTTGCGAAAAAAAGGAGGAAAGTGGCAACTGGAAAACCACACCTTATTCATTAGAAATTCCTCTGCATTTTCCTGATAAATTGAACATTCTTGATGATAATCCTTTAACAGTGGAAGGCGTTAAGCTTGGCAGGTTCTTATTTTATGATGGTCGCCTGTCCGGAAGAGTGCAACATGATTCTTTAATGTCATGTGGAAGTTGTCATGTTCAGCAGTATAATTTCAAACCTGGCATTGGAAATCCGGCATTTACAAATGGTATGCCTTCTGGTATCAACGGGAGCCCAACTGCTCATGCAGCTTTACCTTTAATTAACCTGGTATGGAATTCAAATGGTTATACATGGAATGGGGGAGTGCATCCTGTTTTCGATAATAAATATGGAGGTAATCTTGAGAGTATTGTAATTGAAACTATTATGCATGCGCATGAATTAGCGGGAGATACATCGATTGTTAATAGTTTATTTCAAAATACTCCGGGTTATCCTGAGTTGTTTTATGATGCTTTTGGAAGCAGGACTGTTACCACCGATCGGATAGCTAAAGCTATTGCACAGTTTATAAGGACATTGATTTCATCTAATTCCAGATTTGATCAATATATGAGGGGTGAGATTCAACTAACCAGTGACGAACTTGCAGGGTTCATTCTATTTACAACGGAGGAGGGCGCTGACTGTTTTCATTGCCATGGAAGTAGCGGAAATCCATTATTTACCACTAACCTTTTTTATAATAACGGGAAGGATGTTGATTTCATCGATTTACTTGACAGATACAGTGTTACGGGACTGGAAAGCGATAAAGGTGCCTATAAGGCAACAACCTTAAGAAACATAGCTGTTTCAGGTCCTTACATGCATGATGGAAGATTCCGGACACTTGATGAGGTGATCGACTTTTACGCACATCAGGTTCAGATGTCTGATTATGTAAGTCCACTTATGCATCATGCCCTTAGTGGAGGTAACCAGTTATCACCATCTGAAAAGCAGCAGCTAAAGGCATTTCTTAACAGCCTGACTGATGAAGAGTTTTTAAATAATCCTAAGTTTTCTGCACCTCAGGAATTTCCTGATGGCAAAACATATCAGGATGTTCGAGGAAAATACTGATTACTTTTTGCCTATCATTGTGATCAATTCCAAGTCGAAAGTCAACCCTAGATAAGCATTGATTTTCCATGATTTATTTGTAGGAATGGCTGTGCCTGCAACTAATGCATCTCCCACATTAAATCCGTCTTTTAATACTTCATACTCAGCAATGTTTGCACCAATGTTCAGGTGTATCACATCGAATAATTTCAGATTAGGTCCGATGTAGAAATTTTTGAAAAGGTTATTACCTCCAAATCCCAGAAAGAAACCAAGATCGTATGTAAGAGCTCCATTAGGTTTAGTGAGATCTTTGATCATAAATGAAGCACCGGTGACATAATCAAACTCAACGTTGCTTGAATTTCGATTATTAATTACATATAGGTTTGGATTATTGATATCCTTAGGGGCAAGAATGTAATCGGGTGTCCTGTAATTTTTAATGGCAAATCCCTGTACAACTCTTGTCTTCTTCTTTTTGTTTGTTACTGAAGTATATCGTGCTTCACAGTCTTTTACCTTTAGTTCAGTATATTTAAGTTGCTCTGTTGTCTTTATGAGCATTTTTTCTGCATCAAGCAGGGCCATCCTTATTGTGTCCAATCGACGTGATGTTAGTTCCTTGTCTGATTCAATTTTTTGCAGTTGTGTATCGCGTGATACAATATCTTTATCTTTATCAGTAAGGTTTTTTTGTAATAGGCTTATTTCCCGTTCTTTACCTTCTATTTTTGAATCTCTTGCTGCAAGCTGCCCCTCAAGCTTTACTTTATCCAGGATAGTACTGTTCATGGCATCTTTATAAATTGCTTCTTTTTCCAAAAACAAAGCTTCCTTTTCTTTTTGAATTTTTATTTGCTCTTCGAGATTTCTGTTTTTGTCTTCAAGCTTTTCTGAAAGCTCCTTAATTTTTGTTTCATTAAAATTTAAAGTAGCGTTAAGTGATCTGATGCTATCCTGCAATCGTTTTATGGCTGTTGAATCAGCAGCTATTGTTGGTTTTAGGAATTTCCCCGTAGTGTCGACTGCATTGAATGTATTTCCGATATTCTGTGAAAATGCACTTTGTGATAGTGCAGTTAAAAGAAAGAATGGTAAAACTAAAAGTAGTTGTAAAGTCTTAAGTAAATAATTGTTATTCATTGGATTCAGTATAAAAAAGCCTCGCAAAATTACGAGGCTTTTTCTATTCAAAAAACATTAACTCTTAATTAGCGTCATTACTATAACGCAGGAATCATTTCTAAATTATACATAGTGAATGACCATACATCTGCTGTTTCCTCTATCATTTTTGACAATGGTTTGCCAGCACCATGCCCTGCATTTGTCTCAATTCTTATAAGAGTTGGATTGTCGCATGATTGAACTTCCTGTAGTGTTGCTGCAAATTTGAAAGAATGAGCAGGCACTACACGGTCATCATGATCTGCTGTTGTAATCAGAGTAGGAGGGTAACAGGTTTCTTTTCTCAGGTTATGCAGAGGTGAATATCCTAACAGATAGTTGAATTCTTCTTCATTTTCACTTGAACCATAGTCAGTTGTCCAAGCCCAGCCGATTGTAAATTTGTGGAATCTCAACATATCCATTACTCCAACTGCAGGAAGGGCAACTCCAAATAAATCAGGCCGCTGAGTCATACAGGCACCTACAAGTAAACCACCATTTGAACCTCCTGCTATTGCAATCTTTTTGGGTGATGTATATTTCTGGTCTATAAGATATTCAGCAGCTGCAATGAAATCGTCAAATACATTTTGCTTTTGGAGTTTAGTGCCTGCTTTATGCCACTTTTCGCCATATTCACCACCACCTCTTAAGTTTGCCATCGCAAATACACCCCCATTCTCCAGGAATACAAGTCTGCTTACGCTGAATGAAGGAGTCATACTAACATTAAATCCTCCATAACCATATAAATACACAGGATTACTACCATCAAGTTTTATATTCTTCTTGTGAACAATAAACATAGGGACTTTTGTACCATCCTTGCTTGTGTAAAATACCTGTTTAGACTCATACTGAGTATTGTCAAAATTTAATTGCGACTCATAAAGTACCTCTGATTTGTTGCTATTTACATCATATTTATAAATGGTTGAGGGTGATGTGAAAGAAGTAAAAGAGAAAAAGGCCTGTGTCTCTTTGTCTTTACTGCTGAAACCTGCCAATGTGCCAATTCCCGGGAGTTGCATGTCGTAAAGGACTTTCCCTGTGTGTTCTAACACGATAGCTTTGCTGGTCGCATCCTTCATATATTGTGCAATGAACTTACCACCACTTACATACACACTTTGGAGAACTTCTTCTTTTTCAGGTATTATAACTTTCCAGTTTTTCTTGTCGGGTTGAGCAAGGTCCACTTCAACAACGCAGTTTCGTGGAGCATTATAATTTGTCATTATAAAGAAATTCTTCCCTACATTATGAATAACACCATACTCATTGTCAAATCCTTGTGCAATCAGAACAAACTCACTGCTGGGAGAACTCAGATCTTTAATATATAAAGAGTTACCACTTGTAGACTCTGATTCACTTAATATCAGGAATTTCTCATCTTCAGTCGTAAAAACGTAATAATTCCTTAAAGGATAATTGTCGTTTTTATAGATTAGCTTATCATTACTCTGAGGTTCACCAAGTTTATGGTAATACACCTTGTGGTACTCATTTTTTGATGTTAGTTTTCCGCCACCAACAGGCTCATCATAGCGACTGTAATAAAAACCATCATCTTTCCAGGAGATGCCTGAAAACTTTACCCATTCTATCTTGTCGTTAAGTTGCACACCAGATTCGGTCTCCTTAACATATATCTCAGACCAGTCGGAACCTGCTTTCGACACTGCATAAGCGAAATACTTTCCATCTTTAGAGACATTGTACTCTCCTAAAGCAACCGTGCCATCTGTTGATAATTTGTTAGGATCCAGAAAAACTCTTGGCTCATCGTCCAGACTATTTTGAATGTAAAGCACACTCTGGTTTTGTGTGCCATCATTTTTGAAAAAGAAATAATGATTTCCCTCAAGCGAAGGAACGCCAATACGTGGATAATTCCAAAGCTTAGTTAATCTCTCTTTGATTTGTTGTCTGTACGGAATCTTAGATAAATATTCTTGTGTAACTTTATTCTGAGACTGAACCCATTTTGCTGTTTGCTCCGAATTATCATCCTCAAGCCATCTGTACGGATCGGGAACTGTCTTGCCGAAGTAAGTATCAGTAACATCAGTTTTTTGAGTCTTGGGATATTCTAGTTTTTCCTGCGAGAAAGCATTTCCTGCCATAAAGAGCCCGGTTAAAGCCATTAAAATTGATTTTTTCATAAACATTTAATTTTCCAGCCAAAAATAATAAAAATTGTCAGGTTGATTGAGAAATCTATATCTTTGCTATATCTTATACAATTGTATGTTTATAATTAATTTGGATCGTGTGAGTTAAATAACCAGGCATTATTGGCTTTAGGTTATACCATTATTTAACCCGTTCTATTCTGATCGGAGTTACAATTCATTATATAGTTTAAATTCTTGCAATAGAAGTACAGATTGCAATAATCACATTAATCTTTAAAAATTATAACATCATGAGTAATGATACAGAATCAATACACGAATTTGATTTCAGTTTAATTTGCGAGTACTTTTCTTACACAAAGCGGCAAGGTCCGGGAAGCCCGGCGGCTACAAAGAGAGCTTTGGATTTCATTGATAATTTGGCTTCAATCACAAAAATTGCTGATATTGGTTGTGGAACAGGTGGTCAAACAATGATACTTGCAAAGCACACTACTGCCAAAATATTAGCAATAGACCTTTTCCCGGTTTTCATCGAAAAATTTAACACAAAGGCTCAAGAAATGGGTTTTGGAAACAGGGTTAAGGGAGTAGTCGGTGATATGAAGGAACTTCCATTCAGAGATGAGGAATATGACTTAATCTGGTGTGAAGGAGCTATCTACAACATTGGTTTCAGGAAAGGTATATCAGAATGGCATAGGTATCTCAAAAAAGGTGGATATCTTGCAATTACAGAAGCTACCTGGTTTACCGAAGAAAGGCCCGATGAGATTAATCAGTTCTGGACAAGAGGTTACCCGGAAATTGATACAATAGCTACCAAGTTAGCACAACTTCAAAGTGCAGGGTACAAAGTTGTTGCCTGTTTTGTCTTGCCTGATGAATGTTGGACAAAGTTCTTTTTTGAACCACAGGATGAAGTACAACGTAAATTTCTGGAAAAGTATCCCAATAATCAGAGTGCTTCAGACTTAATTGACAATATGAAGTACGAAAGATATCTGTATTCAAAATACAGTATGTATTATGGCTATACTTTTTTTATCGGTAAAAAGCTATAGCGAGTGTATTTGAACTATTAAGATTACACGGATATAAAATTGGATATGTTTCTGCATCTACTCCATAATTGCTTTGTATCTGGTCTCTTGCAAACAGTATACTTCATACAAACATGATTCTGGGCTTCAATAATTATGATACGGAGACATATCCAATTTGTATCCTGTTTAAGACTTAACGATCCGTTTGTTGAGCATTGGAATCGAATTTATCTGTTAATTTGCACTGAATTTTAAGATCAGTTTTATGTCTGCATTAAAGAAACTAACTATTGTTCGCCATAACTTACTTGGAAATAGTAGCAATGACACTCCGGGAGTGGTTATTAGTGAAGTTAATTATTCAAATGGTATTGAAACCGAAAGACTGAATTATAGTTCAGAAGGTGAACTTGAAGACCATGTTATAATCGAAGTAGAGAATGGACTACCGGTAAAGGAAACTTTGAAAATTGAAGACGAGATATCAGAGTTCGTTGAGAGAGTTTTTGATGATAAAGGAAGAATTGTTAGCGAGACGAACACTTATCAGGAGGGGGGAAGTGACATAACGACATATATTTATGAAGGAGAGAAACTAATCCATAAGGTGACTACTGACAGCGACGGTGAAGAAGGTGAAAAAGAAATATGGGAATACAGCGATAATATTCTGATAAAGGAAACGAAAGTAGACCTGTTTGGTGAAACAGTTTATGAGAGGGAATATGAGTATGATGAAGAAGGGCACATTGAATCGATGACAGAGATTTCTTATCATAATGAATTGCCCGAAAAGACTGTTCTTATTTATGATAAAGAGGGTAGATTAAATATTGAAAAGCGATATGATGGCATGGGGAAGCTAGTATCAAGAACGATTATTGAATTCGATGAAAACGGCAGGCCTAACCATTATGAAGAGGAAAATGTTAGGGGTAAAAAGATTACTTTACTAGGATATGATGATTCCGGGAACAACATACTTCAGGAAGAAAGAGACCAGAATGACGAATTGCTAAGTAGTATAAAAAGAGAGTTTGACAATGAGGGACGGCAACTACAGGCAGAGGTAGTTATTCAGCCATCACTTTATCAACCTGGGCACCACTACAAGCTTATTTACCTTTATGAATTTGAGCTTTCTTAAAACGGGCTTTATTCTCTTGTGTCATCTTTTCACAAGCGTATTGAAAAATCAACCTTGGTGAAATATCTCTATAGCTTAATAGATATTCCTCAGTCTGTTTAGGGAATTTTTTCCATGCTTCCCTAAGGAACCACCCAACACCCTGGTGAACTTCGCGTTCAGAATCCTGCATCAATGGGTCAATAATCACAAGAAGATCTTGAAGGGGACGTTCTTTAAGTGATTTGATAAATGTAACAGGAACACATCGTCTTTGGAACTTGTGCAAGGAAGTAATCCATGGAATGAAATCATGTTCAGTAATTACTTTATTCTTTAAAAATGTCGGTAGAAGAAACATTCCAAGGATATCGGCGTGTGCCCAGTTTGTAATACCATATTCAAACCATTCCCCCAATCTTTTAAAAGTATCCTTTGAAAACTGATCAGGTAAGCTATTAAGCAAAGTAATAGCAAATGATGTTTCTTCATACTTATCATCCTTCATAAGTAACGGTGCAGCCTGAAATATCAGGTCTACAGTAAGTTCACCATTTTTAAGAAGTTCCTTACGTTTGCTAACCATCAGGTTAGTACTTAAACCCCAGGCGTTGTAAACTCCTTCTTTGAAGTAACGACTGTATTTTTTTACCAAATACTCATCTGCATGATCTATACAGTATTGATGTATGTCATTGTATAATTCTTCAGCATTCATAACATTCAGATATTTTATGTAAATTTAAGTAATGAGTATGTAATACAATAGGCTACCGAACTAATTATTTTTATGAAGTCAGCAAATAATAACGATAAAATTTACTAACACAGACTCAAAGTTATGAAAACTACCGGAATTGTTTTATTGATTGCAGGATTACTATTAACCATTTTTACATCCGTTTCATTTTTTCGCAAAGAAAAGGTAATAGACATAGGGAAATTGGAAGTTACTGCCGATAAGAAGGAAAGTGTAAACTGGCCACCTTATTTAGGTATAGTAGTAATGATTGTTGGTGGTATTGTATTATGGCAGGGAACGAAAAAACAGTGAAAAAATAGAATCAGTATTTTCTTAAGAAGGATTGTTTAATTATTAGTAATGACCTGAGAATTAACTCTTTAATACTAAATTTTGAAAAACTTAAACTATGGCAGACTATCAGGATGAAATTAACAAACGTGATAATGAATTCCCGGGATATCAATCTAATGATCCGGCTGATGATATTTTTAGCAGAATGGATTTGGAGGAAACTGTTGATCCTGAAAACCCATACAGTAAAGAGCCTGTTGAGAGGGCGGCTGACGAGTTTACCGATGACTTAGTGTTGGGAGAACTAGATGTCCCAGGTGCTGAACTCGATGATCAAATGGAAGCGATTGGGAATGAAGATGAGGAAAATAACTATTACAGTTTTGGAAGTGATGATAATAGCTCATTAGAGGATGATTCATTAAGAATATAAGCAAATGTAAATATAACCCTAGTTATGAAAAGAATTATTATTGGAATCGATTACGATCCAACTGCTGAGAAAGTAGCACAAACTGCTTATAATCTATTCATTGGTTCTAACATCGGGATCACACTACTACATGTTGTTGCAAATGAAGTGTATTATAGTTCAAGGGCATATTCTCCAATAATGGGCTTCACTGGTTTCGTGCCTGCCGAACCGATTGAAGGAGAGCAAACACAATTCTTGATGGAAGCTGCCGGTGAATATCTGGATAAGACCAGGGATTATTTGGGTGACGTTAACATTTCAACTATTGTAAAAGAAGGTAATTTTGCTGATACCATTCTTGCAACAGCAGAAGAATTAAATGCTGATCTTATTGTTGTTGGATCTCATAGTCGCCGGTGGCTCGAAAAGATAGTCATGGGGAGCGTAACGGAAGAGATTATTAGATTATCTAAGATTCCTGTGCTGGTTGTTCCAACCGGCAAAGAGAAAAAGGATGCTACTTAAACAAGCTTAATTACAAGTAACAAAACTCAATTATTGTTTTTTTGATTCTTGTGTTTTTTTCTTTTTTGCAGTAGTAGCTTTAACTTTTTGTTTCTTGTTTCGGGGGAGCTCGGCGTAAAGCGAGTTGGTGTCAGTTTCAGTCAAAATACTGATAAATTTACCATCCCTGTAAATCATTCCCTTCATGGCATCATGAGTTAATAAATAGACGCAACTCAATAATTATTAACTTCCCGGCAAATAATTATTGGGAGTATATATGCGAATAAATGTAAAACGTATTACAAAAATAATCAAATTTTTTAAATTTCCAATGGGAATCTCTAAATTCTTGCTTTTTTCTTCCACCTGCCGGTTTTGTAATACAAAAAGGATAAGAAAGTTCCCATTGTCCAGGCTATTGGGATTGCCCACCATATACCTATCACTCCAAACTGTTTGGAGAGTAAAGCAGCCAGAGGGATTCTTATTATCCACAGCGAGAATAGTGTAATAAACATCGGGATAAGGGTATCACCTGCACCTCTCATTACACCACCTATTACAAACATTGTTGAGAACATTAAATAAAAGGAGCCTACTATAACCAGATATTCTCCGCCAATCGCAATCACATCTGGATCGCTTACAAAAAGTCTCATCAACGGGTATCTACAGATTATTATTAATACTGATGTTATGATTGCAGTCCAGCTTGACATTTTCAGGGTTGAAGTAAGCCCAAGTTTAACACGATGCATTTTTTTTGCCCCTATGTTTTGTCCAACGAAAGTTGACAAAGCAGTACCGAAATTCATTGCAGGGAGACCAGCCATGTTATCGATTCTGCCAGCCACACTGTAGGCTGCAATAACATTGGTTCCATAATCATTTACAATTCTTAGCAGTGCTATCATTCCAATAGATACAAAAGTCTGTTGGAATCCTGTAGGAAGGCCAATTTTAACGCTCGTATTAAAGATACCTCTATCCCACTTAAGTTTATTAAGTGACAACTTAATAATAGGATGTGCATGATTCAGGTATAAGACCAGAGTGATGGAAGCACCGGCCTGCGCTAAAACAGTAGCGAGAGCGGCACCAGCAACGCCCCATTTAAATACAACTATGAAAAGGAGATCGAGGAATATATTAGCTATTGTGCTTAATATAAGGAAATACAGTGGTGTTTTACTATCACCTAAGCCTCTTAAAACAGCACTTGTACCATTAAAGCCGAAAAAAAACAATGATCCGGTAAGGTACAGATTCATATATAGGGTTGCGTCGGGTAAAATATCTGCAGGAAGTTTGATCGCTCTAAAGATTGATTCTGTAAACAGGAAACCCACAATCATTACCAGTATAGAGGCAAAAAAGAGAAAAATGTACATTGTGTTGATAGTACGTCTCACTTTGTTCTCATCTTTAGCTCCAAAATACTGTGCCACAAGAATTGTACTACCTGTAGAAATACCTATAATAAAAGAAATGAGAAGGAAGATAAGTGGGAAGCTCGCACCTACTGCAGCAAGTGCTTCCTTTCCAAGAAACTTACCAACTATTATGCTGTCTGTTACATTGTAAATCTGCTGAAAAACATTTCCAATGAGCATTGGTGTGGCAAAACGGAAAATTAATCCGATTGGTTTGCCTTCAGTCAGATCTTGCATTTTGTTTTATTCATTAACTTGACCAGATTCTTTGTTCTTAACTAATTCCTTGGTCGAGAGTAAGCCACATGCGGCATCAATATCCTGACCTCTTGAGGCTCGAACGGTAGTTACAATTCCTTTAGCCATCAAGGCCTGCTGGAAATCGAGTATAGTGTCTTCATCACTGCTCTCTAATGGAGTTCCAGGAATCGCATGGAACCTGATTAGGTTAATCCTGCAGTTTACTTTATTCAAAAGCCGGGCAAGTTCGTTTACATGACGTCGTGTGTCATTAATCCCTTTAAACATAATGTATTCAAAAGAGACTCTTCTGTATTTGCCCAGATCATATTGCTGCACTGTTTCAACAACGTCCTTTATGGGATAAACGTTTTGTATTGGCATAAGCTTTCTCCTTTCTTCATCGAAAGGGGAGTGCAGGCTAACAGCAAGATTACATTTACTATTTTCAAGGAATAATTTCATTGAAGGGATAATTCCGATAGTGCTGACAGTAATTTTCCTCGAACTGATTGCGAAACCGAACTCTGCAGTGAATATGGATGAACTCTTCATAACCGCTTCGGTGTTATCAAAAGGTTCTCCCATCCCCATGAATACTATGTTTGTCATGATTTTCCTTTCGGGGATGCTTCTCAACTGATTGAGAATCTCACCTGTTGTAAGGTGTGATTGGAACCCCTGTTTTCCGGTCATGCAAAATAAACAACCCATCTTACATCCGGCCTGGGATGAGACACAAAGCGTATGCCTGTCATTATCCGGAATATAAGCAGCTTCTATATAACTCGATTTTCCTGTCCTGAACAGGTACTTTTTTGTTCCGTCAGCAGATTCTTTAACAGATACCGGTTGGTTAATCCCCATCTCAAAGTGCTCACTCAGTAATGAGCGTACTTTTTTCGAAAGGTTTGTCATCTCATCGAACGAAGACACCTGGGTTTTATAAAGCCAATAAGCAATCTGTCCACCGGTATATTGTGGCAGACCAAGGTCAATAGCAATCTGAGTAAGTTCCTCTTTTGTTTTACCCAAAAGAGACTCTTTAGGAACTGGCATAATATCAGAAATAAATTTCAGAGATTATATTATCAAAAGGTATGCCCTTTTCAATGAGTATGTCACGGGCATCAACGACCATTTCGGCGCTGCCACAAAGATAGTACTTTTCGTTGGTTGGTAATGCAGGATGTTCTTTCAGATATTGAGTAATACGCCCGTGATATACATCAGGACTATATTCCCTTGAACAGCAACGAATGTAATTTTCCTTTAGTTCAGGTTCAAAGAGTTCATGAAAATAAAAGCTCTCGAGATCTCTGCCTCCATGAAGTATTTTTTTGTTTTTATGGAGTCCGGTTCTGAACATGGAAGCAAACGGTGCAATACCGGTTCCTGAAGCAATCCACCATGCTGGTTCGCCTGAACCGCAAAATGATCCAAAAGGCTCACTCACCCATAATGTGTCGGCTGTATTAAGCTGCGACATCCAGGGAGTGAGTTTCCCATCAGGATTTATATTGTAAAGTATATCGACTTCCTCGTCAAGTTCACCACTGGCAATAGAATATAATCTTGCTTCATCGTTCTCACTTCCCGCTAATCCAACTACTTGTCCTGCAGTGAAATCCCAGGGTCTGATAAACGACAGAATGAATACACCACGTGATATTTCACGCTGTCTGATAACCTTAATTTTACTTAAACTTAACTTAGTTTTCATTTATTTAATATAGGCTCTTAGCAATGTAACTTTAAGAATTTCTGATAAACATTGTAATAAGCCATTTGTTTGGCAAGTAAGTCATGACTATTTACTAATTTAGCTGCATGGAACCAAACAAGACCTTACTCTCAGATGCACTTGCGGCCAATCTTGAGGCAACAAGGACTGATAAGATCAATATACCCGAGAAACATCGCCAGTTTACAGATGTCTCCATATCATATTATTCTATACATAATCGTGCAATCGATTGCATCAATGAATTTAACCACCCCTATTCAAATAGTTCATACATAATCGGGCAATTGCGAAATATTTCCCTGGGAGACTTTTGGTTCTATGAAAAGCAAGACTCACCTTTGGTATGGGAAGTAATAGTGGAATTATATGAAGGATTGATTACCCGACAACTCAACGATGCAAAAGCAGAAGATGCAGTGCATACTTTACTTGAATTCTATGAGAAGTTGATTATGTCGGATAAAATAGATAAAAGCATTTTGCATGATGTGCTTTCTCTGCTTAAAACTTATTTGAATAAAGCCCCTAAGTCAGTAATTTACAATACCGGTTTTCTTGTAAAGGTTTTCTCAAATGCAAAGTGGCCCGATGAAGCTATTGAAAAGGATGCTATGTTATTTGCAAATAGAGCCCTTTCCGCCAATGCTGATTATTGGAAGGAAACAACAAAGACCGACCAATGGTTAGCTGATAGGGGTAAGCTTTTTAGTGGTCTGAGTCGTGAAAAGTTCTCAATTATTGGTGTTGAATACTACAATCACATAAATGCCATGATTCAGGATGCCGATTCATGGGATAAGGTTTCTGACATACCTGCATTCAGTGATGTTTCTGTTCACATCAGGCAATTGCATCATTCCTTCAACCGGTTTCATGAAAAGTTTTATTATCTGGTTTATTTACTGCATCTCGAAGGAATGCAAAACCAAAAGGAGATGCTTATGCGCGACTTTAATTCATTATTGCGCAATATAAAGAATGAGCTTACAAGTGATGAAGTATTTGGCTTTCTCGATAATATTTTTAAACTCTTCAGCGATCTCAAAACAACCAATTCCGGTACTGTCCTCGATAGTATTTTAACTCTTGGAAAAGAAATCTTCAGAACAGAGAATATGGGTCATATTCTCCATTTTGAAAAGATGCTAATTAGGCATGGATTTATTGGGCCAGGTATAGTTTATGTAAGTGATGACTGGCAATTAAAGGTTAATGAATTCCATATCAAAAACATAAGAGTATGGATGGAGTTGATAGAATATTCTCCTACAGATTTTCAAGAATTGCTGTCAGCATTGATAATTCATCTAAGACTTGGTGGGGTTTTTGTGTCAGACACCGACTTATTTCAACGCGATGTAACAGCTTTGCTTAACTCAGATATTAAACCCATCTTCAAACAAATAAAGCAGCTATCACGGCTATTCCCTGTATATTTCAATGAAATTGGGGCAGAAGGGGAACTCAGAGAAGTGACAACTGCAATGGATGAGTTATCACACCGGAATGACCGATTGATTCATTTCCTTAGAAAGCAGGTTCATACTGAAAGTAACAATACACATATAACCCTTACCAGAAGTATAATACACTATTGGTATGATGGCGATACATCATATCTGTTTGAGCTGTTGCCTGAAGATGTTAAGCAGTCGATGTCGAAAGAATCACGTTGGTTCTCCGATATAAACCGGCTAATTCAGGCTTTATGCGAGAATCTAAATACAATGCCCAGATCGCTTATGGAATTGTCATCCGATAAACTGAAAAGAGAAATAAATGCTCTTCCGTTTGACAATACTATCGACAAGCAGCGATTATATTATATTTTCAGGTTACTTGAACTATTAAAGGAAAAGTACTCATTTAATACGGTTAACCTTGGACTGCTTTTGAGGAAGTTCAATTTCTTCACAAGCGGTGAGATAGATTTGTTGTTGAGCATGCTTGAGAAAGGCAATGCCGATAGAGCTCTACGTCAGGTGTATATTTTCATGAGGAAACTCAATAACATTATTACTGATCCAAATAAAACTGAAGGGTGGGAGGATATTTATCATAAGCGCCATATAGCTATTGGAATCCCGAGCATGTACGGTAAATACAGAGAGCCTAAATTTGAAGCTTTGGGATTATCCTTCAGGCTTGAAAAAGTCGCCTCACAGTTGATGGAACAGATGATAAACAGCATCAACCTGGACTATATTACAGCAAAGACTTTAAGGAAAATACATGTGGTGTTTGAATTGTTCAGGCAGGGTCTTGAACTTGATGGAATAAGTGACCAGGGTTTCAATTCAAACCTTAAGATGTTCAGGTATAGTCTTAATTCATCAAGTTTTTCGGTTGGTCAGTATATTAATATTCTGCAGTTCATGCTATCGAGTGTGAGGGAAATTATTAGCAAGTATTTTCTGCGTGTATACGACCGCCAACTTAAGGTTGTAATTCCTCAGTTGTTTCCTCAGGAAATGAAGGGTGATAGTGCTTCTTCAAAGAAGTTCTTTACCCGGAAATCTGAAGAATTCTACAGGGAAATGTTATCATCGGCTTTTCTGGTACAAATACTCGATAGTTTTTTGGTAAAGATATTAGGTACTTTCCGTCAAATGGTCGACAGTTACCCTGAAGAGACGCTTTATAGTATCATGTCATATAATACTGACATGGTAGTCTCACCTCTTTACAGGGAAACACCTGAAATGGATAATCAGATATTTTTAGGTTCTAAAGCTTACTTCCTTAAGAAGTTATTATTGTTGGGCTTCCCAATCCCTCCGGGTTTCGTGTTTACAACCGAAGTATTCAGAAGACGTGGCGCAATTCTTCAGAATCCATTCATGGAGAAAGAGTTCGAGTTAATGATCAGGCGACATATCTCAAGTCTGGAGAAGATCACAGGTCAGCAATTTGGAAATCCCAACAATCCTCTTTTATTATCAGTTCGGTCAGGTACAGCCATATCGATGCCCGGAGCAATGAATACTTATCTGAATGTTGGACTTAATGATCAGATTGTTGAAACTTTAAGCAAACAGGACAATTACGGTTGGACTTCATGGGATTGTTACAGAAGATTTTTACAAAGCTGGGGAATGGCATTCGGAATTTCACGCGACGAATTCGACCAGATAATGATTGATTACAAGTTAAAGTATAACGTTAATCAGAAAATCGACTTTAAGCCCGATCAGATGCGTGAAATTGCCTTCGCATATAAAGGCATCCTGCACAGCTACAATATTCACTTCAAAGATGAGCCGTTTGAACAGCTAAAGCAGGTTATTTTCAATGTTTTTGAATCATGGTATAGCGAAAGGGCTAAAGTATACCGCGATCATCTTCAGATCGCTGATCAGTGGGGAACTGCAGTAATCGTTCAGAAAATGGTGTTGGGTAATCTTCATCGTACTTCAGGAACAGGTGTTTTATTCACACATGCACCTGATTTTGAGAAGCCCGGTATTCACCTTTATGGAGATTTTACTCTTTGCAGTCAGGGTGAAGATATCGTTGCCGGACTTGTAAACCCGATGCCTGTAACTGAACGACAAAAGAAAAAGCTGTATGCTGAGAGTGTGTTCTCACTTCAAAGTACTTTTCCGGGTATTTATAAGAAGTTACATTCAATTGCTGAAGAGCTCACTGAACAGCATGGTTTTAGTCATCAGGAGATTGAGTTTACTTTCGAGAGTGAGGACCCTAATGATTTATATATTCTTCAAACACGAGATCAGGATATCAGGAAACCGGACCTTAGCTATGTATTTGATTGTAAAACGTCAGATTTGAATCTTTTAGGTCGGGGTATTGGATTAGGGAAAGGCGTGATGAATGGAATACTGGCATTTGACACTGAAGATTTAGCTATGTTTAAAGATATGCCCGATAACAAGATACTAGTGAGACCCGACACAGTGCCAGATGACATAGGAATGATATTCGAATGTAATGGATTAATAACAGCAAGAGGGGGTGCAACCTCTCATGCCGCAGTAACTGCAGTGAGGTTAGATAAAACATGTGTTGTTAATTGTACTCAACTTATTGTTAACGA
Organism: Bacteroidales bacterium UBA5507; assembly: GCA_002426195.1. Lineage (GTDB taxonomy): Bacteria > Bacteroidota > Bacteroidia > Bacteroidales > Lentimicrobiaceae > Lentimicrobium. Next base: position 5,746 of record DIOT01000030.1, on the reverse strand, counting down.
GAAGGACAAAACTTGCACTATTAATGGTGTATTATTAAAACCAGGTGATAAAATTGCTATTGACGGTAATTTGGGTAATATTTATGCAGGAAATTACAAAGTGAAGCTGGCAGAGCTGGCTTAACTTATAACCAAATAAAAACAATTATAATTATTAGAAATGGAACGATTGCATGGTAAAAATCTGCTTGGTATCAACGGAGCGGGAAGGATTGGCAAACTTACAATCTGGAATCATTTGCTTAATAAGCATTTCGGTGGATTAATTGTAAATGTAGGACGAGGCGTAGGTGAGAATCTTGAGTCTCTCATTCACAACCTAAGTAATGATTCAACTTACGGATCATTAAGTCATTTCCTTTATGGTCACTCAGGGAAAAAATGCGAAATCAGAATTCTCGATAGTGATCAGAATCTTGTGGAAATTGATGGCATGCCTGTTAAATTTCTTACTACACAAAGAAATCCCCGCGACATAAACTGGTCGGAGCATCAAGTGAGATTGGTTGTTGATTGTACCGGTGCTTTTCTTGATCCAACGGTTCAGGCAGATAATCCAAAGGGTAGTTTGCGGGGGCATCTTGAAGCAGGTGCAGACAAAGTAATAGCAAGTGCACCATTCAAAATTAAAGACTCAACTCAAAAAATGCCTGGTGATGCCAATATGATGGTTTTTGGTATCAATCATTTGGATTTTGATGCAAGAAAACATCACATTCTTTCAGCTGCAAGTTGTACTACTACCGGACTGGCACATATGATGCTTCCTTTACTTGAGCGACCTGAAACATCAAATATCCTCACAGCAGGCATGTCGACAATTCATGCGTCTACAAGCACACAAAGTATTCTTGACACTGTACCTAAAACGGGTAGTTCGGATTTGAGAAAGAATCGTTCGGTTTTGAACAACATAATTATAACATCAACAGGAGCTGCCAAAGCACTTGAAAAAATTATACCTCAGGTACAAAGAATTGGCTTTATGGCCGATTCAGTAAGAATCCCTACTAATACAGCTAGTTTAATAATACTGAATGTTACTTTCCAGTCACCACTTAATGACATTGGTGAACCTATCGTAACACGTGAGTTCCTTAATCAGATATATAAAGATGCCTCCGATGGACCTGGCAGAGGTATCCTTGAATACAGTGAAGAGCAGAATGTTTCAGCTGATATGATCGGTCGAAGAGCTGCCATTGTTATTGAGGGCGTTGAAACTCATACCCGTACAGGTTTTATGGCAATAAATTCGCAGTTGTTACAAAGCTTTGGAGTTGAAACCAAACAAGATATTATGTTACCAGTCTGTCATGCTAAGATCTTCGGATGGTACGACAATGAGTTTGGTAGCTATGTTAATATGCTTGGCAAACTTACAGAGTATGTTGATAAGAGAATGTAAATTCTGTTAATCTAATTCATGAAAGAGAGGCTGTGATCACAAGATACAGCCTTTCTTTTTTTTACCTGCAATTTTGCTAAATATTGAAATCAAAACAGACGTGCTGACCTCTGCAAATTCACTATGACACGATAAGTGGGTTGTTTCTCAAATTTCTTAGAGCGTACTCGTAATCTCTTGCCTTTTTGATTCCATATTCTGAATAAGCAATTTGCGCAAACCTTATGGCTTCTTCAATATTACCAACCTTTTCAAAATATACAGCCATATTTAAATATGCCCTGCCAATATTTCCGTCATTCAATTGTATGACTTCTTCCCAGTAATCGGCAGCCCTTTCCCAATCATCAACCTCCACGAATCTGTATGCGGATTTGAAATTATTCTTAAGACGCCCTTTCCCTTTCTTATATATAGTCCTGTCTGCTATTAACTGGCCCGGAAGAAAGCGTTCAATATATTCATGTCCTCCCGAATATGCTGCTCCGTGTAAAGCTTTTGGGGGAACTGTTGGGGTTCGCCCATTTCCAACAAAGGTAACTTCCCTGGTGCATTCATATTGATCAATTATTTGCCTTAAAGAAGGATCATACAGTCGCCAGTACATTCTAATATTGAATTTTCTCTCTTCACGAGGCTGAGGCCCGGGTATTAATATTTTATGAAAGGCTAACATGTCCGAGTCCGAGTCAAACATCTCAAGAACTAATAAAGCATCGCTGTCTGATGTTTGACAAATCTCGCTCACTTTTTCCCAGTCAAGTGGTGAAGGGATTTCCCCGGTTCCTGTTCCATAAAGTTTGTTCTCAGATGCAATTATACTTTGGAATTCATTATTATCTGAAAGCCTCTCCATTACCCCTGTTAAGCATTCGTTTGATGCTTTTCTGTCCGAAACCTCAATTTCACCTGAAATAATGGATTCAACAACTTTATCCATTTTATTCTCTTTGGGAGTTAGTGATCGATTAGCCAGTGCAACAGTTTTAATGCTTGTGGGCATATTCTTTTGAGGTGCCAGAGGATAATTGAAAGTAACCATCGCAAATTTGCTACAGCTGCTGAAAGTAAATAACGCGAATAGAGCTAATAGGAGTAGTGGAGTTTTCTTCATCTTTGGGTAGAATATTGGTTTTTGTTTTTGAGTACGAAATGCTTCTATCAAATACAATACCATAGTTTACATTCGTAACTACATTTTGAACTGATTTTTAGTTCTGATTTTCTTTTTAGTTCCTTAAATTGCGATATTTATAACTTCTCATTATTTGTATATGAATAATCTTCCAGCATTAAAGACTATCCGGGATGAATTAAGTATTCTTTCTCATAAAGAACTTGTTAGCATAGTCACTTCAATGGTCAAGTTCAGAAAGGAAAACAAGGAACTGATTACCTACTTATTGTTCGATTCAAAAGATGAGGCCGGATTTGTTAGGTCCACAATAGCTGAAATTGATGAAGCAATGTCATCAATAAACAGATTCAACGCAAAGCAACAGATAAAACATATATGTAAAGTTTTAAGGCTCATCAGGAAAGCAATTAAAATCTCGGGAAAGCACGATACCGCGGTTCAGTTGCTTCTCCATTTTTGCAAGATTTTTAAAGAAAAAAACATACCAATTTACCGGTTCAAAGGGCTGAATCTTATTTGGGACCGTTGTCTTAGTCAAATAGAAACTGAACTGACCAAGGTGCATGAGGATCTGCGATATGACTATAATTATGAATTAAGCCAGTTACGCGAATAACCGCTCGGAAATCTCATAGAAATTTTATCTTTGCGCCCTTAATTTTTGAAAATTGTGAAAAGATCGAATCTGGTTTTATTTTTCTTATTATTTTTTCTTGGGGTAAAAGGCCAAAACCTTCAACTGCATTATGATCTGGGGGAAGATCGTAAATATTTTACAACGACACTTGAATATTTCAGAGCTGACAATCTTGGCAGTACTTTCTTGTTTGTAGATATGGATTATAATGCGGGTGAAGTAAAAGGTGTGTCTTCAGCTTACTGGGAAATTGGCCGCAGTTTCACTATTGCTAAATCACGGATAGCAATTCATGGTGAATATAATGGTGGTTTTATGCAGTGGAAAGACAATGGTTTTGTTGGAGTAGTTCAATATAATGATGCATTTCTAGCTGGTCCTGAATATACCTACAATAACGAAGATTACACGATGGGAGTGACTCTGCAACTTATGTATAAGTATATCCGCGACCTGCATGATGCTTCTTTTCAGTTAACAGGAGTTTGGTATTACCACTTCCTTAACGGTAAAGTATCTTTTTCGGGATTTGCTGATTTTTGGAGAGAAGATACATTCTATCCGGTGAATCAGGATAAAATGGAAAAGAGAAAATTCATTTTTATGTCTGAACCTCAATTATGGTTCAATATTAATAAACACTTTGCAGTTGGTAGCGAAGTGGAGGTGGGATATAACTTTGCAGGGATTAAAGGGATTCAGTTCAATCCCACTATTGGGATAAAATGGACTATTGAGTAGACGGCTGTTATTTCGTAGAGAGGAGTTCCTGTAAATAATGTTGTCTAATAGAAAATAATTTCCTGAGTTGATTGATACGTTCAATTACTTCCATATCAGGCAATGCTTCGGGCAAGTTCCTTCTTTTTAATGCAGTTATCAGAAGGTTCTTTGGAGTGTGCTCGGTTGCGATAAATTCTGATATATTTGTTTTGTAACCGTATGCCTCAAGAATCATTGATCTGATCGTATCGGTAATTATTTCGGCTTGTCTTTCTGCCAATATACCATATTGGGTAATTTCAGATAGAATTCCCTCAGTCTCCATGTCTCGTCGTACTTGTTTGTGGCAACAAGGTGAGCTCATAATGATTTTAGCATTGGCCTGAATTCCCCGGTAAATTGCGTCGTCTGTTGCAGTGTTACACGCATGCAAAGCAATAAGTATGTCAGGTGCTTCAAGTTCTATGGAATTAATTGATCCTTCAACAAAAGATAAGCCTTTAAAACCTGACTTATTCGCAATTGAATTGCATTTGTTAACCAGATCTTTTCTCATTTCTACACCTGTCATCTCCACATTCATTTTATTGACATTTACCAGGTAGTCGTATAATGCAAATGTTAAATATCCTTTGCCTGAACCCATATCAGCAATCTTAACTATTTCGGGTAGTTCCACTACTTTAAGAATAGCAGCAACGAGTTCGATGTACTTATTTATCTGTCGGAACTTATCCTGCATGTCAGGTTTGACTTTGCCATCAATGTTTGTTATTCCAAGAGCTTCCAGATAAGATGCTGATTCTGTCCCGATATACCTCAGCTTTTGTTTATCATGACTTAAGGTAGGGGCAACAGTGTTCGCCGGTTTGTTTTTTATTAAAGTTGAATTCCCTTTTTTATTTATAATAAGCTGCCAGTCGTTAAAGGTAGTAGATAGCAAGCATTGCATGAAATTCCTTTCAATAAGATTCAGTATCTCAGTCATTGCCTCATTTTGGTAAAAATTACTTGTAATATCCTTTGTTTTGTGTCGGTATACAAATGAAAACATTAGCCCCCCTTTAATTATTACCGGCTTAACAAATACTTTAGTAAGATCGGATGATAAATCACGTGTATTGCTAAATGTTAGTTTAATGAAAGAATTTTGAGCAATGCTTTCTTCAAGATTTTGAATAAGCTGATTAATAGGGGAGGTGTTTAACATGATTCTTATTGTGAGTTTTAATGCTGATAAAATTATAAAAAATTGTCGGAGTAGTACTTTGATTTGTTGTCTGTATAACAACTAAGCCGATTAATATTAAACACTCTTTGAAGAGATAAAAGTTTTATAAATTTGTATATAAAAGTTCCCAAATATGGAAAATAAGAGAAAATTTACGAAAGCAGAGCAAATCTGGATTATCATTTCGAACATAGTATTTCTATGGATACTTGATCGGGTGCCATCCTGGGATTTAAAATTCCTTGCTGAAGACTACACAGTTGTTTTGCTTTTTATGAAGATAAATTGTTATGTCCAGATAGGAGCTGCTGTGTTAATACTATTAATCAGTGTGATGCCAATACGTTACCTGATTAAAACACTTTCGGAAATCTCTGGATTGATAGTAGCCGTTTTGCTCTTTTACTTGTACCCGTTTAATTTTTCAGCATATAATGGGATGCAATGGTTTGATATTGTTCTTAAGATCATCTTTGTAATTGCCATTATAGCTTCTGCTGTAAGTGTAATTGTAAATTTCATTAAAATATTCCGCTCTGACTGGAGTCTGAGTCAATGTGGCAGAGAGGAACGGGCAAATAAATGAAATTTAGTGGAGCTGGCGGGAGT
>DIOT01000013.1:147415-148300 GCA_002426195.1 Bacteroidales bacterium UBA5507 | reverse complement strand
ACTCTGGAACTCTGTCAATGCCTGAAATCCATTGACCAAAAAAACGGTTAATTATGGCAAACTCAAACTATTTTGATCACCAGAACAAAGGACAGTTTCACAGGTCTTTTAGTGAGGATTTTAAAAAGAACAAAATCAAGGAATTAGAGAAAAACATCACCTCAATTCCCGATATTTGTACTACTTATTCTGTAAGCAGAACAACAGTTTACAGGTGGATTTACAAATATTCAAATATGGCGAAAAAGCAAGTCAAACAAGTAGTTGAAGCTAAAAGCGACACGGTTAAAATCAAGGCTCTTGAAGAGCGTATCAAAGAATTGGAACGGATAATTGGTCAAAAGCAGCTCCTGCTGGAATTTAAAGAGAAGATGATCGAGATCGCCGAGTCAACATATGGAGTTGATATTAAAAAAAAATTCTCTTCCAAACCCTCGTCTGGTACTACTTCAACAGGCAAAAACACAAACAAAAATTGATTCAGCTCTTTAGGGTACTCAATTTAACCAAGCAGTCATTTTATCAGATGTTAAAGCGAAGACATCTTATGTTAGAGGAACAAGAACAGTTAATCCCCTTGATAAGCGAGGTCAGAGTGGATCATCCCAGAATGTCAGCCAGGGATATATATCTAAAGCTTAAACCTGAGTGCATGGGGAGAGACAGATTTGAGCGTTTTTGTATGGAGTCAGGTTATCGGATAAGGCGTTTAAAGAATTTCAGGGTTACAACAAATAGCATGGGAGTTACCAGATTTCCTAACTTAATCAAGGATCTGAAAGTTACAGGTGTCAACCAGGTTTTTGTGAGTGACATAACTTACTTTGACATTGGCCTTGACACATACTATCTAACATTAATAATGGATTTGTTTAACAGAGAGGT
>DIOT01000013.1:146999-147335 GCA_002426195.1 Bacteroidales bacterium UBA5507 | reverse complement strand
CAACGTTATTTAGGCATTGACAATTGACAACACTGAACTCTGAACGCTGAACGCGGAACGCTAATTCCTTTTGTTAACTGTTAAATTGTTGATATCATTTTGAAGAGCATGGATTAATATCCTTCTTTTCATTATATTTTTACAGTAACACCCCGGCAATACAATTTTTATCCTTTGCCACGTGTTTTGTTATTAACTATCTCAGCTATGGCAACAATCAGGAAACCTCGTACTAAATCGACAGCAAGCACTCCAATGGAGCCTTCCTTGTCTGCGGAGACTAATGGAGAATCTGCTGATAGCGTTATTCTTCCAAAGTCATCAGGGAAGTCTGTC
>DIOT01000013.1:0-146868 GCA_002426195.1 Bacteroidales bacterium UBA5507 | reverse complement strand
TCAGGGAAGTCTGTCCCGTCATCAAAAAAGTCTGCCACACCATCAGGGAATTCTGTCACGTCATTAGGTAAATCTGTCTCGCCATCAAGGAAGTCTGTCGCTAAAGAAAAGATTATGAGCTACATCGATCTCGCTGATCCTAAACCCTCTAAAGTAAAAAAGGCTGTCACTAAGCCTGCAAAAGCCAAATCGTCAAAACCGATTTCTGTGGCAGCATTTAAAGCTTCTCCGGTAAGGAAGATTTTCGTTCTTGATACTTCAGTAATCCTGTACAATCATAATTGTATTAATACTTTCGATGATAATGATGTGGCTCTCCCTATCACTGTCCTTGAAGAACTGGATAACTTTAAAAAGGGGAATGATAATATTAACTTCGAGGCACGGGAGTTTATCAGGATTATCGACAGGATGTCGGAAAACAACACTCTGACTGACTGGATTCCTCTGGAAAAGACTAGTGGCGGAAAGTTTAAAGTTATCATGAATGAGCGGAGTATGCTTGACGCCCGGCTGATTTTTGATGATAACAAGCCTGACCACCGCATTCTGAATGCAGCTTTGTCACTTACACAGGAATTCCCCGACAGAAGGGTGGTTCTGGTTAGTAAAGATATTAACCTTCGTCTGAAAGCAAAGTCCCTTAATATTACTGCTGAGGATTATCTTACAGGTAAGATAAAAAATGTGGAAGGTCTTTACACGGGTATTTCAAATATCACGGGTCTTCCTTCGTCTGTCATTGATAAGCTTTATACTCAGGGTTGGTGTAAACCTAAAGATATTGGTGTTAAAAATCCAACTCCCAATCTGTATTTCGTTTTAAAGAATACCAACAATTCTGCACTTGCCTATTTTAATGCTGTTACCGAAAAGATTGAACGTATTGAGAAACGTACGGCATTCAGAATAATGCCGCGAAATGCCGAGCAGGTTTTTGCCATGCATGCAGTGCTGAATCCCGATGTTAAACTGGTTACGTTACAGGGGGTTGCCGGAACGGGTAAAACGCTGATCGCCCTTGCTGCAGCACTCGAACAGAAACGTAATTTCAAGCAGGTTTTTCTGGCTCGTCCGATTGTCCCTTTGAGTAATAAGGATATCGGATATTTGCCGGGCGATATTAAGTCGAAGATGAATCCTTATATGGAACCGCTTAATGATAATCTGAAGTTTATCCAGAGTCAGTACAGCGAAAAGGATAAGGAATTCAAGAGTATTACTGACTCGCTGGAGAATGAGAAGATTGTCGTACAACCCCTTGCTTATATAAGAGGCCGTAGTATCTCGAATGTGTGCTTTATTGTTGATGAGGCACAAAATCTCACACCTCACGAAATCAAGACTATTATCACAAGGGCAGGTCAAAATACTAAGATCATCTTTACCGGTGACATTTATCAGATCGATACGCCATATCTTGATGCCCAGAGTAATGGTTTGTCATATCTGATTGATAAGATAAAGCATCATGCTATATACGCGCATGTGCGTCTTGAAAAAGGGGAGAGATCAGAACTCGCTAATCTGGCTAATGATTTGCTTTAATCAGCAAAAACAAATAGTTTGGAATTATTATAATAGGATAGGGTGTCAATAGAAATAACAGGTTTCCCTTGTTTTACAATACCCAATCTGGTATCCTAATTCTCTTAGCGTCGTAATATAGCGAAAAAGAGACCTACGTGAAATATACAATCTGTCACATAGGAAATTAGCGTTACCGGTAGACTCATGCTTGATTAATTCCAATAAATAGTCTAGCTTGCTTTTTTTGTCAGTGAACGTCATAGCAAATTTCTTTTGCTTCGAAGATAGTAAATTTGCCCCAAATAGCATATTTTTTCTTTAAGTATTATAATAACATATAAGTTTCTTTATTTCGAGTTAATATATTTTATTCCGGATGCCCCGAAGCTAAATAATATTATTAGGAATGTGAGATTTGTGCATTAACTGGAATCGGACATCTCAGAATATAATGGAGTATAGGCAATTACCACTTCATGCCATACCAATATTCAGATAGATAGTTGGTCAACTATTGCTTGTCTTTTACTTTGGATTTAATCCAGTTCCCGAAAGCTGAAACACGCGTAGCGTTATTTATCTGCCCGTAATAGCTCATTGATTTGACTAGTAAATCTATCTGAACACCTCCGCCAGTGACTATACCAATCAGGTATTCACTGCCCTCTGTTCTCATGAAAATACCACCTCCGCTATCTCCGCCTGAGGCGAAATATTCCAGTTCTTCTGGAGTATCAGAACCCATCCTGTTATAATTTCTTTCAGGATCATCGAAGTCATAATAAAGTAATGAGTTTTTCCCTTCATGAATATAACCTCCAATACTGTCAATTACATTTTGCCCTGCAATCTTCTCATTTAAAGGAGCTACTTTTTCAATTTCAGTGCTTTTCCCTGATACTCCGTAGCCAACACCTATTATTTTTGAATGTAGTTCGTTATTACCGTTATATAATTTTGCGGGTTGTAAATCTGCCTTTATTTTGAGTGAACATATTGCAAGATCACAATTTTTTGAGGAAGCATATTCGGGATGAAGAAAGATCGAGTCTATTTCGTAAATCAAACTTTTAGAACTGGTGCTGGTGGCAGAAATATTGAATCGTACACTTACTTTTTGACTATGATTAAGTTTATCAAACTGATGGGCAGATAAAAGCAAATGATACGGATCAATTAAAACAGCAGAGCCCATAGGAACAGAATCAATGAATACTTGTCCAACGCAATCGAACTCACTTTGCTTAGCTAGTTCTAAATAGTTATGTTTATCTACATCGTGTCTATATATGCCTGCACTTAATATTATTGCAAGACATATAATAATAAGTAAGTGAATATGTTTCATGTTAATTGCTTTATGGTAATAAGATATATTTCAGGCGTATTATTAAACTAAATTTATCACTACCAAAGTGCCAAATACAGTCACTAAGATGCCAAAATGATAAACCGGAGTGAGGACAACATTATCTTGTTAAATACAAGCCAGCTCAGGCTGATTCGTAAACCACTGTAATTACAGTCTGTCCAACACCTTTTAATGTTTCACGGCTTATCTGTTCTAAGGTATCGTCTATGGTATGCCAGTATTCAAAAAAGCCTTTCTCTCTTTCGTCTGAATAGTCAATGATATCTATCGTGGGTATCCGTAATATCTGGTTTACATAATAATGATCGTCAGTGACAGGCCCGGAGTCTTTATTGACAAACAGGTTGTTGTATCCTAGTCTTTCGGCAGTCTGCCATACTTTTCTCACTATGTTGGGTGCGAATTGCCTTGAGAATTGTTCTTTTGTAAATACTGCACCTTTGGCACCTACCATATCCAAAAGTATTCCGTATCGTGCGGAATAGTTTGGTACATGAGGATTGGCTGCCCAGTATTGTGAACCCAGTGCCCACGAATCGGCATAATATCCTTGCTGATCCTGTGGTTCACCATAATCTTCAGCATCAAACAACACTATATCTACTCCAAGCCCGGGATTGTCAATGCTCATTAATCGCGCAATTTCAAGAAGGACGGCAACGCCGCTTGCTCCGTCATTTGCTGCAGGCACAGGCTTGTTAAGGTTTGCAGGGTCGGAATCATGATCAGCCCAGGGACGTGAATCCCAATGAGCGCATAAGAGAACCCTTGATCGTTCATCGGGGTTGAAGCTGCCTATTATGTTTCTTGCCTTTAGGTTTGTACCGTCATAGGCACGCAGATTTGCATTTTGCTCTGTAACAACAGCATTATATTGTTGCAGCTTTTTTACAATCCAGTCACCACATTCCCTGTGCGCTTTGGTGTTGGGCACCCTGGGACCGAAAGCAAGTTGCTGTTCTATGAAACTGTATGCTGTGTCGGCGCTAAATACCGGCACATTTACTTTTTTCTCTGTGTTAGTCTCACTGGTCACATTTTCCCTGATTTTTGGCTTGCACGATGTGAAGGTTGATAATGTGGTAAGTACAGTGAGAAGTATTGCTGCTTTATAAGTTATTCGCATGGTGTGCTCTGTGTTTAGAAATTTAGCCGGAATACTGTTCCTTCCCCGGCTTTTGATTTAACGCCTATTGATCCTTTATGCAGGTGCATTATTTGCCGTGACAAGCTTAGGCCTATTCCCGATCCGTGCTTTTTTGATGTGAAGAACGGCATGAAAATCTTATCCATTATATCGGGTTTTATTCCGTGTCCATTGTCGGCAATATCTATTGTTACCCTGTCGCCCTCATTTAATGACGCAACTACTTCTATCGTTGGATTTTCACTGTCCTTAACAGCATCCATTGCATTCATCAGCAGGTTAATAAATACCTGATCAAGCAGGTCGGGATCAGCAGTGATCATCAGCTCTTCGGGATAAAGCTTTTTAGTGCAGACTATTCCGTATTTATCCATCTTTGGTTTTAAAAGAACATGTGCCCTGTCAAATAGTTCTTTAACCGGAAAATGACGGAAGTTTGGTCTTGGTATCCTTGTCAGGCTGCGGTAATTTTCAACAAATGTAAGCAGTCCGTTACTTCTGTTATGTATGATGGTGAGTGCTTCGTATACACTGTCGATATCATCTTCATCCAGATGTTTAAGTTTCACTTTTTCCTGATCGGCAGGTTCATCAAAGAGCATGTCTTCAACTGTGGATGCCAGTGATGATATGGGCGTTATTGAGTTCATGATTTCGTGAGTAAGCACTCTGATGAGGTTTTGCCACGATTCAATCTCTTTTTCGTCGAGTTCGGCAGTTATGTTTTGAAGTGATACAAGCAGGAATTCTTCACCCCGCATCCTGAATTCCGTGGCATACATTGCCAGGTGCAGCAGGTCTTCTTCTATGACAAGCTTCATAAGATGGCGATCGCCGGCTTTCATACCGAGCAGCATTTCAGGAAGCTCCGGTCTGACAGATGCCAGATCCTGGATGTATTGTATGTTGGAAACTCTGAGGAGTCGCTTGATGGCATTATTGAAGATATCGACTTTCCCGTCTTTCTTATAAGCCAGTATTCCGATATTTACATGCTGCACCACGGTCAGCAGGTAGTTGTAGTGTTCTTCTTTTTCAGCCCGGTTTTTCCTGAATTCAGCAATAACTTCATTAAAGGCTCTGTTGAGTCCTTCGAATGTTCCTCCCAGCGCCCTGTCACTGAATGATGTACTGAAGTCAGAGTGCCTGATGCTTTCCAGAAAATGAGTTAATTTCCGGTTGGTTCGTTCTACGAAGTAAATGAGGCTTATTATCTGCACAATTACCAGGGCAGCAGCGATAAATGACGTTATCTGATGCTGAGGCCCCTGAATAAGCAATATGAGCACAAGCAGATTGAGGGTAATCAGCGTCACCCTTATAAACACCCAAATCCTGAACTTTTTAAAGACCATGCTTTTCTATTCTTCGGTACAATGATGCTCTTGTCAGCCCCAGTTCTTTGGCAGCTTTACTTATGTTGCCACCATGTTTATCGATTACTTTTCGTATTAGTAGTTTTTCTCTTTCTTCCAGGTTTGTGATATCGTCCATCTGGTCGTAGTCGTCATTGTCGTCGAGCTGCGAAAGGAAGAAGTCCTGTGGTTGCAGGATATTGCTTTCGCTCATGATTATAGCCCGTTCAACTGAGTGTTGCAGTTCTCTGATGTTCCCCGGCCAGGTGTGCTTTTCAAGCCGCTTGATTGTTGAGGGGTTTATTCTCTTCAACGGCATTTTGTACTTTTTGCAGTAGATAGTCAAAAAGTGTTCCACAAGTAGTTGTATGTCTTCAACCCGTTCCCTTAACGGGGGAAGCAATACTTCAACAGTGTTGATCCTGTAAAGTAAATCCTGTCGGAATTTTCCATCTGCAACCATTTGATACAGTGGCATATTGGTTGCGCATATAAGTCTGACATCGATGGGAATTTCGCGGTTGGTACCCAATCTTACGACTTTGCGGTTCTGGATTACACTAAGGAGTTTTGATTGCAGAGGGAACGAAAGGTTGCCGATTTCATCGAGGAAGATGGTGCCTCTGTTGGCTGCTTCAAAGCGACCGGCGCGGTCTTCTTTAGCATCGGTGAAGGCTCCTTTCTTGAAGCCGAACAGTTCGCTCTCGAACAGGGTTTCGCTGATTGCTCCAAGGTCTACGCTTATAAATACTTCCTTATTGCGTGCCGAGGCTTTGTGTATTGCCCGGGCTATGAGTTCCTTACCGGTTCCATTTTCACCCAGTATAAGCACATTCGCTTCTGTTTTGGCGACTTTTTCGACTGTAGCCATTACTTTACGCATCGCCGGCGATTGTCCGATAAGGTTGGTATATCCTGCATCCTGATCAGCAATAAGCACTTTTTGTTTGCTCTGAAGATCGTTTATCAGCTCATTTGACTGACGAACCTTAAGGTTAGCTGTAATTGTAGCAAGCAACTTTTTGTTGTCCCATGGTTTGAGTATGAAATTGGCGGCTCCTTCTTTTATGCCCTGGACTGCAAGTTCTATATCGCCATAGCCTGTGATGAAGATAACAACTGCCAGTGGATCTATCTCAATAATTTTATTCAGCCAGTGAAATCCTTCTTTTCCGCTTGTTGCATCACGCGAAAAATTCATATCAAGCAGTATTAGATCATAGTTTTCATTCTTGAGCAGTGCAGGGATGTTCTCTGGATTTCTCTCGGTGTGTATTACCGTAACATGTTGTTTAAGAAATAGCTTTGCCGCGAGCAGAACATCGGTGTCATCGTCAATTATTAAAATTCTGGCGTCAATTTTACTCATTTGATAAGGATTTTTTCTGTTCTTTGTATATGAACACTTAATAAAGTGTGCTAATATAGTTATTATTGTTCGGATTCGAACAATATTGTTCGTGGATGGACGGTAATTTTTAACTATTTTTATGAAATTATTGCCAAGGCGTACAGAATCAATTGATTGAGCATTGTGGCACGTATTTTGGCATTACTTGATAACTGTTAAACAGTTGAAATGGATAGAGTAATTGAAAAGAAGACCTGGACTACAGGTAAGATAGCCGGAATATCGGCTTTAGGTGTTTTTATTATCGGAGTGGTTTGGTTGTTTTTTTTCAGGGATAACAGCAGCAAACTGTATGTTCAACAGAATCAGGTTACAATTGCCGAGGTTAAGCAAGAGAAATTTCAGGAGTTCATTCCTGTAGACGGTGTGCTGTTGCCACGTAATACCGTGTTTATTGATGCAGTGCAGGGTGGCGTGGTTGAGGCAGTGTACGTGGAAGACGGTGCCTTACTGAATCAGGGAGATCCGATACTGAAGCTTACTAATGCCAATATGGAATTGAGTTATATGGATCAGGAGACCCGCATGTACGACGCTATCAACAACCTGGCTAACACTCTCATCAGTCTCGAACAGCTTAAGTATACCCGTCAGAAGGAAATTACTGAATTGTACTATCAGATTGATAAACTGAAGACCGATTTCAACCGTAAGGAAGGATTTTACAAGGATAAGCTTATTTCATTAAAGGAATTTGAAGATGCTGAACGCGATTATAAGTATGCATTGAATCAACTGAATATTAGTCTCAATCTAAAACGACTGGATTCCATTTCAGGTGTCAGGCAGAGTCAGCAGATAAATTCTTCTATGGACAGGATGCAGAATAACCTGTCATTGCTGAAGGAGAATATGGATAACATGACGATTAAATCGCCCGTAAGTGGTGTGCTTTCCTCGTTTAACGTTGAAATTGGTGAAACAAAGACTGCCGGTCAGCATTTGGGCCAGATTGATATACCCGGAGGTTTTAAAGTCAGGGCCAATGTCGACGAAAGATATATTGCACGAATTTTTGAAGGTCAGGAAGCTGAATTTGATCTGGGTGGAAAAGTGTTCCAGCTGAGTATTTTTAAGATCTATACAAACGTTACCAACGGGTCATTCCAGGTTGATATGGTTTTTAATGGTGAAGAACCCGAAAATATTAAGAGAGGTCAGACTCTGCAGGTACGTATAAAGTTTTCAGGTGAAACTGATGCAGTAACCGTTAAAAGGGGTAGTTTCTATCAGGAAACCGGCGGTAAATGGATTTATGTTGTTGCACCTGACGGCACTTCTGCTACTAAGAGAAATATCAGGATAGGCCGGCAGAATATTTACTCATATGAGGTCCTGGAAGGAATTAAGCCCGGCGAAAAGGTTATTATTTCCTCCTATGAGCCTTTCGGAAAGAAAGAAAAGTTAATCTTCAGGTAAAATATTAAATACTTAATCTCATGAACACAACGATGCTTAAAACTACCAATCTTACAAAAATCTTCCGAACCGATGAAGTGGAAACCACTGCTCTTAACAAGGTGTCATTCCAAATTAAAACAGGAGAGTTCGTTGCTATCATGGGACCTTCGGGCTGTGGTAAGTCTACTTTGCTTAATATCCTTGGATTGCTCGATAATCCGTCAGAAGGAGATTACTTTTTCCTTGATCAGGAAGTATCGAAGTTTACCGAAAAGATGAGGGCTAACCTCCGGAAGCGGAATATTGGCTTCGTGTTTCAGAACTTTAATCTTATTGATGAACTGAACGTATATGAGAATGTGGAATTGCCATTGATTTATCTGGGCATGAGTTCGTCGGAGAGAAAAAAACGGGTTGAAGCTACTCTGGAACAAATGCAGATTATGCACCGTCGTAAGCATTTTCCTCTTCAACTATCAGGTGGTCAGCAGCAAAGAGTTGCCGTTGCCAGAGCAGTTGTGGCCAATCCTCATCTCATTCTTGCTGACGAGCCGACAGGTAATCTCGATTCGTCGCATGGTGAAGAAGTGATGAATCTGCTGGCACAGCTTAACCAACAAGGCACTACCATTATTATGGTTACACACTCGCAGCATGATGCAGAGTACAGCCAGAGGATTATAAGGTTGTTTGACGGACAAATTGTTAATGAGAACATCAGAATACCAAAACCCGAAATTCCTACACAAGGCTAATTTCGTTTTATGTTCATAAGTTTTGTCATATCCTCTTTCCGTAGTCTAACCCGGCAAAAAACCTATCTCCTGATAAACCTTGCCGGGCTTTCAGTCGGTATTGCCGCTTTCATACTTATTATGTTGTATGTTACTCATGAGAGGGGACATGACAAGCATTTTGATAACCGCCATAACATGTTCAGGGTTGTGGAGGTGCAAAATGAACCGGGTGTGGGGAATCAGCATGTGGCAATAACAATGGGGCCTCTTGCTGAAGAACTGAAACACTCCTTCCCTCAGGTTAAAAAAGCCACAAGGGTTATGCCGGCTTATTTTGTTGCTTCAGTAGAATATGGTGACAAGCTGCTGCGTGAAGAAAATATGATGGTGGCAGACCCCGATTTTATAGAAATGTTTTCAGTTAAGTTTTTGCGCGGCAATCCATCACTGGTTCTTAAAGAACCTAATACTATGGTGGTTTCGGAAGATTTCGCTGAAAAGTATTTTGGCACTGCCGATAAAGCCTACAACAACACCATTATGCTTGATGGTGAAGGATATAAGATTGATGGAGTATTCGAAAACCAGACAAAGCAAGCTCACATTTATTTCGAGGCAATTATTTCAATGTCTTCAATAGAGAACATGCCCGGATTTGAATGGATGCGCCGCTGGGGTTCAAATTCTTTTGTTACTTACCTGCTTTTAGATAATCCGCGTGATGCAGAGATAATTGAAGCTGCATTCCCAAAGTTTATTGAAGATAAGATATTCAGTCAGGATGAGGGCTGGCAATTCCTCGAAATGTATTTACAACCTTTTGATGATATCTATCTTGGGTCACAGCACATAAAGTTTCAAATGGTGAGTGGTATTGGCGACGCCAAAGTCCTCCTGATTTTTGATATTATCGCGATTCTGATTCTGCTCATTGCCTGTGTTAATTACATCAATATTTCTCTTGCCCGGTCAGTGAAGCAGGCGCGTGAAGTTGGAATGCGTAAAGTACTCGGGGCCGACAGGATGAGCCTTGTTTATCGGTTCATCAGTGAGTCGTTTGTTATTACCCTGCTTGCTATTCTTTTTGCAATTGGTATTCTGGAATTTATACTCCCAGAGCTGAACAAGATGCTGAATACTGATTTCAGGATTGACTTCAGTGACCCATCATTTATGTTTGGCTTGTTCCTGCTGCTCCTTGTAATCAGCCTGATTTCAGGTTCATATCCTGCTTTCTATCTTTCACGTTTCCAACCGGTAAGTGTGTTAAAGGGGGGTATTAAGACGCATGGTAAAACAGGAATTCTGAGTAAAAGTCTCATTGTTTTTCAGTTTGCCATCAGCATTGGATTGATTTTTTCAATCTTAATGATAAACGACCAGATGAAGTATATAAAGCAGAAAGACCTTGGGATTAATTATGATCAGTCGATGTTCCTGTTTTTCGGAGATGATGACTACAGGAAGCTTGATGTATTGAAAAAGGAATTGATGGAGAATCCTGCAATTAAGAACGTAGCAGGTTCTTCATTTATGAACGGGGTAAGTGGTTCACAGGGTGCAATTTATGTTGATGACTCTGCACAAACCCGACTTACTGTAAGGTTTGGATTTGTTGAACCTGAGTTCTTTGATGCAATGGGGATAAAGATGGTAGAAGGCAGAAACTTCAACCCGGATATCCAGTCAGATCACGGTGGTGTTGTTATACTCAATGAGAGTGCTATTAAAGAACTAGGGTGGAAGGATATCAGGGATAAGCGACTTGTTAATGCTTTTTCACCTGATACCACTGTAAATCCCAAAGTTATTGGTGTGATAAGGGATTATCACTATTACAATCTGAAATCACTGATTGAGCCTGCTGCATACTTCTATGTACCGGAGAATTTCAGAGGCGTTACAATTAAGTATTCAGCACAGGAAAAAAAGGAAAAGATTGAGGATTTTATACAAACCAAGTGGAATGATTTATATCCAAAAACACCATATCAGTCAATTACTTCCGAAAAGTATTTGTACGATAGTTATGAGAGCGATCTCAAGATGCGAACATTGTTTGTAGCGTTTGCAATTATCAGTATGTTTCTCTCAAGCCTGGGATTATACGGACTTACTTCACTTCTCATAGAACAGAAAACAAAAATCATTGGAATTAAAAAGGTATTGGGCAGCTCGGTTTCTTCTATCGTTCTCAGTCTTATCAAAGAGTACATGTATCTTGTCGGACTGGCAGGTATTATTGCTATTCCTGTTTCAGCGATTTTCATTCAGAGATTCCTTGATAACTATCCCTACAGGGTTGATATAAATGTTCTTAATATTGTAATTGCCCTGACCGCTGCCTTGGTTATTGCGTTTATAACTATTATATTTAAGGCAGGAAGTACTGCTAACTCCAATCCTTTGGAGGCACTTAAATACGAATAGTGCGATTATTCTTCTTTTAGTAGATCCACTTTAATTACTTTGACTAAAATTTATCAATGTAACTCACTTGAAAAATAGTTTGTTAATATTTCTGCACTACTTAGTTTTCATGTTACTTTTGCAAATCGTTAACTTTTAAATTATAAGGAAGCAAAATGAAGAACAAGTATATTGATTTAATTGAACAGACTTTCGACTTCCCGCAGGATGAATTCCATGTAGAAGACAATGAGCTGTATTTTCACAATATACCTTTAATGGATATAATAAAGCAGTATGGTACTCCATTAAAAATCACTTATTTGCCAAAGATTACCCAACAAATACAGAAGGCAAAGAAGATGTTTAATGTAGCTATTGCCAAGGCTGACTACCAGGGCGATTATCATTATTGTTATTGTACAAAGAGTTCACATTTTTCTTTTGTAATGGAGGAAGTGCTTAAGAATGATGTTCATTTGGAAACTTCATCCGCCTTCGATATATTCCTTCTGGAAAATCTGCACGAACAGGGACTTATTACAAAGGACAGCTATATTATTTGTAATGGTTTCAAGCGTCCGCAATACATTGAGAATATTGCAAACCTGATAAACGAAGGATTTGAGAATACTATTCCCATTCTTGATAACAAGTTTGAAATAGATCAACTCGACAGAAATATAACACGTAAGTGCAAAGTCGGGATGCGAATTGCTTCGGAAGAAGAACCTAAGTTTGAGTTTTATACATCACGTCTTGGCATCAGATATAATGACATTATTCCTCACTATGAGGAGAAGATAAAGAACAATCCGAAGTTCCAGCTGAAGATGCTTCATTTCTTTATTAATACCGGGATTAAGGACTCAGCTTACTACTGGAATGAATTGTCGAAGTGCGTCAATATTTATTGTCAGCTTAAAGCTATTTGTCCCGAGCTTGATTCATTGAATATTGGCGGTGGTTTTCCTATAAAGAACTCTTTGTCATTTGATTACGATTATGAGTATATGGCTGAGGAAATCATTTCGCAGATTAAGATGATATGTGAAAGGAATAACACGGAAGAACCGCATATATTTACTGAGTTCGGATCATATACCGTAGGTGAGAGTGGTGCAACATTTTATTCAATAATCGACCAGAAGCAGCAGAACGATCGTGAGTTATGGAACATGATTGATTCCTCGTTCATGACAACACTGCCTGATACATGGGCTTTAAACCAGAGATTCATTCTACTTGGAATAAATAAATGGGATTCCGAATACGAAAGGGTGTTTCTTGGTGGCTTAACATGCGATAGTGAAGATTATTATAATGCAGAAGCTCATGCAAATGCAATATTTCTTCCTAAACTCGATAATGAAGAACCTTTATATATTGGATTGTTCCATACCGGTGCCTATCAGGAATCTATCGGCGGATATGGTGGAATTCAGCATTGCCTGATACCTGCTCCCAAGCATATTATCATAGATTTGGATGAGGAAGGTGAATACACAACCAAGTTATTTGCCAAGGAACAGTCACATAAATCAATGCTAAGAATTCTTGGTTATTGATTTTTGAGATTTTATAACGTATTTTAGCAGATTGCTCCTGTATCAACTTTGAGTAATTAGAAGTTGGTACTCGTAATTAATTCACAAACCCGGAAAAAATGAAGTATAAGAATTTTGGAGGTCTCACTGAACAGTACAGCAAATTTGAAAGTTCAAAAGTTGTAATTCTACCTGTTCCCTACGATGGAACAAGCACCTGGATCAAGGGCGCCGATAAGGGACCTGAAGCTCTGATTGAGGCTTCATGCAATATGGAGCTTTATGATATTAATGCAGATAAAGAAATTTATACCATTGGTATTCATACTGCAGAACCGGTAAGAGAAAGACGTTCACCCGAAAAATTGGCTGTTGAAGTCGAAAAGCAAGTCAGCTATTTACTGAAAAAGAAAAAGTTCCCTATTGTTATTGGCGGCGAACATTCTGTTAGTATAGGTGCTTTTAAAGCTTTCGCTGATTTCTATAAAGGCAGCGATTTTAGCATTCTGCAGTTCGATGCACATGCTGATATGAGACAGGAATACGAGGGTAGTAAGTACAATCATGCATGTGTAATGGCACGCGGAGCTGAACTTGCACCAATCATTCAGGTCGGAATACGGAGTATGAGCATTGAGGAACGAACCGACATCAAGTCAGATCGTATTTACTATGCCGATTTTATTTCAGATGCAGGGAAGACTACATGGATGTACGACCTTCTGAACAAATTGGGCAAGAATGTTTATATTACAATTGACCTGGATGTATTTGATCCTTCAATAATGGGATCTACAGGCACTCCTGAACCCGGTGGGTTGCTCTGGTATCAGATGCTTGAAATTCTTAATAAGGTTAATGAGAAGGTAAATATTGTGGGATTCGATATAGTGGAACTCTGCCCTATGAAATACAATAAGGCCCCCAATTTCTTAGCAGCAAAGCTATTATACCATCTATTGACTCAGAAGTTTTCTTCATTAGTCAAGTAAGTTAGAATATTACTGAATTTCTGAATATCTGTATACTGACTCTTGCAGAGTTGGCGCTTCTGTGTCTCTCCTTAACCGGTTCATCCTAAAAATATTGGAAGACCTCCGGAAAACAGAGCTTTAAAAAATTTTCTTAGAAAAGTAAATATAATGTAAAATCATAGTCAAAAATTTCTAATTTGCAATGGTTTTTGTTATCAGGATATAAAGGAAATCTGAGTTTACTTTTATAAATAAATTAGTATTATGAACAAAATTAAGCGATTAAAAGTGCTTAGCTTAATACTTGCAGGAGTTTTAGCTACTCAATTAGCATATTCTCAGGGTGACTATGTGCCCGGATATGTAATAAACAATGATCTGGATACAATATTTGGTTTTGTTGAATCAAAAAACTGGGTAATTAATCCGGTTAGAATAAATTTCAAGACCAGTATGGAGAGCGAACCGGTCTCCTACAGCCCTACTGAAATAGTTGAATTTAGTACCGGTGAAAAAAGCTATGTCAGCGGAATAGTTGATGTTGAAGTCTCATCAGTACAACTTGGTGAACTTACTGATAATCCTCAGTTAGACTTAAGAATTGACACAGTCTTTCTGTTAACAATATCTCAAGGTGCCAAAAGCCTGTATTACTACATGAATTCTCAGGGTAGGGTTAATTATTATATCATGCATGAAGACGGCCTGGAACTGCTGGTTTATAAAAGATATTTGCGAATGATAAATGGTAAACGCGTACTAACTGAGAATAAAAAATACCTGGGGCAGTTACGACTATATCTTAATGACTGTGAAAAAATAAATTCTAAGCTTCAGAACACTACTTACGATGAGAATAGTTTGAGTAAACTCTTCCAATCATATAATGAATGTACTTCTTCAGAAAATGTGTTTCAGAAAAAAGAAGAAAAAGTTCAGATAGATTATGGCCCATTAGGTGGAGTTACGCTGACATCGCTGAATTTTGAGGGTGATGGATTCGATGATCTCGTTAAAGCAGACTTTGACAAATCATATAATCCAACAGTAGGTTTATATTTGGAAATAAGGTTACCAAACTATATGAAGAAATTCTCATTCTACAATGAGTTATTATTAACAACTTATAAAGTTAAAGGTACTTATCTGGACTATACCCATGAGGATTATTATTCGTCTTTCATATCTGAAATAGGCTCAACAACTCTCAAGATTAATAATCTAATACGGTATACATACCCAATTGGCAACAGCTCTGTATTTATAAATGCGGGGATATCGAGTGGATTAGCTGCAAATGAAACAAACCATCAGGAGATTGATTCAAAATTCTATGGAACGATTAAGCATACAGAGGACAAGGCCATTAATGAAATAAGAATGTTTGAACCGTGTTATATCGTTGGAACGGGGGTTAAGTATGATAAATTCTCATTAGAGATAAGATATGAGAAAGGAAATGGCATGTCGAAAGCCATGAGTCTTGAGTCCTCAACCAAAAGATTCTATCTGTTACTGGGTTATAGTTTTTAAGAAAACCAAAAGGAGCAACACTGATGTATTGCTCCTTTTTGTTTATTTTTAGAATACCAATTTATTGGCCTAATACCCAGGCAAATATTAATGGTGCTACTATTGTTGCATCACTTTCAACAATGAACTTGGGTGTATGAATGTCCAGTTTTCCCCATGTGATTTTTTCATTAGGAATAGCGCCGGAATAACTGCCATAAGAGGTTGTAGAATCACTAATCTGACAGAAATATGACCAGAATGGAACATCATGCCATTCAAGGTCCTGATACATCATTGGTACAACACAAATTGGGAAATCTCCTGAAATTCCTCCACCTATCTGGAAGAATCCTATTCCTTTTCCTGAAGAGTTTTTACGGTACCAATCAGCTAACCAGATCATATATTCGATACCGGTTTTCATAGTTGATGGTTTAAGCTCCCCTTTGATACAGTATGATGAAAAAATGTTCCCCATAGTACTGTCTTCCCATCCGGGTACAACAATAGGAAGGTTCTTTTCTGCTGCAGCAATCATCCATGAATTCTTTGGATCTATTTCATAGTCAGGTTCCATAACCTTACTGAGCAAAAGTTTATACATGTATTCGTGCGGGAAATATCTTTCACCTTTGGACTCGGCATCTTTCCAGATTTTCTCTATATGATGCTGTATTTTTCTGAAAGCTTCTTCTTCGGGAATGCAGGTGTCGGTTACACGGTTTAGTCCTTTTTCAAGTAGTTCAAACTCCATCTCAGGAGTTAAATCACGATAATGTGGCACTCTTTTGTAATGAGTGTGAGCCACCAGATTCATTATATCTTCTTCAAGATTTGCTCCTGTACATGAGATGATTTGCACTTTATCCTGTCTGATCATCTCGGCAAGTGAAATACCTAATTCAGCTGTGCTCATAGCACCAGCCAATGTAATCATCATTTTTCCGCCTTCAAGCAGATGAGCCTCATAAGCTTTGGCAGCATCAATCAGGGTTGCTGAATTGAAGTGCCTGTAGTTATGCTCAATGAATTGTGATATCGGTCCTCTATTCATTGTATTTAATTTTTTTACAAAGGTAGGAAAACAAAATAGTTTTTTTGGGCATTATGCCCTATCTTTCTACCAGTTTATTTGTTTAATTATCCCTAAATTCAAATAACTGTTAATCACTATCTTTACTATAATAATGCTTAGGCCAATCCTTGCTTCATTTGAATATTGCCGCCAATTTACCGTGTGTATTCATATTCACGGCTCCAGGTATTTTTCGGGAAGCAGAGGATTCTTTTTTCTTGTTTTGATAGTGTTTTATTTTAACACGGTTACCAGGGTTTATGCTCAAAAGAAGTTTGAAAATACAGATATCTCCCAGGCATTGGGCAACAAGTATTTTGATGCGATTGATTATCTCGATAAGAACCAATGGATTTATGATACTCTGGTTAAAGCTCAGATAGCTCCTGATCTGGCACTCTCTGTTGTCTTCCCCTCCCTTACACGATATTCAGCTATTAAGGATATAATGGAGACCGGGGGTATGAGAACTTTATATGTCCAGTCGGGCCGTAAATATTCGAGGTACACGGTCGGAAGGTTCCAGATTAAGCCATATTTCGCCGAAATGGTGGAGAGGAATTTAGTCAGATATAAAATCAAGGATTACACTTTTAATCTATCGAATAATTCTAAAGCTAGAAGCGAAAGAGCGAAACGTATAGATTCTCCCGAGTGGCAGGTAAGATATTTGATACTATATATCAAGATAATGGATAAGAGGTTTTCTCATCTCAAATGGAAAGCTCCCGAAGATAAGGTAAGATTTTATGCCACTGCCTTTAATGTGGGATTTAATAAGAATGAGAGGACAATCAAATATATGATGAACAGGAAGTCGGTGATAAGAAAGTCGAAAGATTTTAAATCGAAATTACGTGACGGTGATATAGCGGCATGGTATTTTGAGAATGATTCGCACAAGTTCAGTTCCCCGATTCCTATAATTCCAAATATTGCCGAACAATCGGAAAGTGAATGAATTAAAAAAAGAAAAGAGGAGCGGAGAGCTCCTCTTTTAATTGAATAGGCAATTTGGGGTAGAGTATAACCCCTGAACATGGTCTTTAGTGAGTGTCAGTCCATCACTATTAGTTTAGATGCACCTACCGTATTTTGGTTGCACTTAATTTTCAGAAAATATATTCCCGGCTTCAGACCGGCAACAGTTATCAGCTTGTTTTGTTCCCCGGTGTGGCTTGTCGTGTATTCGGTCAGAATACTCTCAATGCCTGATGGATGTATAGCTGAAATGGTAATCATTCCTGCTTCCCTGACTTCAAAACTAACCATAGCATCTTGTTTTGCGGGATTGGGATAAGTTGATATCTGACCAGACTTTTCATGTTCATTGATTCCGAATGGATCAGTCGCGAATCCTATTTCGGTTAAAGCAGGCCCTATTTCTTCATTCTTCATGAAATTATTCCAAAGCAATCCCGACCTGTGATTTTCAATCATGTTGATAATTGGTCCCTGGTCTATTGCCAGATAAGAAGTGGCAAACCAGTTGACTTTAAGATTATAAGCATCGTAGAATCCCATTCTTCCCCAGATTCTGTAACCCAGTTCACGATAGAAGTGCTTAAGTGCATCTATTGATTCTTCAGGCGTGTAAGGCATGGAAGACAAGGCTGCTGTTGGTGTTATGGTTCCATTATCCCTGTTACCTGATGGTTCATGCACCTGATATCCTGAAGGATCATCACTTGCGGTGAAGCCCCATGCATTCTCGCCATAACCGGGATGGTTTTTCGGATTGTCAATTGCATATGCTCTGTGAATAAGCGTATGGTAGCGGTTTAGCCTGAAGTAGTTTGTATAATCATCTTTTAGATTACGGGGATCAAATCCCATAAAGGAATAGTGAGCAAAGAACAGTGGCCCCCCGTATGGCCATCCTATATCAAGCTTGTAGCCGTAATAAGTCCCTCCGGTTCCATAATTTTTTGCCCACCCGGTTTTCCATAATGAGCCGGGCACAGGATGGGTAGGGGAGGCAACCCCGAGCATGTATGCGATAGCCGCTTCGTTCCAGCCTGTAATGGCCATGTTTATTTGCCATCCAAAATTGGGCGACCAATGCCAGTATAGGGCATTGGAATTGAATCGTCTGTACCAGTCCCATTCTATTCCTTCCCATAGTTGTGTTATGCGGTTTCTGATTTCAGTTTCATCCGGCTCTTCTCTGTTGAAGTATTGTCTCGCTGTAAGCAGCCCTTGTGCCAGAAAAGAAGTTTCCACTAAATCGCCTCCATTATCAAACTCACTGAAAGGTATAGCTTCACCTGTCGCTCCATTGAGCCAATGAGGCCATACTCCGTGGAAACGATCTGCCTGGGCAAGGAAAGCGGTAATTTTAAGAATCCTTGCAATTCCTTCATCGCGGGAGATAAAACCTCGTTCTATTCCTACCAGAATGGCCATTATACCAAATCCTGAACCTCCACTGGTGACAACATCTCCTGAAGTATTTCTTTCACGTGCGAGACCCGATACCGGATGCGCGAAGTCCCAGAAATATCTGAACGTATACTTCTGAACCATATCCAAAAACTCTTCATCATTAAATTCTCTTGTATTTGCCCCCACCGGAAAAGAGTATTCTGAAATCTGATTCGATTGGTTAATTGAAGCTACCTGATAGGAGATACTATGATCGGGGTTTCGTACCCAGTGAATGTACCCGGTGTCATTTGCAGGTACCAAACCTATAACGTGATATGTTTCACCCTGATCAGCCGATGCGCGTACCTGGTAACCGTTTAGGTTGGTTTCGGGATTTTTATTCCAGAGAATCTCAATATGACTATCATATCCTATAGCCCTCACTCCCTGAGGAACTGAGGTTAATGGTGAAAATCCGGAGCCTTTGAAAACTCTTATATCATCTATGAAAAGAGTATGTGTTTGTCCATCAGCAGCTCCCTGTCGGAATCCCACTGTTTTAATTTTAGTAAAGTCTACAGCATCTCCGGCTTCGAGAAAAACCTCCATTGGAATAGTGATACGTTTCCACACTCCCGGAGGCAGATCTCCGAAATAGGGTTGAAGTGAGTGGAAAGATGTCTTTCTGTTCTGGACATCCTCCATGAAAATTGTAATGTACTGATTGAAATTAAGCCCAAATTTAGCGTATACCAGAAAATGCAGGGTATCGGTGTCAGTAAGATTTTTTTCTGTCCAATTCAAACCGGCGGATATTGCTGACCAGCTCCCACCATTCACAGAACGCCAGTGTAAACGAAGACTGTTAAGGCCCTGTGCAGCTTCCATATCAGATTCAACAGGAAACTTCCTCAAATCAGGTCCCATTCTTTCAAGTTCACTTGGAGAGGTTACTTCCATCCAACTAAAGTCATACATTATAGGATCAGGGCTATCCTGAAAATACAGGTAGCTTTGTCCTTTAATAGTGAGACTATTAAGGGAAAACCATAAAATGAACAGGAGTAAGGTCGTTTTACGCATTCTTTAGGTTCTTTTTGTTAATTAAAACAAATAAGGGTGACATAAATTGCCACCCTTAAATCAATTACGGAATATTTTTCTTCTGCTTATAAATTACCTGATCTTACTTCCTTTAACTGCAAAGAAGAATATGTAGAGGTAACTTACTGCAGGTACAAGAAATGCCCAGGTATAGTCATAACTGTCGGCAATTATTCCCATGATAGGAGGCAGGATGGCGCCACCGCATATCATCGTATTTATAACTCCGGAGGCAGTGCTAAGTTCACCTGAATCAAGATCTTTTACTGCCAGTGTAAATATATTAGGGAACATGATGGAGTTAAACAGTCCGATAGAAACAACTGTCCATACGGCCACGTAGCCGGTGCTGTATGTGGTATACAAGGCAAGCGCTGCAGCTATCAGGGCAAATACTGCTAAAGTTCTGGCTGCTTTACCTGACCCAATCTGCATGATTAAAAAGTTGACTACCGAAACACCCAGGAATATTAGTCCTATGTTCCATGACCAGTCGGTTACAAATGATCCGGATATAAATGCAAGTACCAAAACGGGCAATGCATAGAGAAGCTTTTGATTGAAGGTTGCTTTTGAGAACATGAATGATCCGAAGAAACGTCCAACCATAGCACCACCCCAATAGATAGCAACATATTTGGCTGCTTCTGTAGCTGTTAGTCCGGCTGTTTTTACGAAATAATTTATCATAAGGCTACCGTTACCTGCCTCAGCACCGACATAAAAGAATATTGCCAATGCACCCAGAAGTACGTGAGGATATTTCCATACGCTCTTTCTTTCGGTACTTGTGCCCTGAATTTCAGGAAGTCTTATGGCCATAATGAGCAATGCAATCAGAAGTATTATCACCGCCATAATAATGAATGGCATTTGCACTGTCTCGGCTTTCTGGGCTTCAGTAAGCATATCGGAAGCTCCTGTAAATATGAACACTCCGATAATCCATGGTGCCAGCATGGTAGCTATTGAATTGAGAGCCTGCGTAAGATTGAGTCGGCTTGATGCTGTTTCCTCAGGACCTAATGCTGTTACATAAGGATTGGCTGCTGTTTGAAGAAATACTACCCCTGCTGCAAGCACGAATGTTGATACAAGGAATAATGGGAATGACGGAATGACAGCTGAGGGATAAAATAGGAAAGCCCCCAAAGCCATAAGGAATAAACCTATAACTAATGTACGTTTATAACCAATCTTCTTTATATACAATCCGATGGGGATTGATATAAAAGCATAAGTAATAAAAAATGCAAAATTGAGAAGTTGTGCTTCAAATTCACTAAGGTCAAAGATGTCTTTTACTTTTGCGCTTAGAGTAATTATAAAAGTGGTGGCAAATCCGAAGATAAAAAATATCGAACTAATTACCGACATGCCTACTTTGTAACTATTCGATTGCTGTTGGGTATTCTCTGTTCGGACACTCATTGCGTTTAAGGTTTGGTTAATACTGTTTATGATAACAAAAGTAGTATAAAGGTATCAAAATTTTGTATCCCACTTAGAGAATTAACACTACCCTGATTAAAAAGCCTGACCAAATCTGAGGTAGTCGAGCATAAGGGCAGTATCATTATTACTCACACCATTTGCAATAAGATGCCTGCGGTCTTTATTGTAGCTTTTTATGAAAGATTTCTGCCCGTCGTTTCTTTCTTCTATGCTTTGCCGGTATAGTTTTAAGGCCCGACCCCTATCCTTAAGTGCAAATGCCACATGCCCTGCATTCATAAGATCGGTTCCATTCGGATCCATCTCAAGTAATTGTCCGTAATAATTGTTTGCCTCTTCAATCCTGTTAAGTAAAAACAAGCACCATGCGACAGGGCGCATTGCGGATGAAGACCCGGGTTCTGAGAATTCAATCCTATAGAAATATTCAAGGGCCTGCTCCGGTTTATCCAGTTCCAGGTAACATGTCCCGATTGAAGCATTTACCCTGATGTTATCCGGATCCAGACTGTGAAGTTCCAGATAACAATCAAGGGCTTGTTCAATATCGCCTGTAGCCATACTGCACTGAGCTATTTTACGTAAAATCCACTTGTGATTAGTGTCGAATAAGTCGGCTCTCTGATAAAGTATTATAGCTTCGTTGTATAGCCCTTTCATCTGCTTGCAGTAGCCGGCTTTTTCATAGAGTTCGGCATAGTTGCTTCCAATTTCTATCATGTAGTTAAATACCTGAAGCGCATTATCATAATTGCCGCTATCAAAGAAATAATACGCAACTGACCTGTAGAAGCCGGGATCTTCGAAGAGTGTTGTAAAGACAGTTGATTCCTGCACTTCGAGTCGCTTCTGGAATATATCACCAATTTCATTTTTCAAAGGATGAAGCTTGAAGAACCTGTATAAATCCTGAGTATACTGAATTATGATTCTCTTTTTACCCAGGGCCGGATCAGACTTCTCTTCCTCTTTAAGATCACGTAATTGCTCGGCTTCGCTTTCAAACATCTGCATTATCATTTGTTTTTGTGCATCGGGCATATACGGCATATTCAGAATGAAAGAGAATTTATCGGAATTGCACATGTAGGTTTGAAGATCAATGCTCGACAGTAAGATATCGGTTAATGATTTATCTTCCTTTGAAAGTGCCTGCTGAACAGCGTAATTGGTGGAATAGAACGGAATGAACCAGTTTGGTACTTCATTGAAGAACGGGAATGATTTGAGCATCGCAAAAGCGTTCAGAAAGACGTCAATGCCTTCCATCTGCATTTCAGACAGCTCTTCAAGTTTCTTTGTAAGACCCGGCTGGCTATCGAAAAACTTTTCCCAGTCAGGGTTCTTATCTATTGGATCTCCCTTTTCCATTAACTTATCGAAGTCGAGTTTCTCGTATAATTCAGTATTCAACTTTATAACCTGGGGAAGGATTTCTTCATTCAGCTTACGCGAATAGCGCTCCGAGTCCCTTGAACGGTAAAATTGAATTATAACTCCCAGAGCATCTTCTTTAAATGTGGGATTGTCTTTTAAAGACAGAATTCTGTTGTATAACGGCTGATAGTATTGAATTCTTTTATCATGGAGTAGTATGCTGATAATTATTCCGAACAACGCTCTTTGCGAGATCTGGATATCAGGATGATTATACAGATTTATCATCACGTTGATTCTTCTTACATCAAAACATCTTACTGTCCCTAGAGTTAGGGCACTCACCATCATTGATTTCTCGAACCAGGGTATGGATGAACTGTTAAAAATTCTTCCCATAATCTGTTCATCGTTTTCTGAGAACTTGTCAGTGAGCCATAGGTTGAAGAAAACCCTTGAAATTGCCTGTCTGTGGTTTATGGCACTTTCACTTTCTGTTTCATCGTCAAAAAGAGATGCACTCCTTAATATATCCTGAAGCTCATTGTCGAACGATAATCCAAGTAAATTTTGAGAGAGGTCTTCCTGTTCTTTCTGCGCTTGTTTTTCAAGATCTGCTTTTATGGCAGACAGTTTACTGCCTGATCGTGCCAGAAAATGCAGTTTCATCATATCGGCTACCTCGTATAATGACACCATCAAATGGTTAAATATATCCTTGCCCATAGGATCATCTACTCCCTTGCCTGTGTATGCAAGAATGTTGTTATATGTAAATCTTATTTCATCGAGAGATGGCTGAAATCTTTCGACAGAGATTTTCGACATAAATTCAATGGCTTCATGTATGCGAAGCTGCCTCAGTAATTCGAGCGCTTTATTATGCCATTGTTCGGTTTCATAAATATTCATTACAGCTATTATGTTTAATAAAGATAGTTCAAAAATCATGCATAAGTCAAAATACTGACAAAATAGCAGAATCCTCCCACAAAGGCTTAACAAAAAAGTCCCCGTTTTTTTTATATATTGCCGTAACTTTTATAAATTAAGGCCGTCTAACGTGTTGACACTTCAACTTTTCATACTATGCTTAAAAACTATATCCAAAGCGCTGTCAGGAATTTCAGAAAAAACAAGTTTTATTCTTTAATTAATATACTGGGGCTGTCGCTGGGAATTACCGCTGCTGCCTTTATTATGCTGTATATTGCCGAAGAGGAACAATATGATAAGCATTTCACGAATCATGAGACGATATTCAGATTAGAAAGCGACTTTACCATCAACAATAAGCATGATAAATTCGCCTACACTTCAATGGCACTGGGTTCTGCTTTCAAGATTGAAATGCCTGAAGTGATGGCTTTTTGCCGCTTTTTAGATAATAGTAATATCCTTTTAAAATATGAGGACAAGGAATTCTATCAGAAACGGGCATTCTTTGCCGACTCCACTGCTCCTGCAATGTTCCCCATTGAATTTGTTGAAGGAGATGCGGCAAAATCACTGACTCATCCTTTTACTATAATTATATCGGAATCAACGGCTAAAAAGTACTTCGGAGATGAATCTGCCTATGGCAAAACCTTACTGAGCGCCGAAGGAAGAGGATATAAAGTGACCGGAGTTTTCAAGGATCTTCCGGGTAACACTCATATGCCATATGATGTTCTTATTTCAATGGAATCCCTTGCTACCATGTACGGCCAGGAGAATTTTAATAGTCTTGAACCGGGACGTTTCTGGAATGTTGGCGTTATTACTTT
The DNA here is from genome assembly GCA_002426195.1 of Bacteroidales bacterium UBA5507. Classification (GTDB taxonomy): domain Bacteria; phylum Bacteroidota; class Bacteroidia; order Bacteroidales; family Lentimicrobiaceae; genus Lentimicrobium. Next base: position 122,323 of record DIOT01000013.1, on the reverse strand, counting down.
TATCCAGGTAGCTAAGCCATCCGATATAAATATTGTACAGGTCAGGTCTAAGACTTTTTATGAAAAGTACATGAAGGACATAGGATTGCAGTTGAATGCGACATTTGAGTTAATGACCACTCAACTCGATAAAGTCCACCACTCGGGTAAAGGATTAACCGGTGATTTCCCTGCCGGTAACAAGAACTATATGATTATACTTGGCATAATCGGTTTCATGATTCTGTTATTAGCCGCAATTAATTACATGAATCTTGCAACCGCAAGGGCCGCGAACAGAGCTAGAGAAATCGGGCTTCGCAAGGTATCCGGAGCTACCAGAAGGCAACTTGCCTGGCAGTTTATAACCGAAAGTTTGCTGTTATCGGTTGTAGCTTTAGTGGTTTCTTTCGTTTTAATCAGCGTACTACTGCCATTTTTCAATGAAATGGCCGATAAGCAGCTGAAGCTTGATTTTCTGCAGGATCCTCAAATATACCTTATCATTATCGGTATTGCTTTACTAACAGGCTTTGTTTCGGGTATTTATCCTGCAATTTATCTTTCGCATTTTCAACCTTATACTGTCCTGAAAGGTAAAATCAAAATCGGAAGGCAAAGTGGTATTCTTCGTAAAGCCCTCGTAACTTTTCAACTGATTATCTCGGTCGTGATGATTACAGGGACTCTTATAATCTATGGTCAGCTAAGCTATATGCGCAAGGCAGACCTGGGTTTTGAAAAGGAGAATATTATGGTTATGGAAGTCAGGGATACTACCTTCAGAAGGAAAATGGATAATTTCAGAGCGGAATTGGAACAGAATCCCAGTATTCTCAAGACTGCCGTTTCTTCAACAGTACCGGGAGAAGGTTTTGGTATTCAGGTAATGCTTGTTGAGAAGGAAGGTAAGATGGAAGAGTTTACACTTACAAATATTCCGTGCGATCACGATTTTCCGGAACTATTGGGCCTTGAATTTGTGAAAGGCAGGAATTTCAGCAGGGACATGAAAACCGACGATACACTTGCCATAATTGTAAATGAAGCTACTGTGAGAGCTCTCGAATGGGGCGATGATGCAATTGGTAAGAAGATTAATATGGATTTCGGACTTGATGGAACCGGTGGTACTCCAAGGAAAGTTATAGGTGTGGTTAAGGATTTCCATATAACTTCACTCCATAACAAGGTGGAACCTATGGTTCTGTATATTCCCAGATTCCCAATGCAATTATTGACAGTCAGACTTAAAGACGGTTCTGCACAGAACACAATCGATTATGTCAAATCAAAATGGGAGAGCTTTGGTAACAACCGACCGTTTGAATACTTCTTCCTTGATGAAAACTTCGATAGTAAATACGCAGCCGAAGCTAAGCTAGGCCAGGTATTCGCTTCCTTTGCAATCTTATCCATCTTTATTGCTTTGCTGGGATTGCTCGGTCTGTCGTCATTCGTCACAACCCAAAGAACCAAGGAGATTGGAATCAGAAAAGTCCTCGGTGCATCTGCAGGTGGTATAATGGGCCTGCTCTATAAGGAGTCTGTCGTTCTAGTGTTTATAGCCTGTGTAGTTGCTTTGCCTCTATCGTGGTATTTGATATCAGGATGGCTTGACAACTTTGCCTATCATATTTCACTATCGTGGTTTACCTTCATTGGCTCAATGATGATTGCCGTTGTTGTGTGCATACTTTCAGTAAGCTACCACACTCTAATGGCAGCAAACAGCGATCCCGTCAAGTCAATTAAATACGAATAAGCAGGGTGAGGATCAGTATTTCAGTTCTTGCGATGGTTTGAAATCCCGTTCTGATTTTGAATTTCTCCTGAGCGGATAGTGTAATAACTCAAACCTTCTTCAGTCGCTATTCCCCTGATGAAATTTTCAAACATTACTTCGAAAAGAAGTTTGAATGAAAACTTTTCAGGTGGAAAGAATACAGGGTTGTGCAAATCGATAAGCCTGCTGATATAAATCCTTGAAAGTAATTCAATACTCAGGTCTTTTCTGTACATTCCCTGGGAAATGCCTTTCTGAATATTGATTTTAATTTTTTCATAGATGAAATCTATTCTTTCCTCTATGTGCTGCTGATAGATTTCAGGATACCTTTCCTGCAATTCAAGTGTAACACTTGGTGATAACTCGTTGAATCTATGACTGATTTCGTTACTTACAGTTAATAGGATGTCAATAGCATTGTAATCGTCGAAATTGTACTTTTCAAATATCGACATGAAAGATCCTCTTTCATGTTCAAGTACCTTTTCAACAAGTGCATTTTCATCAGGAGCTATCTCCATAAGATCTTCCAGATCTATTGACAGGAAATTGCAGATTGTTTCGAATGTTACATTCCCAATTCCTTGTTTTAATGATAGTTCTCTAACTCCCGACAGTATATGGTGTTTATCCATTAAAGTATAATGATTTATAAACAAGTAAAAAATTGCGCGAATTTAAGAAAAAAACGTCAAGGTGTGTATATTACCTTCTTTGTCGTAACCTTATTATCTGCCTCTAAAACGAAGTAATAAACACCTGCAGTAAGGAAAATTCCTTCAGCTTCCAGTGTTTTCGAGTATTTACCGGGCATCATAGTTTTAGCCTGAATTAAGTTGGCTATCGTCCTGCCGGTTATATCTTTCACCTTTAATGAGATGTGCGACTTCCTGGTAAGCTTGAATGAGAATGCCGTACTTTTATTGAAAGGATTTGGCACTACCGCTGTTTCGGAGTAGGGAGCCGTTGCCGACAGATTATCACCGGTTATAGTCGGATCAACAATTGCTGTCATAATTTTCATCTCACCATTATGTAGTCTTGTCCAAATTGGCCTTACTATATCGTTTACTGCTGAGATATTGTTATAATCTCCAAAGAAGCGACTGGATGTGGGAATAAAAGGCTCTTCACTTACTTTGAAATTGGTGAAAGTTTCTCCACCATCTTCTGAGACTGCCATATACACATCGGTTGCATTGTCAGAATGGTTGCGCCGATCATAAAATACAAACCAGAGTTTGCCGGTTGTCTGGTCAACAGTCATCCAGGTAAAGAATTGATGCTTCCCGGGTTCATCATCGTTTACTCTGACAGGAGTGCTCCATGTAGTTCCTCCGTCAGTCGATTTGGTCAGCCATACATCTGTATCGTTAGGCCCGAAGCGCTGATCAGTATAGTTTATATAAATTGTTCCTCTGTTTGGGCCATTGCTCCTGTCGCAATCAGTTACAGGCATTCCGTTGCATCTGCTGATACCCGGTATATCTATTGCCCAACCTCCGGGGTGGTTTGCTACAAAAATGTCTTCATCGAGCCATGTGTTTCCTCCATCAAGTGATCTGTCGAAAACAATACCTGCCGGCCCCGACCATGACACATATATTTGTCCTTCGGGCCCAACAGTAGGTACAGCACCTTCTGTGGTGTTGTCATCATCAATGCAATCACCTGCAACCTCACTCAATCTGATGGCTTCCGACCATGTTTCACCCAAATCAGTTGATTTGGAAAATCGTATAATGCTTGAATCATTGGGATTGGAGGAACCATAGACATCAAACTGTGTCCATGTGACATAAATTTCATTGTTGTACGGATTTACCACAGCCCATTCTTTATCTTGCGCTTTACCCGGAATATGCCCGATTCCGCTTCCACCGGTCCATGTATTCCCCATATCGCCGGTTCGCTGAACTACAATCCGATCAATCCATTCACCCTGAGGGGGATTACTGAGATGAAAAAAGTAGAAATTACCCGCTGTATCTACTATTATACATGGATCTCCCCAAACACCAAGTTCAGTGCTCTCAAGATATTGGTCGCTGTTCCATGTTATACCTCCATCGAGTGAAGTATGGTACCACCAGATATTATTGGCTGCTATAATTCTTTGAGGATTCTTCGGATCAATAATTATCGAAGGCTCATTCGGACTATCATAATTGGTAATTTCAATATTGGGATGCTGTGCACTCAGAAGAAGCGGCATCAGGAAGAGAAGAAAAGATGTGATTGATTTCATGATCTTAACGATTAAAGCAATCATCAAATGTATTGATTTTTTTTATGCTATTTTTGCCCCTAAGGCTTATTTGAAAATCAGTGTTTAATAACTATATAAAAATGAAAAAGTCTATCACTTACTCCTTAATCTTTTTTAGTCTTTTATGCTCGTTGAATGTCCTTAGTCAGGACTGGCAGACTTTTTATGAGAAGTCGAACTATCTCAGAACCCCGCGATATAATGAAACTGTTGAATATTGTGAACGACTCGACAGGGCATCAGCCAATATAAGTATGATCAACCTTGGTAAAAGTCCGCAAGGACGGGATATACCGATGCTTATTGTTGATAAAGATGGTCTTTCGAATCCGGAATTAATAAGGAATAAGGGGCGGCTCGTAGTATTGATTCAATCTTGTATCCACCCGGGTGAACCTGATGGAAAAGACGCATCACTTATGCTGCTGAGGGATATAATAATCGACAAAAAGCAGAAAGGACTGCTTGATAAAGTAAGCTTACTGGTGATTCCTATTTTTAATGTCGATGGACATGAACGTTTTGGCGCATATAACAGGATAAACCAGAACGGTCCGGAAGAAATGGGCTGGCGTACTAATGCTCTGAATCTGAATCTAAACAGAGATTTTCTTAAAGCAGAAGCCCCTGAAATGAAGCATTGGCTTAAGATGTACAATACGTGGTTACCTGATTTCTTTATTGACATACATACAACCGATGGTGCTGATTATCAGTATCAACTTACTTATGACATAGAGAAGTACGGTAATCTTGATTCAGGTATATCAAGATGGTTAAATGATATTTATGAAACAAGGCTTACCAAAGGAATGATCGATAATGGTTACCTCATATTTCCATATGTGCAATTCCGTAAGTGGCATGATCCCCGCAGCGGGTTACGCAAAGGTGCTGCATCTCCATTGGTTTCAACCGGGTATGCAGCAGCACAAAACAGACCTGCTGTTCTGGTGGAAACTCACATGCTTAAAGACTATAAAACCAGAGTTTCAGCTGCTTATGCTCTGGTGGTTGAAACTCTCAAAATTTTAAATCATCAGAGTGAGACTGTTAAGACCTTAATCAGCATGGCCGACAAGTCGACTGAATCTGCTAATTTCAGGAAAGAGCCATTGCCTGTTTCTTTCACTACTAGTAAGTCAGATAGCATAATGGTCGATTTTAAAGGATTTGAATACACTACTCAGAAAAGTGACCTTACCGGTGGTGAATGGTTCAAATATGACCCTACTAAACCGGTCATTATGCGAGTACCTTTTTTCGCTAAAGTAAAATCTGAAAAAACAGTAAAGCTCCCACAATTTTATATTGTTCCGGTTGAATGGACTGATGTTATTAATAAACTCCAGCTACACGGAGTTAGTATGCAGGAACTTGGTAAGGATAGTATGATATTGGTTACTGTTACCCATTTTAAAGATGCAGAGTTTAGTAAAGAGCCAAATGAAGGCCGTCACATGGTTAGTGTGACTACAGAAGAAAGGAAGGAATTGCGCCTGTACCGTGAAGGATCACAAATAATACCGGTTAATCAGCGAGCCGCAAAGATTGCAGCCTTCCTTCTAGAACCAACTGCTTCAGGATCGTTGGTTGAATGGGGATTCTTTAATGCTGTTTTTGAACAGAAGGAATATTCCGAAACCTATGTAATGGAACCAATGGCACGGGAAATGCTTGCAAATGATCCTCAATTAAAGAAAGAATTTGAAGAGACTGTTAAAAATAACCCTGAATACAACAACCAGTGGACTATGTTAAACTGGTTTTACAACAGATCAAAATACTCAGACCTTAACTATATGGTCTATCCGGTTGGCAAAGTCTATTAATAAAAGAGCCATTGCATATTGTTTTCGCAATGGCTCTTAATTTTTAATTACACTTTTTTCTTTGCAAGATAAAAATCAACCATCTCGTAGTCGCTGTTTTCTCTTTCTTTCATTTCCCCGACTGTGCGTGGCGGAGGAACGATTACTTTATCACCGGGTTGCCAGTCTAATGGCAGTGCAACACTGTGTTTCTCTGAAACCTGCATAGCCTTGAGAACCCTGATTATTTCATCCATATTTCTGCCTACATTAATCGGATAGTACATAATCAATTTGATCTTGCGGTTAGGGTCAATAAAAAACACTGCACGAACTGCCGAAGTTTCACTCTCATTAGGCTGTATCATTCCATAAAGCCGGGCAACCTTCATGTCGATATCAGCAATAATCGGGAACTTCATTAATATTCCGAGGTTTTTGTGCACGTTCTGCACCCATGCCAGATGTGCATGTACACTGTCAATGCTTAATCCTATAAGCTTGCAGTTGAGTTCGGTAAATTCATCTTCTCTGACTGCGAATCCCGACATTTCAGTAGTACAAACCGGCGTAAAATCTGCAGGATGAGAAAACATTACCACCCAGCTGCCCTTAGCGAACTCTGAGAACTTTAAATGTCCCTGTGTAGTGTTAGCTTCAAAATCGGGTGCTATATCACCAATTCGCGGCATTCCTGATCTCCCCTGCTCAAGGTTAGTGTCCATATTTTAAGTTCTTTAAATTTTGAATAGTTTAACAGAATAGTTTATCTCCGGCTGCTCATTCGGCAGCTTTTCTGGAATTCCATCAAAACTAACAACTCGTATATGGATTTGTTTCCCGGTTCTAATTGAAAACAGAGTTCGCAGGTTATTCTTTGAATCTCAATTTAACTTCTACAATCTCAGAACGATTTCCTATTCTTACAGGAGGCCCCCATGAGCCGTATCCGTTTGAAACATAAAAATGTGTGTTACCTTTCTTTAAATATCCACGACTTACTTCAAAGATAGCTTCGGTTATGTAGTTCAAAGGCCATAGCTGACCATGATGTGTATGTCCGGAAAATTGGACATCAACACCTGCTGTTACTACACTATCAAGATCAAAAGGCTGATGATCGAGCATTATCACCGGTAATACGGAATCCCTGCCATTTAATAAGCTGGCTATTGACTTGCGATTGGTTTTAGATCTGTCTTCTCTGCCAACAATGTAAAAAGCATCAGCAATTTTTACACTTGTATCGCGTAGAAAACTGATGTTATGTTTTTCGAGATAATCGACGGCTTCATTTACTCCCCCGATGTATTCATGGTTACCTGTTATTGCATACACTCCCATAGGGGCGGTTAGTTTCTTCAGAACATCGCCCATATCGTGCCGTATAACCGGTTGCAGATCTTCATCAACTATATCACCGGCCAATAATACCAGATCAGGATTAATTCTCTCAATTTCCTTTACTAGCTTCGTCATTCTCCTCGGCCCAATTACTGTACCCATATGAATGTCAGAAACCAATGCTATTTTTACTTCTTTCAGGCCGTTGGCTTGTTTGTTTATGTCAAGAACTATCTTTTTAACAGCCGGATTGACAGCATTTATATGCCCGATTGCTACAGTAATAATAGCAACGCCAAAACCTATGGTAAAAAGTGTAGTCTTAAAGTTCTGAGAGATGAGAGATGGCGGTATGAAATGAATAAAGTAATTAGCTAGTCGTATTATATCGACAAACAAGACAATAAGAAATAAGTACAGCATCACCGCAAGCCAGAAAGACCCAATCCACGTGAGTACATCAGTAACAGCTGAAAGATGAACCCTTTCGATAAACCGGCCTAAAACATATGTGGAAACGATTAACCAGAATGCGATTGTAAACCATGTTCTGATTCCACTTTCCTGTGGTAGCAGTTTAATTCCATGGGTATAGATATAATAGTTTACCAGAAAATATACCAGGAAAACAATACTAAAGAAGATAACGAACATCCTTGTCCTCATTAAATTAAAATATACAGTAAAACGTAGTTACAGGAAGAAACAATCAAATCAATGTCTGGATTGAATAAATTTCATCAGATCTTCTTTCGAAGAACTAAAAGTGAGCGAATCGGCTATCGAATAGTAATTTTCCCGGTCAAGAGTATATTCATATGCGTATTTCGCAATCTCAAGTTTGTTGGCATCAAAAGATAACAGTGCAATAACTTCTTTTAGTTGCTGTGTTCTTATACAAGGATTCAGCTTCAATATATTTTTGATTATCGTGATCTTAGTGTCATCAAAGCTTTCATTCCTGATAGTTTGAAGCATGTTTTCAAATTCTCTTTGGGTGATGTGGCATGGACCATTCATCCCCTGGTCGTTATTATTGAAATTACCACCATGATATTCGTTATCATGAATAGGGTTATTGTAATTGTTATCACCATGACTTGGAGGAAGATAATCTATAGGGTATGAGAGTGAATTCTTCTCCTGCAGATAGTCATATAGCAGGAAAGCAGTTGACATGTGAGTAAAGGAATCAAACACATTATAGAAGTTTTCCTTATCTACCGTATTCTGGTATGACATCTTGGCAAACTCCAATTTATCAAAGTCATTTCTCAGAATATCGGCAACACTCTTTACTTGCAAAGTGCTCAGGCATTCATCAAGAGCCAGAATTTTGGCCATCTCAAATTTCTGGCTCTCTGATCTGGCTGCTGTTATTGCTTTGTGCCTTTGACGAAACAAATTATCGGGCATAGCAGACCGGCAATTGCGGTTATTAAACCCTGGTTGGGCAAAACCGGAAAACACAACGAATACGAGTAGTATTGTTAAACGGGCTTTCATAATTATTATATAAATTTTTAAGGCTTGTTATTATTATTTCATCCATTCAAATAATCGGTAATGCTCATCTGTCATTCCAATCTTCCGGTAAACTTGCCGGGCATTCAAATTAGTATTATCTACATAAAGTCTAATTCCTGCGACATCTGATTTCTTACTAACAATCTCTTTTATGAAAGTATACATGTTTGAGAATATACCTGATTTCCGCATTTCATCTGCGACATAAACTGACTGAATCCACCATACCCAGTTGCTTCGCCAGTCACTCCATTCAGGTGTAATCATTAAACATGAAACAACATCACCGTTTACTTCACCAACAATATAAAATCCTTTTTGGGAATCATTAAAGACAGATTTTACACCAGATGTAACTGTAACTCTATCAAGATCAAGATTTTCTGTCTCCTTTGCCATTTTTAACTGACTCTCAATAATAAATGATTCGTCATCAAAAGTTGCATACCTTACCCTGACACTATTCATACAATATGTTGTTAATCAGATAATTAATATTAAGAATGATATGAATGGCAATCCCCCGAAAATGTTTATTTTTGCACTTCCATTTTTTGCTGCATCACAAAAAGATTGTCAAGCAAATATAGCAGAAAATTCTAATATCAAAAATCAGGGGCATTATGAGCGAACAGATTAAGCATGAATGTGGTATTGCAATGGTGAGATTGTTGAAGCCCCTGGAACATTATCAGGGTAAATACAATACCAACACGTGGGGACTTAATAAACTCCATCTGCTGATGGAAAAGCAACATAACAGAGGCCAGGATGGAGCAGGAATAGCATGTATTAAGCTTGATCCCGTCCCCGGACAACAATATATCAGCAGACACCGGTCAAACACTAATACTCCTATTGCCGATGTTTTCATGGCGGCATACTCAGAAATCAATGAATATAAAAAAGGACACCCGGGATTATTACCTGATCTTCAGGACCTGAAATTAAAGACGGGATTTGCCGGAGAACTGTTTATGGGTCATTTGAGGTATGGAACTTTCGGGAACACCGGAGTGCAGTATCTCCATCCCGTACACCGTGCAAATAACTGGATGACCCGAAATCTTCTGCTGGCCGGCAATTTCAATATGACCAATGTTGATGAACTGTTTAATAGATTGGTAAACCTTGGTCAGTATCCTGTCCATACTTCCGATACAATTACCATTCTTGAGAAAATAGGGCATTTCCTTGATGAGGAAAATGAAAGGCTATATGAACAGTATAAGTCGGAAGGTTATAGTAAAATAGAAGTTACCCCTTTAATTGCCTCAAATCTTGATATTAAGGGAATACTAAGCAACGCTTCGGCAAGCTGGGATGGTGGTTACGCTATTGCCGGTATGTTTGGTCACGGGGATGCATTTGTATTCCGTGATCCTTCAGGTATACGACCCGCATTCTATTATCAGGATGATGAAGTGGTGGCAATTGCTTCCGAAAGACCTGTAATACAAACTGCTTTCAATGTGCCGTTCAGTACCATAAAAGAGATAAATCCCGGACATGCTCTTATTATCAGAAAAAATGGTTCGGTTGAGATGGCACAAGTACTTGAACCACGTGACAAAAAGGCATGTTCATTCGAACGCATTTATTTTAGCCGTGGTACTGACGTTGACATATACAGGGAAAGAAAGCACCTTGGGAAAGTGTTAACCCCTGCTATACTTGATGCCGTTGACCACGACATAAAGAATACAGTATTTTCATACATACCCAATACAGCGGCTGTTGCGTATTACGGATTGATTGAGGAGTTGAATAATTTCTGCAATAAGCTCAAAAAGGAGCAACTTCTGAAAGAAGCTGCCACACTGACCCCGGAAAGAGTAGAAGAGATTATGAACTTAAAGCCACGTATGGAAAAAGTGGCCGTTAAAGATATTAAGCTCAGAACCTTCATTACTCAGGACAATGCCCGTGATGATCTTGTCGCTCATGTTTATGATGTTACATACGGAATCATTAATACCGGCGTTGACAACCTCGTGGTAGTGGATGACTCAATAGTCAGAGGAACTACATTACGCAAGAGTATCATAAAAATACTTGACCGACTTGGGCCAAAAAAGATAGTAATAGCTTCATCTGCTCCACAAATACGATATCCTGATTGTTATGGGATTGATATGGCCAAACTTGGTGATTTTATTGCTTTCAACGCTGCAATCGAGTTACTGAAAGAAAATAACAAGCACCATGTAATCAATGTTGTATACAAGAAGTGTAAGGAGCAAGAGAATTATCCCAAGGAGCAGGTTGTAAATTATGTTAAGGAAATTTATAAGCCGTTTACAGCAAATCAGATTTCAGCAAAAATTTCAGAACTTGTCAAGCCTCAGGGTTGTCATGCTGAAGTAAAGATTGTTTTCCAGACTATCGAAGACCTGCATCAGGCAATTCCGGAGCACACAGGTGATTGGTACTTTACAGGAAACTATCCTACACCGGGTGGAAATAAGGTAGTCAACAGGTCGTTTATAAACTACATTGAAGGTAGAAATGAGAGGGCCTATTAAGACTGCCCTGTACTTTTAATAGACGAACTTTATCTTATTCATTGCATAAAAAACCATTTTAAGCAATAGCCAACCATGCGAAAAGCGAGAAATATTGGTCTCACCGTATTTGCGTGCTCTATATCGTATTGGTACCTCCACAAGCTTAAGGTTAAGTTTAGCTGATCCGAATATCAGGTCAAAATCACCGAAAGGATCAAAATTTCCAAAGTATGACCGATTCGCGATCAACTTATTATAGTTGTTTTTGGAAATTACTTTTGTGCCACACAAAGTATCCTTAATCCTTTGATTCAAAAGCCACGAGAACATAACGGAGAAAAACTTATTTCCCAATATATTCAGTGTTCGCATTGCTTCATCTTCCATAGGGTACACCAATCGTGATCCATTAATATATTCACCCTTTCCGGTTGCAATGGCATTGTAAAATTTGCTTAAGTCTTCGGGTGGTACTGTTAGATCAGCATCCAGTATCATTAGTATATCACCTTCTGCTTTTTCGAAACCCAGTCTTACTGCATCTCCCTTTCCTTTGCCTGATTGAATGTAATATTTCACATCTCTTTTATCCGACCAGACTTCGCAAACCCTTTTAATCTCGTTTAGCGTGTTATCAGAAGACCCTCCCTCAACAAAAATTATTTCGGTATGCTTTCCCATGTCGGGTATTCTTTTAACAGCATCTTCTATATTACCTTCTTCATTTCGTGCCGGTACAATTACACTCACTGAGAACTGCTTGTTGTCGTGTGGCAATTGTTTTGGCAAACGTGCAATTAAATAGCCAATAAGGCAAAAGCTGTTAATAAGGGGCAAATGTGCAAGGTACTTATTAAAAAACCAGGAAATTATTGGAATATACAGGGGAAGCAAGTACCTTTTCCCTGTTTTAACAACATCGAAGCCTTCAATCCCGAGTAAATTGACCACATCTGATCTGCCCAGCCAGTTCAGTCTCTTGTGTGGCATCTTGAGTTTTAATTTCTGTGCTATTGCCAGAAATGGTTCCCAGAAGAAATTATGGTAGTTGATTATAATCCGGGTATCTGCATCAACTGCTTGTTTTATTGTATTGAATACCTTCTGAATGTCATTTAAATATCCGAGTGTGTCAGAGATAATCACATAATCAAACTTTTCTTCAAATGAGAATTCTCCTGCATCATGTGCATAAAATCTTAAATGCGGATAGTTTTTTTGGGCTATTTCAATCATAGCCGGTGAAATGTCAATTCCAACTCCGTATGATGGATTAACCGAGTTGAGTAAAAACCCTGTTCCACAGCCAACTTCAAGTACCCTTGAACCTTCCGGAATATTGAAATGATAAAATCTTTTCAGGTCGTTATAGTAATGCCGGCTCTTACGTATATATCTGTCTCTTTTCGAAGCTATCCTGTTTAATTGTTCTATCATATGCTTTACTATTTAACACCCCATACCACAACAGCATGGTTATGCGACCAGATTCTTTCAATATAAAGGTTATTGGAGTGTGTCTCAATATGTTTACCAATCTGTGATTCAAAGCCTGCTTCCCCAATTATTCTTATGTTACCTTGATAAAGATGTGCCAGTTCCTTCCATGAAACTTGTTCATTATTCCAGTTCACCAATCGACCGCTATATGTATCGAAGATATAGTAATCAGGATAATAATTCTCTAATACACCGGCATATCGCATTCTGCTGTATGCATTGGCAAAGAATTGTGCTGCAATAGGAGAGGGCCCTGGATTTACCCCTATAACTGCCTGTTTCATTCCTGCATCTTTATTCAGAGCCAGTTGCCATGCATACTCAAAGTGCCTGTTATTGTTTATGGTAAACATTCCTGAGAGTGGTGACCTGAATCTGTACCCCATAATCAATATCAGTCCTGATACAGTTACTGCCACTGTAACCTGTCGCACCCAATGCAACCTGATTCTTTCTGACAGAATGGTAATCATAATAACCATACTGCTTGTCGAAAGGCAAACATACGGTAACAGGTAATTTACATTAGGGTGTTTGGCAGTGATTAAGAAACCCGCAGTCTGGGCGATAATAACAGCAATAAGTAACCTTAATGCACCGTCGTTTTCCTTCCTACCCTTAAATCTTAGAATAGAAAGTGCCAGGATGAACACAGCAGATGCCAGAAATGTATACATCAGGAAAGGCTCTCCCACAAACATTGATTTCAGATCATTAAGATAGGAGGACGTGTCAATCACTGTAGCCGCTCCTGATCCGTAAATACCTGAGTGCGTAAATAATCTGATTATCCACCATCCCATCGACGGGTATGCAGGTATAATGGGTATTGTGAAGAATATAAATGAGAGTATTGTTGCTTTAATATACCTGAATCTGTTTTCTCTTGTGCTGAAAAGCACGAAAGGAATAATCATCAGAGGCAGAAAAATAATTTTTGAAGCAATGCCAAAACCTGTAATTATTCCAAATCCATCAGTATAATAGTGTGTCTTTCGTTTTGCTGAATTATAATACCAGTAAAGACAGAACACTCCAAAAGAAACTGAAGCGATCATAAGGACAACCTCCTGCGATATTCTCAGGAATCCATTATATAATAAAAGGGCTGAAAGTAATGGTGTAGATTGAATTAACAGAGCATACCAGATGTTTCGTGTGAAACGATGAACAATAAGTCCGATCGAAAGAATGAAAAGTACACTTAACCATGCAACCGACCTGTTTAGAACTTTCAAATAGTATTCAGGTTGTTGAATTACAGCATCAGCTAATGTTTCACCTCCAAAAGGCTTTATCAGGTATGATACTCTAAGGACAATTCCTCCTATGACCTGCATCGGTGTTCCCGGATGATCCACATGTCCCGGAAGTTTTAATGTCGCAATATTCAGGGAGTTGTGCAGATAAGCATAGGCAGGGTCATAACCCCCACCATACCATATATCCTCTCTTTGTTCGATTCTTCTTAATGACGAGAAAATAAGAAAAGCAGGAATGGCCAGTAAAGCAGTGTATAAGAGCAAGTTTCTTACAAGGCCCGATTTATCATTCAGATACATGGCTATCACTTACTTTTTTGATTGTTATATAACCAAATGGCATCGTGACGAATCACCGTGTCGAGTGGTTGATTATGTCTGATAGCCTTTTCCTTCATCACATTCATCATTTTTTCTGACTCTCTGATCTTCTTTTCAAAAACAGCTATTTTTTCAAGGTAATCCGGGTCGTAGGATGAGGTTCTATTATTTGGAACTACTTTAAAAATAATCATATCCCGACTGTCAACGAGAATTGTAGATGCAGGATCTTTCTTTAGCTTATCTATATTCTTAACAAAATCTTCTGATCTAAGAGGGTACGGATTTCTGTTCTTTAGAAGGACTATAAATTCAGCATCTTTAATAATTGGGTAATGATAGATCTTTTCTCGCCTGAATAAATGAGGAGAAAGATCAGAACTAACAGAAATAACTGCCTTTGGAGGTATTATCTTAAGATCAGCTTTTAATTGTACTATATCCAGGTCAGACTTGTAATGCTCAGCCCTGAATGCGCTGAATCCCGGTCTTCCAAATATGATCAAAGCAACCAGAATAATTGCCTTCATGTAATTCTTTTTGGTGGTTAATAGCAAAGATATCAGGGCAAGACTTATAATTGGGACAATTTCAATAGAATATTGACCACCGGTGCCCCAAAAAGAATGACTTTCAGAGAACATTTTTTGAGATATTACCGGAGCTATCATTATCAAATACCTTGGCTTGTATATAACAGCAAAGCCACCTGCAATAAGGAATGAGAACCAGAAGTCACTTTTAACTCCTGTTGCATTCAACTGGAACGTATCTTCAAATAAGAGAGTAAAATAGTATCTGGGATTTTTGAAGAAGCCGATAATTATATTTTCAAAAGATCCACCCAAATGATCATACCGGCCTAGTTGATTTGTTCCTAAACCCTTGGAATAGGCTGGCATTATGATATTAACTACAACAACAAAATAAATCAGGGATGTCAGGGCCAGAATTATTGCAGTTTTCCTGCTTAATCCGGTGTAATAATTCTTTTCACGTAAGAGAAGTGCTAAAATAATAAATGCGAGCCATAATGACATATTCTCTTTTGAAATCAAAATAAGCACGAAAAAGATAAGAGTGTATTTAAGGTTCCCTTTTTCAAAGTAAAGTACAAGCCATGGGACAAGCATTGCTGCCACAACATTATTATGAAAATCAAAAGATAAAGCAGAGAAGATTGGCCATAAAATGAGAAAATGGATCATAAAAAGTAAACTGATCCAATTATTGTAATTTTTGAAACGAGCATATTGATAAACGCCTATTCCTCCGAACAAAATGGAAAATGTCTGGATAATTAGTAACGTATAACTTCCAAATAAATAATAAAAAGGAGCATACAGCATTGTTATCGGAGAAAAATGATCTCCCAGATAAGGAATAGCTGCACCTGAGATGTCGAGAGTAAAGTTATTAGGTCTAAGATGAGCGTATGAATAAACAGCATGGTTGAACATTCCAAGATCCAGAGCATGGGTTTTGAATAGAGAATGCGGAACTAATGAGGTTAGTCCATACAGAACAGCAAATAAGGCAACAGTCAGAATAAAAGCAAAAGTGAATAACCTCTCTTTTCTTCTAAAAGGATTGAGTATTTTACTCCTGATTGGCATAACTGGTCTCATAAATGTATATCACATCTTGCTTAATAACAGTATCTAATGGAAGATTTGCTTCTTTAGCTTTATCGGAAAAGAATTTCATTGCTTTCTCATTTGTCCGGATATCAGTTTCAAGAAATTCAATCCATTCTTGTCTTGTTTCTATCTTTTTTTTGGGTTTAGGATAAATACCTTTTTTTGCAAGCTCATAGTCAGGATCTTCTATATATGCCTTGAATTTGTTCGATGGATATAATTTACCAAAAGAATCCCAATACGCAGCTTTAGTCATAGACATATAATGTATAGCTCCGTTCATATATTGTGCTACCTGAAACATATTGTGAAAAACAAGCAGGAATACGATTATCAATATAGGAATTTTAAGTTTCAAACCTTTTGAAAACCCATAATTTAATAAAGCTGCAATAGGGAGTGCAAGTAAAGCGTAAATATCAATGTATGCCCTTTGACCATAACTTCCACCAAACCACCATGAATACCAACTTGAGTTTATGTAAATCAAAATCACAAGTATTGCCAGTATAGACCAGAACATTGATCTAAAGTTACGATATAATGAAATAAATCCTAAAACTGCCAGTACCATAGCCGGTGTATATAAGAACCATCCTTTCCTGTAACTGAAAAGATTATTTATAATTTGAGGGTTGCTAAAGAAGAATCTTTCATCACCTGTTCCATATCCATGAAATGTCAGGTTCCCGTACAGATAAAGATTATACATTAACTGAGGAGTCCAGATTACTATAAAGCCCAGAATTATCATTAATAAAACACCGGGTTTTTTCCAAAATAAAAGTACCCGTCCTTTTATATCTGAATAATTAGTTACTCCCCATAAAACCGGAATGAGTCCAACTATTAAATTAATTGGTCTGATCAGAGTAATTATTCCGAAGACAATACCCATTAAAGCACCGTTAATCCATTTTGGATTTCTATAGAACTTATCTGTAATCAAAAGGAACAATCCAATTGTAAAAAAGCTGTAGACATGACTTAATGCCGGTTCTCTCGCTACATATATCACAATATTAGTCCCCAGTCCAATTAACAGAATCGTCAAAGCAGAAATCTTGTCACTGAGTTTCATCCTTTTTACAACAAGGAACCTTATGATAAATAATCCCATAAAATAATAGAAAAGGCTGCCAATTATCAGTGCAATTCTATATGGCATAGAGAATCCATCAGCTTCATTGCCGGTCAATTCAAGGAAGTAATGAACAGGAAGTATGAAAGGTAACTGCAGCAGAGCAACTCCCATCGTTGTCTTAAAGTATAACTTCCCATCGGGGGTTCTGTCAACTGTAATAAAGTGATCTTTATTCTTATCGGGATTAATATCCAAAAAGCTGAGTGAAATGTCTTTGTAAACTAATATCGAAGGAATCCATGCATAGTAATGGCGCACATCACTCTCGATAATTCTATCATCTGATTTGTAAAAACCTTTGATTCCATGAATCTCTAAAATTATTATCAAACAAAAAATGATAGTTAAACAGGATAGATTTTTCATAAGCGGGCTCTTGATGCAAATGTAATTAATGCAAGTTGTTCAGGTTTGAGTTCAGTAATTACAAAGGAAACGAATTTTTAATAATTTTGGGCAAAATATTTGATCTATTCAATATACATGGTATTCAGTAGCATTGTTTTTCTGCTCTATTTTTTGCCTGCCTTTTTAATTACTTATCACCTGATCGATAAGAAATATAAAAACCTGGTAATACTTGCCTTCAGTATTTTCTTTTATAGTTGGGGCGCACCGAAATTCATTTTTGTGATATTAGGGACAACATTCCTTGATTTTCATCTGGTTAAATGGATGTCAATGACCAAAAACCAACTTCACCGAAGATTGATGCTCACACTATCAGTTTCAGTGAACCTGGGTCTCTTATTCTACTTCAAGTATTCGAATTTTTTCATCGAGAACTTTAACGCTGTTTTATCGGTTTTTGGTGCAACAAATGTTCAATGGACTAAGCTTGTTTTACCTATTGGGATTTCGTTTTATACCTTTGAAACGATAACATATGTTGTTGATGTGTACCGTCGGGTACATGCGCCTCTTAAAAATTTCTGGGATTATCAGCTTTATATTGTCTTGTTCCCCAAACTGATTGCCGGACCAATTATCCGATATCATGACCTGGCCGATCAGATCAGCGACCGGTCGCAAAACGAAACGCTCGATAATTTCCTTATCGGATTTTACCGATTCATTATAGGACTGGCCAAAAAGGTTCTGATAGCCAATCAAATGGGGCTGCATGCCGATACTGTATTTGCATTGAGCTTTTCGGATCTTGATACTGCTACAGCCTGGATAGGAATACTTGCTTATACTTTTCAGATTTATTTCGATTTCTCAGGATATTCTGATATGGCTATAGGTATTGGAAAAATGATAGGATTCAGGTTTCCTGAAAACTTCAATAATCCATACATATCTCAAAGCATAACGGAATTCTGGAGACGCTGGCACATGACATTGGGCGCATGGATGAAAAATTACCTCTATATCCCACTCGGTGGTAACAGGGTTTCACAGACCAGATTGTACTTTAATCTCTGGTTAGTGTTCCTTGCTTCAGGTTTATGGCACGGAGCTTCCTGGAATTTCATTTTTTGGGGCGCATATCATGGGATATTCCTGGTGCTGGAAAGGGCTTTCTTATTGAAATTGTATGCAAGGGCAGGCAAATTTATCAGCACCGTAATAACATTCGTTTTAGTTATAATTGGATGGGTGTTTTTCAGAATCGAGGATCTGTCACAGGCATTCATTTTCATAAAACGTATGTTTGCCTTCGACTTTACAAAAACTCTGAGCTTCGATATTGAATTCTATACATTCCTTGCAATAGCTTTTATTTTCGCATTTTTTGCTTATTCAAAAAAAGGCAAGCAAATACAAGACCAGGTCTATTTCGGCTTGTATTCTTCGCGAAAGCACATTGCAATAGCAGGTTTTTCAGTTATACTTTTGATTCTGTCGGTGAGTTCAATTACGGCCTTTGGTTTTAATCCGTTTATTTATTTCAGATTTTAGTAATGAAAGGGAGCCACACAATACTTAAAGCTGTTGCTGTTACCATTATTCTTATTCTAATGGTTCCGCTTCTACAGAAAAAATTTCATTTTTTTGAAGAAACGCCTCTTAAAGGTGCCGTTCAAAAGGTAGAGGAATCGTATTTCTCTTTCAATAGATGGTTTTCGGGTGAATATCAGAGCGGTGAAGAAAAATATCTGAATGATAATTTCGGCTTGCGCAACTTTTTTGTGCGCCTTAATAATCAACTTGCCTACACCTTTTTTAATAAGGCAAAAGCTAATAATGTGATCATTGGGAAAGATAACTATTTGTTCGAAAAGAACTATCTTAAAGCATATACCGGTCAGGATTATATTGGGTACGACAGTATAGAAAACAGAATGGCCAAACTGAAAGAGATTCAGGATTATCTTGAAAGGAACAACAAATCTCTATTATTGGTTTTTGCAGCGGGGAAAGGGACATTCTATCCTGAGTATTTCCCTGATGACTGGAAAGCAGAAGAAAATCGGGTTACCAATTTTGATAAATACCTCACCCTTGCCAAAGAAAAAGGAATAAACCATATTGATTTCAACACTTATTTCAAATTAAATAAAGAGAGTTCCCCTTATCCGTTATATCCTAAACATGGCATACACTGGAGTCATTACGGAATGTGTCTGGTAGTTGATTCATTATTCAGTTATCTGGAAAAGGAGAGAAATATTAAAGTTGCAGATATTGTTTGGAATGATGTTGAGGTGTCAGAAGCTAAAAAAAGTGATTATGATATTGCAGATGGCATGAATCTGTTATTTCCTCCAAAAAAGGAAGAGTTGGCTTATCCGCAATACAAAATCATTTCTAACGAGGGAGACACAAAGCCATCAGTAATCGTAATTTCTGATAGTTTTTACTGGGGTATGTTCAATGAGGGAATCCCTGCAAGAGCATTCTCCGATCAACATTTCTGGTTCTATAATCGTCAGATTTATCCCGATAGTTACACCAAACCCCTTGATGTTTCAGAAATAGATCTTAGTGAAGAGATCAATAATCATGAAATATTTATCATAATCAGTACAGAAGCTACATTACCCGGATTGGGGTGGGGGTTCATTGAAAACACTTATGACCTGATAAAGAATGGTAAATCATCTGACAATTCATTCAGCAAAAAAGTAAAGGAACTAATCACTTATATACGCACTGATAAGAATTGGATGAAATCAATAGAGCAGAAGGCCAAAGACAGAAATATAAGTGTCGATTCAATGCTTACTCTTGATGCAGAATGGCAGGTAAAACGAAAGATGGCTAAGTGATTGTAGTTCACCAGAGATTAAAAATCTCTCAGAAATCCCCAATATCGTAGCCTCTGACATTCTTCTTCTGCTGTGCTTCATACTTACCGCAATCTATCTCTACCGACAGTGGAAGCAGGGGAGCTTCAAAATCACTTGTAGAAATATTCAGCTCCTTGTCTTCATATATCTTTTTCATGTAAAGCCCCCAGATTGGTAATGCCATATTGGCTCCCTGTCCCAGAGAAATATTCCTGAATCTGATACTACGGTCTTCACCGCCAACCCATACTCCTGTAACAAGTTCCGGTGTAATTCCCATGAACCAACCATCCGAATGACTTTGAGATGTTCCTGTCTTGCCTGCTATAGGATAACTCAAACCATATTTATACCGAAGTCTGACTCCCGTTCCACTTTCAACAACACCTTTCATCAATTGAAGCATAAGATATGCGGTCTCCTCGCTCATTGCTTCCTGCTGTCGTGGCATGAATCTGCTGAGTACATTACCATTTTTGTCTTCTATACGGGTAACAAACATCGGTTCAATATACACACCCTTGGCCGCGTATGAATTCATAGCCCCGGTCATTTCATATAGAGTCAGATCGGGAGTTCCAAGAGCAATTGCCGGCACAGGATCAATCCTGCTTGTTACACCCATCTTTCTAGCCATAGATGCCACTGCCATAGGTGAATATCTCTTAATAAGAAAAGCAGATATCCAGTTTATCGAGTTAGCCAATGCTTCTTTTAGGGTAACCATCTGACCTTCTTTGTAATCACTTGAATTCCGGGGTTCCCATTTTGAACCATCTGGTAAGTCAATGCTATACTGGATATTGGCAATTTTTGTACAAGGTGAGAAATCTCCTTCCTGCATCGCTAAAGTGTATACAAATGGCTTGAAGGTGGAACCAACCTGCCTTTTTGCCTGCATTACATGGTCATACTGAAAATGCTTGTAGTTTATTCCTCCAACATATGCTCTTACAAACCCGGTTTGTGGTTCAACCGACATCAGCCCGGCTTGCAGAAAGAACTTACAATAAAGAATGGAATCCATTGGACTCATTATTGTATCTCTTTCACCTTGCCAGGTAAAGATCTTCATCTGTACTTTAGTGTTAAAGGATCTTTTAATTGAATCCTCACTTGCGCCGGCATTCCTGAGCCTGATGTACCTGTCGCTCCTCTTCATGCTGGCAGTAAGCAGTTTATTGGCTTCTTCCTTCACAATATCTTTTGGGAAATCAAAGGGAGCTCCTTCACGTCCTTTCCAGTGTTTGAAAAAAGCAGGCTGTAAATCTTTACCCATATGTTCTGACACCGCTTGTTCGGCATAAATCTGCATCTTAGAGTTTAAGGTTGTGTAAATTTTCAGACCATCTTTATAGAGATTATATTTAGTTCCATCCGGCTTTGGATTCTTTTCAACCCAACCATACAAAGGATTTGTTTCCCACTGCAAAGAATCGTGACTATACACCGTCATGTCGACATAGTTCCTCTTTTTGGGCTCCTTTGCATTCATAATCATTCTCAGATATTCCCTGAAATAGGTGGCTTCACCCGAAGCATGGTCCTGCAAACGAAAATGTGACATGTTTAGAGATAGTACTCTAAGAGAGTCGTACTCTTCTTCAGTCAGATGATCATGCTTTCTCATCTGATTAAGAACAACTTCCCTTCGCTTCATTGCTCTCTCGGGGTTCCTCACAGGACTAAACCAGGTGGGAGCCTTAAGCATCCCAACGAGCATTGCGGATTCCTCAACAGTTAATTCAGATGGCAATTTATTATAGTATGTCTTGGCTGCTGATTTTATACCAAAGGAGTTGCTGCCAAAATCTACAGTGTTGAAATACATTGCAATAATCTCTTCTTTCGTATAATTACGTTCAAGTTTTATGGCTGTGATCCACTCTTTCATCTTGATGTACACAGTCTCAATGAAAGTACGATTTGCCTTTCGGGGAAACAGGTTCTTTGCCAATTGTTGGGTGATGGTGCTACCTCCGCCTTTATTTGAACCGGTTAAAATTCCGAAAGTAACCCTGAAAAGAGCTTTGACATCTATGCCTGAGTGATTCCTGAATCGTGAATCTTCAGTTGAAATAATAGCATTGACAAGATTTGGTGAAAGATCAGAGTAATGTATGTTGGAGCGGTTTTCTATATAGTACTTTCCCAGTACTTCCTGGTCAGCAGAAATAACCTCCGATGCAAGATTACTTTTTGGATTCTCAAGTTCTTCAAACGAAGGCATAAATCCCAACAGTCCCGCTGACAATGCTAAAAAAAACAAAATAACAAAACCCAGTATTGAAAAGTAAACGATCCAGAATTTTTTAATCCACTGCTTTATTGTGAAACTACCAGCTTGCTTTTTCTTTGCCATTGCAGAAAACGTAAAAATTATATTTGTGAAGCTTAACTATTCTTGTTTTTCAAGGCGAATACCTGCTTCTGAGATTCCGGTTAACTCGTCTTCCCTCATTGCCTGATTCAATCTGAATACATAACTCCCTTTTTGAGGAAAACGTATGTTTTCTCTTATGTAAATCCTGTTGTCGCGATATTTACCTGTCCCTCTGCCAAGCCATTCCCCCGAATTGTTTGCCAGCATACATTCAATTGTATCAACCGACATACCACCCAATGGAAATTCAGTAGTTAGAAAGAACCAAATATTGCTATAACGATAGGAATTACTGTTTCTTACATTAATATAGAAGCGATAAGGTGAAATAGTGTCTTCAATATCAACATTGAATACTACCTCTTTATCCGAAGACCATTTGTCGCCCGGAATGCTCACGCTTTCATCAAAAAACTTATCTCTGTCGCATGATGACAGGCCTAATATTGATAAAAAAGCAATAATTGTGTAAAAGAAACTGTTGGTTGACAATTTTCTAAGCATAACAGGGGCTTTAAATGCTATTTATCGAAACGATTAAGATCATCTTCGTCAATCATACTTTCAAATTCGTCCTCTTTCCTCTCTATTTTCCTGGCATATTCCTCGAGATTGGGCACCAATGTACCTTTTTTATTTTTAATCATTATCTCTTTTACTTTGTCAACAGGAATAGCGTGAATATTATTAGGATCGGATTTGTAGGCATAGTACATCAAGCCTGCAAATACATCAATTTTCTGAGGGAATGCATCGCCTTTTGAAGTATTAAGAAGGGTGTCATCAGGAGGGAAGCCCTGAAGTGCTTCAGCATATGCTGAGTATTCATAATTGAGACAGCATTTAAGTTTACCGCATTGTCCTGCAAGTTTTTGAGGATTAAGCGAGAGCTGTTGAATACGGGCTGCATTGGTACTTACTGTACTGAAGCTGGTAAGCCATGTGGAGCAACATAATTCGCGTCCGCATGATCCTATACCTCCTAATCGTGAAGCTTCCTGTCGTGCACCAATCTGCCTCATTTCTATTCTGATTCTGAACTCTTCAGCAAGCACTTTTATTAATTCCCTGAAGTCAACTCTTTCATCAGCAGTATAATAGAATATGGCTTTAGTGTCATCTCCCTGATATTCTACGTCGTTTACTTTCATCTTGAGGTTAAGCCTGGCAGCTATTTCCCTCGTCCGGAAAAGAGCTTTATCCTCTTTCAAAACAGCTCCAATCCACTTTTCAATATCTCCGGGTCGGGCCTTTCGGTATACTTTCTTTAGTTCTTCGTTTTGCGGATCAACACCCCTTCTTTTCATTTGCAATCTGACAACATCACCTGTCAGTGTCACAATTCCTATGTCATGCCCCGGATTGGCTTCAACAGCAACAATATCGCCCTCATGCAAGTCATGCTCAGATGTTGTTCTGTAGTAGTCTTTTCTACTGTTTTTAAACCTGACTTCAATACAGTCAAACGGAGGAACATTCGGACCGAGCGGAAAACTCCTGAGCCAGTCGAAGGTGTCTAACTTGCTACAACTGTGACTGAAAGTTGATTTTTCAGTCTGCACCATTTTGCAACATCCTCTCGTCAAAAAAGGATTTTCTTTTGCAATGTCCTTCCTTGTCTGCTGAAGTTCACTAATGTCGGTATCAACGATTTCCTGAACCTCCGGAATTTCTGATTCATCTGAGCTATTCTCATCAAATATTAACAACGGCTTTGATCCCGATCTTTTGAAAAACTTGCCGCTACCCTTGTATTCAAAAGATGTTGCCTCAGAAGATGAAGATTCATTGTCTTCATTCTCCAATTCAAGGTAAGCTGCAGATTGATCTTCAGTTGATATTTCCTCATTTTCGATTGCGGAAGCATCAGGAGAATCCTCAATTGGTTGCCTTGTGTTTTCTTTTACAAAATTTCCATTCTTTCTTTCACCGGAGAATGGTTTGCCTTTTTTTTTCTTAAAGAACCCTTTCTTGTTCCTGAAGTCCTGATTGCGCTTATTATTGCGTTCATTATCAGGATTATTTGGAGGTGTATTTTGAGTATTATCTTCCATGGGAGAACTTAATGGTACAGCCCGTTAACGAACTGCTATATATTGAATTGATTATAAATCTGCTGATGCAAAGTTAATCAATTTTACTCACTGCCAAATTTCGTGAACAGAAGTCCTTTACAACCGGAAAAATCTTATCGGGAGCTTCTATAAACCCCATGTGACCAACTTTGTTAAGCATAATGCATTCTGAATGTTCGCTTAGCATTGTCTGTGCTAATATCTTATCGTATTGCATCCTTGAATCTTCTTTACCTATTATATAAAGAATAGGATAAGCAGCAACCATCAGTATGTCTAATGATCCCGGCCTGTCGCGCATTGCAGTTAAAGCTGAAATTATAGCTTTTCCGGATGTTGAGGCAGCTCTGTTTCTTAAAATTTCAATCTGATTTTTGAATTTTTCCTGATTGCTTTTTGCAAACATTTCAGAAATAAAGCTTTGGATGAAATTTGAATGGTTAAGTTTGACAATGTTGATTGTTCTGTCGCGGTTTTCTTTTGACTTCTCGTCATCGGGAGCTGCATGTGAATGAAACAGGATCAGGCCTTGTATCTTATCAGATAATTGCCGTGCAACTTCCAGGCTTACATAACCTCCCATTGAATGCCCGCATATGATGAACCGGTCAATTGAATTATGTGCCATAACAGCTCTTACTGTCCCTGCCATATCCTGAATGGTTTGCTCTTCACCTGTTAGCCCACTTCTTCCATGTCCGGGTAAATCTATCATTAAAACACTGAAGCGGTCAGCCAGGTAGTTTGCCATATCATTCCATACTTCAATAGATTCGAGGAATCCATGCAGCAAAACAATCCATGGACCTGATCCCTGCACTTTGAAATTTACCGGTTGTCCGTTATAAGTTATCTGATCATTCATAGTAGTAACATATCTTGTGTTAATAAAAATGGCCTGACCAATTTGATCATCAACGGTCAGGCCAGAATATTTTTGGCCTTCTTATCCGGCCATCAGGTTTTCTATCTCATTTACGGTCTTTGGAATTGGCTTTCCAAGCACTCTGACTCCTGAATCTGTAACAAGAACATCATCTTCGATCCTGATACCACCAAAATCCTTGTAGTTTTCAACAATATCATAATTGATAAAATCTTTGTGCAATCCTTCGGCTTTCCACTGATCAATCAGAGCGGGGATGAAATATATACCCGGCTCAACAGTAATAACAAAACCCGGCTCAAGTTTCCTGCCCATTCTGAGGAATGCAGTACCAAATTGCTCCGACCTTTTAATTTCGTCGTTATAGCCAACATAATTTTCTCCAACTCCTTCCAGATCATGGACATCCATGCCTAACATATGGCCCAGCCCGTGTGGGAGGAACATTGCATGGGCGCCCTGGGCTACAGCTTCGTCCGTATCCCCCTTCATCAATCCCAATGCTTTAAGTCCTTCTGTTATTGTCCTTGCTGCAATCATATGAACATCACGATATGGAATGCCCGGTTTTATAGCCTCTATGGCATTCATATTTGCTTTCAGCACTATCTCATAAATATCTTTTTGTCTGTGATTGAATTTACCTCCAACCGGACAAGTACGGGTTATATCACTTGCTAACAGATATTCTTCTGATTCACATCCGGCATCAACAACAAGCATTCTTCCCTCGGTAAGTGTATTGCCATGATAATGGTTATGAAGTGTTTGCCCATTAATACTAAGAATTACGGGAAATGATACAGGGCCTGCCTTGGCAAGTGCAATTCCTTCAATTGTACCGGCAATTTCCTGTTCAACAATGCCAGGAAATGCCATTTTCATTGCGGTTGTATGCATTAGCCCTGCAACGTCAACCATCTTATTTATAATTTCAATTTCTTCGGACGATTTAACACTGCGGAGTTTAACAACAGCTTTGATAAGTTCAATTGAAGCTTCACCTTTTAATTGCGAAACAGGGAAACCTGTAATATCCGACAACCATATTTTTGTTTCACCCCGGTAAGGCGGGAGGAAATGGACCTTACGTCCTTTCGACATGGCCTCCTTTACATAAACATCAAACTCTTTAAGTGGATGAGTTTCTTTTATGCCAACCTTTTCGCCTCTTTCTGTCATTGAGGGTTGCGGCCCCATCCAAATAATATCATCCATGTCAACATCGTTACCGAACAAGATATCTTTATCTTCTTCAATGTCAACAATGGCAGCCAGATCGGGCTGGTTGATTCCGAAAAAGTAACTGAAAGTGCTGTCCTGTCTGAAATGATATGTATTTGCAGGGTAATTAAAGGAAGCTTCGTTATTTCCCGGGAGAATTATTATTCCTGATTTGATTTCTCTTCTGAGCGCGTCGCGCCTTGCCATGTAGGTTTGTGGAGTGAACATATCGTGTATTTGTTTTTAATTTTTATGCATTTATCATTTGGTTTGCCTTTAAACTCATAAGAGCTTCGATTTCATCAGGCTCAATTGGTATATTCGCCATCAGGTCGACAGGCTCATAATCAACTAAAATATCATTTTCAAGTCTGATACCGAAACCTTCCTGCGGAATATAAATGCCAGGTTCACAGCTTAGCACCATTCCTCTCTGGAGTTGTAACTGCTTGTTACCCACATCATGTACATCAAGTCCGATGAAGTGTGAGGTGCCATGCATGTAATATTTAAAGTATGCCGGTGTGGAATCCGATTGGTTGTCAATATCATTTTGCGTTATAAGTCCCAGCTTTATGAGTTCATTTTCCATAATTTTGGTAACCTTTGCATGGAAGCTATCTATAGTAACTCCGGGTACCAGCATTTTCGAAGCCTGTTTCAGGATTCTCAGGACTGCTTCATAAACTTCCCGCTGGCGTGGTGTAAACTTGCCATTTACAGGAATAGTTCTTGAGAGGTCTGCGGCATAATTTGCATATTCAGCACCAATATCAAGAAGCAGCAACTCGCCATCTTTGCATATTTGATCATTTTGATTGTAATGCAGAATATTGTTGTTAACACCTGATGCAACAATAGGAGGGTAGGCATGTCCTGAAGCACCCTGTCGCAAAAACTCATAAGTTATTTCAGCTTCAACTTCATATTCCGTTAAACCCGGTTTAACGACTCTTAATACTCTGTTAAAAGCATCTTTGGTAATATCACATGCTTTCTTGAGAATCTTTATTTCCTCCGGTTCTTTTACCAACCGCTCTTCAATGATTAGTGGAGCAAGACGTTCATATTCATGAAGCGGATATTTCTCTTTGAGTTCTTTAGCGAAACGGTGATTCCTCGACTCAATGTCGGGAACAAATTTTGCATTTTCCTCAATATTTAAATAGATGTAGTTGGCTCTTGTCATAAAGTCCCTCAGGATACTGTCAAACTGACTCAGCCATTTAATGGTCTTAATGCCAGAGATTTGCAATGCTTGTTCCAGTGAATATTTATGGCCATACCAGGTAACCATATGGTCATTGGTTTCAACAATGAATGCAATTTCTCTCAGGTTCTCATCGGGATGGTTTGGAAAAAGTGTAAGAATGGTTTTCTCCTGATCAAGACCGGAAAGATAGAACATATCACTGTTTTGACGAAAAGTGTAGGTTTGGTCTCCATTCCGTGGCATTTCATCTGATGAATGAACTATTGCAAGAGAGTTTGGCTTAAGCTTCTTTTCAATTTTGCGGCGGTTATTAATAAAGAGTGAAGAGTCAATAGGTTGATATCGCATAATAAGGGTTTTAGGTAGTTTGAATTCTAAAATATGGCATGCGGATAAGTGTAAATCTATATCTTTGTACAACTAAATGCCGGCTTCCTTGTTTCGCAAATTTAAGCAACAATTTAACTTTAAAAGTAGTTAACCGGTTAATTTGTTAATTGAGAATATTTAATTTAATAACTGATATATTATGGCCCTTAAGTACTCCTCCATCACAAAGAAGGTTATTATGTCGCTTGCAGGATTGTTTTTGATAGCGTTCCTGTTTGTGCACATGACTGTAAATCTGCTGGTTCTTATTAATGACAATGGTGAAACCTTCAACAAGGCTGCACACTTTATGGTGTCAAACCCGATAATTCAGTTTATGCAGATATTTTTGTTTGGTGGATTCATCATACACATAATAATGGGTATTGTTTTGCAGATACAAAACTGGAAGGCCAGACCCAAGAGATATAAAGTGGCTCCCTACTCGGAGATGTCACCATTCTCTAAATTTATGATTCATACCGGAATGCTGATTTTTCTGGTTTTAATTTATCATCTCTATAATTTCTTCTTTCAGGCAAAAACCGGAAACATTGAGCATGTAGTATACAACGGTACTGAATACGAAGATATGGCTAAGTTGGTGCTTGTAAAGTTCAGGCAGCTTCCGCATACCATAATTTATATAATCTGGCTGCTGTTATTAGGTTTCCACCTTGACCATGCATTTCATTCCGGTCTTCAGTCTCTGGGATTTAATCACAATAAATATACTCCCACAGTTTTCATTATCAGCCGTATTATAGCAATTGTTCTTACTGTTGGTTTTATCACTATTCCGGTGGTAATTTATTTCTACCGGCAGCTACCTGTTTAAGCGGCTTGCATAAAAAAGAATCAAAAAGTAAAAAAATACAATCTGAAGATCTATGGCAGAGTTAAATTCAAAGATACCGCAGGGACCACTGGAAACAAAGTGGACATCCTACAAATCACAGGCAAAACTTGTAAATCCTGCAAATAAAAGAAAGCTTGATGTGATTGTAGTAGGCACCGGTTTAGCAGGTGCTTCTGCTGCAGCCTCTCTTGCTGAGATGGGTTTCAAGGTAAAAGCTTATTGTTACCAGGATAGTCCGCGAAGAGCGCATAGTATTGCCGCCCAGGGCGGAATCAATGCCGCCAAAAACTATCAAAACGACGGTGACAGTATTCAAAGACTTTTTTATGATACCATAAAAGGAGGTGATTACAGAGCCAGAGAAGCAAATGTATATCGTCTTGCTGAGGTTAGTAATAATATTATTGACCAGTGCGTTGCCCAGGGGGTGCCTTTTGCAAGAGAGTATGGTGGACTTCTCGATAACAGGTCGTTTGGCGGATCTCAGGTTTCAAGGACATTCTATGCAAGAGGACAAACCGGACAGCAACTATTATTAGGCGCTTACAGTGCATTATCCCGTCAGATACATAAAGGAAATGTGGAAATGTACACACGACATGAGATGCTTGATGTTGTGATTGTTGATGGTCGCGCAAGAGGTGTTATTGTAAGGGACCTTGTTTCAGGAAAAATCGAGAGACATTCAGCTCATGCTGTTGTTCTAGCTACCGGCGGTTATGGTAATGTATTCTTCCTTTCGACAAATGCCATGGGTTCGAACGTGACAGCAATATGGAAAGCATACAAGAAGGGCGCATATTTCGGAAATCCATGTTTCACTCAGATCCATCCTACCTGTATACCGGTACATGGAGAGCATCAGTCAAAATTAACACTGATGAGCGAAAGTTTAAGGAATGATGGTCGGATCTGGGTGCCAAAGAAGCTTGAAGATGCTGCTCTCATAAGGGAAGGAAAGAAATCGCCACTCGATATTAAAGAAGAGGATAGAGATTACTATCTTGAAAGAAGATATCCTGCATTTGGTAACCTCGTGCCCAGGGATGTTGCTTCGAGAGCTGCAAAAGAAAGATGTGATGCCGGGTTTGGAGTAGGGGAGACAGGTAGGGCTGTTTACCTCGATTTTGCTGATGCCATTAATCGTCTGGGTCATAATGTAATTGAAGCACGCTATGGAAATCTTTTCCAGATGTATGAAAAGATTGTTGACGAAAACCCGTACAAGGTACCTATGATGATATATCCTGCTGTCCATTATACCATGGGCGGTCTTTGGGTTGACTATGAATTAATGACTACAGTGCCGGGATTATTTGCAGCAGGTGAAGCTAACTTTAGTGACCACGGAGCTAACCGCTTAGGCGCTTCTGCTCTTATGCAGGGCCTTGCAGATGGTTATTTCGTATTACCTTATACAATCCAGAATTATCTGGCTGATCAGATTTCAGTTCCCCGCATTTCACCTGATCTTCCTGAATTCATTGAAGCTGAAAAACAGGTGGTTGATAAGATAAACCGCCTCATGAACATCAAAGGCAAGACTACCGTTGATACTTTCCATAGAAGACTGGGACACATTATGTGGGAACAGGTTGGTATGGCGCGTAATGAGCAGGGACTCAGGAATGCTATCGAGGAAATAAAGGTTGTAAGAGAAGAATTCTGGAAAGATGTTAAGATACCCGGTGATGCATTCTCAATTAACATGGAGCTTGAGAAAGCCGGAAGAGTAGCAGATTTTCTTGAATTAGGAGAACTTATGGCTAAAGATGCTCTGATGAGAGAAGAATCATGTGGTGGCCATTTCCGTGAAGAACATCAAACACCCGATGGTGAAGCACTCCGCAACGATGAAGTGTTTAAATATGTAGCAGCCTGGGGTTATAAGGGTGAGAATACTGAACCTGATCTTATTAAGGAAGGGCTTAATTATGAATTCATCGAGGTAAAACAAAGGAATTATAAATAGAACGTTATGGATCTTACACTCAAAATATGGCGTCAGCCAAATGCTTCAAGTAAAGGTAAATTCGTTACTTACAAGATAAAAGATATTTCTCCGGGAAGTTCTTTCCTCGAAATGATGGATGAACTCAATGAATCATTGGTAACTAAGGGTGACGAGCCTGTAGCATTTGACCATGACTGCAGGGAGGGAATTTGCGGAACCTGCAGCATGTTTATAAATGGTCGTCCTCATGGCCCTGATACAGGTGTTACTACCTGTCAGTTACATATGCGTAAATTTAAAGACGGTGATACTATCGTGATAGAACCATGGCGTGCAAGAGCTTTTCCGGTTCTGAAAGACCTTATTGTTGACCGAACAGCTTTTGATAAAATAGTTCAGGCAGGCGGTTATGTAAGTGTGAATACCGGTGGAGTGCCCGATGGTAATGCAATTCCTATTCCAAAGGTTGATGCCGAATTAGCTATGGATGCAGCTGCTTGTATTTCATGTGGTGCTTGTGTTGCTGCATGTAAAAATGCTTCAGCTATGCTATTTGTTGGCGCATTTGTTTCGAAGTTTGCCCTATTACCACAAGGTAGGATTGAAGCGCATGAGCGTGTTCAAAAGATGGTGGCCGAAATGGATCGCCAGGGATTTGGTAATTGCACAAACACAGGTGCTTGTGAAGCTGAATGCCCAAAATTGATTACTCTCGAAAATATTGCCCGTCTGAATCGTGAATTCCTTGCAGCCAAATTAGGTGCCCGCAAAGGTGAAAATGTAAGAGGAGGCGGTGGAATCTGATTAATTAATTTTTAACCACTTCATAGATTTTAAAGAGATGTCCATTATCATTAATGATATATGGGCATTTCTTTCTGTATGGTAAATAGCTTCATTAAACTCTTTAATGAAGAACTCAACGTTCGAAGGATTTATAAACGGAGAGAATTTTGTAATGAATTCATCTTCTTCACCTTCAGCACTTATTAAGTTTGGAAGTTTGAAGTTATTAAATGTGCAATAACGACAAACTTTGAGGGCATATTGAAAAAATCTCTTTGTAAACTCTCGGCCATTGTCTTTTAATTCATCGGCAATTTTCTGAATGCCAACGATATCATCACGATAACAGAGACGCATCCAGTTACGGAAAATTATGAATAATTCAGTTTCTGTATCTCCCTCACCTACTATTCTAATTGCTTCTGTTAGATTTCCTTCCGCTAATCCTGCAGCATTTTTTGCCTGTTCGGCAGTGCAACCTGTCATCTGCATTAATCCTGCTTTCAGGTCATCGTTGGTATATCTGGGAAACTTTACAAGTTGGGTTCTCGAAAGTATGGTCGGCAGTATAAGCTCCTGTTGCTCTGTTATGAGTATAAATAAGGTCTTATCGGGTGGTTCCTCAAGGATCTTCAATATTTTATTAGCTCCCTGATGGTGAATTTTCTCAACCATCCATATTATCATTACTTTATACTCCGATTCATAGGAAGTGTAACTGAGCTTTCTCACCAGGTCATTACAATCAGCAGTATTAATAAGGCCCTGCTTGTTTTCCATTCCTATTTGTTCGTACCATTCATTTAAGGTGAAAAATCCATTGTGCTTAGCGATCATCTTGCGCCAGTACCCTAAGAACATGGTACTTACCGGATCTTTATCGAATTCTTTGGTAGATGCGATTGGATAAAGAAAATGAAGGTCGGGGTGAGCTTGTTTACTATATTGAAGACATGACGGACAAGTTCCGCATGAATCTTCCTCAGTTCGGTTGCTGCAGTTAATGTATTGAGCGTAAGCCAATGCCATTGCAAGTTTTCCTGAGCCACCCTGGCCAAAAAATAATTGTGCATGACTGACTCTATGATCATGTACTGTTTTACGAAGCCTGTCCTTTATCGGTTGTTGTCCCGGAATATCACCAAATCTCATTAATACGAAGCGTTTTATAGAAGCCCCACGGCGAGTGTAAAAGTAATAAAATTGCGTTAAAGGTAATATCCGTATTTGTCTATCAATCTAAAAACGGGTTCGGGGAGGAAATATCTTACTGATCTTTTGCTTTTGATTGCTCCTCTTATAAAACTTGACGAAATCTCAAGTCGTGGAGCTTCTATTATCTCAACAGACTGATGTTTTGTGAGTGGGTGATCTTCACTGCCATGACGAGGATACAAAAGTAATTTGTAGTGGTTTAGTATTTCCTGATAATTTTTCCATTTATGAAATGATCTAAGGTTGTCAGTTCCACCAATCAGCATAAATGACCTTTCGGGATATTTTTCCGACAGATAGGTTAAAGTATCAATTGTATATGAAGGTCTTGGTAAATGGAATTCCACATCTGAAACACGGAATCTGTTGTCGGTGCCGATGGCAGCCTGCACCATTTCAAACCTGTTGTAATCATTTAGCAGAGTGTTTTTCTCTTTAAGCGGATTGTGAGGTGATATAACAAACCAAAGTTCATCTAATTGTGTAAACTCTACCATATATTCGGCAAGCATCATATGACCAATATGGATTGGATTAAATGATCCGAAAAACAGGCCGGTAAATTTATTAATATCACCCATCCTTAAAAGGTTATCTGTTAAGAAATTCAGCCACCTTCTCCACTATTACCTTTTTTGCTTCTTCTAAATTATCATTAATCAGTATGAAGTCAAACTTATTGGAATATTCCAACTCTTTTGCAGCTTTGTTTACCCGTTTTATTATTGTTTCATCAGAGTCAGTGTTTCTGCATTTTAATCTGTTCTCTAATTCATCAATTGATGGAGGACAAACAAATACTGATAGAGCTCTGTCACCGAAAAACTTCTTAATATTTAAGCCTCCAACCACATCTACATCAAAAATCACATCCCTGCCATTGTTTAACTGCTTGTCAATTTCACTTTTCAGTGTACCGTAAAAAGTGCCGGAATATACTTCTTCCCACTCAAGCAGATCATTTGACTTAATTTTATCCTTAAACCGGTCGACCGAAATGAAGTAATAATCTTTTCCATCAGTTTCGCCTTTACGGATTTCACGGCTTGTTGCCGAGATAGAAAAAGCGAGATTAGGAAAGTTACTCAGCAGATGTTTAACAATTGTGGTTTTACCTGACCCTGATGGTGCTGATACGATTATAAGTTTTGGCTCTCTTGGCATGCTTTAAGTGTTCAGAAAACTGCAAAATTAGAGAATATTGGCCAGTTGCTCTTTAATCTTTTCAAGCTCATCCTTCATCTGAACTACCACCCGTTGAATATTGGCATCATTGGCTTTTGACCCGATAGTATTTATTTCTCTTCCGATTTCCTGCGTGACAAAGGATAATTTCCGACCATTTGATGAACTATCAGTGAGCGCTTCATTAAAGTAATCGAGGTGTTTACGAAGTCGTACTTTTTCTTCTGTTATGTCAAGTTTTTCAAGATAATATATTATTTCCTGTTCGAAGCGGTTTGAGTCGAGGGTATTGTTTGCTGCAAATTCACTTACCGATGCTCTCAATTTCTCCCTGAAGTTTATATTACGGGCTTCTTCAAATTCGAATAAACCATCAAGCATCGAAGAAATATTATTAATACGCAACCTGAAATCATTTTCTAGCTGACCACCTTCATGTTCCCGGAAGTCGTTAAGTGATGTGAGAGCCTCTTTTATGCAAATTTTTATTCTATCCCATTCATTTTCAGTAAGCAGATCGCGCGAAGGTTTGAGTACTTCAGGTATTTTCATAACCACTGATAACAGGTCAGTTCCTGATTCCCCAAGTTCTGCCATGATTCCTTTAAGTTCATTATAGTAATTCTTTACTAATGAATGATTAATTACAGCAGGTAATTCACCGTTTGTAAAATCAAGATTGGCAGTAAATTCAACTTTACCCCTTTCGAGACTCTGAGAAATTATATTTCTAATTTCAGGTTCTTTTTCTCTAAAAGCTGATGGTAACTTAATATTTAGATCCAATTGCTTGCTATTAAGCGATCTGATCTCAATTGTTACGACTTTGGAGGCCAGATCGGCAGTGCTCCGTCCAAAACCGGTCATTGATTTAATCATAAAACATCATGTATAAGTTGCGAAGTTACATTAATATCCGTAAAAGCCCTACCACATAATTATGTTGTTATAAAATTGTTTCGAAAAATTATATGGCTTCTATGAAAAATTTCTATTTTTGATTAATCATAGAAACAAGCAAAGGATATGAGAGCAATTATAGTAGATGATGAAGCAAATTCGAGAGATAGCATTAAAAGAATGTTACATGTCTCATGTCCAACAATTGAAATAGTTGGAGAAGGTGATGGCGTTGAATCGGGTTATTCAAGCATTATTAAGAATGAACCAGACCTGGTGTTTTTGGATATCAAAATGCCTGATGGTACGGGATTTGACTTGTTAAACAAGTTCCCTGAAATCAATTTTAAAATAATTTTTGTCACAGCATATGAGGAGTATGCAATAAAGGCATTCAAGTTTAATGCTATTGACTATGTGACTAAGCCAATTGATCCCAATGAGCTAAAACAGGCTGTTGAAAGGGCTAGTTTGTCAAAGCCGGAGTCATCAATAACTGACACTGTGAGGCTTTTACTGGAGAGTATTAATAAAGTAAATAGTTCAAATCAGCACAAGAAAATTGTCCTCAGAACCTTAAATACGATTCATGTTATAGAGGTAGGCCGGATAATCAGATGTGAATCTGATAGGAATTATACTGTTTTTCACCTCACAGGAGGTGAAAAAATCCTGGTGTCCCGTTCAATGAAAGAATACCATGAACTACTTGAAGAGAATAGCTTTTTCAGAGTACATAACTCCCATATAATAAATCTTAACTTTGTAAGAAAGTTCCAAAGAGACGAGCTTATCTGTTTGTTGACTGATAATACAAGTGTGCCCGTATCTTACCGGAAACGTGATGAGTTGATGACTTTACTTAACAGTTTCTAGCCTGGAATAGTCATATAAAGGTCTTATGGTAAAGAAGGTTACTCCCATAAAAGAAACTGTTGAGGAGCAAATTATAACTCCCCGCACGACTCTTATGGATGCCCAACCTGATATTCTTGGCTCTATGTATAAGGATATATCAGAAGCCAAAAAGAGCATATTTCTGGAAATTTACCGCATCGCCTTTGATTTTACAGGAGAGAAATTCAGGAATATCCTGGCGGAGAAGGCTGCCCAGGGTGTTAAAGTAGTTTGCATGTTCGATTCCTGGGGGACTCCTCCTCAAAAGTCTTTTTTTGAACCCATTATACGAAATGGGGGCGAAGTGCTGTTTTTCAGGAAAATAAAGTTTTTTGTAGACTTCTTTACCAAGAACCATCGCAGGAACCATCGCAAGTTGCTTATAATTGATGATGAGATTTCCTACATTGGATCTATTAATATTACAGGTTATTCGGCAACGTGGCGTGAATTATGCCTCCGGATTGAAGGCCCGATTGCACTTGTATTCAAGAAAACCTTTTTTGAATGTATTAAGCTTAAAGACAAGTACATTTTCAACAAATTCAACTATAAGAAGACTATCTATTATAACGGGTTTGAGATCATACAGGATTTGCCTTCTATTTACAGGCAAATGATTAAGAAACGTTATGAGAAATTTATTTCAAAAGCCACTAAGGAAATTATAGTTGAAACTCCCTATTTCATGCCCGGATATAAACTGCGTAAATTCATGTACCAGGCTGCTGAGAGGGGTGTTAATGTTACCGTTATAATGCCAAGACATTCAGATGTAAGGCTTGTAGATTTACTTAGGGACAAGTACCTGATGAGTATGCACGAAGCCGGTATAAATATGCAGTTCTACTTATCAGGCAATCTTCATGCTAAGTGTTTGATGGTCGATAAAGAAGCTTTCGTTATGGGGTCGGCAAATTTCGATTATCGCAGTTTCAGATACCAGCATGAAATTATGCTCGCGGGTAAACAACCCGAAATTGTTGATATGATCGATAAACACCTTCAGGAAAGTCTTAAAGTCTGTCATCCTTTTGACCCGGAAAGATATCGCAGAAGACCTCTCATAGAAAAGTTCTTTGGCTGGATGTTAATACCGTTCAGACATTTGTTTTAGAGTCCTGCCAATCAGTATAGCCCCGTAAGGAGATTCCCCTGGTTGAAATTTATGAGTTGCATAAAAAGCAGAAGGGAACCAAAAAGTTCCCTCCCACCTGCTTACTTACACTAAAATTAACTACTTCAAGGTCACCTTTTCAGTGTGGATGCTTCCCTCATTCTCAATCACCATCATTAATGTTCCTTTTTCAAAGCGACTCATGTCAGCTTTGTAACTACTTGTTAGAATCCGTTTTTGATCTAACAATCGTCCGCTCATATCGAAGATAAACATCTCTGAGCCGGGCTCTGTTTCTATGATTATATAATCAGTAGAAGGGTTAGGATATATTTTCACATTAGCTAACTTGTTCATCTGTGTACTGGTTGGATCGAAATTCAACAGGTTGGAGAATGAAAAATCAGATTCTCCGGTTGTATAATTTGTTCTCACCGAGTATAAATACTTACCTATACTTGCAGGAGGCCAGTTCTGATCGGTATAAGAATTCTGATTAACAGTACCCAGCAATGGCCAGTTGTCTGCATTCTGTAAGTCAGTGAGATTTCCAAACCTTACTTCATAATCCAGTACCTGGCGAAGTGTATTTACCGACCTATCAGTATCTGTAACAACATTTGCATGAATCAGGAAGCTTCCTGAAACTCCTGTGAGGTTTGACAGCTTATCAAATGCTCCGCCATCATAATAGTAAGTTGCATAGTTTGGTGTTGTAACCGAAAGAGAATCGAATGCCAGATAATCAGACTGAGCTTCAGAAATATTATAGTAAAGCATTACATAATAGTTTCCTTCTAAAGTAAAGTTAGGAACATCAACATTAACAGTTGCATTAATATTACTCTGGAAGTTTTCACTTTCATAGATTAATTCACCTTGTCCGCTGAAAATACCAAGTTTGGTAGTGAAGGCTTCGCTAATACCATATCTTACAAATTTCACATCAAAACTCAGGATTGTAGCAGGTTCATTGAATGGGAAGAAATTACCCAGCCAAACCTGTTCAGTTGCTTCACCGGCATATCCATCAGAATGAATTCCATCATCAAAAGAAATAACATCGAATGCTGAAGTAGTTGGAGTATTCCATGATACTTCCATTTCGTTGTTTGAGTTTTCAGTAGCTGTAACTACCCCGGCAACGCTCATAGCTTCAGTCAGAGTTATTGTACCAAGGCTTAAATCTTCATTAACGTCAATTGTTTCTGAATACACTTCATAACCTTCGGCAGTAATAGTCATTAAATAACCGTTGTTCAGATAGACTCCGGGAATTGAAAATTCACCTGACGCGTCGGATGTTGTAGTATATTCTGAATAACCGGTAAGTTTGATTTCAGCACCCTCGATTCCTGTTCCCGGCAGGTCATTTCCTTCTATCGTTCCGTTAACAATTGCAGTACCAAGCATTGTTAATTCAAAATCAAGAACGGTGTTCTGTGATGAGGCAACAGTAAGGGTTTTTGTTTCATCAATGTATCCGAATTTCGAAGCTTTTGTACTGTAGCTTCCTGCAGGAATGTATGGCAATGTATAACTTCCCTGTTCATCGGTATAAGTAATTATATTCAAAGGCTCAACCACAACAGCAACATCTTCTAATGATGCTCCGTTAAGATCAGATATGTTTCCTGACGCTGTTCCGGTATAATCATTAAATACGAGTTTCAGACATGGATTAATGTTTGTTGTAAATCCCCATTCCGGATTCTCAGGATCGGTTGGAGTGTCCGATTCATAGACCATGCTGGTATTGCCCTGCATAATTGAGGATTTAAAATTGGTATTGGTGAAAATACCTGTTCCGGCTTTTTCGAATAATATAACTACGTTGGTAGTTCCATCGTAATAGAAAGGTGTATTAAATGGGATGTATACTAAATTACCGGCACCTTTTATGTACTGCAGATCTCCTGAATATACCAGTGTCATGTTAGTTGAAGGTATAAAATCAGTAAGCTCAGTCATTGTTGTAGTGTCAATCCATATTCTTACCGGAGTTTCAGCATTTTTATTTAAAGTGTACTCCAGTGCCATGCCAAATATTGGACCGGTTTCTCCTATTATATCAGGTGTGTAAACACTTTCCATCAGGCTATAATTATAATAGAGATTGAATGGCTGATATGAAAGAGCCTCCTCATTACATGATTCTGTTACTTCTGAATTATCGGCCAGACCGGCAACTGCCATTGGAGCCGTTGTATTGTTTATCAGATAATAGTCGGAAAAATCTATTTTTCCGTAAATGTTGAAGGCACCAACTTCGGTATAATTAACCGGAATATTATAAATTATCTCCTGGTCACGGTCTATTTCCTGACCTGGTATTGAGGCAAGTATTTCATCAGTTCCTTCTTGAATTATTTGAACATTGTAAACACCTTCGGCTATTGTATTTAAGCCCAAATTGTTAACTTTTACTGTATATTCAGTTGGTTGGTTTGCATAAAAGAAGAATGGTCCGGTTAATGACCTTACACTAAGATCATAATCGTCATAATGAGCTGTGATGTTATTGCCAATAATCAGGTCGAGATCTATCAAACCTGACCATGCAAAAGGATCGGAAATATATGCGCGGAAACCAATTCTTCCTGTTTTACCAACAAATTGTGACATGTCAATATTGAAATTGCCATATGTATTTGCAGGTAAAATTGGTGTTTCAACAAAGTGCCATGTGTTATCGTCTTCATCGAAGAAGAGAATATCCAATGCACCGGGCCACCAAAGACTTGAGCTTGCATAGAAAGCTAAACTGGCGTCAGCATCGATGTCAACCCTGCTTGTAACCAATGTATCACTAAAACCGGAAGATATCATAATTTCTGCACATGACAATCCACTATAAGCGCTATAATCACTTCTCGCCCATTGACCTCCACTCGACCAGTCGGCAGGAGGAAACTCACCAAGCTCAAAATCTTCAAAGAAAGCATCAAATGCATACGCTGTTCTACTGAATGAGATTGAATTGTTTGAATTATCAAGGTCCTCAGAAAGTGTGGCATTTAATAGATACTCACCGGGAGTGTTAAAAGTATAGGAAGTCGAAAGAGTGATAGTGTCATATGGATTAAGATTGCCTACCGGGAATGATCCAATTGAAGCTCCATTTACACTAAAAGTAACAGTAGGATTTTGAACTGTACTACCAAGGTTTCTTACATGTGCATTTAATTGCATGGTGTTTCCTTCAAAAACAGTAAGCAGGTCTCCTGAGAAGCTAAGCATGGCAAAGTCATTAGCTAAAGGAGTAACACAAGAAATATAGGCAACCCAACCGGTAGTTTCTTCCCATCCGGGTCCCATAAAGTGTATTGTTAAAGCTCCGTCGTCATTTAAAGCTTCGACGATTCCGGGACTGGTAGTTCCTGAATATTCTCCAATAAGAGGTGCATCAATTGATGTTCCATTATAAATCAGGAATCCGCCATAACTTGCATCAAACTCAAGGAAGGACAGGCGAATCCTATCACCTGCATTAGCGGGATAAATAGTTGTAACAGCATCATCATTCATCCCTATATTTCCATTTAATCCACCTGAATCAGTCCAGCTTGCTCCGCAAGTTGTAATTTCCTGTGTTCCGGTTGCAGGCATAATGTAAACTTCACCTAAGTTAAAAACTGAAGTTGAAGTTGTATCGTTTCCATTAACAGGGTCATTGGAATTATTTAAAAAAGCCGTGATCTGATATTCTCCTGAAGCTGAAAGGTCGGCTGTTTGTGTAAAGGTGTATTGAGCATATTTATTAGGTTCAATAGCTAAAGAGCCTGTGTTTTCAGTTACAACTGAGCCATTGTTAACCTGGAAGCTTACATTGAAACCGGAAACTGTGGTAGTGCCTTCATTTTTTATTTTCACTGTAACTTGTTCAGATGCAGTAAGATTTCCACCAGTAGTTGGATTAATAATTGATGACATGGCTAAATCATTGTTTTGACCTTCTCCATAAAGACCAAAAGCCAAATTAAGAGAGCCAAAAGAAATCATAGAACCCGGTGTCCAGTCAATAAAGCCATATTGAAATCCGTCACCAGGATTTTTCCATGCATATTCATTCTCCAGAGTTGCATCGTTTTGATGAATAGCCCATCCCCAGAAACCTGTTACAGATCCATCTGATACAGCTTGAACCGA
The DNA here is from genome assembly GCA_002426195.1 of Bacteroidales bacterium UBA5507. Taxonomy (GTDB): domain Bacteria; phylum Bacteroidota; class Bacteroidia; order Bacteroidales; family Lentimicrobiaceae; genus Lentimicrobium. The sequence goes on along the minus strand of DIOT01000013.1, from coordinate 80,782 downwards.
TAACCAATAATGACCCTCTGTGAAAGTAACCGGTGTAGAAAGTGTTGCTTCAATGAGTTCTGTCTGTCCGATCTCATCAATTAATATTGTATTATACTGGGTAATATTTTCATAGCCCTGAATAAGATCGCCCGGTAGTCCATCATTATCTTCATAGAAAAAGATATTATAGGCGTCGACATCGATATTCGTATAACTAAAATAGGTACCGATGAAGTTTACATAATGAACTGTCCATGTATCACCATCAGGAACGACGAAATCATCGGCTGCAAAACTTGTCATTGGTATATTCAAATCATCCGTAAAATCATGACTAATATTAGAACTTCCTGACAATGGTAACATTTGCTCGTGGAAAGCAGTACCGTTTCTATTTCCATTTAATGTGTTCATAAGTTTGCCTGAAGTTATCCGGGCTTGCTCATCATTCTGAAATTGCCGTGTAACAGGCTCTCCTGCATAGCCTTTCAATAAGAGCACTGCCATGCAAAAAGCAAGTGCAATTTTCTTAGTAATTGTTTGCATTTTTTTTAGTTTGGTTAATATTTGATTTCGACTCCTTTTCTTCTGATCCTTCATTCACTATTTCAAGCAGCTTTTGAAGTGCTTCATTTTCTGAAGCAATTTGCTCGAGTAATTCATCCTCCGTGCAACTCTCTATTTTTTTACTACATGATCGCCTTTTTTGTGTCATTTCCTGTATTTGAAAAATCTTGACGCAAAAGTCACCTTCAGAGGAGACTGAAGCAAATTAATTCAGGAATAAAAGGGCTACAGATGAATAATACGATGGGAACAATTTTGCTACAACCAATGGTAAGCCATTGACTATAATTGTCTTAGGTAGGATACAAGATTTTCGTCCCGTTCAATCTCAATCTTTTTTCTCAAACGAGCACGCGCCACCTGAATGCTTTTAGCCGACTGATATGTTATTGCAGAAATGTCTTTTGTGGTCATGTTTAATCTTAAGAACGCACATAATTTGACTTCATTCGGTGTAAGATCAGGATGTAGTTCGTTAAGCTTGTCATAGAAGTCCTGATGCACTTGTTGGAATCTCACCTCAAATTCATCCCAGACTTTCGTATCAATATTCGATTTCATATCACGAACTATCGATTGAAGACGGGCCAAGCTTTTTTGATCAACCGAAGATCTGAGATCCTGTATTTCTTTGAGAATACTCGCCATGAACTCGTTTTTCTGCATTAGATACATTACCTGCGTAGTAAGTTCCTTTTTCTTCATATCAAGTTCAAGTTCCAGTTTCTCATTCTCAAGAAGCAGGTTTTGCTTTTCGAGTGCAAGGTTCTTACTTTCAAGTTCAAGGCTTTTCCGCGAAAGCTCATTCTGTCGTATCTGTATTTTCTGATTCCTCATGAGTAGCAAGGCTATCACAAACAGCATCAATAAAACAGCCGCTATTATCAGGATGATTAAGTTTTGCCTTTCTTTTCTTGCCAGTTCAATCTCCTGCTGAAGCTCACTTTCTTTTTTTTGCTTCTCATACTGATACTGAACCTCAAGCCGTGCTGCATTTGCAGTTTGATCACTTCCTGTAATGCTGTCGTATAAGAGTTTAAAGGTTTTATGTGATTCAAGTGCCTTCCTATAATCACCCATTTTTTCATAGGTTTCAGTAAGGAATTGGTATGCAAGCATTTCCGATCGTAGTGTGCCGGTTTGCCTGGAATAATTTATAGATTTATTTAACGATGTGATGGCATTCCTGAAATCCTTGTCAATATAATAGTACTCTCCCAGATTATTCAGAACCTGAGCCATTCCTGCTGAGTCTTTTAATTGTTCCCTGATCTCAAGCGAACGATTGTAGTACTCAAACGATTTTTTGTAGTTTTTTTCTTCTTTGTAAATTATTCCCAGATTATTATAGACTGCGGCATAAAATGAAAGGTTGTCGAGTGTGTGATTCAATTCAATAGCCTTTTCAAAACATTTCCTTGCCTGATAAAACTGCTTTTTCTGAGTATAAACACCTCCCACATTTAGGAGATTGACGAATTTTCTTTCAAGATTCAACATTGAAGGATCTTCCTTATATCGCTCTTCTGCAGCAGTCAGTCCCTTGTTAAAATAGGCTAGTGCCATATCGGGATTCTCAATATTAAAGTAGCAGAGTCCAATTTGGGAGTATAATTGTGAATAAAGATTTTTAAAGATGAGTGAGTCGGGGTTTTTCTCAAGATATGCTTCATCAATATGTTTTAGAAGTCGGAAGTTGTATTCGAGAGCCAGACTGAAATTCTTGCTGTTAAAAAAGAAATCTATCATGGCCGAATACACTTTCATCGTCAGAATTTTGTCGTTTTGTTTTTCTGACAATTCAACGGCTCTATTGAGGTAAAACAGAGCTGAATCATGGTTGTGATGGCTCAGGAATTCCTGGCCTAATCTATAATGGGTAAGGATTATTGTAGAATCAGTGGAGTTACTTCGTAATATTCTTCTAAGAGAATCACTGGTAGGGGATGAGCCCTTTATCGGATTAACCGGCTTTTTAGAGAGGCCCCCAAAAGCAACAGTAACCAAGGGAATCATGCAAACCAGGCATGTTAAGACTAGACTGAGTAGTACAATATGGTAACCTTTTCTGTTTATGGCGTAGTGTTTTTAGAACCGGCAATCAAATATACAGAATTATTTCATTTCAAGTCTAAGTTGCCATTATTAAGAAAAAGATCATTTTCTGTGAAAGTTAAATAATGTTTAGTTATGCTAGTCAATAATTGATTGATATTAAGTCATAGTTAAGCATGATTCAAGAATATACCAAATCTGGGTATAACCTAGAGTTGACCGAGAGATGACTGAGAGATGACCTAGAGATGAGGTAGAGATGATACCACTTTAACTACCCTAAAAACAAAAAGGGAAACCTTGCGATTTCCCTTTTACTGAATTTATTTTGGTTGAATTAGCTAATTGCAATCTCTTTCTTTATAACTGCATCAGCTTTGCGTGGCAATATAACTTTCAGCATACCATTCTGATAATCGGCACTGATATTGTCGACATCAACTGTTTTAGGCAATATGAAGCTTCTTTGAAGATTGCGGTATGAGAATTCCTGTCTCAACCATTTGTCATCAGCAACTTCTGATGATTTTGCTTCAGCAGAAATATTAAGTGTCTGCTGCTCAAGATTGATTTTGATATCATCTTTTGAAAATCCCGGTACAGCCATTTCAATGACAAATGAATTATCTGTATCGTAAATATTTGCTGCATGACTGCTTCTTTCAGTTTCACGTAAAGCATTTCCAAAGAACTGGTCAAGCATGCTTAATGTCGGTTGATTAAATCTTACCATATTCATAGTTTTATCCTCCTTTTTATTTTCTTTATTTTTTTTGTTCGTTTTACATCATTATTTCAATTTATATGCCAACAGGTTTTTAATGGTAAAATGCTGGAAATATCGGACAAAATGACCGGTTAAAATTAAAAATTTAAAAAAAGCGGACAATATGGCTGATTTAACAACTTTTTCCTTTAAATGCAATTAATTATAGTTAAGTTTAAATCATGGGAAGTCAGCATAGGACCATTTTAAAAATATTTAGTTTCAGAAACATCATAATTCCGGTCGTAATTGGCCTGGCCGTAATCGCATATATGATGCTTGGCGATTTATCAAAGGGCGATCTTAGTTCTGTGCGAATAACCTGGGGATCAATATTGTGTTTTGCTCTGGCCATCTTAATGGTAGCCCTGAGAGATTTGGGGTATATGTACAGGATAAGACTTTTGACAGGTAAGGAATTGTCATGGCGTAAATCTTTTCAGGTAATATTTCTCTGGGAATTTGCATCGAGTGTTACACCATCAACGGTTGGAGGAGCTGCTGTTGCCATTTTCATACTGACTAAGGAAAAATTGGGTACTGGTAAAGCAACCGCGGTTGTAATGGTAACAGCGTTACTGGATGAGTTGTTTTATATTGTCTTACTGCCCTTAGCATTTATTTTAGCAGGCGTTGAGCGCCTTTCAATTGATGGTACAACTTTTCAGGTGCTGGGAATTAAGTTTGGAGCTCTGCAAATTACACTTATAGGTTATTTTATCATAGTCCTGATTACTTCAATTCTTGCCTATGGAGTATTTATCAATCCAAAGGGATTAAAGTGGATACTTCTCAGGATCACAGGTATAAGAATGTTAAGACGCTTCAGGGATTCTGCAGAAAACACAGGAAACCAGATTATGGAGTCTTCTGCCAATTTCAGGAGAAAGAGTTTGGGATTCTGGCTCAAAGCATTTGCTTCAACCGGCATATCATGGTTAGCACGCTTCCTGGTTGTTAATTTTCTGATAATCGGATTTACAAATCCGTTAGGGATTGCCGATCATATGCTCATTCTTGCGCGACAACTTATGATGTGGATTGTGATGCTGATTAGCCCAACTCCCGGGGGTAGCGGAATAGCTGAATTTTTATTTCCATTGTTCCTGAGAGAATTTATTGCAGGTGCCCAAAACGATCTCACATCTCTTGTTGCTTTATCATGGAGATTGCTCACATACTATCCATACTTAATATTAGGAGCGATTGTATTGCCTTTCTGGCTGCGAAGAGTTTATTTGGGAAGGAAACTCATTAAATTTAAAAGCAGAAAAAAAACGGCCTGAAGTTATTTAAAGCTAAGCCTTAAATTGTCCAAGCCGTTATTATTTGTGACTTCCTATCTCTGCAATATTATCCGCAATGGAAATACTTTTCCACTAACTGAAGCATCTTATTATTATCGGCACTGATTTCTTCGCGAAGATGCTCATCATTAAAACTTCTGAGCTTTCTGGCGATACCTTCTATAACGCTTTTTGGGAATACATCATATTTCTCATAAATTTCAGATTGTTTCTCAAGTACCTTAGCCGAATCCCAGCAAGATACAGGTAGTTGATTGAGTTGAGCCAAACGATCCTTGAAGCAGTCGTCGAAGATATTTACATCAACATACCATTTTTCGGCTAATTCAAGTGCGTTCTGCATTTCAATACCATGGCGGGCTGCCACAGTTAAGCCGGCAAGTAGCAGATACACATCAGCTGAACCGTCAGGACAACGGAATTCAACAGTTTGCAGCTGAGAATGGTCTTCATAAACCGGTTTTTCATTAGGATTGGCGTTGAAGATCATATCATTTTTACCTGCCCAACCCAATGGAACTCTTACCAGAACACTTCTGTTCCTGTCGCCCCAGCATATGTTTGTTGGTGCTTCCTGATGAGGTACAAGGCGGAAGTATGAAGTAGGATTAGCATTTCCGAATGCAGTAAGTGATGGTGCAAGGTCGAGATAACCGGCAATAGCTTTACGTGCAATATTACTCAGCTTTCCATCTTCTATCATCTGATTTCTGCCATCTTTAATAAGTCTGGTATGGATATGCATACCACTTCCTGCTTTTCCGACAGTTATTTTTGGTGCAAATGTCACCGTAACGCCATATTTATAAGCTAATGAGCGAAGAATCCATTTGGCTATTACCAACTGATCAGCAGCATCTTCAAGAGTAGTTGGAGTGAATTCAATTTCATTTTGTTCGTAAAGCAGACCATTCTGAGTAAAATTACCAACTTCTGAGTGGCCATATTTTATTAGGCAACCGGCTTTAGCCATAGCTTCCATAGCTTCTACCCTGAGGAACTCCCATTTAGCGAATGGCGCTGATTCATGGTAACCTTTTTGGTCAACAGCAGGATAGATATCCTCCTCATCACTGATAACATAATATTCAAGTTCACCCATTACCTCAAAGGAGTAACCGGTTGTATCTTTAAGTGCCTGATGTGCTTTTCTGAGAATATATTCAGGTGAGCTTGCCAATGGTTCACCATCCTTATTATAGTAGGAACAAAGGATATCAATAGCCGGTATTTCGGAAAAAGGATTTACAAAGGCAGTCCTGTAACGCGGAACCACATATAAGTCGCTTGATCCTGCCTGAATAAATGGGAATAAGCTTGATCCGTCAACTCTTTCACCTGTTGAAAGTATGCTATTAAGATGTTGTAATGAGCTAATAACAAAATTCAGTGTTTTTAATCGACCATCACCTCCGACATATCTGAAGTTTACCATTTCAATATTGTGATCAACTATGTACTTAACGAGATCAGCTTTAGTAAATTCACTTGCCGGTTTATTCAAGTACTGCACAAGCGGGTTAGGGTTCATTTCTGCAAAATTCTTCATGATTGTTACTCTTTATAAAAACTTTAGGTTCATTTATTTATTGGTAAAAAGTGGTTAAAGGTAGAAAGTTTTTCTCATTAAGAAAGTCTTTCAGAAAGTAATAATTAACTTTGCCACACGTGCCATAATGACCTTATAAGTTTACTGTGATGAATTCGCCGGAAATAATTTTCTTTACTGTTTTTATAGTATTTGTTGTAAGTTTCCTTTTGCTGGACCTTGGTGTACTCGATAAGAAAAACCATGTTGTACCCTTCAGGGAGGCTTTATTGTATACATGTTTATGGATCTCTGTTTCAATTGGGTTTTATGTATTACTGATTTATCATGGTAATTGGATTCATATCGGAGCAGATGGTACAATTGCTGAAATTAAAGAATTGATTGCCAGGTATGGACATCCTATTAATGTTGATGGTCTGGATTACTCAGAGGCTATCAAAATTTATAATAAAAACCTTGCACTTGAATTTATAACCGGGTACGTTATTGAGAAGATGCTTTCGCTGGATAACATCTTTGTCATGGTAGTAATCTTTTATGCTTTCAAAGTAAATCCTCTTTACTATAGAAGAGTACTATTTTATGGAATTCTGGCTGCTGTTGTTTTTCGTTTTATTTTCATTTTTACAGCCTCGGCAATTATCCATCAGTTCCACTGGGTATTATATCTTTTTGGGATCTTACTCATATATACCGGCATCAAGATGCTGTTTGAGAAAGGCGATCACCATATAAGCACAAAAGATCATCCGGTTGTTAAATTTGCCTCAAAGTATTTGCCTGTTTATCCCACTTTTGTAAGGCACCATTTCTTAATCAGAAAGAATGGGAAATTGATGATTACTCCTCTGTTCCTTACTTTAATGGTTATAGAATTCTCGGATGTTATTTTTGCAGTGGACTCCATTCCAGCTATTTTTGCTATTACCAGTGATCCTTATATTATCTTTTTCTCAAATGTGTTTGCGATTCTTGGACTAAGAGCTATGTTCTTTATGCTTGTTAATATCATTGATATTTTCAGGTTCCTGAAGGTGGGATTAGCGGTGCTGCTCTCCTTCATTGGTTTTAAAATGATATTTGCAGATTTACTAAAAGATGCAGGCTTTACAACCGCCTACTCGCTTTATATAATTTTGGGTATCCTGATCTTAAGTATTGTATTATCCCTGATCTTCCCGGATAAGAAATTGCAGAACAAGGAGTGATCGGACTTTAGCTTCAGGGCAAGGTACTGAAGTATTCACTGGAGCCACTCAGGGGACTCGAACCCCCGACCCGCGCATTACGAATGCGCTGCTCTACCGACTGAGCTAAAGTGGCTTAAAGCAAACAGCTTGTCATTTAACAAGCTGCTCTTTTAGTCGGGATGACTGGATTCGAACCAGCGGCCTCTTCGTCCCGAACGAAGCGCGCTACCAGGCTGCGCTACATCCCGATCTTTAATAGTTTGCAAAAGTAATAATTTTTATGTGTTTCCAGAAACGCAGACAATGAAATATTATATAGCTAAAAGCAGAAAGCCGGTAATTAGCCGGCTTTCTGTACAAATTAAGATACTCAGATAAGCTTTTATTTATCAATATTGTACAGGCCCTGAACTTCTTCGGGTGTAATCACCCTATCGAAGAAGTGCATTTCGTCGATCAGGCTTAACTCGGAAAAATGCTCCCAATATCCAAAATCGGGTTCACCGGAGGCTATGCTCATTGTAGATGATGTTTCTGCCCAGGATAATGGAGAAGGGGTTTCAGGGATATTTTCCACTGCGACTTCACCATTAATATAAGTAACAGTATGACTTTCAGAAATAGTAATAGCAACATGTATCCAATCGCCCGGTGCAAATGTATAGAATGGGTTAACCCATACTTCAGTTTCTCCAATGCCATAGTTTAATCCGATTTTCTGCTCAGTTGCAGTGCCTTCTCTGAAAATTCTGATACCTGAGTTACGATTTTCGCCCGGAGGGCTGATAGAAATTAAACCGGCTCTGGTTGGATTTGGATTTACCTTAATCCAAAATGCCACACTGAATTCGTCGGAAGCCTTCAATTTATCGGCAGGATAAGTAAAGTAGGCATCTTTTGCTCCTTTATATGCATCGCCTAATCTTCCGGCAGCAAAACCAGGAGAACCAACCTTGGTTCCTGAAGTACCGGTTAGCGCATCAACAAGGTCGCCTTCGAACGGGAAATAGTGAACTTCACCTTCAAGAGGTGTATAGGGAACTGCAGTTGTCTTCCTGAATGTGCGCGAAGTTTCGTCACTTTTACCTGTTAAGTCAGTGGCAACAACTTTGAGTACATATTCACCGTCGGGCAATCCTTCGTAATCCATATTAACAATTGAGCGGCGGTAATCTTTGAAGGATTCAACATTCCCAATTTCAGTATCATCGAGATAGAATTTAACGGAGCCTATCTCAATATCATCTGTCACTGTAGCTACAAAAGTAATTTTAGTAATATCAGGACTAATTCTTATTGTTTTCCCTGCAATGGGAAAGGTAATTTCAACTGCAGGGTCTTCTGTGTCGGCACCCGGTTTTACCGATGTAATCGGATCCAGTTCCTGTTCACAACCTCCTGCCAGCAATACTATCAGGAAGATTCCGAATATATGTCTTATGGCTTTCATAATAATCTGCATTTCAATTGGTTAATAATCTATTGTTTAAGTGAAGGTAACTGGTCGACCTGATTTTGTGGATAAGGCAGAAATATGGCATTTTCAGTGAAGGTTCTTCCACCATAACTTAGTTCGTTAAATCTGTTAAGTCTAACCATGTCATAATATCTCTGACCAGTTTCCATGGCCAGTTCGGCAAACTTTTCATCCATTACATCATCAAGTGTTACGCCCGACAACTGATTCAATCCGGCTCTTTCCCGTACCAGATTAACAGCATTTTCAGCTGAACCCGCACTGCCGTTCGCTCCCTGAGTCAGTGCCTCTGCATACATTAACAAAATTTCGGAATATCGGATTATTGGATAATTCTTGTTTGTTCCATAATCAGTACGACCCGGTGTGAGTTGAGTAGATGGCAGGTAATGCTTACCACTTACAAAGATAGCTCTTGTAAAATCATTGATTACATCACCATAGCGTGTTGTATTTGATATCCATGATGGCAGATCCTGGTAGTTTGGATCCTGCATGAGTGAATCAATTCCTCTGTTTGTCCATAAAACGCTTGTTTCCAATCTCACAGTTTCATTCCTGTCGAGCATAAACTTGACCCATTTCATGCTTGGTTCATAAAATCCCCAACCTTCGCTAGATCCTGAAACAGCAGGAGACCACCCTTGGGGTCCGTAGAATGCAAATAAATGCGCATAGTTCTCACCTGAACCCTGTCCAAGGTCTGAATATTGGAGTTCAAGAAGATTCTCATCATTCAGTTTCCCTTTCAGTTTGAAAAGTTCATAGAAATCAGGTTCAAGGGTAAAACGATTAGAGTTGATAATTTCACCGGTTGCATCTGCAACAATTTGATATTCTTCCAGTTCAAGATTTGCAAGAGCTTTGATCGCGTATGCAGTGTACTTTGTAACTCCTCCGGGTATATCGGTTCTTTCGTTTGGACGGAGGGCAGGTAAATAAGGAATAGCTTCATCCATCCATGTGGAAATAGTATGAAGTATTTCTTCTTTTGATGATAAAGGAGCAGGAAGAAGTGCTGCAGGATCTGATGAAGGCGGAATTGGCAGTGCTCCCCATACTCTGGTTAATTGAAACAACCACCATGATTTCAACACTTTAGCCTCGGCAATGTACTGGTCGCCCAATGCCTTATTTGTAGCATATTGCTGATATAAAGTAACCTGTTCAATTGCAGAGTTTGCTGAATAAATGTTCTGGTAGAAATTCTGGAAGAGTGAGTTGTACATCCAGTAATCCTTATTGTACCGGTAAATATCAGTTTGAGCAAAGTCCTGCTGGTCGCCTAATCCACCGGCATTGACATCATCTCCTCTTACACTGATAAGTGGAATGTTTTCCCATTCAATGCCATTGAATTCCGAATATGCACCAAGCAGAGGCTTTACCATATTGGCACTTTGTGTGTAATCGGTTGTTTCTGTAAGTTTCCTGTTTTCGGCAGGTTCATCCAGAAACTTCTCACAACCTGTGGCAAATACCAGAAGTGCCACAGCCAGCAATATTTTATATTTAGGATTAAATGATTTCATGTCAAGAATATTTTATCGGTTAGAACTTGATGTTTAGGTTAAAGGTATAAACCGCAGATACCGGGTATGTTTGTGTATCAACTCCATTAGGTACTTCGGGTGTGAAACCGTTATATGTGAAGAAGGAGTAGGGACGTTCGGCTGTTAACGAAACTCTTGTTTCAGGGAAATTGCTGCCCAGTAGTCTGCTGTTCTTTATTGTATAACCTATCTGCACATTCTGAATGTTAAAGAATGAACCATTCTCGACAAAAAATGTGCTCATTTGTTGATTCCATCCTTTTCGCAACCCTTTTGATGAAGGATATTCATTTGATGTTCCGGGGCCATGCCAACGGTTTTCTGCCAGATCAGCATCCATATTAAAGTCGGGTGTCCAGATTATTTCACCTCTTTTACGGTTCAGGATTTTATTTCCTGACTGCCCATAAAAGTTTGCTGAGAAATCAAAGGCAAGAAACCTGATGTTAATATATCCACCATACATAAGGTTGGGGAAATAAGAGCCAAGTATAACCCTGTCGTCAGCAGTGATATTTCCATCGCCGTTCTGATCAACGAATCTTAAGTCACCCGGTTCAAGGTCATTGGCAACTGCAGCAGGATCACTTTCAACTTCTGATTGAGTTTGATAAACACCTGCAACTTCAAGACCATAAAATGCCATAAGAGGTTCTCCAACGTATGTACGCTGACGGAATTCAGCTGTTCCTCCATCTATATACTCTTGTCCATAAAGGTCAATAGCCTCATTATTAAGTGTTGAAATATTCCCTCCAATGGAGTAACTTAACCTTTCATTAACCCGGTTTGTCCAGTCGAGTGCTAATTCAACACCCGAGTTTCTGATAGTTCCAACCGGTTTGAGATAAGAGTCGCCTATACCCGGGGCCCTGACCGGGATAGCTGCTTTCTTTGTATCGCGTGTAAAATAATCAAATTCAACCGACAAATTATTGTTGATCATTCTACCTGTAAAACCAATGTTAGTTTCCTCAGTAAGTTCCCACATTAGTTCCGAATATGAGCTCGAAACTATGGTTCCGGGATAAACAACTCCTCCCATAGGCCATGTGGTTATACGTGTTGAGAAAGTACCGTCACTGGCAGGTACTTTATCATTACCCAATTGTCCCCAGCTTGCTCTTAATTTCAGGTATGTAAGTATGTCGTTTTTCGGGAAGAAATTCTCTTCGGTGATGACCCAGCCAACGCCGACAGTTGGGAAGTAACCCCATTTTTGCTGATACTTGTTGCTGCCATCAGCACGATAAGTTCCATATAGGAGGTATCTATCCTTGTAATTGTAAGAAAGTCGTCCGAAATAAGACAGTCCATACTGACGGAGTCCATCGTCGGTTACAAGAAGGGGATCGATTATGTCAGCAAGATTAAGATACCATGATTGTTCCATATCGGTAGGGAAATTTTTACCAACAGCGGTCAGCTTAGTGAATCCTTCATCTTTAAAGGAAGTCCCAGCCATAAGTGTAAGATTATGATCGCCAAACTCCTGATTAAATGTAAGAACGTTGTCCCAAATGTGGTTATTATAGTCGGTTAACGTTCTTGTTAAAGTGGCATCAGGATTCTTATAGCTATCTCCTATAAACCATGGCAGATTAACAATACGCTGATCAATATTTGTATTACTATAGTTATAGGTTGTCTTAAAAGTCAAGCTCTGAGGCAGTATAGTAAACTCCGCATAGAAATTAGAGAGGAGCTTCTTTATCTTCATCCTGTCGATATTGAAATTCATGCTTGGAAAAGGATTCTGGCCTGCTCTGTAACCCAGATCCTGTGCATTTGAGAAGTTCTCAGGCCAGGCTTGAGTATTTTCAGGATCGTAAACAGGCATTATAGGAACTGCAAAATATGCCTCATTCCAGGCATTACCCGCATCATTATATTTTGTAGCATTGCTAAATATAAGATTGCCGCCAATAGTCAGCCAGTCGGTAGCCTTAATATCTACCTTGGAGCGGAGATTCAAACGTTGGTAGAGGTTTTTCATATCCATAATACCATCCTGGTAGAAGTAGTTAGAACCTAAAGAATAACGAGCCTTATCAGTACCACCGGAGAAATCAAGGCTGTGATTACTTATCAGTGCCGGACGAATAATTTCAGCGTACCAGTTGGTATTTGGCTCTGGGATGTTAGGATTAACACGACTACGTCCGTAACGTTGCATTGCATTTTGAATAAAAGTCATATCGGGTACAGAGCCGGATTCATTTGCCATTGTTGTAAACTGCTGAGAATTTGCCATTTTCACCACATTCTGCGCTACCTGCATTCCAGCATATCCATCATACGTTACCTGAGTCTTCTGATTATATTGTCCGTTTTTTGTTTCAATCAATACAACCCCGTTAGCAGCTCTTACACCATAAATAGCTGCAGCAGATGCGTCCTTCATAACCGACATAGATGCGATATCCGAAGGATTCAGAAAGTCGATATTATCGAAAAACATTCCATCAACAACATAAAGCGGAGCCTCACTGTCACGTCCAGGGAATGATCCAACTCCACGTATTCTTATGGTTGGTGAATCACCGGGCCCACCGCTGGTAACAACCTGTAATCCTGCTACTTTTCCCTGCAAAGCCTGCAGAGGATCGGAAGAAGGCGTTTTAATCAGATCTTCGGTTCTTAATGTTGTGATACTCGAAGTCAGGTCTTTAACTCTTGTACTACCATAACCAACAACAACTACACCTTCGAGAGAAGCAGCAGTCGGTGTCATGGAAATCATTAAAGAACTCTGGTTCCCGATAGTAACTTCAATTGTTTCATATCCGATATAACTAACCACCAGAGTATTTTCGCCAGGTGTAACCATCTGGTTAAATTTACCGTCAATGTCAGATGTTGATCCTTTGGTGGTTCCTTTTACAACTACTGAAGCACCTGGAAGGGTTTCTCCTGTTGATTGATCAGTCACTATACCTGTTATACTCTTGTCCTGAGCAAAAACACTGGTGCCGGCAATAATTAGCAGAAGCAGCAAAAAGCTCCTTAATTTTACCGGCATTCGATTAATGAGTAAATGTTTTTTCATAACATACACTTGATTAAGTTAAAAAGTGATTGGTTAAATACATAATAGATAAATTATTATAAAAATAGTGCAAAAATGCGGCATTTGTTAACAGCTATGCAAAATAATTGTTTAGGGGTTTTTCATTCTGAATCCCATAAATTGTAAGGCATTTTGGAAAGTTCAGCATTATAGTATTTTTTAATTCCTGTAACTTCCCGACCGATCCATGAAGGTAGTTCTATTACCTGATTTTCATATTCCAGTTCAATTTCTGCAACAATCAGACCTTCATTTTTGCCATGGAAAACATCGACTTCGAAATCAAGGTTCCTGTGGGGAACAATATATCTGGTCTTGTCAATAATCGTAGGCTCACATAATTTCAGCAGTTCTTCAGCGTCATTGAGAGTAATCTCCTTCTCCCATTCATATCGGGCTATCCCGGTTGGGGAGGAAGCACCCTTTATGGTAATGAAGCCTTTATCATCCTTGATTCTTATGCGTACTGTACGTTCAGGCGCTGATGACAGATAACCTTGTGCAATACGATAAGATGCATTGCTAAGTGATTTGAATTCACCCTGAACTAAGAATTTGCGTTCAATTTCCTGTGACATACTTTATGGATTGGTGTGTGAAGTTGGCTAAGTTAAACGTAAAGTTATACATAAAGTTCCCTGAACTTATTCAGTCAAAAAAAGGAGGGAATTAATCCCTCCTGTTGTATTGTATACACTATAAGTGTTATGTGTCCTGATAAAGTTGTTTTACTTTGAGTTTGTGAGGAGCATTCTGCTGATTTCCCAGGTTCCGGCCACTTCTGTAGTGCTTGTATATCTGAAAGCAACTGTAATGTTCTGACCATCGAAATCAGAAAGATCTATTGCTTCTGTATCAACAAATCCCCATGAGTTTCCGGGTGATCTGGTGAAACCTGTTAGTTCGGTCCAGTCGGCTTCATTTGGATCACCACTTCCGCTGTAATTGACTGAAACGAATACTTTTGCCTCTTCATTGATGTTTCCTGCATAGTTCATTGCTTCTCTGAAGATCATCTTAACGCCTGTCTTTCCGGCAAGTGAAATTGATGGAGAAATTAACCAGTCTTCATTAGGAATTCTGTTGGGATTTACGAATCCTGTCATGGTTACACAACCGCCGTCATAAGTCTGTCCTTCCCAAACTTGCTCACCTGCAACACTGTATTGAGTAAAAGTGCCCAGCGAACCGTTGAATTCTTCTGTGAAGAATCCTGAAGCAGGAATAATTCCATTACCATCAAGCCAGTAACCAGAAAGATTTTTTACACCCGGTTGACTGAAGTAAGCCTCAAGAGTACCAAGCACCATTGCCTCCTTTCCAAGATTACCGGGAGTGGTTACGAGATTCAAAGCATCTCTGATAGGACCGACAGGTAATTGAACGGTTAAACAATTCAGTTGATTTGTTTCTTCGGGATTCAGAGCAATCAGGAGATTACTATTTGTTGCAAATGGTCCTACGAAGTTAGGTACGAACTCAGTTCCACCGGTTTCAACTACTCCGACAATATAACCTTTAACCCATACAGGTGTACTGCTGGTAAGAGCCATTGCAGATGTTACATCATATGGATCTTCGAATGTTCCATCACCGTTTCCCGGAGGTGGAGGTACAATGCCTGAGAAGTCTTTAACATCATTTATATCACGGATAGTCAGTTGCCAGGTTGTTCCAAAAACAGTAAGAATACCTGTAACGTTTCCATAACCTGCAGGGATTGTGTCATTAGAGAAGTTTGAATATTTGCTTGTGCGAACAATAAGAGTTTTGCCACTCTGATCCATAAGTGTGCGATTGGTAGCATCAGCTGTTTGTGGAGCATATACTTCACCAATCTCAGCAAATGTAACATCCTCAAAAGTTACAAGGCGACTAACACGTAAGTCCATATCAGTAGGCGTGCCTAACTCTGAAATAGCCATTACTTCAGGTTGTGGAGCACGACCGGGGAGACTGTCGCGATAAAGGTGCCCTTCAATAAGAGTAGCCGGCATTCTTCCAATACCACCCTGATAGATATATCCAATCTGAATAAGCTTGTTATAATCACCTATATATAGGCCTTTGAGTTTAACTAATACTTTTTGTCCGACTTTATACTCAGTTGCCAGGTTAGTTTGGTCAATTGCAAGTTCAATAGCACCTGTTGCATCCTGAATGGTCATTTTTTTGTAAAGGTTACCGCTTTCATCGTTAGCAGTAACAATACCTTGAATAATGTGATCTTCAGTAATTTCGGCAAGACCAGTATATGAAGCCTTTAAGTCGGCGATAGTCATATTGGCGTCAAAATCAACAGTTGGAATATTGATAGGTGGTTCGTCGAATTCTCCTTTTACACAACTTGTTATGAAACCTGTTGATAGGGTTATCAGGAGTAATGCAAGTATGTTTCTAATATTTTTCATTTTCTTATTGATGATTGTTAAGGTTTAATTTAAAAGCGGAATCCAATATTAAGGAAGTAATTTCTTCCGTAAGCATAGTAATATTTTGGCGGGAACTTGCCTATGTTCTTAGTCTCGAAATCAAAGCGGTTTTGTTCGTAACCTCCGGTGATGATTTCTTTGTTGTCCAACAGGTTATTCACACTCAGGTTAAGTTGCAGGAAGTATTTGCCATTAATTCTGAATGATTTACCAATTGAAAGATCCAGGGTATAACCATTAGGTAGTTTTTCCTGACGGGTAATATTCCCAATCATAGGATCACCGGGACCCAGGTTCTCAATTGCCAGAGAAGTACGACGCTCAGGGTTGAAATCAAGGTAAATGTTGTCGTAATAGTTAACACTTGCTTCAACAAAGAGGTATCCCGGGCCTGCATATTTCAAACCAAATGAACCTGCTGTTTGCGGTGTTCCGGAAACATAGAAGTTGTTTTGGTAGATAAGAGCTGTTGTATCGGGACGTGATCCGTTTTCAAATGAAATTGTTGCAAATGGTCGGTTTGTGAATCTGTAATTACCAAGATTACCGGCAACAACTGCAGAAAGTTGTGGAAGCAGTTTAACTTCAGCACCTGCTTCAATACCCTGATGAGTCTTGTTAATGCTATACATTACATAGTTAACGAAAGTACGGTAGTCATCATGGTAGAATCCTGTAATTTCACTCTGATCACTGAAGGTAGTGTAATATGCTGTAACACGGACTTTTGCCAGAGGAGCTCTCATATGGTAACTAATTTCACCGCTGAGTATTTTCTCGCTCTTGATATCAGGTGTAAGAGCGTCTTTTGTTCTGGGTGATAAGAATGAGTTACGGATATATGGAGCACGGGTCATATAAGCACCATTAACTTCGAAGAAATGGCGACCTGTGAGTTTATATGTACCACCGGCTTTAAGCGCATAGGCGAAGAAGTCTGTCTTTTCCGAATTACCAAGTGAGTTTCCGGGGGCACGGCCATTTTTCATGAATCCTTCCCTCCAGAATGCGGTATATGATAACTGTGCACCGGCATAGTAGTCAAGTTTATGTGTTGAAAACTTTGCCAATCCCCAGATGTTACCACTATTTTGATGTAGTTTGTAGTCATAACCAAATCTATCACCTTCTTTAATAATACGATTTGGATTAGTCAGGTCATTTTGAATTGTTGTGTCGTTTCCCGGAAAGTCACGTTCAGCGAATTGATCAATATCAACCCAGAAGTTCCCACCAAGAAGGTCGTTCAAAACTTTATAATAGCTACCGGTGTATGATGAATATTCAATTCCACCACTGAGTCTTCCTTTGCTTAATTCATGATTAATAAAGGAAGAAAGGTTGATTTGTGACTGGTCGTTATGACGGTCTTCAATGATGTAATGAGCTTGTTCACCCATCAGGTTGCCAAGGTAATTCACCTGATAAAGGCGATCCCAGTTAATCTGCCTTACCGAAGGATCGTTTCTCCATTTTTCAGCCATTGTTTCACCGATGAATGATTCATAATCAGGAGTCGGGAAATAGCTCGGGAGATATCTGTAATAGTCAGGTCTTGGATCTGCAGCATTGTACCAGTTAAGAGAACTGGTTGATGTTTTCCCGAAAAGATAAGAAGCCGTACTGGTTATCTGAGTACTGTTATTGAGCTTCCAGTAATGATTGAGGACCATAATCGGCTGATTCATAGTACGTATTCTTGCATTACGTACTTCGCCATCCTGGTATCCCCAATTAGGGTTATAGAAGTTATTATCAGTCAAATCATAAACTTCCTGAATAGAACCACCCTGCATACCACGCTTAACGGGGGCAGCCAAAGCGGTAAAGGCAAGACTGTGATGCTGATTGAGTCGTTTTTCTACGCCAATAAACCAAGCATAGGCATCATAATATGTGCCTTCGACATAGCCACCATTACCCCATCTTTTGGAAGCGCTGATGGTAAATGCCCAATTATTGTCCATCAAACCGGTCGAGTGAGTCAACATTAGTCGGTTAGTGTAAGTACGGTTGGTGCTGCTGTATGTTAACTTGGTTTGCGCTCTGTGTTGTGATGCACGTGTTATAATATTTGTGACACTGCCCAGATTTCCGAAAGAAAAATTGGAAGGTGCTAACCCGTTGACAGAAACTTTATTACGTGTAGCGTCATTCAGTCCTCCCCAAAGAGCCCAGAGAGTACGACCTGTTTCAGCATCGTTAATTGGGCTGTTACTTAAATAAGTGTTGTTTAAGTCGGCATCGTAACCTCTCATTCTGAAGTAAGCTGAGCTAAAGGTATAGGATGCTGCCGATACAAAAACATCGTTAGAAGAGCTAAGAAGTCCCGAGATGTTCTGTGAACGGGAATCATCATCGGAATCGAGCGAAGCAAGGCTTAGCTCTGCAAGGCCTGCATTCAGATCTGAAACCGGTTCGGGTTTAAGGGTAACTATGCCCAAATCAGTATCTGACTGGACATTTATCTGCTTCATGAGATCTTCATAACCGTTAAGTGAGAAGTCAATAACAGCTTCACCCTGAGAAATTCCCTGCAATTCAAATGATCCGTCAGCGCGACTGGCGGTTTGCTGAGTGCCAATTCGAACAAGAACCGCCGGAAGGTTAATTTCTTTTTCCGAATCGGTTATTCGCCCTGTGACTGTAAAGGTTTGGGCATAGATTCCCATAACCGGTCCGAGCACCAGCAGAATTAATAATAATCGTTTAATCATGAACTGGTTTATTAGGTTGTTATTAAGAGTTTGACAATATTAATCTAGTTTTTAATAATCGCGTCAGGTAAGTTGTCCCCCAAACCCATTAAAAATTTGCGAAATTGAGTGCAAAGGAAACAATTTTTCGCTTACACTCAGATGCTTAAGGTAATTTTTAATGCACTATATTTGCGGCATTAAATTAATTTATTTTTACTCATACAACAGCATGTCATCTCGTAACATCCGTTTTATTTTTGCAGCCTTATCTGCTGTATTGTTCTTTAATTTTAATTTGTCTGCTCAGGATAGGGTTAAGGGCGCTATCATATCTTTTTATAATCTCGAAAATCTATTTGATACGATAGATGATCCCAGAACCAATGATGCCGAATTTCTTCCCGGAGGTGCTAACCGTTGGACCGGGTCAAGGTATATGGAGAAGCTTTCAAATATGGCTACTGTTATTAGTCGTATCGGTTCGGATGTAATACCCGGTGGGCCTGCAATTCTTGGTGTTTCAGAAATTGAGAACCGCTCAGTACTCGAAGATTTGATTGAAACTCCTCAGCTCAAGAACTCAGGCTATGAAATCGTACACTACGATTCACCCGATAAAAGGGGAGTGGATGTTGGATTACTTTATCGTAAAGGTGCGTTTGAGGTTGTGAATTCGACGTCAAACCGACTCACTATGCCGGGAAGGAAAGATTGGTTTAGTCGTGATCAGTTGGTTGTTAGCGGAAAGCTTGATGGTGAAATGATTCATGTCATTGTTAATCACTGGCCTTCCCGTGGTGCAGGTCCTGAATACAGAGCGGCTGCCGGAATGCTTTCAAAACAATTGAGTGATTCATTAAAAGCCATTGATCCGAATGCAAAGATTTTTATAATGGGTGACCTTAATGATGACCCTTCAGATCCAAGCGTTATGGTTCATCTGGGAGCAAAAGGGAAAATTAAAGATGCGAGAAAATCGGGACTTTATAATCCATATCACAAGCTTTTCCAGGATGGAATAGGTTCACTTGCATACAGAGACGCCTGGAATCTTTTTGATCAGATCATAGTATCACCGGTTGTTGTTAATGATGAGGATCCGACTAAATGGAGCCTGCATTCCGCCCGCATTTTCAATGAGCAATTCCTTATTCAAAAAGAAGGGCAATACAAAGGTTATCCTTTACGAACCTTTGCGGGAGGCGCTTATCTGGGTGGTTATAGTGACCATTTCCCGGTTTATTTGATTCTTAAAAAGAAGATGTAGAATAGTATTATTAAAAGCTATAATTCAGACTAATAATTCGATAGTACAATTCAAATTTCAATTTTTTAAGTTCTTTTAATTTTTTAAGTTTTCGAAGCGGAATTTTTTTATAATTTCGCTACTTTAACACCTGTCACAGTGAAGGAAAATCTGGTCGTAATCCCTACATTCAACGAAAAGGAGAATATTGAGCGTATCATTCGCAAAGTTTTTTCTCTCGAAATGGAATTTGATATTCTCATAATTGAGGATAATTCGCCTGATGGCACAGCTGCCATAGTCAAAAGATTGATGACTCAATTTCCCGAAAGGCTCTTTATTGAAGAGCGGAAAGGAAAACTTGGTCTTGGCACCGCTTATATTCATGGTTTTAAATGGGCTTTGCAGAGAGATTATCAGTATATTTTTGAAATGGATGCTGATTTCTCGCATAATCCCGATGACCTGATGCGGCTTCATAACGCCTGTGCCAATCAAGGTGCAGATGTTGCTATAGGATCAAGGTATATCAAAGGAGTTAACGTTGTTAACTGGCCAATGGGCAGGGTTCTGATGAGCTATTTTGCCTCTTCCTATGTCCGTACAGTTACAGGAATGAAAGTGATGGACACTACAGCAGGGTTTAAATGCTATCGCCGTACTCTGCTTGAAGCAATTGACTTCGATAAAATAAAGTTTACAGGCTATGCTTTCCAGATTGAAATGAAGTATACAGCATGGAAGTTAGGTTTTAAGATTATTGAAGTCCCTATTATCTTTACCGATCGCACCGAAGGCGAAAGCAAAATGAGCCGCGGAATATTTAAGGAAGCAATCCTTGGGGTTATTCAGTTAAGGTTTAAGAAAATAAGACCTAATAAGCGTGTAGTCAGCCAAGAAGCACAACGTTCATAATGTGAAAAAATATCCGGTTACATTAATAAAAAATGCCTGCATTGTTAATGCGGGAGAAAGGTTTATTGGTAATCTTCTCATTGAAAATGGACTCATAGCTGATATCTCAGAAGGTGATGTTGAAGCTCCTCAGCATGCTATAGTAATTGATGCTCAGCAAAAGTTGCTTTTACCTGGGGTTATTGACGATCAGGTTCACTTCAGAGATCCCGGGTTAACTCATAAAGGAGATATTTATTCAGAAAGCAGGGCTGCCGTCGCAGGTGGTGTTACTTCTTTTATGGATATGCCTAATACTGTTCCAAATACACTTACACAGGAACTTTTAGAGGATAAATACCGGATTGCATCTGAGAAGTCTTTGGCAAACTACTCTTTCTATATGGGTGTTTCAAATGACAACCTTGAAGAGGTGCTAAAGACAGACTTTTCAAAGGTATGTGGTATTAAGATGTTCCTTGGAGCTTCAACCGGTAATATGCTGGTCAACAACCTTCAGACTATTGAAGGATTGTTTGCCGGATGCCGGGGCTTAATTGCTGTTCATTGCGAAGATGAACCCACTATCCGTGAGAACCTGGCTGGTTTTAAATCTCAATATGGTGATGAAATACCGGTAAATGTTCATCATCTCATAAGAAGCAGGGAAGCTTGTTACAAGTCTTCAGCTTTTGCTGTTAATCTTGCAAAGAAATACAATACACGACTTCATGTTCTTCATTTGTCGACAGCAGATGAGATGAGTTTGTTTGATGCAATACCCTATAATGAATCCAAGCGTATCACTGCTGAAGTATGTGTCCATCATTTATGGTTCAGCGATGAGGATTATGAACGGTTGGGATCACATATAAAGTGGAATCCTGCAATCAAGACAAAGAATGACAGGGCAGCCTTGCTAAAGGCCATTACTGAAAACCGCATTGATATTATTGCGACAGACCATGCACCGCATACAAAGGATGAAAAATCCAAAGGATACCTGAGCTGTCCTTCCGGTGGTCCTCTTGTTCAACATTCCCTCACTGCGATGCTGGAGCTTGTTCATCAGGGCAAAACCAGTCTTGATCTGGTAGTGGAAAAGATGTGTCACTCACCTGCAAAAGTCTTCAATATAAAGAACAGAGGTTATATACGTAAAGGATATCATGCAGATCTTACTTTGGTGGATACCAATTCACCGTGGGTTGTTTCGGATGAAAATATACTATATAAATGTGGCTGGTCGCCTTTCATGGGTACGGAATTCCATTCGAGGATTACACATACATTTGTAGGTGGACATCTGGCATGGGAAGATGGAGTTTTCCACGAGGAAGTTAAAGGCCAGCGATTACTTTTTAATAACTAATTACTTCAATAACTGATTTGACTGATGAAACGATTACTTATTATTTCATGGGCTTTACTAATGTTTGTTGCCTGCAACAGGACAACTACTGAAACCGAAAAGTACGAGGATGGTAAAATAAAAGTTGAAAAGACTTATAAGAAGGTGAATGGAGAGAAGGAATTAATAAAGGAAGTGCATTATCATCCTAATGGTCAGAAATATATTGAAGGCAACTACAAAGATAATAAGAGAGAAGGGTACTGGGCTTCGTGGTTTGAAAATGGCCAGTTATGGAGTGAAGGGGAATTCAGAAATGGATTAAGTGAAGGTAAAAGGACTGTATATCATGAGAATGGCAAGGTTTATTATGAAGGTAATTTTAAAGATGGAGAGAGAGTGGGAGTCTGGAGGTTTTTTAATGATGCAGGTGTGTTAACCACCGAAACAGATTATGACACAATACCACGATAAATTCACTATCTGACAGTTAATTTAATGTTTCACAATTTAACCACACTATGAAAACAGCCATTATTTATGTTTCTCACCATGGCACCACAGAGAGGGTGGCAAATATGTTAAAGGAGATGGCAAGGGAGGAGACCGATGTCATTGACCTGAAAAAAGCCAGGAACTTAGATCTGAATAGTTACGATAAAATTATTGTAGGTGGATCTATTCACGCAGGAAAAGTTCAGTCCAAACTTCAGAAGTTTTGCAAGCAGAATGAAACGATCCTGACTTCAAAACCTTTGGGATTATTTCTTAGTTGCATGGAAGAGAATGAAAAAGCAAATGCTCAATTCGAGATGGCATTCCCTCAAACACTAAGATCTCATGCAATTAGTTCAAAGCTTACAGGAGGAGAAATTTTGTTTGAAAGAATGAACTTCCTTGAGAAGTTTATGATGAAAAAAATTGCAAAAACTAGTGAATCAGTTCACAAAATAAAGGAAGATCAGATAAAAGCCCTGGCAGTGGATATGGGTCTGTTCAACTAAGACTTTAAATAATTTGATCTATCAGCATAAAAAAATGCCCTGAACTGTTCAGGGCATTTTTTATTTCGAATATTCTGATCAAAGTTAGTCTACCAGTACAACCAGATATTTAGATACTGACCAGAATTCTCTCGGATTGGTAATAACCAGGCTATCACTGGCTTTTGATGTACCATAAATCTTATATGAACCCGATGGATGCGATGTTACAATTGTCGCTTTTTTCTTTGTAAGTGGAATTGACCTTAACGTTGTGATATCGACAGTTGTAAAGTAATCACGATTAAAGTTGTCCTTCAGCTTTTTATTGGCACCGATCCCTGCGAATCCTCCTTCACGTGTTATAACATTCTGATCGAGCAATTCACGCTTAGTCCCAACGACAAACCAGGCTGTATTCAGAGCAGTTGTTTGCTCCTGAATTGTCTGACTCTTTGATTCTCCTTCAGCTTTTAAATTAGCGACATCCGTGTTAAGGATCTCAATCTGAATGTTCATACCTTCCA
Organism: Bacteroidales bacterium UBA5507; assembly: GCA_002426195.1. Classification (GTDB taxonomy): domain Bacteria; phylum Bacteroidota; class Bacteroidia; order Bacteroidales; family Lentimicrobiaceae; genus Lentimicrobium. The sequence continues at coordinate 57,131 of DIOT01000013.1, read as the reverse complement.
GTTGTTGAGTGAGCTGACCTATTTGAGCATCTTTATCTTCAACCTGTTGTGCCAGGCGTTCAACCATTTTTTCGAGTTCAGAAGCTTTTCCCCCGGTCCTTTTCAGATTAGCACGTAATTCGGCAATGGTTTGTTTATTCTTTCTGAGCATGTCGTAAATCATATTCAGTTCACGGTTAATCTGCTCCTGTTTGCTCACTTCCAGTTCTCCATTACCTTCAGTACTTTGTGAGATAAGAAGCTCAGCTCTTTTGATTGAGTCGAGGTTTGCCTGAATCTGATTGAATGATTCGATGTATGAAAATATAGCAGTGTCCTTTGTGAAGCCTATGCTAAGAAGGCTGTCGTAACTCGACTGCAAGGCTTCAAGTTCTTTTTTATTGTTGTTACAACCAAAGAGCAGGATGCCTGAAAAAATGAATAGAATTGCCTTTTTCATAAATATTGCGCGGTTAGTGTTGATTCAATTTACTCTGATGATTGAAGATTTACTTTGGCAAAATTAGTCTATTTACTGATGTCAACAGTGGTTATTTCTGTTCCACATTTTACATTGACAATTAATTTATTAGTTACAGGATTCCACGAGATTTCTTTGGATTTAATCTTCTTACCATTGATAGAAACTGACTTAGGTCTGTACTCAAGACTATATATACAAAGTTTGATGTCGTATGTAGTTTTAAGATACTTTGGTGAGCTTGTTTCCTTATACAACTCAACGTTCAGAGATTCAGGATTATTATATGCCGAGAAGTTGAGCATTTCATACAACCCTTTTTCGAAAGCATCAGCTGTAAGTCCATCATCATTGTAAAGAGAGTATTCTGATTTGCTGACATTATTATCAACATAGAAATGCATTTCAAGATTATTTATATCGTATTCAGAGGCACTAAGGGGTTCTGGAAGCATGGGAATGAAAGAACCACCCTTAACAAATACAGGTATGTTATTCATAGAAAGTGCATAGTTGATAGTTTTGCCCCCCTGATATAGCTGATTTGTTGTGAAATCGATCCAATTGCTGCCCTTTGGAAGGTAAATTTCCTGATAAACAGCACCTGGACGACGAACGGGAGATACCAGGAATGCATCTCCCCACATATAAGCAGAGTCGTATGTCAAAAGATCTTTATTGTCAGGCTCATAGAAGAATAGCGGAGCCATCAGCGGTTTCCCTGTTCTTGAATTTTGAAAAGCCAGAGAATAATTATATGGCATCATCTTGTACCTTAGATCTATGGCATTTTTGGCATGCAGTTTTGTACGGTATGCCTGAAATACCGGTTCAGCAGGGATATGTTCCTGTGCGTGGGGTCTGAAAACTGGTTGAAACACTCCATACTGGAGCCACCTTACATAAAGTTCATCATCGATGGAGTCACCTCCAGCGAATCCACCCAGGTCAGAATGCATATATGCCAAGCCCTGCATGCTCATTTGTAAAGCAATTTCAGGCTGAGACCAAAGACCACCCCAACTTCGGCTGACATCACCACTCCATGGTATCATCCCGAACCTTTGTGATCCTGCATAACCGGCGCGCATCAATATGAATGGCCTTACATCGGGAAAGTCTTTTCTGTATCCTTCATATACAACTCTGGCCCATTCATGCCCATATGCATTATGAACCTCGTTGCCTGTGCCGTTTACATGAACTATATCGGCAGGGTGTACTTCAGGTTCACCAAGATCACCCCACCATCCTCCAATGCCCTGGAGTGCCAGATCCTTGTAAATATCCCAGAACCACTCTCTTGCTTCCGGTTTGAAGATATCGATAAGCCCGGTGTTCCCAAAATAAAAATCGTAAGTATATGGTTTCCCATCTTTATTTTTGGCTAAAATTTCTTTTTTGACTGCTTCATCCCAGCGTTTGGAAGTGGTAAGTATAAATGGCTCTGTAACCAGAACAGTTTTAACACCCTTGCTCTCAAACCTTTTTATCATCTTGTCGGGTGAAGGAAAGCTGTCATATAGCCATGCAAGGTTCCCCATTTCACCGAAGATACCCTTACCAAACCAATAGATATCAATTATGACAGCATCAAGTGGGATTCCTTCTTTAAAAAACAAGTCGACGGTTTTTTCGGTTTCTTTTTGAGTGTGATAGCCAAAGCGACTACTAAAATTCCCAAGTACCCACCTTGGCGGAAGCGGTTGTTTGCCGGTAAGCAGAGTGTATTGTCTCACAAGGTCAAACCAGTCATCCCCGGCAATAACATGATAATTGGGAGTACCGCTGTATGTCTCGTATGAAATTGTATTATTTTTCTTTGAGTCGAGGTCCATATATCCTAATCCGGCATTGTCAAACAGCACAGCATAACCATTATCTGAAAGCACCATTGGAATTGTGTAGTTCATGAGTTCTGACCTTTTCTCATAACCATAATGTGCCCGGTTATACATCTGAAGTCGGTTACCCCGTCTGTTCATTCCTAAAACTCTGGCTCCACCACCATACAGTACTTCCTGAGGAGTAATATTGAAATCTATAAGCCAACTGCTGTCAGCCTGGACATATCCATTGTTTTCTGATAGGAGCTTTTTGTCGTTATAGGTGTACTTCAGATGAAACGGATTCTTTTGTATTTTGATATCAATTCCTTTAGTTTCAATTGTCAGCTCCGTATCCGTCTCATTCACATCAAAAGGGAAAGTGACTGGTTGCATGTCAACAGCAAATGAAAAGTTCCTGACCTCTTTTTGCTGAGGCAGGAAAATTACATGAATGATTTTCTCACTCATAGGAGTAATGATGTATTTTCCATCATTAACCTGAATTTCAACATTATTGTCGGATCTTGCATGCCTTATATACTGACGACCGGATACCTGGGCATAAACGCCAATACTGCATGAGAGAAGAAGAATAAAACTTAAGATAGTGATGAGAATACGTGAGTGCTTCATTCTATGTGAGTTTTGATGTGTAAAAATAGCATAAACTAATCAATCTGTGCTACTTTTGTCGTATGCAAACAACAGCGGTTATATATTTAAGCAAGGGTCGTGAAGATTCAGTAAAAAGATTTCATCCATGGGTTTTCTCAGGAGCTATTGAGAAAGTTAATGGTAAAATTGTTGATGGAGATCTTGTTGACCTGCTTGATTTCAAAGGTAATTATCTGGCAACCGGGTTAGCCGGAATGGGATCAATTGCAGTTAAGATTATATGGTTTGGACCGGATCGCTTACCCGAAAATTTCCTTTTCATAAAGTTGAAAAGGGCATTGGAACTAAGACAAAGACTTGGTTTTGATGCAAATTCCGAAAGTAACGCATACAGGTTGTGCTTTAGTGAAGCAGATGGTTTGCCAGGGCTTATTGTGGATTATTACAATGGAATTGCTGTTGTGCAAACTCACAGTACAGGAATGTTCTTAATGAGGCATCAGATATCTGATGCACTTAAGAAACTTTACGAAGCAAAACTGGTAGCTGTTTATGATAAAAGCAAGGAAACACTTGCTAAATCGGGTTATTCATCTGAAGGCGACTCATTTCTATTTGGAAGCGTTGGTGATGCGGTGATTAAGGAGAATGGCAACCGGTTTTTAATAGATTTTAAGGAGGGACAGAAAACAGGGTTCTTCCTTGACCAACGTGATAACCGCTCGTTAGTTGGAAAGTATTCTCAAGGTAAGAAAGTTCTGAATGTATTCTCTTATACCGGTGGCTTTAGTATTTACGCCCTTAATTCGGGTGCCGTTCATGTTACATCACTCGATGCATCACAGCGTGCTATAAACACTTTGGAACAAAATTTAGAATTAAATAAAGGCTTTGGCGGAACCCATCAATCTATTGTTGCTGATGCTAAAATCTGGCTTCCTCACATGGATGAAGATTTTGATATTGTTGTTCTCGATCCACCGGCATTTGCTAAACGTCAGGCCGATAAGCATAAAGGTTTGCAGGGGTATAAATTTATTAATACAACTGCAATAAGAAAGATAAAATCGGGTGGTATGCTCTTTACATTTAGTTGCTCACAGGCAATAAGTAATGAGCAGTTTACATCAATGGTAATGGCCTCAGCGATTGAAGCGGGAAGAGATGTGAAGATTATTCATCACATGGGACATTCTGCTGATCATCCGGTTAGTATTTTTCACCCGGAAGGTGAATACTTAAAAGGTTTGGTATTAGTAGTATCCTGATTTTAATGGTCGTCAAACCGTATTGGACCTTTTTTAATTCTGTCGATTATACGCCGATCTTTCTTAGTGGGGCGACCTAAGCCTCTTTCACGATATTCAGCATTGAACTCTTTCATCAATTGTACTCTTTCGTACTCTTCAGGAGGAGTCAGATCTTCAAGGTAATCGATTACAAGTTTTGCAGAGACTCTGTTATGCAGAAGTTCCTTCACCCTGAGTATTCGGTTGAGCGGTCCTAGTGATACCTGTATTACATCACCGGTTTTAACGATACGGGAGGGCTTGACAGAATTACCATCAATCCTAACTTTTCCAGCTTTACATGCATCTATAGCAAGATTTCTGGTCTTATAAAGTCTTACACACCATAACCACTTATCGATTCTAACTTCACCTTCCATCACAGATGCCTTTGGATGTCAAAACAAACCGGATATTACTTTTGGCGGAAATAGATATTGATTGGTACACCTGTGAAATCAAATTCCTGTCGCAACTTGTTTTCCAAAAACCTCTTGTAAGGTTCTGTTACATATTGTGGTAGGTTGCAGAAGAACACAAAAGAGGGATATGCCAGTTTAAGCTGAGTGATATATTTGATTTTAATGTATTTTCCCTTGACAGCAGGAGGTGGATTCTCAGTAATAATAGGCATCATGAAATCCATGAGTTTGGATGTGCTGATGCTTTTTGTTCTGTTCTTGAATACCTTGTTGGCCATTTCAAGAGTCTTGTGTATTCTTTGTTTATTTATTACTGATGTAAAAATGATTGGAACATCGGAAAACGGAGCAATGCGTTTTCTTATTAGTTCTTCGAATTCTTTATGGGTATTTGTTTCCTTTTCTACCAGATCCCATTTATTTACGACAATAACGACTCCCTTATGATTTTTTTGTGCAAGTCCGAATATATTCAGGTCCTGACTTTCCAGTCCCTGTGTAGCATCAAGCATGAGGACACAAACATCAGCATTCTCGATTGCCCTGACTGACCTCATAACCGAGTAAAACTCAATATTATCGGTTACTTTACCTTTTTTCCTTAATCCTGCTGTATCTACCAGCAGAAAGTCGAAACCAAAACTATTGTATCTGGTGTAAATGGTATCACGTGTTGTGCCCGGTATTGGGGTGACAATATTACGCTCACCACCTAACAGAGCATTTATCATTGAAGATTTGCCAACATTTGGTCGGCCAACAAATGCAATTTTAGGCAGATCAGGGAGTTCTTCGATAGTAGGATTTTCGAACTCTTTAGTCAGATCATCGAGTAATTCGCCAGTGCCACTTCCATTAATAGCTGAGATCTCCCAGTATTTATCAAAACCCAGAGCATAAAACTCCGATGTTTCTGCAGCTCTTCGGGAATTGTCAACTTTGTTGACGACAAGAAATACTTTTCGTGTGGAACGCCTGATTACATTTGCGACTTCTTCATCGAGAGGTGATAGGCCTTCCTTGCCATCGACCATTAAAATGATTACATCGGCTTCTTCAATTGCAAGTTCAGCCTGACGACGAATTGCGTCTTCAAAGACATCATCACTACCAACTACCAATCCGCCTGTATCAATGATTGAGAATTCAACACCATTCCAGTCTGAAATACCATAATGGCGGTCGCGGGTTACACCTGCAGTGGGATCAACAATTGCGTTTCTCTGACCGGTTAGTCGGTTAAATAAAGTAGACTTACCAACATTGGGTCTGCCTACAATGGCTACCAGATTCGACATAAAATATTCCTTCTTTGTAATTCAAAATTGCAATGCATTTATAGTTAAAGCCAAAGAGCGTAGTATGCAAAAATACGCTTAAAAACCGTATAACTAAAGGGATACTGTTTTGTCCGTATCCCGGATAAGTCTGCTTATAACAACAAAAGCCTTGAATATCAAGGCTTTTGAATTTTAGTAGCGGGGGCAGGATTCGAACCTACGACCTTTGGGTTATGAGCCCAACGAGCTACCTCTGCTCCACCCCGCAGTATGTTTTGCGATCTGTTTGTTTATTTGAGAGTGCAAAGATAATATTTTGTTTCTTTGCTGACAAATATTTTAAGTTTATTTTTATTTTTATGGAACACAAGTCGGGATTTGTCAATATTATCGGCCTGCCTAATGCAGGTAAGTCTACATTAATGAACGCTTTGGTTGGAGAAAAGTTGTCGATTATTACTTCCAAAGCTCAAACAACCCGGCACAGGATTATGGGAATTGTCAATGGAGAAGACTTCCAGATTGTATATTCCGATACCCCCGGCATTGTGAAACCCCACTACAAACTCCATGAATCGATGATGAAGTTTGTACATTCGGCTTTTGAAGATGCAGATATTTTCCTTCTGGTGACCGAAAAGTCAGAAGATCAGTTACAGGATGAATACCTGGCAAAGATTAATGATTCAGGGAAACCTGTAATTGTAGCAGTCAATAAAGTTGACCTGCAGTCACAGGAACAAGCTCTTCTTCAAGTTAAAGAATGGGAGCAGAAGATGCCGGGTGCGGTTGTTATACCTGTTTCTGCTCTTCACAAGTTTAATCTCGATAGATTATTTGAAACTCTGATAGAGAAGCTTCCGGTTTCACTACCTTACTATCCTAAAGATGAATTAACCGACCGATCGATGAGGTTCTTTGTCTCGGAGATTATCAGGGAGAAGATTCTGCTGTATTATAAGCAGGAAATACCTTATTCTGTTGAAGTATCAGTAGATGAGTACAAGGAGAAGGAAAATATTACCCATATTACTTCAACTATCTATGTAGCCCGCGAATCGCAAAAAGCAATCATAATAGGACATCAGGGTAAATCAATTAAAGGACTTGGGATGGCAGCGCGCAAGGACATAGAAGAATTCATCGAAGCAAGGGTATATCTTGAGCTTCGCGTTAAAGTCAGCAAAGACTGGAGGGATGATTCCCAGCAATTGAAACGCTTCGGCTATGAATAAGTACCGGAAAGATTAAATCATAGCTATAAAATGTATAAAGAAACCGGCTTTGCTTTCCCTGACATTATATGAGTATTCAAACCGGAAAGTCTTATCGTAGTAGCTAACCAGATCAATTCCCATACCTAAACCTATCAATTTCTTTCCCCTGTAGTCATTACCATTATTATCAATTATTTCAGGGTAAGCAATGCCGTAATCAAAGTGAGGACCGGTGTATAAGTTAAGCGGGATATTGTTGAATTTCTCGACCTTAAGCCAGGGTAATCTTACGACAGTCTGAACGAATCTAGCCTTTAAGTGTGACTTAAATAAAGAGTAATGCTTTCCTTCAACGACGTAGTATTCATATCCCCTGACAAATTCTCTGTCATAGCCAAGAGCTGTGAGTAAATAGTATGGTGGATTATCGGGAGTAGAAAACATGGATGTTATTTCGGCAGCACCAAAAAGCCAGGATGTAAATGGGACATATCCTCGTAAGGAAAATCTGATGCTTTGCTGTGAAAATTTATGATTAATGCCCGATATGTGTGAAAGTTCGGATTCTGCATAATATCCTTTTAGCGGATAGTTTCGGTTATCTCTGTATTCTGCCTTAATCAGATATGAAACTCCGAGAAACTGAGGCTTAAGTGTTATCCTTTTCAGTTCGGTATTTTGTGATGTACCTGCGAATGTAGGATTAAGGATCGGGATTGTGTCGTTGAAGATGAAACCCGAATACTGAATGGATAGAATATTGGTAACATGAAATCCTGGCCTGTATTTTCCACTGGCCACTATCTGATACCCCTGCTGCATCAATTCCCTGTCATTTCTGTAAAATTCCAGTTTATTGTTGATAGTGGCGTAGTTTATTTCCTTAAGGGATTGATAGGAAGCTAGAACACCAAGGCCCAGATTTTGAGCTCTGTTAAGATAAGGCCATTCATAACTTGCTTCAAAATAATTGCGGTATCCAAGTAGTGCTTTGATGTTTAATTTCTCTGATTTGCCGGAGAAATTTTCGTGTTGAAAATGAAGCCCGGCTGATAGTCTTGTTATGTTTTGATGCTGCCACCAGTCATTGAAATTTCTATCGGGATGCTCTATCAATGGCCATATCCACCAATACCATCTTTCTTTAACCAGAATAATGAAAAGCGAGGTCTGTTTGCCTTGTGGTGTTTTAAATGTCTGAAAGTCAATTATAACAGAATTGAAAAGTGAGATCTTGTTTAAATTTTGCGTAGACAATTCAATACGTTTCTGAAGTTCATCAACGGTGTAGACATCTCCTTCTTTGAATGCAAGTTCTCTTAGAATTATGGTTTTATCAGTCTTATTATTGCCCACAACCATAATATCACCAATTATGATAGTTGAGTCAGTGAGTGGTTGGTTCTCATAAGTGAAAACTGTTGTATCTACAGAATGCTGTCCGTATGAACAGGTTGCAGAGACTACCAGTATGAAAATGGCAAACAAGAATTTAATATGGGTAAAACGCCGGAGGATTACCTTCATGATTATTATATATCGAGAAACCTCATCAGCGAATCATAACGATCATTTAGAGTTTGGTCATACTCTTTCTGGAAAAAAGAAGCTGTTATATCGTAATTAAATCTGTTGAATGTTGATATCAATGGTCCAATGTCCATCCTGTTGACTTTAATAGTAACCTGCATTTTAGTTGAATCGGGGAGGTTCATCACATAAAGACTGAGTATGATAGCGTCATTTGATTCAACTATTCGGGCAATTTCACTTAAAACGAAGTCTCTTACTCCCATTTCCAGGACTATGATACCACCGGGATTGTCGACAGCTGCTAGACGTGCGAAGTAATTAGTAAGGCATTGTAGAGTGATAGAACCCAGATAGTGATTTTTGTCGTCAACAACAGGTATCAGTGTAAGTTTTAGTTCATGAACCTGTCGTATGATATCGTAGACATGCTGGTTTTCATTAACATAAGGATTATTGAGTGATAACGGGTGATTTCCAATCGGTTCTTCATAACTGTTGAGTTCATAGATATCATTTTCCGATATTAACCCAAGGAAATCTGATTCATTAACTATCGGCAAATGTGATACCCTGAACTCTTCCATCCAGTTAAGTGCCGTCATACCGGTATCGGATGTTTGCAGAGGCATTATTGTGTCACTAAGAAGATCTTTAGCTATCATAAATAATTAGCATGTTACTCAACTTCAACAAAATTAATAATAAAATGGTTATTTGAGTTCCCTTTTAAAATGACTCCGGGTGGTTGAACTTTCTTAATTTTGCATCATTAAAATGCTGTAGTATGACTAAACTAAGTGTAAATATTAATAAGATAGCGACACTGCGGAATGCACGGGGAGGTAATTTACCGGATGTCATTAAGGTAGCGCTGGATTGTGAAACTTTTGGTGCACAGGGGATTACTGTTCATCCCCGCCCTGATGAGAGGCATATCAGATATCGTGATGTTTACGATCTTAAGCCTAAGTTATCAACGGAATTTAATATTGAAGGCAATCCACAACCTAAATTCATTGAACTTGTTCTTGCTGTTAAACCTCATCAGGTTACGCTGGTTCCTGATGCACCTGATGCAATTACCTCTAATCATGGTTGGGATACTATTACCTATAAGAACTTTCTGACAGACACAATATCAGAGTTTAAAAAGCATGGTATACGGACATCCATATTCGTTGACGCTGTTCCTGCAATGGTGGAAAATGCTGCACTTACCGGTACCGACAGAATAGAGTTGTATACTGAAAGTTATGCTTCGGAGTATTTAACTGACAGAGAAACTGCAATTGCTCCATTTGTCGAAGCAGCAAAAGTTGCTCGGGAAGCCGGACTAGGCATAAATGCAGGGCATGATCTTAATCTTGATAATCTCAATTTTTTCGCTTCAAGAATTGAAGGATTGCTTGAAGTTTCAATTGGTCACGCACTAATATCTGATGCACTTTATTATGGTTTAAAGAAAACCATTGAAATGTACCTGAAGGAACTTGTACTATGAAACTCTTCTATCGGCAGTTTGGCAATGGTGAGCCTGTAATAATTTTACATGGGTTATTCGGATTATCGGATAATTGGGTAACCCTTGGAAAGAGATTGGCAGATAAGTTCTCTGTTTGGCTGCCTGATCTTAGAAATCACGGTCAATCACCGCACAGTCCTACATTTAATTATCATGCAATGGCCGATGATTTATTTGAATTTATTGAAGACCATCAGCTTAAAAATCCGATAATAATTGGGCACTCAATGGGTGGGAAGGTAGCAATGCAGTTTACCCTCGATAATCCGGATGTGGTTTCAAAGCTGATTGTTGTTGACATAAGTCCGGTAAAGTATCCTGACAGAGATGCCCATTTTACTATAATTAGCGCTATGATGTCAATAAACTTTGATGGGATTCATTCACGCCAGGATGTTGATGACCTGCTTAAGTCCCGGATAAGTGAAGACAGTACCAGGCAGTTTATAATGAAAAGTCTGTACAGGAAAACAAAAAACACTTTTGACTGGAGGCTGAACCTCAGTGCCATTAACAATAATATGGATTATATTTTTTCGGGCATTGAGTCGGAAGGTGTCTTTGATAAGCCTGTATTATTTATTAAGGGTGGATTATCGGACTACATACAGGACAATCACATTCCACAGATAAAACAATTCTTTCCAAAGGCTAAGATTATTACAATAGAAAAAGCAGGACATTGGGTTCACGCCGATGCCCCGCAAGAGGTATGTGAAATTTTTAGTGATTATCTTGGTAAAGAGTGCTCAGATTAATAGCGTTTTACATTTACAGAAGATACTCCTGCATCAATTTCAATGAAAATCTTTGATGCTGAAGTTGCATAGTTATCAGACCTGAATAATCCATTTGATACTTTCTTAAATCCAGGTAGATTTCTGCTGCTTAAAACAGTTTCAGTCTTTACTTCAACACCTGATGTTGAGGGTACTTCAATATCAATTGAAGCAGCGCCTGCATCAATACTTACATTTGACCGGACAGCTTTATCACCAAGTTTCAAATTGATAGCAGAAGCACCGCCATCAAGATCAATTTTTGCTACTTTAAATTTACTCAAATCGAAGTTTATATTTGCGGCACCTATATCAAAATCAAAGTCCCATACTGGGTTTGGATTTAAGTACATCTGTACTATGTTTCCCTGATTTTTAATCCGAACTCTCGAATCATCAATTTTCAGTCGGATATTTCTTCTTCCTGCTTCATCATCACTAGTCATACTATAGTTACCGATGTTGCCTTTTTTTCTGAAGAGCAGTAACTTATCAGTAAGGAGTGAATCAGATAATTTGTAATCACCGGCTGCAGCATCAAAGGAAAGTTTAGCTGTCTGGATTGTAGAATCATACTCCTGAAACAACTCCTGGAAGCTACCTTCAAATTCTGAATAAGTGGTAGAATCATCGTCATCGTCATATTTATACTGGTAGCTCCAGTCATCCCTGTCTCTGTTCCATTGCCAGAAAGGCCTGTCGCGTTTATCAAACTTCGTCATCAGTAAGAATGCAAGGGCGATAGTGACAAGTGTTAGAATCAGTTTAACTGAATCTTTAATCGGAATGAGAGAGATACCCCAAAGAATCAGAATCAGTGGCCACAAGCGGAAAATAGTCCACCAGTCAAAAAATATCAGTCCTGTATTTTTTAAGATAAAGAGGATGCCGATAATCACCAGCAGAATGCCCCAAAATAATTTTTTATAGCTCATGACTTAGATGTTTATGTTGTTCGAATTATTATCGTTTGATTCATCAGGAGTACCCGGAGTAACGGGATTTGATTCTTTTTTAATCATAGGGAATCCTTTAAATATCAGAAAGAGCCCTATCACTATGATAAGAAGTGGCCAAAAGTCCGAGAAGTTAATGGCGGGCACGAATCTTTCAACAAGGAAAAAGCCTCCCATAATAATGAGTATGATTCCTGCAATAAGACTTCCATCCAGTCCGCTATTCGGCACCGGAGGGGTATCAGTCTTCATTTTTGGTGGCACACTGCCCGGTGTATATCCGGTATATGTTTCGCCCCGGCCAGTTGAACCTGTTGAACCGGAAGTGTTGTCAAAAGATCCTGAACCTGAAGTTTTGTAATCAGTAGTGCCCGAACTTTCGGTCCTGTTGAAATTTGTGAATGGAGGATAGATTGAATATTTTTCCGGGACAGCAATCCACATTACAAGGTAAATAAGAACACCACCTCCTCCAAAGATAGTGAGTAAGACGAATAGTATACGTACAATTGTTGGGTCTATATTAAAATACTCAGCAATTCCTCCTGCTACCCCGCCTATAACTCTCCCGTTAACGATGCGGTATAATCTAGTTCTTTCCATGATTTTTTGTTTTATACACCTTTTGACGCCGGGAAGCATCAAAGGTTACAAAAACATATATCAGGATATTGCTTGTCTTTTTGTTACTCTTGAGGCGAGAACTATGCTTAATTCATAGAGTGCTATCATTGGCAGACTTACCAGAATCTGACTAAATATGTCGGGCGGTGTTATAACAGCTGCAATAGTCAGGATGATTACTATCATGTATCGTCTGCTTTTCTTCAGGAAACCGGGTGTTACAATTCCGACCTTAGCTAAGAAGAAAATAAATACAGGCAATTCGAAAACAATACCGATGGATAAAATAACTGAAATAAATGTACTGATATAAGAGGCAAGGGATATCTGGTTAACGACTAACTCACTTACCTGGTAAGTACCAAAGAAGTTGAGCGTGAGAGGTATAATCACATAGTATCCAAAGAGAATACCAATAGCAAAAAGTAGTGTCATTGAAAGAACGGCCCCTTTTGAGTATTTTTTCTCATTATCATACAATGCTGGTTTCATGAAACGCCATATTTCCCATATTACATAAGGGAAGGCCAACACAAGTCCTACAAAAAAGCTGATTGAAAGATGGGTTGTGAATTGTCCTGATACATTTATATTTATGATGTCAATGCTGTATTCCCCTATGCACATACCATCCATACCAAGCCAATTGCCTAATTTGCAGAGAAGAATGTTGGTAATGAAATCGGACTCTTTTGGGGCCAATATGATGCCCTCAAACACTATTTTCCGGTTAAGAAAAGCAACTATGGAAAAAGTAAGGATTGCAATGGTAGATCTGAAAAGATGTCCTCTGAGCGCACCTACATGGTCCCAAAAACTCATCTCAGCCGTAGATTGTGTGTTTTTTCTTTTTTTACCTGTTATTGTTTCTGCCATAAGTGCGTAAAAATAAGTAATCTTCTACTATATTTTTAAATCGTCAGGTGTATTAATGTTTTTGAATGCATGGTAATTTATACCCGCTTCTTTCATTGAAATGAATAGGGTGGGGAGGTGGTTGAATATTTCCTTTATCCGGGTCTCACCATCCATAATTAACTGATTGAGAACAGGTAGTGTCGATTTGGGATAAACTGCTATTAATGGTTCCGGGTAGTCGGTATAGGGTATAATGCATTTTTCAGGATTTGAATTTGCGGTGATTAGCAGTAGTTCAAGAATTTCTTGTCTCATGTATGGGACATCACATGGAAGAAATAAGTTTATGTGATTTGGACTTGCTGACAGGGCAGAATATAAGCCGGATATAGGCCCTTTGTCCTTATGTAAATCAGGGATCAACGGGTACCCGAATGAGGAATATAGCGGGTTGGAAGTGCTAATAAAAATGGTATTGCATAATGGCCGCAGTAAGTCGATAATTATCCGGGTCATTGGCCTCCCATGAATCTCAATCAAACCTTTTTCGGTTCCCATTCTAGAGCTTTTGCCCCCGGCTAAAATAATTCCTGTAACTTTCATGGTATAAATAAGCAACTATCACCGTAGCTTAGGAATCTGTAATTATTGTTTAATGCATGACTGTATGCTTTTTTCCAGTTTTCCCCTATAAATGCTGCTACTAAGAGGAGTAGTGTACTTTGTGGCTGGTGGAAGTTTGTGACCAATGCTTTACAAATTCTGAAACTATATCCCGGTACTATCATAATCTCTGTATAGCCTGATATTTCATTCAGATTGTTATTCTTCATGTAATCATAGATTGCTGTTAAAGCTTCAATAGTTGCAATGTTACCCTTTGATTCGTAAGGATCCCATTGCCCAATCCTGAATAGGCCAGTTGCCTGTAGCTCCGATGTATCGCCACTTATAATCTGGTGACCTAACCAGTAAAGACTTTCAAGTGTTCGCATGGAGGTTGTACCAACAGCAACTACAAGGTCATCAATTTTTGATATGAGCCTTGATATTGTGTCTCTGTGTACAATAATTTTTTCCTCATGCATCTTATGCTCCAGGGCGTTAGAGGTTGTAACAGGTTTAAATGTTCCTGCACCCACATGTAAAGTAACGTAATCAAGAACGCATTCTTTTTTTTCAAGGTTTGCAAGAACGGAATCGGTAAAATGAAGTCCTGCTGTTGGAGCTGCAACCGAACCGTTGTGGATGGCATATACGGTTTGATATCTTTCTCTGTCGGTTTCAACGGGCTCTCTGTTTAAATATGGTGGCAAAGGAATTTTTCCATAAAGTTCGAGAAGCTTTTCAAATGATAATGATGGGTCATCCCATTCAAATAGTACGATAGATGTATCATCCTGTGTGGATAATCGTGTGGCTTTAAGTGATGTTATGCCTGTGGTACTGAGTTCTAAAGAGCCGGATTTCCATCTTTTTGAATTTCCTATGTAGCATTTCCACAGGGCCTTGTTTTCGTTACCGGACTGCGAAGTTTGTTCGTATGGATTAAGACAAAATATTTCAATACGTGCTCCTCCTGGTTTTTGAAATACTAATCTTGCATTAATAACCCTTGTATTATTAAAGATAAAAAGACTTTTGTCAGCTATCAGATCAGGAAGTCGTACAAACTCTGAATCAGATAGGTTGCCATTAATCATGGCAAGCAATTTAGTTTCATCTCTTTTTTGGAGAGGGAATTTGGCAATTTTATTCTCAGGTAATTCGTAGTTATACGATTGAATAAGCAATGGTTCGTTCATGCAGAAAATTGGTTACATGTCCGCAAAAGTACTTATTCTTTAAAGAGGTCTTTGATGTTTATCTGTTTTTCATACAAGTGCAGTACATCATCAAGTTCTACGACTTGCACTTTGTCAATTTTATTGCCAATTTGCTGATACCATATTTCGATATATAAATCATTGTAGGTATAAAGCTTCACGATGTAGAACATGAATATCCGGTCGAGGACTTCCCGTCCTTCGTTCAGGATAATGTGGACTTTCTTCTCTATTGGAAGTCCTGAAAATTCCAAAGGTGTCATATATTCTTATGAAATCTGTGCAATCTGATATAGAGCCCTTTCAATTTCGATATCATATTTTTCTTTAAGAAAAATAAGGTTATCGAGTGTTGCTTTGGGATCATAAATTCTAACCAGTTCTATAATTCCGTCGTAATTATAATAACCGGCCTGAGCAGCATCATATACCTTGTGGTTATTGTTATTACGAATTGCTATACTTATTGCTTCAAATTTTGGCCAGGTAACGTATTTGTTTACCTTAAAGTAGTATGTATCACTCAGTTCGAGATCGCGGTAAAAGCTGGGAATGATTTCCTCAAGCCTCATATACTTCCTGATTGTGATAAGAGAACTATATGGTTTTATACTCCGGTTCGGAAGGAACTCTACCCCGTGTTGTTTATAGCGTTCTATAAGTAATGGCAAGGCTGTATAGTCATCCATATATATTCTTATGCATGTTACCGGGTTGTTCTGCATCATAAGTCTTCCGATAACTGCATCGAATTTTGTCCCAAAATCTTTCTTAAAAGCAGCCGTGTTTCTAATAAATTCATCCATCTGAACAAACGTCATGTCCTTTGTAATGGCAAATATTGATCGTGGCTTCTTTTCATCTTCATTAACCGGTATGTGAAAATGATCATAAAAGCCAGGGTATTGATCAAGGTCCTCGAGAATCAATTCATTGAATTTATATTCTGCAGCTAATGGTGATAGGGTTTCTCTCTTCAAGACAAAGCCTGGTGATTCAATAGTTTTAAAACTTTCCATAATTCACGGTTTTTGTTATGAGGTTCAAAATTCAAAGACATTAACAATCTTATAGTGTAAAAGTTATGCAGTAAATTTCGCGTTAGGCTTTGCATTGTAGTTATTATTAACAATTGATGGTTAAAATAAAAATGCTTTTTAGCAACAATAAAAGGCGTTTCTAGTCTATCTTTGGGAGTGTAAATACTACATAATGAATTTTAAGTCTCATATCCCCAATTTCATTACAGTTCTTAATCTTATAAGCGGTTCTTTTGCAGTTATACTACTATTCAGAGGATGTCTTACAGAAGCTGCACTTTTTATAGGGCTGGCAGCAGTGCTGGATTTCCTTGATGGATTTGTTGCCAAACTTTTAAATGCGAAATCAATTATAGGAAAGGAGCTTGACTCCCTTGCCGATGTTGTCTCCTTTGGTCTTGTGCCTGCCTTGTTTTTATTTATGTTAATGGAGAATAGTGTAAGAGACAATGCTTCGAATCTGAGCAATGCCATACCATATATTTCATTGGCAATAGCGGGATTTTCTGCTTTAAGACTCGCAAAATTTAATATTGATACGCGACAGACTGTATCATTTCTGGGATTGCCAACACCTGCAAATGCCATCCTGATAATTTCTTTTGTGATTGTCGCCTCTTATTCAAAAGATTCTGCTATTGGAATGCTGTTTTCTAATACTATTTTACAAGTAATAGTTGTCTTTATATCCTGCTACCTGCTTGTCTCGGAAATTCCAATGTTCTCATTGAAATTCAAGACTTTCGGACTCAAGGGTAATGAGATCAGATATGCTTTCCTGTTGATTTCTGCAGCATTAATTATAGGTTTGGGGTGGGTTGGTATTTTCTTTACTATTATTGTCTATATCGTAATGTCCTTAATTTTTAATCATTAAGTTTTTTTTCAGCATTATTCAATTGTTTAGAAAAAAATTTATTTTTGCTAACTAACTTTACGAAAATCATAAGACAACTTAACAACCTCATGAAGCTCCTGATTCGAATAATATTTGCTTTTGTTTTAATTATTGGTTTTTCACCTTTTGATCCTCAGATTTCCAGTGCTAATTATAATGAGAATGAGATACTCTCAGATGAGGAAAATAGTCAGTTATCTCAAATACTGGCATCAGATATAGTTCTTAAAATTGATTCTCTTGTAAATATTTTCACTACCCAACAGAGATTTAGCGGAAACATACTTGTTGCTTTGGGTGGCAATGCCATATATAATCGCTCTATTGGCTATAGTGATCCTATAAGAAAGGAAACTGTCCTCAAATCTGATATTTTTCAGCTTGCATCTATAAGTAAACAGTTTACGGCTGCTGCAATAATGCTTTTGAAATCAGATGGCCGCATAGATTACAGTGATTCTCTGAGTAAATACATACCTGAACTTCCGTATAAAGGAATTACAATTAGCCATTTATTGCACCATTTGTCAGGACTACCCAACTATATGTATTTGATAGATAAATACTGGAATGAGGACAGAGACCCTGATAATGAGGATGTGGTTGATCTGATGGCAAAATATAAGCTACCATTGTTCTTTAAGCCCGGCTCTAGGTATGATTATTCAAATACCGGGTATGTAATGCTTGGAACAGTAGTACAAAGAGTTTCAGGCTTGTCGTTGAATGAATTTCTTCAAAGACGACTGTTTAAACCTCTTGGAATGGAAAATACATATGTTTATTCAACCGCTGATACGTCTGTTGGCAGAAGGCAGGTTGATGGTTTCAGGGCAACAAGAAGAGGTTTCATAAGAATCGCCGATAGTCATCATGATGGTCCTGTCGGGGATAAAGGAGTTTGCTCCACAACGGAAGATCTGTTGAAATGGGATAATGCTTTATATAAGGGTACTGTATTGTCGACTGATTTGCTTGCCCAGGCATTTGAACCTGCTGTTACAGCTGCCGGAAAAGAAATACCTTATGGATATGGTTTCAGACTTAAAGAATCAAATGGTGCAAAGGTCGTTTATCATAACGGAATTTGGGAAGGCGCAAGAACTAACTTTCACAGGTTTGTTGATGATGGGAGCACTATTATTGTTCTGAATAATACGAGTGTGGGGTCAAATCATGAATTGGTACGACTTATAGAGGGCGCCTTATCGCAGGACAAGACACTACCGTTAACCCAAAAGATTTCGAAGCTGTTAATAGAAGAAGGCCTTGAATCTGCTATGGATTACTATACTGAAGCTAGTGAAAATGATCCCTTCCAGCATCCTGATATACGAAAATTTATGAAAGCTGCCGACTTTATGTACTCCATCGGGAAAGACAGAAAGGCTGAGGACTTCAGGCAGTTGTGTGAAAAGATGATTAGTATCTGAATTAGTCAGGAGTACTCACCAATAAAAATTCGCTGACTATTTTCGCAGTTCAAAGTTTTTGCCTAAGTAGACATCTCTTACTTTTTCATCGTTGGCAAGTTCTTCAGCAGTTCCCGATTTCATAACAGAACCTTCGAAAAGCAGATAGGCCCTGTCAGTTATTGTTAGTGTTTCATGTACATTGTGGTCTGTGATCAGAATACCAATGTTCTTGTCTTTTAGCTTAGAGACGATATTCTGAATATCTTCAACAGCAATAGGATCAACGCCTGCAAAAGGTTCATCGAGCAGAATAAATTTGGGATTCACTGCCAGTGCTCTGGCAATTTCTGTCCTACGTCTTTCACCACCCGATAATTGAATACCTTTACTTTTTCTGACATGGTTAAGACCAAATTCTTCTATCAGGCCTTCAAGTCTGTCTTTTTGCTCCGACTTTGAAAGTTTGGTAAATTCTAAAACCGCTTTGATGTTATCTTCAACACTAAGCTGTCTGAATACTGAAGCTTCCTGAGCAAGATACCCGATACCTAGCTGTGCTCTTTTGTACATTGGCATGTCGGTTATATCAAGGTCTTCAAGAAACACATGCCCTGAAACCGGTTTGATGAGCCCAACTATCATGTAGAATGATGTGGTTTTACCAGCTCCATTTGGTCCTAGCAATCCAACAATTTCGCCCTGTTGTACTTGAACGGAGACATTATTCACCACAGTCCGCTGACGATATTTTTTTACAAGATTTTCAGTTCTGAGTATCATTCTGATTGTTGATTTAAGTCGTCCCAAAACTCTATAGCTCTGCGAGTATGGGGAATAACAATAGTTCCGCCAACAAGATTGGCAATGCCAATTATTTCCATGAGTTCATCTTCCTTAACTCCAAGCTGGTGGCAAGTTAACAGATGGTATTTTATGCAATCATCACACCTTAAAACCATAGAAGCCACAAGTCCAAGCATTTCTTTTGTTTTGGAGTCTAAGGCACCATCTTCATAACTAAGGGTATCTACACTAAAGATCCTTTTAATGATCTTATTGTTTTCAGCCCCCAGCAACCTTTTGTTCATTTTGTCGCGATAGCTGTTGAATTCATCAGCTTTTATGCCCATACAATTTTGTAATTTTAATTATCAGATGATTCCTTCTTTTAAGATGTCATGCAGATGAACTACACCAGCATACTTTTTGTCATCCATAACGAGTATTTGGGTAATATTATTTTTACGCATTATATCTAAAGCGTCAGCTACGAGAATGTCTGATTGAATCGTTAATGGAGCATGAGTCATGATATCCCTGGCTTTTAAATTCTGAAAAGGAGTGTCGCGATGAAGCATTCTTCTAATGTCACCATCGGTAATAATTCCCGTTAAGATGTCACCGTCAAGAACAGCAGTTGCGCCAAGACGTTTAGATGAGATTTCAAGTATAACCGATTTCATATCATCATCCATTTGCACTTCGGGTTTTTCATTTCCTTTATAGATATCTGAAACCCGAAGGTACAGGCGTTTGCCAAGAGCACCACCAGGATGATAGCGGGCAAAATCTTCTCTGGTAAAACCTCTACATTCAAGTAATGCCACCGCCAGAGCATCTCCCATCACTAATTGTGCTGTTGTACTTGCAGTAGGGGCAAGATTATTCGGGCAAGCTTCGCGTTTAACGGTTGTATTAAGAACAAAGTCAGCATTTCGTGCCAGGAATGAATCGGTGTTGCCTACTAAAGCAATTAATTTGTTGCCTAAAGTTTTAATTAATGGTGCCAAAACTTTTATCTCGGGTGTATCGCCACTTTTCGACAAGCAGATTACAATATCTCCATCCCTTATTGTCCCAAGATCACCGTGGATTGCATCGGCGGCATGCATAAAGATTGCCGGTGTACCTGTGCTGTTTAAAGTACTCACGAGCTTGGAAGCAATATTTGCGCTTTTACCGATTCCTGTAACTATAACTCTGCCTTGAGATTGTAGAATAAGATTTACAGTTTTCTCAAAATCATCAGTCAGATATTCACTCAAATTATCGATAGCACTAGCCTCTTCTTTGATAGTTCTTAATGCTATAGCTCTGATATCTTCTTTTGTCTTCAATTCAATTTGTGGATTAGGCTGCAAATATACGACTATAAATTTATGTGTTTTGTCATGCTTTTATATGCAAGTCGCAAATAATCAAGCTAAATAAAACTTTTAATTGCATTTCACATTGAAAATTTTATGAAATTTGCACTCCTTTTGTTAAAAAGTAGAAGCCGGGATAGTTTAGAGGATTAAGATTTCCGAAACCCCAAGAACATTGTAAATGAATGATAATGTCCTCTGAATGAGGGAAAAAATTACTTTGTTTGCAAATAAGCATAATAGGGTGTTAAAGAAATTAAAATTATATCAAAAGCTTCAAAGATTTTTTGGTAAAGCGTTGGATTCTGACAAATGATTAGTTAAATTTGTTATTAATCAAGTCGTTTTTTAAGAAAATAAAAATGTGCGCACTCAGATAGCTAAAAGGGTGCTATAAAATACTAAAATGAGCAAGAAAGTCGCAAAAACTTCATTAAACGAACTGCTAAAGAAAATATTTGGATTCGATTCATTTAAAGGGAATCAGGAAGCTATAATTGAAAGTTTACTCGATGGTAATGACACTTTTGTTATCATGCCCACAGGTGGCGGTAAATCAATGTGTTACCAATTGCCTGCTCTCATCAGTGAAGGAACAGCAATCATAGTATCTCCCCTTATTGCATTGATGAAAAACCAGGTAGATGCGATTCGAAATTTTGGTGCCGAGAAGGGGATAGCACACGTTTTAAATTCCTCATTAGCTAAAAATGAAATTGCTGAGGTTAGAAAGGATCTCATATCCGGCAGAACAAAATTACTCTATGTTGCTCCGGAATCGCTAACTAAAGAAGAAAATGTACAGTTCTTTAAGGATATAAATATTTCATTTTTTGCAATTGACGAGGCTCATTGTATTTCAGAATGGGGGCATGATTTCAGACCTGAATACAGAAGATTGCGGCCTATTATTGAGTCAATTGGCAAGAAAGTGCCAATAATTGCTCTTACTGCAACAGCAACCCCCAAAGTTCAACAGGATATTCAGAAGAATCTGAACATGATGGATGCCAAGCTTTTCATCTCATCATTCAACAGATCTAACCTTTATTATGAAGTCAGGCCCAAAACTGAGGATGTAATAAAGGATATCATTAAATATATCAAATCCCAACCCGGCAAGTCAGGTATTGTTTATTGCCTGAGCCGTAAGAAGGTTGAGGAACTTGCCGAAACATTACAGGTAAACGGGATTAAGGCACTTCCGTACCATGCTGGACTTGATTCGCATACCAGGGTAATAAATCAGGATAAGTTTCTGATGGAGGAAATTGATGTTATTGTTGCCACCATTGCATTCGGAATGGGCATCGATAAGCCTGATGTAAGGTATGTAATACATCATGATATACCTAAAAGTCTGGAAGGATATTATCAGGAAACCGGTCGTGCCGGAAGAGACGATGGTGAAGGTAATTGCATTGCTTTCTATAGTTATGATGATATTCAGAAACTTGAGAAGTTTAATAAGAATAAGTTGGTTGCTGAGCAGGAAATTGCCAGCCAGTTATTGCTCGAAACAGTAGCTTATGCTGAGTCTTCAGTATGCCGCCGTAAACAATTGCTGCATTATTTCGGTGAGGTGTTCAAGGAGGATAATTGTGGAAGTTGTGATAATTGTTTGCATCCAAAAACAAAATTTGAAGGACAGGATGCTGTTGAGCTGGTTCTTGAAACAATCCTTGCAGTAAAGCAGCAATTTAAAGCTAAACATATAATTGGTGTTATTACCGGAAAGCTCTCAGCCAATAACAAATCATTCAAGCATAATCAACTTGAAGTTTTTGGCAAAGGAATTGAACATGATGAGAAATATTGGAATGCTGTAATCAGGCAAATGCTCATTGAACGTTTGCTTGTTAAGGACATTGAAAACTATGGCATTCTAAAAGTAACACCCGAAGGACATAAGTTCCTTGACGAACCACATTCAATTATGCTCACGCGTGATCATGATTATGAAAACAGTGATGATGAAGACTTTTTTGATGGTGGAGGAGCTAAGACCAGTACAGCTGATAAGATACTATTTACAATGCTTAAAGATTTGCGTAAGGAGATTTCAAGGAAAGAGAACCTGCCTCCTTTCGTAATCTTCCAGGATCCTTCTCTCGAAGATATGGCAATACAGTATCCGGTATCTGTTGAAGAACTTAAACAAATTACCGGCGTAGGGTCAGGCAAAGCACTGAAGTATGGTGAACCATTCCTTAAGCTTATTAAAAATTACGTTGAAGAGAACGAAATAATCAGGCCTATGGATATGGTTGTCAAATCAGTAGTTAACAAGTCGGGCCTGAAGGTGTATATCATTCAGAGTATTGACAGAAAGGTTTCTCTGGAAGATATTGCTCTTGCCAAAAGTATGACAATAAGTGAGCTATTGACTGAGATTGAGAGAATTGTCGCTTCAGGTACAAAACTCGACCTTTCCTATTACGTAAATGAGTATGTTGATCCTTACCATCAGGAAGAGATTTATGACTACTTCAGAGAAGCTGAAAGTGATTCTATTCAGGATGCCCTAATTGAGCTGGGTGAAGATGAATTTTCAGAAGAAGAAATCAGACTTGTGCGTATAAAATTTATGTCAGACTTAGGAAATTAGTGCTTCATCAGTTTTATTCTTTTAACTTAGCACCCTAATTTAATTAAAAAGTTATCCTGTTATGGCCGAAGAAAATATTAATACTCCCAATGAATTGGGCGAAAGTTCTTTTGTTGAGAACAATAAAAATGAGGAGCCGGTTGAGTCAAACACCACTAATAATAAGAAGAAAGGTAACCTGAACCTGTTGCTTACAATTATAAATATTGCCCTATTTATTGGATTGATTGTTCTATACTTCATTGTTTTAAAGCCAGGAAACGCAATGCCTGTTAAGGCAATACAAAAAGCCTCATCAGGATCAGTATCAATTGCTTATATAAATAGTGATACTATATTAACACATTATGGCCTGGTCAAACAGATGCGTGATGAACTGGAGCAGAAAACTATTCGTTATGAAAACGAGTTGAGTAATTTGCAAAAATCTTTTGAAAAGGATGCCGCTTATTTGCAGGAACAGGTTAATAAAGGCAGTATCTCTGAAGCTTCTGCACAAGAAGTATATGCCAGTTTAATGACTGAACAACAGAAGCTTATGCAATTACGTGAGAGGTACTCAACAGAACTTGCAAAAGAGGAGTATGATATGAACCAACTTCTGCTCGACAGTTTGCAAAACTTCCTTGACAGGTATAATAAGAACATGAATTTCGACTATATTTTTTCTTATAACCGTGGTGGTAGCATTCTCACCGGCAATGATTCACTTAATATTACCGATGAAGTTCTTAAGCTTTTAAACGAAGAATTTGAAAAGAATAAATGATACGGACATTTAAATATTTGCTTATGATCCTGGCTTATGCCGGGATTATTAGTTTATCGGGGTGTGGAAACAAAAGTTCACAGCGTCCTGTAGATGAAGATCTGATTAAAGAGGAGACAATGGTCCGGCTTCTTGCTGATATTGAAATTACAGAAGCTGCACTTAAAGTTCTTCAAGGGAAAATTTCCACCGACTCCGTACAAATGATTGCCAGGAAATCGTACGATTCCATATTTCTTCATTATAATGTAACTGCAGACCAATTCAGGCAAAACCTGCGCTATTATCAGGAAAACCATGATGGTTATAAGGAAATGCTGGAAGAGAAAACCACTATCATTACCCTTAAAAAAGATAGCATTACCAATACTCCTGAGAAATTTGAAATAAAGAAGTGATTATCGGGAGGCAGTCGCAGTGAATTCTTCATATTCGCCACCTCCGGTAATTGAGTAGGTCCATTCCATTTCATCCGATGACACTAAGCGACCTGAACCTTCTATTGTTATTCCACTATAAATTTCCTGTGAAGGAACTTCTATTCTTGATGTGGTTACTATTCCATATGCACTGTACGCATGACCCATATTACCAAAGTTTTTGAGTAAAACCTGAGAAGAATTACCGGGATCATTTGATATAGTAACTGAGTAACTTGCTCCCCGGGATACTTCATTCTCGAAGAACATCCATGTATCAGTAAATTTATCTCTTTCATCTCCTGAAATAGGATCTAAGTCGTCTTCGAGAGTACAAGCTACCATAAAAATGGAGAGCGAAAATAGTAATAGGATTCTGAGTGGTTTCATTTGTGAATTGGATTACAGATTTCTTGTAATTAATATTCAATGCAAATTATGTACCACTTACAATCTTTCTGACATCAAGTAATCGATTTTCTGATGATAGCCTTAAGATTACTATACCATTTGATTTAGGGGCATAAACTGTACCGGTATTCGGAGGTTTGATCGATGATATCAACCTTCCATCTATTGAGTAAAAGTGCAGCTGGGGTTCCTTGATAGACGCTGGTATGTTTAGAAATATACTCCCATCGCTAAGTAATTTTATGTAATCGTCCGCTTTTTCATTTTCCTGAACCGAAACCGTACAGTTCATTGGGATTCCCCCGGCTTCAGTCACCACTTGTACTATGCTGTCATACGCAGGTAACCATATGTAAGGGTTGAAAATACTTCTGTCTGGTTTAATTACGCAAACTGTTGGATAAGATCTAACCTCAAAACTATCAACCACCATGTTGCCATTACCCTGAAGCCCACTCACACTGGGGAAAGTTATTCCATATAATGTGTCAAAATTGACTACTGTTTCATTTTCAGCTCCCCAATTTATTCCAAGAAATACTACATTACCTTCATTACAACCAAAATGTTCATAAGCATGGTTAACATGAGATGCATATGTCTGACAAGGTCCGCATGTTACGGTAAAAAAGTCGATGACTACAATCTTCCCGGCATCCAGATATTCAAACAAGTGATGTTGATTGCCTGCGACATCTTTGACAGTGAAGTTCATTGCTGTGTCAATGCTTACCTGAGCTTTCGCCAGTATGCCAATTGTTATTGCGAAAATTATTAATAGAGTTCTGAATATTCTGATCATTGACGATTTGAGGTTATAGCTTGTTATTGTATTAGTTCAGACACTAAGTTATTTGCCAATCGGCTTGCACCGATTCTGAGATATTCAGGTGTTAACCATTCCTTCCCCAGGATGTTTTCAACAAGTTTAATATACAACAATGCGTGTTCGGGTGTAGATATACCACCGGCAGGTTTAAATCCTATCATTTTACCTGTTTCACGATAAAAATCTTTAATTGACTGAAGCATGACATAAGCAGCTTCGGGTGTTGCTGCTAAAGGGATTTTCCCTGTTGAGGTTTTAATGAAGTCGCCACCGGATTTCATCGCAATTTGAGACGCATGGTATATTGCCTGCGGATCTTTTATTTCGCCTGTTTCCAGGATAACCTTTAGATGAGCATTTTTGCAAGCTTCTTTAATGGATTTTATCTCTCCGGCTACTTCGGTGTAATTACCATCAAGAAACTTACCCCTGGAAATTACCATATCAATTTCATCAGCACCTTCTGCAACTGCATATTGAATTTCAGCAATTTTTATTTCCAATGGTGATTGTCCTGAAGGAAATGCTCCTGCAACACTGGCAACCTTGATGTTAGTTCCCTTCAGGAGAGTTTTTGCTTGTCGTACAAAGACAGGATAAACACAAACGGCAGCTACATTAGGTAATCCCATCGATTGATAACTTTTTGCTTTAGCACACAGGTCATCAATTGTTTTAACTCTATCGCTTCCTTCTAAAGTTGTTAGATCAAGGATGCTAAGAGCAAATTTGTATGCTTCTTTTTCAGTGCTGAAGAACTTAAGACTACTTTCTGAAATCTGTTTTAAACTTTCTGAAATACTGTCCTGACTGAAACTGGATAACTGAGTCATAAATAATTATTTTCCGGAGTAAAAATAGTAATTTAACTATTAGTTTTGATTAAAGTGTATCGGTTGGATCCCATCCGGTGGCAAGGCCTTCGTTAAAGCCGTCAAGAGCTTCCATATCCTGATCGGAAATCTGGAAATCGAAAATCTGAAAGTTCTCAGCAATTCGACTTTGTACTGATGACTTGGGGATGACAACAAAACTATGCTGAACTGCCCACCTGAGTAAAATCTGGGCAGTAGATTTCTTGTATTTTGATGCTATTTTGAGCAGTGCAGGATCCTTCAGTCTCTGCCCCTTGGTAAGTGGACTGTAAGCTATAGGAATTATTTTGTTTTGCCGGCAAAAGTTAATAGTGTCAATTCGACTACCATAAATATATGGATGCAGCTCGAGTTGGTTGACTGCAGGAGGAATTTTACAATAACCCATAAGTTCTTCAAGGTGAGGTAACAGGTAATTACTTACACCAATTGCTCTGACCTTTCCTTCTTCATACAAAGTCTCAAGGGCCTGCCAGGTTTCTTTTCTTTTCCCTTGTACAGGCCAGTGAATTAGATATAAATCAATGTATTTGAGATTTAATTTCTCAAGACTTTTATTAAAGGCTTTAATTGTCTGATTATACCCCTGGTCAGAATTCCACACCTTAGTAGTGATAAAAATTTGCTCTCGTGGTATAAAGAAAGAGCTGATAGCTTTACCAACGATCTCTTCATTATTATAGATTCGGGCAGTATCTATGTGACGATAACCTATTCTTAAGGCATGTTCAATAGCTCCTAAAGTTTCTTGTGAGGCTGACATCTTGTATACACCTAAGCCCACAACCGGGATTAAAACATCGTTATTCAGCCTGATAACATGAAGTTGTGACATTTCTGACATGTTTATAGTATAAACGCAAAGTTCTTAAAAGTTCCGAAACGCGAATGAATTATTCAGCGCTTATCATATAAACTGTTAATTTAGCAAAAAATCCGGGTTTATGCAAGTCGCAATCTTCGGCAAGGAATTTATTGACGACAGGTTTAGTTATCTGCAATTGTTAATAAATAAATTACGGTCAGAAAATATCTCAATCACAATCGCCGAGTCATTTTATGAATTTATAAAGGATAAGGCAGAATTGCCCGATAACATTAGCATATTTAACCACAAATTACATCTGGAGGGAAATACCGATTACCTGCTTTCAGTTGGGGGTGATGGGACTATGTTAGATGCAATAACTTATGTGGGTGATTCAGGGATTCCTGTTATGGGAATTAACCTGGGAAGAATGGGCTTCCTTTCAAGCATCCATAAAGAAGAGATTGAAGATGCAATCACTGATCTTATCTCCGGTAATATTAAAATTGACCAAAGAAGTTTGCTGCGACTTGAAACATCCGAGAAATTATTCGGAGAATACAACTATGCATTAAATGAACTAACAATAAACAAAAAGGACTCAGGCTCAATGATTTTGGTTTCGGTATATGTGAATAACATATTGCTGAATGGTTATTGGGGTGATGGAGTCATAATTGCAACCCCTACAGGATCAACAGCATATTCCCTGAGCTGCAACGGTCCCATTCTTGCACCTGATAGTGAGAATTTTGTTATTACCCCAATTGCTACACACAATTTAACAGTCAGACCGGTCGTTATTCCCGACAACTGCATCCTTAAGGTTAGGGTAGAGGGAAGAATTCCTCAATTTCTGATCGGGTTGGACAGCAGATATGAGACCATTGATGCTGAAACAGAAATGATTGTTAAGAAAGAGTCATTTAATATTAATCTGGTTCAGCGATTGAGTGATAACTTTTTTACAACTATCAGGCAGAAACTTATGTGGGGACGCGATATTCGTATTTAATGTCATTTACCGACTGTTGACCGTAGTCGGTTTTTTGCTATTTTTGCATCCTCAAAGAAATGTTTATCAGCCGCTAACTGATTATAATTAAGAAGCATGGACATTAAATCAAGTAAAGCTTACCGATTGATTACTGCAATTACTGCGAAAGTACTTTTTTTTCTATTTCTTGTGGTCAATGGACAGGCATTCTCTCAAAGTTACGGCGAAATTGGCATTTTCGGAGGGGGGTCTTATTATCTGGGAGATCTGAATCCAGGCGAGCAATTTATGTTGACTCAACCGGCGTTTGGTGGTTTCGTGAGACACAACTTCAATGAACGACTGGCAATTAAAGGATCTTTATCACTCGCAATGATTGAGGGTGACGATGCGGTTTCAGGGTATAATCCTGATAGGAATCTTAATTTTAAGAGTAATATTACCGATATCTCAGCCCAGTTTGAATTCAATCTATTTGAATATTTTATCGGCAGTTTAAAACATTATTTCACTCCTTACATGTTTGCAGGGGCTGGTGTTGCTCTTTATAATCCCAAGAGTCTTTCGCATGATGTGGAACTTAGGCCACTTGGGACAGAGGGCCAAAACCTGCCACAATACTCTGACCGGAAGTATGGAAAGGCAACATTTAACATTCCTTTTGGCATAGGCTTTAAGTATAGCATTAATGACAGGATGGGTTTATCGCTGCATTGGGCTATGCATAAAACATTCACCGACTATCTTGATGATGTGAGCACTACATATTATTTGAATGGAAGTATTTATGATCCGGATTCGCAAGTCCCCATAGAAGTTATTGTTTCAGATCCGACTTTAAAGCATGAACCAAACATGCAGAGAGGCAATTCCGATAACAATGACTGGTTCTCTATGGCAGGCTTGAGTGTCTCGATTAAGATTAACTATGGTGGACATAAAAAGTGTCTTAACACTTTTTTATAGTACCATTAACAATAATTAACAGCAACAAGAAGCGCGAAATTAATATAACTGCCTAATTTTATTCCGATTCTGAGGAGATGGATTTTAAGAGCAAAATAGACACGGAGAGATTACCCCAACACGTTGCCATAATAATGGATGGTAATGGAAGGTGGGCAATAAGTAGGGGAGAAGAAAGAGTAGTGGGGCATCAACACGGAGTCGAATCTGTTCGTAGTATTACTACAGCAGCAGCAGAAATTGGCATACGTTATCTTACTTTATATGCCTTTTCAACTGAAAACTGGAAAAGGCCTCAGTATGAGGTTGATGCACTTATGGACCTGTTAGTACATACTCTCAGTGATGAACTTGATACTCTTATGAAAAATAATGTAAGATTAAGGGCTATCGGGGATCTCTCAGGATTAAAACCTGAATGTTACCGGCAATTAATGGATACTATTTCCAAAACATCCGGAAATAAACGGATGGACCTTATTCTGGCTCTTAATTATAGTGGTAAGTGGGAGATTGTTGAAGCTGCAAAGAAAATTGCCCAACTTGCAAAAGACGGGAGTATTGCAAACGAAGATATAACAAGTGAAGTCATTGAAGCTAACTTAAGTACGGCAGGTATACCTGACCCTGAGTTACTGATAAGAACCGGTGGTGAAAACAGAGTGAGTAATTTTCTGCTTTGGCAAATAGCATATGCTGAACTGTACTTTACACAGGTTTATTGGCCTGACTACAGAGAAAATGACCTTTTTGAAGCAATAATAAATTTCCAGAATCGTGAAAGACGCTTCGGGATGACTAGTGAACAATTAAATCAACCTACCAATAAATGAAATTGAACCATCGCCTCCTAGTATTATTCCTGTTCTTTTTTTCATTTACTGCATCTGCACAAATACGACTGGGCGATGACCTGAACCAATTCGATTATGCAGCTCCACAGGAATACATCATAGGTGGTATTACCGTAACAGGTGCTGAACGCCTTGATCATAACGTAATTATTATGTTGTCGGGTCTTCAGGTGGCTGACAGGATTGAAATTCCGGGTGAAAAAATAAGGAAAGCAATCGATAAACTTTGGAAACAAGGTTTATTTGAAGACATCAGTATTACATCAACCAAGATTTCCGAAGATTTGATTTTTCTTAACATAAACCTGAAAGAGCGGCCTCGTCTTGCAAAATTTTCTTTTAGTGGTATTCGTAAGTCAGAAGCTGATGATTTAAGGGAAAAAATTAAACTTGTCAGGAACGATGTCGTTACTGAAAACGTGCTTATCAGAACTTCAAATATTATTAGAAATCACTTTACCGGGAAGGGTTTCTTAAATACTAAAGTTGATATACAACAGACAAAAGACTCACTCAGGGCAAGTGATGTTTCTCTGGTAATTAATATAAATAAGGGATCGAGAGTCCGAATAAACAAAATCAATATCATTGGAAATCATGAATTGACAGACACTCAACTGAAGTCTGCAATGAAAGACACTAAAGAGAAAGGTGCTATTCAACCGTTCAGAATACTTGATAAGTTTGTTTTTGGCCTTCCCAAACAATTGCTTACATTCAATGTCGATTCAATCTATAATTTTACTACCAATACTGTTAATGATCATCTTAAGTTCAGAATCTTTAAAAGCTCTAAATTCCTGAGAGATAAGTATAAGGAAGATCTTAATCTACTCGTTGCCCGTTTTAATGAAGATGGATTCAGAGATGCTATTGTTATTAAGGACAGTTTGTACCCGGCAGGTGATAGCAAGAATGTCAACCTTGATATTTATGTTGATGAAGGCAACAAGTATTATTTTGGTGATATTATGTGGGTTGGGAACACGAAATATACCGCAGAGCAACTAAATGCGGTTCTAAAAATCAGGAAAGGTGATGTATATAACCAGAAAGAGCTTGAGGCCAATTTAACCTATAACCCTAATGGTGTTGACGTAAGTACCCTGTATCTTGATGATGGTTATTTGTTCTTTTCAGTAATACCTGTTGAAACAAACGTTGCTAATGATACCATCGACCTTGAGATGAGAATCAGAGAAGGCAAGCAGGCAACAATCAATAAAGTAACAATCAAGGGGAATACACGTACCAACGACCATGTTGTGATGCGTGAATTAAGGACACGGCCAGGACAGCTGTTCAGCAGATCAGACATTATCAGAACAACCAGAGAACTTGCACAATTACGGTATTTTGATCCTGAGAAAATTGTTCCAACCCCAATTCCTAATGCAGCTGACGGCACAGTGGATATTGAATACCAAGTGGAAGAAACATCTTCTGACCAGATTGAACTATCGGGCGGATGGGGATACGGACGTGTAGTTGGTACCCTCGGTCTGTCATTTAATAATTTCTCTGCCAAAAATCTGTTTAAAAAGGAAGCATGGAGACCAATTCCAACCGGTGACGGTCAGAAACTTGCAATTCGTCTTTCTTCATACGGTAAAGGATATATTTCATACAGTGCTTCTTTTACAGAACCATGGCTTGGAGGACGTAAACCAAATTCATTCACGGTAAGTTATTACCATTCCCTTATTTCAAATGGTGTTGATAAGGACAGTGAGTATTATTATTCCTTCATGATGGATGGTTTAAATTTCATGCTGGGAAAAAGACTTGAATGGCCTGATGATTACTTTACTTTGTTCCAAAACGTTTCGTTTAAAAACTATAGACTTAAGAATTACACCAACATAATTGCTTTCGGTTCAGGTACAGGAACTTTCCGCAATTTCAGCTATGGAATTACATTTGCCCGTAATTCTATTGATAGCCCAATCTTCCAAAGATCAGGGTCGGAAGTTTCATTAAGTGTAGATGCTACTCCACCTTATTCACTTTTTAACAATAAGGATTACACCAAAATGACTGACGACGAGAAATTTGAATGGATAGAATACCATAAATGGAAGTTTAACTTCTCGCTCTATCGTCAGGTGGTGGGAAATCTTGTATTGAGTACCAGAGTCAGATACGGATTCCTTGGCTCATACAATAATGATATAGGAATTACTCCATTCGACAGATTCTTTTTAGGTGGTGATGGTCTCTCAGGTACTATGAACCTTGATGGTAGGGAAATCATTGGAATGCGTGGGTATTCAAATGAAAGTCTTACACCCGATTACTATAAAAACAGAAATGTAGGTGGTACCATTTATAATAAGAGTACCCTCGAATTGAGATATCCGTTGTCGCTTAATCCAAGTGCTACAATTTTTGCTTTAGCTTTTGTTGAAGCAGGTAATGCATGGAAAGAATTCAAGGAGTTTAATCCATTTGCACTTAAGAGGTCAGCAGGTATTGGAGTCAGAGTTTATCTGCCTATGTTTGGACTACTTGGATTGGACTGGGGGTACGGATTTGATGATATTCCCGGTATACCTTCTGCAAATAAGGGCCAGTTCCACTTCTCAATTAATCAAAGTATTGATTAGTCTTATATTTTTGTGGCAAGTTTTTTGTTAATCGATTAGAAGATATATTAACCTCAAAAAACCGGAGGAAACATGAAACGCATTTTATTAGTACTAGCAGTAATGATTGCATCTGCAACTTATAGTGTTGCACAGAAATTTGCTTATATCGACAGTGAGTTTATTCTTGAAAACATTCCTGAATATGCTGATGCAAAAAAGGAAGTCGATGAATTAAGCATGCAATGGCAAAAAGAGATCGAAGCCAAATTTACTGACATCGACCAGCTATATAAAAAATTTACTGCTGAGGCTGTCCTTTTACCCGATGATATCAGGCAGAAAAGGGAACAGGAAATAATCAACCTCGAAAAGTCTGCTAAAGATCTTCAAAAACAAAGATTCGGAACAGAAGGTGACCTTGTCAAAAAGCGTGAAGAGCTGATCAAGCCTATTCAGGAAAAGATCGCAACGGCACTTGAATCACTTGCAGCATCCGAAAATTATGCAGTAATATTTGATAAAGCAGGTAGTGTCTCAATGATGTACACAAATCCTCGTTATGACATTAGTGAAGAGGTTCTTGACAAAATGGGATATTCTTATCAAACCAGACAATAAGCGTTAAATACCGGGCCCTCAAGATGAATTAATACTGAGTTTCACCTGACTAACTCAATAAATTTGAAGGCGTTTGATATTTCACATTAATTATTATTTTTGCACAGTACAAATTATCAAACTTATAACGATTACAATGAAACAACTAATCAGATTCTTCCTCGTAATAATGATTGCAGGTGTAGCTTTTCAGGCTAGTGCACAAAAAACACAAAAACTTGGTCATATCAACTTTGCACAACTCTATGAGCAAATGCCCGGTCAGGATACAGTTAAAACTTCTTTCGCTGCTTTCCAGGAACAACTTCAACAACAGTTTCAGGCAATGCAGACCGAATATGAAACCAAGTTAACTGATTATCAGAATAATCAGGCTACAATGTCAAGTATTATCAAACAAACCAAAGAGAAGGAGATAGTTGACATTCAACGCCGAATCCAGGAATTTCAACAGACTGCCCAGGAAGAATTAATGGCAAAAGAAAATGAATTAACAGCTCCTATTATTGAGCGTGCCCGTACTGCCGTTAATGAGGTTGCAAAAGAAAATGGATATACATTTATCTTTAACTCAACCGAAGGCCTCCTCTTATACTCAGAACCTGCAGACGATATAATGGCCCTTGTTAAGAAAAAACTTAACTTAAAATAAGACTTACATTCAATAATATAAAAAGAAGCTGTTCCATCCGAACAGCTTTTTTTTGCTTTATCTGTTATACAATAAGATTAGAACTTCTAAAAGAGCGCTCTCATAATGAATGATTCAATAGTAAAATCTTTTGACGAGTTGGTTGAATTGAACTTCCATCTGTATAACAACCTGTTTCTGACTCTTCCAATGGATGCAGTAATAAGAACAGGAAGGCTATTACCTATATTGCGGGATGACTGCGAGAAGGGTTTAGATGAAGGCAAGGATCCTATTTCAATTATTTCAGGATTTCTTGATAAAAACAGCCCGGAACTTAGCCCTAGACAGAGAATCGACTTTCTTTTTCATGTCATTCAATATGTCGAAAGGCAAATATTGCTAATAGACGCATTAGAGGATGCTGCATACAATAAAATCCACAGAATAGATGGGCCAAATTCTCTGCAACAGCTACTTCAAAGAGTCAAAGAAGATCATTTGCAATGGAAATTGAATCATATCCTTTCATTTTTCGCAATCAGAGTTGTTCTAACTGCCCATCCAACACAATTTTACCCGGGACAGATTCTAGCAATCAGTTCCGACCTGACAAAAGCTATTGCATCTAAAGAAACTTCAAATGTCCGTAATTTGATGCACCAATTAAGCAAGACTCCATTTTTCAGAAAACAAAAACCTACACCCTACAATGAGGCCCTTCGTCTGGAGTGGTATCTGTCGAACATATTTTACCATGCTGTTGGCGATTTGCTTGAGATGTTTAATGAATCGCAGAGTGAGCACCTAAATCACAACGAGCAGCTTATTTCTTTGGGCTTCTGGCCAGGAGGTGATAGAGATGGCAACCCTTTTGTTAATTCCTATACCACTCTAAAAGTCGCTGAATTACTCAGATCTTCAATAATTACATGTTACCTCGATGATCTCAAAAAGCTTAAAAGGCGACTAACTTTTGTAGGTGTGTCTGATAAACTGGAAAGTATTGAGGAACATCTCAAAGATGAACTTAATTCAGCAGGATCTGAGTTACCTACCAATGAACTGGTCGATCAGCTGATGGAAATTGAGAGAACTATCATTGAAAAGCACCAAAGTTTATTTATAAACAAAGTACAGATACTAAGAAAAAAGGTATCACTCTTTGGCTATCACTTTGCAAGTCTTGATATCAGGCAAGATTCGAGGATAATCGCTAAAGCTGTTAATGATATTTTAAAAAGATATGGAGCTGCTGTTACTCTAAATCAGAAATCTGAAAACGATAATAGTGGTGTTGATGAACTCCTTAATACTTCAATAAGAATTAGTGACGAGGATTGGTCTGATGATCTTACAGCCGATACTATAAACTCAATAAAGGCGATGAGAGAGATACAGTCGTCAAATGGTGAATTAGGTTCAAACAGATATATAATCAGCAATTGCAGGGGTGCTCTGGATGTCGCCGGAGTGCTCTCCATCTTCAGAATGACAGGTTGGGAAAATCCAACTGTGGATATTGTCCCGCTGTTTGAAACAATAGATGATCTTGCACATGCCGGAGATTCTATGCGCCTTTTATATTCGAATGCAGGATACATGAATCATCTTCTCAACAGAAAAAAGCAGCAAACTGTGATGCTTGGTTTCTCTGATGGTACTAAAGATGGGGGGTATCTGACAGCAAACTGGTCTATATTCCTGGCGAAGGAACAGATAACTGCTATTTCCCGACAAGCTGGCATTGAGGTTATATTTTTTGATGGCAGGGGAGGCCCTCCTGCAAGAGGTGGTGGTAATGCTCACCTTTTCTATTCGGCACTTGGCAGTAAAGTCGAAAGCAAGCAAATACAGCTTACCCTTCAAGGCCAGACAATAAGTTCACATTATGGATTACGAGAATCTGCCGTTCACAATCTTGGATACCTTCTTGCAGCGGGGTTGGCTAATAATCTCTTCAATCAAACCGAGAAAGATATCTCAGACACAGACAGAGAATTAATGAACCGAATGTCAGAGTCAGGTTTCAGGAAATATAACAACTTTAAGAATCATCCATTATTTGTCCCATTTCTTGAAGAACGCAGTACTTTGAAGTATTACGGAATGGCCAACATCAGTAGTCGCCCTTCTAAGCGTGGCGACAGCGGTAAACTGGTTTTTGATGACCTTAGGGCAATACCTTTCGTAGGTGCATGGAGTCAGCTTAAACAAAATGTACCGGGTTTTTTTGGATTGGGCACGGCCTTAAAGGAACAGGAAGAACTAGGCAACCTTCAACAGTGTGTTGAATTTTATAATCGTTCTTCATTCTTCAGAGCTCTGATCTCAAACAGTATGCAAAGCATCAGCAAGTCAAATCTTGCTTTAACCAAATACATGGAAAAAGATGAGAAGTTCGGCGATTTCTGGAAGATAATCTACGATGAATTTCAGATAACACGCGAGATGCTTCTGAAGGTTGCAAAAATGGTTGTAATGCTCGAAGACAATCCCCGAAGTCGAAAAAGTATTAAACTCAGAGAAAATATTGTATTACCTTTATTGGTAATTCAGCAGTATGCTTTAATGAAAACTCAGGAAAATGATGATCCTCATTCCGAAATCTATGAGAAGCTTATAATGCGCTCATTATTCGGAAACATTAATGCAACCCGGAATGCTGTCTAAAACTGAGAAAAATGCAGGAAAAAATACAGGGTTTTGATTTCAGAAGAATACTTCTTCCCGAAAACTATGATTGGTCATTTCTCGGTGAGGTAGCAATGCGAACCACCATCATGTTTGCAATTCTCTTGTTGTTTTTCAAGCTATCGGGGAAGCGCAGTATATATGAACTTTCTCTTTTTGAATTGGCTATAATTATAGGTTTGGGATCAGCAGCCGGTGATCCTATGTTTTATGAGAATGTCGGACTACTTCCGGTATTAGTGGTTTTTATAGTTATTGCAATACTTTACCGCGGGATTACACAACTTACTGTTAAGAGTGAAAAAGCTGAGAAGATAATAGAGGGCAAACCGGTCGAACTCTTTACAGATGATTTGATGATACACTCAAACCTTGATTCACAAGCCATCTCTTTTGATGAGTTTTTTGCCTATCTGAGGAAGGACCATATTGAACACCTTGGACAAATCAAATCAGCCTTTTTAGAAGTAAATGGAACAATTAGTGTGTTTTTCTATCCCGATGATGAAGTAAAGCCCGGATTACCTATTCTCCCTGAGTCACTTAGCAATTGCTTTACAAAAATACCTAAAGATGGGTACCATTCTTGCAGCAGATGTGGATTTACTCAGGTATTGAAGGAGAATGATGAAATTGTATGTCCGAATTGCAACTATAATAAGTGGGTAGCTTCAATTGATTCAAGAAGAATCGGATAATTATTTTTCTGTCGGATTACTCTCCTCGTTTTCCAGTAACTTTAAATCTTCTTCAGGAATAACCTTCTTTGGAAAAATTACCGAGGCCAGTACACTTAAAACAAGTATAGCGAGAATGACTAGTAATGAAGTCATTATTTCGATCTTATATGGAGTAGAGGAAAGGAGCATCTTTATTCCAACAAAAACCAGAATAGCCGACAAGCCATATTTAAGGTAATAAAAATACTGTGTAATACCGGCAAGTGCAAAGTATAGAGCTCTAAGACCCAGAATAGCAAAAACGTTCGAAGTAAATACTATAAAAGTGTCTTTAGTAACTGCCAGAATTGCAGGTATGGAATCGACTGCAAAAATTAAATCAGTAAATTCTACAATAATTAATACAATAAGCAATGGAGTGGCAAACAATCTTTTGTTTATTCTCACGAAAAACTTGCTGCCGTGCATATTTGGTGCAACCGGAAAGAACCTGGTGAATAATCTGACCAATGGATTTTTATTAGGATCTATATCGGTCTTGCGTGGTTTCAGCATCACTGCACCGGAGTAAATAAGAAATGCCCCGAATACGTATATCAGCCAATGGAATCTTTCGAGAAGAGCAACCCCGGCAAATATGAATATCGCTCTCATTATAAGAGCGCCAATAATACCCCAGAACAATACTCTATGCTGATATTTAGGGTCAACATTAAAGTAGCTGAAAAGCATTATGAACACAAAAAGGTTGTCGACACTTAATGATTTCTCAATCAGGTATCCGGCGAGGAATTCCAAACCTTTCTCTCTTCCTGCATAATAGTATATTACATAATTGAAAATCAGGGCAAGAGATATCCAGACTACACTCCATATAAGAGCCTCCTTAACTTTCACAACATGAGCCTTACGGTGGAAAACCCCAAGGTCAAGAACCAGCATCACTATTACCAGGCCTATAAATCCGGCCCACATATATCCGGAGACTTCCATCAAATCAGGTATTTAATTGCTATGAAACCTAAGATTAGCAAGGCAGTAAATCCCAATGCAAGTGCATTGAAGTATTTGTCAATAAAACTCTTAATCCCCGGTCCGTACCTCCAGATTAACCATGAAATGAGGAAGAAACGGGCAGAGCGACTGATAATAGAAGCAAGGAAGAACATAAAAATGTTCACTTGAAATACTCCGGCTGTTATAGTGAATACTTTATAAGGAATCGGTGTAAACCCGGCTGTAAATATTACCCAGAAATTCCACTTATCAAACAACGCCTTTATTTGAGCGTATAATTCCTCAGTAAAACCGGGAATGTTTCTGAAAAAGAAATCAGCAAAAGCGGTAAAATTACCATCCGCTGCAATCCAGGCATAATGACCTAGTGCATAACCTATTGCTGCCCCTGTAACTGAGCCAATGGAACATATAAGAGCAAAGCGAAAAGCTTTGAGAGGTTTCCCTAGCGCTAATGCAATTAATAGAACGTCGGGTGGTACCGGGAAAAAGATTGATTCAATGAAAGCCAGAATAAAAAGAGCTGTAGCTCCATAAGAAGTATCAGCCCATCCTAAAACCCAGTCATAAGTGCGACGCAACAATTTCATCAGAGTATAGTGATATGTGGTGAGAGTATAAGATTTAGTGTGCAAATATACGAAAAACGAATACTCTGGAAGTGTATTCGTTTTAATATTAATGACTTTGATTGAATATTATTCATCAATCCCTTCTTAAGAATATCATGATGTAATACATTAACGTAGCTAAAGATGCCAGAGCAGCTACGACATAAGTGTAAGCAGCGAGTCTTAAAGCTTCTTTTGCTTTCGGCAGAGTTGCAGTATTTGCCACTCCACTTCCATCGAGCCAAAGAGTTGCACGACGACTTGCATCAATTTCAACAGGAAGTGTAATAAAGCTAAAAAGCGTTGTGAGTCCGAACATTACAATTCCTGCAAGTAGTAGTTGAGGAAATGCATTGATTAGCAGAATACCTGCTAAAAGTATCCATTGAACCCATCTTGAAGAGAAACTAACAATGGGAACAAGTGCTGATCTCATTTGTAACCATGAATATGCATGTGCATGTTGAACAGCGTGTCCGCATTCGTGGGCTGCAATTGCAGCAGCAGCAATGCTCCTGCCATGATACACATCATGACTAAGGTTAACAGTTTTCTTCTGAGGGTTATAGTGATCAGTTAATTCTCCATCTACTGAAAGCACCTGAACATCGGTTACTCCATTATCATAAAGCATTTTTTCAGCAACTTCTTTCCCACTCATTCCATAATTGACAGGTATCTCACTGTATTCACGAAATTTTGACTTAAGGCGTGCGCCTATAGCCCAACTTGCAATCATAAAAATCGCAAAAATCAAAAGGTATCCCATAGTATTATCTAATTGTTTACCAGCATAACATAGCAAAAATTCTGCCATTTATACCAAATAAGCCAAGTTGTCAGTTATTATAATTTGTCAATATTTTCAGCAACCGGCTTTATGTTGTCATCATGCCAGCTCGCATATGTTGTATAGCTTTGCGAAATCCTGTTAATCTGACCTTGTAACAGTGCTGGATCAATTGTTTTTATTTTTCTTGCAGGAATTCCGGCGTAAACACTACCCGATTCAATGACTGTGCCCTGTGATACTACAGCTCCTGCTGCCACAATGCTATTGCTTTCCACAATCACATCATCCATCACAATTGCACCCATTCCGATTAACACATTGTCGTGTATTGTACATCCATGTACAATTGCGTTGTGAGCAATTGAAACGTTATTGCCAACATTTACAGGTGACTTCTGATATGTGCAGTGAATTATAGCACCATCCTGAATGTTAACATTATTGCCAATCTTAATGTAATGAACATCGCCTCTTACAACGGCATTAAACCAAACACTGCAATTATCACCCATTTCAACTTCACCAACTACTGTAGCGTTTTCGGCAAAAAAGCAGTTCTTACCTATCTTAGGGTGCTTATCTTTTACGGATCTTATTAAAGCCATAATTGTCTGTTTTTTATCAATTTTAAATTAAACTACTTAGCCCTGCCGGTTGAATACGACCTGGGATAATCAATTGAATGATGCAAGCCCCTGCTTTCCTTTCTGTTGCTTGCCATTGTTATTATTAAGGATGCAACGGAGATCATATTGCGAAGTTCACATATTTTTTCTGTGACTACCGATTTCTCATATAGCATCTCAGTCTCTTGCTCAAGAATTTGTAATCTGTCGGAAGCTCTTTTTAACCTTATATTTGACCTGACAATTCCTACATAACTTGTCATTATTGCCTGAAGCTCCTTTATAGACTGTGTTATGAGAATCATCTCTTCATTAAAGACTGTGCCTTTATCATCCCAATCAGGTATTACATCTTTAAAAGCCAGCGATTTAATTTCTTCGACCGATGCAATTGCTGCTCTGTGTGAAAAAACCAGCGATTCGAGCAGAGAGTTTGAAGCCAATCTGTTGGCACCATGCAACCCGGTTGAGGAACATTCTCCCGAAGCAAAACAATGTTTAATAGTCGTTCTGGAATACGAATCTACTTTTATACCACCACAGGTGTAATGAGCTGCCGGAACAACCGGAATCATCATCTTGGTCATGTCAACACCAATGCTCAGGCATTTGGCGTATATTGTAGGGAAATGGTTAAGGATAACATCCATTGGAAGGTGACGCGCATCAAGACAAACATAGTCATCTCCACTTAATTTCAATTCATTATCAATGGCCCGCGCAACAATGTCTCTTGGTGCAAGCGAAAGACGAGAATCATACTTCTGCATGAATTCTTTTTCTTTCCTTGTTTTCAGAATTGCCCCTGCACCTCTGAGTGCTTCGGTTATAAGGAAATTGGGCTTTTCATTGGGATTATATAATGAGGTCGGGTGAAATTGTATGAATTCCATTCTGTCAATAACCCCATTGGCTCTTTTTACCATCGCAATGCCATCACCTGTTGAAATAGGGGGATTTGTTGTAGTTCCGTACACATTGCCCGATCCTCCGGTGGCAATCATGGTAATCTTGGAAAGAATAGTAATTATCTGATGGTTTGCCTTATTTAGTACATAAGCTCCATAGCATTCAACAGGTTCGCTTACACCATCAACATCTCTTCCCAAATGGTGTTGAGTTATAATTTCAACAGCAAAATGGTTTTCGAGAATCTCAATATTCGGGTTTGATTTTACATGATTTAGTAAAGTAGTCTCAATCTCAGCACCTGTCTGGTCCTTATGATGCAATACCCTGAATTCGGAATGCCCACCTTCTTTAGCCAGATCATACTCTCCGCTTGTATTTTTATCAAAAGCTACACCCCAATCGATTAGTTCTTTAACCCTTTCGGTTGATTCAGTTATCGTAATTCTTACAATCTCCGGATCACTCAAATCGTCACCGGCAATCATTGTGTCCTTAATATGTTTTTCGTAAGTATCGGGGGTATACATAACCGCGGCTATACCACCCTGAGCATAATGAGTTGCACTTTCTTCTGCATCACTTTTAGTGACAATGCATACCTTACCGTACTTTGCAACCTTAAGCGCATAACTTAGTCCTGCGATTCCGGTACCAATCACTAGGAAATCAACTTTCTTTCGCATTTTAGATAGTCTTTTATAAGTTATGCAAAATTACTACTTCATACCGGTATATTATCCTCTTAATAGTGAATAACGAATAACGGATTGAATATCAAATACCTAAAAGACTCTTAACAGGATCAACACCATTGTATAACATTGTCTGTGGGTTCTCGAGCAGCTCCTTAATCTTGACTAAGAAACTCACCGACTCTCTGCCATCAACAACTCTATGGTCATAAGAAAGAGCAAGATACATCATTGGTGCTATAACAACCTGTCCGTTTTGTGCTATTGGTCTTTCCACAATATTATGCATTCCTAAAATGGCACTTTGAGGCGGATTAAGGATTGGTGTAGAAAGAAGAGATCCGAATACGCCACCGTTTGAAATTGTGAAAGTTCCACCTGTCATCTCTTCCAGGGAGATCTTATTATTTCTGGCTTTACCTGCAAGTTCCTTAATTGTTGTTTCTATTTGCGAAATGCTCATTGCCTCGGTGTTCCTTATTACCGGAACAACAAGTCCTTTAGGTGAACTAACTGCAATTCCAACATCAACATAATTGTGATATATAAGCTCTTCGCCATCCAATATGGAATTGATTTGCGGAAACTCCTGAAGTGCTATTGTTGCCGCTTTTGTAAACAGTGACATAAAGCCAATTGAAACTCCATATTTCTCTTTAAAAAGATCGTTATACTTCTTTTTAATATCCATTACAGGCTTCATGTTAACTTCATTGAAAGTAGTCAGCATGGCAGTTTCATTCTTCACAGAAACAAGTCTTTGCGATAGTTTCATACGCAAAGTGCTTAGCTTTTTTCTTTCTGTATCTCTTGCTCCACCTTTCACAATTTCAGGTTGATTTTGCAAAGTCGGTTCGCTTACTTTATCAGAAATAGATTCAACATCTGCTTTGGTTATCCGCTTATTGCCGACATGCTGAATAACTTCTTCATCTGTAAGGTTTCTGGCTTCCATTACCTTCTTGGCAAGCGGTGAAATATGTGTTTTTCCTGCCTGTTTCTCGCTTTTTGCAGTTGGCTGAGACACATTTGACTGTTCTTCAACAACCTCCGCGCTTTCTACAGGAGTGGATTCCTTTACAGAAGTTTGTGAACTGTCGCTTGCTGATTGCATGACCGAAGTATCAATACGGGCAATGACTGTGCCAACATTTATAGTTTCTCCTTCCTGAATTTCGATGGTTATTTTTCCACGCTCAGGAGCGTTAATAGTCAATGTAGCTTTATCAGAATCGATTTCAGCAATTTCTGCATCTTTCTCAACTATTTCTTCGTTTTTTGCCAGCCAGGAGGCTAATTGCACTTCTGTAATAGATTCGCCCGGACTAGGGACCTTTACTTCAATAATCATTTCTATTTATTGATTTTTGATTTCTTAATCTAATTGACGATCAACCTTCTCAGGTTCAGCGGGAATTACCCATTCATTAGGAGCACACAACATTCTGCAGATACGGTCAGAATTAACGCAATTGCATTCTCCAAAAGCCTTATCGAGGATCTTTCGCTGTCGCAGATGATGTAACTTCGGTGAACCGGTTGCGGGACTTCCACTTTCGGGACGGGCAACCATAAGCAGGTTATTCTCCTTATAATGTCGTTTTATGAAAGGCCATGCTCCCATATTGGCCGGCTCTTCCTGAACCCATACAAACCTTGTCGCAGAAGAATACTTCTCAACTATCGCTCTTATTTGTTGCTGTGGATAGGGGTATATTTGTTCCAACCTCACAATAGCAACGTTTTCTGCATTTATCTTTTTACGCTCTTCAACAAGTTCATAATATACCTTTCCTGTTGTGAATATAACTCTCTCAACTTTTGTATGGTCGACTGTTTCGTCGTCAATAACTTCCTTAAATCCTCCGTTAGTCAGATCCTCAATCGGTGAGATACATGCGGGATGTCGCAGCAGACTCTTAGGAGTAAATACAACCAGAGGTTTTCTGTATGGTGTATGTACCTGCCTGCGCAAGGCATGGAAGAAATTGGCAGGAGTTGTACAATTTACAATCTGCATATTATTATCTGCAGCCAGGACAAGGAATCTTTCCATTCTTCCGCTTGAATGTTCAGGTCCCTG
Source organism: Bacteroidales bacterium UBA5507 (assembly GCA_002426195.1). GTDB lineage: Bacteria > Bacteroidota > Bacteroidia > Bacteroidales > Lentimicrobiaceae > Lentimicrobium. The sequence goes on along the minus strand of DIOT01000013.1, from coordinate 12,940 downwards.
ACCTTCATATCCATGCGGTAGCAGGAGAACAAGGTTGCTCATTACACGCCACTTATCTTCGGCACTGCTGAGATATTGGTCAATAATAACCTGGGCACCGTTGCCGAAATCTCCAAACTGTGCTTCCCATAACGTCAAGGCATGAGGAGTGATGAGCGAGTAACCATATTCAAAACCCAAAACTGCATATTCTGATAATGGGGAATTATAAATTGAAAACTTTGCTTTCCCATTATTCAGATTACTTAATGGAACATAACTTTCCTCGGAATCTTCAATTGTTAAAACAGCATGCCTATGTGAGAATGTGCCTCTTTCTGAATCCTGTCCCGATAATCTTACAGGAATACCCTCGTTCAGAAGTGAGCCATAAGCAAGCAGTTCAGCCATTGCCCAGTCAACTGTTTTGCCGGGTTTAATCATCTTGTTGCGCTCATCCATCAACTTAATGAGCTTGCGGTTAAAATGTTTTTCGGCAGGAAGTTTCGTTATTTTTTCTCCTATACTTCTTAAGATATCGTAAGGAACACCTGTCTCTGGCGACTCGTTGAAATCATCATGTGTGGCAAACCTAACATCCTTCCAGATATCGCTTAAAAATGTCTTATAAGTGGTTTTCTCAATACCCTGAGATATTTGCAGGTCTTTATCTAATTTCTTATTAATGCTATTTTTAATCGTCTCAGCATCCGATTGAGTAATAATACCTGAGCTAATGAGCTTTTCAGTGTAAATTTCCCATGGATCAGGATGAGCTTCAATATATTTATAGAGTACCGGTTGAGTAAAGCGTGGCTCATCACCTTCATTATGACCATATTTTCTATAACCAAGAAGATCTATGAACACGTCTTTATCAAACTTCTCCCTATATTCCATAGCCAGCTCAATGGTATAAACCACAGCTTCAATATCATCGGCATTAACGTGGAAAATCGGAGATTGTACCACTTTAGCCACGTCGGTGCAGTATGTGCTGCTTCTTGCGTCGAGATAATTTGTTGTAAAGCCAACCTGATTATTAACTACCAGATGGATCATACCACCAACCTGATAACCCCTAAGAGCCGACATCTGCACAAGTTCATACACAATACCCTGTCCGGCAATTGAAGCATCTCCATGAATGATAACAGGAACTATCTTATCAGTATCTCCATTATAATTAAGGTCGATTTCAGCTTTTGTCATTCCCTGAATCAATGAACCCACAGTCTCAAGATGCGAAGGATTAGGTGCAAGAGTCAAAATGACCTCTTTGCCGTTCATTGTCTGCCGTTTAAGAGTGTAACCCAAATGATATTTAACATCTCCCAGTAAAGTCTCATCATCGTACTCTTTATTTGAGAACTCATTGAAGATGTCAACCATTGGTTTCTCGAGAATATTTGCCAAAACATTCAACCTGCCTCTATGGGGCATACCAATGTGAAACTCATCAGCACCAAGAGCTGCTCCTTTTTCAATAATAGCATGCAGGGCAGGTATCAATGCTTCAACGCCTTCAAGCGAGAATCTTTTCTGGCCCGGGAATCTTTTATGTAGGAATTTTTCCATGAATACAGCTTGCCCGAGTTTCTCAAGCATAACTTTTCGTGTAGCAGTTGAGAATTTTGGAGTGTTTTTTCGTGATTCCATTTTCCCCTTCAACCATTTCTCTATCTCAACATTTCTGATATGGGCAAATTCGATACCTATTGATTGACAGTAGGTAGTATCCAGATGTTCAACGATCCTTCTAAGGGTTGTCTTTCCAATGCCCAATTCATTTCCGGCTTCAAATTCTGTATCAAGATCCTTATTGCTCAGACCGTAATTTTCTATGTCGAGAGTTGGTAAATATGAGCGTCGTGCTCTAACAGGATTTGTTTTAGTGAAAAGGTGTCCTCTTTTCCGATAATCTTCGATAAGATTAATAACCTTAAACTCGTTGGGAAGCATAGAACTCCCCTCAACAGTCCCCGACTGAGTCCCACCCCGTTTATAATTTACACGACTGAATTCATATCCTTCAAAAAACCTTTGCCAGGATGCATCAACAGATTCAGGATTCTGTTGATAGAGCTGATAAAGATTATCAATATATTCAGTTTCTGCATTCGAGAAAAAAGAAAACTTATCCATTACAGAAAAATTAAGTCAATTATCAAAAATATCAAAAAACACGCGGTTTTTTGACGTCCCCATTAAAACAAAGATGAAATGATAATGTTTCCGTTAACTTAATCAGACAGATACCTGGCAGGGGTATAAAAACAGAAAAGGAGGGAAACGTTATTTCCCTCCTTTTCTGTGTGTTAAAGCAAATCTTAGTTAGGATGAATTGCTTCTACTGGGCAAACATCAGCACATGATCCGCAATCTGTGCAAATATCTGGATCTATTTTGTAAATATCACCTTCGGAGATCGCTTCAACTGGACATTCATCAATGCAAGTGCCGCATGCCGTGCAGTCATCTGAAATTAAATAAGCCATGGCTCGATTATTTAAGTTTGTATTTATGATTGTTTATTACTGCAAAGATATATTGAATAACCAAACAAAAAAAAGATTCCAATCAATTTGTACAGGTTCTAAATAGCTAACCGCTAAATTGATAGGTGTAAACTTTTAAAAGCCCGGAGACAATTAAAAACGATGTTTAGACTGAATCTGAATTTGGCTGATTGGTAAGAAATTAGCTTGCTTATTAGCAATTGGTTCAAATTAAAAGACGTAACTTTGCCGTCAAATTCAATTACCTATAAATCATGGTTAAAACAAAGAGTAATGTTATTGAAAAAGAAGCGGTAGTTGTCAAGTTCGTTGGTGATTCCGGCGATGGAATGCAACTTTCAGGGACGCTCTTTTCTGATACTGCAGCTTTAGCCGGGTTAGACCTGGCCACTTTCCCCGATTACCCCGCTGAAATCCGTGCTCCTCACAACACAATCGCAGGCGTATCAGGATTTCAGGTACATGTTGGTGCGAAAAAAATTGAAACAACCGGCGACAATTGCGATGTGCTGGTTGCTATGAATCCCGCATCACTGAAATCTAACCTTAAGTGGGCAAAACCGGGTGCAACTATTATTGTTGATGCAGATGCATTTGATGAACCGGCATTTAAAAAAGCAGGTTATAGCGCAAACCCACTGGAAGACGGCTCACTTAGCAAATACAATCTTGTTAAAGCTCCGATTTCTTCATTTACACGTGAAACACTTAAAGATAGCGGACTAGATACTAAAACTGCCGAAAAGAGCAAGAATATGTTTGCTCTTGGTATCATGTATCATTTATTTAGCTGGGACTTTACTGCCACATATCAATTCTTTGAAAAGAAATTTAAAAACAAACCCCAGATTATTGCAGCCAATAGAAAGGTTCTGGAAGCAGGATACAGCTATGCTGATACTGTAGAAGCTCTAAGTTCTGTTTATCAGGTCAATAAGGCTTCAATTCCTCCGGGCAAGTATCGCAACATAACAGGAAACATAGCAACTGCATGGGGATTCCTTGCAGCTAGCGAACGTTCGGGCAGACCATTGTTCCTTGGTTCTTACCCAATTACTCCTGCTACAGATATTCTCATTGAGCTTGCCAAACATAAATCCCTTGGTGCCAAAGTCTTTCAGGCAGAGGATGAAATTGCCGGAATTTGCTCAGCAATAGGTGCTAGCTATACCGGTTCACTTGCAATCACATCAACTTCAGGCCCGGGCTTATCACTTAAGAGTGAAGCTATTGGATTGGCAGTGATGACAGAATTGCCTCTGGTTATTGTAAACGTTCAGCGTGGTGGTCCAAGTACGGGTCTGCCAACCAAATCAGAACAGAGTGACCTGTATCAGGCACTATTCGGACGTAATGGTGAATGCCCTGTTGTGGTACTCGCAGCATCCAGCTCAGCCAACTGTTTTTACTATGCTTATATGGCAGCTAAAATTGCAATGGAGCATATGACCCCTGTTATTCTTCTAACTGACGGATATCTTGGAAATGGATCACAATTATTCAAAATACCACGTGTTGCTGACCTTCCTTCAATCCACCCTCCAATTGCAGAGCCTAATGATCCAGATTATTTGCCATATCGCAGAAATCCTGAGACTCTTGCACGTAAATGGGCTATTCCAGGAACTGAAGGTTTACGCCACAGAATCGGTGGTCTTGAAAAGGAAGATGGAAAAGGTTCAGTTTCTACCGATCCATTAAACCATCAGAAAATGGTTGATTTAAGAGAGGCTAAAGTTCAAAAAGTAGCCGAATTCGTTCCCGAACAAGAAATCATTGGGGAGAAAGAAGGCGACCTTTTAGTTGTTAGTTGGGGCGGTACACTCGGTGCAGTTCAGGAAGCTGTTGAACAGGCTCAGAAAAATGGTCAGAAAGTCAGCCATGCCCATTTTAATTACATAATGCCTCTTCCTAAGAACACTGCTGAAGTTTTCGCAGGATTTAAGAAAATAATTGTGTGTGAACTGAATAGCGGACAATTCGTCAACTATCTCCGTATGACCCACCCACAATACAAATATCTCAAATACAATAAAGTGCAAGGTCTTCCTTTCACGGTTGCAGAACTCACTCAGGTTATAACTAAAACACTGGAGGAGAATTAATCATGATAAACACTCAGAATTTTACAATAGAACGCTCATCTGTTGAGCTTAAGAAAGACGATTTTGTAAGCGATCAAATGGTAAAATGGTGCCCCGGATGTGGTGCCCATGCCATTCTTTCTTCAGTGGCCAATGTATTTCCCAAATTAGGATACAAAAAGGAAAACGTAATGATAGTATCCGGTATAGGATGCTCCTCAAGGTTCCCTTACTATGTAAATACTTATGGTATTCACGGAATTCATGGTCGTGCTGCAGCAATCTCATCAGGAGTTAAAATCGCAAACCCACATCTTAGTGTGTGGATGACTACCGGTGATGGCGACTCACTGGCAATTGGCGGAAATCACTTTATCCATATTATCAGAAGGAATATTGACATCAATATCATCCTTTTCAATAATCAGATCTATGGATTAACCAAGGGTCAGTATTCACCTACTACTCCAATGGGCAGTATTACAAAAACATCTCCTCAGGGCACAATTGAGCATCCTTTCAATGTTGGTGAATTGGTACTTGGCGCTCAGGGAACATTTTTTGCCCGCTGTCCTGATGGAAACCCAAAACTCATGACTGAAATTATGTTTGAAGCTGCCCGTCATGATGGTACTTCAATTGTTGAAATCCTCGAAAACTGTGTAATTTTTGCCGATAAGACTCACGATTTAATCACAAACAAAGAGTATAGAGACGATAGGCAGATTATACTGAGAAACGGAGAGCCAATGATCTTCGGTAAAAATAAGGATAAGGGAATTATACTTAAAGGAACCCAACTTGAGGTTGTTACTATAGGTGAAAACGGAATTACTGAAGATGATCTGCTTGTGCATGATATGTATCAACAGGATCCCGGAATTCACCTTATGCTTGCCAAAATGGCCTATCCACACTATCCGGTTGCTATGGGTGTTATCCGCTCAGCAAATTATCCTACATACGACGATATGGTGGAAGAACAAATAACATTTGGTCAACAGCATTCCAATATCAAGTGTGTTGACGATTTACTCAATAGTGGTGACACATGGGAAATTAAATAATCTGTCAACAGATGCTAAAAAAAACCGCTCTGGGCAAGAGCGGTTTTTTTATTGGTAGCTCACTCTCTCTTATCCCAAACATCAGCGTAGCTATCCTTATTTCTTTCAAAAACCTTTTTAGCAAACTCACAACCCGGGATAATCTTTTTATTATTCTCACGCGCCAAATTTACCATTGCATCAACCAGTTTCTGCCCAATTCCTTTCCCGCTCATTTTTTTACTCACGGTTGTATGGTCAATTACATAGTTGCTCTCATCATTTATCATGTAACCTATGTCGGCAACAACTTCATTATCTTCTTCAATAAATAATTTACCAACTCTACCGTTTTCATTTCTCCGGATATCCATAATGATATAATTTATGCATTAACTGATTAACGCTAATATGCTCTGTTTGTTGAGTTAAACTTATTAATAACACTGTAAGTTGCTTTAAATATGCAGATGGCCATTTTGTATACAATTACCTGCATAATTTCACTTGAATTATTAACTTTGCCACATGCTTGAACTTTTACAGGAGTATGTTGAACAGAATGAGCTGTTCACTCCAAATGACCCTATATTACTAGCAGTTAGTGGAGGTGTTGACTCCATGGTAATGGCAGAACTCTTTCATAGAGCCGGTTTCAATTTTTCAATAGCACATTGTAATTTTGGTTTAAGGGGTACAGAATCAAACCAGGATGAAGCTTTTGTTGCAAATTGTGCTCAGGCGTTAGGAGTAAAGTTCTATGTAAAGCACTTTAAGACACGGGAATATGCGGGCTTTAACAAAATTTCTGTCCAGATGGCTGCCCGTACACTGCGTTACGAATGGTTCGAAGAACTTATTCAAACAGAAGGGTTTAAAGCATTAGCCACAGCTCATCACCTTGACGATCAGATAGAAACATTTTTCATTAATGTACTGAGGGGAACGGGAATTAGCGGAATGCATGGTATTTTGCCAAATCGTGCCAATATTGTACATCCCATGATGTTCGCTTTTCGTCGTCAGATTGAAGAATTTGCTTCTGAAGAAGCAATTACATACAGAGAGGACAGCTCCAACAGAACAACAAAATATATCAGGAATAAAATCCGGCATGACCTGATCCCTTTATTAGGTGAAATTAACCCTGATTTCAGAAAGACAATTACCGCTACCATTGAAAGAGTCAGGGAAGCAGAATTAATACTCAGAAATTATTCCACTCAATTATCGGAAGAATTACTCATAGAGGAAAACGAAATTATTAAACTCGATATAAAGAGACTTCTGAGTTATAAACCGGTCGACCTTTATTTATACGCCATCCTGCAGAACTTCAATTTTAACCGTTCTGTATGCTCTGAAATCGCTGATGCGCTCGGGGAAATTTCCGGAAAGCAATTTTTCTCAGGTACTCACAGAGTTATTAAGGATAGAGAATACCTCATTATTACTGAGGCCGATGATGACACCACAGAATCATCCGATGAAGTAGTTATTGATGAATCAATGAACGAAATTACCAGACCAATTCATTTAAGGCTTTCAAATATTGAAAATTACGACGATCTGGTAGTTCCTAAAACAGGGAATGTTGCCCTTCTTGACCTAACTAAACTCAAATTCCCGCTTAAGTTAAGAAAATGGAAAGAAGGCGACTCATTTATACCCTATGGAATGAATAATAAGAAAAAGCTTAGCGATTACTTCATAGATAACAAGTTTTCAATTGTTGAAAAAGAGAATGCCTGGCTACTAATTTCAAACAACTCAATTGTTTGGTTGGTAGGTCATCGTATTTCAAACACTTGTCGGATCACAAATGAAACTGATAAAATTTTGAAGATCGAATTACTGGAATCATAATAAACATATTTCTTAACCACCAAAGGATAGCATTAATAACTTAACAAACCACCAGGAATGAAAAAGCAGTTCTTTTACGGTTTTTTAATCGTCTCTCTAATCTCTTTTATTTTTCAATCAAATGCTATTGGTCAAATTCTCACTCCTGTAAAATGGAGTTTCTCAACAAAACAGATAAATCCAGGTGAGGTTGATCTGGTTTTTAAGGCTACCATTGACAATAACTGGCACCTTTATTCTCAGGATATCAAAGAGAACGGACCAGTTCCTACCAGTTTTAGTATTGAAAAGAGCAGTAAATTCCAACTTGTAGGAAAGGTAAAAGAGCCAAAGGCAATTGAGGAGTTTGATCCCAACTTCGATATGGTCCTTAAATACTTTGCAAATGAGGCTGTATTTAAACAAAGGATAAAGGTTTTATCACCTGAAGGCTTCAAGATAAAAGGATATGTTGAATTCATGTGTTGTGATGACAAACAATGCTTACCTCCAAATGAAGTTGAATTTGAATTCAACATCAAAGGGAATCCCGAAGCAAATCAGGTTGTTGCGGGAAATGAACAATCAAATAATGCGGTAAGTCAGACCGTAGATTCCGGTGAAATATCACAAGCCATCGACACTATTTCTGAAACACAAAGCGACACATTAGCTGATGAAAAAACCTCTGAAGAAATCAAAGAAGGTGAAAAGAAGGAAGAATCACTTTTGGGCCTGTTTATTATTTCATTTCTTGCCGGTTTAGCTGCAATCCTTACACCCTGTGTATTTCCAATGATTCCCATGACTGTTACTTTTTTCCTGAAAGAACAAAATAAAGTTAGAGCAAAAACTCAGGCTCTTGTTTACGGTTTTTCAATCATTCTTATCTATACAGTGATTGGTACGCTGGTCGCAGTGCTATTCGGAGCTAACTTTGCAAACTTCCTTAGCACGCATTGGATACCTAATATACTTTTCTTCCTGATCTTCATGTTTTTTGCAGCCTCTTTCCTGGGTATGTTCGAAATTACACTGCCCAGCTGGATGATTAATAAATCAGACTCGCAGGCCGACAGGGGAGGAGTAATTGGTTCATTCTTTATGGCTTTTACACTGGTCTTAGTGTCTTTCTCATGTACAGGTCCTATCGTTGGAGCAATTCTTGTTGCTTCTGCAGGTGGTAAAGTACTGATGCCAATAATCGGCATGCTTGGTTTTTCATTGGCATTTGCACTTCCCTTTACATTATTCGCTTTCTTCCCAAGGTGGCTTAACAGCATGCCAAAGTCCGGCGGTTGGCTGAATTCAGTAAAAGTGGTTTTAGGATTTCTTGAATTGGCGCTTGGACTTAAATTTTTAAGTATTGCTGATCAAACTTACCATTGGGGAATTCTTGACCGTGACATTTATCTCGCATTCTGGATTGTTATCTTCACATTAATGGGACTATACTTACTTGGTAAAATCAAGACAGCGCATGATTCAGAAGTTAAGTATATAGGTGTTCCCAGAATGATGTTAGCAATCATTACCTTCACTTTTGTCCTCTACATGATACCCGGACTCTTTGGAGCGCCTCTCAAAGCATTATCAGGATACATTCCACCACAGACAACGCACGACTTCGACCTTAATAAGATTATCCGCGAAAATGTCGAAGTATTCTCTGCGGGCACGGCAAATACATCTCAGCCTACTACATCCAGACTCTGTGATGTTCCAAAACATGGCGAGATTCTTCATTTGCCTCATGGGCTTTCAGGATATTTTGATTATGAACAGGGCTTAGCCTGCGCAAAGCAGTTAAATAAGCCAGTTTTTATTGATTTTACCGGACACGGTTGTGTAAATTGCCGTGAAATGGAAGCAAGAGTATGGTCTGATCCAAATGTTTTAAAGATGTTAAAGGATGAGTTTGTAATTATCGCATTATACGTTGATGATAAAACTCAGCTCCCCGAATCCGAATGGATAACATCTACTTACGATGGAAAAGTTAAGAAGACCATTGGAAAGAAATATGCCGACTTTCAGATCAGCCGGTTCAATGTCAATGCACAACCATATTATGTGCTGCTCGACACAAATGGAGAGCTACTGGTAACACCAAAAGCATATGACCTTGATGTTAACAACTTTGTAACATTCCTTCAGAGTGGAATTGATGAGTTTAAGAAACGGAATAATCAATGAATGTGCTAAGGGCACTTATATTTTCGTCCCATGATGGATCGGTGCTCGAAGTGACATTGCCACTAATGTCATACACGATAGTTACCAGGGTGGCAGGCTGGCCATTTACCTGCGATGTTTTTACCTTCCCATTGCTGTAGTGGGTATAAGTAACCGCCTTTGAGTCATAATCCGTGCTATATACCAGCCATCCGGGAGCGTTATATGACTTTGTTGCACTGAACCCCATGTGATTTGTTACTGTTTCGCTTCTTTGTCCATAACTGTAATCGGTTCTTATCTCACCAGGCTCTATAACTCTCTCAATCCTGCCCAAGTAAGTCGTCATATTCTTTAAATGTAACAAAGTACGACTCCCCGGGTATATAAGGTTCGGTAGCAGAAACCTGTCGGCCCTTATGGTCATAAGAGTAGTCAACATAAACTTTACTACCGTTCTGGTTAAATTCAACCTTTCGTACTACCCGTCCGAAGTTAAAACAAGCAAAGGCCTTCCAAATTTAGTACTTCACCGCATTTTTGCTATATTGCTTGTTAGCAAACGTGGTTATTTCAACCTATCAAAGTAATTTTCAAGCTTATCTGTTCTTATTAAATCATTTATCATAGCTGTGTCTATCCCATATACACCATTTTCATTTCTAAATGTACCATCATCATGTCGATAATAATATTCTAAATATGGGTCTTTTTCAATCAATAAATTGTATAAACTATCAATTCCGGGCTTAATTTCCAAGTTGTTATGTTCTTCAATTGTTAATGACAAATATCCTGTATTTACACCCATTGAACCGTTTAAATAATAATTATCAGAAAGTTTCACGGGTACTCTGGTTATATTTCCAGGTGCTGAAGTGATTTTGTCTTTATCATCAGAAAGCTCTACAGGAACATTGTTGGAATAATCTATTGTTTTAAATTTATAAATTTGAATCAATGTGTCCTTATCTTTAACCTTTTCACAAGAGCAAAAAAGATTAAAAGCACTCAAAACTATAATTATTATTAATCGTGTCATTTTTTTAAAATTATTCTATGTGTTAATACTTGATTATTTATCACAGCAGCAATAATATAAATTCCATTGTCATACTGTCTCATATTAATAATATAGTCGGGCTGCTTAATATCATTAGATTGATAACATATCATTCCTTGTGAATTATATATTTTAATATTATCCACTTGATGATTAGAAAACTTTAAGTTTAAAATTCCATTGTTTGGATTTGGATATGCCGAAAATAAAATTTCATCACTTTGACTTGGGATATTTGTAGAAATACTTTTAGTTTCGGAAACACAAAGTGCTAAACTATCACTAGAAACACACGATGATTTTAAACCGCATATAACACTGACTATATAGTCATTTTCAGCAACTCTTCCAAAATTATTTTTGAACCTTACTATACATCTGTATGCTTCCAAACAATATGCTCCTGAACCGTCCCAAACACAGATGCTATTACCAGTTATTGTTCCTGCACTTTGAAAAATAATGGTATTAGTTCTATCAATTGCAGTAAATTCCCAAGAGTTTGCATTCTCTACATTAAGACAAAATTCATCATTATACCCGTCGCCATTAGGGGTAAAAGCATTGTACCAAGTAGGCACATGGATATCCATCTCTTCTGTAAAATCAGAACTTATCTGTGCAGTAAATTTGCTACCTACTTTCGCATGAAAATCGGGTTTTAGATTTATCGCATTACCAGCAGTTAGAATCAGTTCGCCTCCATTTTCAACTGTTAATTCTTTTCCCACAGCAGGTAATACAATATCTTGTTGAGCCTCTTCATTTTTAAAACCAGTAACACTCGAATATGAAACATCAAAAATATTTATATTATCAGGGACCAACTCTGTATAAGTCGGTGAAATTCCAACAACTGCCATTTGGTTTTTAGTCCAGTCAAAATCAGTACCGGCAGGAGTTATATCATTTAGATAATGTCTTGAATTATTATAAGTCTGTCCTCCATGCCCAAAGTTAAACCAAAAAAAGTCAGGGTCAGATGCGTCATATCCATCCAATACAAAAAAATGTTTTGAAGTACTAAGGTCACTTTTATCGCCCCGATAAAATACTGGCCTTTCATTATCAATTTCAGAACGCAATAAATCACCCCATGCACTCCCATATCCCCAATCATTTTTTACATGTTTTTTTACCCCTTCATAGCTGAATTTATTTTTAAATGCTTCTTCAATTTTATTTACAGTTGTCCAAGTGCCGGAACACCAATAAGTCATATCAGTTGCATCTTCTCTACCTATATCCCTTAATAAATTTGCAATTTCATCTCCTTCTGCTATTGTTGATGAATTTGTTAGTTCGTCTGGCATTAATCCCCAGTCATAAGTTCTGTATGATGAGCTTTGTGGCCATTGCCAATACCACATTATTTGTCCCATAGCAACTGCCCCACACCCAACTAAAGCATTTTCATCACAATAATCATCACAACCTTTATCTGGGCAGAATGCATTATATGAAGGAGTACAGCCACCACTATTGTTGCTGCCTTGTCTCCATTGTATATGACCTCTTCCCGGAACATCAAGTAGTTGGTCGCCCGGAGTGTATGACTTCTGAGATTTAAAGTTACCACTAATAAGTGTTTCCCATTTTAAATTTAATTCAATATTGGATGATTTTAAAGTCTTTGAATTTGCAATCCGTTCTTTATAGCTCGTCGTTAATTCAATAAAAGCTTCTGGTTTTTCATCCTCTAATGTATATTCTCCATAAAGGTTATAACTTAGGACTGGCACAGTTGAATTATCCGCTGAAACTATTACCCAACCACCAGTCTTAAAATTTACAACATAAAAGACAATTTGACCATTAAAGTCTTCGGATATGACATTTTTTACAATTAAAGTATTGCTGACCTTATTGTTCATAAAGTTTGTAGCTACTATTATAGCTGTTTCCTTATCTATGGGACTTGCCCAAATATCTCCTAGTATCAGGATTAGCAATAAAGTGATGAGATTTTTTTTCATGATGATATTATTAATCTGTTCTTGTAATAGCAGACAGGCCTGCAAGATTCCATCCCACACCCATTATTCCATTTGGCGCCTGACTATTATATGATAAGGCCAATTGAGGCTGAAATCCGTTAATTCCTTGCGGCACTTCAATAGGAATATTGTAAACAGCACTTCCGTTAGAAGCGATATTGAAAACACCTCCCATTCTGCCAACCACTCCATTATCACCTAAAGAAGGGCCCCCTGTAATTCCTGTTGAAGG